>JAUQPB010000002.1:20000-389183 GCA_030550585.1 Thermoproteota archaeon | reverse complement strand
GTTCTTGCAACACCCAAAATCTTTTCAACAATACCCCTCATACCCTCTCTAAAAGCCTCCTCAGACTCTATACCCCATCTAGCGCCCAACGCCATGAGCTTCCTCTCAAAAGAATTCATTTTCATCGCAACACTCTCATGAAGCCTATTAAAATCTTCTCTAAGAGCCTTCAACTCATTCTCAATAGCTTCGAACCTCTTGTATGCCTCTTCCCACCTCCTGTTGTTCTCCTCCCATCTCTTCTCCTGCTCCTTGACAAATATTAAGAAGTCTTCTCTAAGCCTCTTCAACTCCTCCTCATGCCTATCAAGCCTCTTCAAAACCTCCCCAAAGCCAATAAGACCGGCAACAGCATATCTAAACTCCTCATCCTCTTTCAAAAGCCTGAGAAATTCGCTCTTGAGGCTACTGTTACTAGTAGTTGATGTTGCCACCATCTAGCACAGCCCAACAAACCCCACAGCTTATAAAATGGGTTGGCTTCTTAGAAAAATAAGCATTTTGCTTGTCAGCAACTGCGGAAAAGCATGGCTCAGTATGGGATGAGGGATAATTTGGGCTACAAGGTCTTTCAATAAATGGGATAGCATTGGTTATATGTTTCCAGTTAGTTCATCTCACTACAATAATTCCATTTGTATATCTTGCTCGTAGCAAGGATGCTAAAACCACATTTAAGACTGTTTAAGAAGTAGAGGTTCACATTAATGCTATGCTTTATTGCTAGTATTGCTAGAAGCACCAGGTTAAGGTGTCATCAATTTTTCTATGAGTTACAACCATAGATGTTGTAGCTGTAACTACAAAAGCATTGAGATTGAGGGCATGGAGCCCACAATTGTTTTTAAGTCTTGGAACAGTTCATAACTTGGCAAAACTAGAAGGTGGTGTTGGGCGATTGCACCATGTTTGCTGAATACGATGTGGAGGTTGGCGATGAGGAAAGTCATGAACATCTAGTTGACTTGTATAGGAGGAGAAGTAGAAATGCATTGACTAGAGCTATGAGGGATCTTGAGGCAGGAGACTACGACGGTGCGGTATTCGATGCTGAGCAGGCTGTTCAGCTCTACCTCAAATCTATTATCTTGGAATACACAGACGCTACTCCCCGTACACACAATCTTAGAAAGTTGTTGCAGGTTGTGGGGGAGTTGCTTGGCGCTAGCAACGAATTCAAAGAGTTTATAAAGGCAAACAAATATAAATTGCATACACTTGAGGATGCCTACTACTCCTCGAGGTATCTTCCAAAGGAGTTTAGTAAGGAGGATGCCGAAGAACTTGTTAAATTCGCTGAGGAGGTGATAAAATTTGTCGAATCTAGAAAAGCTAGTAAGGCTTCTCACTAGCAGTAATGTTGATGTTCACGAAGCTTTTGAAAGGATTAGAGCTGTTGTTGAATATATGGGGTGCAGAGCTGTGTTAATTGGTAGTAGGGCTGAGGGTAGGGCCATGCCTGCAAGCGATATAGATATACTGGTTATATGTAAAACACTACCGCAATCAATGCTTGAGATAGGGAGAATAAAGGCTGAAATCATGGACAGAGCTAACATAGATATCTGTAGCAATGTGCATATAGAGATTGTAACAGAAGACTACGCAAAATATTATCTTCGCAAATATAGTGGCATATCTATAGGCATGGACACTGTCTCCTAATCATCTTTCGCATACCTCATTGAAGCAATAACTTATATTTGCTTTTGTCACAATTAGGGATGGTGGTGCCCAAGCCAAAACATGTCACAGCATTGAGTAGGGTTTCGACATGGACACATCTGCCAAACCTTTGATGAATGGATATCGGGGATTCGATGCTTCGGAGATAGCCAAATCTCTAATGGATGCTGTAACAATGCTTATGATGCTGGGTATATGGGCTGTTGACACCAAGTCTCTCTCAACATCTTCTCCATGCAAAGATTGCAAACCTGTGTTTTCTGGGGAATACTATGGGTTATTTGAGGTAAGGATCAGCGGATCTGAAGACCACGGCTTGATATACTCTAGCCTCTGGGTGAGTTATCACAGTAGAAAGGCCGTCGAATTCTATTACACCGAGAGCAAAGAGCTCATAGCCATGACTAGAGGCAATGTCTACAAATATCCGCCAGAGGATATAGGCTCTCTTATATTCTTTATTTTGAATCCCAAAGCCGAAGAAGATGCAACGAACATTTTGAAAAACACTAACTTAGCAGATGACTACAAAACTAGGTTACACAACTACTTAGCAGTAAAGCGAAAAACAGAGGGTATTTCTAGCAACATAAAAATCGATGTTGATCTCTATTCTGCAGTGGATTGCTATGGACTGATAGAGGTTGTTGATGTCCCCGAAGCTATCTTCAAATACATTGAAGTTTCCTATCAAAGATTTAGAAGAGTTGTGGACTGGGATGAGATAATCTATCGTGTTAAGCTAAGCTATGGAGAATCCAACATAGTTTATACACTCGAAGAAGGCGATAAACTCAAAGCTCTAGAGCTTCTGATAGAGGGTGTTGTCCCCAGAAGAGAATGGGGGTTACTGGCAGAGATCTCGAAGAAGGTGATGAGAGCCATTAGCCAAGCATACCTAGTAATGAAAATTTTGAGATGAGGCAGTGTACAATCATTAGCCCGGTTCTCATAGCTTTGTAATATACTTTGGGTTTGTATGAGGCCATGAAAAATCGATGCAAAGACTACTAACAGAATAAAAATGCGTTACAATAATGCTAAAGCAACTATTCATAGTATTAACTCCGAAAACCACTCAGCTATATCCCATTACTTTATTACAGAGTTTCTTAGTGTGTCTCAGCATCTCGCTGTATATTGGGTCATCTAGCTCATCTTTGTAAAGTGGTATTAGATCTAGAGGAAAGCTTTTTCTTCTTAATCTGCGTAGCTCCTCTGCTACTGAGAGTTTATCGATGTTGTTTGGCACTACCACGACTATGTCGTAGTCGCTGTAGGGGAGGTTGTCTCCTCTTGCTCTTGAGCCAATCAGGAAAGCTTCTACAACTTTATCGCTTTTGCATAGAACCTCTACAAATTCTCTGAAGGTCTCTTCGTATGTCTTTAACTTCTCAGCGTATATCTCGTAGATTCTAGGGGTCTCCATGCCTCAGCACCCAGCTGATTATAGACTTGGCTTGGTTAATACACCTCTCGGCACGATCCTTGTTATACTCGAGCGGCTTTCTTCCAGGATATCTAGCTAGTATATAGTGAGGTGTTAGCGCATCACCGTAAGACCACTAGCTCCTCTGGCACATTTATCCAAGCCTCTTCAGCACATCAAAAAGCTCTGCTATATCATGAGTATATGGATGCGTGGCAGTGAGCTTGAGTATATGCTTTCAAATATAATTCAGCAGCTTGCTGAGCCTCAAAACATGCTAGCCAGTATATGCCTAGGCCAAGGTGCCTCTCAGCTTCTCTAATAAAGACCTCGGCTTTTTTCAACCCACTCTCTAGGCAGGTCCATGCCCTTTGCATCCTCTAAAACAACTCACATCTACTGCTAATAAAGTGTAATATGTATTTGAGATATTCATTGCTGAGTATTCACCAAACACAACAACTATAAATCTATACAAGAAATAAAATGTGGTCAAAAGCTTTTTACATAAAATCCTTGACAACGACAAGTTTATGCGTCAATTCGTGCTACTATCAGCTGGATCTCCATCGCTTCTTTGAGAGCTGTAGTCGCTATATGAACTGCTCTGCTTTCTTTAGTAATGTGTTTAAAGCGTTGTATAGTTTGATTGTTTCAAGCCAGTAGGGGACAACAATTGATGTTAGTAATATGATGAGGTATAGTGGCGGTGTCGACAAAATCGCATAGACTGCCACGGTCACTGTCGAGTATACTGCGTATACCAGTATGCGTGGGACTATAAAGCCTTTGATAATAGTGTACATGGCTAGCTGTGGGGGTAGATCATCTCTAGCCTTGTACTCCGTCCCTACCCTCTCAGCAAAACCAAGTCTAACCAGTCTGTCGAGAACCCTCTGGGCCTTGCCAGGGCTCTTATACCCCATCAGCCTCTGAAAGCCTCTTACAGTTACTGGCTTGCCATGGTTTCTGAGCTTTAGATAGGCTTCCAGATCCTCTTTGGAGAGCATTGTGTGAGGACCCACAATGAGATTTGTGGGTGAAGAGGATAAAAATATGTATTTTTATTGCCAAATCTTCTTAGCTAGGATATAGACTGTAACCGATGCCACAACCCCTACAACCATGGCTGTCACAACCTTAGGATCGACTAGATCTCTTGCTTGGACTGTTGCCGCCCCTACTGTTACTACTGTTACAGTTGTTGGCACTGTCACCGTTATAATTGCCTGTGGCGCTACTGTTGGCGAAGTGATGGGTGCTGCTTGTGTTGCAACAGTTTCTATGTGGCTTGGCAAGGTATAGGTGTATGTCGGTTCTGTTGCAATTTTGGGGCTCCCTGGAGTTGGTGAGGGAATTGGTAAAGATGTTGTTGCAGGTGTTATGGTGGTGGGTTCTCGTTGGCTAGTGCTAAACCATGTTATCATCGATGGGGTCGCTATAACAATAGTCTCTGTATGACCCAGCGGAGGCGGAGTATATACTGATTCTATAACCATTAGCGATGCCTCAGTTTTTTCAAGCTCGTCGAGGATATGCTGTGGTACCGTATATGAACATTTATTCCCCTTCACAACCAAGCCTTTGACGAGACCATCCCTAACTAGAACGCTGTAGGGAGCCCAGCCCCCTAGAGCCTCGCTATACATCAACCTGTTATTCCATCCACTAACTAGATTAACACCATACGGAGTGAAGTAGTAGACCTTCACAGCCACCATTATATCGATAATGTCATCACCGCTCAAACCTGTTATAACACCGCTCTTGGCTAAAGCGTTTAAGAGATCGAGGAACGCCTCATATACAATGTTAGCATATTCACGCATCGCTTGTGTTGCTAGTGTTTGTGGCACGACTTGAGGTGATACAGGTATTACAACAGTTGTGGTTTCGTAGACTGGAACCACCTTGGTTGTGTCATTAACAACTGTGATTACGTCTATATGATATACAACTGTCGTAGTAGCTGTGGTTAGAGTCTGTGGAGGCGGAGTCATCTCTGTAGCTGGCGTGGTTGTGACGCTAGGCTGTGGGCTTGTCTTCAAGGGTTCTATTCTCAGCCCTAGAACATTTGTTACAGGGGGTTCGTCGTTAAAGCCCTCAATGCATGGCGCACCACTGCAGAATCTCTCGATGTATATATAGACAGCAAGCTCGTATCCCCTACCACCCGTCACATACACATATTTAAATGCGTATAGCCTGTCCTCCTCAACTGTTATCACATTCCTAAACGATTCTAGTAGCGCAATTAGATTGTAGCCAACCCCCGGCTTATTGAACAAAATCTCTATAGCGTCATCCAAGGGATTAATACATGCGCTGACAATAGTGGATACAAGCATAGGTGTGGCTACTATGGCTAGCACCACAAGCATTTTTATCAATCTAGACACATCTAACATTACATCACCTCTAAGTAGATTTAGTGGGTACACAGACTTATAGTACCCTCCCAAAGTGACACAACTGTCACAACCTACATGACACCAGCTAAAAGAAGTAGCATGCAGGTAGTCCTTCCATTTCTCTATAAATAGATGCATCTCTATAGATAAAACATTATATTTATAAGTCTTGAGCAGGAGGAGAAGTATAGGTGTTGAGATGGGTGTAGCTCAGCGAAAGATGGTGTGGAGTGGTAAGTCATACATCAAGAAGACTATCGTCAGAGCATTAATAATCTACCTCTTAACATACTCCCCTCTCTACCAATGATAATTAAAGTGGCTGGAGCAATATGATTGAATCACTAGTTTGTTTTAGCTTCTGTTACTGTAATAGTATTTTACATGTGAGTGTCTACAGTACATCTAGTGGCTTATCCACAGAGATGGAGAATGGGCTTTAGCATATCTCTATAGCAAAGTTTAAGAGATGTCTACTTAGATTATGCAGAGCTCTGGTGCTGAATGTATATCAGGATAGCCACCAGATATCTTTTGTGATCACCTTCTGCTCACTACATTAATGGAAGGTTTATTACTGTGATCAGAGAATATGTTGTGGATGTGGTGTGTGAAATGGGTGAAGAAAAAGAGGCTAAATCCAGTTTAGATAAACATGAGGATATTGAAGAAGTTAGAGAAGTACTCAAAGCTGTTTCAGAGTTCGTAAAGGAGATTAGAGAGCCTCTAAAAGATTTGTTAAATACTCTGCTAGAGAGCTTTAGTGGTGATAGGCTTGGTAGAGAGGTAGCTGCCTTCTATAAGAGTATTGTTGAGGCTGGTGTTGATCCATCTTTAGCTAAAACGCTGACTGAGAGATTTTTAGAAGAGAGATTAAAGCCTCTTAGCAGTATAGGTAACCTAATCAGTGGAATTCCAAAGGGCGGTGAAAAGACTAAAAAAGCTGTTGGGCCTGCAAAGAACTCTGGAGAGAAGGGCGAGGAATGAAGCTAATTAGGGTAGTAGTGTGCCAAGCGTTGAAGAGAAGATAGATAGAATTGAGAAGCTATTAACACAGGTTTTGGATCGTCTTGAGAAACTTGAAAATTTTTTTAAAGCTCTAGGCATCTCTGAACTAGATATAATCTTTGACCTGGTATCCTCCCTCACTATACCTATTCAACAAGCTGTTAAATCAGCTAAAACAATTACATATATAGTCTCAAGATACGGCATATCAGATTCCATAACTAAGACTATTCTAGAGATCTTAGCCATAGAAAACGGCCTCTCTATAACAGAGATCACTAGAAGAGTTAAGGAGATTAGAGGTAGAGCCTCTAGAAGAATAGTGGCATCTAAGATAAGATATCTAGAGAGTATAGGTGTTGTAAGGACACAGAGGAGAGGAAGCGCAACAAAAGTTTATCTGGTGAAGCATGGTGAGGAGGAGAAGAGTGGCTGAAAATCTTTGGCTATACCTCCAGACCGGTGTATCCATCTTAACTATTTTAGCGAACTTTGTTTATCTATGGCTCTATACAAAGATTAAAATAAGGGTTAACAGATCCAGATTCTGCCATCAACTGAGGAAGCACCACCTACCGGAGGATTTGAGAAGAAGCTTATGTAAGATCTATGCTAAACATATGAGTGGCCACTTGCAAATAGATAAATGGTTTAGATAGCTATGAAATTATACTGAGATAATACCGTTTGCCCCTATCGCTTCATATTGTTTTAAACTTTTGCTTTTTGTGTGTGGCAGCAGGGGCTTCCGCCTAGCCTAGAGGACTTGCTTAGCCCATCCCACAGGGTCGTGGGCAGCTATTAAGGTGAACAAAACATACCCCATCTAAACTTTACCCACCTAAGCTTGGAGTGTTGCTCCCATTGCCTAAGCAGAGCTATTCCTTTTAAAAGGGGTGGCGATGCCCAATCATTCTACACAACGAAATCATTTCTCTCATTTTATAACCTCCAACAACTAAGCCAATACCTATCACAAAGATTTTAAGTCTGGGTAAATTCATGTCAGTCCCCATAACGCTTACTTTGTTTACCCATTGGATGCATACACAATACTTAAAAACCTTGTCTTGAACTGATTTTATTTAGGTGCGTGGTTTGTCTGAAGAGTTGAAATGGTTTGTTGTAAGCGGTTTAGAAAAGCTGGACATGGCTGCTATACTCATGATGATTGTGGCGATACTTGGCTTTGTGTGGGCTGTTGACGCATCTTCTACCGGATCAATGGCTCTATCCATACGCAATTTTGGTGTTCTTCCAGTTGTTGGCGGAGTCAGCCTTATTATTTTGTTGGCAATGCTAATACTATGTCTTGTGGCTACATACGCAAAGCTTATCCCATCGGCTAGAGATTTTGCTATGTGGAGGCTAGACAGCCTCTCAACGCCTGCAAAGCTTCTGTCCCTAGGCTTTGTCTGGGGGATTATACTATTCATTATAGGTGTGATTATAGCCGCGGCTGCTGCATCAACCAAGAGCCTAGCCACATTCACTGCAACTGCAATTGCCGTGCTGATAGCAGCTATACTGATTCTCCTAGGATACATAGGCCTCGTAACGTTTCTCTTCAGACTTGGAAGAGCTCTCAACTCAAAAATGTTCCTAATAACAGCAGTAATCTTCATCCTCATACCAATAACCAGATTAATAGCAGGATTCATACCACGTATAGTGTATATCCCATGGCTTTTCGAGTTCGAGGCCTGGTTGCTGACCTATGTAGAAATCGACACAGTAAAGAAAAAGATGATATCAGGAGCAATCCAGATATAGCTAGGTTGCGATTGAGTTGCGCAGCCCTGATGGTTTAGAAAAAATATTTTTGGTATAAGCCCTGTCAGCATTCTCTCATCCCGTTGGATGTTTCCAGCTTGTGCTCTCAAATGGGTTCCAGCTCTATGTTGTAGCCCAGTTCTTTCAGTATCTGGGCCTTTGTCTCTACCCTAGTTGCATCGGCTCTACTAGTCTTGATAGCTATTCTATTGTTTTTGAGCTCCGCACCAAGATACTCCTCTTCACCGTAGATGTCTGTGAATGCATCTGCTAGTCTCAGTATGGATGCGAGCAGAACATAGTCTTGCCCGAGTTTATTGGCGTAATGGTCTCTCCTCGGATCTGTCTCTGTTCTATGGTTTCTTAGCAGAAACGCTATTGCCTCCGGATCCCCGTATCTTTCCACAGCATTTTTCAGCTCCATAACAATCTCAGCGCTCTTAACATGGTGCTTATCATCGCTGGCCACAGCCCTTCCAATGTCGTGTAGGAGCCCTGCTATGTAAAGCTCTGCAAGCATCTTCTTGTTGAATCCGAGTAGCGAGGCTATGTCACAGGCTATGTTGGCCACAGTCGATGCGTGGTCTATGCCCCAGCCAAAGTCGTAGTTGTGTCCAATTTCAAGGACGGTGTCTAGACCGCTGGAGCCTAGCAGAGACAGCGCCCTCCCATACCATTCCAGGGCCAGGAGCTGTATATCAGACTCTGGGCCGCCGCCAAGGCTCTTGACACGGGATAGAGCCTGCTTTACGCCAAGGCCATGCCTAAGCATTAGGTACATGGCTACAACAGTCCCGCTCCTACCTATACCACCCTCGCAGTGTACTAGAGCCAGCCCACCCCCCTGCACAACCCTCAGAACAGAATTCAAAACATGGAAGTGTACATCCTCTGGAGGCCTGAAGCCAAAGTCTTTTATGGGATAGGCCAGCACATCTACATTCAGAGACCTTGCAACCTTGTAGTACTTCGCATTCCCGGGGGAATAGTCCACTAGATTCACGATAAGCTTCACACCCTCTCTCGCAACCTTCTCAACATCATGTGCTGAGGGGTAGCCGCTCCACAAAAGCCTATCATCAACCCTCCTAATCATCTAAACCACCTATCCAACTATTCAAAGCCACATATATCTGGTGCTAGCAACAATAAAAATATAGACGCTGCAGAGACTATCATCAGAGCCCTTAGCCATTCCATTTCACAGCATTTCAAGATTTGAGACCTGCTCACTACCTAATAAAAACAGGCCCTCTTCTCCAATCCCCATCACCCTAACACATGTTTGACTATGTCCAAGGATTTTGATTGTATTCATGGCTAATATACTACCTAAACTATATTTATTTTAATAGTATGTATACCTAGCTAATGGTGTTTGGTGCTGTGGCTACCTTAGGTATGTGGGTATGCAGACCCTATTCCAATGTTCTTAAAAAGCTCTTGAATGTAATGCTGGATGCTCTAGGAGATAACCTAGTGTCCGTGGTTGTTTTTGGCTCTGTTGCTAGATGTGAGGCTAGGAGGGATAGTGATATCGATTTGCTTATAGTTGTTAGAGAAGCGCCGAGGAGCAGACTTAGGAGATAGGAGATGTTCTTAGAGATAGAGAAACATATTGAGGAGGATGTTGAGGATTTAACTGAGCAAGGATTCTATATAGACTTCTCACCAATTATAAAAACTGTTGAAGAAGCTAAACGCTTTACCCCTCTATACCTAGACATGGTAGAGGATGCTGTGATACTATACGATAAAGATAATTTCTTCAAACAAATCTTAGACAAATTAAGATCGAGACTTAGGGAATTAGGTGCTGAGAGAGTGTGGATTGGTAGAAAATGGTATTGGAGGCTCAAGAAAGATTATGTATTTGGTGAGGTGATAGAAATTTGAATAACATAGAAATGGCGAGGTCATACATAAGACAAGCTGAGGAGAGGTTACACCACGCTAGGGAATCTCTAGATAGAGGAAACTACCCATATGTTATGAGACAAAGCCAAGAAGCCGTTGAACTTCTACTTAAAGCAGCCCTCAGATTAGTTGGCGCAGATGTGCCAAAATGGCATGATGTAGGATCTATACTCAGAAAAGAGAAGCGTCGATTCCCCTGAATGGTTTCAAAGAGAGATACCCAATTCTAGCGAGGATCTCCAGAATTCTTCGAAGAGAACGAGAACCCTCAATGTATGGAGATGAGGAAACCACTATACGACAGAGGCGATGCTGAAGAGGCTTTAAGCTATGCTGAATATGTGTACAACACTGTAATAAAACTCCTCTACCACTTCCTAAACCGTGGTCATTTTTAGATGCATAAAAAATGTCTTAGTTCTTTAGACACATAACCCCAGCATCCAACACGAAGGCAACCTAAGACTGTAACTTGTAACAATACTTATTATTTCCATTAATCAATTGATAGATTAATTGTACAGGAGAACGCATGCCACCTTATTTGTTTAGTAAGAATTGGGGTATTCCATCAAGACATGTATAAAGTTAAGTGCATTTTGTATCCGCTTAGACATAGCTAGGAGATTTGCTGGATATGGCGATATATCCACATAACATGGTTTCTTTATTTGAAGAACCTGCTAGCTTATTTAAACACCATTTTCTAAACAGAGTCTAGGTGTTAGACCTGTGAGTAGCCTAGCTGTAGCTGCACTGGCTGTTTCTGTAGCAACACCCGTGGCACTGTACATACTCTATAAAAGATTTGAGTATCCCAGGGTTGTTGAGGAGACAAGAAGCGAGATAGCAAAAATCAAGTCAGAGATTTCGAATCTAACCAGCTTCTCTCCTAGCAACAGCCCCCAACTAGATGAGCTGGCTAAAAGGGTTTCGAGTCTGGAGGAGAGGTTGGGAGCCATAGAGAAGAAGGTGGCTGCCATTGAGAGCAGTCTTAATGACCTAAACACAAAAATTGGTGCAGTTGCACAAAACGAGGATGAGGATATAGCAGAGCAGGTCATTAGGTTAAGACAGCAGGGCTACTCGCTTAGAAGAATAGCCGAAGAGCTTGAAACAAGTGTGTCGAGGGTTAGGAAAATACTTAAAGAGCGTAACATGGCATAGCAAACAATCTTTTTCGGATCTATATCCATCTCCCCCTCCCTCACCACAACCCCATTTTCTACATGCTATAGCCCCAGGTTATGGACAGGACCTGCAACCATAATACATGTTTATGTACTAAAGCTTATTATATATTACAATACACTATATGCAGCGCTTCAATGGGCTATGTAACAGTTTCTGCTAGGATAAAGAGGTATGGGGGTGTCTATAACTGTTGTTATTAGAAGTGCCTTGGAAGAGGAGGTTAGGAGAAGAAAAGAGCTTGTTGAGGCTATTAGGAGTAGCCGTGAGGGGAGATGAAACTCTTGTTCAATGCATCAGCACTACTAAACATTTTGAGGATACCCGGAGAAAAGACGCTTACACCATACGAAATAGGCAATACACTGTGGAAAGAGGCCACGTTATTAAATAGAATATCGCTTGAAGAAACAACGCAACTACTTAACACGTAGAGCTCCTGACAAGATACCTAAACATTGTTGACCCTCAAGACAGGCGGCTAGTGCTAGAAATTGCACATAGACCCAAGGTTGCATACTACGACGCGTCATACATTGCCACAGCGACTGAGCTTGGAGCAGAGCTGGTAGCATGCTCAGAAAGATAGTAGAGGAGGGTGGGGAATCCTTCGAAAAATCATTGCACAAGAGATAGCCTTGCACAAAAACACGAAATAGCTGTTCAAGCACAATAAAAAATTATTATGTTATACTGATAGAGCTTCTCCTGGTTTACCGCCTGCTGGAAATGGCTGCTTGTAGCTATCTAAAGAAGGGAACCACACCTATGAACTCTACACCCACTGTGATGTCAACATCATTTACATAGTATGTGTGACCCCCTGAGTATTCCACTTCCTCGCTGTAGGGGTCTTGGAAAGCTATAGCAATCCAGTATCTACCAGTTGATGGAAGTGGCACATATATGGACTGGGACAACTTCACAAAGTAGTTGTCCTTGTCAAAGTCTGTTATACGTGTTTTGTGGTAGTTGCATATCTCTTGGTATCTATACTCTCTGACCACATACTCATTGCCCTTATCGTCTATGAGGAGAATCCTCAGCATCCAGTCAGTTCTATCATTGTCTTGGAGCTGGTTCTCATCTGGGTAGGAGTCGTCGTGAAAGAATATATTCATATACAGGGTCACTCCAGCATATACACTCCCATCTATCGACCCATCTGAAGATCCCAACGCTTTCCCCACCTGCGGGAGCACCAGCTTTAGAGGTACTGTGCTCCAATCACTCAAATCAATGTCGTTACCGCGAGGCGGGTTGCAATTACCTACACAATCATCCACCCTGCTAGTGCTACCATAGTACGCATCCTCTGTCACAAACACTATATCGACCATGTTGTCTCCATCCACATCGCCTACATATATATAGGGGTAGTAGCTGGTTTCACGAGTTGGGGAATTGCTACTGGCAATCCTCATAAAATTGGCTACATAGTCTGCTACACCACTGAGGTATAGTCTGTATCCAAGATCTGTTGTGCCATAGTACCAGAAGCCCATGGCCGAGCGCACAGCATTTCCACAATCGCTTGGCAGAGAAGATGTGCAGGCAATTGTATTGCCAGAGCTATCCAAGATTTTTACAACACCTGTGAAGTTCCGTATCAAAATCCTGTAGCCGTTTTCAGATAGGGTTACCTGTCTGTTCCCATAAGTAATCTTTTCTTTTTGGGCCTTGGGCCCTGCGATCATTATCGAGAACCTCGGTGGAGTAGCAGTATTGGGGTTGAGCTGCTTTTCTCTTACCCAGCTTGGGTCATAGCCTATCACAGCCACTCCAAATGAAACCCCATTGTTATCTGTCTGAACAGATGTTTTGTAGAACTCGCTCTCCTGACCCAGTGGAAGCAAGAGCAGCTGATCACCAGATGTCATCCCTCTTACCCTTGCATTTGTATATGGCTTGGCTACAAGCTCTTTACTCACATTGAATAGCTGCACAAAGTCTAGGGGGCTACTTATGCCGGAGAATGTTATGGGTATTATGTAAGTTGTGTTAGTCTTCACCAAATAGCCTTTTACAACAGGTTGCTGGGGGTTTATCACAACGCCGTCTGGCGTTATAACAGCTAGGTAGTCGTATCCTGAGCTACATTCAATGCTTTGCTGTGCGGGGATCACCCTTGAGCTGCATAGCGTCTGAACGTCGGCTGATTGGAGAACCTTTACAGATCCTGTGGAGTCTTTTACGACGAGCTTATCTATAACTATATCGGATGATCCAACGTTCTTCATATAGACTTTGTTGCCTGTGGTGTTGAGTACAAGTTTGGACACCTCATAGCTGTGGTAGTATCTGGCAACACTTCCGAAGGTCATCGATGAGCTGAGGAGGGAGAAGTAGGTGTTGAGAAACATGTATGTAAACAGCGTTAGAACTATGACAGCTATTACAAAGGCTATCAGGGCTGTTGAAACACCCCTTCTAATCATGTGCGTCACCCACTATATACAGACAGGGCTATACCTATATACTCTAAACCGAGTATTATATCTGCATCATTTCTAGCACCCTCAACATTATATGGGTCTGCAATCTCCACAGCAACATAGTATGTGCGGCCGGTGTTGGGCACATATATCATAAAGTCCTTCGTTATATACGATATGGAGAAGGGTTTTACATTCCTATACCTATTAAGCTCGTAGTAGCTTAGATATGTGCTATACACAAAAGACTTGTTCACAGCATCGTATAGCCCAACCCTCATTATAACCCTGTTATCGTTGTCCTGAACATCATCTTCAGAGTTGTCCCAGAAGAACATGCCGAGACTCAGAATCGCCATTCTATACCTGCTACTGTCTATGGGTGTCCCACTAAAGACTAGCCTAACAGGCTTTACAGTTGCATCAACATATGTTTGCCGCCGACCAGAGACTGTAAGAACAGAGACTGTAAGAACATCGTTTACACTATTGCTATTGCCTGTAGAGAAGTCTTGGGTAACAAAAACCACCTCCACATTGCCATTTTTATTTAGATCTCCAACAAATATGTATGGGTCTAGACCAACAATACCTCCAGTGATTTTAGAGGAGTTTGTATAGAGAACAATTCTATCTGCTCTACCGTTTATTGTTAGCTGGCAACCTCTGCTAAAGTTTATGTAGCATGGGTATATACCTGGCCCCAGATTTGGGCTTATTGTTCCCGAGAAGTTCTCTATCTTCAGCCTATACCTATACATAGCAACTTTGCTCAAGTCCACACTACCACTATTTACAGTTATTTGTTGGCCGCTACCCAAACTGCCACTTCCGATAATCAGCATGTTCAGCTTGTTGTTAGCAGGGTTCAGGCCAATTAATATGAGTGCTGCGTTTAAGTTTGCATTTATGTTTCCCGATGTGTTGAGATAGAGATCCATTTTTATCGATGTGTTCACAGCCCCGCTATACATCATAGTCTTATTCTCTAGAAATTTGAGAAGGCCTGACGATGATGTGAACATTATTCCGCCATAAACCGTTGTCATGGGTATTCCATAGCTTCTCCCAATAGCTATGGCATAGAACCTCGGGTCTATGGAGAACACCCTACCCCTCTCAGTAACAACAGCTAGAGGTGCATAGCCGCTTGCACAAGTGATAGCTGCTGTCCCCCCAGGGTTGATGACAGCGTTAGAAGCATTGAAGTTGCATTGTGTACTGCGAAGCGAATTCAACAAAACTTTGCTATTAGAAGACATGTTTATAGCTACAATATATTTTATGTGCACAGGCACAGAGCCAACGTTTTTCACCATCAGATTCCCACCTGCAACAAACAGCACGAGACTTTCATCTGAATAGCCTAGGGGTAGTTCAACAGCTTTCTGCTCGGCCACAGGCACTAACAAGAGGTTTGTGAGCAGATATAGCATAGCCACAGACAATATGGCAAAGGCTATGACAACAGCAACAGCTTCTGAAATGCCTCTAGACAGTCTCCTCATCCACACCACCTCTACCCCACAGGCAACACCACTAGGGATTCTATAAAGAGTGTGAAGTCAACGTCGTCATAATAGTTGTAGCTATAGGGATTGTAGCTATAGGGATCTTGTATTGCTACAAACACATAGAACTTCTTCACACCCTGATCCCTAGGCGGAAGGGTTATAAACACCAAGCTGCTCTGGGCTTGTGCTGTTGGTGGATAGGTGTCCTCATATCTTGTGAGCTCCCTAAATGTGTAGCTCCTATAGCTATAGACATATCCACTCTCATTAACCAGGCCAACAAACATTATTGGACTATCCACAGTCACGCCATCAGCATCTAAACCCTCGTTATCGTGGAACCTGTAGTTAACAGCTATAACAACAGCTGAGCTATTCGTGTTATACACTGCAAATCCTTTGTACACAAGAACCAGTGGAAGGGTCGAATAATCGATGAGACTATCGTATCCCTCGTTTAAACTGAACAAGCTTCCACCGTAAGTTCTATCTATTGTTGTAAAGAGTATCCCTGCCGCCCTACTGCCATCGGTATTCATAAGCATTGTGTAGGGGTTGTACCCAGATTCCGTGCCAGTCTCACGAGTGTATACCTCAATTCTATCTGCTGTTCCATCCAATGTGACGATCTGCCCAGGCTGCTGCTGTCCAGACGACAAAAATGTGTACTCGGCAACATCTTGGTCGGGTCTTTTAATCCACACATTACTTCCAAGTCTCGTATCTGTGAGCCTTAGAATTCCGTTGGGGGTTCTGGGTGTAAAGCCGTATATCTTTATCCTTGTGTATGTACTTGTACTCGTTGAATACTGTGTTCCTCCAATGCTCATCTGGATTGAGCGTGTTGTTATGATTATGTTATATCTTGATGTGTTTCTGGGGTCGTAGCCTATCCAGATGCATCTTACATATTGGTTGGATATGCTTATGCTGGTTCTCTCGAATACGTCTCGCAATCTCCATATGTAGGTTGTTGTTGTCCCTCCCCTCATTCCTTTGGATAGGTTTGTGTAGGGCATGATCTTTGTCGGGTTTGTCATGCTGTCTAGTGTGTATATTTCGAAGCCTTTTTGTCTCAGAATGGATATGTTCCATATTGTGTCTTGAGTAGATACAGCTACTGGCAGAATTGTTTTTGCTGCTGTTGGGCTGGCGGGCAGTGTAGTGTTTAGCCTTTGGCCCCTCATTGCTTGGAGGTCTTGTGGTGTTAGAACTGCTGCACTTATGACAGCCCCCTCGCTTGTGATAAGGTACAAGGACTTTGTGTTAGGGTTTTGGCAGGGTAGTGTGGCGTTGACTTTTAGCTGTACTGTTTCTCCAGAGGGTATTACAAGACCAGTCTTTGTGTTTATGTAGTAGTTGGTGTATGTGTTTCCGCTGGGGCAGGATATGTATAGAATTGTCTTCTCTATTCTTATGTCCCCCCCACCTGTATTTGATATCCACAGCATTGAGTTGGAGGCATTGTAGAATGCTGTGATGTCTTGGCCAACAGATTTTAGTGAGATTGAGAGGGATTTGTAGACGGGGTCTTCATAGATTGGCTGCCTGGATGAGGCTGTGTAGAACATGCTGAGTACCAGGGGTATGACAAGTATGAGGAGTAGTGAGAAGAATACAGTTGCTATTATCACATTTGCCTGGCCCCTCATCTGAGAGCCACCTCGTGTATCCCAACCACATAGGGTGTGTTGCTGTAGAATGCAATCACAAGTATCCTTACCTTTGTTGTTGTGCCACCCAGTTGTAGCTGGGCTATTGTGCTCTCTCCGCATAGACCGGCTTTGGCTGTGTATCTACAGACATTCCAAACTCTGCAAATGGGCATGTCACCACTCGATGTGTAGCCCATCGCCTTGGCGTAGGAGAGGTAGCTGCTTATAGCCCCTCCCCACGGTATATAAACCCTGTTTAGAGATCCCCTGAAAACCTCCACAGCCTTAGCACAGTCACTATCTTTAGAGTCGCATAGAATCCCATTGCTGTCTCTAGTCACATTATAGACGAGAACCTTTGAGCAGTTGAGAAAACTCCCATTCACATCAACAGCTATGAAAAAGTCTGTAGAGGAGCCATCAGCTTTCTTAAGAAGAATCCACAGACTCGAGGAGGCATCATCGTAGGAAACTATGTTGATGAGGTTGTTCGAAGCCTCTTTCTGGAGATAGCTAGCAAGATCAACATTGCTTCTATATGTAGAGACCAGAGGAACGAAATAGCTTATCATGGCAACGCCTATAACCACAGCCACACCTATGATAACAAAAGTTGATAGAAGCTCGCTCTGACCCCTCATAAACCTACCCACCACCCACACAAACCCTTCTCACTATGTAAAAGGCTTGGAAAGATAAAAAACCTAGCTGAGTCTATAGCCATATACGTCGACCAAATAGGGCCTGTTATTGATATACGTCACAACAAAGAGCACCAGTCTATCAACACCATAGGAAGGCTTATTGCCTATATATATGGCGTAGGCAAAGCCCTGGGCATAGAGGTTTCCACTATCTAGCTGAAGAACCATCTGCTGGGCTGATCCATTAGACATGATTGGTGCCCACCCAGATACCCTTATGTATTTGCTGTTGTTCCAGTCGTCAAGAATTGTTTGACCCCCATACGTAATTTTTGTGTAGCCTGGTGGACTGGGGTATATCTCTATGCTTATGGAGGAGGACAGGCTTCCGAGGTCGATTGCCACCTCAGATTTTACCATTTCTACGAGCACGTTTTGGGCTATGAGAGCGCCGTTTAGGTATACAGCCTTGGCAAATACATTAAGCGAGAGAATCCATGCACCAAACTTTCCGTTGGGCAGTGTCTGCGGGGTCATGTCTATCTTGCCTGTTTGCGTGTCTACATCTATTCTGACCCTGTCCCCCACTCTAAGCTGTATCCAAGTCCCGTTATATGCTAGGTGAGTCCCGTTGGGGTTGCCTAGATAAGCTACTGTAAACTCTATTGTTCCGAACATTCTCCACTTACGCCCATTAGCATTAAGCACTGTGTAGCTATAGCCTTGGTACTGCGGTTGGAGGCCACCACCTGTTAGAACAGCAACAGTGTTTCCACTGAGTCCAACGGTGCACACAGTTATTTTGCCGCTGTCTGGATATCCCATTGACCTCGCATAGTAGCGGAAGCTGTAGGGGTTTCCCCTGCCATCGCTTGGCACAACAAGTATATCGTCTACATTGTATGTGTTGACATAGGTAATGGCACCCCCGACCAAGCTCTTCACAATCTTGGAGCAGTCGTCGTAGGCCGTGCCGTTGTATATGAAGAAAGATATTGTGTTGGTGCCGCCAAATTTTTTGAGGAGCAGGGTAACAGAGTCCCCGCTTGCCGATGCAAGCTTTATCAGTGTGTTCATCTTCTCGTTTTCGACAACTCTATAGATCTGTGCATTGGTCTGACCTGAGGCATAATCACTATTGATATAGACGAAAAAAGCCATTGAGAAAGCTATGGAAAGACCAAGTAGAATAACTATAGCATTTAGCTCTGACAGCCCCCTGAGGAGATGTCTGTTTGTATACATACGCCATACTCCAACTTTTAAATGGTGTATACTAGGACTAAAAACTTTGCGCAATACCTAGAACACTCAGAGGTAATAGCATAACAAACAGACAACAACCGTAACAACCATACTATACAATATTATAATAAAGTTATATGATTATACTCACTACTTTTTAAAAGCTTGGAAGTGCACAGCCTACAAACATCAAGACATGGTAGCTACTGTTTACATCATTTGATACAGATCAACACTATTGCTATAGTTGTGCTGGGCAAAAACACTTGTTTTCGGGCTTTACAGCAACATCTATCACCAGTGCATATCTCAAGTTCATGACCGTGTATTGCCTTTTGCAGAAAAGTGTTGGGCAACCAGGGTTATAGCTTGTGTACTCCAGACAAACATTTTCTTAGGAGATGCTAGGTGGTTTTATGGCTAGGTGCGCTGTTTTTGATTTGGATGGTGTTCTGTTTGATGTTAGTAAGAGGCTTGAGCTGTGCTTGGCTGAGGCTGGTGCTGGTTCTGTGGACTCTATACCGAGGGGTAGGAGAAGCCTGTTCTGGAACTGCTTTCTGAGCGACAGGTACATGCATTTGGATGTGCCGAACAAAGAGCTTGTAGAGTATGTCAAGAGCCTTAAGGGCCAGGGCTACAGAATAGTGATTGTCACCGGGAGGAGGGAGGACACACAAAAGCATTATACAGTCAAGCAGCTTAGAGATGCTGGGATCCCATACGACGAGATATTCTTCAGACCTGCGAAAAGCTATAAGAAGGATTATGAGCTCAAAGCAGAGATCATAAAGAGGCTTATCCAAAGTGGATGTGAGATAGCCGAGGTCTGGGACGACAACAAAGACGTTGTTAAAGCAATTAAGGCTATCCTCCCCCACGCGAAAGTGGTTCACTATAGAATTGGGATCTGAAAACCAAAGGTGGCTAGCTTGCAACAGGCTATCCAGTACCCCCGCTATGCAGTGCCCTTAGCCACAGGTTTTTTATCAGATCCATTAATTCGTGTAGTCGTATAATCTTCACACCATATCTAGGGGCTACTGATATGATGTCTTTATCCTCAGTGGATATGGGTGTTTTGAGTTTCTGAGCCAATGCTATATAGGATGAATCGTAGAATGTGATGTTGTTCTCAATAGCTATTCTCATAACCTCTTCAACATCTAGATCCACAACACTGTATAGTTTTGCATATCGAGCTAGATTCTTAGAAATAGCACACGCTTGGACAGTCTCATCTCTATCTATCTTATGTAACTTGCTGTGTTCTCTCCAAAAAGCATTGCATGCCTCATAAACTGTGAGGTCAAGTAATACAAAGCCAAGCTCTCACAGCCTTGACCAGACCCCTACCACAAACAGCAATCAAGGGTGTATAGACACTTGCATCAATGACGTACACCTCATTATCGCCTCTCCCAACGCTCTTCATCAACAATTCTCACAAGTTCGTACGGATCTATCTTGTTTTTCAGTCTCTCTCTAAGAACATCCAATTGTTTTTCTATTTCCTCTAGCTCAATCCTTTCGACCTCCTCCAAAAGTTTCTTCCTGACAAGCTCGGCAACGTCTATTCCATATCTATCGAGCTTCTCTTTAACCCATTTTGGCACCCTAACACTGATCACAGTGCTCATACCATCACCAAGTAAACAGATTGTATACAAACTAATAAAGCTTTTCTATAGCTTTCCCACAGCAAACACCCAACTGAATTTCAATTCAACGACAATGGATCTCCTAGATCACGTTTTTCACCCGGCTAGCCAGCGACAACGGCACCTCTTAAATAGGCTGGCTTTCTTCGATGAGGCTGGAGCCAAGGCTGTGATCGAATATCCCACTTTTTTGTGGTGAGGAGGTCTGTCAAAGGTGTATAAAGCTTTTATTGGTTCTAGCCAGCTATTCGCTATGATTTGATTGCACACCCTTTGGTGCTGTCTCATTGTATAGTGAGAGATCCTCGACCACAGCTTTCATCATTGTGTCAATGCTTAGCGCCTTTGGTGGCTTGCTAAAGGTTTATGGTGGTGTTGTCGGTGGTTCGAAATCTGTTTTCGTGGATGCACTGACCTCTATAGCTAATACAGTCTCTGTTTTGGCTATCTACAAGTTTTTTAGAGAGAGTCTGAAGCCTCCTGACACCGATCACAGCTATGGGCATGCGAGGTACGCTCTTGGCGGGGCGATATTCACGGTCTCGCTGTACTCATTTGTTGCGGGGGTCATAGCCATTGATCTGTATGAGAGTATAGCGTCTAGATATGTTGTCACTGTTTCCTCGTCTGTTTATGCTGCCATGGCCTTGATCCCCTACACACTTGCCATACTGTTTACAAGAAGGTTTGGGAGTCTATCCATTCTGTACGCTAGATTCACATCGATAGAGTTTATAGAGAGTGGTGTGGCCATAGCAACCTCTTTCATGGGCGCAACAATATCTTATATGATAGACTTTGCAGGCGCTGTAGCACTAACATCATATCTTTTTGTGGAGATTGCTAAGAGCTTGAAGGAAATTATATATGCTGTGAGCGACCACACACCAAGAGATGTTATCGAAATTGTGAGGAGCACCCTGCTCAGATATGGCATTTCTGATGTGGGTGAGATAAGGATTAGAAGAGTATTTGAAGACAGTTTCCACGGCGACGCAACCATTAGATTGCCTCCAGAGACAACTATAGACAAGGCACATGAGATTGTGGATAAAGTTGAGAACGAGCTTAGAGAGAAACACAACATCGATATTGTTATACATGTAGAGCCAAAAAAGTTGGAGACTTTAGAGAAAGGCCCAAAGCTAGGATATACACAGTCTAGCGATTCACAATAGCAAACCTTTAAATGTTTGTCCCAGGTGTTTCGATGGTTGACAACACCATCTACCATGCGCTTCTAAACGGCTTCCTCATTGCAGGTCTCACATCTATTGGCGCTCTACCGTCTCTCGCAGGGGTTAGACTGCCTAGATGGGGCCTGGACTTCTCCCTAGGCTTTGCCTCGGGAGTCATGGTTGTAGCCAGTTTCACGAGCCTGATTATCCCAGCCTTTGAGAAGGGTCTCTACATAGATGTCGGTATTGGCATGTCCATTGGTGTTATAGCAATGGTTTTGCTAGATGCTTTCATCCCTCATGAGCATATTGTCAGCGGTTATGAAGGCCCAGAGCATATGAGGAACAGGCTTAGAAAGGCTGTTCTACTCGCCATAGCTATAGCCATTCACAACATACCTGAGGGACTTGCAGTTGGTGTAACAACTGTCTACAGTATTGAGCTCGGCTTTGCCACCGCCATTGCAATAGGCTTGCAGGACATTCCTGAGGGGGCGGCAGTTGCACTACCCCTTGCAATGCTATGGAGAGGAAAATTCAAGGGCTTTGCAGTAGCTGTGCTAAGCGGACTCGTAGAAACTGTGTCGGCTGTAGCCGGAGCAACACTGTTTGCATTTGCCCACAACATACTGGGAATTGGAATGGGCTTTTCAGCAGGTGCAATGATCTATATAGTGGTCGAAGAGATCCTGCCTGAGATACTCCACGAAACATCCTCGTATAGAAGAATATCTGCTCTAGGATTCTTCCTAGGGTTCTACACCATGCTCTATCTAGATGCCCTACTCAGCTAACTGATTTAGATGTATAGGATTAATCATTGAATATGGTATATACCCAAATACATGTCAACACAGACCCATAACAACATTCGATGAAACTTTGTGGAAGAGACCATGCTAAACCCAGCTTATTAGTAAGAAAGAGAATAGCGAACTACGCAAAAGCCTTTTTACCAGACCATCTAAACCATTTTTCTGTGATTTCAAATGGAGTCTATAGATGTTTTCGAGGCTTTGGATCTAATACCACACCCACTTGCAATAGTAACTGCAGGGGACCCGCAGACACCTGGTAGAAGAGGTGGTATGACAGCTGCATGGGTTTCCAGAGTTTCTTGGAATCCACCACTAGTAGCTGTTGCGATTTCCCCTAAGAGGTTTACCTATCAACTAATAAAGGAGTTCAAGGCCTTTGCAATTCACTTGGTCTCCAAAGAGCTTGAAGATGTTGCAATGAATGTTTTTGGATCTTTGAGTGGAAGAGACGTTGACAAGTTTGCTAAAGCCGGTATAGAGCCGCTGAAGGCACAGGCAATAACAGCTCCCATAATACCCCAATCCCCCCTGGTAATAGAGTGCAAGCTAGTTGCAGAGTATCCTGCTGGAGACCATGTAATAGTTGTTGGAGAAGCGGTCAAAGCCTACAAAACATCAGCAAAACCATTGCTCATATGGCACGAGTCACAAGCAAAACAGATTAAATAGTGTTGCCAGCTAAAGTCATTACACAGTGAGACGCAATGGCATGCAAGAAGAAGAAGGAGAGCAAGCAAGAGCAGAAACAGGAAGAGAAAAAGAGCAAGTAACATTAACAATATGCTGAAAACAAAACACATTTTTTTAGATAATTAACCCATTTTATCACACAAATTGTAAACCAGGCAACACAATTTACATTCAACGTGGTCACTATCCACAACCTTGTGCAAGACACTCTAAATACTATTATAATAATAATATATTATACCTAATATCCGCTACAGCCTCTGCATAGTATTGTCATCATACTCTCGAACTATACTGCCTATTATGTCACTTACTCTAATCTCAATCTCAAAATACTCACACCTATTTTATTAGACACTGCTCTCTGTCATATGGGGGCCGTATTCTCAGAGTCAAATTGGTTGGCATCTTTTGATCTATATATCTGTATTTTTGTTTTGATTGATACAGGGTTAAGTATATAAAGCCTGCCTTTGGCTAGGTAATTGTAGGTAGAATTGCATTGGTGTTTACATGATTAGTATTGATAAAATCTCTAAGTCTTTTGGACGATTCAAAGCGTTAGACAATGTTTCTTTTGATGTTAGGAATGGCGAGGTTGTTGGGTTTGTTGGCCCCAATGGGGCTGGTAAAACAACTACTATAAGGATTTGTGTTGGGGTTCTGCCACCTGATAGCGGAGATGTTCTTATCGACGACTATTCTGTTACTAGGGACAAGAGAAATGCTTCTAGGTATGTTGGCTGGGTTCCGGAGATACCTATATTCGAACCTGATGAGAGTGCATTGAACTATTTTGTCTATCTTGCTGGCTACTATGGGATGGGAACATCTGAGGCCAGGTCGCTTGGCAGAAAGCTGCTTGAGGAGGTGGGTCTCGGAGACTCTTTGAATAAAAAGCTCAAGAACTTCTCCCTTGGTATGAAGAAGAGGTTTGCACTAGCTGTGTCCATGATCAACAACCCAGATAACTTTATATTTGATGAGGTTCTCAATGGGCTTGACCCCCTTGGTGTGGCGTTCTTCAGAGACTTGGTTAAAAAGTTTAAGAAAGAGAATAGGGCTGTTCTATTCTCGTCGCACATCCTTAAAGAGGTAGAGGACTTAGCAGACAGAGTTGTCTTCATAAACAGGGGGAAGGTGGTGAAAATTATGACGATGGATGAGATAAAGGCTAGTGCGAAACCCGTTCTAGTAATCAAGCTGAGAAACCTCGACAGTAGAGCAGTAGACATAGCCAGAGGCTACAGCGAGAATGTAAGAGTTGAGAAAGACGCTATATACATATACAACCCCAAGACAGAGCCAGCAGACATTGTAGAAGTGCTTGTTAGAAGTGGCTACAAAGTTGAGGAGACCAAAAAGGAGGAGGCGAGCCTAGAGGAGATATTCTTTAAGGTGATAGGTGAATCGAAATGAGAAGTGCCATCATATACGATGTCAAGAGATCTCTCCTCAGACCACTAGTCCTGCTCATGCTAGTACTCTTTGCAGCACTTGGCGTCGCAACAACATACTATGCATACATCTTTCTAGCAGGCTACTATCCAAATGTAGAAGGAGTTGCAGTATATATCAAAACAAGTGAAGGTAATAATACCAGATGTGTTCTGATGGGCGGTATATTCGATAGAAGAGGAGACCCTGTTGAAAGCAGTTTAACACTCATAACTAACAGCTCTAGAATATACAGCTTCAAGAGCACCTCTACATTTATCGTTGAAGACCCGAGCATCTGTAGGCACAACATAGATATGATTGAGATATCAACCAATCTGGTGAAACTCAACATCTCTTGTACCACTATTTCTGCTTTTTCATTATTGCTTATTGCTCCTAGATCTGCTGGCATATACAACTTCACCCACATTGCATCATCTATTTTCGTATGTGGGAAGAGTGACGGCAATATCTACATAGGTTCTACACTACATGTTTTCAAAATGTTTATAAATGATCTGAAATCGTGGAAAGCAAGGCTATATACGTTTACGGTAAACACCTCATCAATGAGCGTAGAATTGACAAAGCCCATAGTGCTAAACTATACATTCTCCTCAATATTTTTCTCTTCCACTCAGATTAACCAATCTCAAGGATCTATAGAGATAAGGCACCCTATAGAGAAATTTGATTTGTCTCTTGACCCGAATAAAGACGCTATCCAGTTCTATTCAGAAGTCGACCATAACTTAAATGTAGCTGGCTTTGACTATAGCTATAAAGTAAATGTGGAGAGATCATATATAGAGTTAGCAATAGGTTCAATAGGTTTGAATCTATTCCTCGAATTCTTCCCAATAGCCGTTATATACATCTCGTATACCCTAGTCGCAAAGCCTAGGAGCACTGGAGCACTCGAGTTTGTGCTGGCTAGACCTATGACGAGATTTGATCTATACCTCTCTAGGTATCTAGCCGGGGCGATCATTATAGTTATTTCCTCCGTTATACTCTCGATAGTTCTTGCCATATTCCAGCCCCTTGTTCTTAGAATTGGGCTGGATCCCTGGGGCTATATGCTACTATACCTAGGCATATTGGCGTCGCTACTAACCTTCCACACATTATGCTACGCCATTGCCTCCACAACTAGATCTGGTCTCTACCTAGCCATATCAATCACTTTATACATTTTATTCGCAATGCTATGGAGTTTAGCCACCATAGCTATAGCATTCATGCTTGGGATAAGTATTATGAGCACAAGCTACCAAGAACTGTCATACAAACTATCATATTTGAATCCTCTACAATTCGTCAATATAGCTAGGTACTATATACTCCTATCCTACGGAGCTGTAAATGAGATATCCGCTCTCAACTCTGTACTTGCAATAGCGGTTCCACTGCTGTGGAACATAGGATTGTTTAGCTTGGGGTTCTGGAGGTTCAGGAAAATCAATTTGTCAAGCTGATAAAACTATACCTGCTTTTTCAGCAAAACAATGTTAGGAAACGCTATTTTGTCTCCATAGATATGCTTTTAACTCTTGTCCATTCACAGCACACAGATACTGAAGCCAAGAGTTTGGTGATCGAGATGATTATGGGGGTTGTTTTCGATCTCGATGGGACTCTTGTCGACAGTGTTGAGGTGCATGTTTATGCGTGGAAAGAGGCTTGCAAGGCTCTTGGCATAGTCAAGGGCGCTGAGGATGAGGAGAAATTTGTAGAGTTTGTTAGAGGTCTTGTTGGCTTGGCTCCAATCGACATAGCATACAACATAACCAAGGACATGCAAATGGCCCAGAGACTTGCCGAGGTTAAGCAGAGAATATACCTATCAAAGATCGGTGAGGTCAAAATCTTTCCAGGTGTTGACAAGGCTCTCGAGAACCTGAAGAAAATGGGTCTGAGAATAGCCATAGCATCGTCTGTCCCAAGAAAAGTGATAGAGAGTGTTATCAAAGCAAACAATATAGCTAGGTATATAGATGCCTATGTTGGAAGCGACGAGGTTTCGAAGAGAAAGCCAGATCCAGAGATGTTCCTCAAAGCATTGGAGAGAATAGGCGTTGAGCCAACAAATGCTGTTATAGTTGGGGACACAGAATACGATATAGCACCAGCCAATAGAATAGGGGCTGTATCCATATTGATATGCTGGAGAAGGTGCCTAGAAACAAAAGCAAGCCCAAGATTCATAGCCAAAAACATAGATGACGTGGTAAACATCATCCAGAACCTGGTGAAGCAAAAACCATCTGCTTAGACGTATATCCATCAATACAACTATAGCGCTTAGAACAATGGGTATTGCCAGTATATTTTGGGTTCACCAACTCTATGCTAAAGCTCGGAAAAGAGGAGCTGACAAAAATTAATCATCAACCTCCTCGCATAGCTCTTGCAAATAAAAACAAGGCCAAGTAGATAGATAAAACGAGGACTTGTAAATGCTCTACCCCTCAACAGGTTAGAAAATTGGGGCTTAAGGCTTCTGAAAAAGCTAAAAAGTGTTGCAAGTATAGGTTATGTAGACAGGTTTCGAGAAAATGTATTAAAATCTATTGCTACATGCAAATAACAGGATGAGACACCATGGATCCATGCCAGATTGTGAAAAGAAAGCTCTATTGTAGCTATAGGCTGGAGCACCTAGTAGCAAAACTTCTACTGACCTATGCCGAAAAACTTAAAGACTCTCCTAAGGAGCGTGAGGCTAGGGCTATACTAGCTGCCATAGCTATTGAAAGTAGCAAGCATGCAGAGCTTATAGACATGATAGCAAGGCTCTACAACCTCTACGAAGAAGTCGATGACTGTTCCCAAGTCATTGGCATGCCGTGGTTAGTTCTCCAAGAATTCTTTGAAGAGGTTTCTAGTGGCAGACACATAGATTTGAAGAAGTTTATAGAGAAGCAGATATGGCTTGAGAATGCCGTGGGCGAAGAAACATACCATAAACTCTTGCTACCTCTCCTAAGTCTAAAAGAGGAACTGCGTAATTGTGCTGATCCCAGCACCCTCTCTTCGATTGAGCTGCTATTCAAGAAAATTGCTCTCTACGAGAAATGGCATGAAGAAATGCTTAAAAAAATTGATGGAGCTATAGCAACATCAATATAGTTGCACGCCATAAAAATTCGGTATGGATCCATAGTTAGAGCACAACCAACGAATCAATTAGTATGTATGGGTTTAGCACTAAGAAATGCCCTAGGCTATAGTCCCTCCCCAGCTATTCTACACCTGACCTTCTTCTCGCCCTGAAAGACAAGGCTTTCAGTTGCAATTGCTGTAGTAGCCAACTTCACAGATGCGGAATATGCTATATATAAGGTGAAAACTTTTATCCTGTTCAACAACATATATTTACTGAGGCGATTGTGGGGTGCTTTGAATATTGTTGATGAAAACGAATTCAATAGATGGATGAGAAGTGCTGTGCTTACCCTCGAATCTGCTAAGAGGGATAAAGCTAATGGAGATTATAACTGGTCTTGTTTCAAAGCCCACCAAGCAGCTGAGAAAGCCCTTAAAGCTCTTTTGTGGGGTCTTGGCAATCCTAAGACTGGGCATTCGCTAATAGAGCTTGGAAACGCTTTAAAGAATATGGATATAGAGATCCCCTTAAACGTCTACGAGGCGCTGGCTAGATTAAGCAAATTCTATATACCTACAAGATATCCTGATGCTTGGAGTGAGGGGGTGCCAGAAGAGTATTATACTGATAATGAGGCTGAGGAAGCGATAAGACTTGCTGAAAGTGTTATTGAGTGGGTGAGGGATGTTTGGAGAAGGTTATTGAGGAGAGAATAGGAAGAGCCGACCAGGCTTTGAGGAAAGCAAGAGAATTTGCTGAATGCATTAAGAGAGTATTTCACAACATTGACTTGGTCATCCTATTCGGATCATATGCAAGAGGGGATTTTAACGAATGGAGCGATATAGACATCCTAGTTGTGGTTGGGGAAGAGTTGCCTAAGAAACCGACAGAGAGAATAGATCTTGTAGTACCATGTATAGCTACTGTAGGTGCTCCAATAGAACCGCTGATAATTACTAGAGAAGAATTTGAGAAGCTAAAAGAGAAAAGAAATCCAGCTGTGGTAGAAGCACTGAGCAATGGAATACCAATACTGGGTCAGTAAAATCGAGTATGGCAGATGCTGGTGCTATAATAAGAAACATCTGCTAGCAGAACTTTAAGATGGCGACCTAATAAACTTGTTGGCAAGACTGTAAGACTATGTGGCTATAGTTTGAAGAGCCTTGGTTTAGACATTACATAGAGTCTATTGCCAAATGGTTTCTGAGCACAAGCAACATTTCTCTACACAAAGTATATTGTTTCTCTACTTCAAAGGCATATCCAAAGGCAATTGCGCTCAATGCTATTATTTATGACCACAGATCTGCAAATCTATTAATTCAAACAATAATTGGGCTATATATAATATAGAACACAAAAAACATATATTGGCTTTTCTATAACCTGGCATAGTGTTGCGTGGTGATGCTTTTTGGGTAGCATAGTATTTGGCATTGATGTGCTCGACAAATATTTTAGAAGTGCCTTGGAGCCTCCAGCAACTGTTGTTGTTGCTGGCCATCCTGGGGCTGGGAAAACGACTCTTGCATCGACCATTTGTTACGCGAATGCTTTGAGGGGGTACAGATGCTTGTATGTATCTTTTCAGGAGGATAAGGATAAGTTTTTTAGGAATATGGCTGGGGTTGGAATAGATCTTCGATTAGCTGAGGAGAAGAGGCTGTTCACATTTACAAGGTTTCCGATTGTTTTAGATGCTGAAAAAGTTGTTGAGCACATAAACAATCTTGTTATCGGCTTTAGCCCAACAATAGTAGTTATCGATCCCATCAACGCCATGCTACTCTCTGTTTCAGATGAGTCTAAAAGGGCTTGGCTACAAAACTATTTCTATGAGCTGGCTAGGCAGATCAATGGTCTGGTTGTTCTAGTGGCCGAGCTGCCCTTCGGTGTTGAGCAGCTTGGGCTTGGATCGCTAGAGTTCGTAGCTGACGCTGTTGTTATTCTCAAGCATAGGATAGAGGATGGGAAGCTAGTTAGAATTATGGAGTTTAGAAAAATGCGTGGCTCGCCACTAACGCTAGCAGAGCTGCCATTTGCTATAATACCTGGTGCCGGGCTGAAGATATATGCGCCAATTGTTTTAGAGGAGCTGCCGGCAGAGGGGGAAGCTGTTAAGAATCCGTGCAGACTGCTCGACTCAACCATTGGCGTTGTTCGAAGAGGCCATATAATCCTCTTCCTCTATCCACTCCATGCCAGACCCCCAGATCTATTTCTACTAATACACGGCTACATGCTGGCTAACAACGCTAAAGCACTTCTAGTAAGCTTTAGAGCATCGCCTAAAACGATCCGCGACACCATAATAAATAGCATAACATTGTTTGGTATAGAAGCTGAACATGCAAAGAGGTTTATAGATGAGAACATGGTTCTTAAAAGCTTTAACCCATACTCCCTCTCGTCATCTGAGCTTCTAGCACAGCTAATAGAGCTTGTAGAACATACCAAACCAGATATGGTTGTACTCCACGCACTAGACATTCTAGCAATATCGCTAGGATCCAAATGTTTCCAGGTGATGTACAACCTCCTCAACTACCTAAAGAGCAAGCACATACTAACGATAATAACATCAGCTGACATCAATAGTGATATTAGAACAACATTTATGAGGCTATCGGATGTCATAATAAGGTTCAGATACAGCCTCGTTAACGGCATTTCAAAGAGAGTTTTCATTTGGAGAAGAGAAAAAGACCCGTTCATAGCTACAGAGATGGAATTGAGAAGCTGTAGAGATGAGCTAGCCAGGCTAGTCAAATAGGTCGGAAACAACCATAGATACTATAGCTTCTGCCCCACCACTTCAACAGTGTGAGGATTCTACATAACCTCTTCAGTAGCTATGGCCATCCCCTCCCCGCTCTAGCGCCTTACATGTACACAACAAGGCTATTCTCCAAAATATCTATAGATAAAATAGATAATTTAATGACAAGCGCCATTTACATCTTATCCACATTGTTGCTTTAGTATAGAGACTATCATCCTCCAGAAGGCTGTGGCCATCATGTTGCCCGGCCTGAGAACAACCTTGACCCTCCCATCCTTGGTTACTATCACAAGCGGGTTTTCAGACTGGGTAGTACACCCCCCATGTTCTTTGGCTATGCTGATTAGCTGCTCAGGTGGAAGCTTTTCAACCATATCCCTAATGTTTTTGCATGCCTCATCAGATGTGTAAATCTCATAGGCTACTACAACACCACTTTTACTTACGGTCGATGATAGGCAGAGAGACAGGTTCATTCTCATCCCAGTCAATATCTATCTACATGAATTAAAATAAAAGCTTTGTTCCAGCCATGTGGAGAAATGCATAAGCTGTTAATGGTATAGGTATGTAGTATTTGATAGATTTAAAGTTTTTATTCTTCTATCTTCAACAACTTACACAAGTCTATCAAGCATTAATAAACATTGGTGATGTACTACGAGGAGTGTTAGGGTTAGGGCCTACTGCAGTTCTGCCAATCTTGGGCCGGGTTTCGATGCCTTGGCTGTTGCGCTCAATGCTTTTTATGATGAGGTTGAGGCCAGAATTGAGAGTGGGGGGTCTGGAAAGATAGTTGTTGAAGAGGTTAGAGGCCCATATGCAGAGCATGTCAAGAATCCAACCACTGTTGTTGGCGCCTTCGAGGTTTTGAAGAGTCATTTTGGATATAGGTTTGCAAACGATGTTGATGTTGTTATCAGACTTTTCAAGGGGGTTCCAATAGGTGTTGGCCTTGGGAGTAGCGGTGCATCTGCTGCAGCAACTGTTGTTGCTTTATCAAATCTCTTTTCGCTTGGTCTAAGCCCAAGCGACCTTGTTTATATGGCTGGTCTTGCAGAGGGCTATGCTGCTGGCACACCGCATTTCGACAATGTTGCTGCTAGTGTTCTTGGGAAGCTTGTAACACTTGCTATTCTTGATAAAGGTCTTGCTGTGAAGAGAATAGACTTCGACGCTTGGTTCGCCATAGCTATGCCCACTAAAAACATTTTTGGGGAGGGGAAGACAAAGACTATGAGAGAGGTTCTTCCAAAAGCCATTGACTTGAGGAAGGCTGTAGCTAACTGGAGTAGACTAGCAGTCATGATAGCATCTGCTATGCAGGGAGATTTAGAGACATTTGGAAAGATGATGGAGCTAGACGATGTGGTGGAGCCTGCAAGAGCAAGGCTAATACCGTGCTACAGCGAGGTTAGAGCGGCTGCGAAAAAGGCTGGTGGGCTGGGCGTTGCCATAAGCGGTGCAGGCCCAAGTATGATAGCGTTGGCGAGAGGTGAGAGCCATGCGAGGGAGGTTGCCAACTCAATGGCAGAGGCATATTCTAAATGTGTTGAAGCTGTTGCAATAGTTGCGAAAACGGCTCAAGAGGCGCACATAATATACTCCACATAAGATATACAAAAACATTTTTATGCCGCATCATAGACACGATGTAGGGAGGTAAGATGAGTAGCAGTAAAAGATTTTGCAGATCCAAAAACAATAGCATGATATGTGGTGTTTGTAGTGGTCTTGCAGAGTACTTTAATGTTGATCCAAACCTCGTTAGACTGATATTCGTATTCGCCTTCCTCATAGCACCAATTCTAATACTTGGCTACCTCATAGCATGTCTGCTAATACCTCAGAGAAATGAAAAGGGGGAGTGTGAGACACCCACCCTAGGCCTAGGCCACGACACTGAGACAGCTAGGCTAGTTCTAATAGTCCTAGGCGTTGTGCTAATCTCTGTGGGTATACTGCTTGTGATACCCGGCCTATCCAACATATCATTTATTGCATCGCCTCTGAATCTAATACGTGAAAGAGGAGAAGCGGTTATGCTAATAATAGTTGGTGCCACGCTTTTAGCACTTGGCTTAATAGTAATAGAGCGTACAAGGAATGTTGTCCCAGCACAGGGGTCAGGAGGAACAGGGTCGGTAGGCTAGTCGATTCCACTGTATAAAAGCATACATTTTACACTGTTGCAGCCACAATGATCTGCAAAGCACTAAAGCAGATTAAGGCCTTTTGTACAACAGTCTTCTATATAGGGCGGGTCAGAGTACCTAGCCGAGGCCCCTAGACTAGCTGGGGGTGCTGTGAGGCTAGGTCCCCCACCGCCCAACAGTTAGCTTGGCTTATAGGCTATCACATCCATCTCTATTCTAGCGTTTCTTGGCAAAGCCCCTACCTGTACAGTTGTCCTCGCTGGAGGGTCTTTTCTGAAGTACTGGCTGTACACTTCATTGAATTTTTGAAAATCTTTTAAATCAACAAGATATACAGTCACCTTAACAACGTCTTCTAGTGTATACCCAGCCTCTTCAAGAATCGCCTTGATGTTCTCCAAAACCCTTCTAGTCTGATGCTCTATATCCCCATCCACAAGCTCGCCAGTTGCAGGATCGATTGGTATCTGCCCGGAGAGGAAAAGCCATGGGCCAACCCTCACAGCTTGTGAATATGGGCCTATAGGCTTGGGGGCTTTCTCTGTATAGATAATCTGTTTCACTTTATGCACCAATTCTCCCATTTTCGCAGATCCAAATTAAAGCTGTTTTCTGAAAAGCTTAGAAGACTCATCTGTGTGTTTAAAGAATGTAAAAGTTTTATACACCTACATAGAGAGCGTCATTGTTGCACAACTGCTTCAACAGTTTTATCACAGACAATGCCGCTATATAGCTTGTTCTAGGATTTTGCGGGTGTGGCCTGTTAACCATCTTTATATAGATTTTTGAGACATTGCTTTCCACCTCAATCTCATGCACATTACTATCAGCTTCTGGATCAGCATAAATCTCGACATATGGCTCCATCCCTGTAGCCAGCGCTAGTGTTGCAACAACGTTGATGTTGGCCGGAAACATTTTTGTGGCAACCGACGCCGGCCCCTGGAACACTATTGTTCTATGCGTTATTTTGTTTGGGTCTATCCCAAGCTGTTTCAGCGTGTTGGGGTCAAACGCCTTCACATTTTTTGTTGTTCTTAAAACAACTTTCTTGACGCCTACAATACCTATAGCCTTTACAGCATCTATCCCTCCGATAGCGCCTGACGGCACATAGATTCTCGCTTTAGATGCTCTGCTCAACTCGATTAACTCATTTAACAGCTTCTTCTCAAGAAGAGCACCAACACTTAACACAACAACGTCTATCCCCCTGCCAACCAATGCCGGAACATATTCTCTTACAGCCTCTTGAGACGCTGCCTCTACAACTATGTGTGGCTTCAACTCGAATATACATTCAATATCTTTGCAAATCTTTACCTCTTCAGAAATTTTCTTCGCAAGGGAGGTGCACCTATCTGGGTGCATATCCATCAAGGCTACGAGCTTTGCCTCTATCTCTCCCCTAGCTATAGCATCTACTATCACAGAGCCTATTGCACCACAGCCAATTAGAGCAAGCCTCTTCATCATTTCTCCAAAACCTCGATAATCTCTAGACTCATATCCAATGCCTTGCTTGATAACGTGATCCAGCCACAACTGATTATATCGACATCTAGCTTGGCATAGTCAATAATATTGTCTTCTGTTATGCCACCCGAGACCTCGATTAAGACTCTGTCTCTAAGCCCCCTCTTCCTGAGCTCCTCAATAGCCCTCCGAACCTCTTCTGGAGTCATATTGTCAAACATTATGATGTTTGCACCAGCTTCTGCAGCTGCTATAGCATCACTGGCATTTGTTACCTCAACCTCTATTTCGTGGATAAAACTCTTCTTTTCTCGTGCAATTCTAACGGCTTTGGCCACATCTCCAACAATCTTTATATGATTATCTTTAATCAAAATTGCATCGCTTAGAGAAAGTCTGTGAGTATCCCCACCACCAATTAGCACAGCTTTCTTCTCAAAGTATCTCAGCCCAGGTAGGGTCTTTCTAGTAGCTGCTACCCTCACACGGCTATTGACTTCTCTAACCCTGTTAACAAGTCTTCTCACAGTTGTTGCAATGCCACTACAATGCATTAGCAGGTTTAGCATAGTTCGCTCTATAGATAGTACCGTTCTAGCGTTTCCGGTAATCTCCATCACAATATCCCCCTTCTTCACATATCCCCCATCACCAACAACAATCTTTACACTAAGGCCAAGCCTCCTAAGAATGCTGGCCACATCCTCTACACATGCAACTAAACCATCTTCTCTAGCCACTATAGCGGCCTTCACATTTATGTTCTCAGACACCAGAGCCTCTGTAGTAAGATCCCAGAACGGATTATCCTCATATATGAAATCTAGGAATCTCCTAAAGACTATTTCCATGGCACCTCAAACCCAAGAACATTGAACGTGTTTTCAATTGCCTTTCTAACACGATATGCAATAGAGCTATCTACAGATACCCTATACATACCATGCTTCAGACTGTAGTAGATTTTCTCAAGCGTTATCTTCTTCATGTTTTCGCATATGGCTGATGTTGAGGCTGGGATATACGCAGCATCTCCTCTCTCCTTCATCAACCTATGTATAATACCTATTTCTGTTCCTATTAAAAAGCATCTAGCTTTGCAACTCTTGACATATTTCACCATCTGGCTTGTGCTACCAACAAAATCAGCAATGCCCCTTATATCCCTAGGACACTCTGGATGGGCTATGAAAACGCTGTCTTTGTATATCGACTTAAGCATTTTGATGGTGCTATACTCAAATCTTGTGTGTACAGGACAATAACCATATTCAGGAATGGGTATAACAACCTTACCAGTCTTTTCAGAAATATAATCAGCTAAATGCTTGTCAGGACCAAATATAATCTGCTCTGCCTCAATCGCCTTGACAACCTCGACAGCATTGGCACTAGTAACAATGTAGTCAGCCCTAGCCTTAACGACAGCAGGGCTGTTAACATATACTACAACAGGTGCTCTGGGATATCTACGCCTAGCCATTTCAACATCATCTACAGAAATCATTGACGCCATTGGGCATCTGGCACCAGGCTCAGGGTGAAGAACCACGGAATTCTCGTTTAGCACCGCAGCCTGCTCAGCCATGAAGTCAACACCAGCGAATACAATAACCCTTGACCCACTCTGCATAGCCTTAATGGACAGCTCTAGACTATCGCCAACAAAATCAGCGATATCCTGAACCTCGGGATTCTGATAGTTGTGTGCAAGTATCACCGCATTCAAATCCTTTTTGAGCTCGCTAATCTTGGATATCAAATCGTTTTCAGAGCTCATACCAAAGACCCACAACCACTCTGTTTTATGCAACACAAACTTTATAGGCTTTAAACAAACGTTTAATTGTGAAAACACAAAATTATCCAAATCCAATATCTGACAATGTCGTCAATAGCGCTGCCATCCATTTCGAGTACTAATGGTTTTGAATAGATATGAAATTGGAATAGAATGTCATTATTTACATTTCGTCTACCAGCACTGTTCTTCCAAAGCTTGTGAAATAGGATTGCTTGAAGAATGTATGTCAATAGTAAAAGGATTATAAAGGAGATTGCTGATACAGAAACCGAAGATAGCGTGGTCTAATTGTTTATAGGTGATGTGTAACGAGGTTTGCACCTCCATGTAGAGTAGGTGGTGGAAAGAGAGGCTCTATAGCCATTATAGGCGCCGGACCCGCGGGCTTAGCCGCTGCCGGGTATCTTGCATGCGAGGGTTTTGAGGTTGACGTCTATGATAAACTTCCATATGCAGGTGGTATGATGTTGTTTGCAATACCTAGTCATAGAATTGATCCTGATAGTATAGTTGATGGCGTAGAAGATTTGAAGAACAGGCTTTCAGTTAAGTTCTATTTCAATACAAAAGTTTTTGCAAAAGGGTTGAAGAGACATGACAAGGGGGATGACCTAGTCAAAAACTTTGTTGATCTCGAGGACATTGCTAATAGATACAAAGCTATTTTGATTGCTATTGGAACATGGAATTCGAGAAGGCTTGGTATCGAGGGTGAGGACAGCAAAAATGTTCTCTCAGCTCTTGAATACCTATATCACTGGAAATTATATGAAATGGGGCTCATATCAGAGAAGCCACCAAAAGGAAACAGAGTGATTGTGATTGGAGCAGGTCTTTCAGCTGTTAACGCAACTGAAAAGCTTTGGAAACAGGCGCAGAGGTCTACATGGTTTATAGAAGAGCCGCTTCCGAAGCTCCTGCAGGGATCCACACAATAAATAGCGTTATCAGAAAAGGTGTGAAATGGATTGAGCTCTTACAACCAACAAAAATAATATCAGAAAACGGTATTGCAATCGGTGTAGAGTTTACTAAGACAAAACTTGGAGAACCCGATTAAACTGGCAGACCAAGGCCTATACCCATACCAGGCTCAAAACTTGTTATGGAAGCAGATCTAATAATACTTGCAGTAGGTGAGATCCCAACACCACCATTCACAAGGCATTACACATTAATATCGCTCGACGGATCTTCTTGTAAGATAATAGTTAACAAATATCATCAGACAAACAAAGAAAATATTTTTGCAGCAGGAGATGTTGTAGCGGGACCAAGCTTTATAGGCAGTGCATATGGGAGTGGCCTCAGAGCAGGGAGGAGCATAAGTAACTATCTATCACATGGAAAACTTTGAGGTTTGATCAAGATATCAAATTTTTCTTTGCCACAACAATTTGGCATAACAAGATTTTGCACCTTGTTCAACAATGTTGTCAACAATCAATTATACGAAGAGTATACGAATCCCAGTATAAAATGAAACCACAATTACATAGCCTGAGGATGTGTATTACATAGAGTGGCGTGCTCAAGACTTAAACCTCGGAGTCTGAGCTGAATCAAGCTGATGTATACCTAACAATGCTACGGCGCTTAAAGTTGGTGAAGACGTCATTGAAAAGCTGTTAACACTAAAAAGATTTGTAACACAAAATAGTGTAAATGCAAAGGATATCTGCGGAAACAACAGTAACATAACTGTGCTACATGCTTGGATATGATGATCGATAGTCATTCTGATTTGTGATGTGGTGGCCCCCTCCCTGAACTACTAATCCCAGTTTCAGCCACGCGTTCTTGATACTTCTAATTCTTGCTCAAGTTCTGCAAGAAACCTTTCAATAATTTCAATTCTTTTGATTGCCATTCTCTTCCCAGGTTCTGTAAACATCATTTTTGGTAACTGCAAGATTTTGTCGTGAAAGTGCTTCAAGCTGTCTTCAAGTGACCTGCTCTTGACACAACTATGTGAAAATACTCTTGCTATTCCTATCGCCCCCAACGCATCTAACTTATCAGCATCGCTGAGAATCTTAGCTTCAATAGTTCTAGGCTCTTTGCCCTCGGAGAAGCTGTGGGATTCTATGGCTTCTACAACCCTGTCTATTCTATCCTTTGGATAGTTTGCAAGCTCTAGAAGTATCCTAGCAATCTCTGCACTTCTCTTAGCATGCCCCTCATCACTATAGAGCCTCCCTACATCATGTAGAAGAGCAGCCAGCTCCAAAACCTCTCTATCAACAGGCTCCTCAACCATGCTGGCAATCTCTAGAGCTAGATCTCTAACCCTCATCACATGGCCAATGCCATGAGCCACATCGTCTGGAACAAGCATTCTAACAAGCTTTTCTATCAATTCAACAACTACGCTCCCCTCCCCAACAAGCACCTCCAACACCAAAACAGTTTTTTAAAAGAATTTGGCGATGGCGACAAAATAAAAATGTGGCGTATTTACAATGTTTTACTACAATATTTGGACAGGAGATGATGCTGGTGCTGGGACAGGCTATTGTGAAGGTGCCTTATGCCTTTCGATACTCTTTCCAAGGGCTATATACATGAGTATCCATGCCACAAACGTTGCAAATGGTACGAATATGCCTAATATGAAGAGTATTCCAGCCGCTAGATAAAGACCATCATGTTCAACATCATTAAATTTAAATGCAAGTATTATAATCCCTATATAGCCTAGTAACATAAGTATCAAACTAAATATTGTCATGATCGCACCTGTAGCCAATACAGCAAGAGGCTCCACAGCGAATTGCCTGCCACGAGATATGACAACAGGAAGGTAGGATATGAGTCCTACAACAGCAATAGCAATTCCTATTACTAGCAGTATCATCCCCCACACATATCCAATTCTTATAAGTGTTGAAGCTGTTGAGAACCTGTCATCAATCTTTGAAAGCCTTCTAACACCTGGAACCAATCCTGTGTACAAACCAACCAAAATCACTATGAATCCTATAAACGAAAGGACTATAGCAAAAATGCCTCCGGATATTGCATGCACTATTGAGCGTGGGTTTGCAAGCACCTTTAATATCGATGGTATTAACATCATCAATATCACGTTTCCGATGCTCTTAAGCAAAGATCCTATTGTTATTATCGGGGTTCCTGACCTAATCCTCTCCAGAGGCTCTGCCAATGACAGGCCTGTAGATTGTGTAGACACCATCTCACACTAGAATCACTATTTATGGAAGGCAAACATATAAACTCATTAGTATCTACGCATGTTTGCTTACCTTAGGCAGTCTCTTTGCCACTACAGTAAAAAATATTTATATATCTATTCAAATCATTTATTGTACTACAGAATATTTTGGTGCTATTTATGAAGAGAAGAACATTGCTAATCATAATAGTTTCGGTAGCTGTTGTTGCATCAATTGTTTTGGGGGTTTCGATATGGTTTTTCGTTCAGCAGATAGAGAGGCTGAGGATAGGGGCGGTGGCGTTGATAGAGCTTAGCGGGACTATAAGCTATAGCGGCGCCTCTCTAAACATAGTTTCGAGTGGCTCTATAACACCGTCTGATGTGAAGTACTATGTAGATCAAGCCCTCTCCGACCCATCTATAAGAGCTGTTGTCATATCGATTAACAGCCCAGGTGGGTCTGCAGCTGCATCTGAGGAGATATACCAGTTGATTAAGAGGCTTGCCGAGTCGAAGCCCGTTGTTGTCTACTCTCCAGAAGTTTTGGCTAGTGGCGGCTACTACATCTCTCTTCCAGCGCAAAAAATTGTGGTGAATCCACATGCGCTTGTAGGCTCTGTTGGCGCTGTTATGGAGGTTGTCAACATTGAGGATCTTCTGAATAAGCTTGGAGTCAATGTAACTGTGCTAAAATCTGGTGTGTACAAGGACATCACATCCCCGTTCAGGCCATTGACGCAAAAAGAGGTTGAAATCCTACAAGACATTGTGAATAAAACTGCCCAGATATTCATAGAGAGGGTTAGGGAGCATAGAAAAATTAGCGATAGCGAGGTTTTCCAGGCGAGGATATACCTCGGCGAAGATGCTGTCAAAGTGGGTTTGGCAGACTATGTCGGCACACTAGACGATGCAGTTAATATAGCTAGGCAACTAGCTGGCCTATCCCCACAAGCACCAGTTGTAAAGATCGAGAAGCCGAAGAGCTTGTTGCAACAGCTTCTGGGTCTAGACATCGAGATCAAAGGTGTTGAGATAAAGATTGGCGGAGTAAGCAACATGGAAAACGGTTTGTCAACAGAGTTTGTGGGCAAGCCACTATACCTGTGGATACCAAGCCAAAGCTAGCTCCAAACACAAACCGGTTTTGGAACTACAATGAGGAGTTTCTAGTGCCTTTATATGGTGGTATCTTCTCAGCCTAGCACCCATCTGCATGCATTTTTATACCTCATATATGCAAAGGTCTTTTTGGCTGATTATATATGGGCATGAACAGATTTGTTGGGAAGGTATGTGTTGTGACTGGCGGTGCCAGGGGGATAGGAGCAGCAATAGCTCATAGACTAGGTTTAGAGGGGTGCAAAGTAGCTATACTGGATGTTGATAGGGAGGCCGGCGAACAAAGAGTTAAGATGCTCAGTTCCATGAGCATAGAATCGATTTTTATATATGCTGATGTGTCCAACGAAGATCATGTTAGAGAGGCTATTGACACAGTCTACAAGAGGTTCAAAGCCATAAACGTTCTTGTCAACAATGCTGGAATAGGGTTTTCTGGCAAGAGCTTGGAGGAGCAAACTCTAGATGAGTGGAGAAGGATCATAGACGTTAATCTTACTGGCCCCTGGCTATGCTCAAAACACGCTGTTAGATATATGAAGCTGAGCGGTGGTGTTATAATAAACATCGCTTCTACAAGAGCCTTCCAGTCGGAGCCGAATACAGAGCCCTACTCAGCCTCCAAAGGCGGGCTGATTGCCCTCACCCACGCGCTAGCAATATCACTTGCAAAATATGGGATAAGAGTTGTTTCCGTCTCGCCTGGCTGGATAGACACATCAGCTTGGCAGATACCGCCAAAAGGGTCTAGGCTATCGCCATTAGACCACATGTGGCATCCAGCTGGAAGGGTTGGGAGACCCGAGGATATAGCCGCTCTAGTAGCTTTTCTAGCATCTGATGAAGCTTCGTGGATAACTGGTGTGAATATAGTTATAGATGGTGGTGTATCAGCCAAGATGGTGTACCTAGATGAGAGCGTTATTGAGGAGGGCCTAGCGATGCTCTTCCAGGACAGGGGTGTTGGGAAGATGTTTAGAGAGCTTATCGAGAGGCTCAAGAGCTATGGGAGTGTGGAAGAGGCTAAGAAGAGGCTTGGGGAAATCCTGGAAAAGCTGTAGAGCTGTTCTACATGGGGCAACACTAAAAGTCTTATATATTGCTATATAAAAAACCTTATTTGGTGGCATAGACAATGAGAATAGGGGTTGTAGGAACAGGTATAATGGGGTCTAACCTAGCCAGATGCCTCTCCTCCAAGGGTATAGATGTAAATGTTTATAGTAGAAGCTATGAGAAAGCGTCTAAAGTAGCTTCTGAAATAGGTGGGAAAGCCTATGACAATGCTAGGAAGCTTGTTGCAGATAGCGATGCTGTAATAGTTTTTGTCACCGATGACAGTGCTGTACTAGATGTTGCCACTGCTATAGCCTCTGAAGGCAAGCTTGAAAGAGGGTTGGTGATAAACTCTAGTACGGTGACACCATCAACCAGTATAGCAACGATGAAAATCCTTAGAAATGTTGGTGTAAACTATCTAGAGTCTCCTGTTTATGGAAGCAGTGACGAGGCTAGAGAATGTAGGCTCCTATCAATGGTTGGGGGAGACAAAAGCCTATTCGAAGAAAACAAAAAGATATTCGAGCTGTACAGCCAAAAAGTTTTATATGTTGGCGATGTTCCAAAGGCTATGGCACTCAAATTGGCGCTCAACCACATAGGACTGGCTATACCGGGCATACTAGCAGAGTCTCTAGCACTCATAACAGCATGGGATGTAGACATAGACATTTTTAGAGAGGCGGTAAAGAGCCTCTGGTTCGGCTCAATCATCGAGAGGTACTGGAGCAGGATATTCGAGGAAAAGCCGCCAAGATTCAAGACCTGGATGGCAGGAAAAGACTACATGTGCATAGCATCAGCACTAAAAGAAAAGAAGATACCGTCGATAATAGCAGAAGCAATGTCAACACTATACATGATGGCTAGCACAACAGAGTATAGAGAAAAAGACTATCCACAAATAGCAAAATACTTCATAGAACTAGCCAACAAAACAAAAACATTAGAAAGATAACTGAAAATATAGAGAAGAACACTACCCCATATTTTGTATAAACGCTGATATAACTAGTGCAACCATGTCTACAACTCTGTTTATCACACTAATTCACACAAGCTAAATTTATATTTTGTTTAGCGTAAGTTTTTGGCTGTGAGGCGCTGTTTTATGGGGGAAGATGATTGGGATGAGTTTTATAGAATGGCTAGAGAAATATTTAACAGACTATTCAACGAGTTTCTAAAGGATTTCAACGACCTGTTTGAGGATCTTGAAGAAAACCCAAACAGTAGAAGGTTCTACGGGTTCAAAATAGAGATCGGACCAGATGGGATACCAAGGATATATAGATTTGGCGATGAACAGTTTGAACAAGAGGGGCCAAGGGTTGCTATAGTTGATGAGGAGCCGAATACCGGTGAACGCCTAATAGACGTCTACGACGAGGGCGATGCTGTGAGGGTTGTAGTTGAGTTTCCGGGGATTGGTGAGCAGAACATATCTGTTAAACCTGTTGATGATAGGCGCATTCTCTTAGAGGTTGTAGAGGATTCCAAGATATTTAGAAAAGAAATTGATTTGCCGGCAGATATAGAGGCTAAATCAATTAAGTATTACTACAGGAATGGACTGATAGAGATAGTTGCTTTGAAGAAGCGGAAAAGTGTTGAAGCAGACCAGCGCTAACGATTCACCAATTTTTGTATCTAATGATGCAAATTCCAACAACTATGTTCATTTCTTGCAACATATACAACTGTAATTATTGCAAAACCATGTTGATTCTGCAGAAAACAAGCCAGCTTTTTGCCAGTTCGTAGCTGTTGGATTTGGCTGGATTTGTTTAGCTGGGGATGGGAGCTTCATGGACTTAAAAAAGTTTTATGAGGAGTATCCCTGCTGATGTAGGAATTACGGAGACCATATATTTTCTAGCTCCAATAACATCTTTATAGAAATTGTTCACTATATACGCGTTGTGAAATGCTATAACGCCTCCATTAACAACTTTGTTCAAGGCTTTTACAAGAAATGTTCTGTACATATCCTTGTCTATGTCAACAAACACAAAGTTTATGCTACTATCTCTAAGGATTTCGATGAAGTCTACAGCATTTTGATTCACTACCTCAACATCTACACATCTAGCATCTAGCTCACTAAGATTCTTTTTCAGAACCTCGAATCTATCCCTATTCCATTCAACAGCAAACACAGTACCCCTAACACATGTTTCTTCGAGGGGAGCGACTATCCATAGGGTTGAGTAGCCCACGCCAGCACCAGCATCAACAGCTACAAACCTCTCGTACTGGCTAGCGATTGTGGACACTATTGTGTATATAACCAATCCATCTTCTCTATCGATTCTAGGAATAAACATTCTATCAGATAAATCCTCGAGATGCTTAATGAAGTCAAGCAGTTTGTGCAAGCACATCAGCCAAATGACAACTATTCTACTCTACATTACAAAACTAATAAGCCTATGCCAGATAACACATAGATTTTATATTAAAGTCTCTTCTCCATAGCTTGAAGCTGTCAAGACATCTATCACAAGTCTAATCAGCTTGGTCTAGGCACATCACATTTCAGACCAGATTTCACTCATCAGATGCACTCAGTTATTTAATTCATTAATTTGTTTAGAAATATTAATGTATATATGAACGATTTTGTTGATGTCAAAAGGGTTTGGGGTTGGTTGATAATGGCTTTAGAAGAGACTGTGCATCAGCTAACTATTCTCTGGATCTCTATTCTCTGTCTAGGCTCTTTCAATCCATATGTTGCTATGACTAGGTCTCCGTAGCCTATATACCCAAGCTCTATGGCTTTTTGCACAGCTTTTTGCAGACCCTCTTCATAGTTGTTTGCGTCTACCTGTATTGGCTGTACCCCCCATAGTATGGCTAGTTTTCTCATTATCGATGTGTTTGAGGAGCCCACATAAACTGGTATTGTTGGTCTTAGCGATGATATTCTCTTTGCTGTGTTTCCGTATATGCTGAAGACAACTAGCTTAGCATTCATGTCCTCTGCGAGCTCTATAACGCCTTTTGCAAACATTAGCTTGAGCTCGCTTATGTTTTTCCTAGCCTTCTTGGCTATGTCCTCGAACTCGCTTTTGAGAGTGCTTTTCTCCACGAAGTTAACGATTTTTATCAGCCATGAAACAGCTTCTAGAGGGTATTTGCCAACTGCTGTCTCTCCAGTCAGCATCAAAGCGTCTACACCCATCTCAACAGCTGTGCTAACATCGACGACCTCTGCTCTTGTTGGAACAGGCTTTTCAACCATTGACTCTAGAAGCTGTGTTGCCACGATAACAGGTTTTCTGTGTTGTAGAGCCTTGTCAACGATTGTGCTCTGGAGAGAGTGTATCTCCTCTAGCCCGAAGTTCATTCCCAGATCGCCTCTTGCAACTAGAACAGCATCGCTCTTCTCAATAATCTCATCCAAATTCTTTATAGCACTCTTAGTCTCTATCTTAGCTATTATCCCAATATCCTCTCTCCCAACCCTTCTAAGATAGTCCCTTAGAATGTCTATGTCACTCCCACTCCTAACATAGCTAAGCCCGATGTAGTCGAAATCATGGGCTATAGCAAACTTCACATTGTTCATATCAGTCTCGCTGAGAGGAGGTAGATCAATCTCCTTGTTGTATATGGTAACCGCTTTTCTAGATGTTATAACTGAGTCTGTCAAAGCGGTTATCTCGATGTAGTCTGTTTGAATATCTGAGACTCTGAGCCTTGTCCTCCCATCATCCATTACAAGAATATCTCCCTCTTCAATAACATCAAAAAACTTGTTTATAGGCATGGGAATAACCTTTTCATCGCCACCCTTAGCCTCTGAGCCAGGCATAATACGAGCCGTTTCACCTTTCTTTAAAACTATTGGCTGCTCAACCCTACCAATTCTAATCGAAGGACCCTGCAGATCTCCTATCAATGCAACGGGTCTTCCAAGCCTGCTTTCAGCAGATCTAATGGCATCAACATATTTTGCCCAGTCTTCGGGAGAGCCATGAGAAAAGTTTATTCGGAACCCAGAAACCCCAGCCTTAACCATGCTGAAGATAGTTGCTGCATCACTGCTTGCAGGGCCTATAGACGCTATTATCTTTGTGAATAGAGGCATAATTATTTTTCACCAAGCTATAGCTTATACCAAGCTTATTTATAGGGGTATAAATATTTGATCAGCGGCATTGCCCTGATTTTCAACTCTGTTGAGAAACCTCAACAATAATCTTGTTTGCAACCCCCCTCGAAAGAGCGACCACCCTACCAAAACCACTGTCAAGAGCTACTATGACATGGCCAGAGCTATTGTCTATAACCTTTATCTTCGCCCCATTGACAAACCCCATTCCTATCAGCCTTGCCTTCAGCCCTGGACCCGCAACAATGTCTACTACCGTAGCTACTGCATTTGGTGGCAGATCCGCTAGATACACCTTTAATCGCCTCTGCGATAACTGATCCACTCTAAAATTTTTTGCTAGGGTTAATAAGTTTGACTAGTCTAAAATCTTTAGAAGCAATTCAATGCTGCAGAAGAATGGCTGTTCCATAGACCAAGAGAGATGCTAGAAGTGCTACAGCTACTATATAAGCCACCACAAGTAGTGTGAATCTAATGCTCTTGCTCTCAGCATATATCATACTTACTGTGGCTAGGCATGGGACATAGTACATGAATAGAACTAGTATTGCAATCCCTTGGGCAACTGTTAGCCCAAGCGCTTGGAGGGCAGATTGATACTCCTCAGCACCAGTCATAACAGCTATTGTTGCCAACAGATTCTCCTTAGCTATAAAGCCTGTTAGCAGTGCAAATCCAATTTTCCAGCTAGAGTCCTCGCTCAATCCATACAGAGGCTTTATTGCATATCCTATTAGCCTCCCAATGTTGGAGGCCCAGCTTTGAGAGGGGTCTTCAACGAATCCCTCTGGCCCAAAGCTTGTTAAAGCCCATACAACTGCTACTAGAAGGACAAGCACCGTTCCGGCTCTGACAATGAAGTGTTTTGTTAGTGACCAGCTATCCCACCAAACAACCTTTAGACTCGGCTTGTGCAGACTAGGAAGCTCCAGTATAAGTTCTGGAGGTGTTGAAACCCTCAACACACCTCTTCTAAAAATCTTCGCTGTTAATAGGTATAGTACTGCACCACCAAAGTAAACACCTATAACCACAAGTGCTTGGAGAGCTGGGTTGCCTGGGAATAGAAAGCCTACTAGTGCAAGCATGACGATTAGTCTTGCCTGGCATGGAATGAAAGAGGCAGCAGCTATTATCTCGAACCTCTCAGCATCGTCTAAAGCTGCTCTAGAGGCCATGACCCCCGGCACATTGCATCCAAGAGATATGAAGAGGGGGTATATGGCCCTGCCGCTCAAACCGAATTTTGCGAATAGGCTATGCATGGATATTGCCATTAGCGGCCCTAGACCAGAGTCCTCAATGGCAGACATAATCATCATGGTTATCATTATCAGTGGGATGAATGAAGACACAACACCAACACCCTCTATAATACCGTTGGCGAGTAGACTAGCTAGAACAGGGTGTGCAGATCCCAAAGAGCTTTGTACCCAGTTCTTGAGATAGTCGAAAGCCTGCGATATTAGTCCAGAGATTGTGTAGGACTCTAGCGCCTCTGCCAAGTCGCTTCTTCCAAGAGCCTCTAAAATGGTTGTGAATGGAAAGCCTGTGTTAACCGCAAATGCTATGAAAATAGCTGAAAACAGTGTCGCAACTGTTGCTACAAAGCCTGTATAGGGATTCCCAAAAACCTTGTATGCAAACCCCTTCTTCTCGAATCTCTCCAAAGGCTCTATGGCTATGAGGCTTGTGAAGGTGCCTCTAATGAATCTGTATATGCTTTCTGCAATGTGTTCACCAACATCAATGTTCATAGATTTGGCTGTGTCCTCCAGCACTCTGGCTATATGAGACAGGCCAATCTTCTCAGCAATATCGATGTTCCCTCTAGCAATCAATGCTACAAGCCCTCTAGGGTCGATCCTATCACTCTTAAAGCTGTTTGTAACCTCTTTCACAATGCTATTCAATGTGTTTTCTAGAGAGCCATAGTCAATGTGTATACCCTTAGCAGCTTTTCTACTGGATGTCTCGACAACCGACTCTAAGGCTTTCAGCAAATCCTCTATGCCCTCCCCCCTAAGAGCTGATATAGGTACCACAGGAACTCCTAGGATCCTACTCAGCCCGTCTAAATCAACTCTTATTCTACGCTTGGTAACCTCGTCCCACTTGGTCAAAGCCACAACAGCTCTATCCGTTAGCTGAAGAACTTGCAGAGCTAGGTACAGTCCCTCTAAACCTCCAGTCAAATCAACTAGTATTAGAATAGCATCCCAATCCCCAAAAACTATATAGTCCCTAGCTATCTTCTCATCAAGAGAAACAGCTTTTAAATCATAGATCCCGGGGAGATCAACAAAACACATGGTTTTGTCTCCATACCTCCTTCTACCAATGCTCATAGCAACTGTTGTACCTGGGAAATTGCCTACCCTCTCTCTTCTACCTGTCAAGACATTGAATAGAGTTGATTTACCGACATTAGGCTGACCTACAACAGCTATAACACTGTCGCATTGCCCTTTGCGAAGCTCCGACAAACTCTATGCACCAATTAATTCGACTAATAGTGGCGTTAATAAGTTTAGATGTGTCTAAATTTATTGTTTTGAATTGAATGTTATAGAAGATTCGAAGCAACATACAGAACTTTGAAAGACTTCTCAATGTTTTTAATAATACTGGAAGCGATGTTTATCGGAAGAATCTTTTCAATAACATTAAGAGATTCAACAACACCAGTTCTGGAAAACGCCTTTATCTCAACATCGAAGCTTTGGTACCTTATCCTCAGAGTCCTCATGGTAACGCCGAAAACATAGTCAATCTCCTTAACAACATCATAATTTGCCTTGCCTAGCCACAGAACATACTCTAGAATCTTTCTTCCAAGAGCCTCCAAACCTGTTTTTTGTCCAGCCCCCACCCCCTCTCTGGGAAAATCCATCTTCATAGCATCTATAGCTGCCTCGACATATGTTCTCAAATTGCTTGGCAGAACACGCAAAATGTTCTTCTCACTAGGGCTCTCAATAATCTTGTCTGCAATGGCGGAGGCAGCCAAAACAAGAAGCTTCTCATCCTCTGACAAGCTTATGACAGGTACCTTGCCCAGCTCATGTTCTCTAAAAATGTCTAGTCTATCATTTTGACGGAAGTAGACAACGGTTTTGCTCTCTTGTATATATATCGTTGCTATAGGCTCGAGGAAAACTCTTTGGACAGGGAGATCCTCGAAATCTGCAACAGCTGGAAAGAAAATACTGTGAATGGCTATGTAATATCTACCCACAAGAAAGGTTAGGTCCATGTACTGAATCCTTGCTTTGAACTCTTGGGAGTAGTGGGGAAAAGAGTCTAGCAGGTCTAGAACATCTATAAGCGTCTTGGACATTGAGCTACAAAACCTCTGAAACTCCTAGCATTAGTGAGAATCTCTTTCTGAGCTTAAATGCTTTAACCATTTAATGAGGCTAGCCTAAGCGATATTGTTTTGCAGTTTTTTCACGGCGGCTGAACTTATTAACCCAACGTGTCTAATATTCCCTTGGTGTCTATAATGCGTGGAATAGATAGAGCCGGTCATATAGTTGAGGAGGATATCGATGAGATATTGGATAGAATGACTCTAGAGCTTTCGAAAGCTCCTAGAACTGAGGATAGAACGAGGTGTTGTAGAGCATCATATGGGTTTAGATCTATACACAGCGTAGAGGAGTTCATGGATGCTATAAACAGTTGTAGAGTTGCCTTTGTTCTTGTAACAACGACTTACTGCCCGTACTGCAGAATGTTTAAACCGATATTTGCCAAGGTGGCTGAAGAGTTTAGGGGGTCAGCAGCATTCATAGAAGCCAACGCCGACTATGTTCCAGAGGTTGCAATGGAGTTTGGCGTGTACTCAACACCGACAACCGTTGTGGTAATAGATAGAAGGGCTGTTGATGCACTGCTTGGGTATATGCCATACCAGTATTTTAGGAGATATGTGGAGGAGATTTTGAAGAGCGTTAGATGCGGAGAGAACTAGAGCTCTATAAACTCTCTTCCAGAGGCTACAGGAAATCCCACTCTAATTAGAAACTCTTTCAAGCTCCTCCTAGACAATTTGCTCAACCTGTGAACAACATCAAGGGGTAGTGGATAGCCGGCTGGAGAGAACGCTCTAACACACTTTACAACCATGTCTATATCGGGCTTCCTATCTATGTACGGAATACTCAACTGAAACACCTGGGAGTTTCTCTGAAGCCTTGCATAAGTCACTATAAAGCCCTTTAAACTGCATTCCTCGAGCCCTAGAAACCTCTTTATATCTCCACTCAACTCTATATCTAAAGGCTTTGAGTATCCGGCTTCAAAATATGGTGGAATTCTGTATATTCTAGCCATTTCAAATAGTTGAAAATCTGTGTAGTTAGATTGTGTATAGAAGCTAACGCTGCTCGATTTAGCTGTGAAAACCAGTGTTGTCTTCTGCGCTAGCTCCTCAATGGTCTGCACCTTTCTGCTATACACATAGTTCAGATCCTTGGATCCATAAACACTTTCAATAGTCATGCTCTTGGCAATGTCCCTTCTTGCAACGAGAAATGAGAGCAGAGAGCCGTCGAGAAGAGCTAGATCTATGCTACCTCTAGATGCTATTCTTCCAATGGATTCAACCTCATTCAGATATGCATGTGCTGTCAAAGCCTTTTTGAATGCAGACCTTCTCGTCGCTACCCTCCTATCTGTCGACTCTATGAAGCCAGCGTCATAGAATCTATCACTATCTCTTGTAGCTATCTTCCCACTGTCAATTGTGTAGAGCTGTGATATCCCCTGCAACACATATAGCATTGCTATCCTAGACTCAACAAGTATGAAGCTAGAGTCAGATGCTGCAACAGCTTTGCACACATTCTTCTCATCGCCTATGGGGATCCATTCTATAGACGAAATTGCATCTGTTATACTACCCCTTTTCTTATCTATCTCCAAACCCATTTTATTTCTCAAAATGAGGAGAAGTCTTGCAAGCTCTGGATACATTGTAGCTGCCATGCAATCGCCTCAAAGCCTTGCTACATATGTTACCCCAAAATTCTTTAGCTTTACCTCGCTAGACACATCAAAATCTGTTGGAATAGCCCTCATCGCCACAACCCTGTTCTTAACTCTGTAAACTGTTAGCATATCCAATGCAATTCTATAGATGTCTGCATCCCTCGGCAAAGCAACCATGTCAAGACCGGTAACACATGCAAAACTATAGGCTATCAGATCCCTGACCGTGACAAAGCTCTCTCTCACACGGTTGTTGAGCACAAGATCCTCTGCCACAGGTAGCATAACCTCGTTAAAGCCCATGTGTCTTATCCCAACCTTTTTGATCAGCCCCCTCAAAAATGTGTTCAGAGCATATATTGTGGATAGGATCCCTGGGAACCCCATTCTAGAGTTGCTCAGAGACTCTATGAGACTTGCAATGCTCTCTCCCTCCTCAACCCACGGAGACAATGAGTAGTCTATACCCAGAAAAGCTACATTGCTACATCTGGCAGACTCCTCAAGCCTCTTACCAACATTCTCGAGAAAGTCTCTGAGAAGCTGGGTTCTGCTATAAAGCAGTGCCTGCGATACAACATCAACATATCTGAGAGCTGCACTAAAACCGAGAACATTGGATATGTTTGCTGTTGCTGGGAAATATGGGGTCTCTATCCACATGCCAAAAGATATTGCAAATCTTGTGAATAAGTCTAGCTCCACATTTCTATGCCCAGAATAAACATGTTCAACAACCTTTTTTATACAATCCCCATCTCCGCAACTTGTTGAGAAATATGCTGAGTCAACATTTGATAGGCTATGCAACTCTTTTAAGCATTGGCTAGACGGTGAAAGTGGAAACGCTACAAGTATTCTATCCCCCATGGACCCGCTAATCTCATTAACTATATGCTCAATGTCTCTACAACCCAACGAATTTTCCGGTAATACCGGAAGAATAAACCTCTTTGTCCACACCTCCAAGCCAACACTCTTTAAACAGCTGAAAACCTTGTCGCCAAATGATATTGCATTCGACACAATCTCATCTTTAGACCAGCTGTGGACTGGAATGTGAATAGCTATGGCTCTAGGTCTTGCCATGTGACCACAGCTCAAATTTTAAACCCTAGGAAAGATACTTATACCTGTCGCCGCATTTCAGTGGTGTCTATAATCAATGAGTCTAGGAGACTATATAGCCAAGGTAGAGCTTGTTGTTAGAGACTACAGCGAGTTCAGGATACTAACCGAGGAGCTCTACAACACACTACAATTTGAATCTAGACTTAGAAACGACAGAAAATTTGTTAAACTCGATTGTAAATGCAGAACAGTTTTCATAGGAGATGTGCATGGAGACTACTACACACTTCTAAACATTTTAGAAAAGGTTAAGGCACTAGACATTCTCAGAGATGGAGGTAGGATAGTTTTCCTTGGAGACTATATCGATAGAGGCGATGAGCAAATCAGAACGGTTGCCTTAATAGCTATGCTTAAGAAGGATTGGAATGATAGGATAGTTCTTTTGAGGGGAAACCACGAGCCCCCTCCACAACTTCTTCCATCGCCACACGACTTTCCATATAAGCTCATAGAGGCATTCGGCTATGTGAATGGCGAAGAACTCTACAACTTGTTTCAAAAAATATTTGATTTGCTTCCCCTAATACTCTACATACCAAACACACTAGTTGCTTTTCATGGAGGTCCACCAGTATCGAGACTTCTAAAATTTGATGGAGTTGAAGATATTTTGAATGTTGATGCAAGTGATTTTGAAGAGATTCTGTGGAGCGATCCAAGCGAAGAGATTGAGGAGCATGATTTCAACTTTGTTAGGGGAGCTGGGGTTGTGTGGGGTAGGAAAATAACTGAGACTCTTCTGAGGAAACTCAATGTGGTTATCGCTGTGAGGGGGCATGAACCATGCAACGGCTACAGGTTTAACCATGGAAAGAGGGTTCTAACGCTATTCTCCATGAAGGGCTACTATGGAAATTCGTATGCTGGTGCGCTTGTTGTCGAACCGAATAAGCTTGTGGATAGGGAAAAGGCTTTGAGCTATATAGAGAATGGTATTGTCCTTGTTTAGAATCATTTCGTGGTCCGCTCATCACATTTCAGTCAGGCTGGCTAGGACCAATCATCAGCTTTAATACTGTGGAAAAAAGATTAATATTTTATTTGGATGCTGCTATGTGTCTGCCGACTAGATAGAACCATCTGCCAGCCCCGTGGTGAATCGGATTAGCTTTCTGTAGCTGCCACCCCCACTCTGATATAGCATCAGCTTTTGCGTAATAGTCTAGAACCTCGAAAACATATAGCCTTACCTCGCCGACGTCTACAAAGCTTGTGACCCTACCCTCCAGCCATCCAATGGCATCTTGCCAAATAGGTGCGCCAACCCTATTCGCTTTTGCTAGGCTAAGACCAAACATCTTTATCTTGTCAACGCTTCTACCAGAGACGCTCCCAAGCTTGTACACAACATCTACATGCTGAGCAGATGGTATGTTGAATGTGGCCTCCTTCGAATATTCGATGCATGTGAATGTATATGACTCTCTATCGATTGCAACAGCTATTGTCGGCGGTTCTTCGGATACTGGTGTTATCCAAGAAGCTGGCATAGCATTGTATCTCCCACCCTCGCACACCGACAGTATTACTACAACTGGTCTTGGATGCAAGAGGTAGTAGAAGTGTTTGGGCTTTGCAAAATCCATTTTCACCAGCCAACAAGCTCTCTATATGTTGCCGCATCCATGTTGAACATGTAGGCAACTTCTCTAATCTCATCAACAAAGTCTCCAAACATCATAATGTGGTGGTTTGACGGGGCATACCTAGGTATGTGCTCAACTGGGAAGTCAAATTCTAGCATTATCTGTGTTCTGCATGTTGAGTATGTTAGTAGACCGGATTTTACTATCCTCCCCCTGTCGGCTATGGCTATGGTGAAGTCCCTGTCGACAGACACTATAGTTGCTACAGCATTTTCTACAGATGCTGTTATTGCGTATGGAGCTCCAGACTCAAAATGCTGTATAGCCCTAGGCTTTCCAGAGACTAGGTCGAGGGCTATTGTGCAGTGGGCTAGCATAGCTGATCTGGATTTGAATGACACTACATTTCCTATCCACCCACTCCTACCTGTCAAACCCCTTGCTAGAAGCATACCGAAAACAGCTGTTAGATCTGCTTCGCAAACAGCTGTAATCCCCTTGCTGTTTAGCAGCGATAGTGGTATGCATGGTGTTACACCATATTTTAGTATGAATGGGAAACAGTCTATTGTTACAACATCGTATTTGTTCTCCTTGGCAAGGCTCTCAAGAGCTATGTAAAGCCTGGAAACCTTCTCCAAAGCCTCTTTAGATGCCTCAAACTCTATCTTCGACTCTATCTCTCTGGCGACAGCCTCTACCCTCTCCCTTGGGGCGGAATCCATCATCGAGGCTATTCTTGATGTAGATACAATATCGACTGTTGCATTGAATCTAGACTCAAAAGCATCCTCTACATCACCCTTTTCCCTATCAGCAACCACAGCGACCTTAGAGCCGTCAATGAATGCAACAGCTCTTGCAACAGCCATCAGCTTGTCAACAACATTCTCACAGTCGATAGAGTAGTACTCTTCACACCAGTAGAGCCCAGCTGAATACCCATCCCTCTCAATCTTGCTTCTAGCAGAAACAGCTGAGGCAAGGCTATTGTGCTCCGTATGGGCAAGTATAAAGACCTTGTCTATAGAGCCTGTAGACACAAACCTGTAGATAAGGTTACTCGTGCCACCAGTCAAGACAAGCGCTATTGGTATAAACCCCTGGTATCTGCTACCCAGCTTCTCAGCAGCCTCGGCAGACACAACAATTTCGCTGTGGAACTCTATACCATATCTACTGAGATGCTTCCTAAAAACCTCTAAAACATTGGCGTAGTACTCCTTTCCATGAATCTCAGATGCAAAGGGGACAACAACAATAGGCTTCAAAACACATCACAAAAACTACTTTGCTACCACAACCTAAAAACTGTTATCCCTACACAAAGACAGGCTAAAGCATGTGACAGAAAAACGCAAGCCCTTTGCCTACGGCCCAGACCCTGCTATTCTAAGAGGTGGTGGCCCTTTCAACGATTTAACAGCACACTTCCTCTTCATCATCACCTTCAAATCTCTTCAGCTACCAATATTACGTACAAAAACCTTTATCATTTTCTAGTCTCACAAACTGTGGATACTTATCGACTGGATTAGAGCCCGTTTCTTTCAAGCTTTCAACAATTGCATTTTGAGATGACGTTAATTAATCTTTGATTATAAATTAATGAGGTTTGTAACCGATCTATTCAAACCTCACTTCAATACCTAACTTACTTAGCGCTTTTGCAATTTCAGGCATTTCAACAACTGTTTTGAACTGCGCAATGGCATAATATGCATATGCTATTCTTCTCATATTTTCTCTCCTAAGCAACTTTACCTCCTTTATAGGCTTAGGCACCGTGAAAACAGCTTTAATGTTCAAAAACTTGAATATATCATCAAATGCCTTTTTGTCAGATGTTACAGCGAAGCCCTTTGCCAACGCTATTCCGATTTCACATGGCCGCTGACTAGAATTCTCATCGATTTGAAGTCCTAGTGTCCTAATCTCATCTAGGATAAGGCTGGCTATGGCTGATCTCAATTCCTCATATGGGTTCTTATAATGTGCGACATGCCCCAAAAGCTCTACATAGGCACATAAAGGTGTTTTGACATTAATTTTTGATTCATGTAATAACATGTGAAGTGATGTGTAGAATATGTTTGTATCCATAAGAGCCTCTGCCCCTATCTCAGATAGAAAATCTGTCAAAATAACATCTTTGTATTTCTCACAGTCATATGTGCACTCCTCAACAGCTAGTGGGATGAGTCCAGAGAACTTCGCTATCAATTCTATTGCTCTACCTGCCTCACTTTCAATGGTATTGAATTTTTTGATTTGAGAGCCAAGACTGTGCACAAGCTCTATAACCTCATCATAGTTGCAATAGTCTCTTGCTTCAGCAACTATCTTAGGAATTTTGTTAACTGTAATTGTGATTCTGAGTCCTCTACATCTAAAATCCAATGGATATATAATTGAAGACGTTGCATACTCAGCATTGATTTTGTATTGAGTATATGCAACGCCTCTTCTAAGTCGAGATAATGGAGGTTTTACAAAGTTGTCGAGAAGCTTCTCCAGATCTTGCTTCTCAATGAGAATTTGACTAGGTTTTACAATAGATCTCACATCATCTGCACTTGGATGTAGAATTGCTATTGGTTCCAAAGGCTTTGGTGTAAAGGGATAAAAAAGGTTGTTCCAAGGGCCGAAGAAAAATGGTGTGTAGATGAGGGAAACACTTTCTCTTTGCCTAGAAGCTGCTAAGATAGTTGCTGAGACCTCTAGTCTAGAGCCCGTGTAGGTAGCCATAACAATTCTACTATCTTTTGAGATGCCTCTCAAAACATTGTAGACAGTTTGCGAAAGACCATCAAATGAATTCAGGTCGCTTGGGTCTGGGAATATGGGATATAAACTAAATTCAGTATTCTTCACATAATTCCTCAATAGGTTTACAGCATTTGAAGCCTCGGCTTCTCTAGTTTTAGAAGAAAAGACTATTATTTGACCGCATCCAAAGACCTCATATAATCTAAAGACTGAGGTTAGAAAAGATTCAACTGGGTCGCTATAAAAAGTTATTGCAGCGCATTCCTCACCCAATAGTATTGCACCAAACAAATTTGTCTACATATCCATTGATGGCCTCTTTACAGCCTTTCTATAGATTTTAGCTATTCTATGATAGATCCGTAGACAACTTCTATACCAAGTTCTTTGGCTCTCTCCAAAGCTTCACGTAGCATGTTCACAGCTATCAAAAGCTTTTTATAGTTCTCAATGTTTTTCTCCTTAGCGAAAATACTGCATTTTGTGTTAAACCATTCGACATCATCTTCATCTGCAAAGCTCTTCACCTCTATGAAATACGTTGCCTTATCACTTATGTAAATGTCTATTTCTAGTTTAGCCCCCTTCTGAAGGTACTTACCATCGTAGTCTCTGAAAGAGATCTTCTCAATTTTCTCAACATCTATGCCAAATCTTTCGATGGCGTCTTTGTATAGGGATAGAATTGTCTTCTCTAGGTCTCTCCCCAGCCTCCTACCAATAGATCCCAAAGCAACCTTAAGCTCTCCAACAATTTTAGCAAGCTCTGCAATCTTCTCCCCGTGAAACTGTAAAGTCTTCTCAATAGCCTCGAACCTCTTATACGTTTCCTCCCACCTCCTCTCCTCCAACTCAACAAACCTATTGAAATCCTCTCTAAGAGCCCTCAACTCATTCTCAATAGCTTCGAACCTCTTGTAAGCCTCCTCCCACCTCCTGTTATTCTCCTCCCATCTCTTCTCCTGCTCTTTGACAAACATTAAGAAGTCTTCTCTAAGCTTCTTCAACTCCTCCTCATGCCTATCAAGCCTCTTCAAAACCTCCCCAAAGCCTAGGAGGCCGGCTATAGCATACCTAAACTCCTCATCCTCCTTCAAAAGCTTGAGAAGCTCTTGCTTAGTACTTCTATTCTCCATAACCTTTTTATCCTCCCACCAATTTTCTAGTGTTTTAAAAAGCGTTATAAGCGTTGCTCTTTAGTTTCTACTGAATTCTTATCTCATAGACTATTACATTCTGTTTATTTACCCTATTTAGTATCTCCTCTTTTGTGAGTTTCTCAAGAGCTATCTCTAAGTATTTTTTGTCTGGGTCGAATCCATACCATTTTTTGAAGAGTTCTCCAATTTCTTCTATGCTCCATGAGCATTTGCCTCCTCTTCTGCACTCCTCCTCCATGGCGACTTTAGCAAACTGTTTGTAGTCTGATGCTCTTGACCATGGGAATTGGAACCACACAAAGCTTCTAGTCTCGATGAATACATAGTCGGGCTTTAGCTGCGATGTAGATGTTTTCCAGACTAGGGTTGCTGTCTTAACATCTCCTGCTCTCCATTTTTTGATCAGAATCTCCCTAGCTTTTGCGAGGTGCAGGCCTGTGGCAGATATCTCTTCAACTGCGAGTGCTTTAGACCCATTCAAATCAATTTCAAAGTTGAATGCTGTTTCTATGCTGAGGCCCTTAACAACATCGGCTATACAAAGCTCTATGCCAGAGCCCTTTGCAAAGCACCTTATTAGCTCAGCTAAATAGTTTTCGCCAGGTCTTCTAGACTTTTCTCTCCATCTAATAGGCAAATAAAGGATTTTGTCAACGTCTAGAACGTCAGCTAGAATCCTAGAGACTGCTAGACCACCTCTACCAACAGCGACTACAACATCTGGCTTAAACCCACTACCATCAACAATCCTTGCAAGTCTCAAACTCCATTCAGCAACTTCGCTCCACGAAACATGCTTAACAGGGTAGATAACCATGGGATTCACCAGCACAAGCGCATTACAGCACAGATAAAACGCGAGTCAATTAAAGCATTGCCGCTATATAAGTTCAAAGAAGTTAAAATTTAAATAAGTTTAGAGATGCGGTCTTTGCGTAGCACAAGTTTTTAATGTTTCCTCAACATATTTTTCTTTGGTGATGATATCTGGTTACAGCATTTGTCAATGGAAATATCTACCTGTCTTTCAAGCCCGTTAAGAGGGTTGAGGCCATCGTTGTTGGGTGGGGTAGGATACTCTACGCCGGTAGCAATGACATTGCGAAAAGCGTGGCTGGTTTGCTTGGCGGAGATGTTGTCGATTTGAATGGTGCAACTGTCCTGCCTGGCTTCATAGATTCTCACATCCACTTGGATGAGCTTGGTCTTCAGCTTGGCATGCTCGATCTCCGTGGCGTTAAAAGTATTAGAGAGCTTAAGGAGAGGCTGAAAGAGTTTTCAAAATCTGTTGACACTCTATGGATTATTGGATTTGGATGGGATCAAGAGCTTTTCGAGGAGAGGAGGTGGCCAACTAGATGGGATCTCGACGAGGTTGTTAGCAATAGGCCGGTTATACTCTACAGGATCTGCATGCATGTTGCTGTCCTCAACTCAAGGGGTTTGGAACTCGCAAGCGTTTCAACGATTGAGTCTCCCAATGTTGTTAGAGATGATAGGGGTGTTCCAACAGGTATTGTTAGAGAGGATGCCCTCAACACTGTTAGGGAGAAGATTGAGGATTCCATATCTGTTGAAGACTATAAAAAGATTCTTCTAAGAGCCTTAAACCACCTAGCCTCGCAAGGCGTTACAACAGCTGGCTTCGTTGGATGCGATCCAAAGGTTTTAAAGGCTTTGACAGAGCTTTGGAAGGAGAAGCAGCTGCCTATAAGGGTTAGAGTTTATCTAGACTTTAGAAAGTCTTGGAGTTTCATAGACGTCGCAAGGGATGTGGGGCTTAGGAGTGGTTTTGGAGACGAGTACCTGAAAATAGTTGGGGTCAAGCTCTATGCAGATGGCAGTCTAGGTGCTAGAACAGCATGGCTATCAAAACCCTATTCAGACGACCCCTCAACCAGCGGCTATCCAGCAACAGATCCAAGAGATCTTAGAGCAGCTGCCAGAAAAATCCATGAGTCTGGTCTTCAGCTGGCCATTCACGGCATTGGCGACAGGGCAATAGATGTAATCTTAGATATATACCAGGAGCTTCCGAATGCGAGGATGTATAGACATAGAATTGAGCATGCATCGGTTCTTAGAGAAGATCAAATAGATAGAATGGCTAGGCTTGGGGTTGCAGCGTCTGTTCAGCCAAACTTTGTCATATCTGATTGGTGGGCTTTGCAGAGGTTGGGTGAGGAGAGGATAAAGTGGCTATACCCATTCAAGACAATGATTGAAAAAGGAATTCCTGTAGGCATTGGGACGGACAGCCCAGTTGAGCCCGCAAACCCGTGGCAGACAATATACGCTGCAGTTACAAGGGGGAAATACGAGAACGTTAAACACTATAGGTATACAGAGAGCCAGAGCCTAACAGTAGAAGAGGCCCTCCACCACTACACATACGGCTCTGCATATATACTACTCGAAGAAGAGGATCTGGGTACTCTAGAGCCGGGAAAGCTAGCAGATTTCATAATCGTTGACAGAGACCCTCTGAAAACAGATGAGAGAGAGTTGAAGAACATAAAGGTCCTAGCCACATACATTGGAGGAAAGCCTGTCTGGAGAAAACAGTAGGTCAGACGGCTGCGACAAACACATCACAAATCAGATGTGCCACGGCTCATCACAAAAAGAGATAGATGTAGAGACAAGAAATAAACTTTCATTAAACAACGACAACATTAGTTGAGGAACTGCGACACACAAGTTGGATTATTTAGACAGAGCGCTTTTTGTTTATTTAAACTATTTAAACTTATTTAAGAAAAGAGTTTAAATATTTAAACTGCATTCTTCTTAAGGTGTATCACATAGAGGTGAGTGTTGCTTATATGAAGGTCAGAGACTTTGTGATAGCAATAGTTAATGCCGCTCTATATGCTTTAGTTGGCATAGCAACAACTTTTGGCATTTTTGCTATAGTTGTTGGCGGTGTTAGGTTTTGGCCTTCTGTTTTTGTGCCTGCTGTTTTTTCAGAAGTTTTTGGCCCTGTTGTAGGCGGTTTGGGGGCTGCTATAGGGATTTTTATAAGCGATATGGTTGTCCATGGAAATGCGCTAGTTAGCTTATCTGTGGGTGTTCCAGCAAATTTTCTAGGCTTTTACATTCTAGGTCTTGTTGCGAAGAAGGCTAGGAGGGATTCTAAAGCTTTGGGCATTCTAGCTATAATCCTCCAATTCATACCTGTAGCAGCTCTCTACTACCTATACACCATTAAATTCATCGATTTCACAACAGCCCTGGTATTCATATCGGTTGCCATTGTCTCAGGAGCTGGTGTAGCCATATCCATGGTAATGCTCATGTTTAGAAGGAGAGGCTATATATACCCGAATGAGGCGCTAGCTTATAGCCTTGGATTGATGATAGGCTCTCTCTACATAGGCTTTGGCCTATGGGCTTACACCTATGCAGCTAGTCTTAATATTGTGGGCGTTCCTCCAGAGTTCCAGACCAAGGCTCCGTTTGCAGCCGCCCTAATATGGTTTCTATGGACCTACTACACAGAGATACCCTTCATGATATACCTTACCCCACCAATTGCAAGAGCTGTTGAGATGTGGCTGAAGAGGTATAGGTGAGGGTGTTAATGAGGAGGGTAAGGTCAACTGCTTCAGCAGGTATATCAGGGTTCTTTGCACCACATATAGCCTCTGATCTTAGAGAAACAGGGGCTGTCGGAGGTGGGCTGGGAATAGCAAATGCAATAGTTGCCGAGGTGTCTGTGGATCTAAGCCATAGTGATGGGCTTGTGGTTGTAAATAGGGTCAACGGCTCTTACATAGATGGTTGCCTAGCTAGATACATAGCTGAAAGGATTTTTGCAATGGCCGGGAGAAGGGGTGGTAGGGTTTACATAGACCAGAGAATATCTGTGCCAATAGGAGGTGGATACGGTTCTAGCGGTGGATCAGCTGTTGCCATAGCCTTTGCACTTGCCAAAGCATTGGATATGCCAATAGACTTCGACGATGTTGCGGAGATAGCGCATGAGGCGGATATAATATGCAAGTCTGGTTTGGGAACGGTGGTGGGGGTTCTAAAGCCTTGCAACGGAATTGTTCTAGTCTCTAAGCCTGGTGGCCCTAGAATAGCAGAGGTTAGGTGCATACCTATGGAACCAAATCTAATCGCTTTAACAGCTTTCTATAGACCCATACCCAAGAACTCTATCCTTTCCAGTTCTGATCACCTAGAAAAGGTTAGGGCAATTGGCTTAGAGACTCTGAGAAGGATAGAGGCTAGTCCAACCCCAGAGAACTTCATTAGAAACTGCTACCAATTCGCAGTAGAAGCAGGGTTTCTAACACCAAAAATCAGACAGGTTATAGAACTTCTGCAAGATGTTGATGGCGTTATAGGCGCCTCTATGAACATGGTGGGGGAGGCCCTATTTACAATAGTTGATTATCGAGCTGCAGACAAGGCCCTCGAAATTATCGAGAAAACCGATCCAGTGTGGGTATATAGGTGGAGACCGGGTGTTAGCCCTGTTCAAGTCGAGGAGCTCTGAAGATAGTTGCGATCCTGTGGCTCGCGTTGACGATCTATGGTTTAGATATGGAGAAGAATATGTTTTGAAGGGTATATCTCTGCAGATTCGAAAGAGAGAGCTTGTCTTGGTTCTAGGCCCTAACGGCTCGGGCAAATCAACTTTTTTGAAGGTGTTGGCGGGGATACTAAAACCTGTTAGAGGCTATGCATCTCTATGTGGCAGGGATATCACCAGTTTATCTGATGCAGATCTGGCGAGGCTTGTTGGGTATGTGCATCAAAACCCATGGCTCTACATGTTCAACTCGAAAGTTTTTGACGAGATAAGCTTTGTTGCTAGGAACCTAGGTATAGACAATAGCACGATAACTAAAAATGTTTTGGATATAGCAACAAAGCTGGACATCATCGACTTGCTAGATAGATCACCATTTAGCTTGAGTGAGGGAGAAGCAAGAAGGGTTGTCTTAGCCTCAGCTCTTATCCACAAACCTCCCCTCCTTTTATTGGACGAACCAACAGCAGGTCTCGACTATGGCCTTAAGAAGAGATTTATAGATATAATCAATAAGATAAATAATTTGCTGGAAACAGCAATTGTTATTGCGACCCACGACACCGATATAATCACCATGTTGCCAAAGGCTAAACTGCTAATCCTTAACGAGGGCAGGATCGTTTTTAGAGGTTCTATAGAAGATGTCTTAGACAATCCAAGTATTTTCACTAAAAACAATTTGGTGATGCCAACAGAGGTGGAGCTTGCTCAACGACTAGGGATTCGCTGGGACAGGGCCACAGATTTGGATGACCTGCTACTCGAATTGGACAGGTTGAGGAAAACTCTATGTCGTTAACAAGCATCTACCTGAGGAATTTGTCCCAAATTTTTCTGTTCTATTCGGAAAAGAGCTTTCTGGGCAAGCTCCACCCCTTGACAAAAGCAGTTCTGATGTTTGCAGGTATAGCCATAGCCTTTCTATGCAACAAACTAGTTGTGTTGCTACTTACACTAGCAACCTTTCTTTCAATGGCATTATTATCGATTAGCGTAAAGAGGGTTGCCTCTCTAATCACCTCCCTAATGATTTTCATATCGCCGATGATTCTATTCTCATACATCTACTCGATATTTAGATCCCCGTCAACGACATCGCTAATAGGATTGTCTGCCTCTGTAGCTACGGCCATAGTCAGACTACTGATAATGTCCCTAGCTTTCTACATATTCTTCATAACAACGAAACCCCAGTCCATTGCACGTATTCTAAACAGTATTGGAATTCCATACAAGTATGGCCATGGATTTGTTATAGCCCTTCGATTTCTATCGGTGATAGCCAGCGACCTGATTGAGATACTGCATATTCAGAAGACGAGAGGGCTTTTCATCAGAAGAAACTTTCTTAGTAGACTTAGAAGCTCTTTCGCAGTTTTTGTCCCGCTGATAATATCGGCATTGAATAGAGTTGATGAGGTTACTATAGCGCTTGAGGTAAAAGGTTTTGGTTTAAATAGCAAGAGAAGCTATTTGTATTCGGAGGTCTTTGGATTTAGAGATGCAATTGCTGTGCTTTTGTGTCTTGCTGGATTGGCTATAGCTATTCGTTTCTGCATATAACGCTCTTTAGGTATTCGATAGACTCCTCAACATTTCTGGCAACTTTGTTGAACTGTTTAGATATTTTGATGTAGATAGGCTCTTTAACTCCATAATCCCCTATATTCATCTCACTCAAAACCTTTAGAGGAGATCCATAGGCAACTACTTTTCTATTGAGTATTAGAAGCTTTGTTGCAAAGCCCAGCACATAGTCGAGATCGTGCTCGACAACAACTATAGTCGCCTTCCTATCTCTCCAATAGCTGTAGACATACTCATAGAACCTCTTCTTCGCCACAGGGTCAAGATACGAACATGGCTCATCGAGGATAAGTAGCTCTGGTCTCAACGCTATTGCAGATGCTAGTACAACCCTCTGGATCTGCCCCATCGAAAGCGTGTTAACAAATCTATTCCTCAGACTATCCAGCTCCATAACCTTCAGAGCCTCGTCAACTCTTCTACGAATTTCGCTAACATCCAAACCAGCGTTCTCTAAAGGAAACGCCACCTCCTCTTCAACTGTCAGCGAAAAGACTTGGTTAACAGGATTTTGAAGAACAACACCAACCCTTCCAAAAAGCTTAGTAAAACCATACTTCAGAACATCCACACCCAAAACCCTGACATCGCCTGCCACACGCAGATTTTCTAAAGCATCTCTAATACCAAGCAAAACCTTCAACAATGTTGATTTACCTCCACCACTAGGACCAGAGACAACAACGAAGTCCCCACAATCTATAGATAGAGAAATGTTTTCCAAAATCTTAAACCCATTTAGAGTCTCAACAGATAGGCTAGACACCTCTACACAAGCTGCCATGAAACGCAAACCTCAGCTTCTATTGCTACCCCTATACCTAAATACATCTTTAGAGCAAAATACAGCTTTGAACCGTTTAAAGCTTTGATTGCCTTACCGCCTCTAAAGCTACATTATTTATCGCTTAACACTGTTTTGCCTTATGTATAGCCAAGGCGGTTACAGCTCCAGCCAAAATATTCAATGCTGCTAGCGATATTGCTGTGACAACAGGTTCTTTAAAGAATTCCGAAATTACCGTGTATATATATGCTGATCTAGTTCCCTCCACAAAGCTGTTTATAGATGTTATCAACTGGATTTCAAATGGCTTTAGATATTCGATGGCACTTGGATAAGGCGTTGAGATAACAACCACAAGGTTTTCAGCATATGAATATAGCCCCAGAATGGCAAGCACTATCAAAACAGCCTTGTTTTCTAATCCAAGTGCGAGTGGGGCTATTAGAAGAGGAGTTATTGTTGTTAGGAACCTTGGTCCATAGCAAAGCCCCCCATCCACATCATACCAACTAGAATACACTAGAATTGGAATGGCGATAGAAGCTACATAGACTATCTTCTCATATAAACCAAGCCTCTTAAGAGCTTTTGGCATGTAGATAACTGCGAGTATGTAGAGTGGGTATAGAACTAGGAGACTCTTCCTAGGATCTATAAACAGTATGAACAGCCCATATGGGATATTAGCTAGGTCGAACCCCTCAACACCTATCCTCTTTAAATATATCTGCTCCGGAAATGTGAACATGTCACCTGTTGTATAGGCGTTATAGATCAACTGCATTGCTGTAATTGGAGAAGCAGATATTATGTATATGAGAACATGTGTAAGGATTCTCCAAATGCTTTTATGATCCTTCAGATAGTCTCTAATCATTTTTGCCAAAACCGTTGCAGATGTAAAGAATATTGGTATAGATGTTGAAGGGTCTAAAACAATTGACATAGATGCTGAGAATCCTGCCAAAGCAGCCCAAAGCTTTTCACCCCCATTACAGAGCTTGACTAGCGACAGTGTGTAAAGCGTGTAGAAAAGTGTTAGAGGAGCCTGTGGAAAAACATGTGTTGAGTATATGTATAGAGGCCCCGCCAAGCCATTGACTATAGCCACCACAATAGCTCTTCTACAATCTCCGAAAATCGTTTCATAGAGCTTTGCAGAGATGTAAACTGATAGAGAGCCGAGAAAAGCCATTGTAAAGCCTGCAACTATCAGATCCTTTGCATTGAAAACATCTGCTAGCTTCATCGGTATGGCAAGAACGATTCCAAGGCCTAGCGGGCCAGCAAAAACACATCTACCATTAGCATAGACTACATCAGCCCATCTACCAGAGAGGCAAATCCAAGGCTCAATATAAGGCGATCCACTAATCATGCTTCTGGAAAGAGCCATAGCACCTATGGTATAGGGAGTATAGAAGACCGCATTAACAGAGAGAACATACAAGGCAAAAACAATGAGAATAACAAACACGGTTCTAAATCCATGCCAAGAAACCTTTTTGATGAGCATATTACAGATCAACACCATCACTTTGCAGAAAACGCTAAGGACTACTACAATTGCCGAGCAATAAAAGACTTAGTTATTTTTATGATGGAGCTTACCCACATACACTTTTCAATAAAACTAATCGGATTGAAACCTCTCATCGATGCTCCACCTGAAATCTATTATATTTAGACATTTCTTTACAGTCTTCTAAGGCTTTGAACATGTAATTGATTGTTCTACGACCAAAACGCTTTCTTTATATCTAACCTCAAAGCACTTTTCGGGGCTTTTTCATCGAAGTTCATCACCTTTATTCCAATGGGCTCTGATATAGCGCCTACATACTCTCTAACCAAGTTTCTCACTGTTTTCAGGTCCAGCCCCTCCTTCGATATTATCATCGGCGCCTCGAATCTTGCCTCATCTGGCATCCCGACAACTATAACGTTTTTCCCTAGCTTCTCTCTCAAAATATTTTCCACAGCACCTGGACTAAGCCTATAGCCACTCACTTTCATCACACCGTCTCTTCTTCCGAGAACAAATACCGTGAAGTCTTTCTTCATATATGCATAGTCTCCTGTTCTATAGAAGCCCTCTCTCCAACTATCAAAGAATTCCTTCGGCGCTTCAACTGGCATTGAGGGCCACGGTTTTCTCAGCACAAGCTCTCCTATAGAGTCTCTAACGCTGTTTCCATGCTCGTCAACAACATCTATGTCAAAGCCTGGTATAGGTCTTCCAACAGATCCTGGCACAACTGGGGTAAATGTATAGTTTATCAGGTTCCCCAGTACAAATGTTGCTAACTCGCTCTGTATATACATGTTTAGAACTGGTATTCTGCCGGAGAGGCTCTCAGGCACAGATGTTATCATGGCTGTGCCCCCAGTTCCAACAACTCTGTATGTCCACCACCAAACATCTTTCTCGAGAGGCTCTGCAGTTACGAGAATAGCTTTTAGCGTGTCCATGTTATGTGCCTTGACATGCTGGTTCCCAGCCCTGCTAAGCATTCGTAGTGCAGATCCTGTTGTCAGAAACAATGTCACGGCATACCTCTCTATAATATCCCACCACCTATCAATTGATGGATAGTCGAAGCTCCCTTCATATAGGACAATTGTCGAGCCTATCATCAGAGGGCCGAAGACAACATATGTTATCCCCGTTATCCACCCAGGCCACACAGTGCAAAAGTATGTGTCGTGCGGTCTCAAACCAATCCATCTACTAGTCGAGTATGTTTGCACTAGGTATCCGCCAACACCATGTGTGATAGGCTTGTAGCCATCCTCATATGCTATGTGAAGTCCGAAGAGGGGGTGGTCAGAAGGCCCTGTGAAGCTATCTACTCTTTCTCCGCCAAGGCTCTTCAGGCTATCGAAACTCATCTCGCTTTCCATAAGCTTGACAGACCCAATTCTCTCTATAACCACTGTAGAACATCTATGCTTAGCATATTCAATTGCTCTTCTAACAGTTAAAACCGTGTCTATTACTCTGCCCCTCCTATAGAACCCGTCGGTTGTAACCAACAGCCTTGGTCTCCTAGAGGCGATTCTATTGCCAAGCTCGTAGAATCCAAATCCAGTGAAAACAGCTTCGAATGGGGCTCCAATCCTTATGGATGCTAGCATAAGAGCTATCGACTCTATTGTAGGTGGCACATAGAATACCACCCAATCCCCAGCACCAATGCCTATGCTCTTCAAAGCACTTGACAGCTTCTCGACGAGGTTGTGGAGACTCTCATAGGATATTGCCTCTTCATCCCCCTGCTCACTCTCCCATATGATAGCTGGTTTATTCCATACCCAAGTGCCTCTATGCCTCTCTACAACATTGTGATAAGCACTTATCTCCCCACCAACAAACCACCTCACATGTGGTGGTACACCCTCTATTACGCTTCTCCATGGTTTTGCCCATACAAGCTTCTTAGCCTCCTCACCCCAGAAACCAGCTACATCACCTACACTCCTTCTGTAAACAGCTTCATACTCTCTGACATCTACATATTTCCACCTCATTATAGGCGGTACTATAGATTCATCGCTGTATAGCTTCTCTAAAACCCTTTCAAGCAACCTAATCACACTACATAATAACTACCTGTGTATATGGCTGGACAATGTCTCTAAAGGTGTACAAAAGGCTTTTATCCTCATAGTGAATTGGTATGGCGATAAATGGTCTAAGGCTCTTGACTACCTCTAAAGCCTCCTCGGGGCATAAAACATTTTTGCATCCAATTGGAATAAACAGTATATCTATCTTAGCATCAATATCTAGAATCTCTGGAATGAGGTCTGTGTCACCCATATGATAAACTGTTATGTCATTAGTTTTCACGATATATCCAACTCCAAGTCCTTTTGGATGCACAACTTCTTTACCTTCACCAATGTTATATGCATCAACAGCTTTGACTGTGAATCCACCAAGAGTAATTGTGTTGCCTGGCCCAATTCTGTGTGGCCCTACTGATGGTGAGACCGTTTTCCCAATATCTATCTTCTCTACTCCTGGAAAGTGTCTGGGGTGCAGATGTGTATACAGCAGATAGCTACAGCCATCCACATTTATAACATCTATACATAGAGTCTCTCTGCCTGTAGCTATCCTAACACCTGCAAACCCATCTCTAGAGACTACTGTGGAGCCTATTCTAAGTCTCCTCAAAGCTTGGCCCCTTCATCAGCATATTCTTGGCACTAGCTCTCCTCTTGGAGGCTCCAAAATTCTGTAGCCACCAACACTTGTTTTCATGAGTACATAGCCCTTGAATTTCTCACTCGATTTAACCTCTCCGATTATCCTAGCATTCTCAAAGCCGAGGCTCTTCATATACTCGACAACCTCTTCAGCTACAGTGGGATCGACTGAAAGCACCGCCACACCTTCTGATGCTAGGTACAGGGGGTCTACACCAAGCATTTCACAGTATCTCTTAACCGAATCTCTTATCGGTATAGAAGGCTCTTCGACGACTATCACACCCCCGGTTCTAGAAGCCCACTCATTTAGTGTACCAGCTAAGCCACCTCTCGTGGGATCTCTGGCAGCGTTTATGTAGTTAGAGAATCTCTCTATGAGTGGTAGCATGAGTTTTGTAAGAGGCTTTGCATCGCTTTTCAGAAGCCCTTTTCCGAATTCTTCAACGTTCTTCTCTAAACCCATTTGAAGAAGCATTATAACAGCTCCGTGATCGCCAACAAAATCACTAACAATTATCTTGTCCCCCGGCTTGGGACTGTCAACAATAGGCTTCCTAGCAATGCCTATGGCAGTAGTTGTTATAACTATTTTATCTACACCACCTTTTGGCATCACCTTGAAGTCTCCACCAATCAAGGCAATGTTCTCGCTTTTCAGAATATCTAGAAACGACTGCATAATTCTCTCGAGATCTTCTATGGGAAAGCCTTCTTCAACAATAATAGAGTCTAGAATAGCTATGGGCCTTCCACCCATCATCAGCACATCGTTTATAGAGCCAGCAGCTGCTAGCGTCCCTATGTTGCCGCCTGGGAAGAAAGGTGGGTTAACTGTGTATGCATCTATTGAAACCACTATGTGATCTCCACTTGGAAGCGGTATTACAGCACCATCGTCCAAGACATCGATTCCAAATCCGTTTCCAACCCTCTTCAGCTTATCCTCAACACGCCTGAATATAAGCCTCTCAAGAATCTCAAATGTTTCTACACCGCCAGATCCATGCGCAAGTGTAACCCTATCCATTTTCAGATCCGCCTCTCAGAGACTTTGCAAGTTCGAGCAAAGTCTCATAAGCCTTCACAGCCTCTTTAGCGTCTTCGCCTAGAACCTCATCAAGAAACTTTATATGCTCTAAAACACCCTCGTCAGAAAGCCTTGATATGATGACACCTGCGTGAACAACTACGATATCTCCTCTAGAAACCCTCTCACCGGCTATACCAATCAAAGCATCTCTGACAATACCATCACCGTAGTCAACCTTGGCAATCATACTACTCAAATCAACATCGACAACGACGGCTGGAGAACCCCAACACATTTTTGCCAAACCACACACTGTTTATCCAATCTATGATGCGATCAAAGTAAATAAATTTTACTAACGTGATTCCTTGCAAAAACATCGGATATAGAAACAGACATTAGCCCAAGCTTAGATTGTTAAGGAAAGCTCTTTTGCTATCTCGTCCGCCAAACCCCCACTTCCAAACCTGGCCCATATAGCGCACGCCCCTTCTAAAGAGACCATGCATGGTCCATAGGGCTTGTCCGGTGTACACACCTTCATGAATAGTGGGCAGTCCGTTGGCTTTGCCTTCCCAAGTGTCACCTCCGCGCATCTACATCCAGGTGGTAGGTCGTATCCCCATTCACCTGGCTTAATCTCTTTTACTCCAAGCCCCTCAAACGCATCGTATTTTCTATACTCGTCCCTCAATCTAAGCCCACTCTTTGGCAGGAACCCTATCCCTCTCCAAGCATCGTCAACAACCCTGAAGGCTTTAGCTACTATCCTCTGGGCCCTTAGATCCCCATGCCATGTAACAGCTCTTTTGTATTCTATAACAGTCTTTGCCTCCCCCTTCACAAGCTGCTTCAGTATCTCTAAAATCGATAACAGAACATCGATAGGCTCAAAACCTGATACAACAACTGGTATACCATAGTTCTCAGATACAACAGACCAAGCCTTAGCCCCTGTAACTGTCGATACATGCCCAGGTGCAATAACGCCCATTACAGGCGGCTCTGTTGGCTTTTCCCTTAGTATCTCTAGGGAGTAGAACATTGCTGGCGGCGTCAGCTTGACAAGACTCATTATCTTGAGGTTTTCTGGCACCAATCCCTTTAAGACTGCTGATGCATACCCAGGTGCAACAGTTTCAAAGCCTATCCCTATAAACACCGACTCCCTGTTACTGTTCCTAGCATCTTTAATGGCATCAACAAGACTTGTAACAAGCTTTACGCTGCCCTCTCCCCTGACCTCGCTCAGAGATCTATACCCTCTAACACTATTCAATGTTCTAAGCCTGTAGGTGTCTCCATATGTGTAAACAGTTATGCCATCTAATGCAAGTTTAATAGCCTCTTCTATGAAGTGCGACGGTGTTACGCATACTGGGCATCCGGGGCCGGCAACAAGCTCTATGTTCTTGGGCACAAGGCTTCTAATCCCAAAGTGTGTAACAGTCCATTCATGTGTTCCACAAAAGTTCATTATCTTAAACTTGAAGTCCTTTCCATAGAGACTCTCTAAGCTCTTGGAGTACTCGCCAATCTTTTTGAGTATGGCTTTTACAAGCTCTCTATTCTCTCTAAATGCCTTCTCAATCTTATCGGCTATACCCAGGAAGTATCTAGTGCTTTCCTCCGCCATTCAAAACCCTCTTAGAGGCTATAACTATTTGGCCAAGCGCGATCCCCCCATCGCCTGGGGGAGCTTTCCTAGGTAGCTTGACGCTTATCCCCTCACTCATCAAAGCCTCTTTAACACCCCTCACAATATGTGTGTTTACAGCTGAGCCGCCGCTCAAAAAAACTGTGTTTATAGTGTTTCTCAGCCCCTTCAAACTCCTCAGCGCTATCATCCCCAGTGCTATTCCAAGAGACCTTAGGATTGTTGCTGCCAAGTCGCTCTCCCTCTTATTCTCGTTGCTCAAAACCCAGTTGAGAAGGTCGACAACATCTACTACTAGCCTGCCATCAAACATTTTTATCCTTGGCTCATAGTCTAGATATGCACCGTTGTCAGCCATAGCCTCTAGCTTCATCGGTGGCTCACCCTCATATGTTCTAATGGTGCACGCTCTTAGAAGTGCTGAGAATGCGTCTAGTGTTCTACCCATGCTTGTCACAATGGGTCCTCGACCACTTCTTGCAAGTATATACGTTATCTCAGCCTCTTTTTTTCCGTATGGTAACGAGTTTATCAAGTCTCTCTTCTCTAAAATCTTCAGAGCCTCCTCTTCGCTATAGCCAGCCAATGCCAGAAGTGATATCAATGACTTTACTGGGTAGAGAGCTGCTGTGTCCCCACCCGGCAAGACAAATGGCTGTAGACTGCCTGTTCTGACAAAGTCTGTGTAGTTTGCTATCATCACTTCCCCACCCCATATACCACCGTCGACGCCATAGCCTGTTCCATCAATTGCTATCCCAACAACTTTTCCATCTTCAATGCCGTGCTCTGCCATAGCAGCTGCTATATGTGCGTGGTGGTGCTGAACCTCTGTGTACTCAGCTTCAAAATCTTTTGCAAGCTCTATGGCAAGCCTCTTATTATGGTACAGAGGATGCATATCAGCAACAACAATTGATGGCTTCAGCCCATAGATTTTTGCAAACCACATAAGCTCTCTCCTAAGATCATCTAGCTGAGCAGGCTCATCGACATCCCCTATAAACTGCGTCAAAACAACCTTGTTCTCAAACGCCACTGCACCAGCTGTTTGAAGCTCTGCTCCAACAGCGATAGACTCGACCAAGTCAAATGGAACCTCTATCCACTCTGGCGCATAGCCCCTAGCCCTTCTAAGGAAAACTGGCTCCCCATCAGCAAATCTTATGACGCTATCGTCAACTCTGTGAACAATCTCCCTCTCATGCTCAACAACATAGTCAACAACCTTCCCAAGTTTCTCAAAAACACATCTGATGTTTGTACACATGGACTCTCCATGAACATTACCACTAGTCATTATTAAGAAGCCCTCTGGGATCTCCCTCAGGAGGAGCGCCTGGAATCCTGTGTATGGAAGCATAACACCAACTGTTGACAAGCCAGGTGCAACATACTCAGATAGTTTGGAGCCTCTCCTCTTAGGCAATATAACTATTGGTCTCTGTGGAGATTCCAAAAGCTCTCTAGCCCCATTGAAAGGCACTGCAATCTCCTCGACAACGCTGTAGTCCCTTGCCATAACAGCAAATGGCTGTGTGGGTCTCCTCTTCCTCTTTCTAAGCTCCAAAACAACACTGTCATCAGATGCTAGACAGGCTATGTGGTAGCCTCCAACACCCTTGATAGCAACTATAGCCCCCTCCAAAATCTTCTCAGCAACAAACTTGACAACATCTTCGACATCTATTTTCCTACCACTAGAATCAAAAACAAATGTCTTTGGACCGCAAACAGGGCAGCTAATACCTTGTGCATGGAATCTCCTAACATTGTTGGGATCCCTATAATCAGCTTCACAAGCAGAACAAAGTTTGAAGACAGCCATAGAAGTGTTTTCCCTGTCATACGGGGTTCTAAACATCATAGAGAACCTTGGGCCACAGTTAACACAGCTATTCCAATAGTATCTATAGAACCTTGTGCTAGGGTCCAGAATCTCCTTGACACAATCACTGCAAATACCGATGTCGGGGGGTATAATACTCCTCAGAACCTGCACAGACCCACTCTCCCTAATCAAAAACTCTTTGAAGCCCGCTGGCTCAGCCCAATCAACAAAAACCTTCTCAATCCTAGCATTAGGAGGCTTCTCAGAGTAGAGCCTATCAAGAAAAACCCTCAAAACACTTTCATCACCTTCAACAAAAACCTCGACCTCACTACCACCCAGATTAACAACATAGCCCCTCAAGCCAAGCCTAGTAGCAAGCCTATAAACAAAAGGTCTGAAGCCAACACCTTGAACAACACCAACAATTCTAATGCGAAGAGCCTTAACAACCATGCCTAACAATCCCTATGCGAAACCGTCATTAAATTTTGCTTAGCCCCATGCCATTCATGTTTTATAGTTCAACTACAGCTAATAAGGTTATGAAATCCCCATCTACTTTCTGAGTTTGTGAATCAGACTAAAATACACTTCCAATAGACTACTATACTCTAATAAAGGCTTAAAAAGCTTACACTACACCATAATACTAGTCCATAATGTGTGTAAAAACAATATAAGGTGTGATCTTGCCAAAAATAAATCCTTTTATAGTATTTATACTGAAGAGACTGGGTATCATGGTGCTATCCTTTTTCGTTGCATCAACAATAATGTTCCTGTTACCTAGGATAATACCTGGAAACCCTCTCGCTGTAAAGGTATATCAGATACTGCAACAATCTGCATCAAATCCGGAGATGATCAAATCTGTGGAGAAGATGCTTATGGACTACTTCAAGCTGGATAGACCATTATATGAACAGTACTTCGACTTCCTTATCAACCTGCTTCACGGAGATCTTGGAAAATCGATAACATACTTCCCACGAACTGTCAATGAGATTGTGGCAATGTATCTACCATGGACACTTGCACTGCTTGTCCCAGCAATAATAGCTTCATGGATTGTAGGCAATTACGTTGGCGTTATAGCCGCTATGAATAGGGGAAAGGCTGTTGACAAGGTGTTGCTACCCCTGCTTGCAGCTTTGCAGGGTACACCAGCATATGTTTTCGGTATGTACCTTGTCCTGCTAGCAGTTGCCACAAAATGGTTTCCAGCAAGTGGAGCTTATTCACCAACTGCGATACCATCGCTCTCATGGAGTTTCATAGTTGACTACCTCCACCACTACATACTTCCATTCCTTTCAATATTCCTAACATCGCTTGGCGGCTGGGGGCTCAGTATGAGGAATATAGCTATACAAGAGCTTTCAATGGATTACATGGACTATGCCAGGGTAATAGGAATTTCCCCGAGAAAAACGCAGAGCTACCTATTCAGGCTATCTGCTTTGCCACAGATTGTTGGTCTTGCCATAGTACTTGGATGGAGTGTTGCAGGCTCTATAATAACTGAGATTATATTTGCCTATCCAGGTATAGGCACTGCCCTCTGGTCAGCGATACAAGCACAGGACTATATGCTTATCCAAGGATACTTCGTTATATTAATTGGGACTATTCTCTTAGCCAACTTCATATCAGAGATAATATTTGCTGTAGTAGACCCTAGGGTTAGATATGCATATGCAGGTGAGTAGGGATGAGCATACTAACAGACTTGTTCAGAATACCAAAGTTTGTTGCAGGACTGGCAATATTCTTGACTATTGTAGCCCTTGGTTTGGTGGGCCCTCTAATATACAGAGTCTCTCCAACAGATATTGTTGGGCCTAGGTACACTCCGCCATCGCCTAGCCATCCCCTTGGGATAGACGCCCTGGGCAGGGATGTTCTAGCACAACTCCTATATGGCATAAGAGGCTCCCTACTTGTTGGTGCTGTCGCAGCTGGGATTGCGCTAGGTCTATCACTGTTTCTAGGAACCATAGCTGCTGTATTTGGTGGTTTAGTCGATAAGGTGATTATGGTGATCTCAGAAGTTTTCATTATTATACCATCTCTACTCCTTATGATGGTCTTAGCAGCCTATCTAAGTCCAGGAGCTAGAAATATATGGCTCGTGGGATTTGTCATCGGCATAACTTCCTGGGGTGGGTGGGCAAGGGGGTTCAGATCAAGAACTATGAGCATACTGCAGTCAGAGTTCATTAAGATGGCTATACTGTCTGGTGCATCTAGAGTCAGCATAATATTGAGGGATATTGTACCAATAATATCGCCATATATATTAGCATCGTTTGCAATGCTATTCACATCAGCTATAACAGCTGAAGTTGGTTTGACCATTGTCGGTGTTGGCATGACAAAGGACATTACACTTGGGCTCATACTCTACATAGCACAATTATATGCGAACATTACACAAGGTATTTGGTGGACAGTTGTTCCACCTACACTAGTCATGATATTAATATACCTTTCACTATATCTAGTTGCAATATCACTAGATGAGTACTTCTCACCAAAACTTGGAACAGCATGAGGTGAGAACAATGGGATACGTAGTTGAAACAATTGATCTGAGAGCATACTATATGCTTAGGAGAGGCTCTGTCAAAGCTGTTGACGGAGTTAATCTCAAAATTGGTGAAAGGGAGATCGTTGGTGTTGTTGGAGAAAGTGGTTGTGGCAAATCAACACTTTCAAGAGTTCTTGCACTAGACTTTATCCCTCCGCTAAAGCTTGTCGGAGGGAAGATAATTATTGATGGGGAGGATGTAACCAGTATTCCCATATCAGAGGCTAGAAAGAGGATTGCAGGAACAAAAATATCTCTCATACCACAGTCGGCAATGAACGCGATTATACCGGTTACAAGAGTGAAAGACTATATTGCAGATGTTGTAAAGGAGAAGACTGGCTTGCCAAGAGAGAAAATAGTGGACATGGCTAGAAAAAGATTTGAGGAAATAGGTCTTCCTCCAATAGCTTTAGACATGTATCCCTTCGAGCTATCAGGCGGTATGAGACAGAGGGTGTTGATCGCCCTAGCAACACTTCTAAACCCATCTCTTCTAATAGCAGATGAGCCAACATCAGCACTAGATGTGTCAACACAGAAAATGGTTCTAACAACACTATACAATGTCTTCAAAATGGGTTTGACAAAGAGCATCATGTTTATAACACATGATATTGCAACTGTAAGGCAAATAGCTACAAGAATAGTTGTTATGTATGCTGGTAAAATAGTTGAGGATGGGCCAACAGAAGATCTTATACACAACCCATTCCACCCATATTCCAAGGCCCTAATGTTCTCAATTCTAACTCCAGAGCCAGAGGTTAGAAAAAGAGTTGAACAGACAGGTGGAATTGCAGGCGAACCACCAAGTCTTATCAATCCTCCACCTGGCTGTAGGTTCCACCCTAGATGCCCATATGCAATGGATGTTTGTAGAAGGGAGGAGCCGCCTATGATAGAGGTTGAGAAGGGGCGTTTTGTTGCATGCTGGCTCTATGCAAAAAAGTGAGGTGAGACCACATGAGCACAATTCTAGAAGTAAAAAACCTGGCAAAAATATATGAGATTGGATATATAAGGAAAAGACAGATAGTAGCTGTTGACAAAGTATCTTTTAGCGTGAAAAAAGGAGAGATAATCTCTCTGGTAGGCGAATCAGGGTCTGGAAAAACAACAACGGCTAGAATGATTCTAAGGTTAATCAAGCCTACAAGTGGGGTCATAAAGTTTATGGGTAGGGATATTTGGAGAGATCTGAGGGGAGGCTCTGATTTGAGATGGTACTGGAGGAACGTCAATGGGGTTTTCCAAGATCCTTTCTCATCATTTAATCCAACACATAGGATCAGAGACTTTATGTATAGAGCATTCAATTTGTTTAATGAGAAGCTAGATCGAGACACCAAAGAGAGGCTTGTAAGAGAAGCACTTCAAATGGTTGGTCTAATACCGGATGAAGTTTTGAATAGAAGGCCATTTGAGTTGTCTGGGGGTATGAGACAGAGGGTTATGATAGCAAGAATATTCTTGATAAGGCCAATGCTTGTTATAGCAGATGAGCCAACAAGCATGATAGACGCTACACTGAGGCTTGGAATACTAAGACTGTTTTCAAAGCTGAGAGAAGAAATTGGAACAACAATAATGTTCATAACCCACGACATGGGATTGGCATACTACATATCTGACAGGATAATGGTTATGTACAGAGGTAAAATAATTGAGGAGGGAACACCCGACGAAATTGTGAACAACCCCAAGCATGAATACACACGTAATCTGCTAGACTCTATACCAAAGCTGTACACCTCATGGTTTAAATAACCAAACTATGTTTTATTCTATGTTCTGTTTAGCATCGAATGTATAACTAAAATTTTTAAACTCTCACATAGCAGTATATAGAGTTTTAGTAGGTGTGAGTTTTGAACATAGTCAAAAAGCCAAATAAGTTACATATAGCATTAGCGGTACTAGTTACATTGGTTATAATAGCCTCGACAATTATGATATATGGACAGGCCCAGCAGGCACCACCAAGACAAGACACAGTTATAATCTCTACGCAGTGGGGAACACCAAGTGGTTTCAACATTCTGATACCAAATTATGCAGCAGGATCAAACTATCTTATGTACCCAGCCCTCTTCGTCTATGGCCCATATAGCGACGATTTCGTGCCTTACCTTGCAGATAGCTGGAGGTGGGTAGACCCCCTAACACTAGAGATAAAGATTAAGCCAGATGCTTATTGGTGGGATGGCCAGCCCATAACAGCTGACGATGTTAAATGGAGTTTTGATGTGAATAAGCTTTGTAGCACTTCATTTAGCTATATATGGAACTACCTATCAAGTGTCGATGTTGTTGACAGCACCACAGTCAGGTTCAAGCTAAATCCAAACAATGTTAACTACTTCAGAATAACAGATATTCTAACAGTGTTCGTCTTGCCCAAGCACAGATGGGAGCAACTATACAGCCAGATGGGCTGTAAAATCGCCACAGACTTCAAAGATGACGACCCAAGTCAAATAGTTGGAGGAGGACCATACAAACTATACTACTACACAGCAAATTCATGGACCTTCATAAGAGTTGACCTGCTAGGCATCAAATGGTGGGGCGAGAAATACTTTGGATACCCAGCACCAAAGTTCGTCATGCACATCACACCTCAAAGCGATGAGCAAGTGAGGCTTGCTTGGATCAACGGTGAAAGAGATCAGATGTCACACTTTGTCGACAGGCTCTGGGAGATAATCCAGCAAAATCCAAAGAGAGGTACCTTCGACAATCACAACTGTCCACCATGCTTCTTCGGAGGTAGCGTAGTGTTCTTTGCATTCAACCTGAACAAGTATCCGTTTAATGATGTGAGGGTTAGAAAAGCACTGTATTATGCACTGCTTGCAAACAACATGGAGGCCTTAAAACAAATTTCGCTAAACGCTTACTCAGGCTATCTTCTACCACCAAAACTCTATCCAGTACCTATAATACCTGGTATAGAGAGAACTGAGCACTACCTAGCCAAGGATCTTGTGGATGCCTTCATGGCTAATGCTACATTAGACAACGCCAAGAAGCTTCTTGACGAGGCTGGAATCAAAGACATAAACGGTGATGGCATTAGAGAGCTCCCCAACGGACAGCCCTTCTCATTCACAATATATGCTGTAACAGGCTGGGTTCCAGTAATAGCCTCTGCACAAATGATTGCACAATACTGGAGAAACACACTAGGTGTTGATGCAAATGTCCAAACACTTGACTTCTCAGCACTATGGAACAAGATTGTGCAGGGAGACTTCGACTCTGCTTGGTGGATGCATAGCACAAGACTCGGCCCTGCATCACCATGGGTGAACTTCGATGTTGCCATGGACTCTAGACTGCCTAGACAGCCATGGACAGGGCCAATATCTGGCTACAACAATTCACAGGTAAACGCCATACTCGATGAGATTGGTAGAACATTTGATGATGCTAAGAGGGTTCAGCTGTTTAGACAGTTGCAGGAGATATGGCTTAGAGACCTGCCATTCCTTATCCTAGGACAAGACCCACACTGGTACGAGTATTCAGAGGACTACTGGGTTGGCTGGCCAAACACAGATAGAATAGCTAAGTACGGTTCATTCTATGCAACAACATGGGATCCAGGATTCCTATTCGTACTATATGAGCTAAAACCAGCATCACAAGTCACATCACCAGACATAGACACCGTGCCAGCATTCCTAAAGCCGCAGAACAGAATACCAGTTGCAAAGTTCTTTGCAGATCTACAAGCTGTCGCAACGCAAACAACAACTTCAGCAACTTCACCAACAACTTCGCCAACAGCTCCAACACAAGCAGTAACAGTCACAATTCCATACACAGTTACTGCTACTGCCACAGTCACATCAGTGGCTACAGTCACAACAACATCGGTATCAGTATCAACATCAACAGTAGAGGTAACAAACTGGACAATAACAGCAGCACTAGCAATAGCACTACTCATAATAGGATTCGCAATCGGATGGCTCATAAAAAGAAAGTAAAACAAAATTTTTAAACTCTTTTTTCAACAAAAAACATTTTTCCAATAACAAAGAGCCTCTCGAACATCATAAGCGATGGATTCATTTTGTAATCAGTTTAAACACGGTTCTTCACAATTCCGCTTACAGCCGTTTCATCATGTTCAATTTAGATTTGTGGAATTTTGGTTTATATGCCTTATTCTATAGATCTAGTCCATTTGGATATAGCAACTCCATCACCTTATCAATCTTGTTTTTAACCTCCTCTAGTGTTTCTCCAACTATGTTTACATGTCCCATTTTCCTTCTTTTTCTAGCCTCGTTTTTCCCATACCAGTATAGCTTCCCGTATTTCAGAACCTCTAGTGGTGGGTTGGCAAGTCCTAAGATGTTTACCATACCCCCGCATGAAAGGAGCTTTGTCTCGCCTATTTCTAGCCCTAGCAACGCTCTTACATGGTTTTCGAATTGGGATGTGAATGCAGCGTCTAGTGTGTAGTGTCCTGTGTTGTGTACTCTTGGCGCAAACTCGTTTACAAGCACCTCATCTCCTCTGACAAAGAATTCTATCCCCATGACACCGACATAGTTTAGAGAGTCTGCTAGTCTCTTAGCTATTTCGACCATCTTCATCGATATATATGTATTGCTTATTGGACCATAGTTGTACACCAGAATTCCCTTCTCATTGCGGTTATACGTTGGCGGATATGTTTTGAACACCCCATCAAATGTTCTAATAGCTATTATAGATGCCTCGTAGTCGAATTCCACAAACTCCTCAACTACGAAGACATCTGAAATCTTTTTAATGACATCTATGCTACTGTCCAAATCGTTTTTAGACTTTATGAAGAATTGCCCCTTTCCGTCGTAGCCACCTGTCGACTGCTTGATAACGCATTTGTAGTCGAACTCGTTTTTCGCTATTCTATATACCTCCTCCACATCATGTGCTATGAAGAATCTTGGCGTTGGTATGCCATGTTCTTTGTAGAATACTCTCTCCTTCCACCGCTGTCTCTTAAGCTCAACACTCTCAATAGTTGGCAGAAGCTTGTCTTTTTCATATGCGTATCTAAGGGCTTCTTCGTATACATGCTCAAACTCGAAGGTCACAACATCTACAGAGTCTATCATCTCCTTATACTCATCAGGCTTGAAACACCTGTCAGCAACTTTACAGGCTGGAGCTTCTGGAGAGTCCATGACATAGAATTTCAGTGGGTATTTCCTACCCTCTAGAACCATCATCCACCCTAGCTGTCCACCACCAAGAATACCAACTCTAACTCTGCTCAAGTCTTGTAGAAAGAACTTCATTTTTCATCTCCTCCGCAAACCTCTTCAGCTTTTCTGCAATCTCAGGATACTTTATACCCAGAATCCTCAAAGCAAGTAGAGCAGCATTTCGAGCACCGCCTATGGCGACAGTTGCAACAGGGGTTCCATAGGGCATCTGAACAATTGATAAGAGAGAGTCCAGACCATTCAAATGTTTAGAGGGTATGGGAACCCCAATCACAGGTAGGTGGGTTAGCGATGCAACCATTCCAGGGAGATGCGCTGCACCACCAGCACCGGCAATTATAACCTCGAAGCCCTTCTCAGCAGCTGTTTTAGCGAATTCGAACATGAACTCGGGTGTTCTATGCGCAGAAACAACCCTTGCCTCTACCTCAACACCAAACTGCCTAAGAACCTCGACAGCCTCCTTCATATACTCCCAATCATTCTTACTACCCATTATAACAGCAACCTTCGGCATAGGCATCGCCACAAATCTACTTAGTTATATATTAAATACATGCAAGATTTAAAAACAAGTTATTTACACAGACAATGTATATTTTAACATCTATAAAACAATTGTGGCAAAGAACCATCTAGAAATGTAGAGAATATGAGATACGCAAAATTATCGTTAATTGTGGGGCCATCGACGTGGGTTCTCTATGATTCTTTAACTCACTTGCCTTGCAAACGCTCCCAAACAGTATATATCTCGTCTCTAATGTACACATCTGTTACCTTCTCTATGCCCCCACCCCTCTTATGTATAACGACATAGGAGTCACTAGCATCTAAAACCCTTCCTATAACAGTTGCTTCAACTCCTAGGGCTCTGAGAATCTCTATAGCCTTGGACACCCTGTCCTCTGGAATAGTTGCCACCAGCGATCCAGAGCCTATTAGTTTCAGCGGATCTATTTTAAGCGCACTAGCTATTATTCTGGTCTCTGCGGCTATAGGTACCCTGTCTTCCCATATCTCAATGGTTTTCCTAGATGCGTATGCAATCTCGGCTAAGCCTCCAACCAAGCCACCTTCTGTCGGATCATGCATAGATGTTGCCAGCCCTGCCTCAGCTAGTGCAAGCGCTTCCTTAACTATACTCACCTTTTTGATGAACTCCCTCCCTCTCTTCAGAACATCTTCAGAAACGCCTAAGCCGCGTAAAACATCTCTGAAATCTGTTGACAGTATAGCTGTGCCCTCAACACCAACAGTCTTGGTCATTATAACAGCGTCTCCAACTCTAGCGCCACTTGTTACAACAATCCGACTCTTATCTGCAACTCCAATGGCAGTCACAGATATTATGGGTCTTGAAAGACCCAAAGTAAACTCTGTATGGCCGCCAACAATCATTGCGCCAACCTCGTTGGCTGCCTCATCCATTTGCCTAGAAATCTCGTCTACAAGTTTGTCGCCAGCTGACTGTGGCAAGAGAATCACTGGCACAAGCCACTTGGGTCTAGCACCTCTAACAGCAATATCGTTGCATGCTATATGCACAGACAGCCAGCCAATGTGCTCTACAGCACCTGTTATAGGATCTGCATGAACGGCTAACACCCTACCGCCGCCAATATCGATTATGGCTGCGTCCTCGCCTATCGAGGGACCTACAATAACTGAGGGGTCTCTTGAGCCCACTCTACTAAAGATGTATTTGAGTAGCATATTTGGTGGTAGCTTGGCAGACATGTTAGGCATGCCCACAAGGCTTAGACTGTTTAAGCATTTTAAATCTTTGGCAATGTTTGAAACATTTGTATTTAGCCCAGATGGGTTTTAGCAATAAAAGATAAAAAGCTATTCCTAGGCATAGATGTATACAGCCAAATAGGATTTGCAGTGGTGCATCCATAATTGTTTTAGAGATACAGTTATCTAAAAGCGAATTCGATGTACTCAAAAAAATTGTTGAGCTTAACAAGCCTATAGAACTCGACGAATTGGCGAGAGAAACTGGGCTTAGTGTAGAGGGTCTGAACTCTATAGTGGAGCTTCTCAAATCAAAAGGCATTGTTGTGGTGGAAGAGCATATCGTCTACATAGGCAAGACAACTGAGGAGGGGCTTTCATACATAGAGGCTTTGCCAGAGGAGAAGGTTGCCGAGTTTGTGAGGAGCCGCGGTGGCTCGACAAGCATCGAGGATGTTAGAAGTGTGTTGGGAGAGTCTATAGCGTCTATAGGTATTAGCTGGGCTGTTAGAAGGGGCTGGATAAGGATAGAGAAGGGAATTATAAAACTACAGAGCTTCACACCTCTTGAAAAACATAGGGAGATGCTTACACTATTTTCAAATGCAAGAGAGGTCGATGAGAACATTAAAAATGATGCTGTATTCCAAGAGCTTGTTAAGAGGAAACTCATAAATGTTTCACCGTCTAAGAGAAGAGTTGTCAAACTTGCTATACCATATGAAGATGCTGCAAAGCTTGTAAACCAAAAACCGGCTGCCTCAAAGCTAACACACGACATGCTTGCAACCGGTAGCTGGAGAAACTTTGTATTCAAAGCCTATAACTTGGATGCCCTGCCCCCAGCGATATACCCAGGAAAGAAGCATTTCTTCAAAGAGTTTGTCGATATGATAAGAGATGTTATGGAGGATCTGGGGTTCGAGGAGATAGACGACGACTATATAGTGCCCGAGCTGTGGAACTTTGACATACTGTTCCAGGCACAGGATCACCCATCAAGAGATATTCACGATATACTTGTTGTTGAGGGCTATGCAGATCTATCCATGTTTAGAGATGTTGTTGAAAGGACTAGGGCTGTTCATGAAACTGGTGGAAGCTGTGGAAGCATTGGATGGAGATACAGGTGGTCTTACGAGAAAGCATCTAAGCTTATACTGAGATCACATACAACAGCTGTGACAGCAAGGCATTTAATCAATAGAAAGCCTCCGGCAAGACTATACACAATAGCGAGGGTTTTCCGAAGAGATAACCCAGACCCTAGACACTCGCCAGAGTTCACAAACTTTGATGGGGTTATAATGGAGCGTGGATTCAACTTTAGGAAGCTTCTGGGCTTGCTAGCCCAGATCCTGAGGGCTATAGGGATAGAAAAGTTTAGATTCAAGCCAGCTTACTTCCCATTTACAGAGCCTAGTGTTGAGGGCTATGGGTATGTCCCCGGATATGGCTGGATAGAGGTTTTTGGGGCTGGGATGTTCAGACCAGAGGTTCTGGAGATCCTAGGTGTTGATACGCCTGTTGGGGCGTGGGGAATGGGGGTGGAGAGACTGGCTATGGTTGTATATGGAATCGATGATATAAGGCTTCTATTCTCTAAAGACATCGAATTCACAAGGACATTTCCATACGTCAAAAGGTTGTATATGAGGTAGTGCAATATGCCTGTGGTCAGAGCTAGAACAGGTCTTCTAATGGAGATGACCGGGATCTCAGACATTGACAAACTGAGGGATATTCTGTTTAGGCTGAAGTGTGAAACGGAGATTGAGGAGGGGGATACTATAGCTGTAGAGGTTCAAAGCGATCGAATAGACATGTTCTCTGTTGAGGGAATATCAAAAGCTGTTAGAATGTATATGGGGCTAGACAGATATTCCGAGCCATCTCTAAAGAGCTGCCCATTCAAAGTATTTGTTGAGCCACCCAAGAAAAGACCCTATATAGCTGTTGCAGCTGTAACAAATGTTAAACTCGATGAGGAGCGGCTAAAGCTATTGATAGAATTCCAGGAGAGGCTACACACAACATTTGGTAGAGGGCGAAGAAAGGTTGCCATAGGTCTACACGATCTAGATAAACTGCCATCAACAACACTTATATACAAAGATGTTGACATAGACAAGACAACCATGATACCCCTGCACGACTATAGAGAGTTTAGCATAAGAGATGTTCTGTCGTTAACCGAGCAGGGAAGGCTCTACGGCTCGCTCTCTCTGAACGGCTCAATGCACCCAGCAATATTATCAGATGGAAAGGTCATCTCCTTGCCACCTGTAATAAACAGTGATATCACTAGATTGACAGAGGGTAGTAGAAACATTCTGATAGACGTTACTGGAACAGACTTTGAATCTGTCAACAATGTGTTGAACACAATAATACATTCCCTGACATTCTACGGTGGAGAGGTTCTAGGCGCGGTAATTAGGTATCCAGATAAGGAAATTGTAACACCTAGCATAAGACCGAGGAAAATGGAGCTGGATCTAGGGTTTGTATCTATGTGGCTTGGCATTGACGCTGGCAGAGATGTGGAGATGGTTAGAAAGGCTTTGGAGAGGATGGGCTATAGAGTAGATAGTGTGGATAGCAATAGAATAGCTGTCATGGTGCCATACTATAGAATAGACATTCTACATCCAGTTGATGTTGTAGAGGATATAGCGATAGGCATAGGCTATGAGGAGCTTGGATTCGCAGAAATTGAGCCAAAGCCTATTGCAAGAAGAGGTGTTAGTCGAAGAGATGTTGCGAACATCATAAGAGATGTCTTGATCGGACTTGGATTTGTAGAGCTAAACACATTGACTCTAATACCCCAGCAAATCGCAGAGGTTTTAGGGCTCGAAAAAACGCCTATAGTTGTTAATGCACCGTCGAATGAGATAAACGCTTTACGAACAGCCTTGGCAGAGTCCATAATAAACATTTTGAGAAACTCTCAGTATGCCCCACAGCCTGTTAAGGTCTTTGAGATTGGGGAGGTTGTTGCAGAATGTAGCGAATGCTACAATAGGTGGAGAAATGAGTTGAGGGCTTGCTGGGCTATAATGGATAGCGAGACGAGGTTTGAGGAGATGCATGCAACTCTATATACTATCGCTAGAGAGCTTGGATTGGACAAAATGTTGGCTCTAAAGCCGTGCAATATCAGCATGTTTACGAAGGGCAGATGTGCTGATGTGTATATTGGGGAGAGGCTTGTCGGTTTTTTGGGGGAGGTGAGCCCGGAGAAGCTTGAGAAACTAGGTATACTATATCCGATCACCTTAGCCGAAGTATCTATAAACATATTACACAAGTTAATCAGTAGGTAAATAGTAGAAGGTCTTTCCTATGGATTTGGAGACGAGGCTTACACTTGTTAAAAGAAATGTTATGGAGATTGTAACTGAGGAGGAGCTTAGAAAGGCATTTGAAGAGGGTAGAAGACTTAGAGGGTATATAGGTTTCGAGCCAAGCGGCATTAGCCATATCGGTTGGCTCATATGGATGTTCAAATTCAAGGATCTTGTCGATGCAGGTGTTGAAATGATTCTGTTTGCCGCTACGTGGCATGCATGGATAAACGATAAGCTTGGGGGGAACATGGAGCTCATAAGAGCTGCTGCAAAACATGTTGCAAGGGTTTTAGAGGCTATAGGCGTTAACATGTCAAGAGTGAAAGTGGTTTATGCTGAGGAGCTTGTTGAAAGAGTTGAATACTGGGAGAAGATAATTAGGATAGCCAAGCAAACCAGTTTGAGTAGGGTGAAAAGAGCGTTGACAATAATGGGAAGGAAGGCCAGCGAGGGAGAGCTAGACTTCTCGAAACTCATCTACCCACTCATGCAGGTTGCCGACATATTCCAAATGGATTTGGATATAGCTTTGGGTGGCATGGATCAGAGAAAGGCCCACATGCTTGCAAGAGATGTTGCTGAAAAGCTTGGGTATAAAAAGCCTATAGCAATACACACACCACTTCTACCCTCTCTAAGAGGCTCTACAAAAATGGATGCCTCTATTGAGATTGACGACGCTCTCTCAGAAATTAAGATGAGCAAGTCTAAACCAGAAGAAGCAATATTTCTAACAGATGATGACAACACAATAGCTAAGAAGATTAGAGGTGCTTATTGCCCTCCTAGAGAAGTTGATACAAACCCTGTAATGGCAATTGCAAAGCATATAATATTTGCCCAGGGTAGCAGAAGGTTTGTTATAGAGAGGAAGCCCGAGCATGGAGGTACAATAGAGGTTTACAGCTATGAAGAGCTTGAGAAACTGTACAGAGAAGGTGCTCTGCATCCCCTAGATCTAAAAAACGCAGTAGCAAATGAACTTATAAAGATTGTGAGCCCAATTAGATCTGTGCTACAAAGTGAGAAAGAGCTTTGGCTAGAACTCGAAAAAATAAGTCAGAGCGTCACAAGATAGATAGTGAAACGGTTTGGTGAGGGACAATGGCAAAATATGTTATTAGAGCTAAGATAGAGATTGACGGAGAGGTTGAGAAATCAGATATAATTGGCGCTATCTTCGGGTTCACAGAGGGTATATTTGGAGAAGAATTCGATCTCAGAGACTTGCAGGACAAGGGGAGGATAGGTAGAATTAGTGTTGAGATAAAGACTGAGAAGGGTAAGACAGTTGGAGAGGTGTTGATACCATCAAATCTAGACAGAATAGAGACAGCACTTCTAGCCGCACTAATAGAAAATGTTGAGAAGGTTGGACCATACCAAGCAAGAATACAAATCATAGATATCGTCGATGTTCGTGCAGAAAAGCTTAAGAAGATCATGGAGAGGGCAAGCGAAATAGCAAGAAAATACTTTGTCGAGAAAGCTCCTGACATAAAAGAGATTCTGAATAAGATAAGCGAGGGTGTTAGAATAGCAGAGCTTATGTACTATGGGCCTGAGAAACTTCCTGCAGGTCCAGATGTAGACTCCGCCGATACAATTATAATTGTTGAGGGAAGAGCAGATGTATTAAACATGCTGAGATATGGCTACAGAAATGTGATTGCATTAGAGGGTGCACACGGCTCTAAGGTTCCAGAAAGCATAGTTAAATTAGCTGCTAGAAAAACAGCCATACTCTTTGTTGATGGTGACAGAGCCGGAGAGCTCATAGCTAGAGAGGTTATCAAGGTAGCCGACATAGACTATGTGACAAGAGCACCACAAGGCAAAGAAGTTGAGGAGCTAACAGGCAAAGAGATAGCCAAGGCACTGAAAAACCTTATCCCAGCTAAACAGTTTCTCGAAAGCATAGAGAAGAAAGTTGAGGCAGAAGCCAAGCAAGCACCACAAACAGCTGAAGCTGTTGCCGCACAACCCCAGCCACAAGCAACTGCACAAGTGCCTGAAGCAACAGAGGTCAAACCACCTACGCCGGCAACTGTGGTGACAGAAGCCAAACCTGCTACAGGTTTCGAGATGCCTTTGAAAATTATTGAAGAAGGTAAGAAACTGGTTGGCACTCTAGAGGCGCTGCTTTTCGACAGTAATTGGAATGTTATTGAAAGAATTCCTGTGAGGGATCTTGTCGAGAAGCTTCAGCAGATGGACTATGGCAAGGTACAGGCGATTGTATTCGATGGCGTGATAACGCAGAGGCTTTTGGATACAGCTTCTGAGAAGGGTGTTAAGCTTGTTCTCGGCGTTAGAATAGGCAATGTCAGTAAAAAGCCTGATAATGTATTTGTTGTCACATTCCAAGACATTTTCAGCTTAGCATCGTAATCTAATCACTTTTTGTAGTCAAACAAAGACTTTCCAGCTTTTCCAATACTTTTCAAATGCTTCTCACTAACACCAAAGTATTCTAATATTCTAAGCACAGCCGGGACTATCTGATGCTCGATGTAGTAGTCTATGTCCAGATCCTTGGCATCGACCATCATATACGGTCTCGCTCTATCAGATATTTTTCCAACTCCCTTCACAATCACATACCCTATCTTATCCCCGACCTCAACACTATACCCACTCTTAATAAGATATTTAGCTGCTGTTACATGAGGTGCCTCAACCTCGTATTCACTAATAGGCTTTGTGATGGTCTTCCATATAACAAACTTTTGAAGGTCTATTGCATTCTGAGATACCAGTTTTCTAATCTTCTCAATCTCATCTTTTACAAGCTCTATAGCCTTTCTGTGGTCCATTGTCTTGAGGATTATCTCAGCAACCCTCTCCTGCATCTCCTTGGCTATCTCTGCCCAGTCCCCACGAACAGCCTCAAACCCAACAACATCTATTCTACCATCCTCTGTTAAGCCAATGTATCTCTTTTTGGCTTCTGTGAAGAACACCCTCTGATAGATTTTGTCAATCTTTATCTCAAGCCCAAGCTCCTTCTCAACAACCTCTATAAACTTCTCTACAAAGTCTTTATTGTATTTCACAAACAGAGAGTCTGTATCTCCATATATCACCTCTAGACCAAGCCCTTTTGCAAAGGTTATTGCCTTCCTAATGGTCTCTCTGCCAAAGTCTGCCACAGCCTCTGCACACTCTTTGCAGTACCATCTAGCCCCTGTCCAAGCCATATAACCATAGCAAGCATTTGCAAGAACCTTCAAGGCCCTCTGTCTTGCATCAAGTATTCTATACTCTGGAGACTCAGCTGGCAGCTTCTTCATCAGCTCCCTCACAGTTTTCCTAGCATTCACCAGAATGTTTAGAGCTGTTTTGAAGAAGGCCTCACTCTTCTTAGAGAATTTATAGCCTGTTTCAGGCGCCTCGAAACAGTCGTTGCATTCCTCGCCTAGAACAAGCGTGTCAGGCCCGATGTTATACTTCATCATTATGCTTGGGTACATAGCCGAGAAATCCAACACACAAATATTTTCGTGAACACCCTTCTTAGGCTCTAAGACTATCGCACCTCTGTAGGGCTCATACTCTTTTTCAACTCTGTTAGGTGCTAGCTCCCCCCTCATTCTGGCAATTCTAAGCAAAAACCATTCGAGTCTAAACCCAACACTAGCAGAGCCAACTTGATCTAGTGGAAGACCTGTTATGCTTGAGAGCTGCATGGCAAATGGCAGAATCTTTTCAGCAATACCATAAGTCGAAACAACATCGTCTCTAGCATACTCCAGCAGAATAGGTCTGAGCTTCTCGTCATCCCAATACTTGTAGATCTCGTACCACGGCACATTCCTTCTCTCACTCTTCTTCATAACGCCAAAGTATTCTGCAACCTCGTCAAGAGACTTAACCTTTATTTCTGCTATTTCCTCAGCATAGTCATAGAGATCCACATGTAACCTCCCAGGAATGGATACATGGCCATAGACGCTCTTGGAGGGCTCCACACCCCTCCTCCTAGAAATATCTAGTCTCAGACCAAGCTTCCTAGCTCTTTCAACAAGATACGGAAGATCAAAATTGCTTGAATTGTATCCAACAACTATGTCGGGGTCATACCTATTCACATATTCTATAAATTCTTGAATTAAACGCCTGTCATCTTTTCCCTGAGCCTGGAGAAGAAGAATCTCGTTATCTGAATTCATAAGAGATATTATTATAACGGGGTCTCTATCGGGCTTGGGGGCGCCACGAGGATTATAAACCTCGATGTCTAGAGCCAAAACCTTGAGTTTAGGCGGCATCAACCTACTTTCATCTCTCTCCAGAACCTCTAGAACCTCATACTCTTTGTCAACTCTATACTCCTGCGACCTACTCTTTTCGACAACTCTAAACTTGTGCCATGTACATGGATATATATCGTTGTCTATGAGATACCTAAGAGAGAATCTTATATCAGCCTCAACAACCATTCTAACCCCTGGTATCCTAGCAACATCGTTTCTATATTCCCTTACAAACTCTGGTATGACAGTCTCTATTCTAAGGGCCTTAACAGGTTTCCCCATAAACCTCTTCTCAACAACCTCAACAGATGTTATAGGCGATTTTGGTTTGCTAAGCCTCTTCACAGAAGATTTTATTACATCGAGTTTATCTAGATACGAGTCATCTATAATTGCATAGAAGTAGGGTCTGAACCTCCTATCCCTCAGCAAAACCCTGTTACCACTATCATCAACCCCCCATATCACTATGTGAGGCTCTGACCCGACAACCTCATAGCTTGCGTCAAGAACATATACACTAATAATCTTTTCACTCATTAGAAAACCCGTTCTATAATAGCTAGATTTAAAAAGATTATAAGTTTAGTGCGCTATTAAGTAGCTAAGCCTTCTTCTGTTCCTGCTGTTTCTGTTCTTGCTCAAGCTTCTTAAGCTCTTCCTCAATCTCCTTTTCTATCTCCTCAATAGGCTTTGGAGGCGGTGTTGTAGCTAGTGTGTAGCCTATCCATCCAACAACAGCTGCAAGCACAACAACTGCAAGCGTTATTATTATCTTCATTGTAAGTATGGCGATTTCATATGATGCTAAAAACAGCAGGTAGATTACTAGAATTGCAACTATTGCAGATCCTCCAATCAATGCTATTCCAACAATCTTATCTCTGTTCATCTTGTATACACCAGCTAACAGTCTTAGCTATGGCAACATTAATAAACTTTATTCTCTGTTTCTATTTTGCCGACACACCCTTTGACCTCCTCTGCTCTAAGTAGCGCCCCAGAAACAACGTGTCGTAATCTCCATCGATAAACTCCTTAGTGCTCAGAATCTCTATTAATAGCGGTATCGATGTTTTGATACCGCTGATCTCGAAATTTGATAGTGCATTGACTAGATTTTGCCTAGCCTCCTCTCTTGTGCTCCCCCAGGCAATGACCTTCGCTATCATTGGGTCGTAGAAAGGTGGTATATCCACTCCTGGCGCAAGGGCATGGTCTATCCTAACGTTTTTGGTGTTGGGGAACCTCACCCACATTATCTTCCCAGGTGATGGAAGCATCCTATCCGGGTCTTCTGCATAAACCCTAGCCTCTATTGCATGACCATTAAATTTGTATATGCTGTCCTTTATTTCGAGCTCCCTTCCCTCAGCTATCTTTATCTGCTGCTCAACAATGTCGATACCTGTTATAGCTTCTGTAACTGGGTGCTCAACTTGTATCCTCTTGTTAACCTCGATTAGATAGAAGTTTCCTTTCTCATCTCTGATAAACTCTATGGTACCCGCATTAACATATTTAACATGCTTCATAAACTTTATTGCATATTCGTACAGCTTCCTCCTATCATCATCTGTTATGATAGGTGATGGAGCTTCCTCAATAACCTTCTGATACCTTCTCTGAATACTACACTCCCTTTCGCCAAGAGCAACAACGTTGCCATGGGCGTCTGCAAGTATTTGAATCTCTATGTGTCTTACCTTCGGAAGAAACTTCTCTATATAGAGCTTGGAGCCCTTAAAAGATGTTTCAACCTCTTTCAATGCTATCGGAAAAAGCCTTTCAAGTTCATCTAAACTGTTGGCAACTCTAATCCCTCTTCCACCACCACCCCTATCAGCTTTAATCAAAACGGGAAAGCCGATCTCCTCAGCAATCTTCCTAGCCTCCTCAAGCGTAACAGGGCCTAGAGAGCCCGGCACTATCGGAACCCCAATGCTGTGGGCAATCGACCTAACCATAGACTTCGACTCTAAAAGCTCTATCACGCTCCATTTTGGTCCAATCCAAATCATCCCAGAATCCTCAACAGCCTTAGCAAACCTGGCGTTTTCAGACAAGAAGCCATAGCCAGGGTGAACAGCATCGGCATTAGCCTTCTTAGCTACTGAAACAATTTTGTCTATATCTAAATAGCCGTAGGGGTCGGAACCCAGCGAATAAGCCTCATCTGCGAGCTTAACATGCATAGCATCGCTATCAACATTTGTATAAACAGCTATTGCCTCTATGCCCAATTTTCTGCATGTTTTGATTATTCTTACAGCTATCTCCCCACGGTTGGCTATCAATAGCCTGTTTATTCTGTCAACCATTAGAATAACACTCTTTTTCTCTCCTAGCTATGTGAAGGGTATTATAAGACTTGCTAACTTGTTATAAACATTAGTGAAAATATGCCGTGACCTACTATCGCTCTCTCCACAAACCTCTTCTACCAAGATAAAAGGCCCGCAATGGCTATGAATATTCTCCGACTATCTACTATACATATTCTCTAGATACTCTTCCCCAAGTTCTGATATCGAATATATCTTCCTCCTTCCATTCACGCCAAGAACTCTCACATACCCCTTCTCCAACAACTTCTTCACATGGCTGTACACAGTTTGAAGAGTTATCTTATGCCCCATGGCTTGAAGCCTTTTCCATATCTCATACAAGTGTATTTGCCGAGATTCATAGAGTATCTTCAGAATGTTTATCTGTACCTCACTCATATAACCTTCTCTAAGGTTTGGATATCCCCCTGTCCCTCTTCTTCCATATTCCAGAATTTTGAAGAGAATGTATGTGTCTTTCGATGGGCTGCCGCTGACTATAGCCAACACCCTATCTCCTCTATCAATAACCCCTAGCTCCACAGCTTTTTTAATTCCCGCCAAGCTTGTTGCCCCAACGGGATCCACCAAGAGACCATCATAGTAGGCTATCTCATTTGTTGTCGAATATACAGCCTCTTTATCGATTGCTACAAAAACTCCTTTCTCACCTAGTATCTTGTTTAGCACATCTCTGAGCATGCCGCCGCCCAACTCTGTTAAGAACAACTTTGAGAAGTCCTGTTCAGCGCCATCCTCTTCACCAAGCTTCACAGCAAGTATATTGGGTGTTTCAATTTCTAAATAGGCCTCTATCTCTTTTAAACCCTTCAAAATAGATGTTGCAAGCACACCATCGCCTACAGGTACCGCAATCCAGTCTATTTCTTTTAGAATATCTACAACCTCAAACACTATTGTTCTGTAGCCGTCTATGACCGTAGGGGACATGGACAGCGACAAGAAATTGCTACTCTTGTTCGAGACTCTCATAGCCTTCCTAACAGCATTCGAATAGCTGTCAACCTCTATAATTTTGCTGCCCAGCACCATTAGCATATATCTCTTCCACTGTTCAATAAAAATAGGGATATAATGCGTTGTGCTAAGACCATAGAGCTTAGAGTATATGGACAAGGATATTGCATAGTCTCCTGTGGAGGCTGAGACAACATCTTTAAAGCCATTTACGTAGGCTATATATGAATCGACTGCCGTCCCCCTATCAATAAATGTCCCACTAGGGTTTCTCGACTCGTTTTTCACTAGCACTTCAACACCTGTTATTCTGCTAAAGTTTTCGACTTTGATAATTGGTGTCCACGCCTCTCCAATGGTTTTCCCAATAGAGCTTGTCGGTAGAACCTCGTGGAAACTCCAGATGCCAAGGTTCCACCTATGCCTAGCCTCCAGCAAGACCTTTTTGAATGTGTCTGGTGAAATGCTATGCATTACAAACAGCGGTGAGCCGCATCTTGGACACAGTTTAGAGTATACATTGAATTCATAGGCAGATCCGCAAACAGGGCAGATTAGATGCAAGAGACGCACCCAATTGAAGAAGGTTTTGAGATTCTATTAAATGTGGATAATAAAAAAAATAATTGTTTTTGGGCTACTACCTATGATAAACTAGTATATCACTTAATTTACAAGCTTGTGCTGGGGGTTGCGGTAGTTGTTGTAGTTGTTGATGTGCTGTGTGGCAATATTATTGTTTTCTCAAATGTAAACACTTTTTCGACCTTCCCCTGATCAACATTTACAAACACATATGCTATGCCAATTTTGCCATCTGTTTTTAGGGTTAGCACAACAATGGCTTGGCCAGCCCTCATAGCTACGGTTCCATCACCTTGGACATATGCCTGGATCACTGGTTTGATCATTGTTACATTGTATCCCTCTGCAAGCAGCTTACTTACATTTGCATCAGACTGTAGTATGCTCAACACCTTCTGCTTATATTCATCGCTAACAACAATGTTTTGTTGGGCAACGCCCTTTTCTATTCTAAAGCCAAATGGCTTATGCCATTTTATTTGTATCTGCCATTTGAAAGTCTTGTTAAATAGCTTTTGGAATGGGGTATTAATGGTCACTGTCTTGTTGCCACATTGACATATACAGCCATTGCCATTATTGTAGCGACTTGCTTGTGCCTCAACATAGCTTAGCGTTGCTATGCCAACTATAGCTGCTATGGCTACTGCAGCTATGGCTATTAACACAAGTCTCTTTGGCTCCATTATACTCACCCCAATTCATAGGTCTGGCTACCCTATGTTGTTTAGCAAATATAAAAAGTAACCCACAGAAAGTCCACGGAATACCGGTTTCATATGTTTTGAATTGATAGAAGAAAACCTACTGGGTCATCCTATAAACATGGAACTTTACATTCATCTCATTTATATGCTGTTCAAACCTCTTTATGGCATCGCTTCCAACAATTCTTGCATTCGTTGCCCAGTTTATATAGGATGGAGTATACTCCTTTGAATCAATGTTTATTGCGATAGCAAACATCCACTCTTGTGCCAGCATAACAGCTATGTATGTCCCTGTTTTGTATTTCTGGGCAATATAGTCTATGATATCTTGAACAGAGCCAAACTCTGTGGCAATCTTATCGAGGATTCTGCGCTCGACAACCGGGTACTTGATTACTGCAGAAGCCACTGTTATCTCTGCAAAACCGTCGAGGAACCTCTCATAAACATTGCTAAGCCTAAATCTGTTAATAGCCCTCACCTCAGTTGCTAAGCCTCTTTCCGCTACCTCTTCTATACCACTGCTCACCAACTTGAACAGCTCATCGCAAAGCCTCTGATACCTTTTGTCGATGCAGCTGAACAAAGCCGCGTCTTTTTCCCTATCCATCTTAGCAAAGGCTGTTAAGCCATTCTCGCTGTACAGCCCAAAGAAGATGCTTCTCCCAACCACCCAAACATATATCCTATATGTATTTACAGCCTTTTTCAGCAAGCCCTCCTTCACTGTTAGGATTATGGAGCCGTCCACATTGTCTGTGGGAATCTGTTTTATAGAGAATAACCTAAGAATGTCGTCTACTGATGAAAGTCTATACCCTTCTGGAATCTTTATCCTTCTCATAGATCTCAGACACTTAGCTCCCTATAGCTATTCTACTGCTAGCAGGTAAATAAGGTCTGCGGTTACAAATTGTAGAGCTAGTCCTCTACTTCAAGCACTTTAGCTAAACTGTAGATGCAGTCGCTATAACCCTCTAATCTTAAGAGAAGCTCCTTCAGTTTTGGGGCCTTTCTCCCATTGATTGTGTATCCACCCAACCTCCCATCAGATTTTATAACCCTGTGACAGGGTATTGCTATGGGGCTTCTATTTCTGCTTAGCACCTTTGCAACGAGCCGAGGGCTCAGTTTTAACACATTTGCAATGTCTTTATATGTTGTGACGCACCCCATTGGAATTAGCTGGACAAGTGCATAAACAATTTCTTCAATGTCTCTCATACTCCATTTTCTAACGGTTATCCTATCCCCGTTTATCTCTACAACAATCAATTCTATCTACACAACATCTTTTATGAACTTGCCGTTCTCATATATCAAATCCTTGTCTGCATAAACCCTCCCTCTCCTCATATCCTTTACCATGTCCCAGTGAATCGAAGACATATTCCTTCCACCAGTTTTGAGATATGCCGAGCCCAAGGCCATGTGCATTGTACCGCCAATCTTCTCGTCAAACAGTATCTCTTTTGTAAATCTATTTATATCATAGTTTAGCCCAAACGCTATTTCACCCACTCTTCTAGCCCCTTCATCAACTTCAAGCATCTTTCTAAGAAATTCCGAACCTTTTAGAGCGTTTGCCTCGACAACCTCCCCCCTCCTAAATACGAGCCTCACCCTCTCAACCTCAACACCACTATACACAGCTGGAAACTCAAACTCTATGAACCCTTCAACGCCATCCTCATGAGGAGCCGAGAAAACTTCTCCACCAGGCATATTGTTTCTCCCATCATCATTTATCCACGTTCTTCCACCAACCTTAGCGAGAAGATCTGTGTTCTCCGACACTATCCTAAGCTCATCAACTTTAGATAGCATACTAGCTATTTTCTCTTGCCACCTGCCCTGCTCCATCCAGGCCCTGACAGGATCGCTCTCATATAGCTTAACAGCTCTATAAACAAACTCCTCGAATTCTATAGGCGACATCCCCGCCTCTTGCGCCATGGCATAGGTTGGATATGGTGCCACAACCCATCTCAGATCCCCAGCCGCATCTCTCTTTGTGAAAATATCTCTAATCTCTCTAATTGCTTTGTATCTTTGTCTAATCTTGTCCGGGTCAACGTTTACCAACGGTTTTGAGTGTTGTGGTGATAGAATTGAAATTCTCACAGCAATTTTCTCAGCAATAAACTTGTCTATAGGCGAAACATACTCGAGAAGCTCCTTGGGGGCATACCTGTAGAAAACCTCTGATAAATAATCATCGTTTATTATCAGCCTCGGATAAGCCCCTCTAACAACAGCCTCTCTCCAAATCTCTCTGATAAGAGGCATTGCCTCCACAGAACCGTATATGGCGACCTCATCGAATTTCTTTACAGACACACAATAGTCTACAATTAGACGTGCATATTTCTCGATATCTCTCATATCCACACAGCCAGCAAGATAATACAATATGTGTTCTTAATTTAAAAGTCTGTAGGTGAATGCAAAAAGCTAAAGCTAGTGAAGGTTCTTGTGCCCCCTCCTAGAGCCGTTCACAAGTTTGGTCAGAGCAATGGCGTATCTCGCTAAAACATCCATCACTATGTTCACTAGCGGGAATTTGCTGAATGCTGTTACAAAGAACTTTATATCGGCTTCGCCAATTATTCGAGCATAGATAGACAAAGCTATGTAAATCAAGATAAACAATACAAACCCTGTAACTAATCTAAACAAGCTTACAAGCCTTGGAATAGGGATATAGAATATTGGGACAACAGCAACTAGCGCTAGAGCTGATGCAGTGTATATTCCTATACTTTTTCTAACATCAACAACTCTTGTCACATATCGTTTAGCGTATTGTATGGCTGCTACGGTACCTGCAATCGATGATATTAGAAGAGATGTTAGATACCCCCACAGGCCAAGGCCAAGAACAACGGTTAGTATATAAGATGTTGCTACAAGCACTACTGAAGATATTATAGACGCCTTCATATTCGCCTTGGTATCTCCAACAGCATTTAGTAGGGCTGGCACGGTAACTCCTCCGAGACCTGATAACAGGTTTGGTGCAAGCAGTAGGGGGAGATATCGATAGGCAAATAGATATTGAGAGCCATAGAAAAGGTATATGAGCTCTCTAGAAAATATCATTGCAACCATAGTAACAGGCACTAAAACAAAGGCTGTATACTTATTCGATAGATCGAGCAGCTCATCAAGCTTCTGAGACCTTGCATAGAACTGTGTAAAGAGAGGTAAAAGCGATGCAGAGATGGGTGCAGATACAACCGATATGAGCACACTAAAATTGGATATAGCTCTATAGCCCCCTATGTCAGTAAGTGATAGTGTGTATGCCAATAAAAGGTTCTGATATATGGAAACAGCTATAGAGACTATCGACGAAATGTAGAGTGGTATGCCATAGCGTAGAAGCTCTGCAACAACACCTCCCACATCCCCAGCCTCATCATTGCCAGACCTGCGCAACGATATTACTAGAAAGGCTGTAGCAGCAACCAGCGAGATTGCATATCCAGCAATATTACCTAGCAAAGCCCCCATAACACCCATGCCAAATATTACTAGAAGAGAGATCGATATGATTGTCTTCGAAATGCTGTAAACAACCTTTGTTATAGATGCGCCCACAGCCATGTTCATACCAATGAAAATCGCTAAAAACAGGCTGTAGAGACCCTGGAAAAGAACTACGATAGATGTTGCCTTAACATATGGCCCAAGCTCAGCTCTATTGGTGAATATCTGTGCCATTTGTGTTGAAAACAAAAAGCATGATACGAATCCAACTAGGTTTATGCCAAATCTCAGGAGAAGTGATGCTTTGATAACCCTTACTGCATGCCCTCTTCTCTTCTCAGCAAGAAATTTTTGTATGTATCTGGTTGCGGCTGTGTCTATACCTAGAGACATTAGCGAAACAAGTGAGAGTGGGGGCACCAAAGCCAGAGAAAATGCGCCGTATCCCTCGCTACCAAGAATTCTGGCAATGAAGAAAGAGCCTATCGCTAGTATCAAATTGTATAGAAACTCGCCGAGAAATAGAATGAATGTATTTCCAGCGGCAAGCCTTAGAGACTCTGTCAAATATTCATTGCCACTATTTTCATCGTTGACCAATATGCGTATACCCTCAGCAAATAGCTATCTCCTTGCCTCGTACAATGCATGCGGAGCCATTTCACATATTATCTCCAGCGCCAGTTTAACAGCACTTGGGTTGCCCGGCACAACGAAAACCAAGGAGCTGTTTACAACATAGGCAGAGGCCCTCGATAGATATGCCCTAGCACCAACATCTCTATAGCTCATAGCTCTAAAGAGCTCTCCAAAACCAGGCAGAGCCTTGTCTGCAACAGGTTCGACAGCCTCTACACTAACATCTTTTCTGCTTATGCCAGTTCCCCCAGACACAATAATCACATCGCATCTATTTGCGTTGTCTAGAACAGCCTTCCTTATATCCCCCATACTATTGCCTATAACCACATAACCATTTAAAAGAGCCTTGGGGCATAGGCTACCAAGATTCTCTGCTATAGGCCTTATCTCATCGGTTTTCAAGCCCCTTAAAACACTATCGCTTGTGACTATAAAGCATATAGAGAATCTGTCAACAAAAAGGTGTTCATGTCCATGTGCGCCCAATTCCATCATCCTATATCTGAAATGGTGTTACAAACCATAGCTCCTCTTCGGCTATTTCACGATCCTTGTATATGGATATATATAGCGCTAGAATTGATGTAAGTGTTGAGATCCCCGCAAATGGAAAGACTATTGTAGAGCCAACATTGCCTGCAACATCCACTCCATTGATGCTAACAGAAAACGTTTTATACTCGCCTATGCTTGCAACAGGCCACAGCCAATAATATCCAACGTTAATAACATCGGTTTTGATAGACCCGTTGAAGCTTTTTAGAATGTGATTCGAGTCATACATGGCTAGACCATCGACTGAAAGCCTTATGCGTAGACCATAGTTGGGATCTCTAATAATTTTTTCTGGAATCTGTAATCTAACAACAACATTGCTTGGATACATAGGATTAACTAGCATTCCAGACCACAGAAGACTGTTGAAGACTACCCTTGGACTATCAGTAGATGGAGGCACAGTGTCACTTGGTGGCGAGAAGAATGCCTGGTCCTCTGTCACGCTCCCACCATTTTCAACAACCTTTATTGTGTACATATAGACTCCGCTCATCGATGGGGCTATCAATGTTGAGTATGCTGCCCCGCCAATAACAGCTAGTAGAAGTATTGCAAGAACTGCTTTGAGTGTTCTTCCGAGTCCAGGTCTATGCCTCCACTCCATGAAGAATGGCTGGTACAACGGCTCTGCCACGGTTTCCCTTCTTCTGGCAAATGGGTATACAAGTGCAATTCCACTTACAAACCCGCCTACATGAGCAAAGAATGCTACGCCACCGAACCTGAGATAGCCATAGATAACTTGTGTGGCGAACCATAGCAAAAGAAACCACGATGCTGTCATTGTGAAGCATAGGGGTATTATCAGTATTAGATAACAGCCTGACAGCTTTCTTCTTGGATAAAGCATTAGGTATGCTCCTAGCACACCGCTTATGGCTCCAGAGGCTCCGAGAGCTGGGATAACAAGGTTTATGCCACCGCCTATTGGTATGAAGGCTGTGTGGAAAACTATTGCTAGGAGACCAGAAGCGAAATAGAGTATCAGATACTTTAGACTGCCCAAGCTCTTCTCAACTTCAGAGCCAAAGAAGTATAGAAACCACATGTTGAAGAATATGTGGAATATGTCTGCATGGGTAAACATGCTTGTTATAATCCTATACCATTGAGATGGTGTTTGGAGAAGAACTGGTACATATGAGAGAGCGTTGATCCACTCATCTGTTGTTTGAGCGAAAAAGTTTTGGTAGGATGTATACAGATATACAGCAACATTTATGGCTACAATGGCTATCGTGGCTATAGGTCTCTTTCTACGTTCTTCAATCCACACATATTCGTACGACATTATTTTGTTGCACCACCACAGATCTCCAAGCGTCTAAGCATAGTGTTGTTCAGAGTTTTATAAAGCTTTGGTATTCACATAGAATTTGCTTACCAGGCTTCATGGACTATGACACCTGCTTTGCCCAGCGGTATTCCAGTATCGATAGATATTGGCATGCATTTTGCCACAAGAAGGTATATAACCGTCTTGCCGAGAACCCTCTCAACCTCTGTGATATACTCGTAGTTAGCCATACCCTTTGCAACTATTACATCAGCCCCCTCTATAGCTTTTCTTGTCCTCTCTCCCAGCTCATCTAAGAAGATACTAGAGGCATCAGTCCCCGTATCGAGCACCGCATCAAAGCTTTTGTCGAGCTCAGCCACAAAAGCATCTTTTATCGTTACATCGTTTTGGAAGGATCCACCCTTAACAATAGCGTAGACCTTTGTGCCATTCTCTCTCAGAACATCTGCTAAGAGTCTATCAAAAACGGCCTCACCCGAATTATCGAGTATCACAACAATAGTTCTCGAATTGAGTAAAATGTTTACGGCTTTGTTAAGATCTCCGTAGATATCCATCTTCAAAGCCTTTTCAACAACCTCCTCAACCTTTGGAGGAGTGTAGTTGAGCACTCCAATGTCGAGGAGGTTGCCAAGTATAGAAAACCTTATGGCCTTTTCCAACCGCTTGTCAAAACCAGTCTCGCTGAAAACAATTTTCTTAATGCTGTCGTAAAACCTTAGAGCTTCTCTATGGGAAGCTATCTTCTCATCTAGATAAGGATCATCGTTGCTTAGAACCCTTTTCATATATCTGAATAGCTTTGTGGCGAGAATAGTTGGTACACAAGGATATGCAGCATTTTTTGAACATTCATCGATAAAATCCTTTACAATGCCAATGACATTGCTCATCACAGCTATCTTCTCATTATCGTTCATGTTCCTCGCTTTCTCCAAATCTCTGTAGCGGACATTGATTTGGCATACCACACACTGTGGATATATCTTCAATGCAAAAACACCTTTTTGCGCGAAGGCTTAGTCGATTTTTAGGTGTGTAGCCTAGTGAGAAAGAGAGCCTTTATAAAAAGCTTCGCAACATTGCTAACCACATTTATTAAGCCAACATTTAAAAAGTTTAGTTGGATAGCGATGCGGTGGCGAACTGTCCATGAGCTATACTGCGTGGGTATTCACAATAGGTACTGAGCTTGTCCAGGGGAGGGTTGTAAACACAAATGCTGCTTACATTGGTAGGAGACTCACTCTGCTTGGCTTTAATGTAATAGGCGTAATAACCCTTGTTGACGATGTCGAGACTGTATCAAGATATTTGAGCAATGTGCTGATACATGAGAGACCTAGGGTCGTAGTGACAACAGGTGGTCTTGGACCAACATATGATGATAGAACTCTAGAGGCTGTTGCAAAAGCTTTGAGCAGGAGGCTTGTTCTAAATGAGGAGGCTTTCAAAACTGTTAAGGAGAAGTATGATAAGAAGGGCCTGCCTCTAACGCCAGAGAGAGTTAAAATGGCCTATTTGCCAGAAGGTGCAGAGCCAATTCCAAACCCCGTTGGGACAGCACCTGGCAGCTGGATAGAACATGGAAACACCATCATTGTTTCGTTGCCTGGCGTCCCAAGTGAGATGATGAGTATGTGGGAGGGCTGGGTTGAGCCAAGGCTAAAGAGTATTGGTCCGAGGCTTCACATAGCGGAGATAACTATTAAGATTGTGGGTGTTCCAGAGGCTTCTCTAGCCCCGTTCATTGAGAAGGCAGTTAAGAAATTTGCTAGGGTTTATATCAAGTCGCATCCGAAGGGAGAGGAACTTGGCAAGCCAGTTGTAGAGCTGTATATAATGGCCTCGGACGAGAGCAGCGAAAAAGCTATTAGCATAGCTGAAGACGTTGCAAAATTTATTGTCGATTCTCTTCACCCTTATCCTGCGTCTGTTGAGAGACTTGAGACGAGGGTTTCTTAGCCCACTTAAGCAGAGAAGCATGTTTTATTATAGGCTCGATATCAACGGGTTTCCTCTCATCCTTTTTAACATATAGTTGCTGCGGTGGAGGCTCTATAATCTCCTCAACAACTTTCTTCATAAAGCCGTCTCTAACAGGCTCATAGACATGCTTATAGAATTTTTGTGGATCAACTAGGATGTGCCTAGGAAACCTTGAGACGTATTTTAGTGTAGCCTCCCAAACAATGTCGAAAGGTGCTACCACCTCTACCTTTCTAACAACATTCCTATCAAAATCCTCTGGCGTTTGAACCCTGCCGCCAATCATGAAGAAGCCGTCACTAGAGGTTTCAACACCATCTTCGATAGGCAAGGATTTGGAAGATCCTTTGGCTTCGAAACCCTCTAAGCTTGGAGCTGTTTGCTCAGCCTCCTTTACACCCTCTTTTCTCTTGGCATAGGCTTTGAACCTGCCATAATACTTTAGATACGCATAGAAGATTGCTCTGTTCAATCCAAAGCTCTTAGCCTTTTCAATATCTCCTGTCAAGAGATAGTACCTAGCCGCCTGGAGAAGGGCCATAACATTGAATCTATCTATATCGCCCTCAGCTAAAACCCTTTTGCCAGCCCCTACACCTATAGCTGTTCTATATCTATGTCTCTTCTCTGAGAGAATCTTTATAGCGTCTCTAGCTAGGGCCTCGGCCTCTCCAGGGCTAAGATATTTCCACGGGTTGTCTGTCTTGAAGTTTCTGATGTTGGCCCAGCTTATATCGAACGAATCTATGTTCTTAGCGTCTATGGCAACAGCTACTAGATCATGTTTTCTGTGGATAGATAGCGGGGCTGTGAAGACTCTTTTTGGATCTACAAGATTCTCCACCTTGACCTTGCCCCCAGACCTCTGAACCAACTCAGATATTTTGTCCTTTACATTCTCAAGCACGTACTCGACAATGGCATAGGCAACATCAACTGGGCTATAGGTGTCAAAGAGCTCTGGGGGTATTGCCCTCTCATGCAATCTCACATGAGCACCCTCACCACTCCAGACAATATACAGAGATTTCAGCTGGCCATATCTACTCGTTATAAAGTCGACTATAATTTTTGCAGCATCTATAGCTAGTCTCCAGTTCTCCAAACCCTCAACATCTATGTCCCAAAATGGTGTTGTGGCAACAATGTTGAGGGGGTTTTCAAGGTCTTCTACCGTACCTAACTTGCCATAGATGTTGAGAGAGGCGTAGACTGTTCTGGGATTTAAGTGCCTATATTTTGTCAGAATATCGAGAAGGGTATTCATGTTGTCGAGCTTCAGAGGCTTTTTACCGAAATACCTAACGAATATTCTGCTATTCTCAGCCGTCCCCTCTACCGCAACCCACCTATCTTTGCAATACTCAAAGATGGTCTCCTTCACTATAGGACTAGAATAGTGTTTCAATATGTCTCCAAACTCCATGGTCAGAATCCTCAGCTACTACACAGTATCTTCTAAAACAGTGTTTTAAGCAGGGGCACAAATTGTTTGCCGTTTTGATGACTTCTTCTCAACTTGGCCTTTTCTATCTCGATATATCTCTCCAGAGAATCCCTAGCTTATCTGCATAGTCGAAGACCTCCTCCAACTCCTTTGCTGATGGTCTTCTCGAAATGTCTTTGTATTCAAACGCTTTGTACTCTGGCCTATACTGATCCATTATATTCACCAACACTCTATCCAGCGGCAGATTGTCTGCAATCCACTTCAATACTCTCTTCGAGCAGCACTCTATGTGGTTTGGCAGAACCAGATGCCTTATTATCATATCTCCCCATTCAATTGCAATCTTATGGTTTCTGCCAACAACATCAACATATCTAGGGATTTTTGATAACCTCAAGGCACAGTCGTTGTTACCATATTTGAAGTCTGGAAGCCATATGTCAATCACATGTTTTAGCAGATCCATTGACTCTAGACTCATATAGAAATTGCTGTTCCACAACTGCACAACATTTACATCTAGATGCCTTAGACTCTCCAAAATCGTGTACAGATTGGGTGTTGGCTCGCCGCCAACATGGTTAATGTTCCTAGCACCACTATCTCTAAGCTCTTTTTGCATTAATGCTAGCTGCCGTGGCCCAACAACAACCCCGCTAAACGGGTTTTCCTGTGATATATCCCAGTTTTGGCAATATACACATCTGAAATTGCAACTCCCATAAAATATCGTCCCGCTGGGCACTAGAGGCGCTTCCTCGCCTATATGCAGAAACCAGCTGTGTACATAGGTCTTCGAATCCAGTCTACAGGCCCCTCCATTTCCAGTATACCTATTGACTCCACATCTCCATTCACAAAACCTGCAGTTTTTCAGAATGCTCTTAGCTATGGCTATCTTCAGGTCGAGGAAGTTTCTAGGCGCTTCTCCATACATCTTCTTAAACTCTCTGAATTTTATGCCCTCTTTCCTAACCTCTCTCCACAGCGATAGGAAGCTCTTCTCAAGGTCTCTGTGGACAGCCCACAGGCATTCCTCGTCACAAGAGCTGATGTTGATGTCGCTTGGTATTGGAATGGCCTTTGCAATGTGGAATTTAGCTGGATAGTCCTCTACCAGCACTGAGTAGTACCAGCTCAGAACCTTTCTAAACACCTCGTTATGTAGAGCCTCCACAGCATCTGGTCTTAGCATACTCCAATAATGCGCTCTAAACTCCATAGCGACACCACCATCAACTTTCTTCCTATACCCCGATACTCATCACAGTTCAGTGGGCATGACTCAAGACATCTAGTATGTGGTTGGCTTTACGGAAAAATATGCTTTATATAACCCTTGTACAAAAACATTTGCAATGTGATGCAGTTTGAGAAAGGTGTTTGTGGCAGGAGTTGGCATGGCAAAGATTGATAGACATTATGACAAGGGATTCCAAGAGCTTGTTCACATGGCTGTGAAAAACCTTGTTAACGACGTTAAACTGTTTTCTCCAGAGGCCATAGTTGTTGGCAATATGATGAGCAGCTCGCTTTTCCAGCAAGACTCTTTAGCAGCATTGGTTGCAGATGCAGTTGGTCTCAGAGGCAGAGGGGGATTCAAAGTAGAGGCTGCATGTGGAAGCGGGGGGCATGCTATAGCAGCTGGCTACGCCCTTGTCGCCTCGGGGCTCTACAACCAGGTGCTTGTTGTTGGAGTTGAGAAGATGTCTGACTACCCAACAGCAACAACAACAGCTGCATTGGCGCAGGCAGCTGATTTCGAGCACGAGGCGATATATGGAGCAAGCTTTGTGGCGCTCAACGCTCTTGTAATGAGGCTCTATATGCATAGATACGAAGCGAAAAGAGAGGATCTTGCAATATGGCCTGTTAGAATGCATGAATATGGCTCTCAAAACCCCTACGCACAACTGAGAAATAGAATCACAATAGAGGATGTCTTGAAATCGGCTGTTATAGCAGATCCAATAAGATTGATGGACTCTTCACCCATAGGCGATGGCGCAGCCGCCATCTTGCTAGCCTCAGAGGATGTTGCTAGAAAGATTAGTGATACCCCTATCCAAATAGCTGGTGTTGGTATGGGGAGCGACGGCCTTGACCTAGCATCTAGAGAGGATCTGCTCAATCCCATGAGCATTAGGATGGCAGCTGAAAAAGCATATAAAATGGCTGGCGTTGGGCCAAGGGATATAGATGTTGCAGAAATACACGATGCATTTACAATAACAGCTCTCCTATCGATTGAAGGACTTGGTTTTGCTGGGTTAGGAGAGTCGTGGAAGCTTATAAAAGATGGTAGATTCGCGGCAGGAGACAAACCCTCTATCAACTTGAGTGGAGGGCTAAAAGCGAGGGGCCACCCAGTTGGTGCCACGGGGGTTTACCAAGTGGCTGAGATAGCTATGCAGCTTAGAGGAGATTTTCCAGGTGTTAAAGTGGGCAAAGCTGAATATGGGCTTGCCATGAATACTGGGGGTGTTGCAACACTAACAACTGTAACTATTTTGAAGAGGTGAGCTACATGAGGATGTCTCCTGCGAGGGTTTGGAGAGAAAGGGGGGCTAGATACCGATTAGAGGGCTCTAAATGCAAAAGATGTGGTAGGGTGTTCTATCCACCGAAGCCAGCCTGCCCATATTGCGGATCCCTCGAGGTAGAAAAAGTTGAGCTGCCAAAGAGGGGGAAGATAATAAGCTATACAATAGAGTATACAGTTCCAGAGGGGTACAGACATCTAGCACCACTCATAATAGCGTTGATAGAGCTGGAAAACGGTGTAAAGGTTTTAGCACCACTAACAGATGTGAAGCCAGATGAGGTATACATAGGCATGCCTGTTGAAGCAACTTTGAGAAGAGTTTGGGAAGAGTCAGACGAGGGATTGATAGTATACGGAATTAAATTCACGCCCACAACATCTTAACTACAAAACTAGTGTTTTTTGGTGACAAAAACGAGGAGATTTTTTGCCATAGCCTCTGCCATTTCCCAAATAAATCTGGCTCTAACTGTTATAGCTACGATCAACGGCATTTCATTTCTTCTATACTACCTGTACACAGGAGACTACAACGGCTATAGGGTATCAATAAAATATTTAGAGGCCTGCACAATCCTGCTTGTTTTCTGGAGCTCTCTTGCATATGGATTGAAGAGGCATTTGATAGACAATCCATTAGATGCTATGATTTCCGTTGCCCTTGTCTGGATCACAGTACCAATATCAACATCGATAATCTACATCACCACACTAGGCATAAACCCTCTAGACGCCTTCTTCGAGTCTATCAGCGGGTTTAGTGGAACAGGACTAACAGTATTTGAGAACCTCGAGTCCATACCCTATGTAGTTCTTGTGTGGAGAGCTATGACCCAGTGGCTTGGAGAGTTGGGAACAGTTGTTGTAGCGGGCACCATACTCCCGTTTCTCCACGCATCACTAATCAGGATATACCCTGTTGAGAGAGGGGCTAAGCTGGTTGCAACAATTAGAAAGTCTATGATAGATCTCTTTGTGATGTACTCTGCCTACACTATTTTCGGTGCTGTACTGCTTATAGCAAGTGGTATGGGTTTCCTAGACGCGTTAACACATTCAATGACAGCTATAGCAACAGGTGGTATGTCAACAAAAGATCAGAATATTGGCTACTGGTTCTTCAGAGGAAATTCTATAGTCTTGATAACAACATCTATAATAATGATTATAGGTGCTCTCAATTTTAGAGATCTATACAAGCTATCCACAGGGGATCTCAAAGCGTTTGCCAAATCCTCTGAGACAAAAGGCTTTTTCGCAATACTCCTTATACTAGTTCTGGCAACGCTATTTACGTCAACCTCACTAAATGTGTCTAACCTCACCGTTCCACTAGTATACCATGTGGTATCGGCTTACACAACAACAGGTTTTCAGATAGGGGATATAAAGCAATACCCAACAGTGTTCAAGATTATACTAATAATTTCTATGGCCATTGGCGGAGCAACATTTTCAACAGCTGGCGGGATAAAGACAAAGAGGGTTGTAATAGCATTAAAAAGTATTTTATGGGATATAGAGAGATCTGTTTTGCCAAAAGGCTTTAGAATCACTAAGAAGCTAGGAGAGGAGGTGCTAGGCGATGAGGAAATAGCCTCAGCAATAACATACATAATCATATATGCGCTAATGCAAATCATCTTATCTCTAGCACTATACCTAAGCCTAGTAACAGTCAACATCACAAGCTATGATTTTGTAGACAGCATGTTCGAAGTAACCTCAGCACTCTCCTGTGTAGGGCTCTCCGTAGGAATAACAACACCAACAATGCCTATAGCGTCAAAGGTAACTCTGGTCACAGCAATGTATTTTGGTAGGTTGGAGTTCCTACCCCTCTACCTGCTGATAGGTTATTACTATAGAAGAAAAGCGTTGCTGTGAAAACTCTCTAGGCATACTAAAATATTGACCTCGGCATTCAAGCTCAAAGAATTTGGCTTTGCACATTATTGCTAAGCAATATCCAAACTCTTTTATACGAAAAGCAGTATTTGATAGATTTCTTTGAGCAGTTTCAAAGCTATAAAGACTTAAAAAAGAAGTTATAAATTTCCAATTCCAGATACTATTGAAGCAAACATCAATATCTATTGAGATGACAGTGATATGAAGATTTTCATTGTTGGAGGCTCAAAGGAGGTTATAGAGCTCATCACATCTATAAAGAGGGGACTTGGCTATGAAAAAGGCGATTTTGTTGTACTCACAGATAGCCAAAGAGATGCTGAGATACTTTCTAGAGAATTTGACATACCTGTATTCACAGGAGATCTATTTGATGAGAAACTCTATCTAGAAGTGGGGCTCGACAAGGCAGATGTTGTTGTGGCTATTCATGATAATGATATGGTCAACATATTTGTCTCTATGCTTGCAAAGGAAATGAAAATACCTAAGGCCATAGCTGTTGTCGGTAACAATATTGTTGGAAGGTTCCTGAAGACATATGGCATTGTGAGTGAGGTTATAGTGAAGTCAAAAGAGTTGAGTAGCAATATCTTGACTAAGATTTTTGACACATACTTTGTAGATGTTGGCGATAGAAGCATTATGATCCATATTGTTTCTCCCGCCTCGCGAATAGTTTCAAGAACTGTTAAGGACTTGGAGGAGGAGGGGATGAGAGTCATTGCTATAATTAGAAGCGGCTCTCCAATACCATTAGAGAAGGATACCACTATCGAGCCTGGCGATATAGTTGCTATATTCGGTGAAAAACATTTGATCAGCAAGCTTTTTGGTGAGTAGCAAGTGGGCAACGCTAGCAGTAGTACCATTTCTTTAGGGCCTATAACAATTGAGCTGAGCTTCCTATACATGATTCTGTATATAGTTGTTGCCATTGCTATAGTAATAGCCATATATATTGTTGTTGGAAGGGTTCTTAGAGGGCTTAGAGTAAAGGGTGTGATATCTAGAAGAGTAGAGGAATTGATAAAAATCATAGTTTTGGTGCTATCTGCCTTAATTGCAATACCGATAGCCATATCCAGCTTCGTTCAATACTCCCTCTGGTTTTCAGTTACCATAGTAGTTATCATAATTATTGCTGTGATAGTCTCTCTGAGACCACTTATAGAGAACAGCTTCAGCTATTTGATACTTGTGTCATCTGGACTTCTAAGAGATGGCGAATACATCCAGGTTAACGTAGATGATGGTGTATATGAAGGTAAGGTTGTTTTGCTAGAGGGAAACTTTATGGAGATAATCACCTCAGATAATAGAATAGTCTTTATACCATATAGACAAGTTCTAAACTCTGTTATTGTTAAACAATCTCTTCAGATACTGAAATTCAAATTGTATGTATATGGACATGGGTTAGACATAGACAGGATTATCAACACTATTAGGGAGATACTATCGAAATCAAGGTTTGTGACAAGTATTAACGATATTAGGTTGCTGGAGGTGAAAGAGGGGGAAGCATCATTCCTAGTAGAGGTTGGTCTGCGAGCTCCTGGAGTTGCAACATCGTGTATATCCGATGTCTATAAAGCTCTTTCAAAAAGTATTGCCAATCGGTTTAGAGTTGAAATTCTCTAGTCACCCTCTCTCTTCTTCTTTCTCTTCGCAGTAACAGCTTTCTCAACCTGTTTTCTCAATCTCTTTTCAATGATTTCGAGAGCCTCCCTCACACATGTTGACAGGTCCCAGCATACAGACTGTGATGTTAGTGCACCAGAATCTGTGACAACCCTTACCCTAACATTGTATCTTCTTCTACCTTCTTTATCGGTCTTTGTCTCTTCCTTCACAGCTAGTTTAAAGTCTATCACATTTACATATCTCGAAAACTTCGATAGGTAGCTGTTGACAAGCTTCTCTATCTGAAGCCTTGTAAAGTCCTCTTTCACAACCTGGGATATCTTAGCCTCGATAGGCATGGAAATCTTTAGCTGGTCTAAATAAAGCTTCAATGCATCCAGTCCGCTGAACACCCCCAGCGGCTTGTCATCAGCTGTGACCACAGGGGCTCCGGATATCCTATTCTCCAATAGAATGTTTATCGCTTTAACTAGGCTGGACCCCGATGGAATTGTGATTGGGGGACTAGTCATATAGTCTGCTACTGGAGCTGCTAAAAACGATTCCTCGCTCTGTATCCACTCATAACCTTTTCTTTTACTCAGCCTAATGGTGTAGAGCCTCTCAACAATATCGCTTAATGTTATCACACCTGCCACTCTCCCAGTCTTATCGACTACAACAAGTCTTGAGATACCGCTTTTCAGCATCAGCCACCTTGCCCTAGCAATGCTCTCACTCTCCTCAATTGTTATAGCTGGTTTGCTCATCGCAGAATCTACTGTTGCAGAAGGCACCAGCCCATTTCTAAGCATATAATCCAATATAATGTTCCTAGAGACAACCCCTACCACAACCTCATTAGCATTTGTCACAGGTATTTCCCTAGCCCTCCAATTGACAAAAGCCATAACAGCCCTGTCAAAATCTACATTTTCATTGAGTGAGTATGGAGGCTCCATAACAGTTTGAACCTTGGTATCCCTGCCAACACCCCTCATAAGAATGTTCCTATAGCTCAAAACACCGATCAACACATTGTCATCATTTACAACAGGAGCTACAACAATTCTATGCTCCTTCATCTTGGGCAGTACTTCACCTATCCTCATAGTCGGTTTCAATATAACTGGGGGCTCAACCGACAATTCACGTACAATAGGCAAAACTCCCACCACACTACTATATTACACACCACAGCTATTTTAGCTTTGTCTCCCAGACCACAACCTGCCAACAATCTGCTAATTCGTTAACCATCGATGCACATCCTAGTTAGACTAGTTTATACTACAATGAAAGCAAATATTATACAAGTTTTAATCAAGACAACATCAAGCTTAAAAATATATAAATCAGATTAGCCTAGATATAAATTGGTTGAGAACGTGAGTCTCAGATGCTCCTCTTGTAAACATGCCGTAATCCGCGGCAACACCATCATATGCAACATCTTCGGGGAGATCAAACCACATAAATGTAACAGATATGCCCCAAGTAGCCCAATCCCCATACTAACACCACTATCACATGAACCAACCCTTAAAGAAGCAATAATCTATGACTAGCTCAACATTAATAATTCTAATTCACGATGATCCGAAGACCAAACCATTTATTTTTCTCAAAAAAGAATACTTAAAAGCATAGTGAAACAACCAATTCACTGCAACCATCAAAAATACAAGTTGATGAAACCGCCAGTATCTGATAAATAATTGAAGATGATGACTACACACCCAACTGAGCACATTAAACCCATTGAGAACACCCACAAAATTCTAACACATAAAAGAACACAGAAGCTGCTGAAAAATATTGAATATACAATCAAACAATAGTTAACTTGAATAGTCGCAGATCTCCATATACTATGCAAGCCCCATTGTAATCGAGAAAACACACTTTTTAATAGGGTCATCACTATTAAACCTCTGCAAATTCAAAACCACTTTCACCACACCCATGAACAGCCAATCAACTCTCTCTTAGTATTACAGTCTATTCTTAGTCATCGGAACAAAAACATTCAATTCTTTTCATCCAACCATCGAAACAGCTACATAAAGTCAACTCTTTTCCACCAGAACACACATGGCATAGACCATTGACGAACCTATGGACTTTCTGATTAGAGTCAAAAAGCTTTTTAAGCAGGGCTGGAAAAGGCTTTTATAGAAAGTATATAGGTGTGAATGCAAGAAACTCCCATAAGGGAGTAGAAAGCTCTTCACACTCTCTATAGTAACCGTTTTCGTAGCAGTAGATCCCTGAAACTCCCATAAGGGAGTAGAAAGAACGCATACATTTCATCATTATCTACATCGTATATATGCGTAGCCGAGAAACTCCCATAAGGGAGTAGAAAGCTTTCTTATATTTGTGAGACCTCTTGCCATAGATCTTGGCGGCGAGAAACTCCCATAAGGGAGTAGAAAGATGTAGATGTTCCACTCCCTGAGCCTTCTCAGTGATTTAATAAACGGAAACTCCCATAAGGGAGTAGAAAGATGCTTATCAACACCTGCATCAAGAATCACACTCTCTATCCTTCCTCCGAAACTCCCATAAGGGAGTAGAAAGAAAGAAATCACACCAAGTAATACACCACTATTTGCTAACTCTTATTCGAAACTCCCATAAGGGAGTAGAAAGCTTTAGGAAAGATAGTTCTCAGAATGTGGGGCTTGGACTCTAGGTATGAGAAGAGAAACTCCCATAAGGGAGTAGAAAGAGGCTAAGCCAAATTCGGATGAACTTAAGAAGATGAGTTCGGGAAACTCCCATAAGGGAGTAGAAAGTCAGGTGTTGCCACAAATGACAGTGATAGTCCAGCCGTCTTGATGTTACGCCGGGAAACTCCCATAAGGGAGTAGAAAGGCTACTTTCATAAAGGCGATTGTCAATTCTGCTACAACTCCATACTTGAAACTCCCATAAGGGAGTAGAAAGAGAGAAGTAACACCATCAAAACCGTTTCTATTAACAATTAGGTTTTATGGAGAAACTCCCATAAGGGAGTAGAAAGAGCTCTTTTACGTATCTTCTTAAGGTATTGTAGCTGATGTTTATTCCAGAAACTCCCATAAGGGAGTAGAAAGTGTTATTGTTTTCGGAATTATATCGTCTTTACTGAGTTTAGACTCAGAAACTCCCATAAGGGAGTAGAAAGGTAGGAGATGGTCTGTAGCGTTGCTTCGGATCCAACTGCATTTTTCTGAAACTCCCATAAGGGAGTAGAAAGATTAAAGATGTCTGTACGCTCTCTAGCGGTGTTGATTCTGAGAAACTCCCATAAGGGAGTAGAAAGAACAGGATTCTTCAGAAACTCTTGAACCACAGATGACTCAAACAGGAAACTCCCATAAGGGAGTAGAAAGTTAGTTCTAGGCTATTCTAGAGTAGTATAGTGTGGTGATGTTCATGAAACTCCCATAAGGGAGTAGAAAGGTTAAATTTATCTGGTAAATTTATCTGGATCAACCTCCGATATTTAGAAACTCCCATAAGGGAGTAGAAAGTTTTAACACCAAGTATTGGCAGCTCAAGGTCTTGATCTACTTCAACAAGAGAAACTCCCATAAGGGAGTAGAAAGTCTGCACATATTATATAACACGGTTGAAACCCATGAAAAACCAAAACCCTGGAAACTCCCATAAGGGAGTAGAAAGTGGCCGCCGCAACAGCTTTGGCGTGTGCAGTACTGCCAGACGAAACTCCCATAAGGGAGTAGAAAGATAGGTCTATTTCTTCGATCATGTCTGCTAGCCTTGTGTCGGACTCTATCGAAACTCCCATAAGGGAGTAGAAAGTTCAACGACAATGCATGTCCTCCTAAGATTGAATATGCACTTCATTTTAGAAACTCCCATAAGGGAAAGATATGGTTAGGATTTTTGAGTGAATAGCGATAAGATTATATATCTGTGTTTTCATGCTTTACATTCATAAATACCATATATTGTTTTGGTTGTTCGGCATGAGTAGGAGAGCGATTGATGAAGGTGTGATTAAGGGTGTTGCTAGTGCTGAAGGTGTTGATGTAGATTTTGTTAGGAGGGGTGTTGAGGGTGGTAGGATTGTTGTTTTTGGTAATGTTAGAAGGAGAGGTCTGAAGCTTGTTGCTATTGGTGAGGGGCTTTCGACTAAGGTTAATGTGAATATTGGTACTAGTGGAACTGTTGTTGATATTGATATGGAGGTTGAGAAGGCTAGGGTTGCTGTTGAATATGGTTCTGATACGATAATGAATCTATCAACAGGTGGTGATCTTGATGAGGTTAGGAAAAGGCTTATTGATGCTTCTAAGCCTCTTCCCTTTGGGACTGTGCCTACTTATCAGGCTTGGATTGAGGGTGTTGCTAGGTATGGGTTGTCCATACCATCTGATTTCTTCATTTCTGTTGTTGAGAAGCAGCTTAGGGATGGTGTGGACTTTATGACTATACATGCTGGGATATCTAAGGAGCTTGCTGAAAAGGCTTTGAAAAGCAATAGGCTTATGCCTATTGTTAGTAGAGGTGGTTCTATGCTGGCTGTGTGGATGCTTGAAAACAATTCTGAGAATCCATATATCAAGCACTGGGATTATCTGCTAGAGCTTTTCAGAGAATACAATGCTGTTATAAGCCTTGGGGATGCTCTTAGACCTGGAACAATATTTGATGCTCATGATGAGCTTCAGATAGCTGAGCTGGTAAACAATGCTAGGCTTGCTAGAGATGCTATAAGCAAGGGGGTTCAAGTGATGATTGAGGGCCCTGGGCATATGACGCTAGACAAGGTTGTTGTGGATATCAAGCTTATGAAGAGTTTGAGTGGGGGTGTCCCATACTATGTTCTAGGGCCACTTGTAACAGATGCTGCTGCTGGCTATGACCACATAGCAAGTGCTATAGGTGCGGCAATAGCCTCTGCCGCTGGGGCTGACCTCATATGCTATCTCACACCATCGGAGCACCTGGGTTTGCCAAATCCTGAGCAGGTTAAGGAGGGGCTTATAGCGGCTAAGATAGCTGCCCACGCTGGGGATCTGGTGAAGCTCGGTTCTAGAGCTGGTAGGGTAGACGCTGAGATGAGTATGGCTAGGGCTGTACTCGATTGGGAGAAGCAGATAAAGCTATCTCCAGACCCGAAAAAGGCTCTCGCCATCAGAACACAGTTTGAGGGAAACTTGAAGAGCTGCACCATGTGCGGACAGTACTGTGTTTTTCTGCTTCTAGACAAGTGGCTTAAGAACAGAGGTGGGATATCTGTAGAAAGTCTTTTGAAGAGACTTGAGAGGGGAGGCGCATATGAGCTTGTGTGAATCCTGGCTTTGGAGCACATGGGTTAAAACACCTTGTCTAAGAGGAGACCTCCTCATAGTATCGGCATGCCTGAGAAACATAAACAGCCGCATTGTAGAGGAGTTGGCGAAGGGAAAGACAGTTCTGTATGCATGTCCCGAGAGGGAGCACCCAGCACTCTACGGAAAGATAGCGAGTATAGTCAGATCGTCTAAGCCAAGGTCGATAACAGTTGTAACAGTTGATGGTAGTCCCCACTGCTTCCAGCTTCACGCAGCTGTTAACGAGGCTGAGTATATACTTGGTGAGAAGATTGAGAGGAAACACTATGTTGTAGTTGATGGGGAGAAGCTTGTTGAGATATCCCCAGACGCTGTAAGGGTCGCCAGATACCTCCACCTGGTAGACGAGCTTGTGAAAACGAATAGAGAGGTTTTGAAGAAGCTAGAGATGCACAGTCTAGAGTATAGAAAAGCTCTTGAAATAGAGAGGAAACAAAGTAGCTGAGCAAAAGCTGCAACCCAGCCGCAAATCTGATTCGAGTCTCTGTGAATCTACATACAGTTTTGTTTAAGAAATATTTTGTGAAAGCCTATATAGCTTTAGAGAGAATTTTGTGTTCTAGGCAATGTAATGGCTATGGTGATGAACTGCTTGGCTAGGATACTCATTGTCACTGGTAGGCTGGCAGAGCCTATTGTGAGAAGGGTTCTAGGTTCTGTTGCAGGCTATGAAATAGATGTTTTTGTTGCACCCGTAGACATAGCGGCCTTTATGACCGTTGACTATGTTGCCAAGCTTCTCGCTGGAAGGGTTGGCAAGAACAGCTATGACTACATCATATTGCCTGGTCTTGTCAGAGGCTCTGGAAAGGTTGTAGAATCTGTAACTGGTGTTAGAACTGTCAAAGGGCCTGTAAACGCTGTTGACCTACCGGATGTCCTCAAGGTTGGCCTAGATGTTTTATCACCTGATAAACCTGCAGACGAGGTTTTGCAGAGCCTTAGACTTGAGAGGTGTAAAAGGGTTTTGGCCGAGGTTGAGAAGAGAGCTTTGGAGAAGAGGGGCTTTGCAGTAGGCGGTTTGTATGTGGCTTTAGAGCCGCCTCCAATAAGAGTTGCCTCTGAGATTTCGCATAGCCACATGCTATCTGATGAGGAGCTCGTTAAAAGGGTTTCCTACTTGATTGAGTCTGGAGCTGATGTGATAAGCCTTGGCTTCGAGGCTTTGGAGCCCCACCCAGACGATGTTCACAGAGTTGTTAGAGCTGTTAAAAGTGTTTTCGATGTTCCTATAGCCATCGACACCTCCATACCAAGCGAAATTCTCAGAGGTGTTGAGGCTGGGGCCGACATGGTTATAAACATAGATTTGACCAACATAGAGCATGTAAAAGGGGTTGACAAGAACATAGCTGTTGTGGCTATTCCTAGAAACCCCGCCGACAACTCTATTCCAAGAGACTATGGAGAAAGGGTTGAGCTTCTAGCAAAAACAGTTGATGTTGTGAAGAGCCACGGATTTGAAAAGGTCTTTGCAGATGCAATTCTAGAGCCAATCGGAAACACATTCAAGTCTCTTCAGGCATATGCAAAATTCAAGGAGATTAGAAAAGATGTGCCGCTTTTCATGGGCATTGGAAACGTTGCAGAGCTTATAGATGCTGATAGCGTGGGGGTGAACGCCATTCTAGTTGCATTAGCGCAGGAGATAGGGGCGAGCATGGTTCTAACAGTAGAGCACAGCACAAAGGCAAAGGGCTCGACAAGAGAGGTCAAAATAGCCACCCAGATGATGGCTATTGCAAGCAGTTTAGAGACTCTGCCAAAAGATCTTGGAATATCGCTTCTAATTCTAAAAGACAAGAGAAGGTATGACACGCCAATAGACAACTACGACCAGGTTGTGTATGCAGAAGAGGAGGAGAAACCATACACACTAGACCCGATGGGGGTATTCAAAATAAGGGTTAACCACGAAGAGGGCTATATAGAAGCTCTATACATAGGTAGAAAGGGGAGGATACTGATAAAAGGGAGGACTGCAAAAGCAATAAGAAACAAAATTGTTGAACTAGGACTGGCGTCACAAACATCCCATGCACTGTACCTAGGGGCAGAACTGGCAAAAGCAGAAGAGGCTCTAAAGCTAGGCAAAAACTATGTACAAGAACAGCCACTATTCATGTTGCCAAAGCCAATAAAAATACAAAGAAACGATACATAACAATATTTATAGCCTGTATATAAAACTTGCCAAGTCTTTTAACTAAGTGTTCATAATTTGTAATAATATAAGCACATGAAAATGGGATTCTATTTCGAGCTTAGAAATTCTGTACAATAAGAGAATCTCTACCAATCTATGTGAAGCCAAAAACCATGGCTGTTAAAGCTTAGATCAGATCTTTGTGTACATCCCCTATGTTATATCTCTGCTTCTGAGAGCCTCAAGCTTTCATCAGCACATGGAGTTATAATCGTTTTCTTATCTATTTGGCTTCATTTATAATGTAGCTCTTAAATGCTATACCTATTTATAAATCCATGCACGCCAAATTATCTACAGCTCATCATAATACTTATCGGGTATAACCTAGATTTTTATTTATTCGCAATTTTTATATGTTAATGCATAGATAGTGTGATGTAGGTGGCTTTGTCATGGATATAGTAATGTCTATGATTACAAAGAATAGTGTTGAGAGGGTTGGGGAGGAGGCATTTTACAGGGCGTGGAAATCATCTCTACAAATACCGTATAAACTCATAGTACTTGTTGACGACTCTACATCTCCTAGAACTAGAGAGTTTGTCAAGAGGTTTGCTGATGAGCATGGAAAAGAGCTGGTGGTATCTGGAAGCAGGCTTTACGGCTATCACAAAGCGACAAGAGCGACTGCCAGGCAGACAGCTATAGACATATTCTTTGAGAACACCAAAGCAGAGTGGCTGTTTTTCCAAGACGACGACTTTGTTCTTGGCGATGGCTGGTGGGATAATGCACAGCAATATATTCTACAAAGAGATGTTGGGCTAATCTGGGGCATAGACTATACACCATATTGGCGAGAACGAATTGCATGGCTAGCTGCAAGAGGGTTCCAAGAGAAAAGCTTCGCTATACAAAACTTTAGTATCAGGGGTGGTCTGCACGACACCTTGCTTAGACGCGAGGCTATAGAGGGGGTTAAACTGCCTCCATGGCTGCATATATACGAAGATGCGTGGATAAAGAAATACGTTGAGTGCAAAGGATTTAAATGGGTCGTTATTGACGTAAATAATATACATCTTAGGAGTGCAGGAGACAGACTCACCAAGGAAGATTTCGTGATAATAGCAAAAGCGTCAGTGCTACTAAACCTTAAAGACATATCGCTAGCAAAAGTTCTTAAAGCGGTTTTTGGACTACCAGCCTACATATACTACTCTAACAAGGCATACAAGTCTCTAAGCAAAGGCTTTGCAATATGGAGAGAAAGAACATTGAACCGCATCAAATACTACTATTATTATGTCATCTATTCACTTAAGAAGATGAGAAAAATTGGAAACAGAAGCATATGCGACATTGTACTGAATTGCATCACATATTAGCAATGGTGAGTGCACGGAGCTCGAATTTTAGCAGATTTTATAAACCCCCAACCCCTTCAATTTTGTAAAGGTTCCGCTTAGGTGCTATTTGATATGGGTGGCTATGTTGTTGTAGCGCGCCGTTATTGGAATAGACCTGGTGGAGGAGGGGCTGTGTGTGCTGCATCTGCATACACGTTTGATGTTATGGGGTTTACACCTGTTTTGGCATCTCCTGTTAGAGTCGATGTTGGTGGGTATGTCGATTGGTTTGGAATTGACTTGAGTAGATATCCAAAGGTCTCTTTGTATTCGGTTGGGCTCAGGGCTTTTGGCATATATCTGAGGTTTTTGATGGGGGAGACCATTAGGAGGGCTGTTGAGAGGTTTGGCGCACACATAGTCTTTGTGGACGATGGCACGTACAAGCCTGTTGAAGGGTTTATTGTGAAGAGCGGTACAAAGCTTATCGAGTATATACACTTTCCGCATGAGGTGTCGATCGACAAGAAGTTTAAAGGGCTTGGATTACACTACGAAGAGGATCCATATGTTCTTGAGAGGTACAGCAGATTTCCATTGAATATATACTGGAAAATCTATGTGAAGCTCTTGCCGAGGTATTTGAGGGAGAACCCCTTCCAGATAGCATCTCTTGTTCTGGCAAACTCTAGGTGGACAGCAAATCTAGCGAAAATGGTTTATGGCGAGAGTCCAGAGGTTTTAAATCCTCCAATAGCACCAAATGTAGAGATTGTTGAAAAACCAAGAGAGTTTAGCGAAAGAGAGAATGCTGTTGTTATGCTTGGCAGGTTCTCCGAAGAGAAGAGGTATCACTGGGTCATAGAAGAGGTCTTGCCGAGGCTAAGAAGAGAGGTGCCGAACACAAAGCTGTATATATTTGGCGGTGCAAAAACAAAGACCGCCTTAAACTATTTGACAAGGCTTGAAAAAATAGCGACTAAAAATGAGTTCAAAACCAGTAGGGTGGTCGATGTCGATGCAGATGTTTATCTGATTCCAGACGCACCGAGAAAAACAATAAACGCTGTCATGGATAGGGCAAAGGTGTTTCTACATGCAACAGTTAACGAGCACTGGGGAATAGCGGTAGCAGAGGCAATGGCTAGGGGTCTACCTGTAGTGCTACACAAGTCTGGCGGTGCTTGGAGCGACCTAGCAGAAGAGGGGGCATATGCACTAGGATATACAAACTCTGAAGAAGCTGTAGAGGCTATATCAAAGCTCTTAACAGATGAAGGCATGTGGAAAACACTGTCAGCAAAAGCCGTTGAGAAAGCAAAGAATTTGACGCTAGAGAAATTCGTTGAGAAGCTGTCAAATATGTTGACGAGGGTCTTGTAGGTATGGCTGCAGAAAAGCCTAGTATAATATGCGTGTCAAACCCTTTGCCTTATACTGGCGGAGGTTTAAGGGCTTTGAGGTCGTTGAAAGAGTATTCAAAACACTTCAACACACATCTATTCTTCTCACATCCACTATCCAAGTCTAGGAAGGAGGTTGGGAAAGAGGTTAGAGAGGTTGTCAAAGAGTTGATGAACAGCAACATAAAGGTGGTTGGCTACATTGAACACCCCAATTTTATTCGAAAGATAAGGTTCTTTGGCGAGGTGACACAGCTCCTCTTTCCAGCAACTCTAAGACTCCATATAGGGGTCGGCAACTTCGAAGCTGTTGTGGCTTTGCATGAAACCTTTGACGCCATCTACATTGGGAATGCCATTGGAGATCTTTTGGAGATCCCAAAGATTGGGCTGCTCCAGCTACCACCTTTCTACAGCTCCAAGAAGAGGCTCCGCAATATACTAAAAGCGTCTGTTCTATGGCGACACCTTCTAACAGACAACACGCTGATTGAAAAAGCCTTTGAGCTAGAGGCAATAGCAGAGTTTACCACAATTCACAAGTTAAGCCACATGAAATTTGCAAAACTTTTGAAAAGATACAACACCCTGCTCGCAGTCTCTAAAGCAATCCCCCATGAGATGGGCGATGAATGGACTAACAAAGTGGTTTCTCTCGATCCTGGAGTATCTCTAGACGAAGACGATCTTGTCATTACTGTACCTTCTCCACAATATCTGAGTATATGAACCTCAATTTAATTTCATTACATATTGTCCCTGACATCATCGAGGAACGCCTTTTCAAATCTAGGTTTCTGGGTGTTGTAGCAACGGATGACCATATATTTATAGTGAATATAGTATTATCGTCTTCATTATATTTGCAATGTTATGCATATACATGTGACATCTGCTTTTAAACCCCACCTCTGGTTTCTTAGAATGTTTCTACATTCGAATGATGAGGTCTCCTTGATTCCTATATTAGTTCTAGATTTGGAAGGCTATAACCCATGCATTTCTTTAAATATAAAATAGATTACCCAGATAATATAGGACTTTGGAGGTAGAGGAATGAAGGTGTAAATAAAACTAAAAACTGAAAATATGTTTCATCTCGGGCTCTATAATGCGATGTGTGGATTAGTCTTTTAGCTGAAGTGTTTTGCCATTTCTTCGTTGCCTGGCATTTTCAGTATTGCGTCTATAACATCGTTTACTTGCTGAATACTTTTTGTTCTGACATCAACTATAAGCCAGTTGAATAAAGTGTCTCTACCACCCTTAAGAAAAGCCTCCAAAGCCCACTCAGCCCTCATAAGCCTATGCAACAACACATATCTCAGTATTTTTGATGGTATTTGTGTTAATGGTTTTCTGTGAACTCCCTTGCCATCTATTTTCACAGGTATCTCAACTGCTACATCATTTGGTATACCAGATAATACACCCTCATTCGGTATATTAACCTGTAACGGTGCTGGAATCTTTAAGGCCTTTCCCACATTTATGTAGTAGAACTCTTTTGGCTTATCATTTACTATAGAATCTATTATCTCAACAATCGACTCTCCACTAGGCTCCGGTGGGTATCTATGCACCAAGGGGGTTGATGCGTCGTAAACTGCTTGCGCAAGCTGGTCTAGGCTTCTTCTTAGTGCAGCCATATACATGGCCCATCCTATTTCTGAGTCTGGTCCTCCGAATGGCCCGTACCAATACTTCTTTGTTTGTAGATCCCAGTGGTATTTCCATGTACCACCCCTAACAGCGTCTCCTATTGGTAGAAGGCCATATGTTCTATACATGTCTATTGCAGCTGGGGATAGATCTACATCGAATGGGTTTGCAACATATTCTCTCCATATACTCCAATACTTTTCAGCATCTTCTCTAATCCAGTCATCTACATATCTATAAGCGTTGTCACCCATATACCTAAATCTAGTCAACCAAATGACATGGTTGAAACCAGACATCTCAACATCTAATGAATTGAAGTCTATGATTTGCGCCAAGATCTTGTATCATTCTGGGTCGTGCATAGCGCAAAGAGCTGTTATATCTCTACCAAGCTTCTCCTTGGCAAGCCTCATGCCAAGGACTTCAACAGCTTTAACGAAGCCCAGATGCCCATGACAAAGACCTATAAATTTAACCTTTCTGAGCTCTCTTGTGACAAGAGTTGTTAGTTCAAATACTGGGTTAGCAACATTTATGAGCCATGCATTTGGTGCATAAGCCTCAACATCTTTTGCTATATCCAACATCAATTTGAATTGGTAGTAACCCCATATGGTGTGATAGTCTGAGACATAGTTCCATTCAACAGAGTTTATACCTCTGTAGTATCCATACTTCTCCGATATCTCCCTCATTCTCTCATAGTAGCTGTGACCACCAGCCATAGCAGAGTTTATAACGAAATCAGCATCTTTTATAGCCTCGACTCTGTCCTTAGTTTTGAAAATCTTGGCATTGACCTTCAACTCGTCAACATATCTTTTAGCAAAGCCGTAAATTAAATCAAGTCTCCAATCACTTATATCCATAAGCCAAATATCAACTCTATTTTGAAGATCCTTATTTATCAAAAGATCTATTACAATTCTACTAGACCAAACAGCACTTCCAGCACCAATAAAAGCTACCTTAATTCTTTCCAATCGACTCACCTAAAGTTATGCTAAATCCGAAAGTATTTAAGTTTTTGGCTATATCATAACAAATAAAAATTCCTTTGTATGGGTTTCAGCAAATAATTATTTAATAAGTTTTTAAGTATGTGGCTTTTAGCTAGACTTGCTGTAGATATGTGGGTGATGGGATTTGAATTTAGCTGATGTTGAAAGGAGGGTTTTTGATTTAATAGCATCCTCTATTCTAAGAGTAGTAGATGTGAGTAAATGGGTTTATGGCGACAGAGAAATCCTGTTGCCATTCAGCATAGAGACAGAGCCTAGTAAAATTCATGTATTTAAGACGAGAGTTGATGTGCCACAAACAAAGTTTAGATGGTTTATGAAGTTTGTTGTAAGTGGGAATGCCAGGGTTAGAGTTGATGGAGAAAACTATGCGGGAGTTGATGAGGCCCATACCTATATCCCAATATCACCTGGTGCACATGATATAGAGTTGATAGTTTCTCCAAGAACTCTTTTTGGTTTGCATGGATGGGCATTAACATTTCAAAAAGCATTTATTGTTGAAGTTGCTTGGGATGCTGTGAAAACTGGTCTTAGAATACTTGAGCTGATAAGACTTATCGAAAGTCTGCCTCAGAATAGTGGTGTTAGGGAAGATCTTCAAAACCTCTTATTTAATACAACAGCTTTTCTAAGGCTAAACCCATCACTAAGGCAGATAACATTAGCTCTATCTCTGCTATACGAATCTGGTTTACAGCCAATCTATTTTAGAAGAGGGGATTTGAGGCAACCCTACGGAGATTATGCATGGCTTGCTAATGTATATGGGATAGGGGTTTTAAAGGGATATCTAAATGACTTACCAGAGCAAAACATAGATAAGGTTCTCGAAGAGGTTAACAGGATTAATAGTGAGTTGGAGAAGGGATTGGAGGCTCTCAGGAAAAAGCATCCAAAAATCGGAACAATCTATATTATGGGTCATAGCCACATTGATGCAGCTTGGCTATGGCCAAAAAGCGAAACAGTTGAAAAGGTTTTGAGAACATTCTCAACTATTGTAAGACTTGCAGATGAGTATGAACTTACCTTTGTTCAAAGCTCCGCTCAATACTATAAATGGGTCGAGGAAATAGATAGAAAGTTGTTTGAAAAGATAAAGAGTTTGGTTGATAGTGGTAAATGGGTTATTGTCGGGGGTATGTGGATAGAAAGCGATACAAATCTAATTGATGGGGAGTCGCTTGCAAGACAGTTTCTGTATGGTCAACGATATTTCTTAGAAAGGTTTGGTAGAATAGCTAAGATTGGCTGGATACCGGATAGCTTTGGGTTTTCAGGTAATCTCCCACAGATTATGAGGAAGAGTGGTATAGAGGTTTTCATTACACATAAAGTTATGTGGAACGACACAAGCGAGTTTCCCTATCATTCATTCATATGGAGAGGTATTGATGGAACAGAGATACCGGTACAAATACTCATAACAAGCTATAATGAGACTATGACACCCACATCAATCTACAGATACTGGGAAAGGTATAGACAAAAAGATGCAATACCATTTACGGTGTATTCATATGGATATGGAGATGGTGGTGGTGGACAAACAAGAGAGATGATGGAGTATATAGAGCTTGTTAACAAACTACCCCATATACCATTTGTTAAACACGTCAATGAGAAGGAGTATATAGAAAATGTGATGAGAGTCAAAGACTCAATGCCTGTTTGGAATGATGAGCTCTATGTAGAGGTTCATAGAGGTACATATACAACAAATATAGCCGTTAAAAACGCTATGGCTGAAGCTGAGAAAGCACTAAGAGAAGCTGAAATACTATCAACTATTGCAAAGATGCTTTTCGGTTATAGCATTGATAAAGAGAAAATAGATTCTCTATGGCATCTCCTTCTATTCAATCAATTCCATGATATAATACCTGGCTCATCAATAAAAGAGGTTTATGATGATGCTGTAAATGATTTGAGGAAAGTAGTCGAAGAATCGTATGCAATATCGTACAGCTCTATAGAGGGCATTGTGGGTAGAGATAAGAAGGAGAAGATTCTTGCTGTAACTAGTGTGGTTCCATGGAAATTCAAATCAATTGTTAAGATACCAAAGGGCTTTGGAGTACCAGATAATGTGGAATGTCAAGAAGATGTCGATGGATATTATCTACTTGTTGAAACTACCCCTATGGGCATTAAGTCTTATCGCCTTGGAGAAAACATTTGTAGAGGTGAGGATGGTGTTAAGGTTTTCGAGAAAGATGGGATATATTTAGAAAATGAGATGCTTGTTGTTAAAATTGATGAGAGAGGTGATATAGAGTCTATTAAGATTAAGGAAGGAGATGTTGAGTTACTGAGAGAGTCAGCGAAACTTGTTGTGCATATCGATAAACCTGGGAGATTTGATGCGTGGGATGTTACAAGCGACTTCTTTATGAATAGAATTGAAATGAATGTAATTGAAAAGCCTAAGATTATATCTAGAGGGCCTTTGAAAGCTTGTGTAGAGGTTTCAAAGGGCTTTGAGAACTCTAGGATAATCCAAAGGATATGTCTGTACAAAGGGCTTCTATACATAGTAATTGAGAACAGCATTAGCTGGAGGGATAAGGGTGCAATGGTTAAACACTGGTTCAAGACATCTACAAAGGCTTTGAAGGCCCATTATGACATTCCATTTGGTGTTGTGGAGAGGTCAACGAAGATGGAGACAAGTTGGGAGAGAGCAAAGTTTGAAGTGCCTGCTGTTAGATGGGCAGATATATCAGATGGTGAAAAGGGTCTTGCTATAATAGCTCCATCTAGACATGGATACTCTGCCAAAGGCGGCGACATAGCTTTAACTGTAATTAGATCACCTCTATTTCCAAATCCATGGAGCGATATAGGAGACTATAATGTAACATACTATATATATCCACATAAAGGAGACTATCAACAAGCTGAGGTGCCGAAAATAGCCCAGGAAATTATATTTGGGCCTTTGGCTAAAATCGTCTATGGTAAAGAAGTTGAAGAGAGTGTGCTGTCTATAGACCCGCCAAAAGCAATTATATCAACATTTAAACTTGCATATGATGGAAATGGATATATATTGAGGCTTTACAATCCATATAAAGACGAAGTTAAAATAAAAATAAGTCTAGGGATTAAAGCATCTCAAATTATTGAAACAGATTTGATAGAGCTTAGCAACATAAGTGAGTTAGGTAGAAATACCTCTGAAATAGAATTGAAGATAAAGCCCTTTGAGGTAAGGACGCTTAGAATAATACAATAGATATACAATTACTTTTTTTAACAGAATAAATGATTCAAAGTTTTATTGAAATATCTTCTATGTAGGTGATTTGCATATGAATAAAGCCATTGTGTTGCTGGCAACTATAAACGCCTTACTCATGTTCATATCAGGTTTAACCTACCCACTACTACCATTATATCTAGTTGGACATAAAGGATACTCCGCATTTATTTCAGGTGTTGTAGCATCTCTATCATCTCTCACTAGCTTTGTCTTTAGCATTATATGGGGATATATTTTAAATAGGTTTAGGGGTAGAGAGACATTTTTCTCTGGATTTGGAGGACTGGTAACAGCAATATTCTTTAGTTTAGCATCTTTTTTCTCCAATGACATTCTATTACTATCTATCTTCTTCTCTCTTACCGGTATTGGAGCCTCATGCACATTAGTCTCATCAACAACTCTAGTATCGTTAATTAGCTCAAGTCAAGTTGTTGGTAGAAGTATGGGGGTTTTCTGGGCTGCAGGTTCTCTGGGTTGGGCCACACCCCTGACCTTCTCTGGATACTTCCTAAATAGATTTGGAATCGAATCTATATTTCACATCGCCATACTTGTATCTCTACTGATAGTCTTACTATCAATTGCTTTAAGCAAATACATTAAAGATGTTGGAAATTTAGGTAACATTGTACGTCTCAACGGCATTAAAAGAAGGTCTTTTTTGTTTCTAAGGAATAGACTTTATCTATTGTTTTTCATTTCCTCAATAATTTTTGGGGCTGCTGACGTTGCCAAGAATATCTATGTACCTCAATACTACGCTTATGAGATTAGACTTGGAGAAGTCTATGCAACGCTATTGCTGAGTATTGCAAGTTGGTTTGAAATCCCAATGCTCATAGCTTTTGGATACATTGTCGATAAACTGGGTTCAAAGATTGTATACATCTTCAGCTTAGCATCTATGGCCATATTCATGGTTTTAAACATTTTTATTGTGAAGGATATGTCAACAGCTTTTGCTACCATGGCTTTTTATAGCATTGTTTGGGGTTCTTACGCTTCTTCGGCCTATGTTTTAGCAGTTGAGTTGGCAAAAGGCGATGAATCAGCTTCGCTAGGCTTATTGAATTCTAGCATACCTCTTGCCAGCATCTTATATAATCCTCTTGGAGGTTACATATCATCTTCAATGGGCTACAAAACCAATTTCTCATTTCTAAGTCTCTTGCTTGTAGCATCCTCTGTTACGTTCTACTATTACTATGAGATGAGGAAGACAACAAATAAAATAGAAATGCACCTTAATTAATTCAATTAATTTCAAATAGTAACTGCATATTGCAAGGGCTCAATAAGACCTCATAACCTTAAAAATCTTTACTTCTCCAAATTATTTGAGGTTGATTAAGGTGTCAAGCAAATCAATTGCATTGATTAGTCTAGGGATACTTCTATTCGTTATCGGGTGGCTATTGCTACTAAGTGGTGTTGAGGTTAAGACATGTTCAACATATGTTTACGTTCCCAAAGAATTTGTTGGAAAGATGAGTCCTAAGTATAGTGAGTGGTATTATTGGCGAAGTACACCAGTAAACCTTTCAAATATTGTGATTGAGGCTAACAAGCCATTTAACTACACATTCAAGGTGAATAACACTATTGGCTATATATACATAGAGATTGTTGGAAAGCCCAAAGATGAGAATTACGAAGGTTATGTAGCAATTTTGAATACTTCAAATAACCAAACCATTGTCTACTCTTCGCTAAGCCCGCGACAAGCAATTTTTGGCAAAACATTAAATACAACACTGTTTTACCAAAAGGAGTTAGAGCCTGGGCTCTATAGACTCACCCTAAACTTTAATACAAATGTTAATATATCAAGACTTTTGGTCTATGGCCCTAGTTCAAAAGAGGTTGAGGTGCAGGCAATAGTAATAACTCTTGCGCCAGTCTCTGAATCATCCTATGAGCAAATAAAAATAGATTATGTGTGTGGTGTCAGCTTCGCACAGGCTATAGCATCTTCGATAGTTGTTGGCGTAAGTATTTCAATGATTGTAGCAGGTGCTTTTATAGAAACTGTGAAGATGCCTAGAATAGGCTTTTCTAAAACATCTCAGGCCAAATCAAAGAAGAAATCTGGGAAGAGGTAAAGGTGTTTCTATTGACCAAAATTGTTTTTCTTGGTGTTGGCGGCTGGATTTCAGACCCTCTCCTAGGCTATACATCATTTGTAATAGTGAATTCTAGTGGCAACTGGATTCTTGTTGAGGCTGGTGAAGGAGTCTATGGAGCTATGAGGAAATGTGGTTTGCAAATAGATGATAATTTTAAAGGTGTTGTAATATCGCATAGACATGGAGACCATGTTTTGGGTTTGCCAACACTACTTCAAATAGCTAATCACCTAGGCTATAGAAAGATGCTTATAGTATCCATAGACGATGTAATTGAAGCTATTGTAGAACTTTTAAAGGCCTCCAGCTCCCTAAACCTACTACACTTAGTAGACTTTATCAAGATTGGTTTTGATAAAAGGGTTAGGGTTGGCGATTTCGAAATAGAGTTTCTAGAGGCTATACACACAACACCTGCTGCATCAATTAAGATCATAGTTGACGGTAAATGTATTGTTTATAGTGGTGACACATCGTATAATCCCAAGCTAATAGAATTTGCTAGAGGATGTGATATTCTAATTCACGAGGCTTCCACATATAGCGAAGAGGCTCATAGATATGGTCATAGCACATACAAAGACGCTATAAATATCGCTATTAAAAGTAATGTAAAAAAGCTCATACTTATACACTTCTACCTGTGGCCCCAACCAATTAAAACCCCTATAAATGAGGATTTAGAGATTCTAGTGCCTTACCCATGCCAACAAATAAACGTTTAAATTCATTAAAACAATAAGTTTTTATGAAAGTAGATAGCGTTGAGAGATATGAATAAGGTTGCTAGACTTTGGAGAAAACACAACGATTCAATTGTTTGCATGGTTTGTGAAAGAAAATGTGTTATACCACCTAATAGAGTGGGGATTTGTGGATCATATAAAAATTTTAATGGGGTTCTCATACACATTGGCTATGGAAGAATAAGCGCTGTTGAGAGTAGGCCTATAGAGATTAAACCCCTTTTCCACTACTGGCCAAATAGTACAGCCTTAACGTTTTCGACATGGGGTTGCAATTTCTATTGTCCGTGGTGCCAGAACCACCATCTAAGCTTTAGACTTCCTAAAGATGACGATGAATATATACCCCCTGAAAAGCTGTTGGAATTGGCGATAAGGTTTGGTGACGAGGGTTTTAGTGCAAGTTTCAATGAACCAACTGTAAACTTCGACTATCTAATCGATTTGGCAGAGCTTGCAAAGAGAAATGATCTCTACTTCATGGTTGTTACAAATGGTTATCAAACACTTGATGCCATTGAAAAACTTGTTGGTGCTGGTGTCGATGGCTGGAGCATAGATATTAAGGGCTGTCCAAAGATGAGAAAGGCCTTGCCAAACATAGACCACAACGTAGTCTATAGAAATGCAAAAGCTGTTCTAGATCTAGGTGGGCATGTGGAGATGGTTTATCTGGTGGTCACAAACACAAATGATTTTGATGAGTGCATCGATTGGATCATAGATATGCATATAAGCAAGCTGGGGGAGAAGACACCCCTACACATAAACAGGTATTACCCAGCGCACAAATGGGGTGAGCCTCCAACACCAAAGGAAAAGCTTCTTAGTGTGGCTGAAGAGGCTAGGAGGAGCGGAATCGAGTTTATCTATATTGGAAATGTTGGGGATCCAGAACTAGAGTCGACCAAATGCCCAAGGTGTGGCAAGACCCTAATCTACAGGAGGTGGTACAGAGTTTGGGAGTGGCATCTAGAAAGAGATGACAGGAAGTACAGGTGTCCTAGATGCGGATATGAGATACCCATAAAAGGATTGTACATACCGTGGAAGAAAACCCTCCTCTAATTTAACCATGTCACACCACCGGTATGATAGCCTTCAAAACCCTGTCAATTCTTACTCTAACCTGATACACATCCTCAATAACATTTTCGGTTAGAACCTCGTCTGGCCTTCCAATCGTGTAGACCCTCCCATTTTTCAGCACAATAACCTTGTCTGAGAACCTATATGCTTGTGTTAGATCGTGAAGCGACATTATTACTGCGAGACTCTTCTCTCTGCTAAGACTCTTAACCAGATTGAGTATCTCTATCTGAAACCTCAGATCGAGATTTGACGTGGGCTCGTCGAGTAGCAGCACCTTCGGCTCTGCTGCTAAGGCTCTTGCAATTAGAATTCTCTGCAACTCGCCACTACTTAGCTCCGTCAAGTCCCTGTCAACAAGGTTGTCAGCTTTGACAGCTTTAAGCGCATTCAACGAGATTTCAATGTCTTTTCTAGTTGGCATGAAGTCTATGTGTGGCCTTCTTCCGGTTAAGACAAAGTCTATTACCTTGATACCCGGTACCACATATGTAGACTGCGTCACTAGTGATACCTCCTTCGCAAGCTGCTTTCTAGGGATGTCGACAACGTTTTTCATATCTATGTAGACAGATCCTTTCACAGGCTTTAGTATGCCATCCACTATTTTTAGAAGTGTTGTCTTCCCCGATCCATTCGGGCCTACAACAGCTACAATCTCCCCCTCAAAAACATCGAAAGATATGCTGTCCAAAGCCTTAACACTATCGTATCTAACCTCCACATCAACAACTCTTATAATAACCACTCTATCACCTCCTCAAAAGAAGGTATATAAGCAGAGGTGAGCCAATCAAAGATAGTGTTATCCCAACGGGTAGTGTGACAGGAGAGAGTATAAACCTACCAATACTATCAGCCGCCACAAGAAGAATTGCCGCTACAAGCATTGACTGTGGAACGAGATATCTATGGCTGTTTCCAACAACCAGCCTTGCAATATGTGGCGAAACTAGGCATAGAAAGGCTATTACACCAGAGAATGCTGTTACAATAGAGGCTCCAAGCGCTGCTACAACCGATGTTTCTAGTCTAACCCTCTTAGCATTTACACCACTGGCATAGGCAACATCATCTCCAAGACTCATCAGATCGAAGTCTAGGGATCTAGCGATGAAGTATATCGAGAGTGCAAAGGCGCTTATGAAGAGTATTTTCAGCTCCTCCCATCCAACCCTACCAACATCGCCAAAGCTCCAGAAAACTATTAGTGCTATTTGAAGTTCGTTCAGCTTGAGGTATTGGATGAGGCTTAGCAGTGCTTGGTAGAAGAAGTTCATTGCTATAGCAGCTAAGACTAGGGCTCTTTCACTCAACCCAGCTTTGTATGCTAGAAGCAAAACGATGGCTGTTTGAATTAATGCGAAAACAAATGCAAATATAGGTATTATATATGGGTTTGAATATGAGATAATTACACCTCTTACAGAACCTCCAAAACCTGTTAACAAGGCTACTGCAACCCCAAGTGCGGCTGCGTTAGATATGCCAAGCGTGAAGGGGGAGGCCATGGGGTTTCTGAGCACAGACTGCATCGCCGTGCCAGAGGCCCCAAGGACAGACCCTATCAAAATCCCTGCTAAAACTCTCCTCAGTCTGATTAAGAGGACACTTGTTGTGTCAGGCGATAGGCTGTTGCCCCAAAATAGAGCCTTTAGCACGTCTAGATAAGTCACATTGTATGCGCCTACAGAAAGGGAAAATGGTATTATAAGCAACAGTATGGCTATAGATATCAGTATAAAGATTTTCCTAGCCCTAAAAATTCTCTCTATAACCATTTATATTCATCCACATGGAAACATATTGCTTAGATTCACAAATCCTGGGTACCCGCCGGCGACAAACTCTTGGTATAGTGGCTTACCGAGAAACACCTTGAATATCTCATCTGCTTTGGCAACCGGATCGACATCAGCGAATCTGTCTGGGTAGAGCACCTTCCCAATGAAATACGCATCTGCAAATGCTGTAGCAACATTTGTGTGGTAGTAGTTGAATGGCAGAACGCCGTAGACTCTTCCAGCTCTAAATGCATTCAAGCTACAGTACATCGACGGATCTTTCCTGAAGTCGCTTAAAACTGTATTCAAGTTGTTTTCGTCTATGAATATGAAGTCTGGCTGTTGCTTTAACAGATACTCGAAATCTATTGTTGTAAAACCTGCTTTACCAGCTATCGAATCCACAATCGACGGTGTGTTTAGAAGCTGTAGAGGGGCAAACCTAGCTTGCGTTGATGTGAACGGCTGTCCACCTTTATATGATATCGCGCCTACGTAGACCTTTGGCCTAGAAGCTATATCTCTAGTCCTATTATTCAAATCGCTTACCAATTGGTTGATATAGTTAACAAGTTCTTTGGCTCTCTCCTCTCTCCCCAAAACCTTTCCAAGGATCATCAAAGCGTTCTTGATTCCATCAATATCTAGGTATCCTGCAACCCCATAGTCAATTACAAAAACACTTGCATTAACCTCTTCAGCTAGTCTATCAGGTGGGTAAAGATCTGCATATGTTCTCGACATTATTATCAGCTGTGGCTTTACGGTTCTCAGCTTTTCTGGATCTGGCGGTCTATTGGGACCTCCAGGCCCTATTACAGGTAGGCTCTTAAATATTGTGCTGTAGGCCATTGCGTAGTCTCTTCCAGTTGGGCTCCAACTTAGCTCAGCCTCTTCCACACCAACGAGAAGATTAGTCGCATTTAGATATGCTATCAACCTAAGCGCGCCTGGGCCTATAGCAACGACCCTACTTAAGTTCTTCGGAATTTTAACAGATCTATTCAAAATATCTGTAACAGTAAAGTATGTCTGTGTCTCTGCCTCCTCCTTGCTGGTTCTCTCCATATGAAGAAGCAGGTAAGAAACTCCAATAACTGCGATTGCGATGGCTATAACGATGACTATAACCAAAGTTGTTTTAGCAACCCCTCTAAGGACCATGGAGAACCAACCTGAATGGGATTTTTGTGTATGTTATACCCCTTCCTATGACAGCCAGAGCCTCTCTACCTGCACATTGAAGACATAGAGGCTTCCCATCAACATACACAATCTTTGGCGCCATCACAAGCTCACCACACCTGGAACACCTAATGCTCTCGAATATCGGTGCCCTCTCTATCTCCTCAACAATTTCAACCTCTTGGACAACAAACTCCTCTTCTGGAATGTCAGCCATTCTATAGCCTATCTCAGTCCACAGCCTGTGTAACTTCTCAACATCTTCTCTACTACCTCTTCTCTCAGCTACAACCTTTTGGAATAACTCGAGAGCCTCTTTAGAAAAGTATTTCTCTCTAAGCTTTTGAGCGTCTATGTAGACCCTAACACCTCTCCTGTTACCCCTCCTAAAAAGTGTAAGAGCATTCTTCCCAGTATCTATATACATCAAAGAGTTGTTGCCAAAAGTACAGCCAGTCGCTATTTGAACTCCATCAGCAAAACAGTTATTGGCTTCAACAATAGCCACAATATCCTCACTAATAGTCTCTCCAACACCGGCTTTGCTAATACCAAGTCTTTTCATAGCTATTTCAGATGCTCTAAGACCCAAAACTAGAAATGGACATATATGCCCGTGAAATTCTCTCGCCTTTTCTATAAGCTCTTTACTTACCATAAGGTGCACCAATTCAGTTTACATGTGTACAACACGAAATTAGCGCGCAACATTTAAAAGTTTTTGTATGCAAAACCTCCATGTGACTTAGTATGCATGTAGAAGAAGGTGTTTTAAATAATTTCAAAGTCCTGTTTATAGAGATGGGTAACCTTGTAGTTGGTATAGCAAAAGAGATTGGACCACGTATTCTGTATCTTGCTCGCAAAGACAAGAGAGAATTAAATGTTTTTGGAGTAGTTCCCGAAATCTCTTTGGAGACTCCTGACGGTGTTTGGAGAATATATGGTGGCCATAGGCTATGGACCTCCCCAGAGGCTTTCCCACGCTCATATTCCATCGAGGATAAGCCTGTTAAAATATATGTGAAAGAGGGTGAAATAGTTGTTGAGGGCAATCCAGAACCACAAAACTGCGTGCTGAAGAGAATTGTTATTAGAAGAGGCCCTGACGACAACAGCCTAGAGGTTGTACACAAAATTGAGAATATTTGTAGATGGCCAATACAATTCTCTTGTTGGGCTTTAACAGTAATGAAGCAAAGGGGAGTTGCAATAATACCTATAAGGTCTAGATGTGTAGATGGGAAATGCCTTTTGCCGGATAGATCAATAGCTTTATGGCCATACACAAAGCTAACTGATAAAAGGCTTGTTCTAGGGGATAGATATATACTCATTAGGCAAGACCCTGAAACACTGGATCCCCTAAAAATAGGTGTGAATGCCCATGAGCCGTGGGTTGCTTACTACGTTGATGAACACCTATTTGTAAAGAAAACAAAGAAGGTTTCTGAACCATATCCAGACTTCAACTCATTTATAGAGGTCTACACAAATGACAAGATTCTAGAGCTTGAAACCCTAGGACCTCTAAAAACGGTTAATCCAGGCGATGTAAATACCCATACAGAGATTTGGAGACTTGTTCACATAGGCTCTACAGAGCTAAGCGAAGATGCTATAGACAAATATGTAGCGAGGTTCGCGGTGTAGTAGATGCTATATCTGGAATAGCTTACCTATCTCTGATGCGCTATAAACCCCCTCTATCCTACCATCCCTAATTCCATATATTTTTGTACAACCTCTAGCAACTAAAACATCGTGTGTTGCTATTATGAATGTCTGATTATATTCCCTATTCAACTTTCTTATGATGTTCATCAACACCCTTGTGTTTTCAGTGTCTAGAGCCGCTGTTGGCTCATCCATTAAGACTATAGATGGGTTGTTTGCAAGTGCCCTCGCTATTGCAACCCTCTGTTGCTCACCACCACTTAAAGCATCTGGCGTCTTGTTAGCTAGTTTCTCGAGGCCCACAGCTTTTAGAAGCCCCAATGCTCTCTGCCTCCTCTTCTCCTTATCTATTTTCGCTAGATACATAGGTAGCTCGACATTTTCAAGGACTGTTAGTGTTGGTATTAGATTGAATGATTGGAAAACAAAGCCAACCTTGTACAGTCTGTACATATTCAACTCTTTTTCGCTCAACCTTGTAATATCCATGCCATCAACTATAACCTCTCCACTATCAGGCTTGTCTAGCCCACCTATGATGTTCAGTAGCGTTGTTTTTCCAGATCCTGATGGGCCTACGATACAAACTATATCACCTTTTTGCACTGCTAGACTCAATCCTCTCAACGCTTCGAAAAACGTCTTCCCATATCTATAGACCTTGACAACGTTCTTTACTATCACAATGTCCACTTTAGACATATCTCAACGCCTCCACAGGCTTTATCTTCGATGCTCTATAGGCTGGATATATCCCTGCTACAACCCCTACCACAATCCCAAGCAGTATAGCAATAGCTATGTTCATAGGTGTTATGGTGGGGTACACCGAAAATGTCTGCTGAAAAACTCCCCTGGCTGAGACTATACCACCTCTCAGATTATATGATGCCAGAGGGGCTATAATGTATGAGAGTACAATGCCGATTAACACCCCGATAACACCCCCTATAAAACCGATTAAAAAGGATTCTAATAGAAATAGCATCAGTATGAAGCTTCTGCTTGCACCAATGGCTCTGAGAATCCCTATCTCCCTAGTTCTCTCAACAACGCTCATAATCATGGTGTTGGCAACGCCAAATGCACCAGCAGTTACAGCTACGAGCCCTATCGACGAGAAGAACATTGTTATCGTGTTCAGTGCTTGCTGAACATTTTGAATCATGTTAAGTGGTGAGAAAACTGCAAGTCCGGGGAAAGAGGACTGGATCGCTTGTATTACATCGGATAGGTATCTTGGATCCCTCAACTTAATCATTATTTGTGATGCCTTACCAACACTATTTGTTATATTCTGTGCAACTTCTATAGGTATGTAAACAGCGTATTCCTGGAACCTCTCCCCACTTTGGAATACTCCAACAACTTTGAAGCTCCATGTAGAGTTGCCTACTTGAAGTGATATCGCATCCCCAACAGAGATATTATAGTCGTCTGAAAGACTTTTTCCGATGATGACCTGGAAAGCAGTTGGGTTCTGCAGGAAAGCCCCCTCAACAATATCTAAATTTGAGACATTTCTATATGTGGATATGTCAACACCATAGACTGTGACCATAGTGACAGAATTTAGATATGCTCTAAACGATAGGAGAGGCGATATAACCTCGATTTCGGGTATCATGCTAAGTGTATCAATTATACTAAGATCGATTAGATTTGTTGGCATATCCATAGGGAAGAACCCTCCTATCCTTCTACCCACAAAGCCTTGTTGCATAGCCCCTCTAGTAGCGTTATAGATTGTTATATCAGCTCCGGTCAGCCTCCTAATGAGCTCAGCTGATCTTTGTGTACCTGTAGCCGTTATTGATAGCAAAGAGAATGTGAGCCCAATGCCAATTGAAATGCCTATTATAGTTAATACCGTTCTGATTTTTCTTCTACTAAAATTTCTTTGCACAATAGTCAGTAGGGTGACCAAATATCAACACCTTTTAGCAAAGTGACAAACCAACACTATTTTAGGGCTTCCCTGAAACTCTTTTTCATATGCTTTTAATTGACCTTGGCAAAGATTTTTAATTGCATTTAACCGCTTTTGACCCAGCTCAAAGGTTTTATGAAGTCTTTTCCGCCTGCTTCGAAGGTTCCTATTGTCAGTTGATAGAATGTTTCATTTCTTTTGATGTCTTGAACCTCCTCCACCTTTCCCATAGCAACTATTTCATCCCCTTCCCTAGCAATATCTATGTACAGACCCTCGTAGCTCACAATCCTGCTAATCTTTTTGGCCTCTTCAACGCCCTCCAATACCTTCACATCCTCCACCAAATACGTTGCTGGCATGAATATAGAGTCTCTTGAGTCCACAACCTTTGCTCTAATTGTTGCAAGCCCCCTGTATCTAAACCTCTTCTGCTCCCACACCTCGTCAACCTCGTTTTCAAGTTTTACTGGGTGTATCGAGAACTGCCTCCCTTTATACAAAGCTCTATTCCATTTATATTTGCTGTATAGAATCTTCGCCTCTTCAACTGTTAGTGGATGTATCCTAGATATTTCAGCAGCCCAAGACTCTAAGGTCTCTCCTGATGGTAGTGAGAACCCCGAGTTTTCACGGCTGTAAAGCCTCTTCAAAGCATCTCTAACTCTATACGAGTTTTCAACCCCATACACAACAAGGTCTATGTCAGAATACCGAAGGTTGTGTATCCTTAGGAGTATGGAGCCTGTTACACCAAAGTTCTCTAAGGAAACCCCAGACTCGTTAGATATTCTAGATACGAGCTCCACAGCAAGCCTCTCCAGAGGGTCGCCAGGCTCCTTAACCATTTGACTCAGTCTCTCCTCGGGCTTGTAGTGAATCGATATCCTGTTCTCTGGAACCTCTATAAGCTCCACACCCCTATACTCATCAAATACGACATAGTCTAGATGATTCCTCTTCAAATATTCTAAAACACTCTTAACACCTACAGCACTATAGAATGGCAGTATCCTTCCATATACAACCCCATTCCTAGACCACTTAACCCTTACACCAGACTCTAGATTAGCCACATACTTTAAATAGCTGAGAACCCTGCCCCTAGGATGAATATTTCCTATAACACAGAATACGAGCCCCTCAAAAGTTTCTATAAAGTCTCTATCTCTATAGCCTCTCATACCCAAGCCCATAGAATATCTTCACATATCTACCGAGAAGCCTAGAAAAGTTTTTGAGTTTGACGATAACAATGGTCACGATTTACTCTCATGTATACCGCTCGCTATGAAGGACTCCACCTCCTTCGCTATCTTCACTAAGATATGAATTTCAGCATATGTGGGACAGAGAAAGAAGTGTGTTAAGAGATGAGGTGCCTGGGTATTGCAGATAGGTATCGACTACATCTAATAGAATCAATCATAGAAATGTTTGGATGTGGGGAGAAAAGATTTTGCATTATTTTGATTTTTAATTGATATTGCTCTACACTAGAGACGTGTTTATAGTAAACCTTTGGGGTATACCATTAGGTTTAAATACCTAGGTCTACTTAAAAAATATATTGTGGTAACCAGCTGTGAGTGTTTTTAGTGTTAAGCTTAGGAGGGAGATTAAGGAGAAGATGGATAGATATAGAGATAGGGTTAACTGGGCTGAGGAGGTGAGGAGGTTCATAGAATCTAAGTTAAGAGAGATCGAAGCTGATGATAATATCAGGAATGTCGTCAACATGCTTTCACAACTGCCAATAGAGTCTCCTAGGGGCTCCTCAGTTACATCTATAAGGGAGGACCGTGATAGTCGTTGATGCTTCCTTGCTAGCAGCTTTTATTAGAAAGGAGCCTGGCTGGGAAAAGCTTGTTAACTATGTGAGGCTATGTATAACCATTGACCTGGTGTTAAAAGAGGTGTTAAATGCTATATGGAAGGATGCAACGATTAAGAGGACTATAAACATCGAAACAGCTTTTAAGTTGCAAGAAATACTCTTCTCTATGATAGGTATAAATATAGAGATAGAGCCCGAAGGCAAATACCTTTCAAAGGCATTCGAAATAGCCTTGAAAACAGGTATTACAGTCTACGACGCTCTGTACATCGCACTAGCAATAGAGAAGAAACTGCCGCTAGCCACATTAGACGAGAAACAGGCTAGGGTTGCCCAAGCTAATGGAGTAAAAACAATTGTACCCTTCACCTAGCACACATCTGTTAAAAGGATGCACTACCTAAATACTGAGCCAGAGATTGTAGTCCACTTCAATGTATCTCCATGTATCGACATTGCAGGGGTATCCCATTGATTTTCTATTGATGAAGAGCATCGACTACTCTAAAATATACTATATGTGATATAAGCATATATAAACCATTTAAACTTTTAATAAGCCTCCAATTGTAGCTGTAAAAGGTGTTGATAGTGGACAGCTACTCAACAACAAAGATAGTCAGAGTTTCCTTGAGTGGCTATGAAGAGATAGACGATATCGTTGCTGAGGAAATTGAGGGAAGGGTTTACGTAGACGGTGTCGAGGTTTTTAGGATTCAGACATCTCCTCATATGCTCAAATATCTTGGAATAGGATATGCAGTTACACATGGATTTGATCTGACAGAGGCTAGAACCATTGTCGAAAATAACAATGTTCTTCTTTTCTATGCAAAACCTTTTGCAAGAGAGGTAGACGAGTGTTCCACGGATCTGAAGATCAAGGTGAGGTCTCGAGACATTCTGAAGATGTTTGAAGAAGCGAGCAAAAGCGCGAAGCTGTTTACCATGACTGGCTGCTTCCATTTCTCAGCTTTGTTTACCTTAGATGGTGTGCTGATAGAGATTGTAGAGGATATATCTAGGCTTGGCTCTCTGCTCAAGCTGATAGGAAAAGCTTATGAGAGTGGGGTCGACTTTAGAAAAACAGTCGTTGTTTTATCGTCTAGAGCAGGCTCGGAGATGGTCAAGGCTATTACTGCTATGGGCATACCCATAGCAGTATTCAGAGGTGCACCAACACGGAAAGCTATTGAAATTGCTAGAAGCTGTAACATGGCTTTAATAGGACATGTTAGAGGGGATAGATTTAATGTGTATAGTGGCTTTGAGCTAGTCGAGTTATAGCTGTTGCCAAGACTTTCTAGGACTTGGCGTATAGTGGGTGAATCTCCATCTTATGTGTTTTAGAGCCTCTCTTCGACACCATTATCCACAGGTATTTCATGCCTCTCATAGGGGTTGAGACATTGGGGTGGTATCCCCTAGAAACTAAAACAGTGTCATAGTCTCTAACTATGTATACACTCTCCTGAGACTCGTCGAATATTGTTTGAATGCCGAAATATGGGCTCAGATCAAAGTATATGAAGATCTCATACATATCATCGTGTCTGTGCGGGGGGTACGAGCCCCAGGAGCCTGGCTCGCAAAATGTGTAGCCAGCTAATATCCTCTCGCTCTTATCTTTCTCTCCTATCAATGTGTATCTAGTCCTGCGAGACTCAGCATCTTCTATAACGATCTTTTCAGCTTCTCCAAACCTCTTTAGATATGAGCCAAATTTTCTTGAGGTCTTAGCCTGAACAATGTATGCTATGGCGTTTTCTGTGCACTCCATATCCATGTGGCTTACATCTGCTGGAATGTAGAGCAGGTCTTTTTCAAAGAGTTCATAGCCGCTAACTCTGCATCTCCCCCTCAGCAAAGCCAAAACCTTTTCACAGTCTCTGCATAGATCTAAGCCAAACTTTGTCAGATTCTTTATATGGATATGCAGAAGAGATATGTCGTCGAGTCTAAAAACCTCGACAGGTTTATCAAAGATATTCGGCTTTTTAAACAGCATTTTAGACACCCTCTAACTATTTTCACATTTCAAATTCTTGTTTAACTCTGCTTGCAATCGACAGACAACCTGTCACCGGTTCTCTGCATGCAATTTCGAAAACAGGTAAAATATCTCCTTTCCTTTTAATCAGCCTTATAACAGCGTTCCAGTCAACAGAGCCTGTGAATGGGGGTTTATGCTCATCCCTAAAACCGTTGTTGTCATGGAGATGGAGCTCAATTATACTGTTCTCTAATGTTTTTAAGAACGCATCTAGGTTTTTATTTATGTTTGCATGACCAACATCTAAACAGATCCCAATTCCCTCGCCAACGCTTTCAACAATGTTTTTGAGGTCTTCGGGCTTTGAGCCGAACAACTCCCTCTCGAGTCTGTTTTCGACAGCGATTCTGATTCCCCTATCCATAGCCTCTCTAGCAATTTCCCTAAAGAAGTGTAGGTTTGTGTTTAGAGGGTCTGAGGATGTTTTTAGTGTGTGGAAAACAGCTATTGAAGCCCCTATCTCGTGTGCGAATCTAAGCCACTTGACCATTCTGTTTAGAATATGTTCAAGGGGGATAGTATCAGCATCTAGTTCGTCATATGGCATATGAACAGACTTTATATATGTCTTTCTAATTGACTGTATGCTGTCGAGAAACTTTTTGAATAGAGCATCCTCCACATACCTACCTCCAAACACGAGGAAATTGTCGTAGCATACCTCGACGTGGAAACCGCTTTCAATGAGTTTTGCTGTAGCCTCAAATGGGTCGAGGTTCAGTAGCACCATTGTTGAAAAGGCTATCGTAAACCACACCCAAATCTCTTTTCAGTAAAATCAATGAAGATTAAAATATGTTTTTGTCTAGGCATATTGTTGTGTGTCTAAAATGAGTGTTAAAGTCTATTCGAATAGCGATGTACTGAAGATCATAGGGTTTATACCGCCGAATCACAGGCATATGAGATTGGCTATAGTTTTCAAAGACCAGACAATAGTCTTGCAAGAAGCAACAGTTGCAGCAATTGCAAGAACATATCTTAACATAGTTGCCCACCCGACTAAGAGGGCTGTAGAGTGTATTCAGATGAAGGTTGACAATAGAAAGCCTGGCTATGCCGAATTCCAGCTTGTTGAAAGTGGCAGATCCGAGGAGGAGATAATGAGAGACGCACTCACAATATTCAATGCGAGTACATAGAGACTGTAATGACGCTTCAATTTGCTAGTAAAGGCTATTTCATCAAGGCTATGAATATGTCGTTAACGTTTGTCCCAGTATAGCCTGTTATAATAGCTCTTCTGAGTTTTGAGAAGTAGGTGTAGCTATCATTGTTCTCTAGACACTCTTGTGGATCCAAGCCCTGTTCCAATCCCTCGTAATATGTTTTGCCATCAACTATAGCTCCAGCTGCCGGGCTTATACCATCAATCCCATCTGTCCCCATACATAAAGCTACTACGTTGTTCATGCCTCTAATCGATATTGAGAGTGATAGACATAGCTCTTGGTTTCTCCCACCAATACCATTACCACGAACAGTTACAACAGTTTCTCCACCTGCAAGTATTGCCACAGGTCTTTTCAGTGGCATGCCGTAGACGTCTATGCTTCTCATTACAGATGCTAGCACCTTCCCAACCTCTCTAGCCTCCCCCTCAAGCATGGATGTCAGAATGAGTGTGTTAAACCCTTGGCCCCTCGCCTTCTCTGCCATGGCATCCAAAACCATTTTATTGCTTGCAATAATAATGTTAAAAACCTTGTTGAAGATGTTATCACCTCTCTTTGGAGTATCTGCTATTATCCCCTCTAATCCTAGTTCCACTATTCTCTTCATAGAATCTTTCATATAGCCCCAAACACCACGTCTCTTCAATATATTGTATACATCCCTAAAAGTCGTGTCATCTGGTGCTGTAGGCCCCGAGGCTATGGTGTCTAGCCTATCCCCAATAACATCGCTTATTATCAGCGATACAACTTTCTTCGCCTTTAAAAACCTTAGCAACTTACCACCCTTAACCTTGGAAAACCTCTTCCTCACAGCATTCAATTCGAATATATCTGCACCTCTTCTCATAAGCTCTCTGGAAATCCAGGCAATATCGTCTAAGGATATCCCATCTTCTGGAACCTCGAAAAGCGCTGAACCACCTCCCGATATGACTACAAAGACAATGTCGTTTTCAGAAACATTGCTGGATACATAATCTAGTAGCAATTGAGATGAGTTCAAAGTATCCTTACCTGGAATCGGATGATTACCTCTAACAAGCTTTATATTACCAATATAGCCAATTTCATCAGGTGTTATAACAACCCCACCAACTATTCTATCCCCTAACAGATCGTTTAAAGCCATAGCCATTCTTTTAGATGCCTTCCCAAAGCCGATTACATGAATCTGCCCCTCAGCCTCAATAACCTCGCCACCAACTAGAATCCTTTTACCATCAAGCGAAACAGAGCTTCTAACAGCGTTGTAGGGATCCGCCACAGCCAAACCATGCTCAGCAAGCTCGAGAGCCAGTCTATGCAAATCTGATACAGCCAATTCACCAAAGTTTTTTATAGGCATACAACTACCATCTCTAATCTACAAAGAGGTGCATTTAGAGGTTTACGCCCAACCTTAGATTTGGCAAAGAATTTTAAACAATAAAAAGTTTGCTGGGTTGCCCACCTACAATATAAGAGGGTATTACTAAGTTGTTGTAGCTAATATGTTAATTGGGTCTAGAGACTAGCTCATGCGGCATTGCATATCATGTCTACCCTGCCTCCAATTCATCTTTATCACCGCTTTTTGGTGCGTGAAACTGTAAATGGTATTGCCATTGCCATTAAAATGGATTGCACCTTAAATGACTCTCTAATTGCATTTGAGAGCATGGATGCCTCCATTGAAATACTATTTTCTTGCATGCCCTCATACATGATTAACATTGAAACTATTCTGTATGGCAGTACACGCGTAAGCGATAGAACAGCTATATTTAGACTCAGCGCAAACCCCACATTAAATGATATTGTTCTTATAGATGATGCGATACCTCTTCTATGCGGAGGCACAGAGTTCATGATTGAGCTTGTATTTGGAGAAACGAAAAGGCCTGTTCCAACACCTAGCAAAATTTCTGCTACTATTAGTGCCTTGAGTGAAGAGACTATAGAGATTAGATAGAGGGCTGCCGAGCCTGCGACAAGACCGGCTACAGCAACGGGGGCAAAGCCTATGGAATCTGAGAACCTACCGCCAACAACGCCAAAGACTAGGAAGCTTAGTTCATATGGTATTAAAAGCAGGCCTGTTTGTGTAGCTGTAAATCCCTCAACTGATTGGAGGTATATAGCCAGAAGTGTCATGGAGGCTCCAAAACCTATTGAGTATAGAAGCTGTGCGATTATCCCTCCACTAAATTGCCATATCTTAAATATGCTAAGATCTAGTGCAGGATGTTTTGTGTTTAGCTCCCATAGGGAGAATATTATCAGTAGAGCGATGCTAGATGCCATAGTGTATAAAGAGTACTCTGAGAATCCATATCCATAGAGCGTTAACCCAACAAGCAGCAAAGCAATAGCAACTGTAAATACTGCGAAGCCAGGCCAATCTATATATGGTTTTTCAACAGGTTTGTACCTCTCTCTAAGTCTTTTAACGCTCCAAAAAAGAATTGCTAGACTAAGAGGCACTTGGATTAAGAAGATCCACCTCCACCCAAGATAATCAATTATAAAGCCGCTAAGCGTTAGCCCAAGCAAGGCCCCCACCCTCCAGGAAACCTGGTTTATACCAAGCCATGTAGCAAGCCTATCAGGAGGGACATAATCTGTTAGAATCGTTACAGTTAGCGATATTAGAAACGCTGCTCCAATGCCTTGCACAAATCTTGAAGCAACTAATACTATTGGACTATTGCTTAAGCCAGAGACAAAGGCTCCTAAACCAAAAATCGCTATCCCTAAATTGAATAGCCTGACCCTTCCAAATAAGTCAGATAATCTCCCAACAATAAGCTGAATAATTGTCGAGCCAAGCATATATCCTTGGACAATCCATATAATCTGATATATATCAGCACCCAAATCCCTTGCAATAGTTGGTAGACCAACAACAGCAAGCCTTGCATTAAACCCTGTTAGAAAGTTTACTAAAGTTGTTACAGAGAGAACCATGTATATATCCATCTTAGAGATGTAATCTCTAGCCATATACCTCATCCCAGCGTCGCTAGCCAATAGATGTTAATTGTAATAGTATAGTGAATTGAATAAGTAACCTTTAAGCTTTAGTTTTGCTATATCAAGAATTGTTGCCACATCCATCCTCTCAAATTAAACATAAACAATGACAAGATTTTTGAAGAAGCCAGCTGTTCTGAGCAGGTTACAGGAAACAGAAAACAACTGTTGTAACATCCACCAGCGACACCTGTATAAACAGCTTTTTGTAACGGTATTAGCTCTTTGCATGCTGAGAGGAGATGTAGGAAACATCTATATACAGTGTTGTCAGCAATGATAGGAAAAACGTGTTGGTTAAAAATGTGGCAATGGAGTTGCCATTAACATCCTTTTGCCAACAGCTCCAAATCGTATCACAGCTGCGGGCAACGGGCTTTCCTAGAAGACTTAATCTGCGTGCACAAAGAAACTACTAGCCTGTATACGGCTTCCTCTATCCGACTCACTCCTAACGATGTTTTCCAATCAGTTTCTGCAGGTCTCATCTTCATAGCATTGGGAACTAACCTTGTTTTCCTATAATTTTAAATCTTTCGCTAAGCATTCCCAAGTTTTAGCTTAATGGTATCAATTCCATAGCTACAAGAGAGGTTCTAGGGTAGCATAAACTTTTTTGATGTTAATAGCTAAAAGTTTTTTAGCATTTCATCAAATAATAGCTTATTACTGAAGAAGGTGTGTAAGTATGAGATTGAAAAATAAGGTGGCAATTGTTACTGGTAGTGCTATGGGTATTGGTAAGGCTATTGCGCTAAGATTGTCTAGAGAAGGCGCTGATGTGGTATTGTTCGACATATCGGATAAGGTGTTTGAAACCGCCTCAGAGATTGAGAAGCTGGGTGTTAAGGTTCTAGCTTTTAAGGGAGATGTTACAAATAAAGGTGATGTGATGAAAGCGGTTGAAACAACTATTGAGAAGTTGAGTAAGGTAGATATTCTCGTAAATAACGCTGGCATCTATCCTTTCAAACCATTTCTGGAGATAACGGAAGAAGACTGGGATAAGGTGATGAATGTTAATGTTAAAGGGACATTCTACTTTACCAAAGCTGTTTATAATCAACATAGCGTCGATAGCTGGGCCGGTAGTCGGTTTTCAAGGGCTTACCCATTACTGCGCCTCTAAGGCAGCTATAGTAGGATTCACAAGGGCATTAGCCTTAGAGTTGGTTAGATACAACATAACTGTAAACGCTGTTGCGCCGGGTCCTATAGCTACTTCTGGGACAGCTAGAGCTAGTGAATCTGTACGAGAACAGATAGAGTTACTCAGAAGAAGTATACCTGTTGGCAGACTAGGCACCCCCGAAGAGGTTGCTGCTGTGGTGGCTTTTCTAGCTTCAGATGAAGCAAGTTTCATAACAGGTCAGCTAATAATAGTCGATGGAGGATACGTTACTCAGTAAATCTTCTATTTTTTAAATCATGAGCATTACATTTAATAACCCAAATACCTTAGACCCGATGCGCATCTGATGGGGTGTTCAGTTCGACTAGCACCACAGCACAGAAGCCCCATATACAGATGGTGAAAGGGCTTGGCGTGTGGTGGTGTAGATGGTGCATAAGCTGCAAGTGAGGTATGTATACCCCTTTTGCAGAAACTCTGCTAGCAGACCCCGGTTTTTGAGGCGTGTAGCAATAGCGTCTAAGCATCTGTCTGCAGTTGATAAAAAGTGGTGGGATTTTCTATGATTCTAGTGCCTCGCTGAAGTAGTGTTGGCGGTAGTAAACGATTTGCTTCTCGCCCACTATTTTGAATCTCCCTTCTAGCTGTATATCCTCACTGTTTCTGCCGATCATCACCTTGTATTCTCCAGGCTCTATGACAAGATGCATGTCGCTGTCGTAAAATGCTAGAACCTCTGTCGGTATTCTAAAGACTATCCTCTTTGATTGCCCAGGCATTAGATATATCTTTTTGAATCCCTTCAACTCTTTAACAGGTCTTGTTACAGAGGAGAACTCTTTTGATATGTATAGCTGGACAACTTCTTTGCCTGGTCTATTCCCAATGTTCTCTACAGTAACCTCGATCTCTACAACACCAAATGGTTTAACCTCCGGCGTCTTGATGATGAGATTGCTGTATCTGAATTGCGTGTAGCTGAGACCAAATCCGAATGGGAATAGAGGCTTTGAATCCATGTCTATATAGTCTCTAAATGACGATGGCTTTCTAGAGTAGTATACCGGTACCTGTCCAACTGATTTCGGTATCGATACTGGGAGCCTCCCACCTGGCTCGGCATCGCCGAAGAGTATATCTGCGATTGCGTTGCCCCCTTCCTCGCCCGGTAGCCAGGCCTCTACAACAGCATTAACGTATGGGAGAATATTTGTTATTGCTAGTGGTCTGCCATTTATAAGCACGAGAACTATTGGTTTGCCAGTTTTGTGCAGCTCCCTTATCAACTCCTCCTGAACTCCTGGAAGCCCTAGATGAGTTCTGTCAACACCCTCACCACTGGTGTGTTGCAGCTCCCTCCGGTTTAGCCCAAACCATGCGGGATCCAAACCGCTTTTCTCGCCCATTACAGCTACTACAACATCTGCTTCTCTAGCGACCTTCAATGCCTCCTCAAATCCGCTTCTATCCTCTGAGGCAATGTCGCAGCCCTTGGCATACAAAACCTTTGTATCCTTCGAGACCTTGTTCCTTATCCCCTCCAAAACTGTTACAACCTTTACAGATGTTGTGCTTCTTGCTAGATGGGCGTCATAGTGGTAGTCCCCCAGCATGTTTCTAGGCTCGTTTGCGTTGGGTCCTATAACGGCTATGGCTCTTAGATTCTTTGGTAGTGGCAAAATACCATCGTTTTTGAGGAGAACTATAGATTCTCTAGCAACCTCTAAAGCTAGTTTTCTGTGTTCCGGGTTGTCAAAGGTTTCAGGAACCTTAGATTCATCAACAAATGGGTTGTCTAACAGCCCTAGAAGAGCTTTGACAGTCAAAACTCGTTTAACTGCTCTATCGAGGAGAGACTCTGATATAATCCCCTCCTTAACCGCTTTGACAACATCGTCGAAGCATAGAATATCAGGAAAGATAATGTCGACACCAGCCTCCAAAGCTATTTTAACAGCTTCGACACAGTTTCTCGCAATTCTATGGATTGTATGGAGCTGGTTAACAGCATCATAATCAGATACGACAATGCCCTTGAACCCCCACTGGTATCTCAGGACATCTGTTAGGAGCCATTTGTTTGCATGGCATGGAATGCCATCTATCTCGTGGTAAGCTGGCATAACCGCTAATGCTCCGCCAACTCTTATACCAACCTCAAATGTTTTTAGATGATCCTCTAAAAATTCTCTCAAACCTATGTGAACAACACCAGTATTTCTACCTCCCTCTGGAAATCCATGGCCTGCAAAATGCTTTACAGTAGCTATGACCCCCTTTGATATGTCGTCTCCTTGAAGCCCTCTAATGTATGCCAAGCCAATGGCTGAGACAAGGTATGGATCTTCACCATACGTCTCTTCACATCTCCCCCAGCGAGGGTCTCTACAGAGATCTAAAACAGGGGATAGACAGTGTCTAGACCCGACAGAGACAACCTGCTGTCTGATAGCCGAGGCAACTCTGTAAACAAGGTCTGGATCCCATGTAGAGGCCAATGCAATTGCCTGTGGAAATACAGTAGCACCGGGTGCCAGCAAACCTGCTAGACACTCTTCGTGAACTATGGCAGGTATGCCAAGCCTGGTCTTTTCGACAAGAAACCTCTGAATACTGTTCACAATTTTTGCTGCCTCCCTAGGTGTAAAACTTATAGGCGAGCCACAAACCCTTGTAATCTGGCCAATGCCATATTTCAGATATTGGCTGGCCTTCTCCTCTGAAAATTCTCTACCGCTCACCAATTTGTCGACAGGTATAGACTGGATTTGAGCAACCTTCTCTTCTACAGACATTTTTCTCAATATTTCATCTACTCTCTTCTCAATTTCAGCTACAATTTTTGAACTCATATATAACACGATAGCAGTATTAAAAGATTACTAAATTTAAACTTTGATGAGATTCAGTACATTCGAAACCTAGGTTAATGCATCATCCACTTCTATTTCTATACTACAAACAAAACCAGAAAAGACTTGACCTAGAATACAAACAAAGCTGAAATAGTAATAAAACCATTTTTGTAGAGTAATATAATGTATTCGGATAATCAGCGATGAATGGATATGAAAGCTCTTTTCAATATTTTTGATTTAGAATAAAAAATGTGTGAAGTTTGCTTTCATTTCTATGCCGTTGGTATGAACTGTTTTAAGTATTTGATTGATGTCTCCAGATTCTTTAGAACTTCATCGTCTGGCGCTTCGAATGGTGGTATATATTCTAGGAGGAGGTATACTTCTTTAGCTCCTGACTGATCTATTGCCTCAACCAATTTATCTGGTTTTATAATTCCGATTTTGTTGTATTCTTCTGTGAATGGCCAGTGTCTATCGGCTTTTCCATCGGTTTGCTGTATGTGTATACTCGGAGACTGTGGTGCAAATCTTTTTAGCCATTCATATGGACTTGCCTCTGCGCCTTGCAAAGTACATTGGTGGCCGACATCAATATTGAGCTTGACAGCTGCTCCCGGGCCCTCGTTGGCTTTCTTCAAAACCTCTTCTGTTTCGGTCATTGTCCACGGAGTCTCCCTTGGGACTGGCATTGGCTCCCAGAGAATCATTTCCAAACCCTTTGCCTGAGCATATCTTCTCAGAGCCTTTACAGCATCATAGAGAGCTGAGTCTATGTATGCTCTTCTGCCTGGGTTGTTGTAGTCCTTAACACTTTTCGCTGCTATGTGCCCTCCCGTAGCCTTTACACCTATCTTCGCTGTAAAGTCAACTGCCTTCATATACCAGTCGAGGGCATCCATCCTCATAACAGGGTCTGGATGTGATAGAAGGTTGAATGAGTATGCTGCGAGCCCTGTGAATGTCGAGTGTATAACTATGCCATATCTCTTGACAGCATCTAGTATGAGCCCCGCCATATGGTCTACAGCATCTTGTGTAGAGCGCGGGTCTAGGAGATCAAATGAAAACTGCACATATTTTATATCAAGCTTCGCCACGATTTCGCTCCAATCCTCTGGCATTGGCCATCTTTTCACAGCCCAGCTTAGATTTGAGCCGAGTACTATTCTCGCCATTTCTACCACACCAAAAACTATTGTTGTGGGAGAGTTATAAACTTATACAACATTACAGCTCTTATTACATTTAATCTCTTTAGAAATTGCTTCGTTGCTTTTATTCAGATGGGTAACTCCATCTCATCAATCAACTGAAACCGGTTTTCATCATCAAAGTTTTTATTGGTCAAAACATCTTTTATACATTAATTGCACTCTCATTGCATTAGAATTCATTGGGGCTGTAAAAATGTTTGACGAGGAGCCCACTATACTTCGCGACGAGTTTGTGTGCAAAGGTAGGAGGGTGGCTCTGTATAGGAGGATTGTCAAGTGGAGGAACAGCGTTATTGAGAAAGATCTTGTGAGGTTTGGCAGAGCTGTGGTCATAGTGCCTGTTCTTGATGATGGCAGAATTGTTTTTGTCAAACAGTGGAGAGCCTCGGTCAACTCCTGGGTTTTGGAAGTTCCTGCTGGGAGAGTTGAAAATAATGAAGATTTGAAAGACGCTGCTTTGAGGGAGCTTAGAGAAGAGACTGGGTTCGTAGCCGAGGAACTCATACCCCTTGCAAAAGCTTTTGTATCTCCAGGCTACAGCGACGAGATTCAAACAATTTTTGTTGCTAAGAAGCTTAGATTTGTTGGTGCTCAGCCAGAGGCTGGGGAGATAATAAATGTTGTTTATATGACTCCCCAAGAATATTTGAATAGTTTGAACGGCAATGGCATAGCCGATTTAAAGTCTCTAGCTGCAATCCTTCTATACCTGAACTGCTCTAAAAGCGGTGAATGCTAGGCATAACAGAAAATGTTTTAAGTCTGGCAACAATGTCTTATGATGCTGGGCTTTGGATATGGACGCTATACTCACAGTATTTATGGTGTTGCTCACTACAGCATTGGCGCTAGTTCTCTTTGGCTTTCTACTCATTTTCATAGAATCTTTAAAGGGGTATAGAGAAGAAGAAAAGAGGGTTGAAGGTGGGGCTGTCGTCATTATTGGGCCAATACCCTTTGTTTTTGGGACAAACAAAGAGGTTTCTAAAATCCTTGTGATACTAGCCATTGTACTAACGATAGTTGTTGCCATTACTTTTATAGTCTTAAACCGGCTTCTTGCACCTAGTTAGAGGTGGGGCTATGGATTTGTATAAAGCTGGAATAATCTTAATTATAGCGGGGTTTATCCTACTGTTCATTGCCGCTCTCCTTCCATTAATCATCTATCTCCTGAACCCTGCTACAGGTATGGGTGGTGTCGAGATTGGTGGAGGTGGTTGCATTCTACTATTCTTTATACCAATATGTTTTGGTGTGGGATCGCAAGCTGTTCTGCTAATTATAGTAGCACTAATTCTTGCACTTATAGTGATGATCTTTGGACACATTATATATAGAAGTATTAGAAATGATCTCCAAAGGGGTTTCGAAAAACATGGAGTAGTGTAAACAAGTTGTTGGTTGCAGCTGTTCTTGCAGGTGGAAAATCATCGCGGTTTGGGTTTGGCATTAACAAATGTCTTTATCCAATTCTTGGCAAACCCATGATCCTTTACATATATAGCAAGGTTTTGAAAACAAGATTTTTTGTGGATGCATATGCTATTGTCTCAATGAATGATGCTGAAGAGGTCCACAGCCTAGGATTGAAGGTTATAATCGACAATTATTTGGCAGGGCCTCTACCAGCTGTGTACCAAGCTCTTAATATGTTTAGCAATGTCTTTATTGTTGGATGTGACATGCCTTTGGTTGATGTGAGTAGCATTGAAAGAATGGTCTCTATGTGTCCAGATGATGTAGATGCGTGTATACCAAAATGGGGGTCAACAGGATATAAGGAACCTCTTTTCGCTATTTACAGAAACAGTCTTTTGGGTTTATTGGAACAGTGTTTCCATAGAGATGAGCTTAGCATAGCCAAATGCTTAGATAATTCTAGTCGATTGGCAAACATCCTATATATAGACGTCAACAAAATTTTTATGGATCCCTCTAAAGAGCTGTTCAATTTGAATACACCTAAAGATCTAAAACAATTTTATATACTGTTAGGCGATGCCCATGACCAGCTCTATTGATGTTGCCAAGTATAAAGCGGCTGAAGAGGCCGTGAAGAGGATATTAAATTTGAGGCCTAGGATACTGGGTGTTGGAACTGGGTCTACTGTAGACATATTTCTAGATCTTTTAGTGAAGAGGCGAGAGCTTGTAGATGCAAAGTTTGTATGTGCCTCTCTCTACACAGCACAAAGGCTTGCAGAAAGCGGCTTTAATGTTATGCAACTAAGTACTGTTGACGGGGTTGACGTCTATATTGATGGAGCTGATGAGGTTGACAGAGAATTGAATATGATTAAAGGTGGTGGAGGGGCATCAACACTAGAGAAGATAATTGCATATGCATCCAACTACAGAATCTACATGGTTGATTATACAAAGCTTGTGAATAGACTTGGAGAAAAGCATGCAATACCAGTAGAGGTTCTGCCCGAGGCCCTCAACATTGTCTATAAGAGACTTAGGGAGATGGGTTTTGAAGCAACGATAAGATTTGCGAAAAGTGGGAAGTACGGCTATGTCATTTCAGATACAAGAGGTGTTATAATCGATGTTAGACCTTCTCAAGAATTCAATGCTAGAGAGCTCGCACAAACTCTAAAGAGCATTCCAGGAGTTGTTGAAACAGGCCTATTTGTGGATATGGCTGACGAGGTTATTGTTGGGTATCCCGATAGGGTGGAGGTTCTTAGGAAAAACAGGATATAACCCTTTACGTTCCTGTACAAACAGCCTCTACAGGCTTTGTCTTCAGCTGCTCTCTCAACGATATTATCATTGACAGCGTTCCTACGAAGTATTCTACCTCCTCCTTAGTGTTGTATATGTAGAAACTTGCCCTCACGCTACCAAATCTCTTGAGCCTCTCATCAACACTACTAGGTATTGATGTTGGCGGGGGATCCTCATGACTTATTCTAAGAGCATAGTGAAGTGGGTGGGCACAGTGCATACCCGACCTAACAGCAATACCAAAGTAGTCTAGTGCTTGCGCAACTATGTGGAAATGAAGATTCCTAACATTGAATGCCACAACACTTGTTTTATGCTGTGGGTTTCTAGGGCCATAATACCTTATCTCATCTCCAAAAGTCTCAGAAAACAACTTTAGTGTGTGTTCAACTAGTTCGATCTCATGTCTCCTAACATTCTCCATACCAATTCTCATTAGATATTCAGCCGCTGTTGCAAGCCCTATCGCCGCTTCTATATTTGGTGTACCTGCTTCGAATCTCCACGGCGGGTCAAGCCATACAACGTCATCTAATGTCACATCTCTTATAGTGTCTCCACCAACCTTGAACGGTTTTAGCTCTTGGAGCAAATCTTTCCTGCCCCACAGAACCCCGCTACCTGTGGGGCCAAGCATCTTATGGCCACTAAATGCCAGGAAGTCTACTCCAAGCTCTCTAACATTTGTTGGAATATGTGGAACGCTTTGAGCACCATCGGCAACCACGAGTGCCCCAACCTCTTTAGCCCTCTTAACTATTCTGCTAACATCGTTTATCGTCCCAAGAACGTTGCTTGCAATGGGAAATGCAACGACCTTTGTCTTCTCAGTAATTATCTCATCTAGGTGGCTGTAGTCTAGGTAGCCATCAGGCGTAACGTTCACATACTTTACCTTTGCATTTCTCATCTTGGCTATGTGTCTCCATGGCAACATGGAGCTGTGGTGATCCATAACAGTTAGAACTATTTCATCCCCTTCGCTGATATTGTGAAGCCCCCAAGAATATGCGACTAGGTTTAGACCTTCTGTAGTGTTATTTACAAATATTATCTCATCCCATGAATAAGCGTTTATAAACCTAGCCAGCGTTTCATGCGCCTGTTCATACATTTGGCTAGCTTCTTGGCTAAGAGTGTGAAAGCCTCTATGAACATTTGCATAGTGATTCTTATAGAAATTTGCTATTGCATCTATAACCTGGACAGGCTTCAACGTGGAGGCTGCATTATCGAAGTAGACAAGCTTTCTCTCATGAATCAGTCTATTCAGTATTGGAAAATCCTTTCTAATCTCATCAACGTTTAGCATAAGTAGACACCATAGCATCAGAATATTCTTCTCCAAAGAAATATAAGCTTACATCTAAAAACAGTATCCTCTACAAAAACAGCCCAATAGTTTTGACTAGTCTAATCCTGTAATTATTTAAAAACCTATTGATCCTCTAACATGTTGCTGAATAGCCATGTATAGTAAAGGAGATGAGAGAAAATATGCAGGGTATTTAGAGGGTCTAGTCTCGATAATTGTAAACACCCTGCTTTTTATAGTAAAGTTTTACTATGGTGTTACATTCAACTCAATAGCTGTTATAGCAGACTCTATCCACACACTATCAGACTCTCTAACCTCAGTTGTTGTTATACTAGGATTTTGGATAGGATATAAACCAGCTGACAAAGAGCATCCATTCGGACATGGGAGAGCAGAGCCCATTGCAGCAACTGTTATTGGAGCGATGCTTATAATGGTTGGTATAGACTTTATACAGAGAAGCTTTAACAAACTTCTATCAAGAGAAGGCCTCATTTTCAGCTGGATACTCGTTATAGTCCTGGCATCGTCGGCTATAGCTAAAGAACTTTTAGCGATTTGGGCTATAAGGCTAGGTAAAAAATATAATGCATCTTCCATTATTGCTGATGCCTGGCATCACAGAAGCGATGCCATAGCATCAGCACTTCTAGCCGTAGCAATATTATTCGGTGCGATGTTATGGTGGCTTGACGGTGTTCTCGGAATTATAGTCTCGATAATGATAATAGCTGTTGCAGTAAAACTTGTTATCGAATCAGGTAGCGAATTACTTGGAAAGGCACCGACGGTTGAAGAGATTAAGGAGCTTGAAAAGATAGTTAGCGAGGTAAGTCCGCAGGCCAAGGATCTGCATCACATACATGTGCATAGATATGGCGTGCATACTGAGGTAACTCTCCACATAAGATTAGACCCAAACATGAGTCTGGACAAGGCTCATGAGATAGCAACTGAAATAGAAAAGAGGATTAGGGAGAGGCTTGGCTGGGAGGCCACAGTTCATATAGAGCCCAGTACAGAAGAGAGGAAATAGCTCTAATCAGCACGTGCAATTATCATCATAGTATCAGTGCTTAGGCCCATCATCATAGACGCTACCTTAATATAGTCGGCCATCATTGTTCTTATTTCTAGCCGTCTTCAAACTCGATACCCTCTCTCTTTAGTATGGATCTGGCGGCTATTACTCCTGTTGCAGCTGCTACGTTCATACCTCTTGAGAGCCCTACCCCATCCCCAGCAACAAAGACGTTCTTCAAGTTTGTTTCAAGTTCTCTGCTGACTCTGGCTCTCGTGCTGTAGAATTTTATTTCTGGTGCGTATAGGAGTGTTTGTGGCGATGCTATTCCAGGCATTATTATGTCTAACCTCTTTAGAGCCTCTATTATATTGACAACTACTCTGTAGGGGTAGGCCATGGCTATGTCTCCCGGCGTTACAGATTTTAGTGTCGGATCTACAACACTCCTTTCTATTCTTGACCATGTACTCCTTCTCCCAGCCTCTAAATCGCCAAACCTCTGGATGATTGGTCTCCCACCGCCAAGCTTTGTCGCCAGTCTGGCTATGCTTTTCCCATATGCTATGGTATCTTCAAAGGGGTCTGTGAGCCTAACTGTTATTAGCAACGCAAAGTTCGTGTTCTTGCTTTTTATTGTTGCAAAACTCTCTCCATTCACACCAACCGAGTCGTCTGGATACCTCTCCTCAACAACAAGCCCATTTGGATTTGTGCAAAATGTTCTTGCTTTATCGTCATAGCTCTTCGTATACATTATTATCTTCGGATCTCTGACAAGCTTTGTTATAGGCTCAGTGACATATGCTGGAACCTCGACCCTTACACCAATGTCCAGTGGGCCGGGCTCAACATCTATACCCCTTCTCTTTGCTAGTTGGGAAAACCATTCAGCCCCAATTCTTCCAGGTGCTATAATAACATATCTAGATACTATGTCTAGCTTTGTTGTTTTAAGCCTTATCCTATTCTCTGCATGCTCGATGTCTGTAACCTCTGTATGCCCATGTATCTCCACACCCCTGCTCTTCAAATAGTCAACCATGTTTGCTATGACCTTGGGCATGTTCTCAGAGCCTATGAGCCTCTGAGGCGTTGGAACAAACTTTGCACCGGCTTTTGCAGCTAGTCTCTCGAGCTCCGAGGTCTGCTCATAGTCAATCGCATATAGGTTATCTGGAGCACCAAACTTTACCAGCACGCTGTCAACATATTGTATCAGCTTCTCAGCCTCTTCCCAGCTGCCGAGGAGCTTGTCCAGATCCCCTCCAACATCTGGTCTAAGATTCATGGTTCCACTACTAAATGTTATAGCCCCTCCAACACCTGACATAACATTGCACGGTTTGCACAGAGCACATTCCTTATCTCTTGCAAGCTTCTTTAGGTTGAGCATTGGACATGTTCTAAACGGATTTTCGCTACCCATCTCAACGATGGCCACCCTCAGCTTTCCAAATCCATGGGTTGAAAGCTCATATGCTGCAAAAAGCCCTGCTACACCCCCACCAATTATTGCAACATCGTATTGCTTCTCCATTATCTCCACCCCAATCCAAGCTCTTTTCGTCTATCGATTGTGCATAAAGCATCTTCTCCTGTGCCAATAATTGTTATTGGAGTTTTTAGAGAACTCTCTATGTTTTCTACCCAGTTTCTAGCTTCTTTTGATAGTTTGCCCCACTCTCTAACACACTTATCGTTTGGATAGAGGGCGTCGAGTCTAGTTATAGCCACTTGGGTTGCGGAATTCAGCATTATTGCTCTCTTAGCAAGCTCTACATTGAATAGCGCTACCCTTCTTCTTCTACCGGTAACAGTAGCTACTTCAACTAGTCCAAGCCTCTCAGCCTCCTCGGGTGGGAGCTCACCCTCTAGAGGGCCTCCACCAACTCTTGTGACATATGATTTGAAAACAACTATAACCTCGTCAACCTTCTTAGGACCGACACCAACCTCTGAAGCAAAGGCTGATGCTGTTGTATCTCTACTTGTAACATATGGGTATGTGCCGTGATACAGGCTTAGAAAGGTTCCTTGAACACCCTCTATATAGACAATCTCCCCTCTATCGATAGCGCTATTAACCTCCAGCGATACATCTACAAGATAATCTCTTAACACATCAAAATCTTTGGCAAGCCTAAGCCTCCTCAAAACCCTGTCAGACATCGCAAATCCTACTCCCTGCAATGTTGAGCCAACGTCTTTGACTAAAAAAGCATCCCTCTTCTCAGCCTCAACATGCCTATCCTCAATAACACCAGCATTTCTGTCAACAAATATCCTGTCCCTAACACCAGTCTCCTCAACCTCACTAAAGAACACGTCGAGTCTTATCAAAGCCCCTGCCGCAATCATAAGCCTCACATTTCTGTTGACAAAAAACGATGGAACGAGTCTAAGCTTCCATGTTCTACCGCCATAGACAACTGTATGACCAGCATTTATAGAGCCACACCTAACAGCAATAGACGGGTTATCAGCTAGTGCAAGATATGCTGCCACCTTGCCCTTGCCCTCATCGCCAAAGAAGCCACCAACAACTATAGCTAGTGGCATAAGATCTCTACCCCCGTGAAGAGCATATTTTACTTAGTTCATCTACAAACAGGCGTCTGTTTACGTAATTCAACTTTCTATTTATTATACAACTACAAAATCCAGTCAACAAAATCCTTTGCTAATACTTTTGAAATATACAAATTTAAGCTTTAGATATTCACCACCACTATAAAAAGATTACAGACTCTAACAATTATGTATAGCAACTAGGGGGTTAAATCATATATAAGTTGAAGCACAGTTACCTCTGCCACCAGGAGTTCCAAGAGGAGATGTTCTTGTTGTCGAAAATCACTGGGGTGTATTTGTAGATCCATACGACTTTAACTTCTTTGTACCAGGTAAGCCTTCTATTGGAGGCAATGGTATGAGCCAAGTATGTGCAGGACATTTATGGTATATTAATACAACAAATAGCGAATTAATATCATATGCAGCTGCAGCACCACCAGAATACTCACCAGATCTCAAAACTGTGAAGATATACCTTAGAAAAGGTGTTACATGGAGTGATGGAACACCTTTCACAGCAGATGATGTACTATTCACCATTGACATATGTATGAAGAATCCAAAGTTTGGCTGTTATTACACCTTAACGCCGTGGGTTGATAAATACTATAAACTTGATAACTATACGGTTGTTATAGAACTTAAACAGCCTAATCCAAGATTCCACTATTACTGGACAGTGATAATATATGGAGCATCAATTCCACATCTACTTCCAAAACATATATGGGAAAAGGTTGAGGATCCAGTTGCATATAAATTCTATCCACCAGTATGTCTAGGGCCATATGTTCTAAAAGATGTTGATCCAGGCGGTACTTGGTTCCTATGGGAGAGAAATGAGAATTGGTGGGGCACAAAACTATATGGTATAAAGCCTGGGCCAAAATATGTGTTGTTCATACATCAAGGCCCAGAAGAAAAGAAAGCCCTGGCTATGTCAAGACATGAATTGGATGCTATTAGAACCTTCCTACCAGAAAACTTCGAAATTGTTTGGAAGGCCAATCCATATATAGGCGGTTGGAGGAGTCAACCGCCATTTGCGTGGCCATTTGATGCTTGTGTAAAGGGTATTGGATTCAATGTTTTAAGATACCCATATAATATAACAGAAGTTAGGAGAGCTCTTACATTTGCGATAGACTTCTATGCGATATACAATGCATTTGTAGGACCAGATGGCTCTGCTCCAATACCTAATGTATTACCATTAGTTAGATACATATATGCAGATAAGCCGTAGATCCTCAGGCATTGATAGCCCTTAGAGAGAGTTTATATGAGATTTTTGGTTTAAAGGGCAGTTTATGGGATCAATACATAACTTTTCTAAGAAGGTTTCTCACAATGGATTTTGGTCCGTCGACTATATCTTTTCCAACCCCCGCCAAGTACCTAGTGTGGAGACAACTACCATGGACAATAGGCTTGTTGGCAACAACTACCATAATTTCATGGGTTATAGGTAATGTTTTGGGCGCTATTTCGTCGTTTAGAAGAGGATCTAGGATCTCAAAGGTGTTGCAAGCGATGGCATTAACACTGTATCCAATTCCTTATTACATAATGGCTTTGGTTTTAGTTTATCTTTTTGCCTACCTAATCCCTCTTTTCCCTCTCACCGGTGGCGCTCCAGTTAGCGAAATATCTCTAACAACAATATTTGATATAATATATAGATCTTTCTTACCAGCTTTATCAATAATCTTGCCTAGCATGCTTGGGTGGTGGTTTTTAAGCTCAAGTACATTAACACTTAATGTTATGTCAGAGGATTATTATTTGTATGCCGAGTTGAGAGGATTGCCAAGAGACTTAATATTCAGGAGATATATTATGAGAAATATTTTGTTGCCTCAAACAACAGCATTGGCTCTATCACTAGGTAATATATTTGGTGGTGCGCTATTAACCGAAGTCATCTTTGCCTATCCAGGTCTTGGTCAACTACTTTATCGAGCTGTTGGAATGGGCGACTACGCTACTGCTATGACTATATTGTCTCTATCTATAATTGGTGTCGCTACAGCTACATTAATAATAGACTTAATTTACCCATTCATAGATCCTAGAGTTAGGTATAGGTGAGTTATCAATATGGTTAATCTGGTATCGTTTTACAATATATTAAAAGGTATATTAAAAGGGTTCAAAGAGTTGTATAGAAGAGACTTGAAGTTTAGGCTGGGCTTCACAATGTTTTTAGGTATACTTGCCTTAGGTTTAATATCAATATTTTCTCCATCATATTATACGTTTTGGTATTATTTTAGAAAGGATCTGCCACCATCGCTTCAATCAATCGATTTGATATTAGGTACAACTAGTAATGGCAGATCTGTTTTCTGGAGTTTAACGAATGCAATAGTGAACTCATTGATAATAGCAACTATAATAACACTTGTAGCAGCCAATGTTGGATTGTTAATAGGGCTTATAGCCGGGTTAAAAGGCGGTTTAATCGATAGACTACTTATGTTAGTCACAGATACATTTATTACTATTCCTGGCTTTCCACTACTACTGGTCTTGGCATTTGTACTTAAAGATCATATTACTATTCCTATACTAGGACTTATGATATCGATAACGTCTTGGCCTTGGCCTGCCAGACAAGTAAGAGCGATTGTGTTAAGTTTAAGAGAAAGAGATTTTGTGTTAACAGCTAAACTTTCTGGTGCTAGCACATTTAAAATTGTGGTAGCAGAACTCATGCCATTTATTCTAGGTTGGCATTTAATAAATGCGACTAATACTGTTTTATATGCTATAGGCTCAGAAGCTGGATTAGCAATTCTAGGACTTTCCATATTAGATAAAGATACATTGGGTACAATGATTTATTGGGCTCAGCACTATGGGGCGCTTTATAGAGGTAAGCTGTGGTGGATAATGCCTCCTATAGTTGTATTGATACTGATCTTTATATCACTGTACCTAATCTCCTTCTCTCTTCAGGAGTACTTCAATCCAAGGCTGAGACAAAGATAGGGGTGGTTTTATGGGTGTATTATTGTCTGTTGAGAATGTTGTTGGAGGTTATGAGTTTGAGTCTTTGGGGAAGAAGATTTATGTTGATGCTGTAAGCAATGTAAGTATTAGTATTGATGATAATGTTGTGTTTGGTATTGCTGGAGAATCTGGTTGTGGCAAATCAACTCTTCTAAAAATTATGTATGGATATATCATATCACCATTAAAAGTTTTAAGAGGTAATATAAAAATATTCACATCTAATGATAGTTATATTGATGTTCTCTCAATTTCATCTGAGCTAAGGAGATCCAGAGTTTGGTGGAAGGAGATTTCATGGATTCCTCAAAATGCAATGAATGTTTTGAATCCTGTTGAGAAAATAAAAGATCATTTTGTAGAGATTTTAACAACACATGAGAGAATAGATAAAGATGATGCGTTGAAAATTGCCACTGAATATGTTGAAAGTTTTGGACTATCCAAATCTGTTTTGGATGCCTATCCCCACCAGCTTTCAGGTGGTATGAGGCAAAGAGTTGTTATAGCGCTTGCATTGTTGCTTAAACCAAAGGTCGTTTTAGCTGATGAGCCTACGAGTGCTCTTGATGTTGTTGTACAGAGAGGTGTTCTTCAAATACTTCTCAATAAGCAAAGTGAATTAAAAAACACAGTGGTTTTGGTATCGCATGACATGGGTGTTCATGCTATGGTCACAAATAAACTGGCTGTCATGTATGCTGGTAAAGTTGTTGAAATTGGAAGAACAGAAGACATATTTGAAAAACCTCTACATCCATACACAAAAGCTTTAATAGACTCTCTTCCAAGAATAGGTGACAAAACGCTTAGAACAGGTTTGGCTGGGTCTCCACCAGATTTGAGGAATCCTCCACCTGGTTGTAGATTCCATCCTAGGTGCCCATTTGCAATGGATATTTGTAGAAAGGAGGAGCCGCCTATGATTGAAATTGAAAAGAATAGATTTGTTTCATGCTGGCTATATATTAGGAGGTGAATTTACATGGCTATGCTTTTAGAATTAAAGAATGTAACAAAGATTTTTAGATATGGCTTTTTCGGATTTTCATTTAAGGCTGTAGACAATATAAATATTTCATTAGAGGATAAGCCATTTATATTTACGTTGGCTGGGGAATCCGGATCCGGTAAAACAACACTTGCTAGAATAATACTAGGTGTTCATAGACCCGAATATGGAAGTGTTTTGTATAAGGGTAAAGATATTTTCAAGTTATCTTCAAGTGAAATGAAGTGGTTTAAAAAGGAAGTGCAAGCTGTTTTCCAAGATCCTTACGCAGCTTTTAACCCCCTTAGAAAGGTCTATGGATATCTCTATGACACTGCTAAGAACGTTGCTGGTTTAAGTAGAGATGAAATTGATGGTTATATAGACGAGGTTTTGAGAAGAGTTGGGCTAAATCTTGAGAAGGTTGTTGGTAAGTATCCACATGAGTTTTCTGGTGGAGAGCTTCAGAGAGTTTCAATTGCAAGAGCATTAATTACAAAGCCAAGACTTATAATAGCTGATGAACCCGTTTCAATGCTTGATGCATCTCTAAGAATAAATATTGTTAATTTATTCAAAGAATTGAAAGATGATTTAAAAATATCTTTTATATACATAACGCACGATCTCTCAACAGCTTACTATATAAGTGACTGGATAGCTATAATGTATAGAGGTTGGGTTGTTGAGCAAGGACCTGTTGAAAAGGTTTTAAGCGAGCCACTACACCCCTATACCCAAACACTATTGCTTTCAGTTCCAATACCAGATATTAGATTGAGAAACAAGTGGCTAAGTGCTATAAAACTTTCAGCAACAATTGAAGAGAAAGAGTTTATTGCAAAAGGATGTAAATATGCTGGTAGATGCCCACATGCAAAAGACATATGCTTTAAATCAGAGCCTCCAACTATTGCAATAGGAGATGTTATTGTTAAATGCTGGCTTTATCAAAAATAGAGTTTTCTTCAAATTGAAATAGTTCATTTAATTTCTATTCTATGATATTAAAGGCTATAGGTATTTGATAGAGAGAACTTGGCTTATGAACAGGTTTATAATATTTCAAACTTTTAAGAGAAAAATGCTTAAATTTTCTTTATCTTCACTTTCTGGGTTGTTAAGTGTGTTTAACTATGAAACAAGAGATTTTTGAGAAAGTTGTTGTTACTGGTGGGGCTGGTTTTATCGGTAGTCACTTAGTAGATTATCTTGTTGCAAAGAGTTTGGCTAAGAAAATTGTTGTTATAGATAACTTTAGCAGTGGCTCTCTCAAAAATGTTGAGCATCACCTTGGAAAAGAGTATTTTGTTTTAGTTAATGCAGATTTAAAGTTTTTTGATAGAAAGTGGGTTGATGTTTTCAGAGAGGCTGATACTGTTTTTCATTTTGCTGCCAATCCAGAAGTTAGAGTATCATCTATTGAACCTAGAACTCATTTCAATGAAAATGTTGTTGCAACATTTAATGTTCTAGAGGCTTCTAGATTAAATGATGTTAAGTTGCATTTCTTTGCAAGTTCCTCAACTGTCTACGGAGATGCAGAGAAGATCCCGACACCTGAAGACTATGCTCTAAGGCCTATCTCTGTCTATGGAGCATCTAAGGCTGCTTGTGAAATGCTCTACCACTCTTACTCTCATCTATATGGTTTTAGTATTGCTATTGGAAGATATGCTAACATTATCGGCTATAGATCCAACCATGGGGTTATAATAGACTTCATAAATAAGTTGAGGAATAATCCAACTACGCTAGAGATTCTTGGCGATGGCACGCAAAGAAAAAGCTATTTACATGTGTCAGACACCATAGAAGCCACAATGGCCATTACGCTATATGCTAAAAACAATAAAGGGTTCCATGTATTCAACATTGGGAATAACGATTGGATTACAGTTAAGGAGATAGCAGACATAGTGGTCGACGAAATGAACCTCAAGAATGTACAGTATAAGTATGTCCGGGTAACTCCTGACGGCAGAGGATGGCCAGGCGACGTAAAGTTCATGCTTCTCGACATATCAAAGATTGTTAGCTTGACCCAGTGGAGGCCTAGGCTCTCATCGAAAGAAGCTGTAAGGAAAACTGTTAGAGAGTTTCTAGGCAAGGAAAAATTCGCTTGGATATAGCTAGAAGCTTTAGAAACTCTACATAGATTTTTGCAGCAGCTTAACCTCAGCTATTAAATGTATTCACTACACATATGAACAACCTCATTTAATTCTAGACCATAAGCAATACCTTCAACACCTTGATTTATTAGAAACAAACTTGAGCCAGCTATGTAAACAACAGCTCTCGGCTTAAACACCAAAGCCCACATAGTAACATCTTTTGCGTGGTCAGAGGAGTCCTCCCAATCATCTATCATTAAGGATGCGTTTCTTCATCCCAAAGATTCGATATCGCTTAGAGATTTTATTTTATATAGAGGTATATGTAACATAGCTCATGTAAAATTGTGTATAGCTGTAGAAAACAAAGATTTATATCCCTTCTGCAAAACTGATATACTTGATGGTCTATGTTGTTGAAGGGTGTATCAAAAACAGTTGTCGTTATAATAGTAGTAGTTCTTATTGTTGTTGCAGGAGCCTCAATATACTATCTCTTTGTCGCAGGTAGCAAAAAAGAAGCGATCACACTTGTTGTATTAACAAGGCATCCCCAAGACCTTCTCAATTTGGCTCGCGACGCATTTCTGAAGAGCGACATTGCCAAGAAGTATAATATCGTTGATGTACAGTTCCTCTCTCTAGACTCTGGACAGTGGAGAGACTATCTCAAGAGTCATGGTGCAGATGTTGGCTGGGGTGGTGGCCCCTCACTCTTCGACTCGCTTTACAGAGAGGGTTGGCTAGCTCCTCTAACATCCAACGAGGTTAGAGAGGCTCTAAGCAAGATACCGGACACAATACTTGGAGCGCCGATGAAGAGATATGGAAGCGATGGAAATGTGTATTGGGTTGCACAGGCGATATCAAGCTTTGGGATAATCACAAACAACAAGCTGTTGAAAGACTATGGCATTCCAAAGCCAATTGATTGGAGTAACTTGACAAGCCCCGAATATGGAAGGGTTATAAATGTCTATGGCTCTCCAGCAATAGTTATTGCAAACCCCCTTAAGAGTACAAGCCATCTAAGAATATACGAAATCATCTTAGAGGCTTATGGATGGGACAACGGGTGGAAATACCTCACGCTTCTAGCGGCAAACTCAAAGATAATTGACTCTGCGTCAGATGCGAGAGACTATGTCATAAGAGGTGAGTTTGCTGCTACAATAGCTGTTGACTACTATGGCTACATAGCAATGGTTCAAAACCCCAACTGCAGCTTCGTCATACCGCTGAAAACAATAGTTAATGGAGACCCTATAGCCTTGTTCAACACCTCAAAGCATAGAGAGGCTGCACAAGCCTTCATAGCCTGGGCTTTGACAGAGGGGCAAAGGATTTTGCTAGATAAGAAGGTTAACAGGCTTCCTGTAAATCCAGATGTTTGGAACACTCCCGAGGGGCAGCAGAGAGCTGATCTCAAAGAGATTTACTACAAGACTCTGAGTCTAACCCCAATGCCGTTCAACGATTCCGATGTTATGAAGTATGAATATGCTGTTGCAAGATACTTCAAAGCTGTACTTATAGATGCTCATGACCAGCTTGTAGAAGTTTGGAAGAAGCTTGTCGACCTATACACAAGAGGTTTGATAACACAACAACAATTTGACTACTATGTAACACAACTTTCAAAGCCTTTAACATTCACAGACCCCATAACAGGTTCTGAAGTCACATTCACAAAGGATTATGCCAAAGGTATTGCCAGCAAAATGGCTGGCGATAAAACTTTGGAACAACAACTCATGACTATATGGACGCAGAAGGCTGTTGAGAAATTCAACTCGATACTAAATGAACTTCAAAAAATTGGATGAAGCTTAGATGAGAATGAGAAAAATTAGAAACAAAATCCATTTTTTATTCTCAGACCCCTTCATGCTCTTCTCAACAATATTTCCACTAATCTACCTAGCAATATTTCTTCTAATACCACTAGCACTACCGTTATCAGAGCTATTAAAATCCAATCCAATGCGAATAGCTGAGCTTGTGTTCCAAAATCCGAGGTATGTCTCTACCAAGCCTATTGGAAATGTAATTAGTATAAGGAATGTTGTTTTCGGTGGAAGCAATATTACTTTGATTCTGCTTAGCGGGGTTAGCTATGGCTCGATAATAAACAGCTTTATAGTAGCTACAATAACAATGGTCGTATCAACCGCTGTGGGAACTCTAATAGCCATTGTGCTAACATTATACGACTTTCCTGGAAGAAGATTCCTCCAGGTTCTAGCCATGTTACCACTATTTGCAGCGCCATTCGCAAGCGGCTATGTTGTTAGAAAGTTCTTTGATTGGAGGTATGGTCTACTCTCATATATGATAGACAACGTTCTTGGAATCCCAGTTAGAATAGGCTTAGAGGGGTTGGCAGGAGTTGTTATAGCACAAATCTTGGGTTTATATGTAATTGTCTATCTAAATGTCTCTGCAGCTATAGCTAACATCGACTATACCTTAATTGAACAGGCTCAGAATCTTGGCTCATCAACGTTTAGAGTGTTAAAAGATGTTGTATTACCTCTAGCCCTCCCTGGTATCGCCACTGGAGCATCACTAACATTCATACTATCTCTTGAGGATATAGCAAACCCCATTGTTTTTGGAGAGGATAGGCTCATATCGTATGAGATATTCAGAAGTTTTCAGGATCCAACGACTGGGGCTAGATCCCCTGCCGCATTATTGATGACTGTAATCGTTGTTTTGGTAAGCGCCATAATATTCATACTCATAAGGGGCTATGTCTCGCTAAAGAGCTATGCATCTATAGGAAGGGGTGCAAAGCCCTTGAAGCCATTTAAGTTATCGAGAATTGGTACAGCAATTGTATATTTGTTTCTGTTGCCGTTTCTGTTATTCTCTTCAATTCCACAGATAGGTGTTTTTGTATTGGCATTCTCATCTAGGTGGTATAGTGCATTGCCAGAGGGGTTTACATCGGATAATTTTGTCTCAATGTTAACAGATCCAATAGTTTCAACAGCAATAAGGAACAGCTTATTGTACTCTATAACAGCCTTAGGCATAATATTAGTTATATCCATACTCATTGCATACTCATCTACAAGAGCCAGAGGGGCTATTTCATATATCTTGGATACGCTAGCCACAATACCTGTTGCAATCCCTGGAATCGCCATAGCCTCTGGATTCTTCCTATTGTTCACTACACCACCATTCAAAAACAGCGTCTTTGACCCTGTCGTATACTCACCTGGAATAGCAATTACAATAGCTTATACCATAAGGAGAATGCCATTTATGGTAAGAGCAATTTATGCTGGCTTACAGCAAATACCCACATCTCTTGAGGAGGCTGCTATCAACCTAGGAGCCTCAAGGTTTTTGGCTATAGCCACTGTTATACTACCAGCTATAGCGATAAACATTTTTGGTGGTGCTATAACAACATTTGTTTACTGCATTAGCGAAACAAGTGTAGGGGTTATGCTAGGCGGCTTGAAGGGTGTTTCGATAGGACATGCCGCACCAATAACGTTTGTTATGCAGAACTATCTAGAGACGCCTCAGGGAACCCAGATAGTTGGTGCCTTAGGGGCTGTGCTAATAGTTCTTCAACTAATAGCTGTAACAATATCAACGTTTCTGTTAAAGGGCTATAGCGTCTTCGGTGTTAGATAATGGCTTTTCTAGAAATTCTTGGCGTTAGCAAGAGGTTTGGCAACACAATTGCTCTCGACAACGTCACTCTCCATATAGATAAAGGAGAGTTGTTCGCTATTCTAGGCCCTTCAGGATGTGGAAAAACAACTCTTCTAAGAATTGTAGCTGGTCTAGAGGTGCCTGATACTGGGAGAATCATTGTTAATGGAGTTGATATAACCTTTGAAAAACCCCAGAATAGAAAAGCTGTGATGGTATTCCAAAACTGGGCTCTATGGCCGCACATGACAGTATTTGATAACATTGCTTACGGATTAAAGATAAGGGGTGTGCCAAAGGATGAGATAGCTAGAAGGGTTAAATGGGCTTTGGAGCTTGTAAAGCTCGAGGGCCTTGAGAAGAGGTATCCACACCAGCTTTCTGGCGGACAGCAACAGAGGGTTGCATTGGCAAGAGCTATTGTGGTTGAGCCAGAGATTCTTCTTTTGGATGAGCCTCTCAGCAACTTGGATGCAAGACTTAGAATAGATATGAGGGAAGAGCTTAGGAATCTCATAAAGAAACTGGGAATAACCGCTATATATGTTACACATGACCAGGAGGAGGCTATGGCAATAGCCGATAGATTGGCTGTAATGAACAAGGGCAAGGTGATGCAGATCGGAACACCTACAGAGATTTACAACAACCCCAAAAACGTTTTTGTAGCTACATTCATTGGCAGAGCCAATGTTATAAATGGTGTAGCAACTAGAATAGATAATAGGTATATTGAAGCTAGAATAGGCAACAAACTTATCAAAGCTGTGAAGACAGCAAACGAAGAGATTCGACCAGGAGATTCTATAAACATTGTTATCAGGCCTCACCACATATCAACGAAATGCGACAATGCAATGGAGAACAGGTTTACAGGTAGGGTAATAGGGACGAGCTTTTTGGGAAATGCCATTGAAGCAGAAATGGAAACTGACATAGGGATTCTAACAGTTCTATTGCCGGAACCAGCTATGGTAGGAAACAAAGACTCTGTTGAAATATGTTTTAGCGCTGACAAGGCCCTAGCTTTCAAGTCTGAATGAGATGGCTGATGAACTGCCGAAAAATTTAGGTTTTTTGCATTTCCCTGTAAAGTGCTATTGAAGTGCTTAGCAAAATTAGACCTATTGCAAATGTTGCTAGAAACTGAATATATTTCTCTATGTAGATATAATATGTTGATATGAATAGAAAAGCCAAACCACAAATCAAGAGCAATAATGCATATACTGCCCCAAGCCTGCTGCTCGCATGTCTAGACACTATCAACACCTGTATATATTGTTTCAAAATTTCTGCATTTCTACAGACCTTTGATTAAAGCTATTAAAAATGTTATGGCGTATGGAGTTATTTCAACAAATGTTTTCATATAGCCAGCCAGTCTGCCTCTAACCAATAGCATTAAGATCCACATCAACATTAATATACCTGCATATGCTCCATAGAATTGAGATAGCATCACTATGCTTATAAATCCTGCTATATGTGCTAGACCCTTCGCAATATTTATAACATGGTCTATTTCTGCTCGAGCTACAAACCCTAGAGTGCCAGGTAGTTCTATAGATGGTTCTAGAGCTATTGAGAATAAAAGTAAGAATAGAGTTGAGAACATTACTTGCGAGCTCCATTTGCTCATCCCCAAGAATTCAACATTTTTACTTATTAGAGATGCTGCAAAAGCCATTACTAGAACAAGTATTGTGGGTATTACATCTAAGAGTATGTGATAGACCGATCCTTTGCCAAATCCTCTAAATACAAAGATTGCCAGCAATCTGCTAATCGGAATTACAAGAACAGTTGCTAAGAGAGCTATTGGATTGGACATGATAAGAGCTATAAACAGAAATGCTATTGCTGTTAGTGGTAGAACCTCTCTCTTTGTCTTATAATCGTATATCGAGGCTATAAATTCAACAATTATCATAATCGCTACAAATATTACATTCAAGGCTTTTCCCCACCATATATTATCTCAAAACCCTCTTCACTAAATTCCATGCCAATCAATGTCTCACCCAATGTTTCTGAAACCCCATTTAAAAGCTTGGCAATATCATCTCTCCCCATAACATTATCGTATTTAAACATAGGCATCGCTATGAACAGTCTTTCAAGTGATGTGACCAAGCCTCTCAAATTGGTTGGCTCATCAAGTGAAAGAGTTATTGGATTTGTCAAAAGGATTGCTATATCGTATTGCGAAAGCTCTTTATCGATATAGCCAATAGCATTTATGAAGCCATTTAGCTGCGAGTTACATCCGCCACCAGCGTCTATGAGTGAGAATATTCTATAGAGAGATTCTTCACCTCCCCTGAGGTTTGCAACAACCTTTGGCATTATCCCACTGCATACAATGGCATCGACTTCCATTCCATTCCTAGTTAGGAAATTAACTAATGAAGCAGCAAACCTTAACTGGATATGGGCGAGGGTATTAGGAGTTTCGCCAATGAGCCATGCATGTGGCCTTATGTCTATTAGTAGTAGTATTTTTGCTCTCGTCTCCCCCAGATCCTCTCTAACCACGAGTTTGCCTGTTTTCGCATAAGCACTCCAAATAATCTTCTTGACATTGTCTCCAGGAGTATAATCCCTTATATTTGCAAGGTCATAAAGACCGCCAACTGCTTTGCCAGCTGTATAGACTCCTACCACCTTCTGCAACGACTTCATACCCAGCTCTCCCCTGATCTCTTGTGGCAATGCTACAACAGTTAATCTGTCACTATAGCTCAGCTCCTCAGCAAAGTATCCTAAGAAATCGCTAACAATAATGACCACATCACTAAATGTGTGTGTCCCTGGAGCAAGTAACTTAACCTTATATGAGATGGTCACCGCTGAATTCGGTGGTATGGAGATCATCGCTATTGGATCGCTGGTCGACTTTGCGTATCTGGGGGTCTTGTCTATTACAAGAACTCTTGAAATAGGCTCTCCACTGCTATTCTTGATAACAATACTCATAGTAACATCTTCCAATTCTCTAGCAATACTTTTATCACACATTCTCTTAACCGATAATTGTGATACAACTCTTCTTATTCTATTAAATGATGCATACTCCTTAAAGAATATTATTACAAGTCCCAGTCCTATAGAGTATAGAAAAACATTTTTTACAGAATAACCGTATACAAGTACTGCTATAGATAAAACAATGTGTGAAAGTCCATAGAGCGTTATTTTCAGGGTACATCAACCTTTTCAAGAATATCGTTAATAACATTCTCTACCGTCACACCAGATACCTTAGCCTCTCCTCTGAGCACTATCCTATGCGAGAGAGCAGCATGAGCAACATACTTCACATCATCTGGTGTGACATATTCTCTTCCCCTCATGACTGCTATCGACTTAGACAGAAGGTATAGCGCTATTGCACCTCTTGGAGATGCGCCTATCTTAACAAATCTGTGATTCCTCGTAGCCTCCACTATAGCCGCAATATACTTCTTAATGTTTTGCTCCACATAAACGTCCTTAACAAGTCTAATCATTGTCAAAACCTCTTCCCTATTCAAAACGGGTTGCATATCATCTAGACTTGATATAGATTCAAATTTGTCTAGTATCTCAACAGTTTCATCAATTGTTGGATACCCTATAACAACCTTTGCTAAAAACCTATCCACTTGAGCCTCTGAAAGCGGGAATGTGCCCTCCATTTCTATTGGATTCATAGTTGCTATAACCAGAAATGGCTTGGGTAGCGCATATGTAACACCCTCTACAGTAACCTGCCTCTCCTGCATAGCCTCAAGCAAAGCTGCTTGGGTTTTGGGCGGCGCTCTATTTATCTCGTCAACAAATAGAATATTTGTGAATATAGGTCCTTTCCTATACACAAACTTGGATTCCTTTGCATCAAAAAACTGGAAACCTATTATATCAGATGGGAGCATGTCAGGCGTTGCCTGAACCCTCTTAAAGTCTAGCCCAAGAGATAGCGCCACACATTTAGCCATGAGAGTTTTTGCAACACCTGGAACACCCTCAAGAAGAATGTGACCCTCTGAAAAGAGTGTTGCAAGTATCAACTCAAGCTCTTTTCTCTTACCCACAACCTTTCTCTGAATATTCTCAATAACCTTTTCAATCATAGAACCATAAAATCTTATCTTCGAGTGCTCTGCCATTTATCAACACCAGCTAAAATCTGTCTGCGAATGTTTTCAATGAATTTCCTATCGATCTGCACAGCACTACTTAAATATTTTCTTGGGCTAGACACGATGCCAAACCTTATAGTTAGATAAAGCATTGACAGTATTGCCAACCCAGTAAAAAACCCTAGCAAGCTTAAAACACCTTGTCTAAATAATAGCCATTGTAATGCATCCGATAATCCATCGACAATAAAACTCATTGCTTGTGCAATTACCTGGGCTTCTACAGGTCTATAGACTCTGCCACCCTCATATATTATGAGCCCTTTACCACCGATTATATAGTCCATAAAAAGACTGTTATTGACTGAGATGCTCGGTTTAGCTAGAATCTCGTTAATAACAATACTTGAGTCGCCAATGACAATAATATATCCATTGCCGTAACTAACATTATAAGCTACAGGCATTGAACCATAGAGACATAACACGTTTGATCTACTATTAGATGACTGCAATGCTTTGGCAACATCTATGACTATCTCAATGGCTTTATTGCCAATGATACACCAAGCTTCTCCTACCCCGGGTATGACATTGCCTTGTTCAATGCCTATATAATCCAATATCTGCTTGCTGTGGTTAAGCTCATCTCCTACTACAGCTACCCCACCTTTTTCTATCCAAGAAAATAAAGTGTCTATATCACCCACATCTTTATCAGGACCTAGAATTAGTAATACATTGTTTCGAGAGTCAAAATACTTTAGCTCATCAAGACTGTAAATTATCTGCACACTTCTTCTGGTCTTTTCATAGTTGTAGAAAAATGTGATGCCACCTGGACCAATATTGTAGATGGATGGTGGATCGAGATCTAGAATACTTGCGATTGGCTTCTGGTACTGAGAAAATATTACGAGGGATAGAAGTATCAAGGTAAATACTAATAGCTTATTTCTCAAACCTCTTTACCTCATCTATTACATTTTCTGCATCTAATCTTTGTTTATCTCCATAAACAACATCTTCGTATACTTCAACGAACTTTTTCAGAAATATCAGCTTGTTTAAGGTCTCTCTAGGTGTGCAGTAGGGGCATCTTATCCTGTTCCTGAATTTGACAAAGTAGTCTCTTAAAATTCTTTTAATGCCGTGGTAGCTATATTCAACCTTGATCCCCCTTTCACGCTGTTCTTTCTCCCCAAGCACAACATAAACATCGTGTCCCCCTCTGTACCAGCTCCTTGTATAGAGCAATACTATGAGAAATATGAGGGCGAAGCCAATGAATAGAAGAACATATTCTATAGGAAAATTTGTGACTACATATGAAGAGGGTGCCGACCCAGGGTATTGGACAATTTCTATCGGCTCTGAAGAAACATTAAACGGTGTAGCACTTAGATTCGCCTTTGTATTCCCAAACGAATTAATCGAAATGGGTATGTATCTTAGACTCATTAAATCACAGAAAAAGGTATAAGGTTTAGCTCTAATATAAGATTTGCTGAAATGCTGTGTGATGATCGAGTATCCGGGGCTGAGCAATGTGATGAGCGGTGCAAACGCTGATATAGCTTATGCAAATGCATTTCTGTGAAGCAATGGCTTTCAGCCGTCGATGATATTGTGAGACAGTTATGTGTGGAAGAAAACCTTCTGCATTAATATTGTGATGAAAAACATATTTGTTTTACTTTCTTAGCAAAGCTATTAGAGCACCTATTATGAAGCCTACGGATACTGGCCCTATAGTCATTAACCCAAGTAGAATAGCTAGGCTCTTTAGACCCTCTACCGTTAGCCCAACGGTTTTCAGCACATCCGATGGTGTTGTTCCCAGAGACCATACAGATAGAAGTGTTCCTAGGGCTAGTATCGCTATGAATGCTAAGATATATTTCAACGCTTTTACAGATACATAGCCAAGCGCCAGCCCAAGCAGAAATTGAATGAAAATCACTATATAGCTTTGGTAGTTGCTAAGCACAGCTCCTATAACGTCAGCCATATTTTTCACCCCAAACATTACATTATTGCATTACTCTACTATATAAACTTATTATCTGCAATTCAATTACTGTTCTAATGTGAATCCATGAACACCATGATCTATGGTTTCAACAGCTTCAAGTTCAGAGTGCTTTTTATCGCCATGGCTTCGCTGTTCACTACGCAGAGCATATCATTGATCCAACTGACCACAGAGAAAAGCTTGTTATGGCAGATCCTCACAACAGGTTTAGCGTAATCATATACGATATAGAGAGAAACTCTATAGAAGAGTTTGCGGTTCCAGGCAAATCGATTCCCAATCCCCACTTGGCCCACATGCTTCTAGAGGATATTCCCAGAATCGGTGGTGTGGCAGGGGATTTGATTTGCCCTGATAGAGATGGTAGATGGGTTTTGATAGATAGGGATAGTGGCAAGATCAAGTGGGTTCTGCATCTTAGTGATAGTGAGTGGCCACACGATATACTACATGTTGATGGAGGTTTCATAGTCACAGACTATGGATCTGGAGGGTTCACCTCTTTATATGTTTGTATATGATTTTATATAAGTGGTCATCGGCTCATCTCTGTTTGGGGTGGTTTGTCGGGTTTCATTCTTCATTCCATCCCCGTTGGGGGAAGACCCAAGGCTTCCCCACATCCCCCCGTAGGTAGATGTTTATTGCTCCAACAAAATCTCTATCTCTTTTGAATTTACATGTCTTGCAGATAGCTAGTCTATGTACATAGACTAGCCTAGAGCCGCATCTTGGGCATGTAGATGAGGTGTTCCTAGGGTCTATAATGAGTATTGGAACGTTGTATTCAATGGATTTGGCTATGATTGCATGTTGAAGCTTTCTATAGGCAAATAGCTTTAGCCTCCACCTAACACCATTGTTTTTGCCATTGATTGACTCTCTCAGATGCTCTAAATCCTCTAGAGCCAGTGCATAGCTGTAGATGTTTCTAGCTACGTGTGCTCTAAAACCATGTTCTCTAAGCATTTGGTAGAACATTTGGTGTAGCTGACTCTTCTTCGGAAGCCCATCAAAATCCCATAGAGCGTCTACAACCTTTTGCAGAGCATACCTATATATCGTTAAATCCCACAGCAAACCATTTGCATCTCCACCAACAACCTCAGCCTCTGCCTTAAAGGCTTTGTAGTATGTACCCTCAGACATCCACCTACCGATTAGGTGGATAAACGCCTTCATCGGAGCTCACAACATTAGTTATTCAGAGTGCAAATTTATAAGCTTTTACACTCTACAGTTTATGCAGTGAGAGTTATGGTCTCGATATACGTATTTGAGGCAAAGATTGTAAAAACCATGAGGAAATACCTGATATACCCACCAAAAGAATACCAAGAAAAGCTATCAAAACTACACGGAAAGAAGGTTAAGGTGGTGGTAATAGAAGAAAGTGATTAAAAACAATCAGATGGGAACATAAGCTAAGCCACGAAGAGCATATGCTTTTATATGCAGTCATATAAATTTTGCCACGGCTATGGCGGTTTTGTGAGGAGGGTTAGATATGATGGGGAAACTGTTTGGAATATACCATTGGCTAACGCCGCAAAGATCTCTAGAATATTTGGCTCTGCAGCAAGTGGCATACACTCTAATTCTTTTGGAGGCGACTTTCTAGTTGTGCAAAATGCTGATCTGGGTGCAGTATACGAACTACTTGAACTTGTGGACAGAAAGTTCATAGCTATACCCATGTTTATGGCCTTTTACACCTTATACATTACGCTAAAGACTATAGAAAGAGTGGTAAAGGAAACTGAACCTAGGTTTTCTCTTAAAGCGCTATATAGACTATCTTTAGTTACAGGAATTATGAACTTAGCAAGAAATATTCCATTTTATGGCAAGCTTCTAGATGTTATAGCATTTACAATAGCTCTGGTAAGCGCCATCGTGATATTTAGCGTGTAAACAATGTTATTAATGTAGTTGAAAATATTTGAATTAAAGAATTGATTTAGTTAAACAATCCCAAAATATTTCTCTATTTCTTTTTACCCAGCATCTCTAACAGTAATACCTCTCCAAAAAATTATGAAATTGTAAAACATCTCCCACCCTTGTCTAAAACCAGCGTTTTACTGACAAAAACCTACGACAGATGCTATCCATGGCTGGAAGGCCCTTATGCACATACCATACAACATTTCTAGAGCTAATTAGCGAGTTAGAGAGGTGAAGGTTGTTGTTGGTGATTTGCATTACAAGAAGCTGTTCTACAGGGGATGTTGATGAGAGCAAGGTGTGAGGGCGGTTGCTGGTTATGACACATTTAGACCAGCATCTCGATAAAAAATCTGCTAAGAAAGTAATTGACAATTTATGTGCCTAGACTAGCCCCAGATAGCATTAAAGCAAAAAATTTTAAGCTATGCAAAGAAAGTTTCTATATGAGGTGTGTGACTCGTAATGAAGCGTCCCATCCTCCTAGCGATACCCGTCCTGCTAGCGGCTATTGGGCTGGTGTTTGCTGGGGTGGCAATGCGCCCTGCAGCTTCATCTACTAATAAGGTAAATATAGATAGTGTAGGTGATGTTGTTCCGGCTAACATGGTTGTCTTGGGTGAAGCGGGCTTCAGGGCCGAGTTGGAGAGGGTTTTCGGTGGGAAGGTCAAGAACTTTGTGGCTGTGGATAAGCCCGATGTAAGCATTGCTAGGTATGCGGATAGAGGCACCGTTGTGATCATCAGTGATGCGTGGCTGGAGGTCAACGCCAAAAGGGAGGATACTAAAGAGCTGATCAAGACATTTGCTGAGGCAGGATCACCGATATACGTCAGCGGTCCTAAGGCAGGGCTACTCCTAAAGATACTAGATGAAACAGGTGTTTCGAGATTCCCGAGAATCCCCGAGAATGCTGGTGCAGGCATAGGATACATAAAAGTCTCGAAGAACTTCGAGGTCGTGGTTTACGGTGATATAAAAGATCTTCTAAGTGCCTCCGCAGAGTACAGTGGATACAGTGGGAAGTAATGTAGATATGAAGACAGTGAGAGCTCTCATATCAATTGCTTTGCTACTGACAGTACTTATTCCCGTCAACTCTGATGTCATCTCCCAAGTCTCTTTAAATCCTCCAAACCTTTCCCAGTGTGAAAAGGTTAAAATCTATAGGATACTTTGTTGATGGCAAATACGGCGTAATGTGGGGTCGTCCGACTCCGATTTTGATGTTGTGGTGGGAATACAAAACATTCTGGATCGATACCATATACCTAGACTTATGCCCATAAACGGCGTGATAAAGCAAGAGATTTCAATTCAATAACATTTTTTTAAAAATAATTCTATCAGGAATTTAAGAAGCGTTTTCATAGCCTTCCATAACCTTCTAATGTTGTCTGTAAACTCTTGAACTTTTTTGTATAGTTGCAAGGGGTTTGCACTGTCTAGAAGAGTATACATGGAGGCCCTTAAAAGAGGGTATATTCAAATCCTTGTTGAGGCAGGATGCGTTATAACCCCACCTACCTGCAGGCCTTGCGTAGGAGCACACATGGGTTTGCTCACTGAAGGTGAAGTTGCCATCGCTACATCGAACAAGTATTTCACTAGTCGAATGGGTCATAAGAATAGCAGAGTTTATTTAGCATCACCTACAATGGCACCAACTTCAGCTATAGAGGGTAAAATAGCTATGGATATAATTAATAGCGGTGACACAAAAATTAAATGGGGTTTATATGTCACAAGAAGACCTACTCTTATAGAGTTATTCAACGACTATTGGATTTTACACAGTTCTGGAGATTTAGATGGACATTCTATGCAATCGATTGAAATAGATAATAAGAGGGCATTGTATACATTTGCTAGACTTAAGCTAGAGAAGGTTGCTAGCGGAAAAGCTTCTGTCAGCGTCTTTGTCACTTGGCTTTAAACTTCTTTTGACAAATCTCATTTCAGTATAGCCACAGTCTCTACATATATACATTTCAAAGTTTTCATAATTTTCAAATAGTCTCATAAGCTCACCTCTAACGTTCTTGGGAATTGGCTACAGCTACTGCCATAGGTAAGGATTCTGGCAATCTAAATCTGAAAACATCTATATTCTTTGAACCACATCTTCTACACTCCAAAATAATTCACCGCGCAATAAACTTTTATCGCCTTATAATTATAAACAATAAAACTTATTAAAATAGCATGTACTCAATAGTGATACGTATTGTCGTACGATTTGAATAACCGTAGAGACAATGCAATAAAAAAGCTCTACCTTAGAATATCTGCACTTTCTTTCTCAAACAATCTTGTATCACCAATTCTGCCATATCTAATAGTCTATTATGGTGGGGGTGCAACAGAATCTGGTATATTCCAAGCATCTAACAATCTACTTGGTAATATAGGTCAAGTTATGTGGGGTAGAATAAGTGATTCAACTGGGCGCCGAAGACTCATGCTTTTATTGGGAGCCTTGTCAACAGTAATCATATCCATTGCTTCTCTAGTTTTAATAGGCGTGTTCGGTTCTGCGAATCCATATGAAATCATAGCTATATCAGCTATAGCAACATTTATAGGTTCGGCATCGGCTCCTGTGATTGGAGATGTTATTAGCGACCTTGCTGGACAGTCTAGGAGGTCTATAGTGTATTCTATGCATTCAAATCTGTCAGCTGTATTCAGTATAGCTGGCAATATAGCAACGACAATTATGTTTCAATGTATGCCAAGCACATTTTTAGCATTGCTTGTAATATTCTTCTCGGCTCTTGTCTTAGGATTTGTATCAGTATTCGCTACATTATCTATATCTGGGGTTGTTATCGACAGAAATATTAATAGTGATTCGAGTGTGCTCCATAAACGTGCTGGTCTTGGCATCGAGGAATTTGTAAAGAGCTTCAAAATCACTTTGTCTAATCCGGGATTCAAAGGCTTTGTATATGCAAACACCTTGTATAACTTCTCCATGTCGTTAGCATGGCCTTTGTTTATATTGAGTCAGCAAGATGTCTTAAATCTGTCGCCTGCACAGATAACATCCCTCTCTATAGCATCCAATATAACGATGGTTCTAAGCCAATATCTAGCTGGGAAATATGTTGAGAGAAGCAGGTACAGGTTCTACACATTGCTAAACAGATTTGGTCTTGTTATAGTGCCTCTGGTTTACGCTTTTTCAGCTAGCTATGTAAGCCTACTTGCATTGAACATTTTCACAGGTTTCATCAATGGTTTCACAAATATAATATTCCCCATGTATATAATAGAGTGTGCAAGAGAAGGAGATAGAGCAACGTTTTTCGGGGTTTATAATACAGCTATCGGCTTGGCAAGTTTTGCAGGTTCTATGTTAGGAGGTCTACTCTCTGGCTATCTCATCGACATATTTGGGCTTGTTCAAGGCCTTAGAATATCATACATGATATCAGCTGTAATGAGACTTTCCTCAGCAATTGTAACAGCTAGAATGAAGGAATATATCTATTAAAATTACATTGACTTTATGAGACCTTTCTGAATCAATATTCTTGCAATCCTTTCTGCAACTCTTCTAGACCTAGTTTTTATGAACACAATATCGCCAACCTCCTCAAACTCTACATCACTATAAAAACGCTTAACAATATCAATACCACTCTTATCAGATGGGACTATGTAGTACCCATTTGGATCTCTTCTTGCTAAAAGCTCTTTGATCTGCTCATCAATTGATGTCATATATTCACCCCCTCCACAAACCTTTCCAACTCTTTTGCCAGAGACTCTAAGGAGTTTCTGTCAAACCACTCTCTATATGCATTCTCTATTTTTAGGGTAGCAGCTGCCACTCCTCTGAGAACAGATTCTATGGTGTTAAAGCCCTTCGCAATATAATATGCTGTAACAGATAACAGAATATCTCCTGCACCAACCTCATCAACAGGATTTGTTGGTGGTGGCCTAACATACAATATTTCATTATTTGCCACGATGTATAGACCCCTCTCATCCAAGCTGATAAGATATATCGTTTTTGTTGTTGAGCTCCACTCCCTTGCTTTACCTAAAACATTTTTTATGTCGTCTGAGAAGCAAAACTCCTTCACATTGCCATGTACAATATCTATTTTTCTAAGCTTCTCCTCGATGCTGTAGTCCCAAACAAGCTTTAATTCGCCATCAGCAACGCTTCTCACTAGCCCCTGGATATCGAGCGCTACTACCTTGGAGCCCCAAGACAGTATCTGGTCTATTTCATTTAAATCTATCTCTCTGAAGATTGGACCTAGGATAACCACATCGAATCTATAGATTCTTGCATAGGGCTCTAAATTTGATAGGCTTATTCTTGGGCTTTCACCTTTGAAGCTGACAGCTTTACCATCTCTAATGACAAATACTGGCGTAGAGCTGTAGCCAATCTCGATGACCTTTATTCCATGCGACTCTAGAACACTTTTTACAAGACCTTTGTAAGCCTCGCCAATGTTTGTAGCCACATAGACCTCAGCATCTAGATACTCTGCAAGTGCCCTGCCTCCATAGTATCCTGTCCCACCAACTCTAATCCTATCCCCAACTTCGTCAATAGTTATGTTGCCTACTATTAGAGTCTTCAACAAAAACACCGTTAGAAGTTTAAGGCTGAGAGATAAATCTCTTTCAAAATATCTTTAGAGGGCTCTATAGGGGATAACCTAAGACCATACGATAAATAGTTTGTAACAATGTCGATAATCTTGTCTGCATCAGCTTCAGAGAACCCGTATTGTCTAAGATTTTCGTTGAATCCCATGGATTTGTGGAACCTCTTAACAGCCTCGGCGGCCTTCTCAGCATGTTTCGGATCTGGCTCTAGCTGTGGATCTATATATTTCAATATCCTGTATAGTGTTTCTGGAGATGCTTGATAGAGATGCTTGACCGCCGCTGGCCCAAGCATTGCAAGGCCCGCTCCATGCGGAAGAGATGTGTTGATGCCGCTCAGAACATTCTCAACCGAGTGTATTATATGGGCTCTGCTATTGTCTATGGCTATACCTGCTAGCATAGATGAATATAGAAGCCAGTATCTAGCCTCCACATCGCCAGGGTTTTCAACTGCTTTTGGAAGCCAGTAAACAATGTTCTTAACAGCCTCTTCAGCAATTGCTACAACATATGGAGATGAGTCAACACCACATGAAGCTTCTAACGCATGGTAAAAGGCATCAAATGCTGTGTAGATTGTTTGGCTTTTCGGTAATGTAACAAGGTATCTAGGGTCATCAAAAGATGCCGCAGGATACATATAATCTGATGTAAGACCATATTTTGTTTTCGGATTTTCTAAGGTGACCACAGCATATCTATCAACTTCAGAGCCTGTGCCATGCGTTAAATTCACAGCCAAAACAGGTATAGACCCACAAGCCTCTCTATAACCCCTAACATAGTCTTCTACAAGACCACCACAGTGAGAAATGACCGAAACAATTTTTGCAGTGTCTATAACGCTTCCACCACCTACAGCCACAATAGCCTCTGCTCCAAACCTCCAAACCTTTTCAGAGATGCTGTTAACCATAGATGCTAGAGGGTTTGGTGTAACGCCATCGAAAACTTCGTATCGTATCCCAAGAGACTTCAAAATATTTTCAACATCAGCAAGAGCTCCGCTAACCTTGGCTGCTGACCTGCTTGTAACCACATAGACTCTTCTAAATCTCTGCAAAACATCTGTAATGTTCTTAGCAACACCAACTCCAAAATGTACTATTGTTCTTGCTACCCTAATCTTAAAGCTCTTTAAATTACCCAAAGATTTTCACCAAAGGAGAAGTATTTAAAAGGGTTTTTATCTCTAAACCTAATAAGCTTCAGATTTAGATTGCCAATGGTAACAATTATATGTTGATTGTTGTTGTTAAAAATGCTTTGAATAAGCATATCCCTCCTTACTACCATCCTGAAAACCCGCTAAGAATAAATATACTGCTACAAGCAATTGAAAAACTCAGCATTTCTGCAGATTTTTGGGTCGATAGATTTGATGAGAAAGAGGCTATGAAAATAGCATCTAGAGTGCATGCCAAAAGTTATGTGGACTATATTCTCGATAACTGCAAAAAGGATTTCTATGAACTTGATCCAGATACCTATGTAACTAGTAATACATGCGAACTTGCGCTAGAGACTCTATACTACTCATATAAATTGGCTAATACGATAAATGACATATTCATGGTTCTAGGTAGACCGCCAGGTCATCATGCTGGATTAGTTGGAAGAGCCATGGGTGCACCAACAAATGGGTTCTGCATTTTTAATAATGCTGCCGCTAGTGTTCTTGGATTTAGGGATAGAGGCTTTAGAAGAATTGCTATAATAGATTTCGATGCTCACCACGGTAACGGCACTATGGAAATTTTCTACAAAGAGAAGATACTCCATATAGACATTCATCAAGACCCCTCGACACTATATCCCTTCACAGGCTACCCAACAGACGTTGGCGAAGGTGATGGATATGGATACAAGGCGAATTTTGTTTTGAGGCCCAAAACAACAGATGAATCTCTGACCCATATCACAACATTTATCGAGACTTTGATCAGTTCCTACACCCCCGAAGCTCTTGTGATATCCGCTGGTTTCGATGGCTATAAAAACGATGGTTTAACAGACCTAGCTCTAACAAGCTCCTCTTTCTATATACTTGGCTCGAATATTAAGAGATTTGGTTTGCCAACTGCAATCGTTCTTGAGGGTGGTTATAGCACTGGTTTAGAACATGGATTCAAAGCTTTTGTAGAAGGGCTTCAAGGCATTGAAAGGGTCTACACCATTTATAGAGATTCACCGGAGACTTTAAATATGAATCTCAGTAATGCTAAAAAGGTGTATGAATTGGTGCTAAGCCACATTAGCTCATAGAATATTTATTGCATGTTTCGGTGTACAACATTGGAATATGTGAAGAGCCTTTTATTTGAGCTTTTGACAAATGTTGACAAGTATTTTGATAAGAGACTTGTTCTTAATTCCGATGGTAGAAGACTACTCAACAAAATAATCTTCGCTTTGCTTTCAAGTGGCTTTGACGATAAAAAACTTGTGAAGAGTGTTAGAAAAGAGCCTACACTTGAAAATATTATTAAGCTTGCTACAGTTGTTCTGGGATTCGATGCTAAAAGAATAGTTATGTATAAAGACCTTACGTTGTAGAAAATTCTAATGAAACATTTGACTATATCCACATTACTAGTGGTTCAACAACTCATTCTGAAAAACTCTACAAAAACATAAAAACATATCTATGTAAAATCTTTGTTGACAGATATTGAAAATCTGCGTTATGCATACATGGTCATATTGAACTTGAAACTGAGATTACAGCATCATATTTTTACTTGGCATATTATTTCCTATTACTCTTCATTTTCCTCTGCTTTCGACGGTATCTTATCCATTTTCTTGAGAGCATATATGTCTATAACCTCTTCTGCTATGTCTACGCTTCTAGCTATTATCCTTGATATGGCATCCAATATTCTTGTTACTACTGTCTGTTTTGCTAACTCTTCTCTATAGCTTTTTCTAATCTCCTCTTCTAGTTGCTTCAGCTCTTCTATTTTCTTCGTTATGTTTATAGCCATGTTCTTGTCAGGCACCAAATATGCTTCGCATATACCCTTGAATATCTCTATAGCATTTGCATATAGATTTGATATGAACTTTGGCGGTGTTTCTAATGCTTGCAATGATTTTGATATATTCACTGCATGATCTCCTACCCTCTCAACACTTTTTAGAAACATTGTCATGTATATAGCGTCGTAGTATTTGAGCCCCTTTCTACCCATTTCATAGGGGTCACTTAGAATAGCTATTAACTGCCTCAAAGCGAGTAGATATAATTTGTCAACAAGATTATCGCGAGCTATAACAGCTTCTAATATGCTTTTATCTGTTGTCCCAGTCAAATATGATATTATATCTTCGTGCATACTTATAGCTAACCTTGTCATCCTCTTTGTAACACTATTTAGGTTACTTAGATTTGGGTCAACAACAATCTGAAGCGTTACACTAGTTGCATCCTCATCTATTACCTCAAGTCCCATTAGCTTCTCTTTAGCAACAGAAACAGCTTTCTCAATAAACTCCCTCTTAACACCCTTATAAACAAGCTTAACCGTCGAAGCCCCAGCAACATATCCGCCTATGATCTCCCTAACAATATCTTCGTCTGAGTAGTTAGGATCTACATAGACTGTATGCTCTGATATGCTACCTCTCTCCTGTTTATAGGGAACATATATCCTTAGAGATAGATCGGGTAGAACCTCCATAATAACATTCATTTTGGGTTCTAGACCAATTTCCTTGGCCCACGAGTTGGGCAAGGACACTATATATGTTGACTTGCCTATCCTCTGCACACGCCTTCTATAAACAGCCACTATACACACCAGCCATAGCTATAGTTGTCCAGATTTATAAGCTATAATGGGTCTCAGAAATCTATACATATATTTAATAATACATTCCATCAACAATACAAACATTGTATTCGAACATCAAAACTCTAGAATAGTCTAGCAGACTCTAAGATCGTGCCTTCTACAACAATACAATATCATGCACAGATCGTGCAAAAAGGTTGGGCATAGTTTAAAATATTTTGGCTACCTCCCTGTTAAAATACTCTTTATTCTATCCCCTGATACTATAAGCACCGAATTCTTTGGCACACCAAACCTCTTCGCTATTACATCGCATTTAGCTCTCAGAAGGTGAAGAGACCTAGTTTTTCCAAATTCTGCGTAGGCTTCGGCATTTGCAATCCCTTTAGCTATTATGAAGCCTCTGTCTATGTATGCCACAGGAGATATGCTACCAGGGGTTGATATAACGTTAAAGCTTTTTTCTTCAAAGTCGTGTTCTATCTCATCTATTTCGTATGCCTTGTTCCTAACAACTATGAAGGTTCTATAACCATTTTGTGTAAGCGCCTTCGCTAAAACCTTGTCTATCTCTGCCTCACCCGCATTGTCTAAAACAACATATATATCCTCATCCTTTGGAATCTCAAAACCATCCTCTATTACTGGCTTATCCCATATGGCCTCATCCAAGCTTCTCGTATTTTCATACCCAAGAACACTAGTATCTATAATGTTTGCAGCTGCAGATATCCTAATAGCTTCTCTGATATCCCAGTCAACACTCTCCAGATACTTTTCGACCTTCTCTGCTATCCTCTTTCCAATTTCTTTTAGCATTTTCTTCCTCTCTTGATAAGGATCTTTAGACCTCGTCAATTTCTTGATATATTCAAATGATTTTGCAAACGCCTCTGACCTGCTATCCTCTTCCTCAACTATTTTTGCAAGCCTCTTCAAAAGCTTTGGTAGCTTGTCTCCATGGCCAAGCTCTACAAGGTCTTTGGATCTGGAGTAGATTAGACAGAGTTTGCAGTAGCTATCGTCAATCCACATATCTATTCACTATCTCAACGACCTTTCTAAGATCCTCTATTGTTATGTCCCCCATTACACCTATTCTGATGGTGCTGTCCTTTAGCTTGCCCATTCCACCTGCTATAACATATCCGTGTTTCTTCAGCTCTGTTATAATGTCTTTAGCTCTGTTGGTATAGAAGGCTGTTACTGTATAGCTTCTCAATTCCTGCTTTGCAATTGGTGTTAATTTAATGTTGTTGTATAGATATTCAGCTCTTTCTCTATGCATCTCATGGTACTTGTCAACACCCATACCAAGAATATAGTCGAGCGCTGCATCGAGACCATATATAACGTTTATTGGTGGTGTATATGGCGTCTCCCACTTCTTAAGGCTTTGAAGAAACTTCTCTAAGTTCATTGACGGCGGTACAGAAACCTTTGCCCTAGGTTCCTTAGCTATATATAATATGGCTGCTCCAGGAGGTGATATGAATGCTTTTTGAGATGCTGTTGCGATAACGTCTATCTCTTTCTTGAAAACCTCTGCCGGGTAGAGGGAAACACTATCAACGAGAAGTACTGCGCCATATGAGCTTGCAACATCCTGGTATTTCTCGATAAACCTATTTGTGGTTCCCGTGCTAGTCTCGTTGTGAACAACTGCAATCGCCTTTACATCACCAACTTTTCTAACAGTGTCTTCGACTATGTCTGGTGGAGGTGCATCTCCATACCTCCACTCTATTTTGTGTACAACCCCACCCCTAGACTCTATAGACTCTATAAGCCTATCCCCAAACTCTCCATTTGTTATTGCAACTACCTTCTCTCCTGGATTAACATAGTTATAGACCATCACATCAACAGCAAGCGTGCCTGTTCCAGGTATTATCACAGGAATTGTTTTGTACACTGCTGAAAGCTTTTCGATAACCCTCTTGAACACCGCCCTAAACTCTTCTGTTCTGTGGAACTGCGGCTGTCTTGCAATGGCATCAACTACCTGCTTAGGTATTTGAACAGGTCCTGGTGTTAGATATTTCAAAGCCAGTTCACCGCCTCCAAAATGTTTTTCACAAGCTCATCTGCTATCCTATCCATCGCCTCGACTGTTTCAGCCCCTATATGAGGCGTTACAACAACATTTGGATGTTTAACCAGTCTCCAGATCTTCTCATCTTTTGGAGGCTCCTGCTCAAGAACGTCCAGAGCCACACCACCGAGTCTATCAACATGCTTCAGCAAAGCATCTGTATCTATGACCTCGCCCCTACTGGTATTAACCAACACCGTGCCGTCTCTCATCATAGACAGCGTCTTATCGTTTATCATATGCCATGTCAAAGGAGTTAGAGGGACATGAAGTGTCACAACGTCTGCTCCGCTTAAAAGCCTCTCCAAATCCACTTGTACACCACCAAGTTTTGAGACCTCTTCAGAAACATCTCTAATATCATAGACCATTATATCCATGCCAAATGCTTTAGCGTAGTAAGCAACCCTGCTACCAATTCTGCCAAAGCCTATCACACCAAGTTTTTTACCATGCAGTTCCCTACCAAGATGCTTACCCTTGGACCACTCACCACATTTAACACTGTGTATAAAGTCGTAGAGTCTTCTATAGACTGTCAACATCAATGCTATCGTCAGTTCAGCTACACTTATAGCTGAGGCTGAGGGGGCATTCACAACAGCTATACCTCTTTTCACGGCATGTTCTACATCTACATTATCTAATCCTATACCATACCTAGCTAAGACCTTCAAATTGGCACCTCTATCAATAACCCCCCTATCTATTTTCAGCCTACCCCTGAAAACAAGGATATTATAATTCTCTACAATGCTAAGCAACTCTTCCCTTGATAGCCCTGGTTTATAATGAACCTCGAATCCGTGCTTCTTCAAGCTATCCAAGAACTTCTCTGATACCCTATCAACTATTAGAACTTTGTATTTGTCGACAAAAGGTGTTCACCAAATCTTAATCTCTGTTCAAGCCTATCGGTATATAAATTTATCGGCTAAAACGTGTTTAAGCAATTTTAAAAGGTATATAACAATTACAGGGTTTGGTTCTTTGTCACGGCACTTTCATGTTATAGAATCCGCATTAAACTATTTACTAATAGTGCGGAGTTCTTTAGACTGATGTCCATAAACACGCACCATAGCATTATAAGACAATTATTTTAGGTTTGCACGAAACTTGTATAACTTAAGCGATATCTGGTGATGTTTCCATGGGATTAGATGGGGATATGAAGTTTTTCAGAGATCTCTATCCATTTGATAGTGTGCCAAGACTTGTTGTTACAGATGCTGAGCTTAGGGAAAATCTAAGTAAGATTTTTCTTACCGATACTACACTTAGAGATGGCCAACAGGGTTGGAGGGTTTTCACTGTTGAAGAATGTGAGGAGATCTACGAGCTTTTAGCCGATATTGGTGGTAGGGGAGGTATTGAAAGCACAGAAGTATTTCTGTATACAGAAAAGGATAGGGAAGCTGTGAAGAGGCTTTTATCATATGGATATAGGTATCCAAAGGTAATAGGCTGGATAAGAGCCACCCATACAGATCTCCAGCTTGTTATAGATGCGAAGCTTGACGAGACTGTTATGCTCATGTCTATATCTGATTATCACATAAAGTACAAGTTTAATGCGACAAGGGAAGAGGCTTTTAGAAAATATTTAGAGGTTGCTGAGAAGGCTCTTAGTCATGGGATAACAATTAGAGCGTCTCTAGAGGATATTACAAGAGCTGATATTTTCGGAGCTGTGATACCCTTTGTAAAGAGGCTTCTCGAGTTAAGCGAGAAGTACAGAACACCTGTAAAGATAAAGCTCCCAGATACTCTGGGGCTCGGACTACCATTTCCAGAGGTGCCACTTCCAAGAGGGATACCAGCAATTATACAAGCAATTAGGAGGGCTACTGGCATTCCACAAGAGTATATAGAGTTTCATGGTCATAACGACTTTGGGCTTGTTGTAGCTAATCAACTTGCGGCATGGATTTATGGTGCAGCAGCTGGCAACTGCACTCTTCTAGGCATTGGTGAAAGAGCTGGTAACTGCCCACTAGAAATTATGGCTATTCACTATGCTTCTATAAGAGGTGACAACAGAATAAATTTGAAGGCTTTGTCAAAGCTACCTGAACTCTTTGAGAGGATGGGGCTCAAAATAATTGAGCACTACCCAATTGTAGGTAAGAATGCTTTTAGAACAAAAGCAGGTATACATGCCGACGGTCTTTTAAAGAACCCGGAGGTTTACTTGCCATTCGATCCAGTGAAGGTTCTGGGACTACCATACTCTGTCGCAATAACCCCATACTCTGGAAGGTCGGCTATTGTAATCTGGCTTAAGAACTATCTCGGATATAACCATATATCAAAAGATGATCCAAGAGTTGTTGCAATATACAACGAAATTGTAGAGCTGTTCAATAAGACCAATAGAGTTGAGCCACTATCAGATAGTGAAATGCTTGAAATCGTGAAGAAGCATTTTCCCGAGGTCGAGAGAAAGACACGGTAAAAAGATATTCGAAGATTTTCTTGAGGTGTTCCTTGAATGGGCTTGATAGATAGGATAGTGTCTAAAGCAATTGGCAGAAATGTCTCACCAGGAGAGATAGTTGTCATAAACATTGATGCTGTCTATGCACAAGATGGCACAGCGCCGCTTGTAATAGATGTTGTTGAAAAAGAGCTCGAATTAAAGAGAAGAGTTGCTGTAGAAAGAGCATTTTTCTTCATTGACCACTCTTCTCCAGCCCCACACGTTGCTGCTGCTACTGTTCACAAGGAGATGAGGAGATTTGCAAAAGAGTATGGGGTGAAACTATTCGATGTGGGTTATGGTATTAGCCACCAAGTTGTTGTTGAAGATGGTCTTGTTAGACCTGGCATGGTTGTTGTTGGAGCAGATAGCCATACACCAACAATTGGTGCCATAGGTGTTTATGCTACTGGGGTTGGAAGTACCGATGCAGCTATTGCCATGATGTTTGGGATGCTGTGGCTTAAGGTGCCTGAAACGGCTAAGGTTGTTTTAACAGGGGCCATGCCGAAAGGTGTTATGAGCAAGGATATAGCGCTTCACATAATAGGTAGTATAGGTACTGACGGTATGCTTGGTAGAGCTGTTGAGTTTAGAGGTGATACACTGAAGTATCTAAGTGTAGACTCTAGAATGACGTTAACAAATATGTGCACAGAGATGAGCGCTGAGTCGGCTATTATGCCAGTTGATGAGGTTGCTAGGAAGTGGCTAAATGAAAGAGGGTATACCATTTACAGGGATGTTGATTGGGAAAAAGAAGATGGCTATGTTGATGAGCTTATTGTTGAAGTCTCTAAATTGGAGCCTGTGGTAGCTGCTCCACCGGATGTTGACAATGTTAAAGGTGTTGGTGAAGTAAGCAACGTAGAGGTTGACCAGGTTTTCATAGGCTCGTGTACAAATGGCAGGTTGGAGGACATAGAGATAGCTGCACGAATATTGCATGGGAGAAAGGTAAAAGATGGTGTAAGATGTATAGTATCACCAGCTTCTAGAAAGGTCTATATGGAGGCTCTGAAAAGAGGCTATATAGACATTCTTGCTAGTGCAGGATGCACTATAGCACCCCCAACATGCGGACCATGTGTAGGTGCTCACATGGGTCTTTTAGCAGCTGGCGAAGTTGCTGTGGCAACAACAAACAGAAACTTCCCGGGTAGAATGGGACATAGAGATAGCAAGGTGTACCTCTCATCACCCGCTGTAGCCGCTGCTACAGCTATAGAGGGTAGAATAGCTGATCCCAGGAAATACCTTTCTTAGGGGTGGGCCAATGTGATTGTCCGTGGAAAGTGTTGGAAGCTTGGAGACAATATAAGTACAGACCATATAATATCTGGGAAATACAAATTCGAAGCCATAAATGATATGAATAAGATGGCTGTTCACGTACTTGAAGACGTTATACCTGGATTCTACAAACTGGTTTCAAAAGGCGATATAATTGTTGGTGGCAGAAACTTTGGGAAAGGCTCTAGCAGAGAGCAGGCACCAAGACTACTAAAGCTTGTTGGAGTTGGAGCTATTGTTGCTAAGAGCTTTGCACACATATTCTACAGAAATGCTATAAACATTGGGCTGCCGGTGATTGTTGCAAAGATCATTCCAGATGTTAGCGAGACAGGAGATGTGGTAGAGGTTGATATATCAAATGGCATTGTAAGGAACATTACAAAAGGCGTTGAAGAGAGGTTTACCCCCTTCCCCAAGGAAATTCTTGACATTCTTGAGGTTGGCGGAGTTGTAGAATACATCAAGAGATATGGTGGACTTCCATGGTCAAGAGGTACAAGATAGGGGTTTTGAAGGGAGATGGTATAGGGCCAGAAATAGTTGATGCCGCACTTCATGTGTTGAATGCCCTTGGAATAGATGCTGAATTTGTTGAGCTGAGGGCTGGATACGAATACTACAAGCGTTTTGGAAAGCCACTAGAGGAGGGCTTTTTTGACGTTGCCAAGAAGATGGATGCCATCTTGAAGGGTCCTCTCTATACACCCCCACATGAAAAAGAGTTCAAAAGCATCAATATTTTGATTAGAAAAGAACTTGACTTGTATGCCAATGTGAGACCTTTTAAGAGCTTCAAGGGCTTTTCACTAAAGGATTTCAACTTTGTTATAGTTAGAGAGAATAGCGAGGATGTCTATGTAGGTATCGAGGGGCTATTTAAAGGAACGGCCATATCTCTTAGGATCATTACCTATGAAGGTGCTAAAAGGATAGCAGAATATGCATTTAGCTATGCTAAGAAAAACGGGTTTAAAAAAGTCACAGTTGTTCACAAAGCCAATGTTTTGAAGATATCCGATGGACTCTTCAGAGATGTTTTCTTTGAAGTAGCTAAGAGATATCCTGATATAACTGCAGAAGAGATTATTGTTGATACAGCTGCTTACACAATTGTTAGAAACCCCGAACGATTAGGGGTTATGGTTACACCAAATCTATATGGAGATATCCTATCTGATCTTGCCGCAGCTATGGTTGGTAGCCTTGGACTATGCGGCTCTGCACAAATAGGCAGTGACATAGCTGTTTTTGAGCCTGTTCATGGGACAGCCCCCGATATAGCTGGAAAGGGTATAGCCAACCCTATTGGAGAGATAGAGGCTGCTAAGTTGATGCTCTACTACCTATATGAAAAATTCGATGATGCTGATCTCCATGTAAAGGCAAAAAACTTGGATAAGGCTATACATACCGTGGTGGAAGATCTAAAAATTTTGACACCAGATCTAGGGGGAACCTACAAAACAGTTGATGTTGTTAATGCTCTTGTGAAGGTTCTAAACTCTGAAATACATTCATAGAAAGTTTTTTAACCCCTGTCCCAAAGTATATTTAGACTATGGTGGATGACTTGGAAACATAGAAAGTTCTCCACACAAGAAAATATTCAAAGACGGAGTAAAACTTAGATGCATAAAATGTGGAGCTGTCTACGATCCAGATCCATGGCTATTCATATGCCCAAGATGTAAAAACCTATTGGAAGTTGTAATGCCTGCTAAAACAAGTTTTAGCTGGGATAAAGCAAGAAGAAGAAGGTTTGGCGTTTGGAGATATAGAGAGCTACTACCTATAAATGATGATATAGAGCCTGTTACAATGTGCGAAGGTGGCACACCGCTTATCAGAGTTAATAGAGCTGTCAATGGAAATGTGTATGTGAAGTTCGAGGGTGGGAACCCAACTGGGAGCTTTAAGGATAGGGGAATGACAGTTGGTGTGACAATAGCCAAGCATCTAGGTGTTGAGGGTGTTGTTGTTGCAAGCACCGGCAATACTGCTGCTTCAGCAGCGGCTTATGCTGCGAGAGCAGGTCTTAAATGCGTTGTTGTGTTGCCGCGTGGTGGTGTTGCGAGAGGAAAGCTCGCTCAGTCACTTCTACATGGTGCGAAAATTGTCGAGGTTGATGGGGTATTTGATGATGCGTTGGAAGAGGTTTTCACCGAGGCTGTTATAAATGGTAAAAGAGATTTGTATCCGCTAAACTCTTACAATCCATGGAGGCTAGAGGGGCAGAAGACAATAGCTTTTGAGATTGTTGATGAGCTTTCTGAGGTGCCAGAAGCAGTTGTTGTTCCTGTTGGAAATGCAGGTAATATATCAGCTATTTGGAAGGGGTTCAAAGAGCTCTACAACTATGGCCTAATAAATAAGTTGCCTAAAATGATCGGAGTTCAAGCTGAAGGTGCAGCCCCACTTGTTGCTACATGGAAAACCGGAAGCAATGCTCTAATCGAAGTTGAAAAACCGCAGACAATAGCATCTGCTATTAGAATTGGCAAGCCAGTCAACTGGTTAAAGGCTCTGAACGCTGTTAAAGAATCTGGTGGAGTATTCATTACAGTATCTGACAATGAGATTTTGGAGGGTGTAAAGGATTTGGCTCGATATGAGGGCATTGGGGTTGAGCCTGCTAGTGCAGCTTCGCTTGCTGGTTATAGAAAGGCTGTTGAGATGGGGCTCATAGACAGGAATGGTCTTGCTGTACTTATTGCAACTGGTCATGCGCTTAAAGATCCGGACACCATCACAAAATATTTTAGCTATTAGTGTAAGGTGATCTTAATGGAGTTTATACCTAGGCTTATGTGCACTCAGCATCCAGATGCCTCAGTGAAGATAACAGCACAAGAAGAAGTCGACGAAGCTCTCCAAGGTTATACAATGTATGAATGCGACGAGGTTATGAGTGATTATGAGGGTAAGCTAACACCCTATGCACAGCCAAAGGATATTGTCACAAAAGCTGTGAAACTAGGTATTCCAATTGGAGAGAAATACTTTGTTACCCCTAGGATACCCAATCCAAAACTCGAGGATATCGACAGAGTTGCATTATCTCTTGAGGCATCACTCATAGCCAACTACTATTCGCATCACTATGTAAATGCCCAGGCAGTTAAATGGGTTATAATGCCAATGGTCGAGGATCCTAATAGCGTAAGGCTTGTTCAGAAACTTGTTATAAAGAAGGCTAGAATATTTCAAGAAGAGCTCGGGCTTCCGAAAATGGATGTACAGCTAGTTCCGCTAGTGGAAGATACAAGTCGCTTTCTGGAGATCCACAGATATATAACTATATTGTATAACACTGTGAAGGAGTTTGGCGTTGAACTGAATCACTTAAGGGTCTTCCTAGGAAAAAGCGATGCAGCTGTGAGAGCAGGGCATATAGCATCAGCCTTGGGTTTAATGTATGCGTTGAGCGAGTTGCAGAAAATAGATGAGGAGCTGGACTTGGATATCAAGCCAATAATAGGTATGGGCTCGCCCTCGTTTAGAGGAGGAATAAACAATCCAAAACTTGTAGAATACGAGGTTAGGCACTACCAAGGTTACTGCACAGCTACAATACAGTCTGCTGTGAGATACGATGTTCCTTTCACAGACTATAGAAAGGTTTCATCAACTATTATCCAGTGGCTTGGCAAAAAACCGAAAAGCATTCCATCAACTGTCCTCAGGATTATAAGAAGTGCAAGTGAAAGCTATAAAAAGACTGTAACAAGATACCTAGAAACCGTAGTAAAATACGCAGCAAGTATACCATCAACGAGGGATAGGATCACTTGGAAGGAGTATGGTAGAATATTCCCAACAGAGGATAAAACGATTAATGTGCCACGAGCTATAGTCTATACAGCTACCTGGTATGTGCTAGGCCTCCCACCCACATACCTAGATGCAGAATATCTACTAAATGCATATAAGAACAACGAAATTGACGAGATATTAAACTATATGCCTTATCTTATAGATGAGTGGGAGTATGAATCACAATTCTATGTACCATCCATAGCAAAGCAGAGACTCGATGAAACAATAGTTAAGACTGTTAATGAAGTTCTAGACTACATGGGCATAAAGCCAGAGCCGAACGAACCATACAAGAATATCTTAGAGCTAAATCCTGTGGAGCCCCATATAGCCGCACTAGCTAAGATAAGAGGATTTCTAGGGTAATGATGTTTAATCCGGTTACTGATAATGTGATGACCCCCTACACACTGATTCTAATTAAAGTTTATTAGTCTTTTCTGTGCTGTGTCTACAGAATTTAAAATGACTGGCAACAGAAAACAAAAAACATTAATAGCAATTGCCATAGCAGCTATCGTAATAGCTGGCATAATTGTCTATCAAATATTGTTTGCTCCCCCAACACAACAAAATATTGGTCAAACAACACAATCCACATATGCAAAGAAAGAAAAAATCGTTGTATACGCCTATAGAGATGCCATTACCGGGATAGATCCTGGGGCAGAGGATGATACTGGTATTGTTGTTTTGGGCGCTGTCTATGAACCCCTGCTTTACTATGATCCAATTAAAAAAGAGTTTAAACCAGCTCTTGCAATCTCTTGGTCGAGAGTTAATGAAACAAGCTGGATTTTTAAGTTAAGACCTAATGTAAGATTTCATGATGGTTCACTACTCACAGCAGAGTCTGTGAGATTTAGCATATTGAGAAACAAGGCTCTTTATGAAGAGAAGGGTATTGGAGCTGGCTGGATATGGGATGCTGTTGAAGATGTTGTGGTTTTAAATGATACAGCGATATTATTTAAGCTCAAATATCCTGCCCCCATAGATCTCATTTCAGCAGCCTCATATAGTAGCTACATATACTGTCCCAATGTACTAAACTACTCAAAGGCATCTAACCTAACAGACGAGAGAGTTAGGCTTTGGTTTGAAAGCGGAAATGATTGTGGAACTGGCCCCTACAAAATTGCTTCCTATAAACCAGAGTCAGAGGTTGTTTTAAGGAAATTTGATGAGTGGTGGGGATGGAAGGAGATAAACAATCCTAATGCACCAGATGTTGTAGTAATTAGAATAGTTGAAGAACCTGCTCAACAAGAATCTGGGTTGCTCTCTGGCGACATAGATATTGCTACTGGGGTTGCCAAAAGCAGTATTCCAAATCTAGCAAAGCTAGGATATGCTGTCTACAATCAAACAACTTTCCACAACTACATACTAATGTTTAATACTAGGAGGTGGCCGACAAATATAACAGAATTTAGACTTGCAATTGCATATGCAACTCCATGGAACGAGATAGTGGATTTCGCTTTTCAAGGCTACGGATTATTGGGAAGTGGGTTGGTGCCCCATGGCTACCCAGGATATGTTCCTAACCTAAGATACGAATACAACTTGACAAAAGCAAAAGAGATTTTGGATAGGCTCGGAATCAAAGATGTCAAACTAGAGCTAGAGATTGTTATAACAGCGGGGTACGAGGAAGAAAAGAGATTTGCATCATTATTAAAATCGTCGCTTAGACAGCTAGGGATAGATCTAGATATTATAGCACTTCCATGGGAACAAGTTAAGGAAAGAGGGGCTAGTGTATGGACAAACGCTGAGAGTGCTCCGCATCTAATAATAAATGATTGGTGGCCGACATATCCAACACCATACGACTATCTGTATATGCTACACAGCAATAATACAATATGGAATTGGAGCGGATTTGTCAACAGCGACTATGATTCGCTTATAGACTCTGCTCTAAGTCTTGAAGGCAAAGATTTTGAGAAAGCTCTTGAGATGTATGAGCAAGCACAAAGAATAGTATTTGATAATGTTGTTGCAATTAATCTCTGCGATTCCGTTCAACCATACCTCTACGACCCAGACAAAATCAGGTTGAGCGAAGATGCTTTCAACCCCATGTACATGTATGTAATATTTTTCCAGTATATCGAGGTGTTGAAGTAGATAGGAGTTGAAGGATGGTTAAATTATTCTACTACATATTGAAGAGGATTAGTCTAAGTATTCTGGTTATCCTCGGAATTATTGTTGTATCCTATGTTCTTGTCTACATAGCTCCTGGAAACCCTGCTTATACTTGGGTAGGCAAACCTACAGGGCCAAAGGCTGCTGAAGCTATTAAACTTGCTGAGAAGGATCTTGGACTCGATAAACCATTTTATATACAGCTATATAACTTCATCAAAAGGTTCTTCTCCTTTGATTGGGGCATTTCAATTAGATTTAAACAGCCAGTCTCAGTCATTGCCATGAGAAGTTTAGCCGCAACACTAGAGCTTGTTGTACTGGCATACATCATTGCATTACCTCTTGGAATTTTGGGAGGGGTATATGCTTCTCTTCACAGAAATTCTATAGCTGATAAAACTATATATGGTTTAGCATCACTGCTTGCTTCCTCACCAAGATTCTGGATAGCAGCTATCACCATTCTTTTGTTGCAAATGTTAAATATAAACATTTTTGGCAGAGTGGGCACAAGCTATGCTATTTCAATAAATGTTTATACTGGGTCATACATCATAGACAGCTTATTGAATGGTAGAATGGATGCTTTTATAGATGCAGTCTTAAGGGCTATGCCACCAGTTTTTCTAGCATCTCTTTACCCATTTGCACTAACAACTAGAATTGTTCGTCATACACTTTCAGAGGAGCTTCATAAAGAATATGTGAGACAATTACTATCCTATGGACTGCGGGGCAGACATGTTATAAGAAGGTATGTCTTGAGGGGGGTTATACCAGTACTTGCTCAAATCCAAGGCATCTCCTTTGCCTATAGTGTCATAGATGTTGCAACAATTGAAAATGTGTTTGGTAGAGAGGGTATAGGGGTTACACTATCAAAAGCTATTCTAGCAAATGATTACCCATTGATCATCGGCCTTCTAGCAATGGTCTCAATATTATTTGTTGTAGCGATAACAATTGCTGACATTATCCATATAGTAATAGACCCTAGGGTGAGGGTATGAATAGAATTGGCAATGCACTTCGCCTTGCACTTTTATATCCGATAAATGTTGCATCTAAAAACATTAAATTTAGAATTGGCTTGATAATAACAGTCTCTATTGTCTTTCTAAGCTTTGTCGGTCTAGTTGCCGCTCCTTACAAAGAAGAAGGCTGGGGAATAGTAACACAAGAGGCGATGCACAGACAAGGTATGCCTCCATGCTTGCCGTTTTCCTGCCCATCTATATACCACCCATTTGGAACCGATGAAATGGGGAGAGATCTTCTAAGCAGAGTTCTTATAGGTGCCCATATCGCACTGCTCCAAATATCTATTACATTGCTGGCAAGCCTCTTTCTAGGTCTTCTCATAGGCGTTTTTACTGGTTATGGTGGCCCTGTCTTGGAAAGATTATTGGGCTACTTGACTGAGGTGTTCTTAATCATACCCTCATTTGTTTTGGCAGCAGCACTTGTAATAGTCTTTGGCAGGGGCCTCACATCAGTTGTTATTGCAATAATAGCTACTTGGTGGCCGTGGTACGCTAGAACAGCTTATGTTGTCGTTAGAGAGCTGAGAGAACTTGATTTCGTTAAGCTTTGTAGAGTTATGGGAGCCTCTAGAATGTACGTTATAATGAGGCATCTGATACCCAACACCTTTCCAATAGTATTGGTTCAAGCCATCACAGATGCTGGGTCTATACTTATAGAAATTTCATCAATAAATTTCCTAATTGGTACAGCATCCATGCAATCCATAGATTTGCCTGATTGGGGAATGATAATAGGTTTTGGTCTCAGATACATTAGAACCTATTGGTGGATAGTAGTTTATCCAGGCATCTTTCTACTGGCTACAACCCTGGGCCTGGTCCTGCTTGGCGATGGACTCAACGAGTATCTTAGCCCTGTTATAAGGAGGAGATGGAAGCCATGGATATGAGCAACCGATTCATTATTACAGCGAAGAATTTGAAAATAGGATATGAAACAGATGATGGTGTTGTCTGGGCTGTTAAGGGAGTTTCCTTCGATGTTATTGAGAAAACATCTTTTTGTTTAGTTGGCGAAAGCGGCTCTGGAAAAACATCTATCGGAAACGCCATTTCAGGGCTTCTTCCACCGTATTCTATAACAAAAGGCGTCCTTATTGTTAACAACAAGTATGTGGTAAATGAAGATAAAACAGACTTTAGATCTGTTAGAGGCACCGTTGTAAGAATACCTCAAAATCCATCAGCTGCTCTCAGTCCATATACGAAAATATCTGATTTGTTTATGGATGTTGTTAGAAACGCTTATAACAGAATAAACAAAGAGCAGGCCGTAGAACTCATAAGGAAATACTTGCAAATGGTTAACCTTCCTGAAGATGTTCTCAATATGTATCCCCACCAACTATCTGGGGGAATGGCTCAGAGAGTTGCCATAGCACTATCTCTTTCGATTAACCCTAAGATTATAGTAGCCGATGAGCCTACAAGCAACTTGGATGCGTATCTACGTGGCGCAATAGGAAACATATTGAGGGAGCTTGTAAACAGCGGTATTACACTCATTGTGATAACACACGACATTTTATTCGCATCTCATGTCTGTAGGAATATCGCTGTAATGTATAGAGGCAAGATTATTGAAATTGGTAGAGTTGAGGATATTTTATCAAATCCTATTCATCCATATACCATAGAGCTTATAGAGGCTGCAACACTTCAGAAAGGCAATGGACCGAAAAAGGCCTCTATAGCCACACACTCTTCCAGTAAAGGATGTGTATATATCAATAGATGTCCGTTTGCCTTCAGCAAATGCTATGAAGAGCCAAACATTGTGTTTATTAAGAATGGTCATGGTGTTGCCTGTTGGAGGGCAGAGAAATTGTACGTGTAGAAGATTTGTGGGTATCGTATGAGGAAAGCCTGTTTGGTTTTTTGGGAAAAACAAAACATGTTGTAGTTAAAGGTGTTTCATTTAGTGTTAATCGAAATGAGTCCTTTGGATTGATCGGAGCTAGTGGTTCCGGGAAGACAACTATATTGAAGGCCTTGCTAGGATTGGTAAAACCGTTTAGAGGAGAAATCTATATTGAAGGTGAAAAATTATATTATGATGGGAAGATAAAGGTTGATGTACTTAGGAAAATCGGTTTTGTTCCTCAAGACCCCTTTTCATCTGTCGATCCACGAATGAAGATAATGGATATAATCGGCGAGCCTCTTATAATAAAAGGTTTATCTAAAAGAGTTGTTCAGCAAGCTGTTGAAAATGTACTCGAATTGGTTCGACTAGATAAACAGATTGCAAACAAGTATCCTCATCAACTCAGCGGAGGAATGTTGCAAAGAGTTGCCATAGCAAGAGCTTTGATAACAAAGCCTAGGCTTATGCTGTTAGATGAGCCAACATCTCACCTAGATGTAGTTACACAGTCTGAGATACTGGCTCTTTTAAAGGATTTAAAGGAGATGTTCGGGTACTCCTATATAATGGTTTCTCATGATTTAAATGTTGTTTCGTATATCTCCAATAGGATAGGTGTTCTGCTAAACGGCTACCTCATAGAAGAGGGGCCAACAAAAAATATTGTTGAAAAACCCTTGCATCCATATACAAAAATCCTTGTTGAGAGCTCTAAATTCAAATCCGTGGCAGAGCCGATGTACTCTACAATTGGATGTCCCATAAATCCAATATGTCCATGGGCAAGAGATATATGCAAAAAGCATATGCCGCCACCCACAGCACTTAATGGATCAATTGTTCGTTGCTGGTACTATCTTGACTATACACAAAGGTAGCTATATTTATACTCAAACACTTATTAATTAGATAGAGCAAAGCAAAAAGGTAGAGCAAAGGGATGTTGCGTTGAGTAACAAAGGAGGAGCCCTTTCACCATCGAGGAAATGGCTAAGCAGTGAAAGAATCGCTCTGAGAGTTCTCGAGGAGCTGGGGTTTAGAATATTGGAGACAAGGAAAAAGGTTTTGGTGAACGGTATTGAAGTTGGAGAGATCGATGCCATAGTGGAGGATTCCAATGGCGATAAATGGGGTGTTGAAATAAAGGCTGGCAGAATTGATGTTAGTGGGATTAGACAGGTTTACGTGAATTCGATTATTGAAAATGTTAAACCAATGGTTGTATGCAAAGGCTTTGCTGACGATGCTGCAAAAGAGCTGGCTGAGAAACTGGGGATCAAGGTTATCGAGTTGTCAGATGTATTTTTAGTCGATAGCGAAGAGCTAGAAACAATTGTTAGAGAGGTTATTGAAAACGCTTTTGCAGATTTTCTAGAGCTGCTCTTCACAATGCCTATAAACATTAAGCAAGAGTGGCTCGAGGTTTTAAAAGCTATAGCAAATTCACAGACAATTGACGAAGCATGTGAGAAGCTGGGCATCGATGTCAATACCCTTGCCAGGCGTTTAGATGAAATGAGGGGGGCTGGTGTAATACCCAAGTGGGCCAAAAAATTCGCATCAATAAAAAGAATCGCTCAAATGATTGTCCATAGGCAAACCATGATTCATGCAATTGAAGAAAGTCGCAAAATTGCTGAAACATTGAAAAACTTGAATGTGCAGTTACATCAGCTAAGCCAATTATTACCATCCATTCAAAAGAGTTTGAAGAGCATTGAAGAGAAACAGTAAATACACTTGCTATTGCTATTTACGCGTATCCCTTCCTCACTAAAAGTTCTGCGATTAGAACGCCGTTGCCTGCAGCCCCTCTAATCGTATTGTTGCCAACAACAACATATTTTACCCCATTTAATACTTTATCCTCTCTTATTCTACCGACAACAACACTCATGCCATTTCCCTCCATTCTGTCCAGTCTTGGCTGTGGCCTATCAACTTCTTTTCTCACTACAACAGGTTTCGAAGGTGCTGTTGGAAGATCTAGACCGCGGATCTTGTTCCCTTTGAATTCCTCCAAAGCCTTTGCCACCTCATCTACAGATGCTTTTCTATTCAGTTCAACAAACACGGCCTCTGTATGGCCATCTAGAACCATCACCCTGTGGCAACTGGCTGTAACCTCTACATTATTGTTAAACTCTATTCTACCACTTTTTACAGATCCCAAAATCTTTTTAGACTCATTTTCAACCTTTTCTTCCTCACCTTCTATATATGGAATTAGATTATCTAAAATGAACATAGATGGTACTCCTGTCAATCCAGCGCCAGAAAGTGCCTGCATTGTCGAAACCACAACTCTTCTGATCCCAAATTCGTCTACCAATGGTTTGAGCGTTAGTGTGAGTATTGCTGTAGTACAATTTGGCACCTTCGCTATTACCCCGCTCCACCCCCTAACCCTTTTCTGGGCCTCTAAGACCTCAACATGATCAGCATTAACTTCTGGATTCAGAAGTGGAATGTCTGGCTCAAGCCTCATTGAACTTGCATTAGACACCACAACAATTCCTTTTCTAGCAATCTGAGGCTCTAAATCTCTTGCAACGTCAGCTGGAAGCGCTGTAAAAACAATGTCTATCTTCTCCTTGCTTAGCATCTCTATATCGATTGGATGCAATTGCAATTCGTATGCTATCCTTGGCATAGGCTTTTCCAAGACCCAGTGAACAGCCTCTGCATACCTCTTACCCGCACTTCTCTCTGAAGCCATTAAGAGTTCGAGGTCAAACCATGGATGTTCAGCTAGCAATTGAACAAATCTTTGCCCAACAATGCCTGTGGCTCCTAAAACGGCTACCCTCCTCTTCATGGTTTGGCTCCCTCAAACAAACTTTTGTGAAGCTCTCTTAAAATTTTTAGTTCCTCGGTTTTTTGCACATATACCAATATAGATGGTCTATAATAGTATGACTGTATACCGAGAATGCTAAAAGCCTTTTCATAGAATATATCGATTATCATCTTCAAAAACTTTGTGTTTCCAACACCTTCGCCAATAATAGCAATGTATGGTATATCGCCAGAAGTTTTATGCATAACCAGTTTGGGCCCTGCTAAATCCGCGGGCAACTCCCGTTGGATTTTTGTACCAAATGTTCTCCAGCTCCCTATGAAAACCGTTGAACCATAGAACTTTTCAAGAGGTTCGAAAGCCTTTGGATTGATTCTTTTTGCACCGTGTAACGCTGCCTCCATAGCCTCTCTATAACTCAGCACCTTAATTATTTTGGCAGACGGTATTAGCGCTGGATCAGCCGTCATAATGCCGTCAACCTCTGTAACCAGGTAAACATCGTCTATGCCTAGAAGAGATGCTATTGCCGTTGCTGTATAGTCGGATCCTCCCCTGCCTAGAGTAGTTACTGCACCATCTTCGGTAGCCCCTATGAAACCCTCTATGACAGGCGTTGCCGAGGTTTCTAAGATTGGTTTAACTATTTTCTCTAAATTGTTTGCTGTTGCAACATAATCTATGGATGCATCTCCATGAATATTATTTGTTATTATAAGTTCCCTCGCATTCAACTCTACTGCCCTAACGTTGACATGTTCAAGAGCCTCCACCATGAGTATTTTACTGATCCTCTCACCGAAAGAGACTATAAGGTCTTGTAATGCGGCATCGAAGCTTCCAGATATGGTATTAGCCACTCTTTTCAAATGTTCAAGCTCCTCGTGAACACGCCTAGACAATTTGGGGGATGAAAATTCGCTTGCAATGGATAAGTATTTTTCGGTTACAGCCTCTAGATGCTTCTTAGAGCCTTTTGCAACCTCAATTAAAAGATCTGTAACACCCTTAGCAGCACTAACAACTACTATGGGCAACCTATCTGCGTCGACGAATGTCTTTTTAATGTTTTCAGCTGATTCTATGTATGATCTTCCATCCCTAAGTAGCGACCCACCAACTTTAACAACACATAAGCTTCTTCTCTCTTTCATTTGCCAATCACCTTCTCCAGAACTATTGATAACACATCGTCGAAAACAGAGTGTGCTGTCTCAATCCTTCCTCCACCTTTACCAACAAAGAATAGCTCTGTGGCATCAGTTTTCACCCTTACTGCATTTAGAACTCCACCAACCTGAGCCAGTATATTGTCTTTAGGCAACCGCACAATTTTTACCGAAGCCACTTTATTTTGTGTATCAAGAAGTGCAACATATTTGATGACTTGCCCTTGCCTAACAGCATCCAATACATCTTTTAATGTAACTTTCGACAAGCTTTCTCTATATACACTATTCATATTGATTGGCTTGCCTATGACATGAGAGATTATGCACAGCTTTGCTGCTGCATCAAATCCTTCGATATCTAGTGTTGGATCAGCTTCAGCCACACCTATTGCCTGAGCCTTTTTAAGAGCTTGTTCAAAGTCTACCAGATTCTCGTGCATCTCCGTTAATATGTAGTTTGTGGTTGCATTTAATATCCCCTCAACCCTTTCAATATCATGACTCTTCATACTGCTTAACATTTCTAAGAAGGGTGTCCCACCCATAACAGTCGCTCTAAACCTTACTGATAATCCCCTAGACCTAGCCTCATTCATAATTTCGCTATAGTGAAGCACCAGAGGTGCCTTGTTGGCTGTCACGACATGTGCATTGTTTCTCAATGCAAATAATATGTTTGAATAGCCGGGTTCTCCAGTAAGATAGTTTGCAGGTGTCAGCTCGACATGTATATGCGGTTCTGTCTCCCTGTAAACTTCTTTAATATCCACTTCTTGCCTACCATAGGGAGCAAACATATGGAGACTGGATCTCGGCAATTCACTCATCTTAAGTAGCTCATATTCATCAAACCCCTCCTTCTTTATCGCAACACCCTTCGAATCACCAACAGCCACAATATTTATGTTTATCCCATACTTTTCAGCAATCATCTTCCTCTTTAGAGACACTACTTTAACAAATGCTCTTCCCACATTACCAAAACCCATAACAACAACATTCACATTTCTCATAATCTCACCCCCTACCAACCTCCTATTTCAAACATCAATAAATGAAAGATGGGCTTACACCAAGCTTGTAAATAAAATGTCTTTTCTCTATGTAATAACATATTTGTCAGCGTTCTCAATGGTAACATCTTGCCCCACCTCCGCACACTATCTTTTGTTAGCAAAACCTTTTCTAACTTTCTTAAATAGTTATCTAAAACAATATTGGTATGTGGTAGCGCATATATGCGTTTAACCCAATTTAGACAGGAGGAGAATAAGAGCTTCTTTCTATTCCCCCATATACTCAATTCTCTACAATCTGATCTGATATCCAAATCCATTGCTTCATAAAATACTAACCTGTTTGGCGCATCATAACACCCCTAACTTTATGTTGATCGGGTGTAAAGCTTGTCTTAAATCTGTTTGTACAAGTTTAAAAGCTTTATGGAAGCTGGGGCGGTCTAGACCCATGTACGTAATACTATCATTGTATACGTGCTTATGACTCCTGGAATGGTGCGGATTTCGTCTATGAACTTGTTGATCATATCTACACCTGAGGCTCTAATTATAGCAAGAATATCATATTCGCCTGTTAGTTCATATACAGCCTCGACCCCAGGTATTTTCAGAATATTTTTTGACACTTCGGGCACTGGGATTGGAGGCTGGGTCTTCACTAAAATAATTGCTTTAACCTCGTTTTCAAGCTCGTATTCAATAGTCATCTTTTTTATTATACCGGTTTTTATAAGTCTCGAAATTCTTTTTCTAACAGCCGACTCGCTTATTCCAAGTTCTTTTGCTAGTTTTGAATATGGTGTACGTGCATTTTCTTTAAGTAGTCTTAATAGCTTTAGATCTAGTTCATCTAGAGGCATCTATTTTATCCCTTAATTATCACAGTCCCTCCCCCATTCAACGCATTTACTATTGGGTTCTCGACGACGCCAGAGGCTATTATTGCTCTTCCAACTCCCTCATCTACAGCTTTGCCAGCTAGCATAACCTTTCTATTCATTCCAGGACCTATTTTCTCAATAATCTTCTCTACAAGAGAAGATTTTATCTCCTTTACAACATTGTTGTCTATTATTACGCCCTCGACATCTGATAGAATGATCAAATCCGTGGCCTTTAAAGCTGTTGCAATAGCATATGCAGCTTGATCTCCATCTACATTTAGAAGTGTGCCCTCATTGTCTATAGCTATTGGCGCCACAACTACCGTGAATCCACTATCCAATAGTGTTTGCAGAAGCTTTGTCTCGGCTCTTATTATCCTCCCTGTATATCCTCCATCTATAACCCTTTTCCTACCCCGTTCATCAACGATTATTATCCTTTTCTTTCTCTCCGCTATTAACGTCGGTCCATCAGCTCCTGTTATACCTATTGCTGAAACGTTTAAAGCTTGCAATTTTGACACTATAGTCTTGTTTATTTTTCCCGCCATAACCATTACGTATACCTCGAGCTCCTTCTCATCCGTATACCTGCTTCTAATCCCCTCTGGAGATATAACAAACTTTGGCTCTATTCCAAGCCTCTTACTGTATTCTGTAACTATATCCCCACCTCCATGAACAAAGACCACCTTTTCCTTCTTACTCACCTCTGCCAAATCCTTGACAATCCCATCTAGATTTTTATTGAGGGCTCTGCCACCAACTTTGACTACTATGACCATCGGCATTCACCTAAGCGGGCTTTGGTGGCACTATAAGCAATCCAGCTGTTTCTTCAAATCCCATAGCGATGTTAAATGCTTGTATAGCCTGGCCTGCTGCACCCTTAACAAGGTTATCTATTGCTGCAAACGATGTTATTCTTCCAACCCTTCTCTCTACAGCAAATCCTACATCAGCATAGTTACTACCTATAACATACTTTGGATCGGGATAGCCTGGCGGCACCTTGTAGACTATTCTAATGAATGGTTCATTTCTGTACGTAGCTACATAAACCTTCAACAACTCCATATCATCTAGGTTTTGTGTAAGCCAAGCATGGGAAGAGGCTAGTGCACCTCTTATGCTTCCCACGGCATGTGGAACCATTGAAACAACCACACGTTTGTTGGACACTAATGAAAGCTCTTGCTCAACCTCAGCAGCGTGTCTATGCCCATCTGCGTCGTACGGTCTTATACATCCTTCTCTTTCTGGATGATGATCAGATATAGATGGTTTTGAACCAGCCTCACTACTACCAACTTTAACGTCTATAACTATCCTATCCAAAAATATTATATTGTTTTTGACTAGTGGCAATAGAGATAGTATCCCTGCCGTTGCATTGCATCCAGGAGAAGCCACAAGCTTTGCATTTCTAAGCTCATCTCTATGAATCTCTGGCAAACCATAAACAGCTTTGTTAAGCAGATCTGGATATGGATGCTCAAAACCATACCAAATCTTGTATAGCTCAGGATTCTTCAACCTAAAGTCAGCACTCAAATCAATGACTGTTATCCCCATTTCCAATATCTTTGGTACATAGTTTAGCGATACCCCATGTGGAAGAGAGAGAAATACTGCATCACAGTTTTTCGACACCAAATCGAGATTGAGTTCAACAAATTTCAGATTTCTATAGATACCTCTTAGATTAAAGTGAACATAGTGAACAGGCTTACCCACATACTCTCTAGATGTTGCCATAGTTACCTCTACATTTGGATGATATGCTAGCAGCCTTAGCAGCTCCCCACCAGTATATCCTGACGCACCTATTACACATACCCTCTTTTTATTTGACGACATTGCTTATCAACCCACATTGCATTACATAATATTGAACCTGCTAACTTATCTTTGTAGAGCAGTTTTTATACTGTTAAGATATGATGTAAGTGCGGACCCTAAAATAGATCTTTATATGAGTCCGCACATAGACATTAGCATACTGTATATATTCCCTGCAACCCATAAGCTGGGTTTCAGCAAAAATATTTGATAGGTGGTTAAAAACATGATAAAAGCAAAATGTCCTGTATGCGGTGGTGAAGTAACCTTGCCAGACGACGTTATGCCCGGCGAGGTTGTAGAACACGACTGCGGAGTGACTTTAGAGGTTGTCAAAGACGGAGAAACTATAAAAGTGAAGCCTTTAGAAGGCGTAGGTGAGGACTGGGGAGAGTAACAAGGGTGGGGTTTATTGCCAGAGTTCTACTAGTTTATGAAGTTATTAGGTGGGAAGAAAAAGCCCTTCTTGATGTAGCCAAAGAAATTGATTTGGATGTGGAGCCCGTTCACTTATATAGCACAGCTATTCAAGTTGGATCTAACGGACTAAAAGATGTTCTAAAAACAAATGCTGAAATTGCATTACAAAGAGCTATAAGCCATACAATTGCATTAAACTCTACTATTGCTCTAGAATCCCTCGGGGTTAGAGTGATAAACAACTCCATGTCAACGTCCATTGCAATGAATAAACTGTGGACACTGTCAATTCTCTCTAGATACGGGATAAAAACACCAAGAACTTTGGTTGCGTTTAGCGATGAAGCATGTTTTAAGTATGCTCAGATACTAGGATATCCAATAGTTTTAAAGCCCATTGACGGTAGTTGGGGAAGATTAATAGCTATGGCAAGAGATGAGGAAGAGCTTAGAGCAATACTTGAGCATAGGAGCTACATACCCAACCCGTCGATGAAGGTTCACATGCTACAAGAATTTGTTAATAAACCCAATAGAGATATAAGAGTTTTTGTCGTTGGTGATGAGGTTCCCGTAGCTATTTATAGAGTGAGTAGCCACTGGATAACAAATACTGCGAGAGGTGGCAAAGCAGAGCCTGCTAAGATAGATGATGAGCTCCGGGAGCTTGTTTTGAAAGTAGCCAAACTCATTGGTATAGAGATTGCTGGTATAGACGTTTTTGAGGATAGGGACAGAGGCTACATAGTCAATGAAATTAATGCTGTGCCAGAATTCAAGAATACTGTGGCCGCCACTGGCTATAAACTACATTTGAAGATCATGGAATATGTTAAAAGCCAGTTAAAGAAGTGAGGCAATTATAAACTATGAAATGATATGGTGAAAGCTAGTTGCTAAAATACCTTATGTTCTATGAAGATAGAGGCTTGGAAATAGCCTATGCAGAGGGCCAATACCTATGGGATGTCAATGGCAAGAGATATCTAGATATGCATACAGGGCATGGCGTGGCGTTTCTAGGGCATAGAAATCCACATATAGTCAATGCATTGATAGAACAGTTAAACAAGGTCTACACCCTATCAACTTCCTTTAGAATAAAGATAAGAGATGAGATGCTCGATGTCCTATCAAAGATTGTTCCAGAAAAATTTGAGTATGTCTATCTACTGAATAGTGGTAGCGAGATCGTAGACTTTTCGTTAAAAGTCGCTAGAAAGGCTACTGGAAGAAAAAAGATTGTTTATTTCACTAACTCGTTTCATGGAAGGACATTCGGCGCGTTGTCAGTTACATCAAATGCTAAGTATAGGAGAGGTGTAGAGCCGTTACTTGCAGATGCTGTACAGGCTAAGTTTAATGATGTAGAGGGTCTAGAGAAGATTGTAGATAATGAGACTGCTGCTGTAATAGTTGAGCTAATTCAGGGAGAGGGTGGAGTAAACATAGCATCAAAAGAATTCGCTAAAGAGGTTAGGAGAAGAACCCTTGAAACAGGCTCTATTCTCATAGTAGATGAGATCCAGACCGGTTTTGGTAGAACAGGCTCTACATGGACATTTGAACAATATAATATAGTACCCGACATCCTGTTGGCAGGCAAGGCAATTGGTGGCGGATTTCCGGTTAGTGTAGCGTTTTTACCATCTGATATTACCTCCAAACTAGAGTCGGGAACCCATGGATCAACATATGGAGGAAACCCACTAGCCTGCGCTGCTGTAAAGGCTGCAACAGAAGTGCTTATCCAAGATTCTGTACCATTGAAGGCTGCTGAAAAAGGGTCTCAGCTGATTGATATGCTTAGAAAGAAACTGAGTGGATATAGAATTGTCAGAGAGGTTAGGGGCTCTGGTCTTATGATAGGTATTGATCTTAGAATAGAGCCTACGAAGATTATAAAATGTTTGCAAAACAGTGGATTGCTTGCCTTAAAAGCAGGTGTAACAGTGTTAAGGCTGCTGCCACCATATGTAATAAACGGGGATGATATTGTATATGCGGTGAACTCTATTGGCAAATGCATTGAAGAAGCTAGTAGCTGATATGCTTCTAGACATTGTCAAGGCTTATAGCCCTACAGGTTCTGAGGAAAGGGCTACAAAGATACTGTATGAATATGCTAGAAGCCTTGGATTTGACAACATTAATATAGATGGTGTTGGCAATCTAATTGCGGAAATAGGATATGGAAAAAAGAGCATTGCTCTAGTGGGACATATAGATACTGTACCTGGGGAGATTCCAGTAGAGTTCAATGGACATAGCGTTAGAGGTAGAGGCGCTGTTGATGCTAAGGGCCCGCTCGTTGCAATGTTTGTAGGAGCCTCTCTAGCAAAAAAGGTCATAAACTTGGATAAGTATAGAGTTGCTGCAGTAGCGGTTGTTGGCGAGGAAGGGGATAGCAGAGGCGCTAAGGAACTTATAAAAAACAATTTTAAAGCTGATGGAATAGTAATTGGAGAGCCCAGTAACAACTCTATTGTATTAGGATATAGAGGAAGTATGAAAATAGAGATAGTATGTGAATCAAAGCCTTGGCATACCTCATCACCTTCTCAAGAGCCTTCGGCATGTGACAAGATTGTCGATATATGGACAAGGATTAGAAATGGTTACAGCTCATTTAATGCACAGTCAAACTCTGCTGTGGTACTGTACATAGGCTGCGGAAAGAGAGAAAGATACAATGTTTATCCAACGCAAGGCAATCTTCTGTTGGACATCAGAGTCTCTGTAGACGGTAGCATAGATGCTGTCGAAAGAGATATAGCCGGCATAGTTAGAAACTATAGCAAATGCAGCTATAGAGTCATAGATTTCACATTGCCAATCAAAGTCTCTGTAAACAACACAATTGTAAGATCTTTGACAAGAGCATTGATAAGATCGGGTATCAAACCAAGATTTGTTTACAAACTTGGGACAAGCGACATGAATATACTCTATGTTTGTACATACAATAACAACATTGTTGCGTATGGACCCGGCAGATCAGAGCTTTCGCACACAGATGAAGAAGAGATAAGCATAGATGAGGTCGTTCAAGGCGCTGAAACTTATATGAAGACAGTTGAGGAATTCTTTAAGATAATTGGCTAGAACCTTCTCCAAAACTTTTTTGAACTCCTAAATAGATCTCGAGAAGTTCTTTCTTACTTAGAAGTTCCTGGGGCTCGCCAGCAAATCTTATCTCTCCGCTAGCGAGTAGATAGACCCTATCCGCTATCTCTAATGCTCTGTGTGCATATTGTTCAACAAGTAGAATGGTTATACCCATTTTCTTTAGCTCGACAACCTTCTCCAAAACTCTCTTAACCATTATCGGTGCCAAGTCTGTTGTTATTTCATCTAATAGAAGAAGTCTTGGCTTCTTCATTAACGCTAGTGCTATGGCTAGCATCCTCCTCTCGCCACCACTCAGTGTACCAGCTCTTCTGTCCAACAACTCCTTTAGTTTTGGAAAGATCTCCAAAACCTCGTTAACTTTCTTAACAAACTCTGTTTTGGATAAGCCAGTTGAAGCCAATCTTAAATTCTCATACACTGTCAAACTGGAGAATACATTATTTGATTGCGGAACATAACCTATTCCAAGCGCCGAGATCTGATGCGGCTTTAAGCCAACAATGTTACGCTTATCGAATATAACCTCGCCACTGTATACATCAGCCAAACCATATATGCTATTGAGAAGAGTTGTTTTGCCGGCACCATTAGGGCCTATAATAGCTGTTATGGATCCTTCTACAACTTCCACATTCACATTAAATAAAACCCTTATCTTTCCATAACCAGAGTACAGATTTTTAACATATAATAGCGACAATCATGATTACCCTAGATAGATTTCTGCCACTTTTGGATTCTTCAAAATCTCAGATGGAGCTCCATTAGCAACTATTCTTCCTCTATCCATAACATATACTTTATCTGCGTACTTTAATGCAATATCTATTCTATGCTCTATGACAATAAACGAGACATCTAAAGCACTCCTAATCTTGCTCAGTCTCTCGAAAATCCTTGAGGCATAGCCAGGGTCTGTGCCTCCAATTGGCTCATCGAGTGCTAAAAGCTTTGCCCCAGATGCAAGAGCTCTTGCAACCTCAAGCATTTTCAGTTGCCCCGCCCCCAGCTTATAGGCCTCCCAATCCCAGAAGGAGTCAAGTCCAACTAGGTCTAGTATTTTAAACGCCTTCTCTATATTTTCTTTCTCTTCTCTGATCCAGCTCCTCTTAAATAAAGCCCTTATAGGATTCTCGCCTCTGCTCTTCATTGCCACAAGAACATTGTCCAAAACTGTTAGGCTTCTGAAAGGCTGGGGTATCTGAAATGTTCTTGCAAATCCAATGCTATAAACTTTGTAAGGAGGCCATCCTGTGATGTCTATCGAATCGAATATAACCTTTCCATGATCTGGTTTCAAAACACCTGTACAAACATTTATAAATGTTGTTTTGCCAGCACCATTAGGGCCTATCAACAATGTGATGCTATTTCTCTTCACATCAATTGACACGGAATCTAATGCAACAACACCACCAAATCTCTTTGTGAGGTTTCTCGTCAACAATATTGTTCCATTCAGGCTGGTCTGAGCCATGACATTTACACCTGCTATATATGTGCAATTACACAATATTACACAACAACACTCTCTGTATTGTTAAGCTATTGTTTTTAAGAATTTTATGCATGTTTTATACACAACTATACACATTAATTAAATCAAAGCATTTATAAAAAATTGTTATATAAAATAAAAATTGTCTATTCTATATAGCTAGTCTATTTTAGGTTCTAGCTATATAATACTAGTTGACCATTTATAAATCCTCCAATGTCTTTCCATTTGTATGTATCTCCCTCTTTAACTACAGCTCCAATGCTATAATCTGTTGTCGCTCTATCACCATTTTCATCGAGCTCGAAGTGGCCTGACGCTCCGATGAATGTTTTTAGCACTAGTGGAATGGCATTCTTGATTGCCTCTCCATCATATTTACCGACATGGTCTATAGCTAGTGCAACAGCCCATACAGCATCATATGTGAAGTAAGCATATGCTATAGGTTCCTGACCCAATTTCTGGATAAGTCTTTGTCTAACCGAATCCCTCAAAGGTGATTGGCCGGGAGCCGCCATCGTGTTCCAGAAACCTACCTTTACTGCAAAATCTGCCAGCTCTCTATTCTCAACTAGCTTGGCTGTGCCATAGGTTCCGTCCGAACCCTGCCACTTAACCTCGGATAATATGGGGTAGTTCAGAGCTTCTGTAAATATGTTTGCTATTTCCTCAAATGATACTGCCAACACTCCAACCTTGTCCTTGCCATATTTATTCACATAGCTTGTGACAATGTCATTTAGTTTTGCAACTTCTGTGGAAAATTCTTGTGCCTTGGGATCATATCTTACACCATCTGCAAAACCGCAGTTTCCGCCGCCGACAGTATTGCATATTTTCATGAACTCCGTCTTTGCGTAGTTAACTAATCCGTCACCCCATGTGTCCCCTCTCCAGATAGGCACTACATATCTTATTCCTCTTTCCCATAGTATATGTGCTATTGCAATCCCTTGGTACTTGTCAGGAGGTACAAACCTATATATGTAGTCATTGGGTATAGCAAGCTCCATTGATGTTGAGCTCTGAGAAATTATCAATATCTTGTTTGAATCTGCAAAACTCTTTATGTTCTTGACCTCGCTACTAGCCATAGGCCCCACAACGACTTTTACACCTCTTGCTGCAAGATCCATTAACTTATTCAGAGCTGTTGCAGGATCTACAGCAGTATCTTCAACATATGCCTTTAACCTCCACGGCTTCCCAAGTTGCTGTAACCACGCATTAACATCGTCAACAGCTAGGAGAAATGCTTCCTTGCATTGTGCACCATATGTAGCGAGAGCACCTGACAATGGCAAAAGCGCACCGATTGGTATATCGCCAGAGAGTGCTGATGTTGCAGAGCCAGGTGTATATGTTACTGTTTGGACTGTTCCTGCACCTTGCTTTGATATTAATGGATATGTTGCATAGCCTATGACATAGCCTATAATCAGCATTACTATGGCTAGCACTATTGCCAAGACATTTTTCATGTGGCTCACCATAAATCTACTTATTTCAAACTATAGGGATATAAATACTTATATCGCGCTTAAAAATCCATAAATCTCTTTTCAGCCTACAAATATAAAAGTAAACATAAAAGTATTTTATACCCTGCTAATACTACAATCTAAATATCTAAATACTATAAACAACCTAAAGCTAATCGATTGCCTATACAACTACTCGACAATAAAACTAATGGTGTGAGATGAATGCTGACAATAGTTTTTACATCGATAGCATATGCATCTATACTAGCCCTCGGCTGTGCTGCAATAACCTTGTGGTACGCATCTACACGCGTATTTAACTTTGCCCACGCCTCTCTAGTCAGCTGGGGGTTCTACATAACCTACATATTTTACAAATTGTTTGGCCTATCGCCGTATCTATTCATGCCCATAGCCACAATAGCGACCGGTTTGATCGGTATTGCCATATATGTGTCTGTAATAAGGAGGCTAATACGTGCCAAGGCATCCGAAATAACGTTGATGATGGTCACTTTAGGTGTTGATTTCATATTGTTTGCTTTTCTAAATATGGTCATAGACTATTTTGCAAATGTATACAAATGGGATATAAAGAATGTTAATATCGTTTTAACGGATCCTACAATACTCACCGTAGCTAACACACCTATAAAAGGAGTCCATATAGTGGCACCATTAACAGCTCTTCTCTTTCTAGTCTCCATTCACATGTTTTTGAATAAAACAAATATCGGAATAGCAATGAGAGCATCTATAGAGAACCCTGAGCTCGCATCAATCCTAGGTATAGATATCGATAAAATATATACACTAGCTTGGATGATAGGAGGAGCGCTAGCAGGCCTTTCAGGAGGGTTGCTGACCATGGTAATGCAAGGAACAAGCTCCATAGGCTCTGATCTAATTGTACTCTATTTTGCTGGGTCAATAGTTGGAGGTTTGCAAAGCATACTTGGCGGATTATTTGGAGGTCTTTTAGTTGGTTTGAGTGAGAGGCTCATCCCATACTATCTATCATCCGTTTTTCCATGGATCTACTCCTATAGATTTGCTATACCCCTAGTGATGCTTGTAGCCACACTGCTTTTGTATCCAAAAGGTCTCGCAGGACTGGTGGAGAGGAGATGGCGCTAGAGACAGGATTGCAATATATACTCTTGAATATAGCGCTAAACTTTGGCATATACCTCATATTGACGCTTAGTTTGAATATAGAGGTTGGTTTTACGGGGATCCCAGAATTTGGTAGGCTAACAGCGGCTTTAGTAGGCTCTATAGCTGTTGGCGCTATAATTGGAAGAGTTGCTGCTGCCTTGGCCGGCCTCCCCACAGGAAACGAATTCATAAGCTACAATGCCCCTATAACAACACAGATAAATGCTTATTTATCTTCCCATGCAATTATTTCGATAGCCCTTCTAATACTATCAATATTGACAGCCGCCTTGCTAGGTGCTTTAATAGGTTTGCTCACAGCATTGCCGGCAATAAGACTGAGGGAATCTTACTTGGGTATAACGCTACTATCTTTTGGCGAAATCCTTAGAACAATAATGTATAACTATCCAGATGTGATTGGGGGTACATTAGGCATAGCCGCTCCGTCATTCTTTGGCTTTGCAGGATCCTATGAAAATATCATCTCATTGTCATTCATATTTTTGATGGCCTTGTTCTGCTATTTCATTGCTGAGAGGATAAGCAGATCGCCGTTGGGAAGGGTTATGAAGGCTGTTAGAGATTCTGAACTCGCTTCGCAGGTTTATGGAAGAGATATAATGATTGTTAGAGTATATGCAATTATGATAGGTTCGGCTATGGCGGCATTGGCCGGCGCTCTATATTCAATATATACAAAAAGTGTTAGAGCAGATGTGTTTACAAGATACAGCTGGACGTTCTTGCCGTGGGCTTATATGATGCTTGGCGGGGTTGGAAACAATCTTGGTGTCGCCCTAGGAGTCTTAATACTGTCTAGTGCTAGGAGCATCATATCTGTATACAAATACGAGATTTCACAGGTAATCCCCGTTGACCCTGTCTGGCTAGAGTATATACTGATTGGCATGGTAATAATATTGCTGACGCTGTTCAGACCCCAGGGTCTATTGCCAGAAAAGCCAGTAGCAACAATATCCAAAAAAGAGCTTGAAAAGATTAGAAAAGAGGTTTTGCAACCTGCAAAGCAATAGCATGTACCAGCCTTACCCCTTGCTAGAAATGTTTAGGCTCTTTATTCAATCTCTTTCTAGCACTATCTATATGCCTCATTATAACCGTAAATGCCTTTTCTAGTTCCTCTCTAGCGATAATAATTATTGTGTCTGTGTAGCAAGACTCTATATGTGTGATGTTCACATTGTTTTGAGCCAAAACATTTGCGATGTAAGCTAAGACACCTGGCGTACTCATAATCTCAACAGGACTTACAATAACTATTGCCGCCTGGTTTCTCTGGATATCAACTATATCCTCGCTTTTCAACATAGGTAGATACTCGTTGGCGGTCTCGTTGTCGAGTACAATGGTTATTGTTTTAACACTTTGCATTATAGCTACAAACCTTGCCTTGGTCATAACCTTGCTGAAAAGGCTTGCTACGTAGCTAAGGGCATGCAACTTCAATGTTATGATAACTATATCTGTTCTTATCTCGATAGAGGACTTTGCTAAAACCTCTAACACATCTCTTCTAATTTGAGTCTCTCTACCAATTTTATTTGAATATCTTATCAGCGCCATTTTTATCGAGTCTGTAGAAACCTCTTTTCCAAGCAATTGCGATACCAGCGGCTGTATATTCTTCGCCAATTTACTATAATTAATAAAGCCTCTTGCCATACACTGCTGAATTATAGGATCACCTGAAACTACATCTGCAACAACATCTGAAATTGATGGCATGTGTTCTACCCAGAACAATTATTAGTACACTTAGTTATAAATGTTTCGCCAACTGGAAAAATGTGTTCCAACAAGTTCTCTTCTATTTGATCGCTGTAGGTGCTCAACAAAATGAAGGTAGTGCTAGCCTACTCAGGTGGATTGGATACCTCAACAATCCTTGTGCTATTGAGGAAAAAATACAATGCTGATGTAGTTACAGTAACTGTTGATGTTGGTCAAGAGGATGATATGAAAGGTGTAGAGGAGAGGGCATATGAGCTTGGGGCAATCAAACACTATACGATAGATGCTAAGAAAGAATTTGTAGAGGAGTATGTATTCAATGCGATTAAGGCTAATGCTCTCTACGAGGGTAAATACCCACTTGGAACAGCATTAGCAAGACCATTAATAGCGAAGAAAATTGCAGAGATAGCTATAGAAGAGAACGCTGATGCTGTTGCCCATGGATGTACAGGCAAGGGCAATGACCAGGTCAGATTCGACATCACCTTGAAGGCTTTTCTAAAGCCGAATATAAAGATAATGGCTCCTGTAAGAGAATTGAAGCTTACGAGAAGTATGAATATAAAAATTTTGAATGAATATGGCTACAGCGTATCCGAGACACATAAAAAGTATAGTGTAGATGAGAACCTCTGGTCAAGGAGTATAGAGGGGGGAGAACTGGATAACCCATATCAAGAGCCGCCTGAAGATGCGTTTGCGTGGACTGTACCCCCTGAAAAGGCACCTGACAAGCCAGCATATATAACAATAGAGTTTGAGGAGGGGATCCCAGTAAAGGTAGATGGAGAGAAAATGAATTCTGTTGATATGATAAAATATCTAAACAAGCTACTTGGCTCGCATGGATTTGGAAGAATAGATTTAATAGAGAGTAGAGTTGTTGGTTTAAAGAGCAGAGAAGTGTATGAGGCGCCAGCAGCACTAGCATTGATAGAGAGCCACCAAGATTTAGAGAGAATGGTTCTAACACCAAAGGAGCTGAGATTCAAGAGACTTGTTGACGAAATGTGGAGTGATCTTGTATACCAAGGCCTTTGGATAGATCCCATGAAAAAACATCTAGAGTCTGTCATAAATTCGATGAATAAATACGTTAGTGGAACCGTCAGATTAAAGGTATTTAAAGGCAGTCTCGCAGTAGTCGGCAGAGATAGCCCATTCTCTCTATACTCAAGAGAGGTCATAGACTATAACACTGGATGGTATCCAACAGATGAGGAGGCGAGAGGTTTTATAACAATCCATGGATTATATGCATTAACTGCTCTCAAGGTTCGAAACTCTAAATGAAAACCATCCTTTAATAAGGTTTTGATGATATGACTCTTCGATACAGAATTTTTATTGGCCAAACCAAAGACTTTATTGAGAAGTATTTTTCTAGTTTAGAAAGCGACAAAAGAATCGTTAAATATATAATCATGGTCATGTTAGCCCATGTAAAAACGCTAATGAGGCAAGGTATAATCCCTACGAGCCATGGCGAAGAGATTGTTAGGATATTAAAGGACTTGGCAAAATCTGATGGAGAACAGTTATACAAATGGATTGAGCAGTCAAAAGCTTCGTATGAAGATGCTTTTGAGGCTCTTGAAGCATATCTCTACGAATTTGCGGAGGCTGACGCCGGTTACATAGCTATTGGTAGAAGCCGAAACGACCATATCGCAACTGTTCTAAGAATGTATTTGAGAGATTCCATAATTGAGATTCTCAATACGCTTTTAGATGTTAGAGAGTCTCTACTACGTAAAGCGACGGAGCTAAGAAATGTTATAATACCTTTCTTTACCCATGGACAGGTCGCGCAATGTGGTTCGGCCTCCACATACTTCATATCTTATGAACATACCCTTGCCAATATCTGGAGGCTTCTTTACCAAGGTCTAGATCTGTTGAGAGAAAACCCACTTGGCTCTGGCGCTGCCAGTGGAAGTATCATAAACCTAGATAGGGAAAGTGTTGGAGCCATGCTCTGCCTCGATCCCTCCCCGATTCCGCCATACTATTCAACTGGATCAAGGCTTTTCATACTCCATTATCTAAACGCACTATCGCTTCTAATGCTTGAGTTGAGCAGGTTGGCAGAGGATATGATATTTCTAAATAGTCTTATACCAAACGCGTTGAAGGTTCCAGTTGAACACATTGCAACTAGTAGCATTATGCCTCACAAAAGAAATCTCGTTACAATGGAAATTGTGAGAGCTAACGCAGCAAAAGTTTGTGGTCTGGCATTTGGAGCGCAGTCGATATACAAGGGTCTTCCCTATGGCTATAACCTAGACCTTCAAGAAATAAACAATGTGGCGATGCAGTCTATCGACATCGTTCAAAAAACATTGAATATTATCAAAGATTTTATAAATGGTTTATCCATAGACGAAAACCTTGTTCAGAAGTTTATCGAGGACAAGCCCTGTTGGAGCAGTGATCTAGTTGAATACATTGCTTTAACCAGCGGGAGACCGGCACGAGAAGTTTATTTGAATCTCGCTAAATTGTTTAAAGATTGTGGAGCAATAGACTCTGCATGCATATCAAAAGTTCTATCACATTTCAACTTGACGCCCGAAGATATTTGGAACATGGTTAAGAATAGGCCTATGGAAATAAACATGAAGAGAGTGCTTGAAGATGCTTGGACAAGACTTGAAAGAGACAGAAGTAATGTTAAGAACGTTTCACTAGCAATTGAGAAGTGTACCTCAACACTTTTAAGCTAATTTTGAAAAATGTAGGTGAGGGTCATTGCAGATTAAGACAATTAAGCATCTGAAATGCGATACAGGACTACGTAGCCGTTTGCTACTTGAAAATGGTGATGCTGTGGAAGGATGTGGCTTTGGTGCTGAAGAAACTAGAGTAGGAGAGGTTGTATTTTCAACAAGCATGACAGGTTATGTAGAGGCTTTGACGGATCCAAGCTATGCTGGGCAAATCCTTCTGTGGACACATCCAATGGTTGGATGCTATGGAGTTCCAACAAAAGCGCATAGCTACTGCGGTGTTCCGCTAAACTACGAATCTGATAGAATACAGGTTGAGGGGTTCATAGTCTCTGAATTGCCTCCACCAAACCACTATCTAAGCATATACGATTTACATACATGGCTTTTGAAGAGCGGTGTCCCTGGCATGTACAAAGTTGATACAAGAGCCTTGGTCAAGGAGATTAGAGAGCAGGGTGTTATGATGGGTGTTATAGCAACTTTCCCAGAGGGCGAAGAGGTTTCGTGGGAGGAGCTAGAAAGAAAACTGAAAACAGCTGAAAGATACGATATAAAGAACTTTGCCTATGCTGTTTCACCCAAAACAGTAATTGAGTATGAGCCTCTTACCAAACCCGTAGCAAAGATAGCCATTCTTGACTGTGGCTTAAAATATGGTATTTTGAGATGGTTGCTAAGATATGGCTTCAAGGTTGTTAGATATCCATGCTGGTCCAAGGCAGACGAATTGCTTGACAATGCCGATGGAATTGTTGTTAGTAATGGGCCTGGAAACCCAGCTGTTCTAAGTGACCAGATCAAAACTGTTAGAGAACTTGTTGAATCTGGTAAGCCTGTTCTTGGAATATGCCTTGGTCTTCAACTCATATCCTTATCACTCGGAGCTAAGATATATAAGCTTAGATATGGTCATAGAGGGCCAAACAAAGGCGTTGTCGATGTTCTAACTGGTAGAAGTTATATAACTACGCAGAATCATGGCTATGCAGTTGACGAGAAGAGCTTAGAAGAGTCAGATTTGATTGTATGGTTCAAGAATATAGATGACAAATCAGTTGAGGGAGTCATACATAAGAAGTTGCCTGTAATTGCAACACAGTTTCATCCAGAGGGTGGCCCAGGCCCCCACGACACTACATGGGTTTTTGAAAAATTCAAAAAGATGGTGTTGAATCATGGAGGTGGCTAAGAAGGTTCTCGTGATAGGCTCTGGCGCCATCAAGATTGCAGAGGCTGCTGAATTCGATTATAGTGGTAACCAAGCTTTAAAGGCATTGAAAGAGGAGGGTATAGAAACCATCTTGATCAATCCAAACATAGCAACAATCCAGACAAGCTATAAGTTTGCTGACAAGGTTTATCTGCTCCCCCTAAAACCAGAGTACGTTGCAAAGGTTATAGAGATTGAGAGACCCGATGGAATTCTCATAGGTTTTGGAGGCCAAACAGCTCTGAGCATTGGCGTAAAACTGCATGATGATGGGGTTCTCGAGAAATATGGCGTGAAGGTTTTGGGAACCCCAATAGAGGGTGTTAGAAGAGCTTTGTCTAGATCATTATTTAGAGAAACCATGCTTAGACACGGCATACCTGTTCCACCAAGCAAAGCTACAACATCCATAGAGGAGGCCACAAAAATAGCGGAGGAGATGGGATACCCAGTCATGGTTAGAGTGAGTTTCAATCTTGGAGGAGCCGGGAGCTTTGTTGCCTGGAGAAAAGAAGAGCTTGTGAAGAAACTTAGAGCAGCTTTTGCACAATCAGAAATCGGTGAAGTGCTTATTGAAAAGTATCTCCATCATTGGAAAGAAATCGAGTTTGAGGTTGTTAGAGATGCTTATGACAATGTAGCTGCTGTGGCGTGTCTAGAGAATCTCGATCCAATGGGTGTGCACACAGGAGAGTCAATTGTTGTAGCACCCTGTCAAACACTCACAGATTTTGAGTACCAGCTATCTAGAAACCTATCTATAGCCACTGAAAGGGCTATTATGCTTGTGGGCGAGGGGAATGTTCAAGTCGCTCTAAATCCTTGGAACAGTGAAGAAGCCTATGTTATAGAAACCAATCCAAGAATGTCGAGGAGCAGTGCCCTAGCCAGCAAGGCAACCGGGTATCCACTAGCATATATAGCCGCGAAACTCGCACTTGGATATAGACTATACGAGGTTCTGAACAAGGTTACAGGCAAGACTTCGGCATGTTTTGAGCCAAGCCTAGACTATGTTGTGATAAAGATCCCGAGATGGGATTTGGACAAGTTTCCATATGTGGAAAGGTCGCTTGGAACAGAAATGAAGAGCGTTGGAGAGGTTATGTCAATTGGAAGAACGTTTCTAGAGGCATTGCAGAAAGCATTGAGAATGCTTGACATCGGCGAGCCTGGTCTTGTTGGTGGGAGGATATACGAGGATGATACTATATCGCTTAGCTATGTATTGGAGAGAATTAGGAGGAGAGAGCCATACTGGCCTATATGGGTTGCAAAAGCATTTAAACATGGCGTTGATGTCGATACAATATATGAGCTGACCGGAATAGACAAACACTTCTTGAAGCAAATAAAAATTGTTGTAGAGTTTTACGAGAATTTAAAGAAACTTAGAAATTCGTCTAACATCAACGAAAAAACTCTTGCAAGTATAATAGCAGAGGGTAAGAGGTTAGGCTTCAGTGACGAGCAACTTGCAAAAGCATTGAATATGGATCTAGATGAGGTTAGAAAGCTTAGAAAGATGTTTGGTGTAGAACCTGTTGTGAAACAGATAGACACTCTCGCTGCTGAGTGGCCTGCGCAGACCAATTATCTGTATGTAACGTATAATGGATGGGAGCACGACATCTCATTTGACAGTTCAAAGCCTAAGATAATGGTTCTCGGTGCTGGAGGATTCAGGATAGGTGTTAGTGTCGAGTTTGATTGGAGTATCGTATCTTATGCTGATGAGGCTAGAAAGCTTGGCTATGAGGTTATAGTGGTTAACTATAACCCAGAGACTGTTTCAACAGACTGGGATATGAATGAAAAGCTATACTTTGATGAAATAACTGTTGAAAGGGTTATGGATATATATGATGTTGAAAAGCCAAAGGGTATTGTAGCATTTCTAGGAGGGCAAATATCTAATAATATTGCATGGGAATTAGAGAAAAGAGGTTTGCCACTACTTGGCACAGCTGGCTATAGTGTTCATAGAGCCGAGAATAGAGCCTTGTTTAGTAAGCTACTTGATGAACTGAACATTAAGCAGCCTCCATGGATAGAGGCGTCAAATGTTAATGAGGTTATCAAGTTTGCTGAGGACGTTGGCTACCCGGTTCTTGTAAGGCCGAGTTACGTGCTAAGTGGATCTGCAATGAATATTGCATGGAATAGAAAGGAGCTTATAGACTATATAACAAGGGCTGCAAAGATATCGCCGAAATACCCTGTTGTCGTGTCAAAGTTTATAGATGGTGCAATAGAATTTGAGGTTGATGCTGTCGGAGATGGGAAGACGGCTATAGGAACTGTTATAGAGCATGTAGAATATGCTGGTGTTCATAGTGGCGACGCCACAATGTCTATACCATATAGAACGCTCCCTGAGAACGTTGTTGTAGAGGCTTGTAAAATAGCTATGAGATTAAACGAGGTTCTAAATATTAAAGGTCCATACAATTTACAGATGCTCTATAAAGATGGAAACATATATGTAATCGAATTGAATTTGAGAGCAAGCAGATCAATGCCATTTACAAGCAAGGTCACAGGCTACAACCTAATGAAAGCTGCTGTTGAGGCGTCTCTACTAGGCAGAATCGAGTCTGCTGTACATGAAAATAAGTTCAATTTGCTCGTGCCAAAATGGTTTGGAGTTAAATCTCCTCAATTCTCGTGGGCGAGGCTAAGAGGTGCATACCCATTTTTGGGGCCTGAAATGAGAAGTGTTGGCGAAGTTGCTACAATTTCTAGAAACTTTGAAAATGCGCTTATATTGAGTTGGCTTAGCGTATCTGGAAATAGGCTACCCTCAAAAAGCAATATGGTTTTGATATATAATCCGCTTCAAAAACTGTTTAAGGAACTTGAAGATGCCGCTAAAATCTTTAGTGATATGGGATACAAAACCATTACAGTAGATACCATGCCTGTTAAAAATGCTGACACAGTTCCAGAGTCCACGGTCATTGAATATATGATAAACAATAGAATCGACTTGGTGATAACAACAGGCTATGCACCAGAAAAAGACTATAGGATTAGAAGATATGCAGCAGACCTAGTCATACCGCTCATACTAGATCACAGACTTGGACTAGAATTTGCCAAAAGTCTATCAAAGTTCTCTATAGACATTAACGACATAAAAGATATGAAGATGTTCTGGAGCAGCATAGAAGACATAACAGTGCCTATCTCATAAAATAACAAATTTATTAAGGATGTAGGTTAAATATAGTCAATCTCTATTCTTCTTTAGAATATAGCCTCTAATTATATGTTCAAATGCTTTGGCAATATCTAGTAAGAGCATTACTATAGCAACAAATGTTATTATCATAAGTATGTAGTTGCCAAGATCCTTGATCTCTTTTTCTACACCGGCTAATGCCATGACGTAGTTTATCGGATATGTAGATAACATAATTAGAGCTAGTATAAGACCTCTTTTAATGATTCTTTGATAAACAGTTGGGGTAATCCATAACTTCTCAACCACCTTATTTTTGAGTGTTGTTAGAATTGTGATAAACCCTTTCATGAATCTGTAGAATAGATAAACTATTGTAGCTATCTCTATAGATGCTATAAATTCCCATAGAAGAGGGTATGGACTTTTTACATCAAGATCAACATAGCTGTTGATTTTGGCTAAAGCAGTATTTGTTAAGGGTATCAGAATTGCTAGAAGCAACAGATAGAATATTGTTTCCTCAATTAATACTGCAAATGGCTTCTCTATATAGGGCTTAATCTGACGTCTACTAGTGAGCAATGTAAACAGCTTTGACCTTGTCTTTGCTTCACTTTTGAAACTGTGCGCTAACGACCTAGCTATGAAGACCCAGCTCGAAAAAGCTATATACATTAAGCCATATTCATAGGCTTTAAAAACTGTGGCAAGTGCTAGAACAAATATTCTTACATCTCTTGTTGCCCATGGGAACTGACTTCTAAGACTAGCCACATACTCTTTATCTTCTATGACATTGCTGATATAGCTAACATATATTGAGCCTAGTAATGACAAGGCATACAATAGTACATACACAGTAAGTATTGTGTTGCCTAGCTGGATAGAGCCTTGCACCATCTGATAAAATATCGCGGATAGTAGCAACACATCAACTATTCTATCAAGCAATGTATCCAACATTGCGCCAAATCTAGATTTAGCATTGTATAAACGAGCGACTTCACCATCCACGCCATCCAGTATAGATGATAGCAAAGCTAGAAGAGCTCCGACAATATCATGTCCAGTAAACAGCAATATCGACGCCACAACACCTATAATAAACACTATAACTGTTAATATGTTTGGATGTATGAAAACCCTGGCTTTATACATACTGATACTTATTGCTGTAGATATCCTCCTGTTGATATACCTTGACACAACACCGTCACTATCCTTTACAAGGTTTCTCGACAGTATCTTCCAATAGAGTTTCCTAACCCTTTCAACATCTTCGAGAGTGTCTACATCTTGCCAGAGATAGCCTGAGACATCAACATATCCAACGAGGTTCTCCTTAGCCAAAGCATTGATCATGTCAGATAACGATGCTTTTCTACCCTTCTCCAAAACAATCTTTTCTATATATGGAAAAATGGATTTAGGTATAAAAAATAGCCCAGTATCTATCCCGCTATAAGGCGGTATATTTTTACCTGATAAAACAACTGTATTGCCATCAACAACTATTTTAAGGCCTTCAACAGCATCTCTTCCACGAATCAGCTTATCTAAGCATATATAGAGCTTTGAGGAGTTTCTAGCTGCCTTAACAAGTTTTCTAATAATAGCGTATTCATATACATGATCAGACATAGAAAGCACAACATCATCTTCTATGCCCATGGACTTCAGACTAGAAATTGCTTGGTAGAGTGTCCAGAGATTTCCATCACCCTCCTTAACGTCTACAACAAGAACCTTTACATCGCCTCTCTTCAAAAAGAAATGCGAAACATCTTCTCTTGTAGCAACATATATCTCAGAAATCTCAACATCTTTAAATGCACTTACTATATAATCTAGAATAGAGACACCGGGTTCCAACTCAATCATCGTCTTAGGCATTTCGAGTGTTATAGGATGCAATCTAGTTCCATAGCCAGCTGCAAGAATTATGCCAATCATTTCCAATCTAAAATATATTGTGCTTTGCCTTAAAATAAATTTTTATGAACATTAAGAGGGGTTGACGCTGTCTTTAAACATGGGTATGCTTATAAGCCTCATTGCCGCAATATCTAGTCGATTCAGCACAGGTGTAGTTTATGGAAAGAGATTTCGGTGTTGAGGAGAGGGAAATAAACACAGATGTTTTAGTGATTGGCGGCGGTGTAGCGGGGCTTTCAGCCGCTCTTTACATCGCTAGGCAAAACTTGAAGGTAACTGTTGTCGCTCTTGACATTGGCGGCCAGCTCTCATATGCAAGTATAATAGAGAATTACCCTGGTTTCGATCCAGCCCCAGGCATAGAGTTGGTTCTGAAGATACAGCAACAAGCTATGTCATTTAATGCCGAGATCATAGTTGATGAGGTTGTCAGCTTAGAGAAAGCTAATGGGTTCTTTGTAGCGAGAACCAAGAAAGGCTTGGTCATAAGGTCTATAGCTGTTATCGCAGCATGTGGTAAGGCCCCCAGGAAGCTTGGTCTAAGCAAAGAAGATTCTTTCGTTGGTAAGGGGCTGAGCTACTGTGTTATCTGTGATGCCCCACTATATAAGGGAAAGACCGTTGCATTAGTGAGCTTCGGTGAGAAAGGTGTTGAAAACCTTGGGTTGCTTGCACCACTAGCTAGAGAGGTGTATTACATTGTGCCCTATCATAGTGACCACAGCATAGACTATGCAAAGAAGTTTAGCAACGTAAAGGTCTTTGAGGGTTACACTGTTGAGGAGATAAACGGTGATAAAAAACTAGAAAAGGTTGTTATTAAAAGAGGTGCTGAAAAAGTAGAGCTCTTGGTAGATGCGCTATTCGTTGAAATAGGCTTTGAAACAAGAATAGACTTCCTAAAGCAATATGTAGACATTACAGAAAAAGGCGAGATTATTGTGGATAGCCTAGGGGCGACCAAAACACCTGGTCTCTTCGCCGCGGGAGACATTGCAAGCAACACCCCATACAAGCAAGCCATAATATCTGCTGCCTCAGGAGTTATAGCAGCATTATCTGCAATAAACTATGTCAATATGGTTAAAGGTGCAAAGAGAAAAGTCACTGTTGACTGGGAAAAGAAGAGTTTAAAACAGCCAAAGAGGTTCAGGCTGTGAAGTTTGCATTTTCGATAAGGAAGATGCTGAGATGCATATAGTTTTCTTGTCTCAACATGCTTTCTGCTTATAGAAACCATTATCATGCCAGCATGCGTCTAAATATTGTCTCTGGTCATTTTGGATGTGATTAAAAATGTTTATTGTGTACAATAATATTTTAAGCTTTTATTTTGTGTTCAAGATACTTTGCTTGGTGCATAGATGGTGGGTAAGACCCTCACAGAAAAAATCTTAGAGAGGGCATCAGGAAGAGTAGTATCTCCTGGTGATGTTATAGAGGTTGCCGTAGATGTTGTAGCTTTTCATGATCTAACAGGATATCATGTTATAGAAGTTATGGAAAAAACAGGCAATGTAAAAATACACAATATTGATTCGCTTGTCATAGCTTTTGACCACCTTGTTCCACCACCAGATGTTAGAAGCGCTGAAATTCAGCAACACATAAGATTGTTTGCTAGGAAACACGGGATTAAAAACTTTCATGACGTAGGCTTTGGAATTCTTCACCAGGTTTTGATAGAAAGGTATGTTTTACCTGGACAAGTTGTTATGGCGGCTGATAGCCACACAACAACATCTGGTGCACTAGGGGCGTTTGCCCAAGGCCTTGGGGCAAGCGATATTGCAGCGATTGTCTTAACTGGTAGAACCTGGCTTACTGTTCCGCAGCCATTCAAGATAAAGCTTACAGGAGCTCTTAAAGAGTGGCGCACGGGCAAGGAGGTGGCACTAGAGATTCTGAGGGTTTTCAAAGCCGACTATTTCAATGGTATGTCGATAGAGGTATTTGTCGACAACCCACAGAGCTTTCCAATGGACTATAGAGTGACTGTAGCTAATATGGGTATAGAGATGAATGCCGATACACTAATGTTTGTGCCAGACTCTGTAACCGTAAACTATGTGAAGACAGAAAGAGGTTTCGAACCCAAAACTATAACCCCTGATCCAGATGCTGAGTACGTAGATGAATACACTATAGAACTCGATAAAGTTGATTTCCTTGTAGCCGCCCCACACAGCGTTGATAATGTTAAAAGTGTTAGAGATGTGTGGGGTACAGAGGTTGACTATGTATTCATAGGCTCCTGCACCAATGGCAGACTATCAGATTTTGAGATAGCTGCAAAAATAATGAAAGGGAAAAAGGTGAAGTCAAGATGCATAGCCGTTCCAGCATCTTGGAATGTGTTTAGAAAAGCTATGGAGCTAGGCTACATACAAACCCTTGTGGAAGCAGGTTGTATAGTAACATATGGAACATGTGGTCCTTGCATAGGAGGACACTTCGGTATTGCAGCTCCCGGCGAAGTTGTTGTTTCAACGTCAAATAGGAATTTTGTTGGTAGAATGGGTAGCCCCCAAGCAAAAATATATCTCTCAGGCCCTGCTATAGCTGCTACAACAGCTGTGAGCGGCAAGATTGTTGAACCAGGTGATGTAATGTGATAATCGAGGGAAGGGTTATAAAACTTGGCGATAAGATAGACACAGATGTCATTATACCAGCTAAACATCTAAAGTATACAGATCCACAATACCTTGCACAACACGTCTTTGAGTCTATAGACCCCGAATTCTATAAGAAAGCCAATGGCGCTATAATAGTTGCTGGTAAGGTATTTGGAATGGGGTCTTCAAGGGAGCAGGCAGCCATAGCTATTAAGGCTGCAGGTGTAAAGGCTGTTGTAGCAGAGTCCTTTGCAAGGATATTCTATAGAAATGCAATAAACAATGGTTTGCCAGTCATCATATGCCCAGGAATATCAAAAGAGGTTAGAGATGGGGATTCTATAAAAATCGATCTAGTGTCTGGCGAGGTTACAATAAACAATTCTAAAAAAGTTGCATGCAAAGGTTTAAGTGGAATGGCACTAGAGATACTAATGTCAGGTGGAATTATAGAGTACCTCAAAAAGATTAGAAAGGTTTAGAGACACTGTTACAAATACGCTAAAAATTTTTCTACTTTTCTACTATGTTACGATTTTAGATCGCTTACAATAATTTCGGCCACCTTCTTGCCAGACAACAACATTGAGCTGAATACTGGTCCCATCCTAGGCAAACCATATAGCGCTGCTACAGACATCCCTGTTGCATAGAGCCCTGGCAAAACTGCGCCCGTCTTTTCAACAACTATTCTCTCCGACAGCTCTGAATATGCTGACTTCTCCCCACGTAGAACAATGTTAGACTCGGGAATCTTCTTAGCCACAATCTTAATAACCTCAGCATCGTGTCCTGTGGCATCAACTACAGCCTTCGATCTTATGAATAGAGGGTCTACATGAAGACCTGATAACACTACTGCGCTCCATTGAATTACAACTCCGGTTATCCTCAGAGGATTCTCCCTATAAATAACGTCCTCCACATGCACACCATTAATAATCTTTGCACCAGCATCAATAGCACCAGTAGCCAGCTTAGCCATTAGTTCTGATGAATCTAAAACATATAGATTCTCTTCTTCATCTTTTTGAAACCTAATATTAAAGTCCTTTAGAATTGGAATAGCAGACTCATCAACAACTATTTTATGGAATAGCATGCCCCCACCACCTATACCACCACCAAAGCTAAGCCTTCGTTCTAGAACCACCACCTTGTAACCCTTATCAGCAATATACTTTGCAGCAACCATGCCGGAAGGGCCTGCACCAACAATCACCACATCAACATTTGTTAATCTAAGCAGATCAAGCATTGTATTCCTTATTATGCTTCTCGATATTCTTTCTTCAAACATCTTGCCCTCAATCATTGAAAACACCAGTTAAGATACCTCATTTTATTCCACTATTTAAAGTTTAAACTATTGAATTTATACACAGCAAATAAATTCTCGTCATGATTTCTTAAATTTACTTAGATAGAGAATAAAAAGAAATCAGTATCTTGATCAGAAAACGGAGATTCGTCACCTTTTGGCTTGGTCTAGGACTCATCATCCATTTTTATTGTATGAGAAACAATTTTTTAAGTATTTCTAAGCCCAATAAACACACTATTGCCACTATTGCTGACGCCCCAATAACCCCTGCTTCTATCGATATCAAGGCTTTTTTCCTATTCATTCCTATCAAGAATGCTATGAGCGATGCTGTCCAAGCACCTGTTGCTGGAAGGGGTATGGCAACAAATATTGCAAGTCCCAACATCTCATATTTTTCAAAGCTCTTGCTTTTCCTCTTGACATAGTCCATAACCCATATGTATGCCCTTCTGATCTTCTCTGGAACTAATCTATAATTTCTGATAAAATTATCAATGTATTTCAATAGATATAGAACAAAGGGGGCTACAAGAAGATTTCCTATAACTGAAACTACAATCCCAAGTGCTAGTTTGCCGAAGTCTTCATGAAAATAAAAGAATGCTAATGGTATACCCCCTCTCACTTCAGATATGGGTAGAAAAGACAATACAAATATCATAGCATATTGAATTATTGTTGCGGAGTCCATTTTCCCTATCTCTATGAGCTTTTTGGCTGGGGCCATACTCTATCAAAATATATGTTCTTTGAGTATGCAGAAAGTGGTATCCCGAACACATAATCCGCCTCTATAAGACCAAGCTCTTGAGCCGCGACACCAACGCTAAACATTATCCTATTATCAACATTCAGCATAGACGCTGTTTTTACAGCTGATCCTATGGCTATACCAAGATTAACCAAGCTACACACAGTATCTGCATCCAATGCCCATTTCAATGGCGTTTTCAGCCCCATTTTAACATTCTTACAACCTATCAAAACCACAGCCACACTTCTCCTAACATTATTCGCATCTCTTGAAAAGAACTCGCCATATTCTTTAGACAACTCCTCCATTTTCTTAGCTAGTTGTTCAATCTCCTTCTCATCACTTATAACCTTGACTATAATATTGTCTACCCCTCTTGCCTTGGGAGCTGTTATAGCAGATATCGCCATTAGATTTGCAACATTTAGTATAGAATCGCGAATTAGACCATCATTGATCCCATGTGCCATAGTTTTGCCACCTGCTATTTCTCACCACTTCTAAACAATTTAATTTTTACACCATTCTCAATGCAGAACTTGTATACCTCATCGCCAACGCTAATAGCATTGGAGCACAAGACCAGTATAGGCTTTGCTTTTACTATCTTTGCCTTTTCAACCAAATTTCTTACTACGTCTAAACTTAGCTTTCCCGGCTTATCCACAACTTCTATCGCATAAATATTTTTACCTCCTCTAGCCACGATATGTATTGGCCCATATCTCGTTGGATGGTTTATCTCTATCGATAGCCCAGCTTCTAAGTACCTTCCTGCAACTTTGCCTATAGCACCATATTTTTCCTCAAGTTTTTTAGCTAAATAAACCTGTTTTGCAGTAGCCATCAATTACCACCTATGTAGCAAGATGTTTTGAACATAGCCTTTAATTCATTATTTGCATATCTAGCCCAAAAATAAATTTTTTATATTGTTAATTCTACAACACCTTGATTTACCTTCCTAGTGTTTCTTATTATCATTGATTTCTGTTGCCCAGCATTTTCTGGTTTAAATCTATTTTTATGATGAGCTTATTTATACTCCGTAGAAATAACTTCATGTGCGGAATGGCTAAATTTTTCCATAAAATGCATATTTAAGGTATCAACCACTCTCTAGAGGCAGGTGATCATATGAGTATTGTGCTTAGCGTTAAAGACTTGGACGTGGTATCTGGAGGAAGGCTTGTTGTTAGAGGTGCTAATTTAGATGTCTATGAAAATGACATAGTATTTCTTTTAGGTCCTAATGGCGCGGGAAAAACAACTTTTTTAAGGGCTGTTGTTGGCTATCCTGGATACAACATATCTTCTGGTAAGATTATTTTCGAAAGTGAAGATTTAACTGACAAGCCAATTGAGTATAGGGTTGCTAAGGGTATTGCAATAGGTCATCAGATACCTCCAAAGCTCTTAGGGATAAAGGTTTTCGATATGTTATCAATGCTTTGTAAGAAGAATAAATGCGATGTATATGAAATAGCGAGGGAAATGTCTATAGAGCATTTGCTTCATCGAGAATTTGGTAAGGGCTTTTCTGGAGGTGAGTTAAAAAGAGTTGAGATTGCCACACTTCTTGCACAAAAGCCCAAGATTGCATTAGTTGATGAGCCTGACACAGGTGTTGATGTGGATTCTATAGAAATTATTGCAAAAGGTTTGAAAAAATTGGTTGAAGAGTCTCCATTTAGATCAATTATTATAGTCACTCACTCAGCCTTTATAACCAGATTTATAGAGCCCAGTAGGGTGTGCATAATGATCAATGGAACCATTTCTACCTGTGGAGATGAAAACTTGTTATACAAGGTGATGAAGTATGGGTTTAAAGGATTGGCATAGCGAATTAAGAGAAAAGGCAGTAAAGGCGCTGGATAAGCCATCTCCATATGGTTTAGACATAGATATATCTCAGTATCTGGAAGCCGAGGAAGTTGGGAATAGATCTAAGGGTCTTCTTGATGTATCTAAAGCCGAGGAAGTTGGAGTCAACCTGAATGCGAATGCCTTGTACATACAGGTTGATCAAAGCTACTTTAAGTATTTGAGTAGGATCCCTGGCGTTGAGGTGTATAGGATTGAGGATTTCATTGAGCAGAAACCTGATGAGGCAATGGAATTTGCATGGAGGCTTATTGACCCATCTACAGATAAATTTACAGCTTTGGCTTATCTTAGAGGTAGGGGAGGGTATTTCATAAGAGTTAAGAAAGGCAGTAAAGTTGACGAGCCTATAATGGCTTGCTTGTATATGAGCTATAAGGGTCTTCAAGCACCACATAACATAGTTGTTGTTGAAGATGGTGCTGAAGCAACTGTCTATACTGGCTGTACAATTGCACCAGAGGTTCTAGGACTCCATGTTGGGATATCAGAATTCTTTGTTGGTAGAAAGGCCAAGCTCAGATTTGTGATGGTCCATTCATGGAATAAAGTTGCGCATGTAAGGCCAAGAACTGTTGTTAGTGTTGATGAAGAGGGAGAGTATGTTTCATACTATGTCAATATATCAAAAGTTAAAACACTTCAGACCTACCCAAAGGTTTATCTCTCAAGCAATTCAAGGGCGTTCTTAGCATCTATTATACTTGGCTTGGAGGATTCTGATATAGATGTTGGTAGTGCAGCATATATAGAGGGAGATGGAGCATCAGCAGAACTTGTTTCAAGAGCTATTGCAAGGGATGAGTCAAAAATCGTTATGAGGGCCCAAATCACTGGTGGAAGAATGGGCAAAGGCCATATTGACTGTAGAGGTCTTATGATGTCAAATAACTCACTTATACAAACAGTCCCAGAGCTCATAGCTAAACACCCCGATGTAATCTTAACTCATGAAGCATCTATAGGGAGGCTTGCAGAAGACGAGATAAACTATCTGATTAGCAAAGGTTTTTCTAGAGACGAAGCTATTTCAGCATTGGTAAGAGGGTTTGCAACCATAGATATAAGTGGCTTGCCTGAAAAGGTAAGAAACTATATAGAAACTATAGAAAAGATTGTTTCAGAAAAAGCTCTATAACATATTCAATTAATTAATTTTATATTCATTTTATTCGATAAGGAACAGCTTCACAAAACTCATATAGATTTATTTTATTAGTCCAGCAATTTTATAATTCTATAGATTAGTATCGCTAAGGAGTGGTTTATGCCTCTTGGACAACTCATTATAAGAGAAGTTAAGGCGATGATTAGAAACCCTGCTTTTATAGTATCGTTAATATTCATATTCTTCTTTTACGGATTCATTGGAGGGATTACTAGAGCAGGTATTTCGCAAGCTGTGCAGGAAACAATGAGACTAGATGTTGGGGTTGTGGCTGAGGAGAATAACCAATTTGTGAAACTTCTAATAAATAGGCTGAATACGTCTTTAGGTGGCGGTGTTAAGGTTTACCCGTCTATTGACCTTGCATTGAACAAGAGTTTGTACGTTATAGTACTTCCAAGAGGTTTCACAGATAATGCAACTGTGGGAAGACCTGCTATGATATGGGGCTATGCCAAAATAAATGATTTTTCTCAAATAAGCATACAAACAAAGACCGGAGTCCTTCAAACAATTGCATCAATATTGTCAAAGACTATTACACAAACAATAAGCATTTTAAACAATATTTCAATACCCCAAGAAAGGCCTGTTATCATAAACCAAAATATGGTTGCGTTCGGGAAGGTGCTGAACTCGCAACAACTAAATAGCTATATCCAGGTAGTCACAGCACTAATTTTCATCCTGTCTTTTATGATGGGACTCACAACATCTTCTGCTACCAGCATCACAGCTATAGAGAAGGTTGAAAAGGCATTTGAAATGCTTCTTTCTCAGCCAATCCCAAGAAGAGATATCGTAATCGCGAAAATCATTAGCTCTGTCATCATGGCTTTTATAACAGGTTTTATATATTTCCTAGCAATGTTCTTTATGATAGCCCAAATCTCACAACCCGTGACTAGCGAACCAAATCTAGTTGAAGCATCATTTAACCTGACAATATTCACACCTGATTTCATAGTTTTCGTAATAACATCGCTTATCATAGGATTGATATACAGCGGCGCTGTAGGAGTCTTAATAGGTTCTATATCATCTGATGAAAGAACGGCTAGTATTTTAGCAATGCCGATAACGCTTCTCTATTTTGGATTTGGTATTGCAGCTCTATTCATTTCCATGCCACTCAATATAGCAACATCAATTTTATATGGAGTTTTAGTTGCGCCAACGATATATGTTCTTGCCATAGCGAAACTGTCTAACGCAATACAACTTGTGATAACATCACTTGCATCCTCGATAATAACATGTATTGTTATTATTGCTATAACAACGCGTATATTTAACAGTGACATAGTGATAACAGGAATAAGACTTTCGCTTATACAAAGGAAAAGAGCCGGCACCTACTAAAAAATCTCTAATTAAATGCAAAAGCTTATAATGCAATATTACTTCTACTACATCTTTACGATGATGAGCTTTTCGGGGAGCAATGAAAGGTGATGTAGCGGTTACCCATCTGAAGACACCTATCGAAGATTCTCCAAGGCTAAATGAGATGTTGCTTCATTTTCTACACAAGGCAATTCAATGTATCTAATAGCCCGATAATACGTTCTGAAAACTTAAACCAAATAATAGGCAAATAATAATAAAGTTGTTTATTGTAATAATTGCTATATTTATATGTTGTAAGAGTGTGTTTGATAATAATTTTATATACCAAAATTTTTATATTTTAGGAAAGTCCTATCATCTTGGTTGTCCTATCTATGTCAAGCCTTGTCTATAGTGAGGAGAAGATTAAGGAGGATATAGTCAATGTTATGAGAAATTTGTATAGAAGGGGTCTAGTATCTGCCTTGTCTGGCAATGCAAGTATTAGAGTTGCTGGGACAAACTATGTCTGGATTACTCCATCAGGGGTGTTCAAAGGTGGTCTTAAGGTAGATGATCTTGTTAAAATCGATTTGAATGGAAATGTTGTTGAAGGTTCTAGAAAACCATCGAGTGAGTGGAGGTTTCATGTAGCCATATACAAGGCTAGACCTGATGTAAACGCTGTTATCCATGCTCATAACCCCATAACTGTGGCATATTCTATTGCTGGTCTAAGACTTGATGAATCTCTGCTTTCTGAAGTCATGATATTCATAAAAAGGATTGAATATATTCCCTATGTGGAGCCAGGTACAGAAGCGCTTGCAAGGCTTGTAGGTGAGAAAGCCGCTACTGGTTGCAATGCAATAGTTCTTGAAAAGCATGGCGTTATTGGTATGGGAAGAGACATATACGAGGCTGAAATGATTGTAGAATCTCTAGAGGATTTAGCATATGCTCAATTTCTATCCAAGTTAGTTAAATTTTTGCATGAAATCCATTGATAGTGGAAAACTAACTAAACAATATTTTTATCAATTCTTCGAATACACTATCATACTCTATTTCGCTTGTTCTAGGCATTAAACTCATAACGTTATCAGGAGGTAAATATTGGAGAAGATTATATGCTTTCAGACCTAGTTCACCAAATCTCTTGACATTTTCTATAACAACATTCTTCACCTTTACGATGTCACTATAAATAGCAACAGCCGCTGGCATAACAACAAAGATGTTTGCCACCTTGTCTAATAATCTAATGTATGGTGTTATAGCATCGTTAAAAGATTCCACTATGACCAAATCCTTTCCCTGCATCAGTTTTGACAAACACTTATCAATATTCTCTTCGGCGCTAGCGGATTTCAACCTTGCGATAAAGTCTTCAGCACTTGCATCCTCCGCCTCAACAGCAAATGAAAGCTTTTCTACAATTCTCTTGATGTGAGGCGATAACTTTGCTATGTTAGAGCTGAAAACATAGTGTTTTGATGTACTATGTTCACAATCGCTATATCTTGCCAGTACCATTTGCTTAAACTGGTTTTCCAGATCCTCTAGATAGCTGATCAAATCTCTATTCGATATGTATCTCACTGGATCAGGAGGAGCCAACAATATATCAATGGGGTTCATAATCTGCGGCTGATCACTTAGCTTTAAATACGATATGTATTTGCCAACGTCTTCGCCTAGAAGCATCCCAGCCTTTACACTATATTGAAAGGCTTTGTATTGGCTCCATAGATTGTGGCCTGCAACAGGCTTGAAAACTGCTACACTATAACCCTTCTCTATAATACTCTTGGCTAAGCCTATTACAAACCATGTCTTTCCCGAATCATAGGTTAAAAGACCAGAGACCAACGCTATGCTCGCATTGTTCAATTTCTCACCATTTTTTGAAAAGTTTATAATGCTTATAAAAATTCTCTAAGTGTCTTCGGGGTGAAAAGTTGGGTATAATAGTTGTGAAAAGGGATGGATCTAAAGAGGAGTTTATACCTGAGAAAATAGTTGTTAGTTGCCTAAAGGCCGGCGCAACGGTAGAGGCTGCAAGAAAAATAGCTAAAATCGTTGAGGCAAAACTCTTGGAGCAAAATATTAATGAGGTCAGCGCTAAAGATCTGACCAAGATGATTTTAGAGTTGCTACGAAAAGAAAATGAAGAGTGGTATAGGAACTGGATATTGTTTGATAGAGCTGTTAAGAGGAGGAAAACTGAAGAAGAGCTTGGAAAACAGTAGAATTTTACTGCTATAGCTTAGAAAAATGATGAAGAAGAGCCGACATGATCGATGATTGCATTATCCTCAGCTGAATATAGCAAAACATTATATTTTTATTTTCTATGAAATGAATTTTCTGAGATGGTGATATCTTGAAGATGCTTTTTGCAGATGGACACCTACATACAAACCCTGTTAAAGGTCTGGGCGCTAGAACCGTTGCAAAGAAGTTCAAAGAGGTTAATGGATGGTTCATGGTATTAGTAGGTCTGTCGCCAAAGCATCTAGGTTTTGATATGAATTTTGATGGATATGTAAAAAGCATTGATGTGCTGCTTAAGGAGTGCGAAGCGGCTAGGGAAGAGGGGTTAAAGGTTATTTGTTTATCGGGTATACACCCTGCTGATATAGATGACTTGATTGTTAGGAATCCAAGAGGTGGAGAAAAGATCTTGGACATGGCTCAAAATATACTGAACCACATTGGCAAGCTCGTCAAGAATGGTTTAATAGATGGCATTGGAGAAATTGGAAGACCGCATTATAAGACAATCCCAGAATCTTTCATAGCAAATTCAATTATTTTAAGATATGCACTAGCCCTAGCCAGAGATCTAAATTGTTTTGTACATCTTCATCTTGAGCAGGGAGGATATCTAACAGTCTTAGATATTGAGAGCATTGTGAAGGATTACAATATTAACAGATATAAGATAGTGCTTCACCATTCCGACATTCCAACATCGGAAGAAGCTTTGAAAAGAGGCTTTATCTTTACAATTCCTGGAAAATACCAAGTCTTAAAAGAAGCATTTAGAAGACTTTCACCAGACTATATTGTTGAAAGCGATTTCATTGATGATCCAAAAAGGCCTGGTGTATCTTCGTATCCGTGGCAAATAGTTGAAAACCAGTTGAAGCTATTACATGAAAATGTCGTCGATGAAAGTTATTTGTGGAGATTGAATGTTGACAATATTGCTAGGTTTTATAATGTTTCACCACCTTAGCCTCAAGATATTACAATACAAGAGGAATTGCAGTTGCCAAACCAATTGCTATTGCTATTGACAAGAATGTGTGTTGACCCAGACCTATCGCAAAACCTCCGATCAGCGAACCTATGACTGATCCTATTTCTCTAAATATAAAGTATGCTGATGTTCCATAACCCGCCTGTGTAGATATGTAAATGTTGTAAAGGGTTATATCTAGCATCATGAAAAGCGTTGATGTAATCACTATGTATAACAACAGATACAACACATTTGATATGAGACCAAAACCTATTGTGAGAATTGCTAAGCGCAGAAGGGATACTGTAAATGCGAATATTCTACTCGAGAAATCTGCATTCCTCAGTAAAAAACTTATTAAAGCAGATATTATGGCTGCTATCCCATAAACCTTCCACATATCGGTTACTACAATCTTGGATTTTACAACCAACGGTACTATAGTAAATACATAATCTCCTACTGCAACACCCCCTGTTATGGAGATCAATACCCTTATAGGTGAGATGTTTTCAACACTATCCCAAAACCTAGCAAATATTTCCATAGCAGTCTTTGGTCTATCTATATATAGCAGAGATGAAGAGGCTTTTATATAATATCCTATTCTATCTAATGTTTTATTCAATTTGAAGAACCTCCTTTCAAATGCTATGACCAGTGAAGGCATTAAGATAGCTGTTATTGCAATGTTTAGTAAAACTACATAAAATAGATTGATAATAGATGCTACACTAAGCATGGATGCGATGATTAGGGTTGAACCTCTAGCAATATTACTTATCACTTTATTGTACAATGTCATTCTGTTCCATGAATCGCTGTCAAAACTTTCCAATGTTGTAACACTTATGGCTAAATTTAAAGAAGCTATGGCAACCGCATGTAATATGTAGAGAAGAAAGCCTATAACGAAGTTAATGTTATTGAAGAAGTATGTTATGAGAAACACGCAAAGCAGTGTTAATGCACAGAGCATTCTATTTGATCCACGATCAGCAAATGCGTCTAAAGCTTTGTTAGCAATTATGTATGCAATACTCCACATAGTACTTAGAATGCCCAGATAGACTCCGTTAACATTTAGAGAATATGCTATGTAAATAAATAAAAGAGGGTCTAATGCAGATAGCATTCCGTATGCTATTGTCGATATGATGTACCACATCATTGTTGTAGCCCATTCTCATGTTTTCTAGCATTATAATAGTGAAATAGTAAAAAGGTGCTTGACACATAAAATAATTCAAAATGTAAAGTACATCAATTACCATATTGCTTTAAAGTTCAACTATATTCTTTTTAGCGTAGAAGTACATGACCAATCTTCCAATGAAGGATAATATGAACACTAGGTTCATCATCATGAGGCTTATTGACGCAACTGAGGCACCAACTTTTGATGCTATTCCTGCAGAAATGTTTGTTAAAATACCAAGTAACGAAACCATGAATATTCTACGTTCTCTACCAAGGTATATGTTGTAAACGCCTGTTACGAGGTTAAAAGCTGACCAGCTAAATCCTGAGAATATATTTAGTGCAATTTGCTTATCCATAGTCGATGATACCAAGAAAAATGCTGGAACAAGAGAAATTGGAATTGTGCTGAATGTTATTACCTTCTTCCTAGAGATCTTATGCGATACCCTACCCAATATGTAGTTTCCTAGAGCATTAGCTAATGTGCTTGAGATTGTGTTTAAGGATATCCAATTTTCGTTGCCATTAAATACTTTTATTATGTAAAAGTTCCATATAGCGTTAGGCAGGTTGACAAAAAATGTGAAGATGGTCATGAATACTATATACCCTTTGATAGCATCACTGTTAAGGAGCTCCTTGAATTCTCTAAATAGTATAGAGATAGACAAATTTTTGTTTTCCTTCCTACTCAAGTCCTTCATGAGAAATAAGAACGTTGCTGAAACTATTGCTGTAATAAGGGCTATTGCATATGCAATTCTATATGCATGGTGAATATCATAAAAATTGAATATAGCTAGAGAGATGGACAGCGCTAAGACGGACGATGCTAGTGTATAGAAATTGACTTTACCAAAAGTCTTGACAGCTTCTTGCACTGGTATCATATCGCCAATGGTGTCAACATATGCTAGATTGCCTACGGCTCCTGCAAGCTGTGCAAATGAGATGAAAAGATATATGAAATTCTCATTGACGGTATCAGAAAATCCTGTTAACGCCCAAAAAAGAAGGTTCATTGATGTGAATATCTTCCACACGGTTACTCTTCGAGCTCTAAATTTATTAACAATGTATGATCCCAGAACATTTCCTAGAGAAACCATTAGCAGATTGAACAAAGTTATATTTCCTAAGCTGTTGGTATCAAATCCTAGAACTTTTATTGCATATGGCTGGTAATATGTAATAGAAATTGTTGTTGAAAAACTGTAGAAGATGGAGTGTACAACCCAAATTCTGTAGTATTTAATCCACTCTCTATCCAATTCAAATCCTCACTATCACAATTCTTATTAATGCTATTTTACGCCTTGATTCTTACCTCAGGAATTCTAGTCTGAATTTCTTTTTCTAGCAATGCGATAATTTTTTCCAGTTTTCTATAGTTAATAATGCGAATCTCTACTAGGAACACAGATGACTCTCCTACTGTTCCAGCATAATTAATTTCTGGTTCTGTAACCAAATCTTCTTTGATTTTCTCTATTGCTTGCCTAACAACCTTTTCCGCATATTCAACACTGTATGATGATGGTATCAGTATTTGAATTCTTGTTAAGAGCCCAAGTATTGTAAGTCTATTTGTTACAATACTATTCAAAATCTTTGAATATGGGACAAAGACCTTCTCAGATTTTGCTGTTTCACCCCAAATCCCAAGAGCGCCAAAGTCTAGCACACGAATGTTTTGCCCCTCTATCTCAATCCAATCACCCCTTCGCACAACACCATGGTGTCTTACATAAATCTCTGCACCAATGTTTCTAAGCACATCGTTTAACATAACCACTATTGCTATTCCTATTACTAGAAGCAATGCGGAAAATATTTGGATCTCTGGAGCAATTATACTGGCAGCAACTATTGCGGCAACTAAGTATAGAAATAGTTTTAGAAGCTCGGTAAGGCGAGCAATATATTCGGCCTCAGCCCCTTTAAAGAACATTTGTAGTAGTTTGGTTAAGAATCTTGCGATGGCGTAGACAGCCACAATTACTATTGTAGCTGCAATAATCCTGTAGATTAGTGGTAATAGCGCGTTGAGTAATTCGTTCATGGTTTACCTAACCATATTCTCTCAATCTAATTATGTCTGAGTACCTTCTCGCATAAACCTCTTCATACTTTCTAAAAAGCTTTTCAATTTCCTTCAAAGCTTTTTCAACATCTTCTTCAAAACCTGCTAAAACTATGTAGCTACCAGTTTCAAGTGCAGAATCATTGGAAATCCTATTTCCAAATCTGCTAAAACAAAACACTGCAACTCCTGGCTCGTGTTCCCCAGTCACTTTCATAATCTCGCTGACAGGTATGTTAAACAATGCTCTTCTAAGTACTCTATACATGGCTATTCTAAATTTGGGTAGAGCCGCTATAGGCGATAGTTCAATCCATGTATCTGGATATATGAGTGTATATAAGTTGTTATAGAGAAACTCATCAACGTTTATGATGTATGTAGCACCTTCATTTGCTAGAAAATCTCTGTTATTGGTATTATGAAGCAAAACAATTATTACTGGTATTGCAAACTGTTTTATGGCTTTCAGTATAGCCACATTTTTAGAGTCTTCGTCTTGTGCAAGTATGGCCATATCATATTCTTGCAATTCTTGAATCGATGATAACTGCTCTAGATTATCCCTTAGGTATCTGAATTCGTATCCATAATGTTTACTCAAAGCCTCTACTTCTTCGTCATAACTTACAACCAGCACCCTAGGTCTTGGTTTAAGCGTATGAACCACATCCAGCACAGGTCTTGCATGCTTCTTGCTTACTGCTATAAACACCTTCAATCTACTGCAAACCCTCTACAAGCTTTTCTCCAAAATCTTTTTCAATAATCCCATATCTAGTAGAAACTCTTATAATGCTTCTTGCTAAAGATTTTATGAACAGATCCTCCATTCCATTAAAAATATCAGGAACTGTATCTATACAGTTGTTATTCTCGATTCTAATGCTAGACTTGTCATTGATCAGAATGTTCAACGCCGCTAAATGCTCGTAACTCCATAGAGTATTTTCATTGACATCGAGGTACTTCCTAGGTCCAACAATAATGGAATACGATGGAAAGGCTAGTTCCTGCGTACCTAAGACGCTTTTTAGTATTGGAATGACAATGTTGTTATATAGTCTATCAAAGCCTTTGGATGTGAGGGGTGCGGCTAAAAACATTTTGTATTTGCCCAGCTCTATGTCCTCAATAACTCTCTTTATAGTTGATCTGTCAACGCACCTAGAATCAGCATTAACCAATACAACTAGTGGCTGGCGCGCAATTTCCATAGCTTTTCTCATGGCATAGCCTCTAATAAGAGGTGGATCTATGTAAAATGTAGGCACCTTTTCTATTATTTTAGACTTTGAGTAACCATAGAAAACTATATACCTTTCTGAGAAAATGCTATCTCTAAATAGCTTCTTTAACTTCTTCATATGTCCAACAGTAAGTCCTATCAAAGATATATGTGGAGTTTCGCTTTTTAGTGTTTTTAGCATTTAATACACAATGCTAACAATTTGCATAGGGGTATTTGAATCTTCATAACCAGTAACCAAATTCTGTCAAAAAATATAATAAAGGGGCCAATAGATGAGCTTCATCGTACTCACAGAGAAGGATATTGAAGCCCTCGTTAAAGCAGTTAAACTCGGGGAAGAAATTAAGCCAAGCCAACAAGCAAAAAGAGATGTGTTTAAGGAATATGGAATTAGTGGAACCTATAAAGATAGAATACTTACGGCGATATATTATGATATTTGGAGGAGAATAGGGATAATAGATAGGATAGCTTCTGAGATAACGAACATTCCCAATATAGCTATCCTAGATCCGTGGCTAAGAGCGGCATTGAGAGTTGCAATAGAGATTCTAGTTTTTGAGAGATTTATTAAGGAAGCTAGGTATAGAGATTCTAAAGATCTTTTTGTAAAATATTTTAAGAGAAGAATAGCTAAAGTCCTCTCTGATAACACCCACCCCTATGTTGGGGCCTATTTCTGGGAGGTTGTAGATAAGATAGCTGCATACAAATGGATTCCGAAAACCCTTAGTGAGAAATGGGAGTATAGATACATGGTTTCACAGCTGATAATAAATAAGCTACTGAATCTTGTAGGAGTTGATGAGACTAGGAAAATTCTCAAAGAATTCAACAAGGTGTATCCCATAAGCATCAGAGTAAATATTCTGAAAAGCTCTGTAGAGGAGGTTGAAGAAGAGCTTAGAAAAAATGGTGTTAAACCAGAGAGGGGTAAATATGTTCCAACAATTCTCAAGTTTAAAGGTCCCTATGACTTCGACAATTCTAGTCTCTTCAAGGAAGGAAAAATAGTTATTCAGGAAGAGGCATCGGCAATGGCCTCAATAGTACTAGGTCCAAAACCTGGTGAAACTGTTGTTGATTTATGTGCAGCACCAGGAGGTAAAACAGAGCATATGGGAGAATTAATGAATAACGAGGGGGTCATATATGCTTTTGACATAGACGAATTGAGGATAAAAAGAATGAAAGAACTCTTAAGTAGAACAGGGATTAAAATCGTGAAGATATTTAAGGAAGATGCTAGGAAAGCGCCGGATATCCTAGGCGAGGAAATAGCAGATAAGGTGCTGCTTGATGCTCCTTGTTCATCTAGTGGAACTATAATGAAGAATCAGGAACTAAGGTGGAGAATTACGCAAGAGAAAATAGATGAGTTAACACAGCTTCAATTTGAGCTACTAGAGACCGCTATAAAACTTGCCAAGAAAGGTGGTCGAATACTTTATACAACATGCTCGCTCTTTAGAGAAGAAAATGAAGATGTCATCCAAAAAATCCTTACAAAATATCGCGGTAGACTAAGATTGGTTTCTCTCAATGGCCCATTCGACCAAGGATTCATTCCAGGAACCATGAGAGCATGGCCTCATAGACATGGAACCTACGGATTTTTCTACGCGCTTTTAGAGGTGCTATAGAATAATTCACATACTATCTCCTCTTTAAATCAACTTCTGAAGCCATGAACGTGAGTTAGCATATCATAATGTCTAATTAAATTTATAAGTGTCTTTAGCCAAAACCTTCTAGTTATAGCACTTGTAGGCTTATGTGAGGTTATTGAAATGTCTAAATTTAGCAGAATGAATATTCCAAAAAGTGAGGAGGACATTCAGAAAATTAGTGAGGAGATAATGAAAAGCGAAGGTGCTGAAGAAGAGCATGAACATGAGCATGAAGCTACTCCTGCAGCAGATCTTGGCATGATCTCACATCAGTTAGCTCATATACAAGAGCTTCTTATTCATGTGATTCAGAGTATAAGAGAGCTCAGAGACTCTGTAGATGGGCTAGCTTCTGTTACCAGAAGAAGCTTGAAGACTTTGAGCCTCGTTCAACTAATGAATAATGTTAATGATCAGGAGTTGCGATCAAGGATACTAGAGCAAGTGCTAAAAGAGCTTGGCATAGAATCAAAGAAGTGATTTTAATACATTGATATGGCGATACAAAACTATATGTTTTCTCTTTGATAGATTCCTCTATAGACAAATTTCGTTTCCCTATCAAGTCTTATGAAAACAAGTTGAGCTATTTGAGCTCCTTTTTCTATGTCTATCCCATTCAAGTTGAATACTGTTAGAAGCCCTTCTCCTCTCCCTTCATATCCTGGATCCCACACAGCCGTGTATATTGTTGCGCCATTTCTTAGTAGGGTAGACCTTGGTATTGCAAGAGCTATTGCATTATTTGGCACTTTCACAATTTCCCTATATCTGATTTTGTATGCCCCAGGCATCAGATGATATACGTCGTTATCTGCTTCAACTTCTTCGACTTCTGCAAGCTTTCTAGAATTTTTAGCTATCAACGCCTTTCCTTTGAAGACAAAAACCTTATCTAGATGTAGTTTAATTCCACTACAATCTACATCTTCTTCTTTAAGACCAAATAGCATCATTATAGTTTCTGGTGATAGGACAACCACTGTTTGCCACCATTGCCTATATCAGATAATCCAAATAGTGTAGTTGTAATAGAAATTCATTTAAAGTTGCGGCTTCATAGCTTTGTTTGTAGGGATGCTGGTGTTAGTGTACTGTTTTTGTTAAATATCTCGGATTGTCTATAGGTCTGTTTAAGATTAGCCCCAGTTTATAGGCTGTCAACTGCAGTGGGATAATCAATGCTATTGGCGCTAAATACCTTGATGTATATGGAATCAATATTCTTATAGCATTAGATACCTCATTAATTTTAATGTCTGACTCAAATCCTACAATGATTGTTGAAGAACCTTTTTCTTGGGCCATTGCTATAAGTTCATATGTTGCCTGCAAAGCCTGTTTTTCGACAGGCATTATAAACGTTGTGAAAATTCCTTTCTCAATTATTGTCTGTGGACCATGTTTAAATTCGCCTGCTTCAACACCTTCAGCATGCATGTATGCTACTTCCTTTATTTTTAGCGCTGCCTCTAAAGCTAGTGGATATGTGATTCCTCTTGATATTATGTATCCACTTCTACACTCAGCTATTTTCTTAGCCGCGACTTCAGCAACACCTTCAATTAGTGGAATATTATTTTTGAGATCTTTGCTTAATCTCTTAATCTCTTCTATTCTAGCCTTATATTCATCGCTACTGATCTTACCATTATTTCTTCCAGCTCTTAAAGCAATTAAATAGAGGAGCAGCAATGTAGATGTAAATGTTTTTGTGGCTGGTATAGCCACTTCTGGGCCTGCGCCAATTGGAAGATAGAGGTTTGAGAGGTTAGCTAGTCTAGAGCCAATATAGTTTGTGAGCCCAAGAATTGTTGCCCCCCTTAGCTTGGCCTCAAACACAGATGAGAGCACATCCCCTGTTTCACCAGATTGGGAAATTGCTATAACTACTGTTCCAGGGCCGACATTATCTACATGATATAGAGGAAATTCAGCAGCACTTACAACAATAGATGTTATGCCAGCTAGTTCTGAGAGGTAGTAGGAGCCTATATAAGCTGCGTGGAGGCTTGTTCCATTGCCTATTATAAAAATTTTTTCTGCGTCATTAACGAGTTTAGCTGCAAAGGACAAGTACTTTTCCTGTACAGAGTACAGTGTTCGTAAAAGAGCTTCTGGTATCTCGTAAATTTCTCTTAGCATGTTGTGCTGATATCCATCTTTATCGATGTACCTAGGATCTATATCTATAGGCTTAAGCTCCTTAGCAACTCTATCTCCTTTCAAATTCTCAACAACAAGCCCATTCTCGCTGACCGCTAAGATTTCGCCATCTTCAAGTCTGAAATACCTATCTGAAACACCATATAATGCTCCCTTACCTGACGAAATTGCTATATATTCGCTGGATACACCTACATAAAGAGGGGGGCCATGTACATAAGCCGCTAAACATTTGCATTTAGAATCCAAGGCAACTATATTGTAAAATCCATCCAAATCTTTTAAAACCTCTCTAAATGAGGACAAAAGATCAAGACCTTTGCCTACTTGATCCTCAATAATATGAGCTATAACCTCAAAGTCAGATCTAGAAACAACTCTATGCCCTCTCATAATAGTTTCATCTTTCAAGGATTCATAATTAGCTATAGCTCCATCCCCAGCGACTGCTATTCTATTACTACAATCAACATGGGGATGGGTATTATCTATATGTGGCTTACCATGAGTTGCATACCTTGTATGCCCCAATGCGATCCATGAAGAAACCTTGTCTAGCTTGTATTTTTCATAAACATTATCTATTTTTTGAGCATCTTTGTACACAGCAACATTATCATTATTTAGAACTGCTACACCACTTCCATTAAAGCCTCTGAACTCGAGGAGCTTAAGACCTTTAACAACAATATCTACAACATTAAGTTTTTTCAAGGATAAAACAGCAAATACCCCACCCATTGGATTAACCCTCATTATATTTTCGAGTAACACAATCAGTATTTAAATTTTCAATAAATCGTTAGATGACCATTGGAATACTTTATAATGCCCATAGATATAGCCAGCCTTATCATATTTAAAGCATGTTCTCTATCCATATTCCTTTTCCTAGTTATATACTTGAGAAAATCTGTTGCCTTTATAGATCCAAATTCATTAACAATCTCACTCAGCTCCTCGTAAATGATTCTAAGATCCGAAGGCATTTCGTATTGAAAAACCTCACACACCTGCATTTTTAGTAGCGCATAGCCTTTTGCCTTGCCATTCTCCACCCTCAGTACCCTGTACAGATTTGAACCAACTCTTTTAATTTGGTAAATAGTTCCATGCATACGATTATAAACAGGTCTCCAATCATTAGCTATACATATTACACAACAGTTATTAACATCAATGTCTCCAGCACACTTCGAAAAACTGTTAGTTATGTTGATTACACAATCATGAGATTTCAATGCATTCACACAAATATGGATTTCAGGGTATTTTTCTCTACATAGATCATTCACTACATACTCAATATGCACATCATCAGTATGAATACAAGGCTTTCTACCTTCCTCAACAAGCAATTTAAAGAACCATAATGATAAGACTGCATTAAAATTGCTATAAGGTGAATATATCACTAATTTCTTATTCTTTTGAATATCATACAAAATATCATGTAGATTAAGTAACTCCACAGCTGATAAACCCATTTTTATATGTTAGAGTAAGAAGATATTTTTAGCTGCATTCTGGGTAGTCGTCTGGTACCTTAGCTCTGAAGTACTTTCCTGATGCCGGGTCTTGGAACAGCCCTATCTTAACTCCTTTCCTACCCTTTGGAGATAGGCTCCAAACCTTCTTTGGAACCAGCTCCTTCTCCCCACCATCAGGCAGCTTAACCTTAACAGGCTTTGTACAGGCCATTCAAACCACCGAAAAAAGAAATAAGAAGAAAACAAGCTTAAAAACATGAAAACAAATGTATCATAGAGCTCTTTGCATGCTATAATATAGTATTGCAATATGATTTGCCTTGCGTTTGCTGAATTCTATTTACTCACTATTTGCTATTTCTCTAAACATTTTATGCAATTTTTCTAATGCTCTTCTCTTTGTATTAATGTCTAGCTTCGACTCTTGAATGGCTTCTTCAAGAAAGTTTATGGTTTGCTTCATTAAATCTATTCTAACTGGGTATGGAACTCCATCTTTTCCTCCATGGGCATACGAATATATGAATGGGTTGAGAGGGTGTGTTACAGGATCTTTAAATGAAGGCCTCGAATGATATATTACATCAGCTACTAGGGCCAGCGCTCTAATAGTCTCCGGCCCTACGCCTTTTAGTAGAAGAAGTTCCTCAAATGTATGAGGCTTTAACTCATATAGTTTTTTTAATATATGTTCTATTCTTGCCATGTTTAATACTGGCCTATAGATTCTATGCCTAATTTCCTTTATTTCTACACCTTGTGTGCTTTTCCAGTTGGGTTGGACTTTATCTGAAAGCCATTGCTCAAGACCTTTATCGCCTCTGATTACCCTATTTGCATATGCTATATCCTTTAACAAACTATTATATGGAGTTGATGATATTATTTCTAGTATTGTTTTCCTGCTTTGCTCCGCTTCGCGATCAATTAGATTTAACGCTAAACCGATATTGTCACATGCTATGCCGCTATGCGGATCCCCATCAATTCTTATCATCGAATTTCCATGAATATGATATCTTCTGGCAAGTTTTGCATTTGTGTTCATCCCTTGCTGAATTATTGTCCAAAGGCCATTTTCACTCACTACAATGCTGTGTATGTAGAGTGCGTAGCCATCTTGTAGTGCAACACCATCTATTTTAGCGCCCAGCCTACTAATGGTTTCAATATAACTAGGATCGATGCTATCACCAAGTTTCTTTACTTCATTAACACTATTTCTAGCATCAATGCCTTTACCCCCTAGCACAGCTATTCCAATATCTTTAAAAGAACTTGCATCTGCAAAATTCTTTAGCATATAGATAACAACTGTCGTAGACCCGCTACTATCCCAGTCCATCCCAATTACATTATTAAATGCTTGAAACCAGTAAGGATCTGATACCCTCTTCACAATTTCATCGGGTCCAAAAACCTCGTATATGTAGCTAAGTATTGCATGAGATAATCTCTTCATATAGTATAGAAGATGTGGAGGAACCTTGCCATCATGTAAAATGAGTTCTGCGAAACCCGATTCCATAAATGCTCCTCAAATAAATGTTTTACTTAGCTAGACTTATAATCTTAGAGTACACTAAAACTACTAGGAAACCTCCGTGATTGTTGCACCTACAAAAGTTAATAATGTATGGCTATTAACATTCGAATTTGACGAACTGGCATCATTGGGAGGTCTAGGAAGAGCTGTAACGCTATATGCAAAAACTCTGAAAAGACTTGGCTACAATGTAACAGTTTTCATGCCATCCCACGGCAGACATCTCTCGCCTATGCACAGACAAATTTTTAATATCAAACCAATTGAATGGTTTAAGGTATGCAGATCTAGAAAAGGGCTTGACGGAAACACATATAACTATTGTATTGGTGCTGAGGAGGCTAACGTGAATGGCATTAAAGTTGTTATGTTTAAAGGCCTTGATATAGCAACTGGCAAATTCCTTGATAATTGGTATATATATGCTTATGCTGAGGAAAAAGCGTGTTTATTTGCAAGAGGGTTGCAACATTGGATAGAGATTACAAATGACGTACCCGACCTCATACATGCTAATGACTGGGCCTCTGCCTTGGCAGGAGCGATGGCTAAAATATTGTATGAGTTGAGGGGATATGCAATTCCTTTTGTATATTCAATTCACTTGCTATCCGGAAAATCATTTCCATGGCACTATGCATCTTGTGAGTGGTGTGGCATCCCAGACGCATGCCACAGAATTTGGATTCCAAACAAACATATCTTCACCTGCACAAGAATGCTATGGGATGGTGTAAGAGGCGATGTCGACGCTTTTACCTCTATTGAAGCAGATGTTATGGCTACTAACAGCTGGGGTTATTTAAGAGAGCTATTATCAAGATTTGGAAATTGGCTAGAGGAAAAATCTTTTGTAATTCACAACGTTACCGATTGGAAAGAAGATGAAGCGGCTAATTATAGTCTAGCCCTCTTTGGAACAAGTAATAGAAAAAGTGCTAGAGAGGTCATTATTAGGGGGTGGATAAACAATCTAAATGTGTCAAAAATAGGGTATCTGAATGATAAATGCAAATATATAATTACCGCTGCAGGTAGGCTGACATCTGCAAAGGGCTTTGACACCCTTATAAAGTCATTGGACTATACATCAAAAGATGTGTGCTCAATCATATTTGGGCTACCCATTGGAGATTCTGGCTATGAACACTACCTATCCACGCTCATTAGCGAACGTTGGGGAAGAGTCTTACTCTTTACACAGGCTGTTGATCATAAAATATTGAAGGCTGTTATATTCGCCTCAAATGCATTTGTCGTTCCATCTAGATATGAGCCCTTTGGCATGGTTTCTATAGAGGCCCAGGCCATTGGCACACCAGTGGTTGTCTCAGGAATTGGGGGTCTTCCTGAAACGGTCATAGATTTGAAGTGGGATTACACCAATGGCACAGGTACTGTTATTGCACCAGATGATGTTTATGCATTTGGAGAGGCTATAGATGATATAACAAAATTTACTGAAGCAATAGACTCTGGTAACAGAGGCGAATTTGATAGATTGAGGAGTGGCTGGGCTCGTGAGGTAGTTAAAAGAAATGCTAATATTAATATTAGATTGAACTGTGTCAACTGGATCAACAGAAGTTTTAGAGAAGATAACCTAGCCAAACTCCTGCAGTCGTGCTATGAGAAAGCAAGACAATATGCATATTTCAGAGCTGTAACTGTATAGATAAATCCTAATGTAGTTTTATTGCTTTGAAGCCCTTTGCCTTATCTACCCAAATAACATATTCAAATCCAGCTTGCTCTAACCTCCTCTTAATACCTCTAACAATACCCATATTTGAATGTTTTCCTGGCTCACCGGTATAGTGAAATAGCATACCCCCTCTCTTCAAAACTCTATACAGTTCCTTGTAAAATTCTAGACTATATAGGTCTCCAGAAATGCTATATCTTGGAGGATCATGAAATATTGCATCAAATTCTTCATCTAAAAAATTCTTTATAGCTATAGTAGCATCTTCCAATATTATCTTAATTCTATTGTTTTCAAGTCCTTTAGACCAGGGATTCAATGATGCTATATATAGAACATTTGGATCCTTCTCTATACTTATAACCTCTTTAGCTCCTCTCAAAACCTCAACAATACTAGAGTATCCAAGGCCAGTACATATATCTAGAACTCTTTTACCTCTTAAAGAGCCGAGCGAAGACACTTTCAAAATAGTGTCTTTCCATGGATTAACATCTACAGTTCTATGCATTTGAATACCGTTTATCTCTAGCGTCGGAGGATCTTTATTTGATAATGGTTTAAGTTTATAGTAGTTTCCACTATCATATAGATCAATTCTATAAAGCTTTCCGTTCAAATACTTGTATACAAATCCATATTCTAGAGATGTTAGCTCATCAAACGAAATTTCTGCTTCATCTATTATAACAGAACTATTTGTTGTCCTCACGACCCGCGTTTTTGTGCCGAGATCTGTCACAATTTCAAATTCTTTAATACCATTTTTAATGTTTTTAAGTATGTCGTCTAAATCCCACTTCGTTAAAACTACGCCATCAATATATTTATAGGCGTAGAATAGCATAAAAATAGAAACCTGTGTAGCTGTATTTTTTAAAGCAGATAAAAAGTGATGATGCCTATTGGGGATGAGGCGATGATTAGACGGCGGAATTCTGATTTTATATTATTTTCACTTCTGTAATCCACTTTCTATACTTCTCTATTTTTCCAAGTACAACATCATTATAGAGTTTAACAATCTTTTCAGTTATGGTGCCCACCTGCCCATTTCCAATAGGTCTGCCATCAACTTCAATTATGGGTGTTATCTCTGCGGCTGTACCGGTAAAGAAAGCTTCATCAGCTGTATAGAGTTCTTCTCTTCTAATTCTTCTTTCGATGACTACCAGGCCAAGCTCTTCTCTAGCTAGTTTGATTACCGTGTCTCTCGTTATTCCCTCTAGGATTGCATCATATGTTGGCGGTGTTATCAACGTATTGTCCTTAACTATGAATATATTCTCTCCAGATCCTTCTGCAACGAAACCATCTGAATCCAGCAAGATTGCCTCGTCATATCCATTCATAGAGGCTTCGAGGGATGCCAAATGATAAAGTAGATACATTCCAGTTACCTTCGCATATATTGGGAATGAATCGGCCGCGGGTTTTCTCCAGCTAGATATAGTACATCTAACCCCTGTCTTCTTCAAGTATTTACCAAATTCAACGGCTATTATAGCAACATCAACAGGGTTTTGAGCTCTTAAGCCAAAGCTTCCAAGACCTCTAAAAGCTATTGGCCTTATGTATATGTCATTAGTAAATCCATTTGCCTTTACAACATCTATTACAGCCTTAATCAAATCATCTAGTTTGTATGGTATCTGCATATGAATAATTTTAGCGGATTTGAATAGCCTTTTCATATGGTCTTCTAGTCTAAAGATCTTTATGTAGCCATTGTCATAATATCCTCTTATACCTTCGAATACTCCGGTACCATAGTGAAGTCCGTGGGAAAATACATGGATTTTTGCATTGTCCCACTCAACTATTTTTCCATTAATCCACGCGTATTTGGGCCATTTTACCTCAACACTCATACTATCAACCACAACAAGATTTGTTAAACATTCTCATGCCTCTGAATAAAAGTTTTTATAATGTATAAACCATTATTAGTAGTTTTAATATGTTTAAATAAACATGTGGTTCTAAGTCGCAGATAGTTGGCCACCATATCTCTCTCATATAAGCGTTATTAACGCTATTGAAGTAATTTGCGTCACTATTGCGTAAACTGCTGTGGCCACAACTGATAACTGTAAGAGATATGAGAAAACAAATGCTCCAAGTGTCCATGAAATGCCATATATGAGGCCAAAGATGCCATAGCCCATAGCTCTTTTGTCTGGAGGTAAGATATCTGCTATGGAGGCTCTCATAATTGTTTCAAAGCATCCCATTGTAATACCCCAGAAAGCTGATGAAGCGTGTGCCATGGTTTTTACGGGATTGTGCAAGTTTGCTAATAGGGTTAGTGTTGCTCCTAATGCTGCTAGAGGAGCTATATAGAGACTCTTAAACTTTAGTTTGTCATAAATAATGCCTATGGGTACAGCAACAACAGCATCAGTTAACATTGCTAGTGTATATGCTAGAGCTACTTCAGGATCTGTAAGTACGCCCCAGTATTTCAAATAATATGATACAACCATCCAATGTATGTAGCCTAATGAAAACATTATCATGGAGGCTATGTATAACCAAAACTTCTTTCCCATGCCACTAAAGCTTATCTTAGGTACAGAAACCTCCACCGATTTTACCGATGGGTAAAGAAGATATGCAACCAATAGAAATAGCATTGATGCTACTCCAGGTACTAAAAGCAACATAAAAGCTATTTTATATCCATAAACAGCCAGCGCAATTGATACTAAGACCGGCCCTGCAACAGCTCCTATTTGATCCATTAGCTCATGTATGCCAAATCCCTTGCCCTTACCAATATTTTCTGTGACCTCAGCCAATATAACATCTCTTGTAGGAGTTCTAAGCCCCTTCCCCACTCTCTCTAGAAGATACAACAGTGTTGCCAATTCCCACGAATTTGCATAAGATAGAAGAGGAATAGCTGAAACAGTTATCGCATATCCCAATATGGTGAAGCCCCAGAAAATAGCTGAAGAAGCAAAGAGAGAAGCTAGAAAACCACTTACAAATCGAAGTCCATATCCAATTAAATCGCCTGAGCCAGCAATGGCAGAAGCTATTGCAGAGCCGCCAAGAGATTCTATATAAGAGCCGCCAACAGATCTACCACCTTCATATACCATATCTGCTGTTAATGAAACGAGTCCCAGCAAAATAAAAACATAAAGCCATTTCTTGTTCCTATCTCCACTCATATCGCCCACCAGACACATATTGACATTAGCTTAAGATCTACGCTGTTTATGTACCTTTATTAATAAGTCTTAATGAATCCCTAAAATGTTTAAAAATGTCAAGCCAACATTACAGAATTAAATTTAAATGGAGACCAATACAACACCATTCATTTACCAACTCTGAAATGATTAAATATTATAAGTGATGGTCTTACAATTGAATCCCTTCACATATATGAAAATGCAAGCTACTCTCTAACTAATCTTAGCTGAACTGTATACTATAATTAAAACTTTATAAATTTGATTATAGTAATGTAGTTATATAATAGCTTAGTCCTAGCTGTAATGTTTACACTATAATTTAAAAAGAATGTGACGGGCTAAGCAGCTATATGATGATCCGTCGAGCGCCTGACCACATGATGTAGTGGTCCTAAACTGAATATTCATTCAATTTATCACTCATACTACAGAAATCATGATAGCACCTAACAAAGCAACTTTATCTACTTCATGGGTAATCGAGCATTACAAATTTTTGATGTGTTGATTATAAAGTCTTATAACCTCTATAGTATATCATATGTGTTGTACCCCACCAAATTGCGCCCCGCATAATGGGGTTGTATGTGGTGGGGGGAGCCCCCTAGTATACAATATTTTGAGATGGGTTTGGATGAGTAATGAAAATGAGGTTCACGTAATAAATGATGTGAAAACCTATTTAGAGATCCTTAGTAATGCCAAAGAAAATGCGATAAAGCTTAGTAGAGACATTTTAGTTTATTGTAGACGTTTAATAATAAGTTGCTTATATAATGATTGCAATACTGAATATGCTAAGAAGCTCGAAGAAGCTTTTTCAGTATTCAGAAAGCAGGTAATGCAGCATCCTGAATTGCTTTACTCTAATTTCTATACTTCGGTAGAGGCAGAATATGTTGAGGCTATAACATTTTATCATATTGTTGCCGAGAATAAATTCAAAACATTTAACGAGTTAAACATTGTGCGCCCAGCATCTTACATCTTAGGGCTTCTTGATGTTATTGGCGAGTTAAAGAGATATTCTCTTGAACTTATCGAGAAAGATAAATATGATGAAAGTTTGAAGATCTTTAAACTTGCTGAGAAGATATTCAATGAAGTCTCTGAATTGGGCCATTTAGAAAATGTTGTTCCAGGCTTAAAAAGGAAAATTGATGTATATAGAAAAGTCTTAGATGACTGGAGAGAGTTGCTGATAGACCTTTTATCTAGGATTAGACTAGTTAGAACTATAGAATCCGCAAGGACAGGCCAAGTAAAATTGTAATGCATCTGTGATGATGGCTAGATAACCTGATTTGTGATGAACGGTTTCTGGACTGAAAAATCAATCAACCTCTAATCCCTATGTAGGGCATATCCTGTTGCTACACAATATTACGTTTAATAAGTTGCTACAGAGAGATGATGTAGATAGCCTAAAATCTGTTTTTAGCAACCAAAGCAGATGATCGCTATGGATGATCTGACAAAGCCCTGGAGAACCTTTCCTTTGACTACATTTTCAATCCCATCATCATTAATAAGTGATGTATTTGACGATAGAGAGAAGGTTAGAAAGATAGGTTATGTTGGAAGAGCCGCTGCAATATTTAGAGTTGAAGAGATTATGATATATGCAGACGATTCTAAAGATAATGCCGAGTACATAAACTCTTTGTTGCAATATCAAGAAACACCACCTTATTTGAGAAAAAAGATAATTAAAATAGATCCTAAGTTGAGGCTTGCAGGCCTTCTACAGCCACTCAAAAGTGTTCATCACGTACCAGAATCATTTGGAGCAAATATTAGAGAAGGCGTTGTCATATCATCTAATGATATAAAAAGCGTTGTTGATGTTGGGATGAAAAAACATGTTATAGTATATAAACATTTGCCAATAGGAAAACGGATAACTGTGGTATTGAAGAAAGAGCTTGACAATAGCTATATTGGTATTCCTATAGATAGAAATAGCATTGATATTTATTGGGGGTTCACAACAAAAATTTTCAAAGATATGAAAGAGCTTCTACAGTTTCTCAAAAGCTGTGGATATCTAGTGATATGTGCATCAAAAAAGGGTGAGATGATATATGAAGTTGAAAACATCCTTAGCAAAGAACTGAAGATGTACAACAAACTCAATGTGGTATTCGGAGGGCCAAAACTAGATGTAGATGAAATAGCGCAAAAAAGTGGTATAAACATAAATGATTATTGTAACCATATAGTCAATTTTGTTCCACGCCAAGGTGTTGAAAGTATTAGAACAGAGGAGGCTGTACTAATAGTGCTTGCCATTCTCAACTACTTGAAAGAAAGACCTAAAGCATAAAATACCGAGTTAATAAATAGTACAATGCTTAGAAGAACTCGTTTTGCCATGATGATTCCGGCAGATTCTGAAAGATGATGCAACTTTCATGGGCTGAAAACCTATTCAGTCGGTTGATCTTCTATCATCAATCAAATAAGATCACCTCCCTCATCATCTTATCAACACCAAAAACTTGCTGACTATTTTATTATATTTTAGTATACTGAATAATGAGAATAAAACCTTATAAAGCTAAAAATATATAGAACTTGATTGGCAAAACCCGCCGTAGCTCAGCGGCAGAGCGCCCGGCTGTAGTGAGGCGGGCGGATACCGGGTGGTCGGGGGTTCAAGTCCCCCCGGCGGGACTAAAGCTTTACTTTATGTAAGCATCGATAGGTAAACAAATACAATGCTGAAGATATATAATTAAGATAAAAAGTTTAGTTTGTTAATAGATCAGCCAATTATTCTAATTTTATTTCCATTAGGAGCAAATATAATTCCTTGTTGACTGCTCTGATAAATCTTATTGATGTGTATAGATACAAGTGGTAAGTTGCTTTCGACTTTAACTTTTACTATATTATATGGCTCGAATGCGCATATAGCTCCTTCACTATTACTCGTGGTTATAATTGCAGTGGTATTTGATGTTATTTCTACTTGTGATGGCGCATAACTAAAATATGCGCCTTCCACATCGCTTCTGAGGACACATCGATTGCCGAGGGATGTGAATTGCTTGTTCATGATCCGGGCATCCCCATTTATATAGGCACCTAAATTGGCTGCTATTTCGATGTTAATTATTTTTATCTTTGAAGACCAATCACTCCATTCTGGTATATTGTCAGTACCGAATAGCTTAAGCGAAATCTTAGTTATTTCTCCTCCTGCATAATAATAGAATTCAATTTGGTTGGGGAAAGAGTATTCTATTGTTGCTACATAGTGTACAGCTTTGCCATCAAACCAAAAAGACTCTTCTTTGATATCTGTATATGCATATTGATATGCATATCCACAGCCATAGACAGGCCCTACACCACAGACGCTATTAATCGTCCAATCAAACGAGTGTACCACATCCAGTTCTAATAGAGGTGCGACAATATTTGGCTTAAACCACGACTTTGTATCTAATATTGGCAATTGCTCGTCGCTTTTTTGAATAGTAAAAGTAGTTGAGGTGTCTGCATAGAAGATTATGTAACTTCTATTGGCATCCCATGTATATGCTTGTATTTCTTTTCCTGTTCTAGATTCTATAATTTTATAGCCACTCGAGTTTCCAAGAATACTTTTTGGTATGGCATACCAATAGCCTTCTTCTACATTTAGTGTTAATTGATGAGATTTTGAAAGGGGGCGGCAGAAGAGGTTTAAGTTGCTTGTGTATATGCAAACCCTATCTACATTTGGATAATTAGACAAATTAATGCTTAGTGTTGTAGCACTACCTACAGGCACTATTATACTAGACATGTTTATATATTGCGCCATAGAGTCGTTGTATAGAATGATAAGACCCTTTATTATTGATGTTCCACTCCATTTGTTCACCACAAATAGTTTATATCCATTATCTTCATATTGAAGGTCTAAATCCAAATTCTCTTTAGATGATTTCATATCATTAATCATTTTATAACCTAGTTGCGTAATGTATGTACCCCACTCAGATGCTAAGATCGTGAAAAGAACCATTATAATGATCATTATAATTGCTGAAACATACTCCCCTTGTGCCCTTACAAGCATGTTTTCTCACCCATAGTCGATAACTACATAAATTTTTCCATTAAATGAGTTGGCTATACCTTCTACAGCTGCAGCCTCTCCATAAATAATCTTATCTCGAAAATATCCACAGAGTCCAGAGGGTGTACATGGTACTGGAGTAACAGTGTTTGGTTGTACAACAAATTCATAGATGCTTCCATTGACTAAATGCAGGCTAATGTTGATTGGACTGCCCAACGGATTTGAAGCTATGCATAAATATCCGTCGGCTGTAACCAGAAAACACCTAATCTTTAATTCTACTCTCTCATTGATAAATGGGTTAGATATGTTATACATTTTATTAAGATTTAGGAAGACGGCAACACCTATTACCACACTTATTGAAAGAAGAATTAATAGTGCGACAAATCCTGTTATAGCCTTGTATAAATGTATGTGTATGTAAAAAGATGATGTTTTGTACATTGCTTCAAACACCTATCTCATTTTAGAGCTAGTATATGTATCCTGTGGCAGAGCCTGTTGAGATGCTTTTGTCAACAAATGTCGCAACAACCGTTACAACAACTTTATCGCCTATAACAATAGAGGGGCCTGCGGATTTTAGCTGGAGAGCTATAGACGTTTCTTGTCCTGGAGCTATGGAGACAGAACATACCACCGCAGCACTATTATTATAGCATACTCCCTCAATCTTGTTTATAGGTAATAGAATATAACTTACGTTTCTCGAAGAACTGATATAAATAGTTATGTTGCTGATGTCCTTTGTGCCCAAGTTCTTTATATTGACTGTTGCAATAGCTACCTTATTATCTACTGCATTTATATTGAAACCAGTTATTGCAATCCTTTGCTGTTGTTGCAATGAGTTGAAGTATCCAGGAATCAATGTGAACAGTGCCATACCGATTGCTATAGTTATTACAATGCCAAGTACTATTGCTAGTAGTTCACTAATACCTTTATTTATCTGACTGTTCATCTGCTCCCCCGGGTTTAGATGCAAGATTTATAAAATGTTATAGGAATGAAATTACGAGCGAGGCGAGTAATGCTAGTGGTATGCTTCTCACAGCATCTATTACTGGGAATCCACTTCTAATAATTGAAGATACTAACGAGTATCCGATTAAAGATACCACAATTATAAGTGCTATAGCACTATTTGGCAATAATGTTATAGCTACAAACTGAAGAATATTTGAAGCAAACATTGGATGTAGTGTCCTCCATACCCACAAGATTATAGCTAGGTTGGCTACAGCAAAGAATTCAAATATATATGAGGCTTTCTTGATATTGCTTTCATATGCTTTGTATCTATACAAGTACTCATACACTGTTTGTATCGCCTCTTCATCGCCTCCGCCACTCTCATACATTAACCCTAGAAGTAGCAACACAAAATTGAATTGAAACGAAGGTGAGGAGACAACAGCTATTGCTTCATCAAAACCGTGTCCGGATTCAACTATTGAATTTATATGCTTTAAAAGCCTAGACGTTTTTGCGCTAATTGATGTGCTGTTTGCTATGATGCTCAATGCCCTAGGAATTTCATAACCATGTTTCTTAAGCTCAGCAGCCATTTTTAGAATCTCTAGAGACTCTCTATCAAGAGTTTCTATCTCCTTTAACTGCTTATTCACGTTTATACTTGCTATAGATGCTATGATCCATCCCAAAACTATGCCCTGGCTACCAATATATATAAACAACAGTGATGATGTGACACCTAATACAATTAGCGGGGTTAGCAACATACTACTGCTAATTCTATTTAACGATTTTGGCCTAGTGGCATAAGCTATTATACATAACAGCGGTGTTGCCAAAATCACCGCCATTATAGCTATTCTCCAACTTATGATAGGTATTGCAACTACTAATGTTGGCAGCAAGACAAATACTGCAATAGCTATTTGAAGAACTATGAGTGCCACTCTTTCAGAATATATCTTTGTCTCCCACTCCCATTTGATCAACTCTTCTCCTAATACTGTTTTTAACCATGCTACAACATCCCCACCCTCTCTAAGTCTCATAGCATACCCTAATAATATTCTCTTAAGCTTCTCACTAGGCGTTGTCTTGGCTCTTTGAATAATTGCTTCGACATAAGATTGGAAATATAGCAGAGCATCTCTTTTAATAACACTCAACTCTCTTGAAATATGTCGTAGAAGGTTAGATCTGGAGATCTTTTTCACAAGAAAATCTATTCCACTTCCAACATACTCTACAACAAGAAGCAAAATCATAAACCACTTCAATTCTGCATCAACAGAACTACTATGATGCTTAACATCAATAACCGGTTTCATCAGAATGAATATAAATACAAATAGCGGTACAAAAGATGCTATAGACAATATGGGAGTCCTATAAATTATTGATAGTATCACCATGAAAAGAGATATTGATATCACTACAAAGAGAACGTTTATTCCCACTCTTATTTTACTCTCATCCAATGAGGTGAGACTCATAATAGAATACCTTCTATATAAATTAACAATATTTCTCGCCGCATCGCTAGACCAAGAAATTAACGCTGGTATACCAAAGAGCGTCATTATATATGAACAAAGAAGCGAAAATTTCAATGCATTGCTTATAAACTCACTAATTGAATTAACCTTGACCAAATCTATGTTAAGAACCAACAATACAGTTTCGGAAACCAGAACAAATAATGATACTGCAAGACCAATAAAATATCCTACATCAAGTTTGCCACCCCTAAACGAACGCAAGGTAATTCCCCAATCATTGAAAACATATTTAAAAAGTACTTGAAAATAGACTTAAGACCTGCCCTCATAAATCTTTTTATCTTTTTAGCTTCATGGAACATGTAAATGAATAGAACAGTAAATAAATTCCACAACTCAAGAAATGATATGCCACAATATGTATAAGCTTTAGTTGGCGAAACATACAATCTAGTGGGTTTCCAGAATATCGGAGCTAATCAATAGGATAGAAAAGTTTTATTAAAAATTAAATTATTTTTTAAATTATTTTGGAAGCGATGTTAATGCTGATACTGTGTCCACTGATATTGGATATAATGCTAGATAGTATCTGAAGATAGCCCAATCAACATCAACATTCTGTGTGTAGAAGACTTCAGAGCCGAACTCTATTGTCATCACGTAGAAGTTTCCTATTGTCGATGGGTTGATTCCTAGATCAGCTCTTTGCTGGTTTATTATCTCTGCAGCCTTCTCTATAAACGCTCTTATGTCTAGAGCTATCGATCCCCTCTGTAGAGGCTGTGATGGGAAGAAGGCTATGTACACCCAGCCACTGCCCCATGGATAGCCGAAGTACACATTCCACCGCATATTGACTAGCTGGCCATTGATAAGAACCGGTATTGTTACTGACCCTACCTGGTATCCTCCTGGTGCAGCACCGTTGCCGCTGAAAGTCCATATCATAAGCTCTATATCTCCTTGCTGAACACCAGCTGTAGATGGATTTCTCTTGAGCCACAAATCAAACGCGAAGTTCACAGCTGTGTTAAACTTGTCGAATGAGTAGTCTAAATATGCTATAACTCTCGGAAACTCGCTCACCTTTCTAGGCATAAGTAGCGCGCTAACACCCTTACTATAAGGTGTCTGAGACTCCCATGGAGATGCCCCATATACAACCTCGTGATACGCTATCACATCCCATGGATTTAGATTTATGTTTGTTAACACAAGGCTGTTATTAACTATCAGCGGACCTCCAGCCCTGTGAACCATAACCACTTGACCACTAAACCGACCCTGATAATTACTAAGACCCCATAAATTAACACAAGCATAGAATTCATTACCTATCAAACCACAAGGCCATATATTATTCGCATCTCCAACAACAGTAACATCGTTAACACCAGGAATAGCAGTAATGATGGTTGCTGATGCTACAGTTGTTGTTACTTGTGTAGTTGTGGTTGTTGTCGTTGGAGATACAGTTGTAGGAGTAGTTGTAGTTGTTGGAGATGTGGTTGTAGTAGTCGTCGTTCTAGGCGTAGTAGTAGTCGTAGTAGTGGTTGTCGGAGATGTAGTAGTGATTATAGTTGTAGGAGTAGTCGTTGGAGTGGTCATAGTAGTGGTAGTTGTTGTGGTTGTTGTAGCTCCTATTTGTGGTTGGCTAGATGTTGCTTCTAGGTATATGCTGTTGCTTCCCATGTTCAGGTTTAGTGGTTGGCTAGATGTTGCACCAATGTTTGGAATGACAATTGTCTGGCTGTTCGAGCCAGAAACAAGTGTTTGTCCACCATATGTTATCTGTGTCCAACCACTACCAGATATTGTTAGCGTCAGAGACGTCATTATAGACGATAGATCTACTCTAACATTTGTAACACCCGTTATAGTTGTTGAGCCAGCAACCTGATTACCATTAACATATATGGCTTTAACGCTTATACCAGATGCAGACATCCAACCATCTGCACCAATCCAAAGAGAACCACTACTACTAGCAAAATCAATTGAAACAGTAGCACCACTCGGAATTGATATACTCCCAGAGGAGGTAGATATAGTACCACCACTCAAAACCTTGAACTGCAAAACACCAGACAAACCACCAGGCCTAGAAGCAACAACAACAACCTTCGTCGAAGGAGCAGAAACAAGACCAGCAGCCGAAGTAGTTGTAGTAGTTGTTGTTACTTGTGTAGTTGTGGTTGTTGTACTAGTGGTAGTGGTAGTAGTTGTAGTTGTTGGTGTAACAGTTGTTGTTACCGGAACTGTTAATGTAACTGTAGCAACAATCGTCACAGGAACAGTAGTCGTTGTAACAGCAGTTACAGTAGTGGTAACAGGAGAGGTAATAGTGAAAACAGCAGAAGCAGTAACAGGAACACTAACAACACCAGACAACACAGTAACATAACTCGTATAAGCCGTAGTTGTAACTACAGTAGTAGTAGTTGTCCTAAGCGTAGTAGCAGTTGTTGTCACCTGTGTAGTGGTTGTCGGAGAAGTTGTAGTGGTTGTTCTTGGAGATGTGGTCGTCGTAGCAGTCGTAGTGGTGATTATAGTTGCTGTAACTGTAGTTGGAGATGTAGTTGCACTTGGCGCCCACACTTCCCCGTATTTGGATTTGCAGTAATCAATCGACCTCTTGAGGTTATTGTATTTGTCTTGCCATATTGTGATCCAGTCATCTTGCAGTATTCCGCCTGTGTCTCCGCTGTTGGGGTTCCAGCTCCAGTATGTCCACCAGCATATTCCTGTGTTTATGAGGTAATCTACGAGTTTCTGCTGGAATGTAACATCTCGTGAATCTCCCCCATGTCCATATTTTCCTCCAAACTCGCCTAAGAATACTGGTAGTCCCAGCTTTGTTCTAACATAACCCCAATTTTGCTCCCATATTAGATTTAAATTATTTGGATATATATTCGGGTCGTTGTAATATGGCTGTACATATACGTCAGGTCCGTATTCATGTGCCGAGTAGAGTAGTTTGTTGCTAGGCAAGTTTACAGGGTAGTCTTTTACTGCCCTTAGGTTTTCGCCCCAGTAAACAGCATCTGGATACAAGGATACGTTGTCAGACTTGGGATTTGTGTATTGAGTACCTTCAACGATTATTAGCCAGTGAGGAGCAACGCTAAGGACAGCATTACCTATTCTCTCTGCGGCTAGATTCCAGTCAGTTTTCTGGTTACCTACACCCCATGTTGCTCCCTGGCCACTTGTATAGCAGTCTTGTCTAGACATTCCAATAGGGCAATGAGGCTCGTTTTTGAGGTCAGCCCCCACCACATTTGGGTATTTACCAAATCTTTGAGCCACTGATTTCCAGACATTTATATAGTCTTGCTCTGTAAACGAGCTTGTATACCATAGTGGCTCTATATCGTTACAGCCAATCCTGTGGAAGTCAAGAATTATGAAGATCCCTAATTCACCAGCTTTTTGTATGATTTTCTCCATAATAGACACTGAGTCGAGCCCCTGCAGATCTGGGTTCTTGTTATAGTCTATGGATGAAGGTGTTGTACCTGGTGTTACAGAGGGCGGGCAGAAGGGTAATCTTATAGCGTTGAAGCCTAGGCTCTTCATCTGATTTAGCATATCCACCCAATTCCTAGCCCAAAGACCGTGAACAACATAATTTGTTGTCTCAAAGCCAAACCAGTTAACACCTGTTAAATATATTGCTTTGGTGGTACCGTCTGGCAGCTTCATATACACCTCCCCATTTTCAACAAAGTACTCAACAGATGATTGCGCTAAAACATTAGATCTCTGTTCGATAATTAACATGGTCATCGATAACATTGCTATTAAGAGCATTAATATTGACATAATCACCGATGCTATTCTTTTGCTTGAAAGTCCCATATGAACCCACCCAACACTCAGTGTGCTACTCTATGCTTTATTTAAAAAAATAAATCTTATTTTATATGCAACAAAAACTGATCTTTATAGCTGTAAATTATCAATGTAGAGTATACTAAGGTATTCCTAGCATTACCTATTCATACTCTATAAAAAACTGTTGAAATCACCATGACAACAGTTTTTTGAATATATAACCGCTTCAACCTCTTCATAATACATGACAGACCTTCATTTTTGCTTTTGAAATATTGTTCTTGGCATGTCTGCACATAATATTCTCTAAAGCTCTACTAACATAATTATTCACATTATTCAAAATTCACAACGTTAATATCATTCACCCGGATGAATATTACTTGAGATAATATTTGGAACGATTGTTTGGCGCCGGGGGCGGGATTTGAACCCGCGCGGGGATATACCCCACTGGCTCTCAAGGCCAGCCCCTTAGACCGCTCGGGCACCCCGGCGCATTGATGTTTGTTACACTCACTTTGTTTTTCTAGTTGTTTTGTTTTTAATTGTTTATGAAAATGGCTTATAATTTTAATTTTCGTGCGAGAAGCACTTTGTAGCCTTTTTTAGAGGCTTTTATCTCTACTTCGCCAAAGGTCTGTTTCATTAATTTCTCAATTTTTTCAGCGCCCTTTCTTGCAACTATTTGTAGCGTTCCTCCTATATTTAGATGTTTTGGTGCTTCTACTATTATCCTTTCTACAACATCTGAACCTGCTGCAAAGGGTGGGTTGCTGTATATTGCGTCAAAAGCCATGTTCGCTACTGGTTCATATAAATTACCATGTAGAACTATAATAGAGTTTATATCTAGTTTGTTTCTGATAACATTTCTTCTTGCCAGTCTCACAGCTTCTTCATTTATATCTATCATATAAACCCTTAGCTTTGGATTTAGCTTAGCTATGGTAATCCCTATTACACCATAGCCACACCCCATATCGAGTACCACACCTTCTTCAGGTACTTCAGCATGTTCTAGAAGAAGTTTTGTGCCTTCATCAATTCTCTTATATGAGAATAGGCCTGGCACAACTTCAAACTCTACTGTAATCCCTCTAATAACATCTGATATTAATGCATAGTTACCTCTTCTCTTTACCTTTCTCGAATAATAGTGCGAATCTGTCATGATCCCTCTGCTTTCTTGGCTTTCCTCCACATAGGTGGATATATATTTGGTTGCATAACAACACGCTCGATATTTGCCACAATACCCTTCTCACTTTTCATAATTTCATCCACATCCATAACACTTTTGCCAACAGCTATAAGCTCTCCCTTCAATGTGAATATAGCTACCCTATCACCTTTTTTAACGTCATTCGATAAGGCAACTACACCAGGTGCCGCAAGTTGAGCACCATGTGTTATAGCGCCAACAGCAGAATCTTTTACTATAATCCTTGGTAAGTGAGCAACTATAAATTCTCCTGGTAGAACAACCTTTCGAATGAGGGTCTCATCCCCATATTTACGATGAAGATAAAGAGCTTCGCTAACCTCATGCATAGTTACAACAGGTAGATCCTCCCTTATATGAGCAACTGCAGTCCTTCTCAACTCCCTCATATGTGCTTCAACACCAAGCAGAAGACCTATATCATGACAAAGCTTCCTTATATAAGTTCCAGACTCACATCTAACTTTAAACAGAACATGTTTTCCATCCTCAATCTCTAGAACCTCTATTGAATATACCTCCTTGACTCTCAAAGATCTTTTAACAGATGATCTTAGGGGTGGTCTTTGATATATCTTGCCAACAAACATGTTCATGACCTCTATAAGCCTATCCACTTCAACCTTATCGTGAAGCTCCATTAAAGCCACATACTCTTTGTAGGAATGCATAAGCAATCCTATTACTCTAGTAGCATTTTCTAGAGCTACTGGAAGTACTCCTGTAACCTTTGGGTCTCCCCGCCCAAACCCATCTAGGGTTTGGGCTCTAGGGTACCTCCATGCCCAGCCTTAGAGACTCCAAACATTTTCTTAATCCATGCCACAACTTCATGACTTGTTGGACCAGGGGGCTTGTCTAGTGGAATAAACCCGTAACTTATATAAATGTCGATAGGTCTTTCAGGTGGGTAGAACCCATATCTAGGGTCTGTTTCAGCTTCTGACTTGACTATATAATTACGTGTCTTACCCGCTATTTCATCTAGCTTCTTTAAAAAATTGAAACCTTTTTCACTTTCTATATTCATAACCCTCCCACAAATTTTCATATTTACTAGAAATATTTTTGTTAGAAATGTAAAATATTCCCATGCAACAGAATGATTATTTCTTGAGCAGCGCTGGTGTTAGCCTAACCTTTATCCTCTCCTTCATAAACTCTATAAGTCCTGCTTGTTCTAGAGCCTTGGCAACTTCTTCATCTGATGCTCCTTTTTGTATCTCAATTTTTTTGTCGAGCACCTCTATATGATTTATATTACATCTCCTTCTTTTCACTCCAGAAACTTGTTTTGGCCCTGTTATAAGTACATAGTTATCGTCTATTATATCTACTATCACACATTTTCTACCAGCTTCTCTACCAGCAATCTTTACACATATTCTTCCAATTTCTATTGCTGGCACATCTGCCACCTCATTTTTGCTGTGGTATATCTTTAATAATTGGAAAGGTTTTTAAGCTATTTTCTAGTATTTCTAGATATAATTTCAAGTGCTTTGTCTATAATCTCAACAATTTCTTCGGGGGTAAATCTTTCACTATTAATCACTAGGTCGAAGTCCGTATAATCACTAATGTCGATGTTGTAAAGTTTTAGAAACCTGTGCCTCTCTATCTCTTCTCTTAGCCTAGTCTCTTTTAGAACCTCCTCAAGCTGTCTTTTATCTCTTTCGGCAAGCCTTTGGATCCTAACATCAAAACTCGCAACTATAGCTATTCTTAGATCTGCAAGCCCTTTCAGTAGCCAAGGAGCTGCATGGCCATCTATAACCACATTGCCTTTTCTTGCCTCTTCCTTTGCAATAGAGTCTAGCATTAAGTCTATGGACGGATCCCTAGCTGCAATCTCAGTTAGCTGAGCAAGAGAAAGACCTCGTTCACTAGCTATGCGTCTAAAAATCTGCCCTATTGAAACATGTCTTAAACCATATTTTTGAGCAACAAGCTTTGCAACCGTTGTTTTTCCACTACCTGGTGGACCACCTATTGCTATAACAATTTTCTTATTTTGCGACAGATTCTTTCACCACAATCTTTAGAACCTCTCTCAAACAATTAGCACAGAGAACGCCTCCAAACATTCTCTGAGGTCTTTTTAATGTCTTAGGCAATTTCCTTCTCAGATAATCTTTTATCGGGACTCCATTTAATATTGTACCACATCTGGCACATCTCATTGGGGTGTTCTTTCTTCTCTCATAGTGCACAACAGTTTTCCCGCCTGGTGTCCTTCTATACACCCTCTTATAGGATCTTGACCTGAGAGCAGGTCTCGTCATATATTAAAAACACCAGCTTTAGCCATTACTATATACAAAATGTTGCTATGCCCACGCTTATAAGCTTTAAATGATGAACCTATTTACTATTTGTTGTTTATAGAATACACAACTTAATATTGACCAAGATACCTCTTAGCATAGTAGTCATATAGGGGCAGATATAATAGGAATACTAGGAAGTGTATCCATACAACTGATAGGCTACATGCACCCCCCGCTGGAAACGCTATTGGAATGGGAGCTATACAAACACTGTTGATTTTTATCACATCAACGTAGTTTCCAAAAAGAATTGCAGTTATTAATGCATATAGGACAAGTGCTATGATGTAGAAGGTGAATGGTATTATAAATTGAAACATTGATAACTTAAAAATGCTTCCCCTAATCTTCCGCACTTGTGACGAGGCAACAATATATTTCTTTCTGCTTATATAAGCCTTTCTAACTGTTCGCTCAATCATAGCACTCTGCTTTGAAATATTATATCGTTTAACAACATTTATTGTACCATAGAGAGCTAGGGTATTTACTGTAAGACTTATTGTAAGTGCTAGCATGACTACAGCATTCAGATTCTATTCACCTACTAACCTTCGGAGCATTGGATACATCTCAAGTGTTCTCTCATACAGTAGTATCTGATAGTAGTTATAGACTATCCCTACTGCAAGCAATAATCCTGTTCCAGTGCCATAACTACCGAATATATCGCCGATGAGCGATATCAAGGCTACAACTATTGAGCTAAACACTGTAAGTGGATATATGTATCTTGCTAAATATGATGCTAACACTCTTGGGTTTCTCCTCATACCTGGTATATCCAGCCCAGATTTTATTAGATTCTCTGCCTGAGCCTCCGGATTTAGACCAGCTATCTCAACCCATAACAAGCCAAACAGAATGCACAGAGCCATAAACAGTACCGTATATGCTATAGACTCCCACGGCCTTATTATGAACGCGTATAGCGTGGGTGGGGAGAGATAGGCTCGAATAGTGTTAACGGTATTGGCTCCAATATAGTTTTGAAACAAATTCAAGAAGAGTAATATATCTGATATCAGTATACCTGTAAGCAGAACAGGGATGTTAGTTACATAGAGAAGTTGTAGAGGAACCTTAGTTTTTATACCTCCATATCTACTCACAACTATTGGTATATTTATTCTTGCAGCATTAAGATAAGATAATGCTGCTATCAAAGCTATAGATGTCACAAAACCAACGATTGTTGGATAGCCCATTGCAAGCCTCTCTATGAAAATGTACCAAAAGTTTAATGCACCATTTCTAATACTGGTTATAACAAATGGTACCAGCCCATATATTTCCCCTCCAGTCTGAAGAGGATAAGGCGTGAAAAGATCGCTGAAAAACCTCCATGCAACACCTATTAAAATAAAGAGACTTACACCACTGCCAAGCCCCCAACCTTTTTGTACAGCCTCATCAAGCATTATAATCACTATTCCACCCCACAGAAGCTGAAGGACGACAGCGATCTTAATCCATATGGGGACAGCTTGGGGAACGTACCAGTAAACCCCACTCACCACAAAACCCGTTGCCTCTACAACAGCTAATATTATTCCAAGACCTTTGGAAGCCAATGTAAAGTTCTTTCTGGCTTCAGGATCGTTTAAATCTAGGTTTAATATCTTTGCACCAACAAGTATCTGCAGAATCAGACCAGCTGTAACTATAGGGCCGATACCAAGCTGTGCAAAAGTTCCAGACTGCATAGCCAAAATAATGCTTATAATCGGAGATATTGTTCCCCTGCCAGCCATTTGAATGCCGTAAAGCTTTGTTGAAGCCAACATAACGTACGCTATTGCCACTAGTGCTGTAAACAAGAGCCTTTTTCCTAAAGAGACTTTTCTAGCAGGTCTTGGAGCAGATGGTATCACAAGCCCTATTTTTGCCAAAGCCTCGATTATCCCCAACTTCATACACCTATTATGATTAACTGAAGTCAGTCAGTTTAAATCTTGAAGGTTTGGTATAAGACTGGAAAATATAAATACTCTATTGGAGTATTTTTTGTACTACACCTCCTGCTTTTTCTATTTTCTCTTTAGCTTTTTTAGAAAATGATGCAACAAAAACCTTGACTGGATACCCAATTGTTCCTCCCCCAAGAAGCTTGTTTATACCTAGTTCGGATAGGTTTATAACCACCTTACCGTCTTCTATAACAGCCTTTTGACTTTGCATCAATTTTGCAACAATATCATTCAATTCACCAACATTTATAGCTTTCACCATTGTATTCCTACTCCTTGATATGAAACCTTTGTCTCCAAACCAATCCCTGAAATATTTTAATACCCAAGACCATTTGTGTTTATGCATACCGCTTGCCCCTCTACCTCCTCTTGACCCAGACTTCCTGTGTTGTCCTATGCTACCCCAGCCTCGATTTCTATACCCATGCATTTTTCTACTCTTCTTCTCTCTTCTAACAACCATTTTACATCATCCTTAACAACAAATCGTTTATATCCCTACCTCTATATCCCAATTCTCCACCATCTTTATAAGGTTTTTTGATACTTCCTTTGAAGCCTTTTGATGGTGGATGTAACCTAAACACAGGTTTTATTCCATAATCTTCTAATTTATGGTAAAACACTTTATTCTCAAATATAGCCTTTGCTAACGCATCTATATTTTCAAATCCTAAAACCCTCTTAACATATTCATCGGTTAGCGGTTTGCCTCCAACTATTCTACCCCTAGTTTTAAGTAACTGAGTTAAAACAGGAAGATCTATCTCCCCCCACGTAATCCAATCCTTAGCCTTTTCCAACATTCCCTCTATCGCTGGTGTGGCTGGGTATATAACACAGTGAAACTTTCTTGTAAGTCTCAAAAGACGTAGAGTATACTCTACATCTTTTGGAGTTCCCACAACGCCTCTTAGCCTTATAATTGCATACAACTTTGTTATGCTCACTCCCATGCTTTCTTACCCCAGTCAACTGGTGTCACAAATTTGTTTGTGTTTTTAAGAGCGTTGTATACAGCCTTAGCAAAATTTATTGTTGTTCTTGTCTCGCCTTTTGTGAAAGTCCATACATCTCTTAATCCAGCTAAACGCAAAATTGTTTTAGCAACTTCTCCTGCGACTATCCCTACGCCAAGCGGCGCAGGAATTAATGTTATTTCCACACTGCCAGATTTACCGCGAACTCTAAATGGAACTGAATGAGGTTCATTACAGCTACATTCCCAGCTTCCACAACCTCTTCTAACAGGAACTATATTCAGCTTAGCATCTATAACAGCCTTTTCTATGGCTGTCCTCAGCTGCTTTGCCTTTCCTATGCCTAGACCGATATATCCATTTTCATTACCAACAGCAACAACAGCTCTAAATCTTGAAATCCTGCCGGCATCAGTCATTTTCTGCACTAGCACAACATCTAAAATCTCTTGTTTTAAATTGGGAAGGAGAATATCAACAATTTCAGGCTCCATTATTACTGCATTCATAGCGAATACTTGGTCTATTGATGTTATCTTGCCTTCTTTAACCATCCAGCCAAGTCTTGTCCTAGGAGTCCACTCCTCAACATTTATACTCATAGCCATTTCATCACCTTTCACACGCCTTTCTTCAATAAACTCTCAATGATGTTTGCAACATTTTTATTCTCCGGTATAGAGGAATAAACGTTTATTATTGCATTCTTTACATGTTCAAAGTGTTCAACTATGTTCCTTGGATCAAAACCTGATCTAAGCAACATAGAGAATTGCCTATTAAACTTCTCTGGATCTTTTTCACTTAGCATCTTAGCATATTCGGCTATCGTAACACCTTTCACTCTATCGTCGCTCGGTAGCATCTCTTGATCCACAGGAACCTTTACACCACCATCGATAACACCTTTTATTACTGCAAATACTTTCGACCCTTTGACAGGTCTATGAAGACCTATATCAGCTATAGCTTCTTTAATTCCCAGTTTACTCGCTCTTAAGCCAGCCAAAAGCCCTACAAGATATGCTGCTGGCGTATTCTTTGTTCCACCTCTCCATCCAAATAGTTTTATGAGCTCTCTGCTGTGAGCAGATGCTATTGTGTAATCTCCTATAGGTGTTGGATAAACGAATTGAACATTTATGTACTTGTTGGTCTTCCTGATTACTAGAATTATGTGTTTGTTTCTCACAAGTTTATATCTTTTATGGTAGTTTGTCTTCCCTTCCCTTCTTCTCCTTCTAGCTACTTTATAATTTGGCCCATGAGCCAATTTACTCACCTAATCACCTAGCGTTTTGAGGTAGAATATTTTGTTCCTTCATATACCTTTTTAAAGAGGCTAGACTGTCAAACGCTCCTCCTTTTGCTTTCCTATACAACAATCTATATGTCTTCTTGTCTATGACTCCATTATCTCTGAGCCATTTGAGATACCTCCTAATCTTTCTGATCCTATTTATCCATAGTCTTTTAGGATCTGTTCTTGCTCCTTTAGCACCCTTCCTCTTCCCTTGTCCTCTATGCCGTCCCTCCTTTCTTTCCTCGTGAAACTCTCGCCATCTCCCTCTCGAATTGCTCTTCGCATATTCAGCATATATGACACCATCTTTTATCAGTCTCCTTATTTCCTCCTTTGTTACAGCACCCTCTATTCTATCAATAGCTGAGATATCGAACCTTATCCTAGATTCTCCTACACCCAGTATCTCAGCCGCCAACCTTTTTTGATAACTGAGATCCATTAATAACCTCACCTCTCATTAGCTACCTTTAAACCCTTTGACTTAGCTAGCTTAACTAACTCTAGTCTCTTTTTAAGGCCTACGCTTGAGGCTATATAAACTATATGCTTTGATGGATCAAGCTTATTCAGATCTGCCACGTTTGCAACCACTACCGGCTTTAACCCACTGGGATGAAGATCCTTAATTTCATTTGGTGTGCCATAACCTATAGACGCTTTGGGTGGATAACCCTTCAGCGCTAACCTAACTGGATTATCTTTTCCCCTAGGCCTTTTCCACTTCAGGTTATTTTCAAACTTTGCAAACTTCCACCACAGCCATCTAAGAAACTCTGGTTTTCTCATACGCATTTTCAATAGCAATACCCTTCTTTTCTTTCTCAAACTTCTTAATATTTCTATTCTTTTTGCTAACATCTCTTTATAATCAGCACTCATTCTGCTACACCCCTCTCATAGATGTATATACCATCAACAAATATCCTCCTATCTTTGTCTTTAACTTTAGTAGCAATTTCTATGTTTGCAGCTGTTTGCGAAACCTTCTCCAAATCCACTCCCTCAACAATTATGTCCTTGCCCTCAACCTTAACCTTAACACCTTCTAATATCTTTGCCTTTCTAGGAGCTCTTTCACCAAGAAAGTTCTCGATAATCACATTATCTCCAGAAACCTTAACAGTAACAGGAAAGTGCGAAGAAACAACCTTGAGCTTGTATCTCCAACCTTTCGTTACACCGATTATCATATTGTTTATATGAGAAGAAATTGTGTATAACAATGCTTTTGTCTTGCTGTTAGCAAAGAAGGTCTCTAGAACTACTTTACCATTTTCCACTCTGATATCTATGTTTTTCGCATAGCTAAAATCTCTTACGAGCTCTCCCTTAGGTCCCTTAACCCTAACTATTTTATTGTTTACCTCTACCTCAACACCGTTTGGAATCTCTATTTGATCAACTAAATGCACTGCCTTAGCCATTTTCACCACTGCTAGTAGACATAGGCTATTAGAATGCCGCCTATTTTCTTTTCTATAGCCTCTTTATGGGAGAGAACGCCCTGGTTTGTCGATAGGATTAGTATTCCAATGTCTTTCGAGGGCAAGTACCTTCTTATATAGTGAGGCATCTGCAACAAATCTCTATATGAAACAGCAATCCTAGGCTTTATAGCACCTGCCTTGTTTATCCTGCCCATTAACTGAACTAGTATCTTTCCCCATCTACCATCATCTATATACTCAAATTCTCCAACATAACCATATTTTTGCATAACTCTTAGAACCCTTATTATGAGTTTTGAAGCTGGCCATATCAGCGCCTCTGATTTCCTCCTAGCCTCAGCATTTGTGATTGTTGCAAGTGCATTTGCAAGTGTATCTAACATTGTCATAGACATTCACCTTAGTTATACTTTCTAAACCCCATTACCATAGCTACCTCTCTAAAACATTGCCTACAGAGGTATATACCATATTTCTGTATTACCGCATCCCTGTTACCACATCTTCTACATACTTGTGCACCGCGTCCATATTTTCTTTCTGCAGGAGGTCTATACTTACCCATTTAACTCACCTCCCTCAGCTCGTAACACGAACCCTAAATAAAATCTCTAGCAAGAGTATGCTCTCCTCCTTCCTTACCCTATGTCTTCGCGGTATTGATGATACCTTTTTCCTACGTCTTCTCATAACCCTGAAACCAGCCCTTTCAAAGGTTAGAGCAACATCCATTCCAAATATGCCTATCTCTGGATCGTATCTTACACCAGGCAATAGCAAATGCTCTTTAATTCCAAAAGAGACATTGCCATAATCATCAAAAGAGGTTAACTTAAGCGTGTTATTAACGGCATAAAGGGCCTTCCTAAGGAATTCTAGTGCCTTTTGTCCACGAAGAGTGACTACAGCAGCTATAGGTTGCCTCCTACTAATGCCAAATTCTCTAATAGTCTTCTTAGCTTTGCGTATAGATGGTTCTTGACCTGTTAGCTGCTCAAGCAATTTCACAGCCTTTTCAAGTCTTTCCGAAGCTCCCCCAACACTAATATTTACTGTTACCTTAGCTATTCTTGGTATTGTCATAGGCTTTTCTCTCCACATCTTAATTATAGAGTTGACAGTTTCTTGGTTTAAAATAGAGCTTGAATATGTCTCTGGCACCGAAGACAGTGTTATACATCCGTTCTTTATTATTGCCATTGACGACATTGAGCTACCACCCTATATCCCTGCCACAGTTATCAAGGGCTTATCCTCACCTATGACTACTATGTAATCTAAAATTGTTTGAAACCTATGGCCTTGTAAATCTTCTAACATCACGATAGATCTTCTTTTTTTGAGACCTGGCTTGATGTCTATACTTACTATTCTTCCAATTCTTCCAACATTTCTACCATGTATTACCACAGCAAGCTTGCCGACATCTAATTTTATGTGCTGCAATATATTCTGCGATGGAACTTCTATCAATAAAGAGTCGAGAGTCGATATATTAGATGCTTCAACAGGTTTTGTAGGATCTTTAACCTTGATTTGTATATTCCTCCCATCCATTAAATTCAATTGTATGTCTCCTCCATTTACAGTGGTCTTATTTTCTACTCTGACTATTTTCAAAGACTTTTCTTCCTTAGGTATATTAACATACCAGAGGCACTTTACTGGGTATGGAACAAACCGTGCATAAAAGTCTATATCAGGTATTGAAATAGTGTCCATAACGCCAACTGGAAATTTATAGTCTTTTCGAACTACCCCATCTATATAAACCTTTCCATCAAATATTATTCTCTTAGCCTCCCTTGCAGTCTCAGCCAAACCAAGAACATCTCTTATGACAACAAGTAAAGGCAGACTTCTGTCGATTGGATGAGGTCCGGGCGAAGGCTTTACAACCCATTTATACTCCTTTCTAAGAATAGGCCAGAACCAAGGAGCAGCCAATCTTTTTAGATGTTTTGATCCCCCCATTCGAGCCATAGACTACACCTATCCGGTTTTTTCAACAAGCTTTTTCTGATCTTCATTAAGAGGTTTTGCTTTTCCGATCTTAACCAGCTCCTCTCTGCTCTTCTGTCTTCTCTCAATTATTTTCCTCCTTACCTCATCAACCTCTCCAAGCTTTACAATAATCACTTTTGATGGGTGTATGGGATAGTATACGTCAGTTCCATCTGCCTTTTTAATAGTTACACCTTCTATATATATCCTACCCCTTTTTAAGTCGACATTAACGACCTTGCCTTCGTGGCCCTTCCAATCACCTCTAACTATTCTAACAACATCGCCACTCCTTATGTACAGCCTTTTGATTCCTAGCTCTTTTCTCAAGTCCTCGGATAGAGGTGCGGTGAGCAATCTCCATCTTAAGTGAAGAGGTAGGTTAAACAATCTTTTTCTTTGCTTCCTTGGCTGCACAGTTTTGAGCTCCATGTCTCTCACACCTCTCTCACACAACTATTGTTGCCATGTTTGCAATTTGGGGCCATCTCTCAACAGCTTCCCTAGCAACGGGACCTCTTATTTCTTTTCCTTTTGGCGTTCCATCGGGGTTGACTAACACACATGCATTGTCTTCAAACGCTATCCACGTGCCATCAGGTCTTCTATAGGGCTTCTTCTGCCTTATAACTATAGCCCGTGTGATCTGCCCTATCAGCTCAGGATTTCCTTTCTTAACAGTTGCTATAACCATGTCACCGACAGTTGCAAATGGTATCCTCCTTAACCTAGTCTTTAGCCCTACAACACCTATAACCATAACCTCTTTAGCTCCACTATTGTCTGCGACAACCAATCTTGTCCCATTAATTATACCAGCAACTCTTCTTCTTCTTGGAAAAGCCGCACCTGTCTTCGCCCTCTTAGCAGCCATGAGCTATTCACCCACCTTTGCTTTGCCAATCACACCTAACACAACAAAAGACACACTTTTTGCCAAAGGTCTAGTCTCGCCTATAAGCACAATATCACCTTCTTTAGCTGAGATGCATGGAGGGTTGTGAGCATGTATTCTACTTCTCCTTCTTTCATATCTCTTAAACTTCCTTACCCAAACCACATACTCTCTCTCAACAACAACTGTGTTCTGCATTCTCGACTTTATCACTTTTCCAACAAGCAGCAAGCCTCTGACCCTGACATTGCCATGCCAGGGACATTTCTTATCGTTACAAACCTTCTCGGGTGGTTTTAGCCCAGGATATACAATGCCTATGTTCCTAGCTTGAACATTTTGCTGTGCAGACATCACATCTCACTACTCTTCTTAGACATTACCTTATCGTCTAGCCAACTTTTTAAGTCTATCCTCAGGCCTTCCAACTATCTGGCTACCATCAATATAAACCTTTGTACCACTCTCTGGTATAGTGAATGCAAATATTCCTCCACTCTTCATTACTGTTACAATTTTTCTGCGGTTGACATCAGCTATTCGAAGTGTATTCATAGTCTCATCTACAACAGCGCCTTTTACGCCAATTAATGACGGATTGAGGTGAGATACGACCTCGACTTGCAAACCTATTAATTCATGATATACTATGTTCTTATCTGTTCTGATCATGGGTCTTCTTACCTTTGCGTTCCTCATTAATTACAGTTAGTATTCTAGCAATATTCTTTCTAACTATCCTTATTCTTGCTACATTGGTTAATGTTCCTGTTCTAGCCTGTGTCAAGAGCCTTGTGAGTTCCAATTTCAACTCATTCAACAACCTTAGCCTCTCTTCCATACTCATAGATCTTATCTCCTCAGCTTTGAGTGGTCTGTCACTCATTGTTTATTCACCTAGCTCCTTACCTGCTCTCCTCCTGTCTGAGACATGCTAACGATTTCAACGTGGTCAGAGGTGATGCCAGGCTTTGATATTATAACCTCAACACCATACATACCAGGCTTTAGCAAAACGTGGGCAACAGCCCTATCAACAAGTTTAAGACTCTGTTCTCCCGATTTGTAAACCTTTCCCGCTTTTAGCTTCTCATAACGTGCCCTCTCAGCAACAAGCTTACCGCTAATAACTATTTCGCAGCCTAATGCTCCAGCTGCCATAACCCTTCGCAACGCTATGAAACCTGCTCTCCTAAAGTGAACACCTCTTTCTAGTGCAAGCGCGATATTGAAAGCCACAACCCTTGCATTAAGATCTGGGTTCTCAACCTCAACTACGGTTATCTGTGGATTCTCAATTCCGAAAAGTTTCTCCAATACAGTTTGAATTGTTTTTAGGGTTTGACCCTTACGCCCAATTATAAGACCTGGTCTCAGAGCATATATTATGACTCTTGTACCAAGTGGGGTTCTAATAATATCAACACCTGCATATCCAGCTCTCCAGAACTTGCTTGCTAGATACTCGTCTACAGCAACCTTCTTTATGCCTTGTTCAATAAAATATCTCTTTATGTTTACCATACTAATTCACACCTCTGCCACTATCACCTCAACGCTTGTGTGAGTTCTGAACCATGGAGTGGCTCTTCCAAAGGCTCGTGGCATCCATTTCTTAAGGTAATAGCTTTTATGGGCAGCGATATGAATTATCTTTAGCTTGTCGGGATTGAGACCCTTATTAGCAGCATTATTCTCTACGTTTTCCAATAACTTTAAAATGTTTTTAGCAACTTTTACAGGATATCTGCCTATAGGACTTTTGAACCTATCCCACCTTCTTGCCAAGCCACGCTTATGAGCTATACTAAGCTTGTATCTAGTGTATGGTATTGGCTCTTTCAACTCTACAACTTTTTTAAGTAGATCCTTTGCCTCCGACAACATCATACCTCTAATAACCTTACAAACTTCATAAGCCTCTTTAAATGACATTGGCACATCTCTTATAACAGCTCTAGCTGTCTTTGTCTCATCCACACCTTCGGGTTTGGGATAGCGCCAATGCCCCATTTATCTATGCACCACTTTCAACCTACATTATATTTGATTTCACACTTCAAGACTAAACATGGTTTATAAGCATGTATCGAGCATATAGTGGTTTGATTAAGTAGAAATAAAAGCTTTATTGAGCGTCTAAACCTAGTAAACACGGTTGCCACCAAATGAATACAAATGAATATTAAGCTCAGTTTTTGATTGGCTGTCTTTATAGCTAGGTATATAAATACAATTATGTGAAACTTGAAATATAGCTCATATCTTAAGCTTATTAGTCAAGAGTTATTTACATAGTATTAGATAGAGCTGGTGAATAAAGACCATGGTTACAAACTTAAAACGTATTAGTGATGTAATTTGGATTATCCCAAAAGAGTATAAGAAATGTATGAAGGTTCCTGCAATTATATATGCTGATGATTTTTTATTAAATAAGATGAAAGAGGATGCAACACTAGAACAGGCAGCAAATGTGTCTTGTCTACCGGGTATTGTAGGAGCCAGTTACACTCTTCCTGATGGTCATCAAGGTTATGGGTTCCCAATAGGGGGTGTAGCAGGTTTTGATCTAGAGAATGGGGTTGTAAGCCCAGGTGGCGTGGGCTACGATATCAACTGTGGTGTGAGAGTCTTAAGAACAGATCTCACAGTCAAGGATGTGAAACCAAGGCTTCGCGAATTGGTTGATTTAGTATTCAGAAACATCCCAAGCGGCGTTGGTGCAACAGGTAAAATCAGATTGACAGAAGCCGAGCTTAATAATGTACTCGAAGAAGGGGCGCAATGGGCACTTAGACAAGGATATGCAACAGAATATGATATAGAGCATACGGAATCTAGAGGAAGAATAGAGGCTGCTGATGCATCAAAGGTGAGCAAGAGAGCCAAGGAAAGAGGGGCACCACAGTTAGGCACCCTTGGTAGTGGGAATCATTTTCTAGAAATCCAAGTTGTTGACAGAATATATCTTCCAGATATAGCAAAAAGGATAGGAATATTTGAAGAGGGGCAGATAACAATAATGGTGCACACAGGTTCAAGGGGTCTTGGACACCAGGTTGCAAGTGATTATCTAATGATTATGGAGAGAGCTATGAAGAGATATGGAATAGAAGTGCCTGACCGAGAGCTTGCGGCAGTTCCATTCAACAGCCCTGAAGGGCAGGACTACTTCGCCGCTATGGCAGCGGCTGCGAACTATGCATGGGCCAACAGACAGCTGATAACACACTGGGCTAGAGAGTCCTTTGCAAAGGCCTTTGGCTTTGCAGACTATGAAAAGCTCGGTATAAAGATTATTTATGATGTTGCCCATAATATTGCCAAGATAGAGGAGCACGAATTTGAAGGAAGAAAAATTAAGTTGGTAGTGCATAGAAAAGGTGCTACAAGGGCATTTCCACCGCAGCATCCTGAAATACCAGCAGATCATAGAGAATTTGGACAAATAGTGTTGATTCCTGGTAGCATGGGAACTGCAAGCTATATCACAATACCAAACACTGGAGCGAAAGACGCTTGGTGGTCAGCACCTCACGGAGCTGGAAGATGGATGAGTAGAGCTGCTGCAATAAGAGCCAAGTCCCCAAGAGAAGTTGTTGAAATGTTAGAAAGAAAGGGAATCCTTGTAAGAGCTGCCACCATGAGAGAGCTATCTGAGGAGACTCCAGAGGCCTACAAAGATGTTGACAGAGTTGTGGACGTTGCAACAAGAGCTAATTTGGTAAAGCCTGTTGTAAGGCTGGTTCCAATAGCTGTTGTAAAAGGCTAACCAACAAGCTCTTTATTGTAGCCCCCGCAGAGACCCCGTACCCATGCTCGCCAACGGTTCATCAATTATACGGGTCGGCCGTCTCGGGGGCCAATAACTATATCGAAAACACGTTTTATAAACCTTGAAGATTAGTTTATGGTTATTTCAAGCTAAGTTTATATACCTCTGCAAATCCTATTTTTACGGTAATTCACAATGCCTAAAATACCTGTAAAGCTGGTAGAGTGGAACGATATTGTGGAATGGAGCTGGGGGTTAGCAAAAAAGATTGAAAATGATGGCTATATTCCTGATGTAGTAATTGCGATCTCGCGCGGCGGTTATGTGCCGGCAAGGCTTTTATGCGATTTTCTAGGTGTTGAAAATCTTGTATCAATTCAATCCCAGCACTGGACCGAGGCTGCAAAGAAGGGTGAAAAAGCCATTATAAAATTTGAATATGTAATAGACCTTTCTAATATGAAGGCATTGCTTGTCGACGATATTATTGATACGGGAGAATCTGTCATATTAGCCAAGGAATATATCCTAAAAAAATGGAAGCCCAAGGAATTGCGAACTGCTGCATTGCAGTGGATATCATCCGTAGCTAAAATAAAGCCAGATTACTATTATATGGAAGTAAAAGAGTGGTATTGGTTCCAGTATCCATGGACAAGACTAGAGGATGTTACACAATTCATTAAGAGAATCTTAGAGTCAACGTACAACGAGAAGAAGAAAAGTTCGTGGGGTATAGACGAGATTATTGAGGCGTTTAGGGAATGGTATGGAATAGAGGTGGACAGAAGGTATATTGATGATGCAATACACATGCTTGTGAAGAAGGGCATTGTAAAGAAAGTGAACAACGAGCTTATATTCTCGCCTTAACAATTTTTATAACGAGGAATGAGTATTTTAATGCTTTCAACATGCAATAGCCAATTAGATGGTATTTTATTCTCTAAACCATCTAAAATTGTTGTATATGGCATTGCAGGTAGCGGAAAAACAAATTTCTTATTAAACATCCTTAAATGTTCGAAAATAAGTAATGAAAATATTGTCTATATATCAACTGAAGACCCGGTATTTATAAATAGAGCTATTGAGCTAGGCCTTGAATCAAGTAATTTTTACTTTGCATCTGCTTTAAGTCAAGAACATCTAATCTCTTTAATTCTTGATAGCATGCAATTCAATGTAATTACGATAATTGTGGATAGCATTAACCATTTATACAGAGTTGAATCTGAAAAGGATTATGCATCCAAACTCTTTGTCGATATCCTTGTACTACTGGATTCCTTGAATAAAAAAGGGATTGCGATTATTACAAGTGCGCAGGTTAAACTTGAAGAAAACATAATTGCAGGTTATGAGTATCTCAATATCTGGGCTGATAAGATAATTGAAATAAAAGTGCTTCCAAATAAGACAAGAACCATAAGAATTATAAAACCAGCCATTTCTCATGAAATACCATTTGTTATAACAAGCAAAGGAATAGAATGGCTCTATAAAACTTAGTTCTTAGACAAACTCTAAAGTTATTCTTCTATTTATTGCTAGAATTCGAAAGCCCTTCCTTCGAGATTTTCACACCCTTACTTAACAGATCTGGATATTTACTCAATAACCTGTATTCAACATATTTATCTTCTGGTGAGAACCTTGGAGGGTGAGGTACAATAGTTTTATTACCACATTTTGGACATATCTCCTTTAAAGTGTATGTTTTACAATTTGGACATTTCCTTATTCTCCATCTCATTAACCTTATCCTTTTTGCAATTCTTCTCTTTCAAAACTATATAAATCTATTTCCAGATCCTTTGAAAGCTTTTCAATGAGTTCTGATATCTTAGTAAAGGCGTCTTCAGCTGATCTATATTCGTGCGACTCAATTTCGATTCTGTATTTTGGAGCTCCTATAGTGTATATATCTATTTTAATGCTGGAGCTTGCAAAGGCATTTTTTACCTCTGTTAATATCTTTTTTATTCTATCAATGCCATCTGGTTTATAAGAAACTATTTTTGCGATGCCCCTAATCTTCACAGTTTTTATTGCAATATGCTTTTTAGCCTCCTCATAAACTGCCTTAGCCCAAGGTTCTTCAATTCCCATCTCCCTCAGCTTTTCAGGCCCCCTCATTACAACCTCTTCTAATATAGACAACGGATCTATACTTTTTTCAAATTTCGACCAAACTTTTGAATATGCTTCATCAAGTGTTTTTGACATGTTTTTGGAAACTAATTCTATTATTTTTTGAGCTTTCTGTAATCTTTTCCATCTTAGCATTTTAATCTTTTTCTCTCCTTCCATCACCCTCTTCAATGAGATGTCTACTTCTATCTTTGTAGGCTTCTTTTCTACTCTAATTACCTTACCTACAACAACTTGTTTTTCTTTCAAAATCTCTCTGATATCTTTAACATACTTTGTGCTTATCTCACTCCATGGAATAAATGCTTCAAGATTTTCATATTCTAACAGATCAGCATAAGCACCATAATCAAATACTTTCTTTACTTGAGCAACAACAAGCTCTCCTACCTCTGGCACACCTTTTTTTCTAAAAGGCAAACTCATAAAGGTTCCGCCCTCTTTATAATGAAAATATATTGTATGTGGCTATACAAAAACATTTTGCGTCTGGACTATCCTAAAATTCTAACTATCTCAGCATTAACTAATTTAGCTTTTCCTCCAGTAGGCTGAACTATTACTGTGCCACATACTAGGCATCTTACAGGAAAAGTTGCATGATCAAAGACTGGTTGTTCGTTTCCACAGACGTTGCACTTTACTCTAATGAATTTGCTTCGTGGTTCTGGAATCAAAATCCTCCTTTTCTTAGCCATACGGTATATTCACCCATGCTTTTCAGCTAGTTCCGCTTTCTTCAACCTTACACCTTCTCTATGTACTATATATCCACATTTAGAGCACTTAAGCTTTAAAACAACTTTTTTTGTGACCTTGGCAAACCGCTTTTGCTCTGGCTTTCTCTTTGATCCATACCCCTCTTGCTTCCTAAGATACCTTCTTTGTCCTTGAGCCAACGTTCTTCTCTTACCATGCTTGTATATGGTAACACTATGTTCTGTATGTGTTTTACATCTTGGACAATATGTTGTTATGACTTTTGGTATTTTCACTGTAATCACATCATCCCAGCTATTTCTTCTATTATCAATCTTTTTGCAGGATTTATAAGCAATATTGTTAGAAAGAGTCAATTACTTTAACAAAACCAAGTATTGAAAGAAGTGCGGCCTCGCCTATGGGCAAAGGTACTACATAACCAGGCAATGCTAGCGAAAATCTGGTTTGAAATGGTTTTAATATTTTACATAACACAGACCCATCTGATAACAATATTGTGTTTCGCAAGATGCTGTTAAAGCTATCTAAAGATTCCTTCAGTTTTTTCAAAAAAGAGCCAAAAATATCTGTATCCACCTGCAAATCCCCCCTCATAGCATTTGTCGCAATCAATAAAGATATTGTGGCCAATATCATCGAAATGTTTTTGTCGAAGTCTGTACACAGGTCTTTTAATTCTGTATATTGGTTCTCATTACACCATATCTTCATATCTAAAATCAGCTTGTTTGCAACTTCAAAAATGGTGTAAACATCCTTGGAGCTCATCTTCTCATTATTTAATATAGCATCGAAAATCTTTTTGATTTTCTCATATAGTTCTAGGTACATAGCTTAGCTATCGCCTTATAGACATAAGTTCTGCCACGTTTTTGAATACTAGATATGAGGCGTACGGATATTCTGTAACTATAACATCTCCCTTTTTTGCTTTAAATTCCCTATCTATTATTCTTATTTGAGGCAGATCTACTAAGATACGCAACTGAAGCATCTCATTGCCACTAATTGAGACGTTGTATGGGTCTAGTTCAAATTCTGATATATTTTTAATCAAAAAGGCTTTCCAACCTGTTTTTCCATTTATGCTATTTGGGATTCTAACAAGGTGTGAGATATCTATGGTTACCTTAGAGTCTATTGGAATAGATAATTCATTAAGTATTTCCTCAATATGCTTTGATATAAGTTCTGATAACTGTGCTAGTTTATGGTAATCAATTTTTTCGCTATAGCCCATCAAGAAACTTTTTATGTCTTGGTCAGAAACCCTTTTCGATAGTGATAATGCTATTCTTCTTCTTAAACCACCATCAATAACTCTTGGCAATATATATCCGAGTCCTTTTTGCCTTCTAGCATCGTCCATGTACATATTTATGATGTGTTTTTTATCAAAATCATTTAGCATTATGTATGAAACTATCTCTCTTCTCGCTTCTGAATCCATTCTGTCGAATGGCTGAGGTAGCTCAACAATTAGGTGAAACCCTCTATTCCCAGAAAAACTTGCTTTATAGGTTAAAAATCCGAAATCATTTTCGATAATGTCTATAAGCTTAAGCAGATAATCATAGGCTCTTTCAATGCAAGCTTTATCTACGTGCTCAAATTTTTTGAGTTCTAAGCCACAATATGGGCATTCTTTCTCATCATTTTTTGCTATATATCCACATCTAGGACAAAATCTAAAGTCTATAACGTATTTGCCACAATCTGGAATATCATTTGAATCTATATCGAACACCAAGTCGCTACCAATCCATCCCTTTTCAGACATTTCATTGTTGCCTGGATAGAGATATTTTGCCGAAGAATAGTATAGGTGTCGGGGGACATTTGCTGATATATAATCTCTAAGCTGTGCCAGAGAATCAAATGACAAGTGACGAACATAATAATCGGCATCAAAAGGTTGTAAAGCAACCTCCCTGAAGGGAAGATCTTGTGGAAGCTCTAAGGAGGCCCCCCTATAATATTCTCTAAATTTCTCCTTAAAAAAATCTGGTACACCTCTTTTTTGGCTCAAACAACACCACATCCTTATCCTATTACGATAACACTACTCCATTCTTGGAGCAATGAAAACCTTCAATATCGCCCCTCCAATCATATCTAAGTCTATTTCACAAGGTATTTCAGGTGCTAATTTAATTGTAGCACTTTCCGCAAATTTTGACAATTGCGTCAATGTTGAGATATATTCCATAGAGTATGAATTAGCAAACTCTTCGACGCCTTCAGCTATCTGATAATCTATTAAAGTGCCAGTGGAAGTATTAAACATGAATTCTACCTCGCCAAGCTCTGTCGATGCCATCAATGTTAAACCATCTTTTAGCGCCTTGAATTTCGCTACCTCACCTACATCCTCTAGTATCGATAGAGCTGCTGAGAGTGCCGGGCCAAGTATTTTAGCAACAACTTTGAATTCTAAAGATAGTTCGGGTATTTCCTCATATGAAGATGATATAAGTGGTAATATAAAGGTTCTCTGCGTACCGCCTTTAGAAATAAGAGAAAGGCTTAGTCTACTGCCGTCACTATATAGTGCAAGTTTATCTGATTTGGATGCTCTCCTAAGTATCTTCGAAACACCCTCTAGATTTAGAAATAGTATCTCATCTTTTTCAACAACATACTCCTCAAAGGCATTGGGAGGAATACTAAAATCGACAAGCATCACACGGCTTGGATCCATAGCCCTTATCCTAACACCTTCATTGGGGCTGACCTTCATACCTACAACCTCTAAATAATCTGCAAGTGTTCTTAAAACATATCTCCAGATTCTAGCATCTCCAAATACAAATCTAATGGTTGTAGTGCTACTCAATTTTTTCACCAATAATATGATTAGGTGCTTTTACACAAAATATAAATAATGCGCTTAAATGAGTGCCTTGGTTTATAGACATTTTAAACCCTTTGCCTTTCCTAATTCGAGAGCTTTTTTATTGAGTACAATCTTACATTTATACTCTCCGCGTTCTTCGTCTATACGTCTGCATGTAACCGCTATCAAATCATTTCCTATATTTGATATAATATCTAGTACATTCTCTAAGGGATTTGCGGTTATGCATACAACTGGGTTGTCGGTTCCGGGGCCTAGTATTTCAATTTTTTGGGTACTTTCATCAAATAATAGAACTAGCTGATCCCCTTCTTCAATATTTAGCAACAACCTTAAAGTAGATGGTATTGTTATCCTACCCTTTGAATCGACCCTTACAACATCAGCGTACATCGAGTCACCATTAATCATGCTCTAGGTGCTATCCAGACCTCTACCCTACCTCCACCAGTTATTTCAAAAGCGATCTTCAAGGGTTTGTCTGCTCCAAATGCAATACTGCATTCCTCTGCAAGATTAAGAAGCTTTGCAACAGCCTTTAGATGCTCAACACTATACCTCGCAATGCTACTACCCACAGAAGATTCTAGGTATGTTAATGGTTGAAACTGCTTCAATATAGTTTCATACGACCCTAGATCACCGTGGGCTGCAACCTTTATCCCATTTAGTTCTGAAGAGTATATAAACGATACTTCCTCACCCAAAATACTAACATCCTTTATAACGGATACCAGCTCATCGGCTGGAAGATTTGCTGACACCTCAAGTTCAACATTTAGCGATCCTATCCTCTCAAAATTGATCTCAGACAGAGGAACTACGTACTCTCTTTCCAAGTTACTTCTAACATTAAAAACCTTAACCTTTAGTTCTCTGCTACCAGCTACATACTCAAATGATACCTTATCTCTTTTTGTAGCTCTTCTTAGTGATTTGACAAACTCATCTCTATCAGCAACAATTTTTATCTCCTCGCTAACGCTATACTCTTCAAATGCCGATGACGGAATTGAAAATATGATCATAGACACCTTATCAGGGGAAAGCGCCTCAATAGAGAACTGATCCAAGGACATCACAATAGGTATTTGATCAACAACACCCTTCAAAGCCTGTGCCACATTCTTTATTACTGCTCCCACAGGATATGTAATTCTTGCACTCATGGTGCTACCTCAAACAAAAATTTTATCTTTTCAAATCTATAAAATTATCGGTCTAAGAGTCCAAGGCGATTACATATGAAACCCAGAGTCTTTACAATACTTGGCGGATACACAGCATTAGAAGTTGATGCAAACAAAGCACCAGAACTGCTCAATAAACTTAGAGATGTGCTTGGTAAAGGAGGAGAAGATGTGGAAGATGCTATAAGGATGATACAGCACTTTGACACCTTCTACAATGTTATGCAGAAAAAGTTTAAGGACTTTCTAACACCTAGAAAGAATGTTAGCGAACTATTAAAAGGAAATGTACTAGTAGACAAAGTAAAGCTTATTAAAAAAGACAACAACAAACTGGTTGTAATAGTTTTTGACAGATCTGTAAGCAGAGAAACCATTAAAGATGCTTTGAATAACCTTGGCTATGAATATGACGAATGCTGACTCTATTATTCTTAATTCTGTAAACATGAAGTTATGCAACAAGTTGCTATACCACTTGCAATGTCAATTAAAAATCTGATGTAACTTTGTATGCCACACGTTATTGTATTATAATGCTTAAATAATTAAGTAATTGATTCCATCATTTTCTTTTTCTTCTACCCCGCCTCTTAGTCGCTTCAACTTGCGTTTGAGATTGTTGCATAATCTCATCTATAATCTTTTTTGCATCTTCTAATGCAATCTCTCCCCTAGCTAGCTTATCCCATGTTTCTGAGCGAAGAATAAAAATCTCTAGTTCTTGAGGTGAGAACGCTACATATTCCACCTCTTCACCTTCAGAATATATTTCGCTAGACTCTTCTTCGACTGATTCTCTTTCTTCTTGAGTTTCTGACGAGACTATTTCCTCCTCCATTTATGCACCCTCATTAAGGTGCAACAAATTTATTCAGATGCTTGACATATTAAAAGCTTTCATAATGAAACAGCATATGATGATAAATTATAATAGAGTGTGTAAAGCTTATCAATTTAACACTACATATCTTAAGCATTGATTTATCCTAGGCAATATCGCAACGCTTCAATACTACAGATAATAATGTAACCGAAATGAGAATGGTTATAACCATGAAAACGCCCAAAATATCTGATAACAGTAAATCAGATTCGAGCATTAATATAAATAGTGTAAATATGGCTAAGATGTTAAATATTAGTATTTTTCTTGACAAACTACTTTCAATACACATCCTCATATTATCATCCTTAGCTTAGCTGCCCCACCTATTACCCTAGCCAATCCTATTGAAATCGATGTAAGCAATGATATGTAGAGAGCTGCACCAATGATATCCGCGTATATAATACGGATAAGCTCATCAAAAATTCCTGGAAGATTGCCATAATTCATTATCATAGATTGAGCAATGTATATCTGTCCTTCGCTTGGCTCGAACTTCTCATATCCACTCTGTTCTAAGTTTATTACTACCTTGTGTAATCCCTCAGGAATACTTATTACATATGTCTTTCCAAATAAATCAAACCAACGCCACCTATACTTTATATACCTATCAACATCTTCAATAGTTTGTGAATCTAGGCTCAAAGATTTTACATTGTAGGCATCAACAATAGAAATATATAAATCAAATTTTTGATTGGATACGAAGTAAACCTCTATATAGTTTTCGGTGAAGATTGTTACGTTTACATGGTCCGGAAATGGCGCTGCATGTAAAGCAACACCCCTTCTATAATCTATCAATCCTAGAACCTTTAAATTCAAGTTGCATAAAAATGGTGTAGCGCCTTGGCCTAAGCTTCTGCATAAATTAAATATTGAAACATTGGTTATATTTGTATAGAACATGTGACCACACACATCGAAATATACAGTCACGTTTCCTTTATAATCAATTGGTATTGCATAAACCCCGGAATATACTGGTAGTGGTGCTATGTACTCGCCATTGTATTCTAAGCCTATGAAACCTTGTGAAATAACTTGATCATTCATGTTAACTATAGAGCCATATACAATAAACTCGCCTATATTAGGAGATGCAGGAAATATCAATGTTTTAACAAACTGTAGGTATAATGGTAAGGCTGAGTTGAATACCAATGCAAATGCTATAAGAAAGGCTCCCGCTCCTCGAGATATTCTAAACGGTATTGCCATTAAAGCTAGACCCAATGACAATAGAGTCCAAAAAGAGTATTTGACAAAAACCGATAGGCTATACATAATTAGTAGCATATAGAGCGAAGCCGCAATGCTATTGATAACCATTGATATGAGTCTAGCTATACCCGACAAGAATACTGTTTTAGCCAGCAAATCTCTGAGAAGACCTAGTGAAACCAGAATGTATGCCCTACCAGCGATGGCCGCCTTTATGTAAGATAAAAAGAAATTCCAATCTCCACCTAATACACCTTGTATAATGTTGGTCAACGCAGTTATCGAAGACAAACTAAACAATAGCGCCATTACATAGAAGGCGTCTGTAATCAGCCTTGGAGCCCATCGCTTCAAACCTGTTAAAGGTATGGGAAGAGCATAAATAAGCGTACCAATATAAAATGTTAGAATTGATAGATAGTATGCTACTATTAGCAGATACAATGTACATCCCCAAGCTCTTAGCTGAATACATTAAAACAACTCCAAAATATTCATGGAAGCTGGGGTGATGGTGGAGGAGGAAGAGCATTACCTATATAAGATGCTATATACGTTATAAGCCAGAATATTGTTGTCCCCACAGCCACCCAAAATGCGCCCCATACAGCATCCTCAATAAGTCCCTGTCCAACTTTTCTAACCCTTCCCATTGGTATTGGAGCTCCTTTTATAGCCCAGCCTATCAACCATGTAAGGAAAAATAAAAGCCAGGCTACAATAACGGTTTTGCTAATTAAATCCTTTATTAATGCTATAATATCCATTTTTTATCCCGTTATATTCAGGGACTTTATAAAGTGTTTCTCGAGAGAAATAGTATGGCTAGTCCCAATATTTCCTTGTTCTTAAAAACCTTTCTTCATATTCCAAGATACCTTGTATGAGCGTATTCATATCGAATGCTTTTGACAACACTTTTTTCGAATTTTCAATTCCAATACCAATACCTTGTAACGCTATTAAGAAGGCTAAACCATATTCCATTAACATATTGGCCATTTCAGCAGATTTTTCAAGCATCTTTCGCTCTTCAATATCCAATTTATCCAATTCAGCAACACCTTTGGCTTTTGAAATTACTTTTTTCAACGTATTTATTTCATCATCGTTCTCTACAATTGTTATGGCCTTAGAGCCGCAATGAGGACATGAAATAGAGCATTTAAAGGGATTGTCAGTTTTGCATACACTGCTTAAATATTCATTGATATTTACTTCAAATAGCTTATTGCAGATCATGCAAAATGCTTTAACACTTTTATTTAGAAGTCTTCGCTTTGCAAGTTCTAATACCAACTCTTTTGATACTGCAGAACTTCTAACTATATACCTTAACGAACCAAGTTGTGTAATCTCCTGTAGAAAAGGAGATGGCTTTTTGACGATGGCTATCTTAATTTTCATGCCTCTCTTAATCGAATCTATAAACTTTTCAACCTCTTTAATATCAATTTTCTCTACAAGTAACTCTCTTATGGTCTCTTCAACGAGAATGGATGTCACCATCAAGCTATCGACTATCCTTTTTATCTCCTTGATGTCACTACCCTTTGACACTACTCCCATTTTTCTTGCAACATTAATAAGGTTTCTTTTGAATATAGAGGTCTTTTTCAATTCCTCAACGATAAAGTCCTTTGTTAACCCCTTTTCATGGATATCAAAAAGTATGTTCAAGACTCTTTTAATATCATTGGCACTAATAGGCGAGTCGGTAAGTATTACAGTACCGAGCTGATGTGATTTATATGTATTCCCCATCTTTAGATATTCTCTCAGTATTTTTGATATGAGTACTGAGAAAGCTTCTGAAGCTTTCGAGCCTAAACATGTGTAGATGGCTAGAAGAGATTTATTTTCATTAGGTATTCTTAGCAGCTCTATTGTAAGAACCCTATCATTTGGATAAACTCTGCAAATAGTCTCTCTATTTGCCAATAGGAATTCCTTGAGATCTTTGTCTACATTGTATAAGTTTAGAAGATGTTCTATGCAACTAGATTCGCTGCAAGTGCAAAAACGCCTAAGAAAAGAACAAACCTCTCTTGAAACCTTTCTGTCAACTGGAATATTCTCCCCAACCCATCTAGGTAGCACAATCTCTGAAAGTTCTGTATATGGAGCCAACCAAACGGTTTTCTCATCAAATTCCACACTAATAATTTTCCAAGGTCTACCAGCTAGCACTATGATGTCATTCTCATTACATGTTGCTACGAAATCTTCATCTAATGAAGCAACAACTTTGTGGTCTACTACAGACTTTGCTAGATATTGTGTAGTATCTGGTATCATGTTGGTTGTAACATAGTATATGTAGCCTCTCTTCGTACTCTGGCAACGCATTGAATAACCATCATTAACACATTTTATAAGACCTATTTCATTCATAAATGATACTATTTTCTCTATATCATCTAGCGTTATATTCTCAAAGAATGGAGATTTTCTTACAAGTCTGAAAAAATCGTTCACATCAATGGAACTCCTTTCTATAGCTACACCAACAAACTGGTGAGCCAAAACATCCAAGCTATTGAAATGCGTTTCTATACGTTCCAAGTCACCTCTTTGGAGTCTCTTTGCAATAATAAGAGACTCTATAATTTCCGAAATTATTGGCGGGGTAACTATTATTCCCCTAGATATGCTCTCTTCTCTATGCCCTGCACGACCAACACGTTGCATAAGCTTTGTAACTTGCCTAGGCGACAGATACTGTATAACATAGTCTACAGATCCAATGTCTATTCCCAGTTCAAGACTAGATGTTGCAACAACAAGTTTTAGGGAACCAGCCTTAAAATTCCTCTCTATGGACTCTCTTTCAATCCTAGATAGAGATCCATGATGTAGCCCAACAACGTTTTCACTTAGTTTCCTATTCATTCTAAGCATAAATCCCAATTCTTCTGCGGCTGTCCTAGTATTTGTGAATATTAGTATTTGTCTAAAGGACATCGACTCGACAATTTCAGTAATTTTATCAACCACCTTTTCTATACTGAATATCCCACCTTGATAATTCTTATCTGATAGACCGACCTTTACATCATAAATCTTTTGTGTTTTCGATAAAGCAATATCGAAAGGCCTGTTTGAAAAAATTATGTTGCCAATGTAATTTATATCAAATTCGTTTATTGAGGCTGACAATGCTATTCTTCTAATATGTCTATTCAACATTTCATCCAATCTTTCAAGAGATAAGAAAAGCTCTACACCTCTTTCATCATTTGCTATCTCTTGTAATTCATCAATGACAACGGCATAAAGATTTGCTAAATGTTTCCTTAATTCATTTTTTATAAGCAGTATTTGAAAGCTTTCTGGTGTTGTGAGAAGAATATTTGGAGGGCTATTCACAATTCTTTTTCTAACCCCATATGATGTATCGCCATGCCACACATCCACCCTACATCCAAATACTGCACAAATATTTTCTAATCTCGATTTAATATCTCTATTCAATGCTCTTAATGGCGTAATATAAATAATCGTTATAGATGAACCTCCACTCAAAAAGCCTTTTCTAGAGAGTTTGACGAGAAGAGGTACTATAACAGCTTCTGTCTTTCCTGATCCGGTAGGGGCAACTACCATCAAATCTCTGTCGTGCTCCATAATCTTGGAAAAAGTTTTCCTTTGAATATCTGTTGGATATGCAAAGCCCAGTCGCGAGAACCAATAAACTGCCTCCTCTACGTCGTTTCTCATATTTCATTGAGACCTTGATTGCATGTTATATCTTGTTATGCAGAACAATATATATAGTACACTTGGTTTAAAGATTTAACTGTCACTAAGAGTTGGCCATGAGAAAAGGAAATAATTCTAGATTAATATACTTCCATGCGTATACAGCAATCCTAGGTGTTATACTCCTGCAGCTTTATTCCATGTTATTGAGCTATCCAAATTCAAATATATTCGCATACATGGTCTTTTATGGTTTTAAAATCGATAGCATTGAACGTTACCTCGCAGACTCCTATTTAATTATCGCAAATCACCTTCAAAAAACATTTGCATTCCTTATCGTATCTACAATACTAATGTCAGTAAATGTGATAATAGTGCTCAAGAATAATAACCAACATAAGCTCCTATTAGAGCTGTTTCTATACTTTATCTTCACAGGCGATGTCGCATCAACACTAATGCTATTCATCATAGTTGCTTCATTATTAAAATTTTTAAGACCATTTTTTAATATGCATAGAACAGAGAAGGAGCATAGCAACACCTGCAATGAGTTGTTGCCGGATCTGTTTATAACTATTGGTTTAACGATGATAATCTTAGGCATAGAGGTTTTGTTCTTTAGATTCATAACTCTATTTACATCAATAGCATATCTGATTCTATTTACCGTAATATCTTTGGCAAAGCCTAGTCAAATACTTGTTCCACGCATTCTAAAAATCATATTGATATCGATACCGCCCTTTGGACTGGCAATTCTTGTCTAAGAATTTCTATCTGCTATCTAACTTCTATGACTTCTATTTTATGCCATGAAATAAATGGATCTATTTCTTTTGTCAATTCTTCTATATGCTTCTTAACCTCTTCTACATTCATATGAATTGTTATAGCTATATAATAAAATCTTTCAATGATATTACTACGACGGACATTAAAGCTACATGTACATTCCTTGCAAATATTTTTCAGTCTTTCTACGATAAAATCTAATTGATTTTCGTCATTGATTAACAAAAACATGTTTATTCTTTTTACAGATTTTGACGACATTAATCCGAAACCTCATAAAACCATGATTCAGGTAGGGGATCCTATCATCATTTTTCAGTACTCGGCAGTTACATCATTTTCTCATAAATGTTATCGTGAAAGCCTTTCTATAATGTCAAGTGCTCTATGCTCTGGTGCTAGCTTGACATAAGCCTTTTTATAACCATCTCTATCAATTAAGGTATTTACCTTCACTATCCTCACATTAAGTGTCTTTTCAATGTACTCTTTTATCTCCTTTTTATTGACATTTCTATATACTTTTACAGTTATGTAGTTATATTTTTCAGCTAGTAGATATGCTTTTTCTGTTGTAACAACACTTACAATTACATTTTTCTTACTTATAACGTCCTGGCTCATGGCTTCTCCACCACAAAGCGCCTTGAAAGTGCATCCAAAGCTTTTTGTGTTATAATAGCAAGTCTGCCTGGCATTGCACCAGGTGCAAGCTTGCATATATCTAAGGTTTCTGGAGTGAGGTAATCTACTCCTGGCAGATTTCTAATGGCTTTAACAATTGGAGATTGAATAGATGAAATTATGAACAATATGCTTTTGGGCTCCTTGTATCTTCTTCCCCTCATCTTTCCTTTTCCACTTCTGATTTTTGTATTTTCTTGCGCTCTTTCGACATTCTGCCAAAGACCAGTCTTCATTAAATACTCTCTAACCTCTTTAGATGAGCTAATATTCTCAAATTCGTTAACCACAATTATTGGTAGTGACTGTATTTGTTGAGGAATTGAATACCCTCTAGAAAAGACGTATTTAGGATCAGCTAGTGCAGATAATGCCGAAATAATTGCAATTTTCATTTCTTTTTTATTTATATCTTCGTGAATTCTCCTCAATGTTGTTGGTGCGAACTGCCTCCTTCCGCCAACAACATTGGGAGCAAAAACAGCCCTACCATTATCCAGTCGAGGAACCCTTGCCACACTATATCCTATACCCCATGATTCTCCAACTCTTCTTTTGCCAGCTAGGGGGTCTCTACCTTTTGGTTGAAGTCTTGCTGTTAGGGATGATATAACCGCTCTTCTAATCAGATCTATTCTAATAGGATAACTAAAGATCAGAGGAAGTTCAACTCTATCGACAACATTTCCATTCAGGTCTAGTAGAGTTCCATATCTCTTTTCAATAGGATATACAACTATAAATTTGTTAACCATATCTCTCAACCCCTGATCTTGCTTTCTAGACTTACATAGACTATTGTTGGTGGGGCGGAGGGGATCCATTTAGGTGGTCTTATAGGCCATCTAAGAACGAGGGGTCTCTTGGGGGTGCCTGCACAGCTACCCCATATCATTATCCACTTTGATTTGACTATACCATAATGCGGAAAACCGCCTGCGGGGGTTATAGCATATCCATCATCTCCCATGGCAATAATCCTCTTATTGAACTCTGTCCTACGGTGGAATCCCATTTGACCAGCTTGTGGTACCTCAGACATGGCACCAATTGTTGGACTTCTACTTCCAATTCTTCTGCTTCCTTTTCTGTGTTTGTGCCATTTTGGCAACTCTTTTACACCAAATCTCTTAATCACCCCTTGGAACCCCTTACCCCTTGTCACACCTATAATATCAATAAATTGTCCAGGACTGAAGACGGCATCGACAGTGATGTTCTTTCCCATTATGTCTATTGCATATGAAACTCTTTGATTTATATCTCCCCCACCTATGGCAACCTCTATTAGATCGGGCGCCTTCTTGCTCAAACCTCCAACGGATCTAACATTTGCTGCAAGAACGACAGACACTCGTTTTATTGAAGAAATGTTATTCTTGATCCACTCTATCCTTTCATTAATATTTGCTGAAGGTCTATATGTTGGTATTCGTCTCCATATTTCTATCTCCTTGGGAGGTTCTATCCATACATCCTTTAAAAGTCCTAGACCACCATATTCATTAATGCCATATACCCTCATAGCTATTGGAACCATCTGTGGTGTTTCAATAATTGTTACTGGCACAAAGATTTCTTTGCCTTGCGTAGGTGTCCCTGGTCTATCATCCACTAATATAACATGTGTCATTCCAACTTTATAACCTAAGAAGCCTAGAAGTTTTGGTGTATCTGTTTGTATTATTGGCCAGTTTTTCACCCTTGGAATAATCTCAGAAGCTCTTTTTCTAGGCCTTACACCGAGACTGCCTCTCTTAGGAGCGCTTGTTTTTCTATGTGCCATCCGTTCTCACCTCCGCGAAGACATAACTACCCTTACATCTTTTCTTTCTCCTTCTTAGGCTTTTTACCCCTCTCCTCCTGTTGCGAACTGCTGGATTTAACTATGAATAGCGTTGTCTTTTGCTTACCGCCCATTTCCACAAACCTCGCTGCTAGATCTAATAACCTAACTAATCATTGCAAGGAAAATATTTTCTAGGATCCGTGTTAATAAGTTTTTATAAAAACAAAACGCAATCATAAAATGGCCTGATATCTACTTATAAACTGTGTGTTATTAAATCATAGTTTGCAGTGCTAGGTGCTAAAATGCTATGAGTAAGCAGTGCTGGGAGTTACCAGTAGAATGGAAAAAATTTAAGTATAGAGGAAGAAGTTTAGAGGAGTTGATAGACATGCCTATGGATGATCTTGTGAAGATATTGAATGCCAGAGCTCGGAGAAGTTTATCACGAGGTTTTTCACCTAGACATAGAAGACTTCTCGAAAAAATTATTGAAGCTAGACAAAAACTTGTTAGTGAATGTAAGGAAACTGTTATCAAAACTCATGTGAGGGACATGATAATTTTACCCATCATGGTTGGACTGACAATTGCTGTTCACAATGGCAAGGAGTTTGTTCCCGTCAAAATAACCCCTGAAATGATAGGGCATTACCTAGGAGAATTTGCGCCGACAACAAAGCAGGTAAAACACGGTGAGCCTGGCTTAAAGGCAACAAGAAGCACACTATTTGTTGCACTTAAGTAAATAATGATGTATTGTAGGTGTAAGATAATGGGTAAGAGAATATTAGTTCAAAGAATGGGTAGAGGAACACCGACATTCAGAAGCCCAAAACACTTAAGAATAGCACCAGTTAAATATCCGTATATTCCCCCAACAAGTACACTAAAAGGCATTGTTGTTGATATTTTGCATGAGCCTGGTAGAAGTGCTCCCATAGCATTGATAAAGCTTGAAAACGGTGAAGAGTTCTATAATGTTGCTGTAGAAGGTTTGAGAGTTGGGCAAATAATTGAGATAGGGCCCAATGCAAGTCCATCTAACGGCAATATACTTCCACTGAGAAACATACCAGAGGGTGCAAGGATATGCAATATAGAGTTGAGACCATTTGATGGGGGCAAACTTGTGAGAAGTGGTGGCTCATATGCAATATTGACAGGCAAAACATCGACACATGCAATAATTACCTTGCCAAGCGGAAAGCAGAAATCGGTTCTACTTGATGCAAGAGCAACAATAGGCGTTGTGGCTGGTGGTGGCAGGTTAGAGAAGCCTCTATTGAAAGCTGGCAACTCTTACTATAAGTGGAAGGTGAAGGCAAGAAAGTGGCCTCGCGTAAGAGGTGTTGCCATGAATGCTGTTGACCATCCACATGGCGGTGGCTCGCACCAGAGTGAGTCAAAGCCTACTACAGTATCGAGAAGGACTCCACCAGGAAGAAAGGTTGGACATATCGCAGCTAGGAGAACAGGTAGGAAGAAGGGAGCCCACTAGTTTAAAGACCATAGTATCTCTTGAGTATTCTCTCAATCGATTCATAACCATCACCCGCATTTTCTAAAACCTTTATTCTATAATCATATTCGGCTTCTATATCATCTCTAGCAAGTCGTTTGGCAAGTCTTTTAATAATATAGCTTTTCAAAATAGAGTCACCTTTATCCATGTCATATATTTCTCTCCATTCATCGCCAACTCTCTCATATATTTTCCAAACCTTTCTCTCAACATTATACCCTTTACGAACTCTTGAAATGAAGACCATTAGGGCCGTGTTTAATGATAACATGGTGTATAGATCTCGTGGCAGAAGACCTCTTATCGCTAATTCATATTCATCTGGAGTAGATGCGTGAAAGGTTGTAGCAGAACCTGATCCTGAGGCGATGGCTCTTACAAGGGCGGTTATTTCACGACCTCTAACCTCTCCCACAACCAAAATATCAGGTCTATAACGAAGAGCTGTAAAACATCTTTGTAACAGCTCATCTGAGTCCTCACCATAGAACTGCATAAATCTAGGTCTTAGAGGAAGTTTAATTTCTGGAACATCTTGCACCACCACTATTTTCCAATTTGGATTCGATAACTGCAAAAAGGCATTCAGCAATGTTGTTTTTCCACTGCCACTTCCACCAGCAATAACATAGAAAAGCTTAGCATCATTAATTAGCCATATTAATGATGCTATATTATAGTTTAGAACGTTTTGTTTAACCAATTTCACGATATCTATTGGAACCCCAGGCAACTTTCTAATGCTAAACGTTGGACTGGAGCTAACAGGATCACCTATAGTTGCAGCAATTCTAAAACCCTCTGGAAGTGTTCCATGCAACTCTGGCTTTGCATAAGATATTGCTTTACCACATTTCATGGCAAGCTTATCTATATAGCTTTTAGCTTCTTCCTCGCTTTGAAACTGTATGTTTGTCACCAATGCTTCATATGATAGAAAGTCCCTATGTACAACAGTTATAGGTTTTCTCCAATCAGATAGCTCCACATCCTCAATATTATCATCTTTTAGCACAACATCTAATATGCCATATCCCCTACTGTCCCTGATTATATAATACATCAATACATCATAGTATTTTTGAACAACATCGTTAAGGCCGATCTGAGAAGCAACTCTATTAACAGCCTTTCTAACGTCCTCCAACGATTCTAAATTGAAGTACGATGAGTATAGATGCTCCATAATTTGGTTGTAAGCATTGAAAAGAGTCTCATCAACAAAAGGCTCGTTTATAAGATATCTTGCAACACCAAATTTATCAATACATATTGTAACTTCAGCCATGCCAACATTGTATTTCTTTAAAACTTCTAAACAAAGCTCATCAGCCTTATCACTTTTCAGATATCTAAGATTTTTTCTGATAGGGCTAACCGATTTATTCCAACCAAATACATCATGAATCTTCCTCAAAAGACTCACACAGACCCCTAAAAGGAAGCAATTTAATTAAGCGAACTTGCATCTAAAGTTAATCAAACTAGAATCACGTAACAAAAACTTTATAACCCCATATCAATATATCAAAATGTGTCGAGTAGCCGGGTCGTCTAGCGGCCAAGGATGCGGGGCTTTGGCCCCCGTGACCGGGGTTCGAATCCCCGCCCGGCTACCAACAAAATAAGGTAATGATGATCAGAGGGTCTTTTGAGTGTTCTCGATGAAGAAAGCCGGAAATGCTGAGCTTTTACGAATTCTATTAACTAGTCATAATGGTTTTAAACAAAGCGTGGTGCAACATTAGATGTCAGCTTCGTCTAGAACTCCTCTTTTAAAAAGAATTGCAGAAAGGGTTGTTGGGCCTGATTTTGCAAAGGTAATTTGGAAAAGAATTGAAATAATAGGGGATGTCGCAATTATCAGAAAGTCTTTCGATGTTCCAACAGAGGTATACAAGTCGATAGGCGAGGAAATACTGCGTGAAATTCCCTATGTGAAGAGTGTTTGGCTTGCCGCATCACCTGTACAAGGCTTTGAAAGAGTTAGGGAGTACATCCATCTTGCTGGAGAGAGAAAAAGCGAAACCATATATAGGGAGCATGGATGTATGTTTAAAGTAGACTTCACTAAGGTGTATATATCACCAGTTCTAGGTTTTGACCATATCAGAATTGCAAGAATTGCAAGAAATGGCGAGAAAATTTTGAATATGTTCGCAGGATTTGGACCCTATAGCATAATAGTATCTAAATATGCTAAACCAGTTTACGTTGTCTCAATAGATCTCAACGAATTTGCTGTACACTATGCCAGGATAAATATTGAAATAAACAGAGTTGAAGCATATAATGATATTATTCACGGCGATGCACTAACGATTACATCTTCGTTAAACGAGAAATTTGATAGAATCTTATTGCCCTATCCAGACGCATTTAAAGATGCATTCAAAGTTGCGTTGGATGCTGTAAAAATTGGTGGTTACCTACATCCACATCTGTTTGTAGAGGCCCCAAATAAACGTGAGGCCTTGCATAAAGCTTACGAAACTGTCTCCACCTATGCACAATCCCTTGGCGCTGTTGTAGAGCCTCTTGGAGGACATGTTATCAGGGGTGTTGCGCCTAGGAAATACCATGTAACCGTAGATGTTGTTGTAAAGTCGAAGACTAAGAATGTTCTATAATGCCTAGAAATTTATCAGCGGGGGCAGGAACAAATCCTCTTCATCCTTCTACATTCTGCATTAACGCCGGCCCAGTTTCATCATCCAACATCTCAAATGTTCATCGACTATTATTTTATAGATGCTTAAATACGTTGTTTTTGAATTAATGATTAAAAGCCCCTAAAATAGTTTAAATGCAGATGATTAGAGATGCATTCACATGTTTTAAATGAAGCTGATATGAATGTTAATATTGTTGCTAGTGAGTTTAAGAAGACATTTGGTTTAGAACCCGAAGTTGTAGTGTCTGCCCCTGGTCGTTTAGATTTTCTAAATACACACCAAGATTATAAAGGTTTGCCCGTGGTTTCTGTAGGGATAAATCTACGAACATATATTGCAGGGAGAAGAACTGATGAGAAGTCCGTTGAGGTTTATTCAGGTAATTTGCTTGATGAGGGCGGAGAACACTTTGATAAAATAGAGCTTACAAGTCTTGAAATACTGCCAAAGCAGAAATGGTTTGGAAACTACTTGAGAGCAGCTCTTATAGCTCTTTTGCAAAAAGGCTATAAAGTTGGTGGTGCTAAGGCTTGGATTAGAAGCTGGGTGCCAATTGCTTCTGGATTAGGAAGTAGTGGAACCTTGCTTGTGGCATTCATAGGATTTTTAAATGAACTATTCAATTTAGGTCTTGCTGTAAAGGATGTTGCTGAACTTGCGTATGTTGCAGAACACGATGTTCTAGGCATCCCATGTGGAAGACTTGATCAATATGCTGCTGCATTCGGCAATGTATCAATAATTGAGACTGTACCGCCATATAATGTGGAATCGATATCATTTAATGAAGGGATCTTTGCTGTAATCGATAGTGGCATTAGACACAGTACAGCTGATATACATCCCAAAAGACAAAAAGAGATAGAGATAGGTTTAGAAAAGCTTATGTCTATAGCACCAGCCGATTTAAGAAGATTGCTTGGGTATAGGTATTGGGAGCCCAAATGGAGCTCTTTAACTATTGAACAACTTCAGCCTTATTTGCATGAATTAGATGAGAAGGCTAAGAACAGAATACTGTATACGATTAAAGCACATAATTCAACTATGTTAGCAATAAAGGTTCTTAGAGGATATAAACCCTCCTATACAGAAGTTGCAAAAACACTTGAAATAGATCATGAAAGAGCTAAAGAGATTGTTGGAAAAGGTAAGATAGATATAATAGGTAATATAATGACCTACCAGCATAACTTACTTAGTAGTCTATACGATGTAAGCTTACCCGAAATTGATAAAATAGTTGAAGAGTTCATAGACAATGGCGCTTTGGGTGCAAAACTCTCTGGCGCTGGCCTCGGAGGTTGTGTAATAGCATTATTTAAAGACGTTGAAACGGCTCATAAAGCACTTAGTACAATGCTTTCTAAAGGCATTGGAACTAGAGGCTGGATTGTGAAGGTAGATAAAGGAATCACACGCCACAAGTGAGGTCTCCATGCCTGGCAATGAAGAGGAGCTTGTCATGGAACTTAGATGGGATCCCACATTAGGAGAGTGGGTAATGGTTTCAAATATTAGAAGTGCAAGACCATGGCAACCAACATCTTTCTGTCCTTTTTGTCCAGGAACCTCTGAGACAGGGTATGACTGGAAGGCTCTTATATTAGAAAATAGATTTCCTATGTTGATTGAAAATCCCCCAAATCCTACAGAACATCGATTCTATAAAACGGCTAAAGCAAGCGGAAAATGCTATGTTGTTGTAGAAACGCCGCAACATGACCTAGATGATTTAAGTGATTTGCCTGAGGAGCAAATAGAATATGTGGTCAAACTTGTCATCGAGAAACAAAAAGAGGAGATGAAAAAAGATTATGCAGAATATTTTCTATGGTTCAGAAACAAAGGTAGAGAAATAGGAGTATCACTAACACATCCACATAGCCAAATATATGTGACGCCATTCATACCCATGAGAGTGCTCAGAGAAATAGAAAATGCTAGGAAATACTGGGAGGAAAACAAAAGGTGCTTGTTCTGCGATATACTAAGGACAGAGCTGGAAGACAATATAAGGATTATCTTGGAAAACTCCAGTTGGGTTGCATTCATGCCATTCTACTCACATTGGCCATTCGAAATACACATATACCCAAGAAAACATCTACAGCTACTAACACAACTATCACAAAATGAAATAGCAGACCTTGCAAATATCCTAAAGTACAGCTTATGCGGCTTGAAGAAGCTCTTCTCTAAACCAACACCATATATTATGACAGTTCATCAAAGCCCCCTAAAAGGAGAATATAGCTTTTATCATTTACACATTGAGATATATGGGATGCTACGCGACGAAAACAAGCTGAAGTATGCAGCAGGAATGGAAACCGGAGGTGGAAACTTTACCTTCGATTCTGTACCAGAGAGAAACGCATTAAAATTAAAGAAAAAGGTCTTAGAATGCTTCAAGACCTAGTTTATTAAAAAAAGTATTAGTTCACATATTTAATTGAATTCTTCACCTTTATGCTACAGCCCTTGCAAGCTCCTCCACAACACTTTCTGCCTCTTCTTTTGACTTAGCTTCTACAACATGCGTTCTATCAGGCAAGACAACAACTGTATAGTTCTTGAACTTGACTATGTATACAGGCCCCTTATCCAGAACCTCTGACAACTCTGCACCGAGCTGGGGATTCTTGAAAACTCTGAGCAGCTTTGCAACAGTTGAGTATCTAAGCGCCTTTATCCCTTTGCTCAAAAATGCTGTCTCATCTTTGACATGGATTACCTTGTCAACCCTAACCACAACCCTACACCTCGAAGTCTCTACACCTCTAAAGAGGGTTATAAACTTTACGGAATAATACATTTCTGAGCCCTCTACCCAAAGAAAACTGTATTCCAAAATCGCTGATCCCCACAGCCATTCAGAGGCAATGCTTTTATCATATGACGCAAACTATGTTCATAATATATAGGATGTTGATATGAGTTGAAGGTGTTGTTCATGAATTACCATCGTTATGGCGATTTAGTTTATTAAATTAGTTTATTAAAGCGGTTTTAGTTATGAGTCCCTCAATTTATAAGGTAACAACAATGCATAACCATGTTTTTGGTGCTTCTTTTGAATCCATCAATAGAAAAACTGTTTATAGATTATATACATTCTGTACTTGGGTCAGAGATAGAGGAATTGATGTACATAAAACCCGGCGAGATAGTTCTGAGGAATAATAGGCACTGCAATTTATTTGAACATGAACATGTTATTTATTGGCACAATTTCCTAATCAATGTTTTTAACTCGAAATATACATTGAAAAGCTATGCTTTGATCTTGCCTTGTAGTAGTATAAAGCCATATAGGATGTCTCCTGTTCATCGCATGGTAGATAAATATCTAGGTGCATATGGCATTCAAGATATGGTTCAAGTTTACATACTTTCAGAGCCTATGATATTGGTTCCTCGAGAGCTTGATATATATTATCCATTCGCTAATTACGATTATCCACCTAAGGAGCTTGACCATGAACACAGAAACAAGTTTGTAAATATTCTTTCCATTGTTTTAGAAAAGCTGAAGAACCACAAATATATACTGGCATTTCTGCCTAAACATCACAAGGGTATTCTTAACGACGCACTAAAGAAGTGTGGATATTGTGCAAATATAGAGTTTTTTGATTATGGAAAGAGAGTGTTTCGCCAAACTAAGTATGTTATTGAACATCTTAATAACGTTATTCGAAAAGATTTTGATGCTAAAACTAAAATGATCAATTAGTGCTTTGTTGTAGGGACGGGTGACTACTACTAATCTTCCTCTCAGCCTCTTCAGTTTTGCCCTCTATCAAATCGCTGTAGTATTGTCTTAGAAGTCTCTTAATGTCTACGACTGGCATAAATGTTTTGTATGCATTATAAGCTATTTCATAGTATCTATCCTTATCACTTTCATAGATGCTTACTATGTTTTCCAGTTTCTTCACAAAGTCTGCATAGTCATCCTCATCAATTTTTCTAGCCTCTTCAGAGTCTATATCTATGAAATTCTGGAGTTCCTTTCCAAAGAACCAGCCATTGAAGTTGTCCTCTATAAGTTCTAGGCTAGCACCATCTCTAGACGATAGTGTTGGCACCCCGTTGACCCCTGCTTTCATCATGCTCGTACCACTTGCTTCCCAACAACTAAATGGTGTGAAGAGCAAAAGATCTGATGATGATAAGGCGTAGTATGCAAATTCTATTCCATAACTTGGATAGTAGAAGAAGTTGCTAGCAACTTTGGCGAATCTTGCAAAGGTTGTTGCTATCTCTCTTCCCCACGTATCGCTTGGATGCGGCTTTCCAGACACAACAACAAATATCCTGTCCTTGAGATCGCCATTTTCTTCCATAAGCCATTCAATGAAATATGGCCTCTTATATTTAGTTATCCTTCTAACCCACGATACAACCATTCTATCCCCAACCGACTTACCTGAAAGAGCCTTTATAATGGATTTGAACTCCTCTTTAAACTGTTCATGTGTTTTTGCAAGCCTCTCCACAGAATCTATGTTCTTTTCAACTCTCTGCCACCTTTCAATATCTATTGCATTGGTTATATAACTCATTTTGCTAACGTACTTCGGAAAGAACATTTTCGTCACTTCAAAATGCTTTCTAGAAACTGTAAAGACCTTTTCAGCTATCTCCATGGCTGCTTCCGTCATTGTCTTAACATTTGGAAGCGATATTCCGAGAACCTCCTCAGCCTCTTTACACAGCTTCGGATGGCCCCATGGACCTGGGGTGTGGGTCACAAACCTTGTTTTAACCTCTTTTGGCAAAAGATATGGAAGTAAAGCCAAATGCGCTTCCTGAACATCTACAACATGTATTTGAACACCCTTGGCCATCTTCTTTATTATCTCGGCAGAGATGGCAGCAGCAACCATATAGTAGGTGCATTCATCACTGTGATGTCTATACAGATATCTGAATAGCCTAGCAACTGACAGTGGCTTCTTAACCCTGTACAATATAGCCTTTGCAGAGCCGTAGACATATTCGAAGAGATCTGCCTCAGCCAGTATACTTCCATTAGCTCTTCTAGCCTCTATAGAGCCGATATACCTCAACTTAGACAAAAAAGACATACTATGTCTGTGTCTAACCTCGACAAACAATCTAGTTCTATTCACGGAATCCCAATCAACATAGCCACTAGGATAAAACGGCGCAATTGAAATATATGGCAAGCCAAGTCTTGCAGCCCCATAGAATTTATCGGCTTCCAAAACACCCAAACCACCAGCATAGTTAGCCGAACCATCTAATGCAATCTCCATAGCAACACTTACAATAGCTCTTTGCATCTCATAATACCCACCAAAATCTTTAGATGGTCTAAGCTTAAAAGCCGTGGATCCGATTAATGAATAGAGATAGATATAAAGCAACAAGATCTAAAAACTACAATAAAATAAGTTGATAGAGGGGCCCGTAGCTTAGCTTGGACAAAGCGCCGGCCTGCGGAGCCGGAGAACCGGGGTTCAAATCCCCGCGGGCCCGCCATGAACAGTTAAAGTAGTTCTGCTAAGTTCCGTATTTAGCGGTAAACTTCAACTCTACTAAAAATGAATCTGTCTGCCCCTAGACTTCTAATCTACTTAGCTAACGTCTGAGGACCATTCTCTAAGCTATGGTTAGGATATTATATGATGTATCAAGGTAGATATTTAGATGTGAGGTCGCGAAACTAATAAACATCCTAAAACTAAAGAAACTGCCCATATGTGCGTAGACTATAACTGTGTTTAGTAGCAGCAAGGGGGATGAAGTCATAGTTCCCTACCCTATCAGAGTAGGGTAAGTCATGCCTCCTAGCGGAGGTTTAAAGTATAGTGCCAATAGGTCACTTAACATATCATGCATCATCACAAGAATCACAAGATCTTCGACAACCCTTAGAACCTTTGATGTGATTATATCAAACGCGGAATCCTTGCATTGGCGGATGAAGCTCCAGATCTCTAAGCCCCAGATCTTGAACTACTCTACGAAGTTCTTTAATTGCTATATCTGCAGGGTCCGGAACTACCGAGGTAAATCCTATCAACCTTTTAGGGTTATAAGACAACATTTTGTACAAATAATCGTTAGTAACCCAGGGAGCTACTGGGGGTAGAACAGTTACTTTAATACCCGCTTATCCATAAACGAAACTAGCTTCTCTAGTATGAATACGCTCTTCAATCAACCTCATTGTTATGTGTATATGGAAATCAACAGCTATCAAAGGGCTCCATCAAACGTATATACTAGCACACAACTTTGAGCCATGGCACTCTTTTGAAGTCTTCATCGAATGTGAGTATCGTGTCTATACCATAGTATCTACAAGTCGATGCTATTAGCGCATCGTTGGGCAGTAGCCCGTATTCCTCCATTACCTCTATGGCCATCTGTTTCACCCTCTCATTTATTTCAAGCTCTGAGAAGTATTCTCTCAAGAATTGTATCTGGATATTCAACGATTTAAGCGCATCCTTTACGGTTTCTGGGCTACTCTTAAGCTCATAAGCCTTCTTACCGGTGAGTAGCTTAATCAAGATAAATATAACCTCGGAAATAACAATGGTATTAACGTAGCCTATAGCATCTCCGTAGATAATGGGTTCCAGCAGCTTCTTAGCTAATGAATCACCTGCAAAGTACTTGATTATCACATTACTGTCAATAAATACCGAGCTCATCCTCAGCCTCCTTTAGAACCCTCTCCAATGTTTTCTCATCAACATTTACAGAGCCAAACACCTTCTCAGCCAACTCCGTTCGAAGAACCTTAACAAGCAAAACCTCACCCTCAGAGACATCCAGCTTCTCCAGGGGTTTGAGCACCCCATTCTCATACTTCACTCTTATTACCTTAGCCACTTAGTTTCACCCATCTATTATATACGGCTTTAAGAGATTAAAGAGTGTTGTAGTAAGAACAAACTATCTGTTGCAAAGCTTCCTACTATCTCTTCTAAATCGTTACAATCCATATTTAATTTCATGCCTCATTTCAATTTCAGCCTTTGGAGCCGGATATCCGGGGTTCGAATCCCCGCGGGCCCGCCACAACAACCTTGATTTAAATGCTTATCCTATATCAATATTCTTTCACGAGCTTTAAAATGATCTATTATAGCGTCGAGTGAGTTTCTTTGTAATCTTCTAAGACCTATGACTGAAGCTACATAGAGTAACGCACCTAGCACTTGTCTTACGCCAAAGGGTGCTTTTGCTACAAGGTGTTTTGATAAAGATTTGATCTTTTTGATGGCATCATATACTGCTAGGGCTATGAGCTCCAAATTTCTTGTACTAACTATTTTATGTGTTCCTGCCATATCCTTTACTTTTCTTAGACTTCCAGAGGGTATGAATGGCAATGGGAATACAAAGACGTTGTAATGCTCTAGCCTCTCTACAAGTCTCATATTCATTTCTATATCCTCTTCAGTCTCTTGCGGAAGATTCACTATTATTGTTGCACATATCCACCAGCCCGAGTCGTTTAATAGATTAACAGCTTCTTCCACTATCTTCGGCCACTCCTCATAATTGAAAGGCTTTGGCTTGCCAGGGGCAATAATTTTTATTATTCTTGGGCTACCGCTTTCTATACCCATCTGAATTATTGCTGGGTTTCTGTCACTAAGCCCCAGCATACCACCAACAGTCTTCACTAATTTAGGGTTTGACAAGGCTGTTGATGCTGTTACAAAATCTATTGAAATGCTATTTATTTCCGGTATCTTTGTAACAGTGTTTAACAGGTTTAGAACCTTATCCTCATTTGGTAGTAGAGACGTTGAGCCATACCTTAGAAAGTCCTCTGAATGCAACGTTATGTTTCTTTCGCCTCCTTCAATGTTAACAGCTATCTCTTTAAGTATTTTATCCATTGGTATTGATCTAAACATTAATAGTGTGGGATTGCAGAATAGACACCCTCTCCCACACCCTCTCGTAACCTCTACAAGACCTCTGGAAGGAGTTTTTATAACAGGTATCCTGTCCACGGGTACTGGCGGACCTTTCACATAGCTTGGGATTTCCCCACCTTCTAGAGCTGTTCTAAAAATTTTTGGTGCGACAAGCTCTCCCTCACCCTCGACAATGCAATCTATGCCAAGCCTATGCTGAAGCCCGCTATCAATTATCTCCCAAACACCTTGTCCTCCAACAATAACCTTTATTCTATTCCTATACTTCTTCACAGCATCATTATTAAATATCTTCATGGTTGCCCAAGACATGTAGGATTGCAAACGAGTTTCAACCCCCATCAAACTTAGAACAACGCGCAAGAGAGCTGTTCCATAGTTTATGCCCAAAGGGTCTAGAACCCCGATGCCCAAAACCCTTGTCTCAGGCCCTATAGCCTCATCCAACCTCCTAGGATCGACAATAGCCACATCACTTCTCGAAAAACCGTTATCAATCAGAGAGGCTTCAATCTTACACAAACCATATTGACTTGTCTTCATCCTGCCATGTTCTCCACTTAAAGTAGGAAAAATTATGTTTCCTAGAAGGCTAGGGAAAACATCCATTGGCAATCCTGACGAAAAACCTAAGTATGTATGGTGATATGTACTCACAAGAGATTCATCACCAGTAAGAACAATTTTAAAACCCTCGAACCTGTCCATAGAAACCGCCATTGAATTGAGTAAGAGTAGGTGGCAACTATTTTAAACATATTCTTCAACACCCTGTTAAACTTAACAAGAAAATCTTTCAACAATATTTCACAAATAATAATGGAATAGCGTAAAAGTATTTATGGAGGTAACAATGGGGTAAAGTTAATTGTGGCTACAACGAATTCTAGGCTAGCTGTTAAATTTAGCTGTCTATATCCTATTCATCTTCATCTCTTTACATGCTTGCAAATACTTATGTCTAAAACTTAAAAGCTCAGCTGAGGTAAAATAATATATAGCGACTAGAGACGGTGCTTAAAAAGCATGTCTCTGGCTCTGGATGTTAGGCTTTCTAAGTTGTTTGTTGTTGAGGGTAGGAATGATGTTGTCCCTTTTATGATTCGTGTCAAAGGTGTGGGTGCTCTCAAGACTAGGTCTGCATATCTTGTTGCTTTAGATAGTAGCTGGTCTATGGATGGCTCTAAGATATTTTTTGCAAAGGACTCTGTTCTCAGGATGGTCAAACTTCTAGACCCGGATGACTACATTTCTGTCTACAGCTTCTATGGTAAGGTAAGCAAAGTTCTTGATATAGAGAAGGTGGGCAACACCGATAAGATTGTTCGGGCTGTAGCTGATATAAAGCTTGGCGGTGGTACGAACATATACTCTGTTCTAGAGCAGATGTATGCTGATGCTACACGTGTTAGAGAGGAGCTGAAGAGCAGAGAGAGGGATGCTGTGCCAAGTGTGAAGATGGTTATGGTGACAGATGGGAACCCGACTACAGGGGTCAGAGACAGGGACAGAATTCTGGATATGGCTGGGAAGCTCGGCAAGCATGTCTCGGTATCCCTTGTTATTGGTGTTGGTGAAGACTACAACGAGAAGCTTTTATCGGGCATAGCCTTGAAGACAAACGGCTTTTTCGAGCACCTAGACGACCCCGCCAAGATGCCGAGCCTCATCGAGAAAATGGCTTCGGCATACAGAGGACTGAGTGCAAAGAATCTGAGGATTCTGATAAAGACTGCGCCAGGTGTGGGCGTCTACATATACAACAAGCCCGCCTACACCACTAGAGGTGGTGTGGAGATTGAGGTCGGGGATGTACATGAGGGGGAGACTATAACCGTTGTAGGCGAGCTTCTAGTACCACCGCAGAAGCGAGGCATGTCATACCTAGCAACAGTAACTGGCATTTACACACAAACTGACGGAGCTGAAAAAGAGTTGCCACCAACCAATGTAACCATACCGTGTGTTCACATTGCACCACCAGATGCTGTTGAGGTGGACAATACAGTTTTCAGAGAGGTCAACCTAATCAGAGTTGCCTCGATAATAACAAAAGACCTCTACGGGCAACTATCGGCAGATAAGCTCATGAATGTGCTTGAGAATATTGCCAATTCAACCATAGTTGTTGAAAACAGGGAGCTGTACACGAAAACGATAGACCTCAAGGCACAACTAGAAAAAGAGGGTCTATCCCCGGATGTCGTTAAAAAGGTGGTAGCACTTATATCTAGGATACTGAGTGGAAGATATGAATAGGGTGAGACTGTGAGTGACAAAACACTTGTTTTAACCATAAAAAGTAGTGCAACTCCAATCCAGCACATTGTCAAGCTCAAGCCCGGTGCCTATATCATTGGGCGTGACCCTGGATGCGACATTGTTTTGCCAGATCCCTTCGTATCTAGAAAACATGCCAGAATATTCTATAGGGAAGACCAGGGCAAGTGGTATATCGAGGATTTGGGGAGCAAAAACGGCACATATGTAAACGGGGAAAAGATAGAACAACCAACACAATTACAACACCAAACAGAGATAGTGATGGGGCTAACAACAATAATAGTTAAAGAATTTGAAGCAGAGTAGTCGGACATCGAAAGATGCAAGTCAAAGTGCAGTATTGATACAAATACAGTGTTTGTAGTATTATAACATGGCAATGTAAATGATTTTCAACAACATGCTGCCGAGCTACGTTGCGGAGATTGTGATAAACATTCATCTACAGTTTTATTAATCTTATTAGATAGTCTGTATAGTGGGCACAACCAGTAGTGGTATTTATGGCTTTGCGCACGTGTAAGAATCTAGATGCTATTAGTGAGTATGCTTCAGATCCTCTGGTTTTAGCTTCTATTTTGTTAGCTAAGGATAGACGGTTTCTGGGTACAACAACTGTAAGTTCTACATCAATAACTAAAATGATTGCCGATACTACTAGAACAGCAACAGAAGATAGTTTATTTCATTTCAAGTTTGTTTTCGGCGATAAAGTTCTCAGAGTTTTTACCGTAAAAGATGTTGTGGTCTCGGTGCTGAAAGAGAATTGGGAAGGGCAGATAATTGGGTCTGGTTCTGGTGCCCTTCATGATTTAATAGAGGCGGCAAATAAGTACACAGCAGTAAATGTATTTGTTGAAGAAATACCTCTAACAGATATTGACCCCCAGCTTGTGAACTATGTTAAAGCATGTGTTGAAAATGTGGAGGGAGTCTACATAACCTTATGGAGGAAGAGGGGATTATATGGTTTTATAATAGAAGAACTGATAAATGATAGGGGTAGCTATACTTACGTCTTTAAGGCAAGGGACGGGGCTGGGAATGTCTATGCCTTAAAGGTTCTGAAAGAGGACATTGCTGTAAACAGAAATTTTATGGACTTGGTAAGGGGTTATATACATGGATTTACCGTTCGCACACTAGACAAGGAAGAGGTTAGCGATCTTATAGCAATTAAAGGCTATGACAATGCTATTCTGAAAGAGTTGACTATATATAGCAACTACATTTCTTCTATATATGCCCTCCTCATCATGAAGAACAAGCTAGACAAAGACACATATTCATTGTATTCGCCTGCTATCGTAGAGGAATATGCTGATATGGGTGATCTAGAAGATTTTGTGAAGAAACGGGGATCGCTAAATCTAAATGAGTCTATGTACATACTTATAAGAGTTGTTGGTGCAACTGCACTAGCCCACTTAGCAAACATTGTTCACATGGATATAAAGCCTAAGAACATACTTCTACGCCAAACCAGCGACAAGTACGGCTATGTACCTATGCTAACAGATTTCAGCGGAGCCTTAGGCGATCCTGCCCACGGCTATAAATTTGCGAGGCTAACACCTGCATATGCTGATCCTCTAGCCCTTGTACGAGGAACATCAGATTTCAGCTACGACGCTTACAGCCTGGCCATGACACTAGCATACATGTTGTCAAGTTCTATACCAAAGCACAGGCTAATTCTTAACATAGCCCTCTTGCAGAATGTCTACGGCTATCCAATACCCATGGAGAAGATCGAGGATGGAGAGACCATGCTAAAAGACTTTGCAAAAAAAGTGCTAGACCTAGCGCTACGACTAAGAGGTAAGGCGATCTCATATCGAGAATTTGTTAACGCTGTTGCAGATGATGTCGAGGCACTAGACAATATGTACATGCCTTGGTTAAGCGATATACCCAAGACACTGGCAGAGGTAATAAAAAAAGCGCTAACACTAAAAGAAGAAGACAGATATAGAAGCTGTGTAGAAATGTGGCTCGATCTACGCAACAGCCTAATCAAAGAAAACATGGAAGAGCTCATACCCAAAGCTTAATCATACTCAACAAATTCGTGTACCACCATCGTCTATTGTGGCTGGAGCTTCAACCGAAATTTCTCAATTTTGTAAACAACATTAAATAAGTATGGTAAATTACTTTATAGAGATGAAGCCAATTATTTGGAGCCGCCGGCGGGATTTGAACCCGCGGCCACCGGCTTACAAGGCTTGTTCATATATATGTTGATTTGCATGAGCGATATTTGTTGCATGCAATATCTAGTTGCAGATGTATTTGTTTTATGTCAAAGATTCTCTGATAAGCTTTTCGATGTATCTGGGGTAGTGTTTGTCTGCTTCTGTTAGTAGGTCTTCGTACCTCGCTTCGCTTGTCTTTAGTTCTCCGAATCTGCTCTGGATAAACCTCGCTACCTCCTTAGGCATGGTCTGAACCATTATCCTCCATGAGACTTTCCTAAACATCTTCGGTAGGGTTAGGTTATGCCTCTTGGCATACCTTCTAACACTATTCCTATCAATATCTTTGGGTGCTAGTGTTTTCAAGAGCTCTATAGTACCTCTAGACATGTATATCCATTCACACGGTTTCTGGTGACCTCTCAGCCCTAGGTAGTATCTGCAGAACCCCCTATCCTCGAAGCACACTAACCTCTCCGTCTCCAGATCTATGGACTCTATGACCACTACTTCATTAGGGTTCCATGTCCTTATCATCTCCAGTATGTGTTCGAATCTTGCTCCTGATTCTAGCATTGTTCTGTATACTGTGTAGTACAGTTTGTGGTTCTCCTTCAAGAACTCTAGGGTCTTTCTAACATCTTCTATGGAGATTTGGTAGGGTCTTACATCTAGTTTGTACCCTCTTGAGGGGACTACCTCCATTATCCAGCCAAATGTTTCTGGGGGAATTCTTCTCCTGTGGTATAGGTACTGTATATAGTGTCTGAATACGTTCCTAAGCCACCCGTTTCTGTGGTTAGCTACGTATTCTACTAGTTCTTCTGATAGTTCTTTCCCCTCTAGGTGTTTCTTGAATAGGTTTCTGTAGTAGTTTATGGTCTCTGGGTCTCTTACCTTTCTACGCTTCTTTCTCTCTGATAGAAAGTTCTCGAAGTCTTCACTCCACTCAAGCTTTATGCCTGCGAAACTCACTCCAAGCATTTTCCTAATATCTTCTTTAAACTCTTGGACAACGAACCTCAGCACTAGGTTTTTCAGGTACTCGTCTCTTAGTATGAGCTTTACAAATTCTAGCGCTAGTGAGTAGTCTATAGATCCATCCTCTTTAACTATACCTAGAGCTCTAAGCCTCTCTCCAGCCGACACCAGCTTTGCAAATTCTTCGGGTGTTATGTGCTGAAGTATCTTTATGAGTAGTGAATCTGATACAGGTATCTTTCTATTCCTAACCCTGCTAAACGTCGAATACGAGATAGAGAGATCAGATGATTTGAGCTTCTTAACGTTCACAATGTATTCGAACAACTTGTAGCGAGCATCATCAGAGATCTTAGATAGATCGAGATCCTTGAACCACAAACCACACACTCATGTCATCAGCGATTTATCGAGTCTAGCTTTATAGTATCTTCTATCAATGTATATGATCTTTGCTAGCTCGAGTCCTCTTAAGATCTCTACCAGTTTTTCTTCATCGATATCTTTTCCGTATCTTTCTTTAATGATCCTCGCGAGAACCTTTGGCAACGTCTCTTTACCAGGATCTATAGAGTGCTGAAGCAGATTTCCTCGTGAACGCCCCTACTGGGGCAGGCATATTGAAAACCGGGGGAGGAAAAGGCTAACACTACATGTGCTACCAACTGAGGAAGAGCTACAGATGTTCTCGACCACAGTATCTTGAAAAAAATTTATAATAGAAATTATATAGACACTTTCTGTCTCTCTCGATCTGAATAAGTAGTTTGATGTTTGCTAGCTACTGAGCGAGCCATACTGCGTAGATATTTAAGTGCTTCGATTACTGCTGATATACGAGAAGCTTCATCATCTCTGCCTCTACTTCTTAACTTACTCGCAACGGCTCTCGCCTTTTCGATTACATCACTAAACTTGTACTCTATACTATCTATAGAATAGTTTTCAGGATTCATGATATAGTCCAAAAATCTATAGAATGCTCCAGTAGCGTCTCTAATAATCTCCTCGACTTCATCAATATTTGATGAGTTATTGGATACCTCCTCCATGTTCCCACCTCGGTATCCTACATACTTAGCGAGTTAATAAGTGTTATGGTTCTCATCTGGTGATCTTGGAGCTTTTACTGCTGTTTTGAGCTATGTACTTTGGATGGCCAACTACCACTCTTGATACTCTTCTCCAGTACAACCACTCCATAGCGCTCCTCACAACCCAGTTTACGTAGTTCCTGATCTGTTTTCTCCATTTTTTGTACATTCTCCTAAGCCTCCTAGAGGTCTTTAACTCGTACTTGTTCAAAGTGGACTGGTAATCCGCTATCTTCTTCCTCCAGTAGAAGCTAGTGCTCTTCAAAGGTCTACCCGAAACGAGTAGGGTCTCAGCAACTTTTCAGACATGAATTACCTTAATAAACATTAATAGAAACAACGCTTATAAACATTTCCTAAAAACATCAAGAAGAAAACAGCCCAGATACATCGAAAAGCTTATCAGAGAATCTTTGACATAAAACAAATACATCTGCAACTAGATATTGCATGCAACAAATATCGCTCATGCAAATCAACATATATATGAACAAGCCTTGTAAGCCGGTGGTCGCGGGTTCAAATCCCGCCGGCGGCTCCAGCAATAGAACTACATTCAACTATATTTTACTAAAGTATCAATTATATCGCTGAGACTGATCTGTAGGATTCTATTTCTCCTCAATGTAGTATCTATAGTTTGTCTTAAGTCTATATATCTCTATATATGCTCCAGGCCATATACCTGAGTTTTGAAAAGTTCTTGTGGGAGATTGATCTTGATTTATGTAGATGTACCATGGATCTAGGTAAAATGATTGTCCTGCTGACTAAACTCTATATGTAATGATGTCGTATTCCTCCAAAAGGTTGAAGTGTGTGTCAAATACATAGATTTTATGACGACTACCAAATTCTGTATCTGTGGCCAATGACATCATGAACCTTATTTCGCCATTAGATGTAGTAACAGGATATATGCAGGGATTTTCACGACCTTTCTCGAATATTGTTTTAACATAGGTAAAAACCGTTGATGTAGGATCCTCTATCTCCCATAGTATGGTTCCAGCTGTAAAACTTGATGTAATTGCATACCATTTCCCATTAAATTTAAATATAGCTAGTAATATAGTAACTTTATTTGATATTGTTTTCGTTGAATATAATGGAAAGAATTGAAAGTGAAATTGATACAGCTTAAGGAACTTAGGCGAGTTGGGTAAACCGAGGATTCCATGGATTAATCGTCTAGACATAAACTAGCTGATTCATGATGAAGACATGTTACCAATCATGCAAAACACAGGATACAGGGTTTTATGTGAGGAGAGTGTTTTACATGGATGGTTTTTCTGTTCGCAGAGTAGCAGAATAGAGTTGCAGAGGATGGATAAATCAACAGGAGCAATAGCAATAAATAGTAAAATAACGTGATAAGTAACAGTAAGACAGTAATCAGATAGTAAAAGTGTCCGAAAACGTTATTCTACTCCTTGAGAAAGAAGGAGAAATACATTGTGAAGCTAAGGAAGCAGGAGAAAGCCTACCGCAAAACAGCAAAAATCCTAAGAGCGTCCCCAAGCACCTAGCCAGAGTTCTCAAGCAGTACCCTGGAGAAAGCAAAATCAACGAGCAGAGAGAAGCTCAAGACCGCTAAAGACAGCCTGAAGGCTTTCGGAGAAAGTTCTACAACCTTATGGTAGACCACAAGTTGCGAAAAGAGACGAATTTTAAGCATATGTAGTTGAACATACACATTCATGATCACTCTACGTTCATAAAGATTTTTTAACTATTTCATACATGAGATTTTAACAGTAGGTGAGAGCAGGTTATGAAAAGGCATGTAATACTGGGACTGTATTACGTGGCAACAACTTTGATGTTAACAGTTTTAATAGCTCAAGTAGTCTTCCTTGCGTCAGTCTTATTATCAATCATCGGGCTGGGAATCCCCCTGATAAATATAAGCGGGAGTTATTGCGAGAACAACAGTTGTGTTGTTTCCTACCACGGAAACCCCCACACTATAATACCACTATCCACACTTTCAGCGCTTCTAACTACTTACTCAATACACAAGAAGCAATCGAGTAAAAGCTATAAAACTAGGTTGTTTCTCTACGGAGTATTAATCACCATTGTGATACTAGCTGCAGTGTTCATCGCTGTGTATCTAGCAACTTGTGGTTTAGCCTGTCCTTTACTTACATGCAAAGGTGACGTCGAAGAGTGTAGTGTTTCTATTTCATGGCTCTTCGTTACTCTAAATTGCAAGTGCAGGTAATGTCGAATATGAATAAATGTAAGAAGATTTTTTATATTTTTCTCCCAATATTTTTCCTTTTTAGATGTTACTTTTTACTCGTAATACAAGATTACTTATTTCCGCTAAGTATCATATTTTCCTTCATTGCTAACGAGCTATATATACGAAAAGAGCTCACTAAGTACTTAGACATCCTGACAGAATTAGACATTACCCATAGATTGAGAATAATTAGTGGTTACATCACGTTCAGCATATTCCTCTTCCTGTTAGTAGGATTTCTATATATCAACAGGTTTAATTCTTTTAAAAAGCTTAAGTTGTACCAGCACCCCATCGCTAAGGTACAAGATGTTAGTCTTCTATTTTCCGTGTTCAACTACATGTTGTTGATTCTTCCTCTTTCACTTCTGTTCGTGTTAAACATCCATGTTCTGAAGCTCCCATTGAATATGTACATATTCTTCACAACATACATACTTCTCCTTGGATTCTTGATAGCGTCCTGGCATAACATAAGGATTACAGCAACCGTGTCATCACTATTATCGATAATAATACTGGGCATTAGCATGGTAATCTCGATACCTTTGAGTTTACTTTTGGTGTTGATCGCTTACTCGATTTCACCAGTACTGATTAAGATACTAACCGACCTTTTCATGAGTAAAATTCCAAAAGTTGAAGTGTTAAGAAGCCTTGGATACGCATCATTCAGTCCATACATACTCGCAACTACTGCGTTTCTATTTCTACTCATAGCTCTCGGGAAGCTCGCACTTGGGGAGAAGGTAATACTATCTATAAGCGTAGGAGGTGTAACAACCAATGTTCGTGATTTAGGTTTTGACGAGGAAACACTACTTGCATTGATGCTCGGCAGTCTTTTCGGGAGTCTAGCTATGTTCGTAGTTCCTCCATTGTTAAATGTCGTGGATAGGTACATTGATTCATACATGCATTACGTTAAATTCCTTACGAATACAAGGTTTTCTACAAGGGTATTGAACGTTATTTCTGTTTTCTCATTTGGTTGGTTATATGCATTAGTCATATACAGCGTTCTCCACGTTTTTGGCTTAATCGAGCTAGAAGGTGTTCCCATACTCATTTTAACTACAGGATTGCTAGCAGGAATGTTCACGCTTAATAGAGTTGAAAAAGACTTTGAGATTATTAAGTGTTTTATGTTTTACCTTATCGTGGGCACGCTCATGGGGCGGATAATAGTACAAAAAATAGTACAAAATTATCTTACCACGATGGCTGTTGCATACACCATATCGGTGTTCATCATCTCTATTTTATTTTACGATTTGCCTGTTAAGGTTGGATATTTTATAAGATACAAGGTGATTCCATGGCTAAAGCAGTTGTAAAGAAAAGAAAATACAGTCTATTTGTAAGCTTAATTCTAAAACACCTACTCGTAAGTAAGCCAACTATTCTCCTTGCATTGACTTGCACAATAGGCTCTATTATGATGACATGGGCATCACTTGACTTAGGGTTAAGCTTTATATTATCGTCAATTGCCATAATAGCATTGTTTATTGCAGGAACGCTCCTACACGAGCTTGTTCATTTCGCGATACTAGACATCGATGTATCTGTTATGCTCAGCAACCATATGATACGATTAGAGCCCCTAGATTATGTACCCCTGGAGAGATTGTATTTAGCAACAGTTTCAGGGCCTCTAGTTCCGTCCATGATTGGGTTAATAGTGTTGAAGTACTATCCAGAATACTTCCTTGCTCTTATACCTCTTCTACTTCAGTCAATCAACATTGTATTCGATTTAAGTGGTATATTGGGATTGATGGGTGATGAACATGTTACAAGCAACTGATCTAGTATGCGGATATGGTAAGATTCCGGTTATTGGGGTATTAAACTTTAGCGTTAACGCGAATGATATTCTGATCTTTGTTGGTCCCAACGGTGTTGGTAAAACCACACTTGCAAGAACGCTTGCAACTCTTCTACCTCCTTTACGAGGTAAGATCACCTTTAACGGAGTTGACATAACAAAACATAGGAAAGACATATACTACGTTCCCGAGGACGTGGATTTGCCCCTAGAGTTGAGGGTTATTGACTACTTAAGGCTGGTTCCATACATGTACATGAAACCCGTGGAAAGAAGCGAGGCTGAAAAAGCGCTGGAGATAGTCAGTCTTACCCATGCTCAAAAAGCTAGATTAAGAGAACTCTCAATGGGGCAAAGGAGAAGAGTAATGTTGGTTACCACTTTACTAGTAAAAGCCCCTATAACCATAATAGATGATCCTCTTAACTATCTTGACGAATATGCATCAGAATACATATTCCCTGAAATTCTCGAGAATTTAAGCAAGATGGGTTTACATGTAATTATAACATTAAGACAAGAACACCGATACAAAACGGATACATCTAAGGTTATAGACTTAACAAACTACTCCTACATGTACAAGAAACGCTCTGCTTAACTCTCAGCGTTTTTCAACAATCTCGGGTTCTCCGAGGTTATGATTGTTCTTCACAGAAGTTAGGAAATAGATACACCCTATTCATATTCTATAAATCACCTAATTAATGATTTTGATAAATGTAACATAAACTATACATGTAGAGAGCCTTATTAAATATATCTATTGGTATCCGACCATCTATAGAGTTCAATATTGTAATATTATGTAGAGATATTGTGAATACAAACAAAATAGATAATAAAAGTGTTGAAACATTGGTATCTGCTTTGTATTCTATATTTACTCTGTTTTATACATCTTTAAAGCTAGATCCTTCTCTAAACTATCTATTGATATGCGTGCTTTTCCTTGAGTAACCATTACCTCTTTACTTTCTACTACTTCTCCTCTAAATGTATCCCAAAACTCAACTACATACATACCATCTTCTAAACCTTCTACTGAAATCACTACATTCTTTAGAGGTATAGGTGATTTGTTTAATACTGCATAATTCCACCAGTTAAAGTCTGTATTCCTTATCCACATTATTGCAAAACTCTTATTACCTAAACCTATTGCCTGCACCTTTGCTGAAGCGTATATAGTGTTTTCGAATACTATGTAGTTCCATGTATACCAATCTGTACCTTCATTATCTATTCTAATCTCATATGTGCCAGGTTCAAAATCTATTGTAATGTCGATATTATACTCATTAGCATCTTCATCACTTTTACCATCTATATCGGGTAACACTTTCTCCTCTATCTTTGTGTTATTGACATATATCGATACTACTGCTGATCCTCTTCCTACAGAATTTACATTCAAGATCATTCTACCTCTATCGAGAAACGTAACTATGAATATGGGATTCAGAGTCCGCTGGTTATGTCCTTTACCGTACACAAAGCCACTAAGTAGCGATGTATCACCCTCTATCTTTCCGTTAGGGTGTATAGTGTAGATGTTCTGTTTTACTGGTGAAACCCAGATCCATCCAGCACTTGGATAAAGTATTAAGGAAGTTGTATTGCCTTCGATAGTTGAAGCTGATTCTACATATACATTTAATCTACTTAGTCTTCCTTTTACTGGGTCAACACCTTTTAGGAATTCAGATAAAGCTTTAAAGTGATAGAACAGGTTGTATCTCTCTATTTGTGTATCCCACCACCAGCTCATGGCCGATATAGGAGATCCTGATAAAGTGGAACTCCATAATCCTTCATGAAGACCTATACCTTCTCTATCTATAGCCCAATACGGAATTCCGGTAAATCCCTGCATCCCTATCCATCTATAATCTACACCAAACTCTGTTATCACTACAGGCTTTCTATAGGTATTCCATAGAGAATCTATTATACTTGGTATTGAGGATCCTATATCCTTAAACCCTGTGGGTCCATATCTATGGACTGTTATCAAATCTATACTCTCTATGTTCCATACTCTTGGTTCTGAGTTATAGTCTGCAAGATTTACAGTTACAGGTCGTTTATAGGGATCAAGTAACTTTACATAACTACTTATCTCTTTAACCCAATTAACAAAAGCATCTCTAATGCTAAAGAAGTTTGATGTTAGATCAGCTTCATTGACTAATTCCCATGCAAGTATATGTGGCGAATAACCCCATCTAGCGATTATGTACCTCACCTTATTCTTGAATATATCTATGGCTATGGGATTACTCCAAAATTCTTCAGGATTCTTTATAGGCCCTCCTCTTAAAGCATTATATGGATTGTTTCCCCAATCATCTGCAAGTTCGTTATGCCACATAAACACAAATATTATGTAGATATCATGTTCTTCTGCCAATCTGATGATTTCATCTATTCTTGCTGCATCTGCTAAACTATAGCGATTCAAATTACTCCATTCTAGATTTAGAGACCATGGAACAAGACCTATGCGTACAACCTTAACACCTAGTTCTTTAAGTCTTTTGAACCATGAGCTATAGAAGGATATAGCCTCAAGTTTGTTTGGAGGCCAAGCTAAGTTTATGCCTAGCATTATTTCTGAAGATCCGTCTTCAAACACCAAGAATTTCTTTGATTCATCAATTGATATGAATCCTCTTTTGTTTCTACATTCAGAAACCTGTATCTTCAGCTCTTCACTCGAAATTTTTACCCCACTACTGTTTCTAGCCTCTATAACTACCCTATATTCTCCAGAGACTTTTGGTGTAAAACGTAATGCCCAGAGAGGTGGCGTATTGAATAAAACTATATGTTCCCTCGATCCCATACTTTGAATCGTGTAGTTCCTTGTGTAGAACGCTGGAATTTTGATAACCTCGTTATTTGGTGTATAGATGTATCCTACAACATCTATGTCGCTTGAGTTGTATGGATTTCTGTACATTAGGTTCGATATATTGAACATTACTTCGATTTTCTCGTAACACGAAATAACTGTTTTGGGATAATAGATTATATTCATAGCTAAACCCTTTTCCTGTGGAAAGGTTTCTGTCGATAGGTGATATAAAGGTGGTTGACTAGTAGTATGGTTAATAACTGTGGTTATCGTTTCTTGTGGAAAAGTTGTAGGTGTAGTTAATGTAGTTTTTGTGATATCTTCCTCTTCTTTGATGGTATTCGTTGTAGGTGTTGAAATCTCCACAAGTATTGTTTCTGTGACTAGAGATATGGATTCTGTTGGTAATGTCTTTGGAGTTATCTCTTTATCTTTTTCTCTCACTAGATAATAATAGCTATATATAGTAATGCTAGCCAAAACAATTATCACTACCACATATATGGCTATACGTTTTTTAGACTCCATATCGTTATCCCAAACTATTTATCCTTGTATCGGTAAATATGTCTATAGCTGGTAAATAAATTAAAATTGCCTCAATAGAAGTAATTCTATAGGATTTTGAAACAACACTATATATTGTGAAACATCTTTAGCTAGTATTTAGCAATTAAAAGTATTGTGTCGCTACATCATTAATATAACGTTATCTAGAGTATATTCACAGAGATGTTTGCACCATGTTTAACAAGATATGCAAAGAAGATTGAGTAAAGTCCTTCATCTAGACCAATGTCTGAGATGCAGATGTTTCTCATAGCTTTATTATATCCATCGGTTATTAACAATAGGATTGCTAAAAGTTGTAGCATGTAGCTTTTATTCGTATGTTCTTCAGATATCTCAACTCTATACATATATGCTCTCTCTTCTCTGTACCCCTTCACTATCCCTCTTGCAGTTAAAAGAAATTCTGTAATCGTATTAATTGAAATTTCTATTCTGTAATGATTTTTAATAACTTGTCTTATTAGTTCTTGGAACAGATCTATAGTCTTGATAGTATCGATATTATGTAGAATAGAAAGAGTCTTCAAGCATTCTCTGCATATCTTTATACGTATCAATATTTCGTCGATATTTGAAAAAATTGTGGTTATACGGTCTATGAATGTTTTTACGATAGTAATATACGGAGGTAGCGATAGTAGATTCTTATAACAAGAAACATGATTGAGACAATAATCAATTAGTACAACGTTATCCACTTTACTGTCTATGTAATTCATTAATTGTTGTCTTACAGAATCTATGCAAATAGTGTTCACAAATACTATCAATTCCTTTAGTTTTACTATTTGTTCAAAGTCTTTCTCGAGTTTAGCCAATGGTTTATGGAAATATTGTATCTCTAGAGAGTGTTGAGGCAAGTATTCCCATACATATGTCACTATATATGAATATTTATTACTCAACTCTTTAATGTATCGATTTATCTCCATCGCTAAATTCGTGTTTAATGTTGATATAACGAGTATAGACACATCTTTACACCTTATGAGCGAGACCAACTGCTTGTGAAATTTCTTTTATTCCTATTGTTTCTAGCCATTCACTCAATCCTTTAACTATATCTTCTACAATTCTCTTTGGATCACGCATTAATGCTGTTCCTACTTGAATAGCTTTTGCTCCAGCTAGAATCATTTCTGCTGCTGTTTGCCAGTTTACTACCCCTCCACATCCTATTATATCGGCTTTAGTTTCTTTATACACATCATAGACAATTCTGACAGCTATAGGATGTATTGGGGTACCAGAAAGACCTCCATAGATATTCGTTAATACAGGCTTTAAAGAATATACATCTATATATATAGCCTTTATTGTGTTTATGAGCGTTAAACCTTTGGCTCCTGCCTCTAATGCTTTTTCTGCTGATTCAACTACTCTATCGCTTAACCCTAGTTTAGCTACAACAGGTATCTTTATTGTTGAAACAACTGCTTTAACTACTGAGTACACATTTTTAGGATCTACCCCTATCTCGACACCATATCCTTTGGTATGAGGACAACTTAAGTTAAGCTCTACAGCATCAGCTTTATTCATATCTGCTTCTACAGCAACCTCAATGAATTCATCTTCATTTCTACCGCCAATACTAACTATAATAGGTATGCTATATTTTTTAGCTTCCTCTACAAGCTCTTTAATAACATTTTTGCCAGGATTCTCTAGACCTACAGCATTAATTAATCCACCTGTAGGTAGCTCAACTATTATTGGTGGATTATAACCTTCCCTAGGTTCTGGGGTTATGGTCTTTGTAACTACAGCAGCTAATCCATAACTTACAAGTCTTGATATATGTTCTCTATGTGTTCCAAGTATACCACTAGCATTCATTACAGGATGTCTAAGACTTATTGTGGCTACAACTGTTTCCAGCACAATTAATTCACCATAAACTTTGTTAAAGGTTCAGGTTCGATTTTCTCTTCATATCCTTCATCGATATAAACAATACCGCCTCTGACTATAGTTGCTGTAGCTACACCCTTTAATACATTCTTTTTGTAGGGCGAAAATCTAGATTTCGAATAAAATGTTTCAGGATCAACACGAAATTCTTTATTCATATCCACTACAGTATAACTAGCTATACAACCAATATACGTACATCCCCATCTCTTGAGTCCAAGTATTTTGGAGGGACCTCGAGATAAGAGCTTTACAGCGTCATCTAGATCTATAGCACCTAAATTTACTAAGTTTAGGATTAAGGAAGCAGTCAATTCTAGAGAAGCTATACCTGATGGACACATCGAGAAATCAAGAAGTTTTTCATCGAAACTGTGAGGCGCATGATCAGAGGAAACTGCATCAAATGCTTTCAGTAGTTTCAATAATGAGTATCTTGTTGAAGGAGTTCTAAGAGGAGGATTTACTTTAGCTATACAGCCCATTTCCTTCTCGTGAGAAGAATCTAAGTAGAGATAGTGTGGACAAGTATCTGTAGTGAATTTATATCTTTTTGCTAAAGATAGTGTTAGAACATTTGTTATATGTGTGATATGGATCTTCATATTTTCTTTAACATGCATGTGAACAATATCTAGAGCTGAAAGCTCGCTTTCAATAGGTCTACACATCCATCTAGAACCAGCTTCACAATCATTCACCATATATGGATGTTCTGCATGAACAATCACTATTCTATTTAGATCTCTGGAACTAGTAATATTGAGGATCTTGGGGAATAGGTGAAGATCTTGAGGAAAGAATTTTACACCTACAACACCTTCTTCATACAACATGTCATACATTTCCCTATAGTCTTTTGCTGGAGATACATAGATTCCAAAATCAACTCTACTCTTTAGCTTAAGTGCTTCTATTTTTTCTTGAAGAGCTTGTTTGTTATCTATTCGTGGTAAAGTGTTAGGCATATCTACAACAGCTGTAAAACCACCTCTAGAAGCAGCCTTCGTACCGCTTTCTTCATCTTCTTTATAACTAAGTTTAAGTCCACGTAAATGTACGTGGATATCTATGAACCCTGGGAGAAGTATGCCTTTAGCACGAAGATCTATACATTCATAATCTCTACATAGATTCTTGTCGATATAGTTAAATCTTCTTTCAACAATACCTTTATTAACTAACACCATTATCTCTTTCAAATAACCATCTTCATATGTTTTTGCTATTATTAGTCTTTCCAAGATGCTGTATCACCTCATCACATCTAAATACTGGTCCATCTATACAGAGAAGCTTGTTTGATGATCTAATGAAGCAACTACCACATAGACCTATACCGCATTTAACCATTGTTTCAAGAGCTACATATGCTTCTAGGTTAGTGTTTCTTATGTATTCGCATACACCTTTCAACATAGGTTGTGGTCCTACTGCTAATATGATGTCATAATCTTCTAGTGGAATATTCTTTAGCCTCTCTAAAGCTGTTCCACAAAAACCATAGCTACAGTCTTCTGTTGCCATAAATAATCTATACCTATCTCCAATATCTTGATTAAATATATTTAAATCAAAAAGTTCTTCTCTTCGTTTAACTCCCCATACAACATCGAGCTTCTTGTATTTTGACCTATATATGAAGAAAGGGATGGGAGCTATACCTATACCTCCAGCTATCACTAGTACACTTTTCGTATAGTCTTCAACGATAAAACCTCTACCTAGAGGCCCCTTTAAACCTACTATCTCACCTTTACACATTTTAGAGAGTGTTTCTGTACCTAGACCTTTAACTTTGAATAGAAAATATATAATGTTGTTATCCAAAAATGCTATACTTAAGGGTATTTCATCTACGCGAGGTACCCAAACCATAAAAATTGAACGGAGAAATATTGTCCATATGCGTAAATAATTCTACAGCTAAGAGATACGTATTTTCAGCTATTCTATCTATTCTTAATATTTTGGCAGGTTTAATAGACATAACATTCATCTTATGATAAGCTTTAGTATATCATCTCTAGTTACAATGGTTGAACAATATTCGCAACGAAATATAAGCTGATCCTTTGATAATGTTCTAAACCTAGACTTTACTGGTTCTCGTTCTTTATTCGATATACATGTAGGATTCGGACATCTAATTACACCCTCTATAACCTCTGGCACATTTACCTTAAACTTCTCGACTACAACAAAATTTTCGATAATGTTTATAGTTGCTGTAGGAGCTATGAGTGCTATGACGTTTACTTCTGCTGAAGTTAATTTTCTACGCTCTATTTTTATTATATCTTTTCTACCTAACTTCTTGCTCTCAACATTCAATAGTACCGCTATTCTCCAGCCTTCTCCTCCAGTTATATTCAATACCTTTAGTATGTCTAGAGCTCTACCTGCTGGTATATGATCGATGACAGTTCCATTCAGTATTTTTGGAACCACCAACGTGTGTATGTTTTCTGAACTCATATCTCTACACCAGAAACTAGGGATAATAAAGACATTCTTACTGGTACACCTAATCTAGCTTGAAGATAGTAGGCTGCATATCTTGATGTATCAACTTTATGGTCTATTTCATCTACTTTTGGTAGAGGGTGTAGAACTTTTAATGTAGACTTACCTTTCTCTAGAAGATCTAGTGTAACAATATACGAACCTCTAACTTTTTCGTACTCCATAGGATCTGGAAACCTTTCTCTCTGGATACGTGTAACATATAGAACATCTGCTTCACTGATTATTTCTCTCACATCATTTTTCTCTTCGATAGGTAGACCTCTTTCTTTCAGTATTTGTAGAACTTCGTTACGTATACGTAATAGTTGAGGAGCAACTACATACAACTTCTTGGGCTTATATAGAGAAAGACCATATATGAATGACATTGCTGCTCTTCCATATCTAAGATCCCCTAAAACAACATACACTAATCCATCGATTGATCCGAAGAGTGTCTTTACTGTATATAGATCGATCATAGCTTGTGTTGGATGATGTTGAATACCATCGCCAGCATTGATAACAGGGTTTTCGGCTATTTCTGCAGCATATTTTGCTGCTCCTTCATATCTATGTCTTAGAATTATAATATTGGAATATGCATCAAGCATACGTATTGTGTCTGCCAAGTTTTCGCCTTTAGCTATACTGGAGGCTTCCTCACCTATGATTGATACAACATCTGCACCTAGACGTTTTGCTGCTACTTCAAAACTGAGCCTTGTACGAGTAGATGGTTCAAAAAAAGCGAGAGAAACCACCTTTCCGTTTAGTAGATTCAGTTTTCCCTCAACTTTGCGGAATTTATCTGCATACTCAAACAATGTCTCGAGTTCTTCCCTAGTGAAGTCCAGTATTGATACCACATCTCTATTTTTAAATGATGTGATCATCTTTATGCCCAAATCTAATGCTACTATCTGTAAACTATAAAACATTTCTGTCTACAATGATGAACTCTTTGGGCACTGTCTATAGATCTTGACTAAAACGCTTAATATAGTTAATAACTTCGTCATAGGTTCTTGTATCGATTAATCCTTTTTCATAAAGATACTTGAAGATGTTTGATACATTAATATAGCTATAGAATTTCATACCGAGTGACTCTATCTTCTTTCTTGCTCCTTGTTCTCTATCTACAACCACTAATGCTGCTGTTGGCATACCCCTAACCTCCTTTATGGCGTTATATGCATGTTCTATAGATCCTCCAGTAGTTGCTACATCATCTACTATTAAACAGTTTTTTGATTCTACAACACCTTCAACAATAGACTGTGTACCGTGGATCTTTCTGTCTATCCTAACATAAGATAGAGGTTTCTTAAGCCTACATGCTATGAATGACGCTAACACTAGACCTGAGGTAGCTATACCAGAAACTCCCAAAAGGGAGTAGAAAGACTCCTGACTCTTCTTGCCGGCTCCAGCCTCTCCCCTCTATGAAACTCCCAAAAGGGAGTAGAAAGTCAACGAACTCATTTTCATTTTTAAGTGCAACAAGCTTCCATTCTCTAGAAACTCCCAAAAGGGAGTAGAAAGGTTTTCTCGTGCTTACTATCAAGACCCCAAAGCTTGAGGACTATTCTCCGAAACTCCCAAAAGGGAGTAGAAAGATTTCGTTTTTTAATTTTTCAACAACATTTACAAATTCAGTTTCAGATGAAACTCCCAAAAGGGAGTAGAAAGACTATATCCTTAGCTAATCTCTCTATCGTTGAATAAGAGCTAGCAAAGAAACTCCCAAAAGGGAGTAGAAAGGAGTACTATTTATATTTCTATGCATCAGAAGATTCTGAAACACATAGGAAACTCCCAAAAGGGAGTAGAAAGAGAGAAAAGAAAGCAAAAGAAATCAATCTAGTGGATCTGTATAAGAAACTCCCAAAAGGGAGTAGAAAGCGATCTATGCAGAAAAAGGATATACTATGAACAACTCATATACAACGAAACTCCCAAAAGGGAGTAGAAAGCAACTTACCGCTCTTACTATCATAATGAACATAATACACAGAAACTCCCAAAAGGGAGTAGAAAGGAGCAGGATCTTTCGTATCTCAACACATAGACCGGTGGATCAAGAAACTCCCAAAAGGGAGTAGAAAGATATCATACTCGAGGTTCTTGTTGAGGTAAAGAAAGCATTAGGAAACTCCCAAAAGGGAGTAGAAAGAGATTCTGTATCTTCTCTGCTAATAAGAATGTTATATAGTCTATTCTATCTGAAACTCCCAAAAGGGAGTAGAAAGAGTATCTACCAAGCTCACCGTAGATCTTTAGCACATCCACAGATAGAAACTCCCAAAAGGGAGTAGAAAGATATCCGTTAGAGTGGTGATTAGATGTCTCGACTTTATGGTCTGTGTTACGAAACTCCCAAAAGGGAGTAGAAAGATGTTTGAGATAATCCCTCAAAAAATCGATTTTATCAACGTTCTTTTGAAACTCCCAAAAGGGAGTAGAAAGACGAATGGACTTGATGGTCGACCAACATTGATCTCTTTCGATTTCTGAAACTCGAAACTCCCAAAAGGGAGTAGAAAGGTTCTTTGGCGGATCAATGTATATTTTCTTCAGCTTTAGATATGTCTCGAAACTCCCAAAAGGGAGTAGAAAGTCTAAGTCTAGAGAGGAATTTCTCAACATCAATAGGGTTGAGCTGAAACTCCCAAAAGGGAGTAGAAAGCTGATAATACATCAACCATCCACTCATACCATTCATCAATTGATGGGAAACTCCCAAAAGGGAGTAGAAAGTTATCTTCATAACCAGTATGTTTTCCTCTATGTTTTCTTTGGCTTCGAAACTCCCAAAAGGGAGTAGAAAGACTGAATCTGAATTGACTGCAACGATACTGTCTCTACATATAAGAAACTCCCAAAAGGGAGTAGAAAGCTGCACATATATAGTGTCTTTTGTTATCGCTATAAAGTCAGCACTGAAACTCCCAAAAGGGAGTAGAAAGTGTATATACATTCAATTCAAAAAACATATAAAAACCCCGCTCTGCGAAACTCCCAAAAGGGAGTAGAAAGACCAGTATCTCTGCAATATAATTCAATCATCAATAGTTTTCTATTGGAAACTCCCAAAAGGGAGTAGAAAGCTGAATAACCTGATATTGTCTGTGATGTATATGTGCATGTAATAGCGAAACTCCCAAAAGGGAGTAGAAAGAATAGGGTGGTAGGTGATGTTGCTATGTACTACAACATACCGTTTTGAAACTCCCAAAAGGGAGTAGAAAGTGGGAATTAAAGACGGATATACTGAAGAACGCTCGTGAAGGATTGGAAACTCCCAAAAGGGAGTAGAAAGAACCGTTCGATTTCTTGTTGAGCATATTCAAGAAGATACTCGGAAACTCCCAAAAGGGAGTAGAAAGGAGTATAGTGTGGTGATGTTTATGGGTGGGGGGAGGTGTATGAACAATGAAACTCCCAAAAGGGAGTAGAAAGTGAATTCACGCAACTCCATCCTTCTCCCCACCCTCTGTACTGAATGAAACTCCCAAAAGGGAGTAGAAAGGTTAATAATGTTTCAACTGTATCTAATGGATGCACAATTTCAGCGAAACTCCCAAAAGGGAGTAGAAAGTTAATTTATTAACAACATCTCGTAGTATAACATGATATTTGTCTGGGAAACTCCCAAAAGGGAGTAGAAAGGACAGAGTACTCTGCTGATATTGAGAAGCAATGTAGAGCTCTATGAAACTCCCAAAAGGGAGTAGAAAGTTTTTGTTTCTAAGCATATAGACACTAAAATCGGGATTGTTAATTGTGAAACTCCCAAAAGGGAGTAGAAAGAATAGATATGCTGATTCGGTCAAAACATATATATCTTCGCCATGGGCCCCCGTCCGGGAAACTCCCAAAAGGGAGTAGAAAGCTTCAATCCAAGTAGCGATGTACCAAGAACAACAGCAATATCATCAGAAACTCCCAAAAGGGAGTAGAAAGGCGTATAAATGCTTGAATTATTGCACTTAGAGTGTCATATATCAGAGAAACTCCCAAAAGGGAGTAGAAAGTATAGTTAAATCTCTTGCACTATTTCTATTGAGTTCAGCATTAGATGCATGAAACTCCCAAAAGGGAGTAGAAAGCCTCCAGTAGGCGTAAATATCTTCGATTACCTCTGGCAACTCGTTGGCGAAACTCCCAAAAGGGAGTAGAAAGTGGGCTTAACAACTTGAGGCACCACCACCTTGACTACCCTAACGCTAGGAAACTCCCAAAAGGGAGTAGAAAGGTATGTTCTTGTCTGATTCTCTCTTTTAGTTTTTTAATAGATGAAACTCCCAAAAGGGAGTAGAAAGGTCTCGATTTTTATTTGCACAGGTGCATCTAAGTACGCGTAAACTAGAAACTCCCAAAAGGGAGTAGAAAGTTGTCATGAGCTTGTCTACATCTACGCACTTAGCTACAGCAAGTATGAAACTCCCAAAAGGGAGTAGAAAGTCACAGTCACTTTGTCTGATGCTGGAAACATTTCGAACTTACAGAAACTCCCAAAAGGGAGTAGAAAGTCGAATGCTCCAAACGCGAGACCGAGCGCTAGGTACAGACCTAGAAACTCCCGAAAGGGAGTAGAAAGCTCTAGTGGCTCTATCTTGCTACACCAGCTCTACTTCTTCTACCGATTCTATAGCTCTTTGTCTCTTCTTTTTATAGCTCTTTACATCTGCGCTATGCTTCAATACTTCTACAAATGTTGCTACTGAAGCTAAAAGACCTAGCATCCCTATAGCTCTAAACCCTTTCTCAAACATATCTATAGCTCTGTATTCTTCTAGTTTCTGAAGCACTATATGGGGTATCCGGAACCCTGCTATCTCTATGCGAAGTAGCCATAGGTAAGCTATAGTTGCTATAGCTATAGCGAGTAGCTGTAGAATTTTCACCATCCTTCTATAGGGAGGTATATCTCCTAGACACATGATTAGTACTGGAACCAATATCGCTAGAGTTAGTGTTGTTAGTGGCTCCATGTTAGGAACCTTATGTAGATTATATATCTCCCAAACTATTGTAGCTAGCTCACGAGTAGCTACTGGAGCACCAACTATGATTGGAAGAATCTTCGGTATACCCCAGAACCTACTGTATCCATAGACCTTTGGGTGATATGTGACAGATACCATTAGATAGAAAAACATTATAGCATATATCACGATACCGCCAAAAACCATTAAGACAATTGCTGGATAGATAGCATAGATAGATGCTACAAGACCTAAACCAACCATGTAGACCTCTAGACGAGGCTCTAATGCAGCAATAATTGAGAGTAGCACATAGAGTCCTAGAAAACCTAGAGAATAGAGCGTATATACGATACTTTCCCAGAGGTACTGATCTTCACCAGTAAAATAGTTGGTAAGAGCAGCTAAACCATAGAGTATAGCTGAAAAGAGAGATATCATAGGTGGTGCATAGACATAGAGCTTAGGCTTCTCAAAAATTCGACAAAACTCTACACCAAGTCTATCTCGATAGATCTAGGCTAAAAAATCTATCGCTATAGAGATACAATGGTGTATCTCTATCCCTATGATAATGATGGTGGTGTATCTAGTCAATAGATCTACTTCAAATAGAGCTTGAGACACTTAGTTCTAGAACCCTGGTTTACTGGATCTCGATAGGAGATTCTGGATAATCAATTACACTCTATACAGCATGGATACTGTACATCAATCTCTATCCAAAGACGCTTAGCTATATCGTTATGCTAGATTAGAGTTAGGTGTAGCATAAATGCTTTAGATATCGCTATCATCTGGTGCAATATTTATTGAGTAATCACCATGGGTTGCCAAAGATGTTTAGAGATACTATCTCTTTCAGCGGTTTTCGAGGTCTTGGTGATGGTGATTCTGAAGCTATACCTATTGTTATTAATGCTACAACTCTGTATCTATCCGGTATATTCAGAATCTTCTTGACTTCAGCTTCATCAAATGCACCAATCCAGCATGTTCCATAGCCTAGTTCTGTAGCTTCTAGAACTATATGCTCTAGAAGTTTTCAAGAACCAGGTTTCTAGAAACCTACCGTTCTAGTAGTAGTTATACTGGTGCAGGTTTCTTTCTATTTAAAGGATGTGTAAAAGTCATTGACTCTTATAGATGCCTCCGGCAATTGCATGGTCGATATCCATCACATGCAATATGATTTCAGAAGTGTTTTAGAAGGAGTTGAGTTCATTCAATTGCTGGAGCCGCCGGCGGGATTTGAACCCGCGACCACCGGCTTACAAGGCCGGCGCTCTACCGAGCTGAGCTACGGCGGCCCAACCCAAATTTATATTACTGCGGAAAGCTTTTGAGTTTTATTGCTGTATTCCGATGTTTTATTTTATATTAAGGTCTATTTTTTATAAAAACTTTTATTTTATTCACCAGAAATTGGGGTTTCGCTACAGGTGCGGAAAATATTGAGCAATCCTGAATTAGCTGAGTCTCTACCAATGTTTTACAGAGCCTTTTTACAGATAGCCAATTTTGTGATGGGATCCTTATCGGTACTCAAAAAAAATCAGGTCGAGGCTTTCATAAAGGTTTTGGAGGAGGCTTATAAAGAAAACAAAAGAGTTCTTGTGATGGGCGCTGGCAGAAGCGGTCTTGTTGGAAGAGCCTTTGCTATGAGACTAAAGCACCTTGGCTATGACGTTTATGTGCTAGGAGACACCATTGTGTCGCCCGTCGAAAAAGGCGATGTTGTTGTAGCTATTTCCGGCTCTGGAAGAACGGCATTGATTATAACAGCTGCTGAAGCTGCTAAAAAGGTTAATGCAACTGTTATTGCGATAACGACCTATATAGATTCTCCATTAGCAAAAATAGCTGATGTCGTGGTTGAGGTTCCTGGAAGAACAAAGATAAGTGAAGTAGAAGACTATTTTGCTAGACAAGTACTGGGATTGCATGAGCCGCTAGCCCCTCTTGGAACACTTTTTGAGGATTGTACCATGGTGTTTCTCGATGCTGTTATAGCCGAGCTCATGCATAGACTTGGGAAGAATGAGGAAGAGCTTAGGAAGAGGCATGCAAATATAGAGGTCTAGTCTAAACAATACAAATTAATGCGCCTCATAAAGATATTCAAAAATATTCTGGCAACCAACTTAGCTCTATACTATCGCATGTTGGAGAATTCTAGAGGTGAGAAGTTGCAACAAACATTTATGTCTTTAAGTAAAATAACTTTGATTAGCCAAAGCTAGCCAAAGAGTGCTGATAAACCTTCTGCTAGCTGTTCCTCTGAAACAGCCTCCTTCTTCTCCTCCTCTTTCTTCTCCTCAGCCTTAGAAGCTTGCTGAGCCTCTGGCTGTTGAACAGCTTGTGGAATGGTGATAGATAACTGCAGTTGCTGAGCAAGATCAGGAGACTTAGATGCTAGGATTTGTGCTAAGACATAAGCTCTTGCAACCGCTGTTGATAGCACCAAAGTTGCTGTATCCTTTGTTACTACACCAGTCTCTACGGCAAGTTTCAACGCTCTTGAATATGCTTTGAAAATCGAAGCTTTTACCACAATTGGATCCGGAACCACAATCTCTGAGGCTATGTTGACTGCATTTGAGATTGCATCCGCAAACTCCTTTCTTATGGCGTCAATATCTAAAACAAGTTTTTCCCCAGGTATTATAATACCTCCTTCATAAGCAGCCTTTATACTAGGCTTGATAAATTTTGGCTCAATACCAAGTCTATCAAATAGTGATGAAAGCTCTGGTGTAACGACATCACCTGGCCTAGCTATGACAGCTTCTTTAGCTATCCAAATCACACCATCCCTAACTTGAATAGGTATTTTAAGCTTGCTGAAGAGGCTCATCATAGGCCCTGGTTTAACACCAGTATTGATTGGTGGAACCACAATTTCATGTTCAATTTTGTCGCCTGGTTTAGCTTTCCAAGGCATTGCAATCTTATCTAACAGTAACCTAGCCTCAAATGGATTTGCATTTATAAAAACAGCAATGTTTTGATTCTGCAGGTATTTCGCCATCTCATCTGCATTTGCCATACCAAGTTCTTTCATTGCTATGTAGAGCAAGTTGTTTTTATAAAGTTTAACTACGCCAAGACCCTCCAATTTCTTCCTAAGGAACATTATGTATCTTGATGGGACATTGGTTGCATCCACTATAATAAGACTTTTATATGATGATAAAAGCTTTTTTGCTTCTTCAACGACCTTCCTTTTCTCCTCGAGAGATCTTCTAATATGTTGTTCCCCTACTCCCTGCTTTGAATAGACCTTTACTATCTTTTCTAATTCTCTCGCAAATTTTGCTTTCATATGCTTTCAACACCTTAGAAAACTTCTATTGGTGGGCTACTAGTTGTTTTAACATATATCTTTGCAACTTGTAATAGAGGTCTTTTAATCTTTTCCTCTACATAGTTCAAAACATGAAGAGCGTTCTCAACTAAATCGTCTAGAGACATCTTCTCAACACCTATTTTACATCCCACCCAGGGTTGTTCCTTAGAATGAAGCCTAACAGCGTTCTTATACCTACTAATTAGCTGTGTTATATCGGCTGTTGGAGTATACGGAATTGGTGCCTTACCTCTAGGTCCAAGTGCTGGACCTAGAACTCTACCAGCTATGCCCATTAGATCGGATCTGACTAAAATCCAGTCACATTTGCTTGCAATCTTTTTAGCACCTTTTTTATCAATTTTCGATAAATCACTTTTACCTATTGCCATAAATGCCCCAGCCTCTACTACCTTCTGAACCATAGCATCATCTGTAACAATGCAAACTTTAATATCTTTGCCAACTCCTTTGGGCAAAAATACTGTATCTCTAAATTTGAACTCCTGCTGCTTTTTTACATCAACACCTCTAAATGTTAGTATCAACTCAATTGATTGCACATATTTCCAAGGTCTCTTTACCTGTAAGGCAAGTTGAATTGCTTTTTTCAAAGGTTCTCTCAGCTCACCTACGGAAGAGCTCATATCATCTCACCTCTTAGACCATTCCTCTTCATATTTTTTCAAAACTTCATCATACAACCCTCTCTCCAGCTCTGCAACCAGCTCCTTAGGATCTTTTCCATCTACTGTTAGACCTATAGATCTGGCCGATCCAAGAATGGTTTTAACAGCCGCTTTTAGGCTTTTTGCTGTTAGCTCTTGTTTTTTAAGTAGAGCAACTTTAATAACATCTTCTAGAGTTATGTTGCCAATCTTTTTATGAGCTGGATCTCCAGAAGGCTCTGAAACTTTAGCCATATTGAGTAGCAAACTTGTTGTTGTTGGCAATTCAAGGAATATGTCATATTTCTTGGTGTCTAAATCAATAACAATCTTAACAGTAACAGTATATCCTTTATAGGCTTCAGTCATGCTGTTTATCTTCTCAACAACCTCATTTACATTAAGTCCAGCATCAGCTAGGGCAGGTCCTAGGGGAGGTGCATTTGACGCTTTACCTCCTTCTATCTGTACTTTCACCACCTTTATTCGAGCCATGGTTCGATCACTCCTTTCTAGCTAGTCGAATATAATCTATAGGAACTGTTATTGTTAATGGATAGCTCGCTTCTAAAACACTTAATGAGACCTCGTTTTTAACCTTATCCACGCCAACAACCCTTGCCCTCATTCCCCTAAATGGCCCTGCTATTATTTCGACTTCCTCACCCTCTTTTAGCATATCAATAAGTGACTTGGGTTTCAGCAACGATTCTAGAGCCTCCCACTTAAGAGTTCCAGAAGCCTTGCCTTTGATGTGTTTCAACCCTCTTATGGCTTCATAAACAACGTGAAGACCTGGCGTTTCCATGACTACATAGCCTTTTAGATTTGGTAGCGAAACGATTGAATATATAGGCAGACCAGCTGTTCTCGCTCTCACTTCAAGCATTAGAAGAACGTTGAGTTCTTGACCAGCTGTGGTTCTAACAGCAAAAAAGCTATTTTGTTTTGAGATAGCTGCTTCAGTACCTTCTTCTTTTTGCTCATTCTTATTTTGTATCTCTTCCATCACATCTCGCCTCTAAGATATTGATGCTATGCCAAGCGCTGCCATCAAGTAGTAGAGACCCGTGGCCACAGCAAATGATATGACGCCTATAAGTGTAAAACCGAGGAGGGTCAGTTTTAGAATCTGCTTGAACTCATCCCCATCAGGCTTCTCTGCCAGCTCCAAAACCTTTCCCATGTTCTTGAACGCTTCTTCCAATGTTTTCGACACTTTTTCTACCCTCTCATACCTATTATCACTAAAATCTACTTAAAAAGCATTTTAAGCACAACACCAGGATTATAATCAATCAGATCGGTATATCTCTGACCAACACCTAGATATGCAATTGGTTTTCCAACACCAATTAACACAGTTAGAGCTGCACCGCCATTGGCATCAGCATCAACCTTTGTTAAGATAACTGTGTCTACACCAACAGCTTCTTCAAAACCTCTCAACTGCTCTAATGCATCATTACCTGTTAAAGCATCTAAAACAAGAAGCTTAAGATGCGGTCTAGCCACTTTTGCAACCTTTCTAAGCTCGTTCATCAGATCGACATCTATATGCATTCTACCAGCTGTGTCAATCAAAACAACATCAAATCCATTCTTTTGCGCATAGACAATACCATCATATGCTATCGCTGCTGGATCGGCACCATATCTACCACCAATAAATGCCACACCTACTCTTTCTGCGTGTCTTTGGAGTTGCTCTTGTGCCCCAGCTCTAAATGTATCGGCTGCTACCATTAAAACTCTTAGACCATTATTCTTCAAGATATTCGCGACCTTGGCTATGGTAGTTGTTTTTCCAACTCCATTGATACCCATAAACATTATTTTAACTGGTCTTTCCTTCGATAAAGTTGTTTTCACAAAGTCTATTAAATTAAAGGATCCTATGCTTTTAAGCATGTTCTCCAATGATTCCTCCACAATCTTATCTATGTAGCTTTTCACGTCTTCGCCTCTTCTAACTTTTTTTCCTAGTAGTTGTTGCCTAATATTATTAACAATCTTCTCAGCAACTTCATAAGCAACATCAGATTCTACAAGTTGCATGAAAAGATTGTTGCAGTATGTATCAACATCTTTTTCGTCCAGCGTCTTATATAGAACTGTATTTGATATTTGCTGTGCAAAGTCTTGAAAAATCTTTTTTATTTTCCCAAACAATAGGAGATACCTTGTTTAGCTCTGTTTTGCACCTCCACCTCTCTGACCAGTTTGCAGCATAGCTACATACTCTTGCATCTTTTTCTGGATCTGATTGTAAAGCTCGGTAAGCTTCTTCAGCTCAGCTTCTGCTTCCCTTAGTTCATCAGCAAGTTCCTTCTCATATTCCATAAGGACCCCCTTTGCCTTATCTATTGGAAGCGACACATAATATTCTCTGCCAACCCTAACAATAGCCTCGTCTATTGAAGCTAGCCTTGCCTTTACAAATACATAACCATTTCTATCAAGCGATGTGAAGACGTCTTGTTGTGAAAGCTTTTGAATGGTGTTAAGAGTCTCATATGCTATTCTGATTTCCTGTAGTTCAGATGATATTGCAAGAGACCTTGTTTGCACAACTCTAATAGCCTCTCTAAGCTCCTCAAGCTGAAGAAGTAGCTGTTGTATGGCCTCCTCTGCTCCAGCTCTGTCAACACTCATTAAATCACCATTCTAGTTAGTGTAGCCAAATCCCTTATATATTTGCTCTCAACTTTTTCAAGTGGCACCTCCTCTATCTTAAGCACCTTTATATTTGCTCTCTTAACCTTGTGTCTACCTCCAAGCACAGAATAGACATATTCTAGAGCGTGCTTCTCGCTAACTGCTCTCACTTCCATTGAAAACCTTTGCCACCTTGGCAACCTATCAGCTGATATTAGCATCACTCCATCTACTTTATATATCTTCACATCTGTCATGAGGTTGCCACCCTAAACACCTTACCTATTCTCAAAAGCTCGGGACCTGTAGTTCTATCCCCGACTATAATTCCTTTTGTATTACCAATAAGACCAGACTTTATAAATCCAACTCCAAAATTGACCGTCCCTATGTCAAAAGGAACTTGAAAAACATTTGAAAGATATTCAACCTCTTTATCGCTAGCCTCAGGATGAACCAGCCCCGCAATATTGTTAACAAAAGCTATTGAACCAACAGTTGAAAAACCAGCTATAATTCCTTTTTCAACTATTTCAACATCCAGCACATCAACAACAATCTTTTTGAGATCGTCATAGGCTTCTGGATGAATAAGAGCTGCCCTGTCATTAACTAGGCATATATTTCCAAGTGCTGTATATCTCGATTTAACAACTCCTATACTCAAATCAATGCTACTTTTAATCAATCTAAGCTCCCAGTCCTTTACCAATTGAGGAAGAAGCAAACCCTTATTATTGCCTACCACAAATATTCCCAACAAACCAGTATCTGCAATCGATGCTTTTATAACTGGAACTTGGAGCACCCTAGAGATAAGATTTGAGAATTTTTCATCCGCATCAAAAGGAATTAGAGCATATCTATCTGTTGCAAAAACATATATACCTACATTTGGGTTGCCCTTATAATTTGCTTTTTCGATAACTATCATTCTTCTACCTCTTCACCTCAACAGCGAGCATTGCCTTGAATATACCATTATCTACCTTTAAGAATCTCACTAATATCTTTCTTGGCGGCTTTTCGATTTTCCTGCTATAGATATACATACTGATTATGGGGTCTAAGATGACCCTACCACCTAGATGCCTCTCTAAGAATCTCCTTATGTATCTTACTGCCCTTTTTCCTCTATCCCTTCTGCTCCCAGCTCTGTAGACATATCTTAAAGGTATTAGGATTATGCCTTCACTTTTATCTTTAGGCATGTTACACATCACCTAGTTTAGCTCTGCGCCAGTTCCTCAATCTATAGCCTCTCATAATCTTCCTAATTGTTTTTACTGTTACCCACACAGGTATAGGCTGATTTGATTTCTCTCTATTTATAAGCCTAAGTTTTTTTGCTAAAGGTTTGTTTCTCGCCATTTGAGACACGCAATACCGTTTACTTCTCACGTATATTAATCCTAAAATCTCTCCTTGTTCTCTCATAGATCTCGGCTAATATACTCTTAAGCTCTTCATCAGTAATAGGCTGGGTTATCCTGCCTTGCACCGCCAATGCTATCAACCTATCCTCAACAGCTCTAGCAATCTCTGGCCTCACAAGCTTAATGTTAGAGAGCCTTTCCCTTGCCTCTGGAGTTAGAATTAACCTCAGTATCTCCTGCCTTCTCGCCTCCTCCTCTAATTCTCTCCTTTTTCGCTCTGCTTCTTGTCTTCTGGCCAACATCTCTCTATATCTTCTCTCAAGTAGTGCCTCTACCTCCTCATCGCTGTACACAGCTGCTTCGCCTGCCATTTAAGATCACCATATGCAATAGCCTAAGATGTATACCTTTTAGTGGGTAATTAACTTGTTGTTGCAATCAACGATTTGGGAGCATATTTAGAGAGCTCGGGATAAGCTTTCAATAAATCCTTGAATATTTCTAGAGCTAGTGTATCCAGTAGTCTCCTTCCCTCGTCTGATATTACCCTACCCTTATCAGTTTTTCTAACTAAACCAGCTTTTTCTAGTTGCTGAAGAATCTTTCTTATATTGGATCCCCCGCCCTTCCTGAAATGAGGAGGTGCTGACCCCCTCCTCTTTAGCCCTCCAAAAACAGTTCTAAACGTGCCTACGCCTAGGGGTTCCTCTGCTAAATAGAGTTTCCTAAGTATTGCTGCCGCCCTCATATACCACCAATCTGGATCGTCTGGAACCCTCTCCCTATGCGAACCTGTCTTTGAGAACATCGCCCATGAAGGTGGCTTAACTGCTGGAACATTACCTTTTAGATACTCTGCAAGCTTTCTTATTAGCATGTCTGCTGGGACGTCCTTGACTGTAACCATAAATCATCACAATGTCAGATTATCTTCTCGCTTTCTTTTCACGCTTTCTGCTTATAAGCACATATGTATATCCTCTTTCATCTACAATAAAAGCGTCAAGAAGCTCTGCAAGCTTTTTAATATCATCACCAGTAATATTGCTACGTGCACTTTTGAGAATCCTTATTTTAACAACCCCATGTTCCTTTAAACGCCTTTTAATTTCGCTTATTATACCTTCGTGTAAACCATGTTTCCCAATATTCACATCGGCTCTATGCTGAGTCACTTTAAGCTTTTTCAAGGTTTTGAAATATCTGCTAACTCCTTCCACTACCTCTTCTCACCACAAATTGGTATCTGTGTATCCAACCACATGAAAGACACTTTGTTACTACCCTTAAAACCTTTCCATCTCTACGCGTTCTTACCCTAGCATTGAATCCTGGAACCATTATGGTATGGCATTGCTTGCAAATCCACCTCTTAATCTCCTTAGGAATTTTGACTCTATTCCTCATTGAGATCCGTATTAAGAGTTCGCCATATCGTTTGGCTAGATCCGTGTATCCATTCTTAACAGCTTCGATGCCAAGCTTAAATAGAATCTCCATCCTCTCTATAGCAATATCCCTAATAGCACCCCTATTACGTCTTACCATACAGCAGAGCGCCTCAATGGCGATAAATGCTAAAATAAGCTTTTAAGGTAACTACAAAATTGGTTTTGTAATAGTGCCGCGGTAGTATAGCCCGGTCAAGTATGCGGGCCTCTCGAGCCCGTGACGCCTTATAGAAAAAGGCGCGGGAGACCCGGGTTCAAATCCCGGCCGCGGCACCAAACAGACTATCATCAATTTTCTAAAACAAATGCTGTGCTTTGTCACAGATGTGATATAATACATTAGCTCATTAGAAAATCTCTTTCAAATCTACAACCCTTTTCTCTATAAGCTTGCTGATATACGATGTGTAGACGCCCTCAATTTTTCCCATATCAATAAATGTCTTAAAACCTTTCAAGATGAAAGCCTCAGAGTTCAATATCTCTATTACCGAGCTTATGCTTGTCGACACAACATCTTTTGTAGTGCTAAGTTCTATTCTATATCCTATTTCACTTGACTTGTTGCCATAGGTTATACCTGAGCCGACAACAACCATAACACCATCTCTATTCTCTCTCAAATGCAACTCTATGTTTATGTCCCAACCCGACATTGCTAATATCCCTCGCAACTGTTTTTCTATAATAGCTGGTTCAATGTCTTTGAATTGCATAAAAGGCTTTATTTGCGATAACAATCTATTATTTAATACAATCTCAGCGTCTATTTTTTGCAATTGTTTAAACAAAGTTAAGAGCCTGCCGACAAGTAAAAAGAATATGTTCAGAATAGGTGTTGCATATGCTATCATAACCTTATTATGGTCTTCCAGAACTCTGTTCATCTCCTCTACTTCGCTCTTAGAGTAGTCCTCTAGACAAAGATCTACTGCATTCACCTCCCCCTTCTTTATTAATCTAATCCACTGCTCTCTGTCCGAGCAGTTAGCTCTGATTATGATATTCCCTCTGAGCACAGTCTCACTCAAATCTTTTGTGCTATACCAACAACCTCTTCAATACCTTTAAAACCAAGCATTTTAAGCCAGTTTCTTAGACTGTCCAACATCTCCTCTACAAATTTATGCTGGGTTGTACTGAAGATAATTGCTGTGCCTACTTCAACTGCTCTTGCACCTGCCACCACAAACTCTGCTACATCCTCCCATTTTGTTACACCACCACAGCCAATTATATCAGCTTTGTATTCTCTATAGACCTCATAGACAACACGCACGGCTATTGGGTGTATTGGAGGCCCTGATAATCCTCCAAATACATTTGTTAAAATTGGTTTCAAGGAATATATGTCTATAGCCATAGCCTTAATTGTGTTAATCAAAGTTAACCCACTAGCCCCAGCCTCTAAAGCTTTTCCAGCAGACTCTAAAACCTTGTCTGATAGCCCCAGTTTTGCTATGACAGGTATTTTTGTAACCGAAGCCACGTTTTTTACAACACTAAATACTTTTTGCGGATCCATTCCAATTTCAATGCCATAACCTTTTGCATGTGGACAGCTAAGGTTCAATTCAATGGCCGTGGCACCCCTGAGCTCGGCCTCTTCAGCAACTTCAGCAAATTCTTCCTCTGTTGCCCCTCCAACACTAATTATTATCGGAATCCCCAGTTTCTTAGCCTCTTCAACCATCTCATTTATACATTCTTTGCCAGGATTTTCAAGACCTACAGCATTTAAAAGTCCACCATTAGACAGTGCAATTATTATTGGGGGGTCATAACCTTTTTTAGGATATGGAGTTATGGTTTTTGTGACAATGGCTGAGAAACCATAGCTAGCCAATCTACGTATATGCTCTTTTGAATAGCCCAGAAACCCACTTGCATTCATTATTGGATGTAGGAGCTCAATCCCTGCAACTGATGTTCTTAGCGAAGGCTCTTGATCCATTGCGTAGACACCCAATGGGTTTACCGATAGGTTTAGAAACTATTTCTCCATTTAAATGTACAACAACACCGCGGATTATTGTTGCTTCAACAGATCCCCTGATTTTGAGCCCGTCATAGGGACTGTAAGATGCTTTAGAATAGAACTTTGACGAATCTATAACCCACTCTTTCCATGGGTCAACCACAGAGTAGCTGGCTACACATCCAATGTCGATACAGCCCCATTTTTCTAAGCCCAGAATTTTTGAAGGGCCTAGAGACAGAAGCCTGGCAAGCGTATTCAAATCGATAATATTTTTTGAAACAAGGTTTATCACAAGTGCTGAGGCTACCTCAATAGATGGTATGCCAGATGGACAATCAGAAAATTCTCTAGTTTTTTCATCGATTGAATGTGGTGCATGGTCTGTTGCGATAGCATCTACATGGTGTAGATATTGAAGCATTGAAATAGTTGTAGAAATGTGTCTTAGCGGTGGATTCACCTTAGCTAAACAACCTTTTCTGTACTCATCTTCACTCGATAAGTAAATGTAATGTGGTGTTGTATCAACGGTAAATCCATTGTTCTTTGCATATGTTATGGTGATAGGGTTTGTCGCGTGTGTGACATGAAGTGGTATATGATGGAAGGATCTAGATACAATTTTGCGTATCTCTATTAACGATTTCACCTCTGCTTCTAAGGGTCTGCACAACCATCTAGAGCCTTTTTCACATTCATTAATAAATTTCTCATGCTCTGGATGTACCATTACAAGTTTTTTAACTCTAAGCTGATCTAAGATGCTGAGAACTTGAGGTAGCATGCTCAGTTCTTCTGGGAATATTTCACCAATTGCCACGACCTCTTGTTTCATTATAAGAGATTTGAACTCACCGAAACTCCTATTTTGTGGAGGTGCAATAGCTATACCAAAGTCTGTATAGGCATTTGTACTTAGCTTTGCTATTTTGGATTCGAATGCATCTAAGTTATCTATTCGGGGCACTGTATTAGGCATGTCTACTACTGCTGTATACCCTCCTCTGGCTGCAGCCTTTGTCCCACTTTCCTCATCTTCCTTGTATGCCAACATCAATCCTCTTAAATGTGTATGGATATCTATAAAACCTGGAAGAGCTATACCATGTACTGTCAGATCCTCACATTCATATTCTTGACAAAGTTCTTTGTATATACCATTCCTTATCTGCGTCACAAAACCATTTTCATTCACAAACACCGTAACCTCTCTAACCTCATCAAGTAGAGCTTTAAGAAATAGAACTCTCAAGATGATCGACCACTTCAGAGCATTTAAAAACAGGTCCATCAATGCATAGCAATTTGTGAGACCCCTTCAAATAGCATGAGCCACAAACTCCAATGCCGCATTTAACCATATTCTCTAGCGATACATAAACATTTTCTCTATCCTTGAGCATCCTACAAAATGATAACAACATTTGCTGAGGACCTATAGCCAATACAACATCATAATCATTAATGCTAACACTATTTAGAACCGATAATGCAGTTCCACATAAACCATCCTGGCAGTCTTCTGAGACTTTGATGAGCCTCCAGCCTCTCTGCTTTAAACCAAAAACATTTGACAAATCGAAGAACTCATCGCTTTTCTTCACACCCCAGATCACATCAATCTTTGTGTTCGTTTTTATTGCAAAGCTTAATAAGAATGGCACAGGCGCGATTCCTACGCCACCGGCGACTATAAGCCATCTTCTATTATTCAAAGGTTTGAAACCCTTTCCAAGAGGTCCCTTAACCCCTATGAATTCACCAGGTTTCAACTGTGATAATGTTTTTGTACCTACACCCCTTATTCTGTATATAAAGAATAGAGATTTACTGTCAGCATATGCTATGCTAAGTGGTATTTCATCTACTCTGGGTACCCATATATTGAAAAAGTTAAATGGTTCAACCTCTACAGAATGTCTAATCAACTCAATTCTAAGTATATGCATGCTACCAGATATAGGCTTGTTTTCAATGACCCTAGCAGGTTTAACTATGTATCTTAACCTAGTGCTTTCTAGCAACCAGTTTAGCCACCTCACTCTCGCTAATAACCGTTCCACAATATTCGCATTGCAACTTGAGAGGCTCTTTTGAAAGTAGTTTGAATCTTGTTCTAACATGCTCTCCCTTCTTGTTGGTTATACACGTTGGGTTAGGGCATCTAAGAACATCTGTGATTACGTTCGGTAATGAGACTTTGTATTTTTCTATTACAGCGAAATCCTCGATAATGTTTATAGTGGCATTTGGAGCGAGCAATGCTATCACATTTAGATCATCTGGTGAAAGCCTTCTACCCTCTATCTTTATTATATCTTTTCTTCCAAGCTTCTTACTCTCGACATTCATTAGAACTGCTATTCTCAAACCCTCTTTACCATCAATCCCAAGTACGTTTAGTATATCCATAGCTTTTCCAGCAGGTATATGATCTATTACCGTGCCGTTTCTAATCTTAGAAACTGTGAGCGTAGGCTCTTCAATCATGGTTCAACACCAAAAATGAGGGCTAGAAGTGCCATTCTAACCGGCACCCCATATTTTGCCTGTGTAAAGTATGCTGCATATGGCGTATTATCTATTCTCTCGTCGATCTCATCAACTTTTGGAAGTGGATGTAAAATCTTCAAATCTTTCTTAGCTTTTTTAATAACATCGAGCGTAACTTTGTACGACCCCTTAACCTTTTCATATTCTAGTGGATCTGGGAACCTCTCCTTCTGAATCCTTATAACATATAACACATCTAGCTCCTCTATAACCTCTTCCAAGTTTCTTCTCTCCTCAAAGGCGATACCTCTCTCCTTCAGTACATGCAACACCTCTTCTCTTGCCCTCAGGCTTTCAGGCGATATCATATATATCTTCTTTGGTTTAAACAGTGAAAGACCATATATAAATGATGTTGTGGCTCTGCCATATCTCAAATCCCCTAATACCCCATAGACAAGACCATCTATACCATTGAAAAACTTTTTAATAGTATACAAATCAATCATTGTCTGTGTGGGATGATGTTGTTTCCCATCACCAGCATTTATAACCGGGTGCTCAGCTATCTCTGATGCATATTTTGCTACACCTTCATATTTATGCCTAATTACTATGGCATCCGAATAAGAATCCAACATCTTGATAGTATCAGCAAGTGTCTCACCCTTGCTAATGCTCAAAGCTTCCTCTCCAACAATCGTTATAACATCTGCTCCAAGCCTTTTCGCAGCAACCTCGAAGCTTAATCTAGTTCTTGTCGACGGTTCGAAAAATGCCAGTGAGACCACCTTCCCATTCAACAAATTAAGCTTTGAGTTGGCATACTTCATCATTTTATCTGTATACTCAAATAGCGTTTCAATGCTTTCTCTGTTAAAGTCTAGTATTGATATGATATCGCGTTGATAAAAATATGTTTTCACAAAGACCCAGGAAAATCGTTTAGCTGCACAAAAATATAAGCTCTTCGGCTTGCATTCTACAGCATGTTACTTACATTTGTATCTTGAATATACCTAATTATCTTATTGTACATATCGAACCCTATGTACCCATTGCTGTAGAGGATATCGAAAATCTCACGAGCTGTGACCAAACTATATAATTCAATCCCATATTTCCTCAGCCTCTCTCTCGCCCCTTGTTCTCTATCAATTACTGTGACAGCTGCTACAGGTCTACCTCCCAAATCCTTGACTGCAACTACTGCATGCTCTATAGAGCCGCCTGTTGTAGCAACATCATCAACTATTACAACATATTTGTCGCTAACTATTCCCTCTACCAACGATTTTGTCCCGTGCTCCTTTTTCTCGATCCTTACATAGGCAAGAGGTTTGCCCAGTCTATCTGCTATTATAGATGCCAACACCAACCCGCTTGTCGCAACACCTAAAACAACATCACATTGCTTTAATATGCTAAACCTCGATATGATTTCGCTTATCACCCTATTCCTAAGCTCTGGAAAGCTATACAAAAGACGCAAATCTATGTAGTAAGGGCTTTCCAATCCTGAAGTCAGTCTAAAACTGCCTATTTTAATCATTCCATACTTATATAGATCTACTATCCACGACATTTTGCCGCCCTTTGCCTCTGAATCTCTAAAATCTTTAAAGCGTTTTGCCTCACATTATCAGCATATGCTATGGCTCTTCCAACAATCTCGTAGTCGGCACCATGGCATAGCGCCGTGCCTGGCTCAGCACCTTGCACCCCAACGCCAGGAGATAAGATCTTCATTTCGCTATCAACAACCTCCCTAACTTTTTTTATGATCATAGGTCTTGTAGCTGGTGCTACAAGACCCCAGGCACCAGCAATTCTAGCAACCTCGATAAAACCCTCCAAATGCCTGTCTAGAAACTCCTCAGAGCCCTTGTGAGACATTGAAACAACTAGTATGAGCTTCAAACCCTCCTTTTTACAAACATTGCTAAGTTCGTCAATTGCTTGCTTGTATCCGACAAAGGCATGGGCTATTACAGCGTTGAAGCCATGTTCTTTCAAAATACTTGCTGTAAGGGCCATTATATCTCCTATATCAGCAAGTTTCAAATCAGCAATTAAAAGACCGTTGTATTCTTTGAAGATTTTGCTGATAGTTTCTACACCAACCCTTATAATTGCCGGTAATCCTAGCTTAAAGCCTTGAACAATATCTTTAAGTTCATTATATCTCCTTTCAATCCATTCTACGACATCAACATAATTTGGAGGATCTAGAGCAACTATCAACACGGTGTTTCACAATATGGATTGCTTATACAGAATTTTAAAGTTTATAAAAGAAACGTATCTCATATCTGGATGCTCATTGTTTGGGAGTCCAATAAGGACATGCTGCACATATCTCCGGATGTTTAGATACGTTAATGTATAGAATACCATTTTTACTTACGTATTCTAGAGTTGGTACCATAACATTTGGTCTATGGAACATACACGAACCTGTCTCAGTATCGTAGTATCTGCACTTGCTTGCCTTCTCCTTGCCCATTAACATTATATTAACAAGTACTGTAGCGATGTCGGATATATCCTCCTCTAAGTTTTTTCTACCCCTAAATATCTTGAACTTAGATCCTCCTCTCACCGATTTGCTGAATGTCGCCCTAATCTTTGTTGTACTTATGTTTACCTCTTTGATGGCTTTTGATAGCCTTTCTAACATTTCTTTACCCTATCCATTTATATTTAGTTCTAGCCAGTTACTCTATAAACTGTAAGGGTTTTGCAGAACCTTGATTACATGTCTGTAATTTGAGATGTTGTTTTTAAGATAAGAATGGATCCAATCAATCATTTTATTAAAGAAATCTATAATAGTTTTTTATTTAGCATATGCTTTTGGGACAAACTTTTGAATAGAGATTCAAGAACTCTAGAAGACTATCTAAAAGCTATTTATAGATTAGAGGAGGTGCTAGGGTATGCTAAGACAGGCGATATTGCAAAGGAGCTCAAGGTCACTGCAGCAACAGTCTCCAAAACCTTGAAGAAGTTAGAATCTAATGGCTACGTGGTGTGGCTTCCATATGAAGGTGTTAGGTTAAGTGAGAAGGGAAGGAAGATCGCTACAAGTATAGTTAAGAGACATAGACTAGCAGAATACTTTCTCTACTACTATCTTGGGTTTGACCTTCTCAAAGCACATGAGTATGCTCATATGCTAGAGCACATGCCTCCCGAGTTCTTCGATAAACTATGGATATTTATGAAAAAACCTAGTGTGTGCCCACATGGAAACCCAATTCCAGGGCTCCCAGAATATAATGAGAAAGAGCTTCGTGAAATTGAAGGCGACAAACCATTGACAATGTTTAATGCTGGTACAAGAGTGAAGATAACAAGAATTATGTGTTCATTTCAAGATGATTTAGTAATGAAGTTAGTGCATGCAGGTATTGTCAGGGGTAGTATAGTAACTATTGTAGAGAAAAATTCAATAAAAATTGTTATAAAAAGCCCCAACAATAACTTGCTGGAAATGATACACCATCAAGCTAATATGATAAGAGGGCTAGAGATCAGTTAAAGTATGGAATTTAATGCTGAACATGCTACATCTTTGCTCATCAGCGCTTTGGCCCCACATCACCAGTCAGTAGAAGGTGATCAGCGTTTAGTATGGTCATCACACAACCTCCAAATTTACACACAAAAGCATTTTAAAGCTATATTTAAATTTTAGCATTAAATAAGCATAATTAATGTGAGGAAAATGATGTTAGGAACCGTAATAGTTCAGGGAATCGGCAAAAATAGTTTAATGGTGGTAAAGACACGCGCCCTCATCACAATTAAGAGGTCGCCTTTTCAAGAAATTATAGTAGCCGATGTCGAGGACTTTGGAAAAGCTCTTGTTCTAGATGGGTATCTTCAGAGCACAACATCTGATGAGTTCATATATCATGAATCCCTTGTTCACCCGGCCATGGTTCTCCATCCAAATCCTAGAAGAGTTTTAATAATAGGTGGAGGTGAGGGTGCCACTCTTAGAGAAGTCTTAAAGCATAGCACTGTTGAAGAGGCTTTTATGGTTGATATAGATAAGGATGTTGTTGAGCTAGCCAAAGAATACTTGCCAGAGATGCATCAGGGATCTTTCTTTGACAAGAGGGCTAGAGTAGTAATTGAAGATGGAAAAAGATTTGTCGAAAAAGAATATGAAAAAGGTGCGCAATATGATGTTGTTATACTTGATCTGACCGATCCTTACTCAAGTGATATAGCAAAAGATTTATATACAAAACAATTCTTTGACAGAATAAATGGCATATTAACAGAGAACGGTGTTATGGTTACTCAAGCTGGTTCAAGATTCTTCTACACACAAGTTTACGATAATGTAGCTAATAGCATCAAATCAGTATTCAAGTACGTTGCTGAATACCAGGTTTGGATACCATCATTTGGATACTCATGCAATTTTGTTATAGGATCTAAGAAAATTGATACAAGCATGTTGCTGAATTCTGAATACGTTGATAATGTGCTAAGGTCTAGGAGAGTTAGCACAAGGTTCATTAATGGAAAGAGAATGGTAGCACTACTTCTAATGGGTGTATACTGATCATTTTTTGCGTTTCGCAATTTTTATAGTCATGTATACCACTATTCCAGTCTCCACAGCCACTATCACTATAATCAGTGCAAGCAATGCTAAAAACATGTTAATAGGGATTCCTTGTGTAGCTGGTGTTGTTGTATTTGCATGTCCTATAATCATAACTGCTTTATTTATTTCGCTACAAATATTCTGATTAATAAAGGGGGTCATGATATAGTTTGACAGGTTGCACAAGAGCTCCTTGTAATTCATATTATTGGTGTAGTTCATACTATATATTGCCATTGCCATCGCCATATTCGAAGAAGAGTAATTATAGAGTGAAACAACTATTGCATTGCTATGTCCCTTTAGGTAAGGCGATGAAATCACATTTACATAACCATTTATTACATTGTTTGCAATATTTCTCAAAAAAGTTGGTATAAACGATGTTAAAAATAGATTAAATGATGCAGAACTATGAATTTTCATTTGCGTCATATCAGCCTCTATGTGTTGAATCAAGTCTTGAAGCTTAATCAACAGAGGTAGTATACATAAAGTTGCTTTGTATCCGTTTACTATGTCGCTAGGCATAGAGCCTTCTACTGATATACCATATTTACTCATATATCTACTCATCTTAATGTCCATGTTTATGTCTGTTCTCATTGGAAGAGAATCAAGTACAGCACAGCTCTGTATAGAGTTTGTGTAAAGGCTTAGGTACCTACTCTTATTTACATAAACGTCAAAGAGATAGTAAATAGATTTGAAGTTGTCTTGAGTGGCCTCTGCTACATAAACTCCGCTAGCATCTGTTATAACCTTGCCAGGATTAATTGATGCATTATTCAGTAGCTCTACTAATGGTTGCTTGAATGGAATCCAAGCACGCGTTTCATTAAATTTGCCTGACATTACTACCTCATGCTTGTGCCACTGTACCAATATTGTATTCTTATCTATTGCAATGTTTCCTTCCACGTTTTCTATAAGCTTTTTCGAATTGTTGATTTCTATGAGTGATGTATACAGGTAATGTATTCGTTCGCCTCCAACAATGTTTATAGTGAAGTTGACTGTAGATGTAACACTCTGGTTAACCAGACTCGTTTCCATGCTAAATGTCGCTTTTATACCGCTGTAAGAGAGTGCTATTGAGAAATCCTTGTATAGTGATTGTGGAACAGAATTATTTGTGTATACCCATTGAATATCATGCTCATCAACGAGCAATACATTGTTTTGTCCTTTCAATTCATAGGGGATTTGCATCACAAATAATAATAGCACTACTGTAGCAAATCCTACCTTTTTATCACATTTTCTATAGCTGCACAAGTTTGTTACCTGTAGCTATATGTGCCAACATCAATTTTATATGTTTTTATGATAAATTCCTGTCATCAACCAAACATGTTGTTTTAACATCTATTATTAGTAGGATAGGGAACTGTGTAGGTGTTAGGACTCACACCTTAAAATAGGTAAATTCGCGATAGATACTATATGAAAGGGTGTAGCTCTAGAATGAGGCAAGAAATTGCGCTAAAGAAAATAGTGGAATATGTGGCCCGCAAGGCATCTTCACTTGCACAAAAATATGAATTGGACGACCTAGTAGCACCATCTATTGCCCCTATCTTCGAAAAATCTGTTGAAAAAATGGCTTCAATGCTTGTAAAAAGAAATAATGGTATGAGATGCAACCTCTGTGATAAAGGACCATTCACAAAGAGGGGGATGTATCTCCATCTTATAAGAGTTCACTCCAAAGATATTGAGATTATGGTTCAGGAAGAATTGAAGAGACTTCTTGAAGTAATTCGTAAGTGAATTCCGTACTTTGCATTTCTTCGATGTTCTGAACTATGCTAAATTATTCACTTTTGGTTTTGTAGACATTTCTCATAAGAGAATATAGCATCCTTTATCACTCTTTCGATTTCTGAAACATTGTTGATTTCGTGTGGAAGCTTTAGTATTATACTTGTTGAAAAACATTTATCTGTCGAGCCTATGCACGCTATTTCCAACATTCCATCAGTAAACGGTTTAGGTACATTAATATGCTTAGTAATTATTTTCACGTTATCTATTTCTATCATTTTATAAATATCTTTGGAATTGTCTTCGTGTTCTATTTGGCATGGATATAGGTCGGATATTATGGTTGTTGACCCGCCTTCGCTCACAAACACAACCTTTCTATGATTATCAATGTAATAGTCTCTTACTTCCATATCAACCCTCTAGCTAGGGTATACCACTAATACAAGGTCTGAGCCGCAAAACGGACATTTCATGTGAAGTCTCTTAGCATCTGCTTGACAATAATACAAATTGTATTTGGCTCCACACTTAGGGCATTGATAAACGATGTCATCTCCTAGATAAAGCTTCTTGGCACATATAGAGCATTTAACCTCATGCCAGCCCTTATGCCCTGATGCGTTACATCCCCTAGGCCTTAACATTGTTTAGCACCTTAATATCTTTGGCTTTACAAATCTGAATCATTGTACAGATTTTATAAGCTGAGATGCTAGATTCTGTTTTTGGTTGATCAGAATTATGACTATAAACATCGTTGCTTTTGCTGATGTTCATGGCATGCAATACCTAAATATGTTGATATCTTCGCTAAATAGAATTAATGTTAATAATGTTGATGTTATTGTTATGGCTGGAGATATTGTTGATAAGGGAAGAATTGACCATATGAGAGTGGTATTATCTGCTCTACAGAAGCTTTTTCCAAATATCTATAGCAGACCAATTGTCGTAGCAGTATTTGGCAATGAGGAGTATTTTGGTACTGAAGAAAGCTACTATTCCACATATCCCCAAGTAATATGGCTCAACAATAATCATAAGGTTGTTAAGCTAGGTGAATCTGAGGTCTGTTTTGTTGGAGGTCGAGGTGTATTGAAAAAGCCCACTGTGTGGCAGCAAAGAAATATTAGAGGAATTGAGGACATTTATTCCAAGAGTCTGGAGAGCATTATAAACATGATTAGGGTTTGCAAAAAAGATTACTACACCATCTTGATAACACACTATGCCTCAAGTTACCTTACAATAGCTGGGGAAAATCCAGCGATATATCAGTTCCTGGGATACCCTATAATAGAAAGCATTGATGTAAAGCCTGATATTGCTATACATGGTCATGCCCATCACGCTCGAAAAATAGAGGCTAGAATAAATGGTACGACTATTTACAATGTTTCCATACCTGCTAATAAGGGCGCTAAAGTAATCACAATTTAGTTTTCACTAAGTAGAGAGACGCCAGCATTACATAAGGCATTAGATGTGTGAGATCAACGCCCTTCTTTCTCATCTCCAAATCCATTTTTATTATGCTGGCTAAAGCCACTTTATCAAAGTCTATTCTAATTTGAGTCTCATCTTTTGCAAGCTCTAAGAATATTTTTACTAGAATAGCATTGACGTTTTGAAGAGATTTGAAGAGGTTGTCCGCCATTGTTAAAACATCCAATATTCTTTGTGGTGAGGTAAAGAATGTGAAATCCCTGCTATATCTTGATATAATTGAAAAGAGCTGGCCTAAGCTTAGATCCTCAGTAAGTATCCTCCTCTCGGTAAGTTCACATACATCAATAATTCTGCGAAGCTCCCCACCTACACTATTAAAAATCCTGAGTAGTTCAACTGTTTCTTGGGATGGTGTCAAATTTAAAGCATTAAAAACTTTTTTAACAGCTTCGTGAAAGTCTTTCTCTATTCTATTAGAAAGATAAGCATCTACATACAAAAAAATTGTTGTTGATGCAACAATTGATATTCGAATATTGTATCCTAGTTCCTTTAAAAGAGTCGTAATGTTTTTCGCAATCATTTTGCCTATTTCCAACTCTCTCACAGTTCTTCTTCCAGATCTGAGTTCGACAACAATGTTATAGACAGAGTCATAAGATGTTGTAGCTGGCAATATCGAGGAGAGGACGCATAACTCGAAATCATCTGATAGGCTATATCTATGAGGGGCTGACACCTTGGGGTAGCTGTTACATGCATAGAATAGAGCTTTAATAACCTCCGTTATCATCTTTCCATCACCTTGAGATAAACAGTCTCACAACTTAATTTATTTACTTTATTAAATGCACTAAAAGGTGCTTCTATTGAATACAAAAATCCACATCCTATTTATAGCAACAGTAATTGCTTATAGCTTTGCGGCTTTGAAAAATGTGTTAATAGCTATAGTGGTGCTGGCAGCTGTTCTCAGCATAGATTTGCTTAGATTAAAAACTTCTAAGAAGGTTGTTGAATTGATTAGCAAAAAAGTGGCATTAGATTTAAGGGGGGCTGTAACTCCTTTGGCAACATCAGCACTGATGGCTTTATGGAGCTTTCAAAATGTGGACTACCTATCATTATTTTTTCTGATTAGCCTAGCTATAGCATTGTCATCGTTAAACACCATAGTCACCAGCAAGTTTTTTGCTATAAATATACTCGGGTATGTAATGCCATATTTCATACTAGCAACAATTTTATATGGCGACGCCGAATTCTATCCTTATATACTCCCACTATCTACACAGCTAGGTGTAATAATAGGATCTGATATTCTACACGGTATTTATTTCACTAACGAGATGAAGTCGAAGATGTTGATTGTAGGCGGTGCTGGAGAATATGATGCAATATATGTTTCAACTATAGCGATAGAATGGCTAGAGATGTTTTACAAATCTCTAACAACACTTATATGTCTTACAAAGAGTGTTTATTGAAAGACTTAGAACAATGATGATCGATATGAAGGTAAGCGTTGTAGCAGACAAGCCTGTACCCCCCTGGAGCGTCAGACAAATAATGCTAGCAATAGAGGAGCTAGGCAGCGAAGCTGTGTACATAAGACCATCAGACATAACATCATTTATTGGTGGAACCCATGAAATAGTCTACACAAATTCTTTGAAGCCCGTAGACTTTGATGCTGTTATTCTACGTGACTTAGGTGTTGCTACAACTGTTGAGACATATCTACGAAGAGTTGATTTATTCAAACATGTAGAGCTTACAGGCATACCAGTGGTAAACCCGGTTGAGTCATATGTGACAGCAAGAGACAAATATCTGAGCCTATGCCTGCTTAGCAGAGCCGGAATACCAGTTCCAAAGACCATTGTTGTAGAAGATCACTATACAGCGGTCAAGGTTGTTGAAACACTTTCTAAAGCAGTTATAAAGCCTCTTATAGGCAGTCTTGGCTTTGGAGTTATAAAAGTCGATAGTCCGGATCTTGCATACACCATAGGGAAAACCCTCGCACAGATAAAACAGCCTATATATGTTCAAGAATTTATCGAGAAACCGAACAGAGATATTAGGGTGCTGGTTGTAGGCAACGATATTGTTGCAGCTTATTATAGAATACAGACAGACCCCCAGAACTGGAAGACTAACATAGCGCAGGGAGCTATCGCAAAACCTATTGAGAATCTCGATAAGGAGTTGCAAGAGTATTCACTTAAGATCTTAGATATTTTAAAGCTTCACTATGCAGGTATAGACTTTGGAGAAACAAAGGATGGCTACGTAGTTTTTGAAGTTAATGCATCGCCCCAGTGGAGAGGAATACAAAAGGTTACCGGTATCAACCCAGCAAAAAGCATTGCCAGGTATGTGCTACAACTTGCCCGAAAGTGATGATAGGCAAACCGTCTGAGCCCCGAGAAAGTATATGATGATAAGCTCTCGCACTGAACCAAGAACATATTCTTCTACACAAATAATTCTATCGATATTCTAAGGCAAAACAAAAATTTTTGTATATAGCAACCACACTTTCACTCTTCTTCTATGAATACTATGTTCTCTGGCTTGAAGCCGAATTCTTCAATCAATATTTTCTTCAGTCTTGATCTATGATCACCTTGAATCTCTATCCTGCCGTTTTTGATAGTTCCTCCAGCAGCCAGTTTTGTTTTCAAATAGGAGGCTAACTTCTTTAAATCAAATGCTTTTTCATCAATCCCTTCAACAACTGTGACAACCTTACCCATTTTTCTATGTTCCAGCTTGATCTTGATTACTTGTGATTCCATTTCTAGTTGTGTACATAGCTCTGGTGGTAGCCCCATACACTCTTCTGATTTCATTTGCTTACATGCCCAAAAGAGGTTTTGCACAGAAGAGTTTAAAAGTTTACTTCGTACAAACTTTGCTTGAACATATTTACACACATGTTACACATGCTGGGTGCTTACCATGACTAAATATATATGTATACGATGCAGAAGAGAGTTTGACGAATCTCAACTAGCAGTAATGATGACTGTAAGATGTCCTTACTGTGGATACAGAGTTATAGCTAAGGCCAGAAGCGGCGAAGTAAAAACTATCAGAGCTATTTAGAGCTTTAAGTCAGGAAAATACTCATTTAGGTCTACAATACAAAGAGGAATTGCTACATCTGCTACTTTTTACTACCCTTAAGCTCTTCACTACTCAAAACACTGATGAGCTCTTTGTATCTATTTCTCACTGTAACCTCTGTAACGCCTGCAGCCATTGCCACCTCCTTCTGCGTCCTTCTCTCATCGTTTAAGAGTGCAGCTATATAAACTGCTGCAGCTGCAACACCTGCTGGATCCCTACCAGCTGTGACCCCCCGTTCCCTGGCTTTCTGAATTATCTCAATGGCTGTTTTGACTGTTGCTCCACTTAATCCTAGAATTGATGCTATTCTTTGAGCATGGTCCGCCGCATCAACAATTGGTATCTTCAGGCTAAGCTCTCTGAGGAGCAGTCTGTAGCATCTTGCAATCTCCTTTCTAGTGCTCTTAGCAAACTTTGAAATCTCGTCTAGTGTTCTTGGAACTCCATGGATTCTGCAAGCCGCATAAAGCGCGGCAGCAACCATGCTATCTATGGCCCTGCCTCTCACAAGCTCTCTCTCAACAGCCTTTCTATAGATCATGGCAGCTTCTTCTCTAACAGTCCTAGGCAAGTTTAGCTGGTCGGCAAGTCTATCAAGCTCGTTTAGGGCTTGTATAAGGTTTCTATCCACAGCGCTTTGAATTCTCATTCTGCTATGCCACTTTCTAATTCTTATAAGTTCCAGTCTTTTCTTGAGGTCAAACTTTCTTCCAGTCACATCCCTATCATACCAGTCTATAACAGTTGAAAGACCACTATCATGTAAAGCAACATTAATTGGCCCACCTGCCCTGCTTCTCCTATCTCTCTCCTCAGCTGTGAAAGCTCTCCACTCGGGCCCCCTGTCAATAACATGCTCAGCAATGACCTCGCCGCTATCTGCGCATATCCACTCCCCCCTAACTTCATCGTAAATTATGTTTCCACTGGGACACTGGGATAAAATATCTTCTTGAGAAGGCTCAGAAGGTCTTATAACCATTCTTATAACGCCTCTTAATCTTTCTTGCAAAAGGTTTATAAACTTTTCGCCACAACAAATTACATCGCTTTTGTTGAACATGTGATTTAAGCTTAAGGATATTGACATAGACTTAAATACTCCACAAAAATAAAGTGCCTGTGAAGCCGGGTCGTCTAGCGGCCAAGGATGCGGGGCTCTGGCCCCCGTGACCGGGGTTCGAATCCCCGCCCGGCTACCAACAGCCATTACCAACTTTCAATCTCCTTGCAATAATCCCCGCAATTTCAACTACTATTTTAGCACCTAAAAACGCTGTTATCTCTGAAGGGTCATACTTAGGGGTTATCTCAACAATGTCGATAGCAAGCAGTTTCTCATCTACAATCCTACTTATAGCATTCAACAAATCTGTTGGTGTTGAACCCAGAGGCTCTGGTGTTTGAACGCCTGGCGCATATGATGGATCTATGAAGTCGATATCTATTGAGAGATACTTCGGACTGTTTTCACAAACTTTGACTTCTCTTTCTAGGCGCTCTACAAAATCGTTTTGAGCCGAGCCTACTACTCTAATAACACTTATTCTACCATACATGCTTTTAACTTGTTCTATCTCCTCTCTGCTTATAGCTCTTGCTCCAACAACTACTATTTTCTTGTATTGAGTTTCTTCAGATATTCTCTTAATAACTGTTGCATGATTGTATCTAGATCCCAAGTACTCGTGTCTAAGATCAGCGTGAGCATCGAAAACTATTAGGCACGGATTTTGAAAACGCTTAGAAAAAGCCTTGAATGCCGGTAGAGTTATTGTATGCTCGCCACCCAATATAAACACGATTTTGTTATATCCAAGTATTTCATAAATGACGTTCTCAATCCGTGCTAGAGACTGTAAAATATCGCCTGGCGCTAGAACTATGTCCCCAAGATCATGGAAACCGACCTGTTCTAAATCAATATTTGAGAATGCTGTGCAGAGCTCAAGAGATTTTGAGGCTTCTCTCAATGCTTTTGGCGCTCTGCTACAGCCCCCTCTATACGATGTTGACATGTCTAGCGGTGCGCCAACAACTATGAATGGCGTCTCTTCGAGCTGTTTATTGAATCCAAGAAATGCATTTGACTCTGAAATGCTACCTAGATAGATGTTTCTCATTTGCCATCACCAGTCCAGATGATTTTAAAATTCTCTATAGATTAAGTTTTTAAGTTAAAAGATGAGAATGTTTACAGGTAAGTGATATAGTGATGCGAGATGTCGTCAAAATATGATAAGATAATGGATTTTGCTGTTCGAAAAGGCTTTCTGTGGCAATCTTATGAAATTTATGGAGGGCAGGCAGGCTTCTACGATCTTGGACCTCTAGGCGTAATGCTAAAAAACAATATTGTCGAGCTTTGGAGAGAGTATTTCGTTAAGCAACACCAGGACTTTGTTGTAGAGATCGAGACTCCAATCATTACGCCAGCCATGGTGCTTAGAGCTAGTGGGCATGAAGAGAATTTCACAGACTATGCTGTAGAATGTCTACAGTGCCACAGAATCTTCAGAGCCGATCACCTAGTCGAAGAAAAATTGGGGATATCGGCAGAGGGTCTCGGAGCTGAGGAGCTGGACAAGCTTATAAGAGAAAACAACATTAGATGTCCTGTTTGTGGAGGTGCCCTTGGAAATGTCCACAAATTTCTATTGCTTTTCCAAACACATATAGGCCCATACTCACCAAACAACTTAGCATATTTGAGACCTGAAGCTGCCCAAGGTATGTTCATAAACTTTAAGCGTGTATATGAGTTGATGAGAAGAAGGCTACCTATTGGAATAGCACAGATAGGGAGGGTAGCACGAAACGAGATCTCGCCTAGACAAGGGCCGATAAGGCTAAGGGAGTTTACGATCATGGAAATAGAGTTTTTCTACGATGATACAGACCCTCGCTGTGATTTGCTTTACGAGAATTGTGCAAATGAGAAGATAAATATTTTAACAGCTGAACAGAGGAGTAGGGGAGAGGATAGATATGTCTCAGTAAATGTTGTAGAAGCATACAATGAAAAAATGATTGTAAGCCCCTGGCTAGCATATTGGATGTGCATAGCAAAAAAATTCATTAATGCTCTTGGTGTGCCCAATGAAAAAACATATTTTGAGGAGAAGCTGCCTAGTGAAAGAGCTCACTACTCTAAGCAGACCTTCGACCAGATAGTCTTTGTTGAGAAGCTTGGTAAACTAGAAGTTTCTGGGCATGCATATCGCCATGTCTATGACCTTGAAAGACATATTGCATTTAGCAAAGCTGATCTATATGCTATAAGACAATTGAAGTCCCCTAAAATAATTAAGAAGAGGGTTATTAAATACGATAAAAATGCTATTGTAAGCATGTTTGGCGCCAAAGCCTCCACAATATTTAGAGCCCTAGCCACAATAAACAGTGAGGATCTTATGAAAATTGTTGAAGAGGCTAAAGGCGATTACATTAATATTGGTGGTGTTGATATACCTAAGAATGTTCTAAGGATTGAAACAGTTGAAGAGAGTGTGTGGACAGAGAAGTTTATTCCCCATGTTGCCGAACCTTCTTTTGGTGCCGAAAGACTCATGTACGTCGTACTAGAGTATGCCTATAACGAAGAGGATGGCAGAACTGTACTTAGAATACCAAAGAGGCTAGCACCAATAAAAGTTGGTATAGCCACACTAGTTGATAAGGAGCCTCTTGAAAAAATAGCTCAAGAAATCTTCAATATGCTCAAAAAGTTCTACTATGTGCAATACTTAGAGGGTGGATCAATAGGCAAGAAATATGCCCAAGCAGATGAAATTGGAATACCCTATGTAGTTACAGTAGACTACGACTCTATAGAGAAAAGAGATGTTACAATCAGGGATAGGGATACCAGAAAACAGATTCGTGTACCAATTAACGATGTTGTAAAGGTAATTGACATGGGACTTAAGGATATAGACATCTTTGGGTTGGGTTATCCAGTAATAGAACCTCAGTCAGATTAAGGTTAGAAAATGAATTCGCAGTTAAAGATAGAAAGACTTTTATTTTATGTAAAGCTAAATTCCTTGATTGATAGTCCAAGGTGGTGTTGAAGTGAGTGGCGATAATGTTAAAGATGATGCTACAGAGGAGATTGAGCAACATGAGAAAATAGATTTGAAGAAGCTATTAGCAGTTGTACCACCGCCTTCAGAGGTTTTGTCTAGGAAGAAGCAGGGAGCAAAGGAGAAGCGGCTTAGATTGCTATACGACAATAGTGTTAATGAAGATGAGGCAAAAATTTCTTCACTGCTAGCAAAAGAATTGAATATAAAAGATTATGTAGAGATTAGTGTAGCAGGTAAAAAGAGGTTTAAGTTGAAAGCTGTGATAAACGATTCTGCATCTCCAAATTTTGTTTATGTCAATCCTGAGCTAATGAAAAAGAATGGCATAGCAGACAATAGCATATGTACCATTAGAGCTGCCTAGACTTGGGACATAATAAATGAGTATAGTAACACTACTAGAAACTGTAGTGCATGAACATAGCAGACATTTGAGAAAAAGTAGGAGGATAAGGTTAGAGCCTCTTGACAACTCATCTGCAAAAACATTTGAGCAGTATGTGAGGAAACTAAAGAACTTGTCTCAGAAACTTGGTGCAACACTCCATTCTATAGCGCAGTACAACCTAAAGGAGCTAGACCAAGAATCTCTTGCAAAACTGGATCTGCTCACATTCTTCATATACGAAGTGTCCACAACTGAGGAGATAGAATTTTGGAGCAGGCTAGAGACCTATAGGAAAAGTTTGACAAGCATCGAAATAGCTATTGATAAAGAGATTGAAAGGGTTTCCAAGATAAAAGACCTTGCAAAATATATCAATGCACATGTACAATCCCTTCTTAAAGAGGTATGAACATGATAACATTTATATTCTCTCTACAGCTTCTAGTCTAGCAGATGCAGATGTGTCATGGTGAAAACAGTTTGTCTAGCGATGTGCTGGGCCCAGATATTGCGCCGTTGTCAATAGCAGAGGAATCTCTTATAGAAAGCCTTAACAATACCACTACAAAGATTGCCCAGCTTGCCGAAATACTTAGAGAGATGTTGGACGACATGATTTCAGACAGACTAGAGGGGGTCAAAAGCAGGTTTCAGAAAGCTGTGGCATTGTTCAATAGTTGTAAGGATTCTATAGAGTCCTCATATGTATACCTAGCAAAGGTTTCAACAACGTTTTCATATACTGTGCATTATATGAACCTGCTTAATAATATTAGGAGTCTCCTTCATGATGTATACAAGGTTTTAATACTTATAAATGCGTCGTTGGGAAAAATGAGAGAGAATGAAGCATTTCTTATCCAGGCTCAGAAGCTAGTGGATATGGTAATTTCGTATTTGAAGACTGTAGCAAACTATTTTTCCGCACTTGCCTCAAAAAGTGGTAGAGTTGATGAAACGATAGATTCTGTTTCCAAAGCTGTGAATAGTATAGAGAACTATGTCTATGAGATTCTTGCCAACGGTGTTTACAATGACATGCATTCATATGTGTTATCAGATAATCTTGCAGATCTAGCGGGATCTGTATCTAAGCTATACGAGGCCTTGCTATGTCTTCACATAGCAAAGAAGAGCTAAAGACAAGCATATACATTGTTGGCTGGAAAGGTATTGTAGCTGATGTTGAGAAAGCCTCAAAACTCTTCAAGATGTTCATAGGCAAGCCACTAGGCATTTCAAAACCCAATCCAAATACTGTATACAACACACCACTTATCCTATCAATGTATGAGTCGCTATATCTATGTGAAAAGGGTGTAGCAACTCCATTGCTTCGCGGATCTAGAATCAGTTGCAGAGATCTTGAAAAATACTTCGAGAGCATTATGCCGCAGTTCAAAAGAAAATATGCTGTTTTTAAGCACTTGAGGGAACAGGGTTACATAGTTAGAAGTGGAATGAAATTTGGATCAGATTTTACAGTGTATGAGCTTGGCCCTGGCCTTGAGCACGCACCATATGTTATAACAGTGGCTTCAAGCAACGACTATTTAAGGGCTGTGGACATAGTGGGGCTTGGAAGGATGGGGCATAGTGTTAGAAAGAAGTCTGTTCTGGCTATTGTAAATGAAAAGGATTACTCTGTAAGCTATATAATTTTTAAATGGGTTAAGTTATAGGATATTCCAGAAATAGAAGTTTTGTCTATTGGAAATGGTGAAAATCGTTTGCATAGTAAGAAGGATGATAGTAGGGAGAAGCAAGGTAAGCAATTTTCTAGATATGGCCAAGCACCGAGAGGAGAAGGCTATACCAGAAGAGATGATAGGTATTCGAAGCCTATACACCGCCAACAGGTAGAGCATAGAGAGAGCAGACAAGAGCTTGTGCCAAAGCCTATTGGAACTCAGTGCAGTCCTTCGTGCCCCCTATTCAGATGTGCAAAACGAGCGCTTATAATAAAGCTTGTTGATGGAAAACCCGTGGCATGGTGCACTTGGGTAAACGACTATTGCATTGGATACAAGTGTCAGTATGCATCTTGTAGCAATAGATACCTCTTGCCAGATGGCAGATGTCTTGCAGCCATCAAAAGTAGTGAGAAGTCTGAGGATGAGTTTTTGAAGGAGGTTGAGAGGCGAGAGGGTTCAGACAGCCTCAAGAACTTGCTGAGTCGTAGAGGTATTCGCAAGGATCTCGGATTTGAGGATCTCTAGAGCCTCCCCATCTTCTATACAGATTATGCTCTATACCTAAAAGATCGAGCACCTTGCCTACTATAAAGTCTACAACATCTCTGAGACTCTGGGGATATGAGTAAAAACCTATAACAGCAGGCACAATCGATATGCCAAGTTCAGCCGCATTGAGAAGAACTTTGAGTTCCACAATTCCAAGAGGGGCCTCTCTAACAACAGCTACCACAGGTTTCTTCATCCGCAACCCTATTAAAGAGGCTCTTACAATTAGGTTATCAGCCAACCCGTTGATAATCATTGCAATGGTCTTTATTGATGCTGGTGCAATTATGTATGCATCAAGAGCGTTGCTACTGCTAGCAATATCTACATGAAGATCTTTCTCACTATAGAGAACTTTTGAAAAGTTTTTTATCTTATCTAGGAACCAAGCCCTATTTTTGCACTCATAATCAGCAACAACGAGTGCATTCTCAGAAACCACCGAATAAACCTCGTGACCAAAGCCATTCAGAACCTCTGCTAACCGCAATGCTATAACACATCCACTAGCACCGGTAACCCCAAGGAAAATCTTCATAGGGTTCAGACCTGCGCGAGTCTATCACGAATCAACCCTTTCGAGCCTCATCATAACTTGACAACATTGGTTTGGCGCCGGGGGGAGGATTCGAACCTCCGACCACGGGGTTAACAGCCCCGCGCTCTACCAGCTGAGCTACCCCGGCGCCACATTCAAGCCTAGATATCTAGTTTTTGTGCAGAGTCTAAAAGCTTATATAGTTAATCTCGTACTCTCTTCTCCACGAAGATTCTTCAACGAAATGTAAGAAGCTATGATCAATCCATATAATGGTGCTGTAAAGGGATCTGTATTGACTTTTATCTCTACAAAGCTTTTCTGCATAGCCAACCTCTTTACATTTATTATTGTCTCTCTCACAATGTGTTCCTCTGCTGTTGTATAGAATATCCCAACACTTCTTGCAATCATTATAAGCTTGTGTAATTTATCGACTGTAGTATACAGGTAGCCTATATCTCCAAGCTCTTCTGCGACACTTAGCATAGAGTGTGTAGTTGCAATCAATTCGCATTCCCTGACCTTATCAGCATCTTCACGAAACTTCTTTATTATATCCCCAACTATGCTAGAGAGTGTCACCTCCTGCTCCATTCTTTTAATTCTTTGAATGCTGCCGCCAAGTTCAACACCGATTTTTATACTTGCCAAAGTTGTAGCTACTCTGTACACATTTTCATCAATTTCTATAATGTTCTCCTCGTCAAATTTCAAAGGTCTTTCTACACCAGTTGGTTTTGAAACAACTGCCAAAAGGTCTATGCCTAGAAGTTTCAATGACTGATACGCTCTCAGTAGACATGAGGTTGCAAGACTGTGTGAGAAAATCAATGCCTGGTCTATGGATTCACTTACATAGGGTAGCATTATATTATGTATATAATCTCCGTGCATTGTCAATAGATTGGTTCCGGGCCTTGATATCCTTAGAATTGATTCTAAATGCCTTGCAACACCTTCTACAGATCCGCAATATATTATTGCAATTGATTTCTTGGAGCCTATCCTACCAATCAACTTGTTATATATTTTGTCAGACTCCTTTTCAGCCTTATCAGCAAACCTCTTTAGGCTGTTTTCAACATCAATATCTATGTTTCTTCACCGCCATACTCCTCCTCGCGGAGGAGATCAAGGAAAACCTCTTTGTAGTACTCCTCTTTTTCCTGCTCTATCTCCTCCTTCTTCCGCCCAATCTTCTTTCCCTCACTGATAACAGAAGTTGTTTTAACCCTGTCACTAGATGAAGTCTGTATACCCATTGTATAGCCGGCTCCAGAAGAAGATCCGGAGAATGGTATTTCGTAGCCACACTTACTGCATTTCAAAACCATTGAGCCGTCATCTTTTTTCATTGGCTTCATTAAGCCTCCGCATTTGGGGCAAAACTGCGTTTTTCACCACCTTAAGCAAATCTAATTGATTCCTAGCTATCTCTCTTCAAAGGTTTATAAATTTATAGCTGACAATATGATTCAGTGTCTAGTGTCTTCTTCATCGCTTGCGGCTCTGTGGTAATACCATTCATCATTTCTGCAACAGCCTAAATGCCTTGTATAACTCGACAACCTTTTTTGTCGTTTCAATAAATTTTGTTTCTATGCATTCACTACACACGCTTCTACCATCTGCTAGCTTAACGACTACCCTCTCTTTTCTTTTTCCACATGATAAATATCTAGATTCTACTACAAGACCTGCCATCGCAAAACCCTCAATATCATATATAGATGCAGTGCTTGTGCATTCGCTCATTGTTTTCGCCACCTTTACATTCTTTCTATCGGCTCTATGCCTAGCATCTGGAGAGAGTTTCTAAGCACTTTGTTTACAGCATACACCAGCAGTATTTTCGAGTCTCTCAGACTCTCATCTTTCTCAAGCACTATTGGCTCCTCATCATACCAAGTATTGAATTCATCGGCTATTTTCAGAGTGTATATAGCTAGTGGTGATGGGTCTAACTCTTTATAGCTCTTATACATAATGTCTGGAAATGATGCAACTAGCTTTACCAGTCTCCATCTTCTAGCAGTTTCAGCAAGCCTCTTATCGATTTTCTGAAGCATTTTAGCCCAGTCTAGCTCTATCCCCAGCTCTCTCGCTTTTCTGAATATCCCTTCTGTCCTAGCATATGTGTATAGTAGGTAGGGAGCAGAGTTTCTTTCAAAGTTTAGAACAGAGTCCCATGCAAATTTCACTGGTCTTGATGGGGATACTGACAGTAGGTAGAATTTTATTGCTGCTATACCTACTTTCTCTGCTATCTCCTCCGATCCTCCACCTCTCTTCTCAAGTTCCATCAAAACCCTTCTCTTAGCCTCATTCATTATCTCATCCAATGTTATTATCCTTCCCCTTCTAGAACTCATCTTTGCACCCTCAACATTTACAATCTCATAGCTATAGTGAATAAGGTTTTCAGCCTCTCTTGTATAGCCCAGCATGTATAGCGCTAGTCTCAGCTGTGATTGCGGCAACTTTTGCTCTGATGCGATTACATTTATTACTGTATCCGCGTTGAATTCTCTGAATTTTTTTAGAGTATATGCAATGTCTCTTACCGTGTAGAGTGTCGTTCCATCGCTTCTCTGTATTATTAACGGTGGTATTTCCAAGCCTTTTTCTATTCTGAGCCTCTCTCTAATGTCCTCTCTGTCTATCTCTTTGAAGTCTATCGCCAACGCCCCTTTGTGCATCGTTGCCCTTTTTCTTAGCTCTCTTAATATTTTCTCTACCTCGCCACTCCATATTAAGTCGCTTTCCCAGTCCCAGACCTCTATCTCTACGCCAAATCTTTTTAGAGTTTCTTTGAATCCCTCTATACACATGTTTATTATGCTTCTAACAAGAGATACAGTGCTTGGTTCTCCCTCTTCATACTCTTTCATTATTCTCGATACCTCCTCTTCAAAGTCTATACTCTTCATAGCCTCTGATATAACGTTAAATGCATCCGGAGCTATGCTGTATAGCCTTGCAGCATCAACCATAAGCTCATCGAGCTCGCTCTTCAGTTTCTTCACCTCTTCCCCACTCGCCTTTTCAAGCTCTTTCTTAACCCTCTGAATCTCGGCAACAGTATTTGTTATAGCATACACAAGCCCAATCCAGTGATCGGGCTTCATATTAGCCGGCTTCTCAAACTCCTTGAGAAGCTTGAACCCTAGAGCAACTATAGCTGTTTGCCTTCCAGCATCGTTTATATAGAACCTTGTCTGAACATTGTTTCCAAAGGCTCTGAGAATCCTCGCTATAAAGCTTCCTAAAGCAGCATTTCTCGCCGCCCCTATGTGCAGTGGGTGTATGGGATTTGCAGAAACATACTCCACAACAATGTTCCTCTGCCTACCCTCTCTACAGACACCGTAATCCTCCCTGCCCACAACATAGCTTAAAACCAGCTGTGTAAACCTTTCTCTATCCAAAAAAATGTTTAGGTATATCCCCTTCAAATCTGCTTGAGATACAAACCTACAGCCTCTAAGCCTATCAAGAGAAACCTTATCCCTTTCTATCATAGCCTTCGACAAAACTATTGAAATGTCCCCAAACTCCTCTCTAGGTATATCAAACCCCATCCTCACACTATCTATTGGAACCCCCAGCGAATCCGCTATACATACCCTAACATCCTCTAGAGGATTAGCACACATGGCTATGAAACACCAAACTGGACCAGAGGATCCTCAAAATCTATTGGAAGAGGCTTACCCGCTGCAACAATCTCATCATATCTTCTCTCAAGAAACCCAATGAATATTGAACAGTTTTCAAACCTTCCATCAAGTGCACACTTCTCTCCAAGCTTGAGAAAACAAAGCCTCTTCTTCCTATCATAAAATGGGCAAAGCTTATGATGAAGCTTGGCACTTCTCACCATCTTTTGTATCCAAGCCTTTTTAGCATCTTTCTGCTTCTCACCCACTTGTTGATCTATGGACATGAAACCCACACCCCTACAGACATTTAGCTACAAACCCGTCTAAGCCAGGTTATTGCAACAGGAGAAAAATAAGGGTATAGCCCACATCAAAGAAGATCCACCTTACAAAGAGAGCTGATGAGCGCTGTGCAGACCCGCTTATACCCAGCCCCACCCCAGATCGGCGTCGGGCGATTGGGAGCGGTGGGCTACACCCCTCGGGGCATAAGCCCCTCGGGGCATACACCCCCGCCCCATCAACCCCGTCTTCTACGGGAGCCCTCCTCCCGGGCAAAGCCCGGGAACGGCCGCCTCTTTTCGGGGAGGGGTTCCCGCTTAGATGCTTTCAGCGGTTACCCCCTACGGCGTGGCTACGCGGCATACGCCTTGCCAGACGACCGCTACACCAGAGGCCGCGGCGACCCGTTCCTCTCGTACTGAGGTCACCTTCCCCTCAGGCGGCCTGCACCCCCCGTGGGTAGAGTCCGACCTGTCTCACGACGGTCTAAACCCAGCTCACGTTCCCCTTTAATGGGCGGGCAGCCCCACCCTTGGGGGCTGCTGCACCCCCAGGATGGGAAGAGCCGACGTCGATGTAGCAAACCGCGGGGTCGATGTGGGCTCTCGCCCGCGACGACCCTGTTATCCTCGGGGTAACTTTTCTGTCATGCCCGGCCCCCACCAAGGGGGCACGAGCGTTCGCTAGGCCGCGGTTTCCCGGCCCGGCCCCTTACTGTCAAGAGCCGGGTCAGGCCAGCTTTTGCCCTTGCACTCTACGGCGGAGTTCTGACCCGCCTGAGCTGGCCTTTGGGCGCCCGTGTTACCTTTTCGCGGGCGTGCCGCCCCAGCCGAACCGCCCACCCGGTGCTGTCCCCTGGGTGATCCCCAGGGTAATGCCCCCGGCCCCCACTGGGCGGTGTTTCATTGGCCCCTCCAACGGACCCGGAGGCCCGTTTTCATGGGGTCCCGCCTACGCTATGCAGCAGAGGCCGGGGGCATACACCGGGCTGCGGTAAAGCTCCACGAGGTCTTCTCTCCCTACGGGGGGATGCCGGCCTGTGCACCGGCTCCGTGGGCTTCACGGGGACCCGGGCTGGGACAGTGGGGCCCTCGTTGATCCCTTCATGCGCGCCGGAACTTACCCGGCAAGGCATTTGGCTACCTTAAGAGGGTCAGAGTTACCCCCGGCCTTCAGCGGCGCTTCGCCGGGTTGAACCCCGGTTTCACGGACCGCCAGTGGCCAGGATTCGGCCCCCGTACACACCCTTTCGGGCTAGCGGG
>JAUQPB010000002.1:0-15000 GCA_030550585.1 Thermoproteota archaeon | reverse complement strand
CAGAGGTTTGTCGCCATGTCTGATAATGCCTCCTCGAATGCTAGAGATTTTAAAACTGTTGATGTAGATGTTCTCAAGCTTTTGATTAATGTCTACAAGTATGGTTCTATAAATAGAGCTGCGAAAGCACTTGGCATGCGATATTCTAAAGCGTGGAACTTGGTTAAGAGAGTAGGTGATGTGATTAACATAGGCTATGTAAAGAAGGGTGGGAGAGAGGGCGGTGGTGTTATTCTGTCTGAAGATGCTTTAAAGCTACTGAGGAGGGCATTATCCCAGTACCACAAGATCTTTGCAGGTGAGTTCAAGGATCTCTATCCAGAGGCTAGAAACATATTCTTGTACTATAGAGGAAGTCATGACATAGCCTTCAACTACTTGATCAAAGCTCTTGAAGAAAGCAAGACACTTGTATATGCTGAGTGGGTTGGGTCTCTAGCAGGAATAGCTTCTCTGACATTAGGGGAATCAGATTTTGCTGGAATACATATAGTAAACAGCGATCTCATCCCCAGCAACATAGAGACTTTGAAAATGTTTGGATTAGAAAACAAGGTTGTGGTTGTTAAAGGCTATGAAAGACTCCAAGGATTCTTCCTAAAAAGGTCTACAATGGATGTAGAAGACATTTTGAGAGGTGTTGTAAAAGGAGAGCAAGTAATTGCTTTGAGGCCTCCTGCAACGGGAACTAGACTCCTTTTCAACGCACTTTTGAGAAAATATCTTGGTAAACATAGGATAGAGGAGAAGGGCGCTACATTGAGGACAGTGGAGCTGAAGACTCACAACGATGTTGCAAAAGCTGTTAGCGAAAATGAGGCGGATGTAGGTATTGGCATAGCATGTTTATCCAAGATGTACAACATAAAGTTTGTTCCCATAGCTTGGGAGAGCTTCGACTTCGTGTTCTCGCTGGATAGTGTAGACATTGAATTTGTAAAGAGGTTTGCGAGTATTTTAAAGGATAGAGAATTTATATCGATAATAGAATCGCTTGAAGGTTATAGAGCTCCTAAGAACATTGGGGAGATAATCAAGCTGTGATAAACCTCTCAGCAAAACCGTTATCCGAGGCCTGCGATAACGCTTTTTAAGGCCACACCATAACTGTAGAGCTTTAGGTGGAAATCGATGAAAAAAGAGCTATTGTATACAGCCTTCATCATCGCAGTGGTCATAGCAGGCATTGCAGGTTACTATATCGGGAGATACTACAGCGAAAAACCTGTGGAAACTCCTCAGCAAAACTCTATAGTGGTTGCAACAACAACATCCCTATACCAAATCGGTATACTTAACGACTTCTTCAACAACTTTAACAACTTGACCCACATGAATATAAAATTCAATGTCCTTGCGAAAGGCAGTGGCGAGGCATTGAGGCTTTTGGCAGATGGCTCGGCATGTATAGGATTTGTGCATGCACCATCACTTGAGCTACAATACATGAATCAAGGAAAGATTATGAGGCTTGCCATCTTCGGGTACAACGAATTTGTTATTGTTGGCCCATCAAGCGACCCCGCAAATGTAAAAAACGCTTCTGACTCTGTTGACGCCTTTAAAAGGATATATGAGGCTGGCGAAAAGGGTTTAGCAAAGTTTGTTAGCAGAGGCGATCAATCGGGCACTAACGTCAGAGAGTTACAGATATGGAGTCTAGCCAAGCTAAGCCCAGAGGGAAAGCCATGGTATTTAAAGAGTGGGCAGGGAATGGCCCAAACACTTCTAATGGCCGATAACCTAAATGCTTATACACTAACAGATATTGGAAGCTATCTAAACCTCGCTAGCCAGGGCAAGCTAAAGAATATTGTGATACTTAAAAGAGATCCTCTCTACCTAATCAACGTCTATTCGATGTACCTTTCAAAAGCGAGTTCCTGTGACAATCCCTATACATGGTATGTTGCACTAAAACTCAGCAACTATATATTGAATGGTGGGCAGGATCTCCTATTAGCTAAGTACAAGGGTCTTGTAAATCCTGTTAGAGGTAATGAAAGTTTAATAGAGCAGGCTTGGAATGCTTTAACAAGGCTAGGCTAAGCAAAAAGGCTTTTTAATATGGCAGAATCCATTTTTTCAATAACCATTAGAAGCTTGTATGTATCCTCCGTGGCCTCGCTCCTGGCCTTTATTGCTGCAACGTTGCTCAGCTTGGTGGCGTCGCAACTGACGAGGAGGAGAGCTGAGATGGTGTTATCCTTCTTCGAATCTTTGGTGGGGGTGCCGACAACTGTTATAGGGCTTCTTGTCTATATGCTTCTATTCCCTGGAGGCCCGCTAGGGTTTCTCAGAATTCTCTACACACCTTATGCCATAATCATCGGAGAATTTTTTGTGGCCTTGCCAATGGCTTTCACAACCATGTTCAGACATTTCTATAGTTTAAGAGATAGTGTTAGAGAGCTTGTACTATCGCTTGGGGAGCCAGAAAAACATGTTCCAAGATTGCTTCTAAGAGAACTCACACCAATTCTAGTTTCATCGTATCTAACATCTTTTTCTCGAGCCATCGGCGAGTTGGGTGTTGCTCTAATTGTTGGTGGTGGCATAGAGGGCTACACAAATGTTCTAACAACAGCTATAGCCATTCAAACATCTATAGGTAACTACGAGTATGCTATTTGGATAGGGCTGATACTGATACTCATAACCATAGCAATAACATTTGCTGTAAAGATCGTTGGTGAGTACATACTATGGAGATAGCCCTGGAAAATGTTTGGCATAGCTACGATGGAGAAACATATGTTCTGAGAAACATCAGCCTAAGGTTTAGGAGCCCTGGAACATACCTGCTTATAGGCCCGAATGGAGCTGGCAAGACGACACTGCTCAAGATAGTCTCATTCATAATCAGACCATCGAGGGGTAGGGTGCTAGTAGATGGTGCGAGCTTTTGGGATTTGGACAACGCTTCAAGAGATTCTATTAGAGGCTCTATTGTCTATGTCCACGATAAGCCAATCCTAGTTAGAGGCACAGTAAAATTCAATGTAGAGCTTGGGCTAAGGCTTAAGAAAAGAGTTGACGAATCCATAGTAGAGTACTATATTACTCGATATGGGCTCAAAGAACTGGAAAACAAAAGTGTGAATAGATTGAGCGCTGGTCAAGCAAAAACAGTCTCCATTGTAAGAGCTCTGGTCACCGAGCCCACAGTCCTGGTGCTGGACGAGCCATTCACCTACCTCGACTCCACCCGCTCAACACTTTTAATCGAGGATATTATGAGGATAGTTAGAGAGAGAGGTGGCATGGTTTTGATAGCTACACACTATATGTACAGAGAGTTAAAAGCCCTTGCAACAGAGTTCGTCGAGATTGTAAACGGGGAAATATCATCGCATGCAAAAAACGTTTTTGCAAATTCTTAGACATATTCAATTATAAAGAACGGGTCTTTGCAACAATTTCGTACCAACTACCTGAAATCCACCAATTCAATAGCCAACCAGCCATAGTAATCATTTTAATGTGGCGCCGGGGGCGGGATTTGAACCCGCGCGGGGCAGAGCCCCAGTGGGTCTCGAGCCCACCGCCTTGACCACTCGGCCACCCCGGCAACCGTTGACAATTTCTGCACATATAGTTTTATGTAACAAGTTTTATTAGCGTTAATGATGTTTGGCGTGTCAGCCTTGATAGTGTATGATAGTGGTGTTATGGCGGCTTTGATGCGTGTGTATGGTGAAGGCTATAAAGATTTTTTAGAGGCTATTAGGAGGCCTGGTTCGAGGCTGTATGCAAGGGTTAACACTCTTTTGATATCTGTTGATGAAATTGTTGAGAGGCTTAGGAGTAGAGGGGTAGAGGTTTATAGGGATGAGCAGTTAGCAGAAGCCATATACTTTCCTATTCAGGGTCCTTTCCAGGTGGAGGAACTTGATAAGAGGATTGTTGTTGATAAGTATGCTGCTGAGTCTATCTATATGGGTGCCAATGTCTATGCCCCTGGTGTCATATCCTGTGAGGGTGTTTCGAAAGGTGATGAGGTGATTGTTGTTGCTGAAGATGGTACACCTTTAGCCAATGCTATTGCTGTTGTCGACTGCGAGGATATTGCTGTAAGAAGGGTTAGGAGAGGTGTTGTAGCAGAAACTACCAGGTCTGTTTATAGAGCTCCGAAGATTAGGGAGTTGCCAGAGTATGTAAATGGGTATTTGTATCCCCAGAGCCTGCCAGCAATGTATGTAACACATGTACTAGATCCCAAGCCAGGAGAGCTCGTTATAGACACTTGTGCCGCGCCAGGGGGTAAGACAAGCCACATCATAGAGTATACTGGTGGGAGATCCTATGTGATAGCATTCGACCACTCCAAGAAGAGGTTAGAGGAGATGCGAGAGAATCTTAGAAGACTGCATGAAGATTCTCTAGCAGAGATCTGGCAAGCTGATTCGAGGTATCTGCACATCGATTTTAGCTGGCTGAAAGCAGATAAAATTGTTGTTGACCCTCCCTGCTCCTCTCTTGGTGTAAGACCGAAGATAATTGATAGAAAGAGCTACACAGACGTAGAGACCTTGTCTAAATACCAGCTCCAGTTTCTCAAATCAGCTATAAAAGTATTGAAGCCTGGGGGCGTGCTAGTGTACTCCACTTGTACCGTAACTGTAGAGGAAAATGAGGAGATAATCGAAAAAATAGCTGAGATGGAGAAGTGCATCGATGTGGTTGAGATACCATGTGAAAGATGTTCGAGAGGTGTGCCCGGCTTTAGATATAGCCAAATGTTTGCTAGATTCCATCCTCATATACACGACACTACAGGTTACTTCATTGCAAAAATTGTGAAGAGATGCTGAACTGCATTTCTACCTTATACCAATTGTTTTAATGGGTTTGAACTCTATTCCAATACCCTTCAAAATCTTTTGCAAATCATAGTCATCCGTCAAGACAGTCACATCATAGCCCTCTGAAACCAGCTGCAAAGCCAAGGCCAAAACCTCTAGGTCTGTTCTAGATAGTTTGTCCAATGCACCGAATTTTCTGGCCAAGCTAAGCGCTTTTTCTATATACTCCTTGCTAGGCTCCACAATAACTATCCTATCCGCAGACTGGGACAACGATAATCTCTGAACACTTTCAAAGTCCTTCACCTCGTCTAAGACAGAAGGTGTTGTATATAACAACCTATCGTATACATATAAATGGGTTGCTGATATAAATGCCGCTGTATCGAGTAGCAAAACCCTTCTATTTGAAGAGCCTTGCATACGTCGAGAACCTCTCAAATCTAACTAGTTTCACAGTACAAGACTCTCTAACAACCTCGACTACCTCACCTGGAAAAACATTTTCAGCCACCTGCCCATCAACAACAACAGCGGCCTCGCCATCGACGACTTTAATAGATACCCTCTTCTCAGATGGTATAACCACTGGCTTGGTATTGAATTGTATCGGCGCAACAGGAACGATAACAAGGCAGTTGAGAGAGTGGTCAAGTATTGGACCGCCTGCTGACAACGCATATGCTGTTGAGCCTACAGGTGTGGCTATAATTACACCATCTCCTGCCACGCTATAGAGCTTTTCCTCATCTACGTAAACATCGAGATTGATTACCTTGAATTTGCTCGAGCCCCAGCCAGCTACAACAACATCGTTTATAGCAGGGGGTAGTATCGAGTTTCTGTTGCGTATCCTTGGCCTTATCCTTATATACTCTTCAACCATATATCTGCCATCAACAAAATCTCTCAGCCTCTTCAATATATCCTCGGGGGCTACCTCCATCAAAAAGCTTCTGCGACCAGCCTTTACAGTGAAGATGGGTATACTGCATCGATCGCCAATTCTGTGAAGAAATCTGAAAAGCGTGCCATCGCCGCCAATAACAATTGCTGCATCTATGTGGTCATATCCAACCCTGCAAATGTTGCTCCATTGTATCTGATCTGCGAGCTCCATATCTATGCACATGTCTACGCCTAGTTCACTTCTGCCATACTCTAAAACATTCTTTGCAATAATGCCACACTTCTCACAGTCTCTTCTAGCAACAACAACAATTCTCAATGCGCACACCACGCCAAAACATTCTATATGCTCACCAGATTATTTAGGATTGTGTGAATACTAGGCGCATACCCACCTGTACTCATATAGGGCTCCATATCAATTGCGTAAATGTGTACCACAAGTCTTGATGATGGATCTTGAAGCCTTTGAATAATCCTTCTATCTATGTCTCTAGCAGCCTTGTTGGCCTCGATAGCAAGTGTTTCAGGGCCTATGAACCTGCTTTTTCTAACTACTATTCTCCTCTTATCCCCTAGAACAAGTTTTTGGCTACCCCTAGCCAGAACCACGTCTCTCAATTCTCCAACCTCGAGAACCAGCACAACAACACTATGATCTTTTCTAATAACGTTGAGGAGATTTGGATCAAGCTCGGCAACGGCTTTGTCGAGACCAACCCCTATTATGCAGTCGCCTTTTGGCGTTAAGTCAATGTCTTTGGTCAACTCAAAGGTTTTTGTATGTAACGCTCTAATGTTTTTGTGGCCTCTGGCCTCAACACGGTCGTAGACCACGATGTTCCTCATCGCCATTTTAGATTAATACCCGTCTAGCAACATATTCTACTAGGGCAAGATAAGTAAAAAGCGCTTAGCGTGGCTAGACATGAATTTTGAGGAGGAGAGAAAAAGACTAGTCTACGCGTTAAAGAGTGAGGGGATAATAAAGAGTAGAAAAGTTGAAGAGGCTTTTCTAGCCATCCCAAGAGAGCACTTCGTACCTGAGCACATGAAGCTATACGCATATGCCGATAGCCCACTGCCAATAGGCTTTGGACAAACGATTAGCGCCCCCCACATGGTTGCGATAATGACTGAAGAACTGGATGTACAACCAGGAGACATTGTACTGGAGGTTGGCACAGGTTCTGGATACCAAGCTGCGATTCTAGCTTACATAACCTCGAAGGGTGGCGGACATGTCTACACGATAGAGAAGATAGGAAGTCTGACGAAGATTGCTATAAACAACATTGCGAAAGCTGCTCCGCAACTCCTAGACTTTATAACATTTGCTACAGGTGATGGTAGCAAGGGACTTGAGATTTTTGCCCCATTCGATAAGATAATTGTTACAGCAGCTGCACCAACAATCCCAGAGCCTCTTTTGAGGCAGCTAAAGCCTGGAGGCAGATTGGTTATACCTGTGGGTAGCAGATGGGAGCAGATTCTTCAAATAGTTGATAAAACCTCCAGTGGCGGTATTAGGATTAGAGATAGCGTTCCATGTGTTTTTGTCCCACTGGTAGGGGAATATGGATGGAGCAACTATGTTTATGACTATTAATACAACTACTAATACAACAACTTGTTGCTTGCTGAAGAGTGTGACTCTCTTAATGGTTTGTATAATGGTTATATAAAGAACGAAATTCTAAATGGATTTTCTATTTTAGAGGTTTTTGGTCTCGGATAGAAGAGGTTGTAGCTATCTAGCTAGGCAAGCATCTATTAGTTGTTTGAGACTCTTTCCAAGACCCACTCTAATACCGAATCTCTTGTCTGTGTACATGTATATCAACTTCTTTGTCTGCAGTTTTCGAAGAATAAGTATGAGCTCATTTGATGGATAGTGGAGTTCCTCGCTTATCTGATCTAGGTACAGGTAGGTGCTTCCCCACTCTGCATAGTGCTTAACCATATGTCTAAGAATGTTTGTCTCATCTTCTAGAAGATCCTTTGAACTTATTATCTTTTCTAGGCATTTGAGTGCTTTTTCGATGGCGTTTTCGTTTTTAGCCCCCTGTTTTCCCACTAACGAACCTGTTTTTGAGGCTGTGAATTGCTGTATTACAGTCTCCTTTGGTTTTCCATCCTGTCTTCCCCAGCTATTCACTGTCTCTAGAACTGGTTCTGATATAAGTTTCTGGGCTAACCGTACCACGTCATAGGGGGACAGAACAGGAGTACCCAACGAGGATAGCAAAGCCTTCACATGCTCTTCTCCCTTCTTTGTCAAAAACCAGTATCCTGTCCTAAACATCACATATCCTCTACTTTTCCAATAACTCAAATAGCTGCTTATGAGCTTTGTTTTCTTGCCTAGAATTGAAGCTATTTCAGAGCTTTTCATAGGCTTTGCATAGAGTAGTAGAAGTATTGCCTCAACAACTCTAGATCTAGGCCCTTTATCCGACAGAGAATAGTGCGAATCTTCTAAGGGTTCCAAGGAAACCTCAGAAGGACGGGGAAAGAGAATTTCTTCAGATGTGTCAGAAACGTCTTGATCTTGAATGTTCCTCTGCATCACAAGCTACCTGTAGCCTAGGAACAGAGTTTTTCATGAATATATCTTCTCGTGGCGAAGTGCATATAAGCAAAGCTTTTAAGCCTATAAAATAGTATTAAACCATCTCCAAGCGGGTGTTCGAGGGATGTCCATTTAGTGACATGGAAAAGAAGCTCTCTGTAGACAGAATAACTCTTAAGAGAATAATAAAGGAGTTGAAGAAGTGGCGTGCCCATGCAACAACCCTTCTAAGCCTGTATATACCCCCTGGAAGACCGATAAGCGATGTTGTTAACCTGCTCCGCCAGGAACTGTCGATAACAGAGAACATAAAGTTGAAGCAAACTAAAGATGCTGTGCAATGGGCTTTGACAGCAGCTATAGAGAGGCTTTCAATGCTTAGAGAGGTTCCTAAAAATGGGCTAGTCGTCTTTGCAGGCATAAACAAGGATACCGGAGACAATGTTGTGCTCATGTTCTCGCCGCCTGACCCAGTACTTGTATACTTCTATAGAACTGATAAAGAGTTTCACACAGAGTTTTTGGAGCCCATGGTCGAGGAATCCGATGTATATGGGATAATAATTGTTGAAAGAGACGAGGCCACAATAGGTCTGCTAAAACCATCTGGAGTGCTTGTTCTAGATGAGATTGAGTGGTTCATCCCGGGGAAGCATCACAAGGGTGGGCAGAGTCAGAGAAGGTTTGATAGGATTATAGAGCAGATGGTCGAGGAGTTCTACAAGCATGTAGCTGAGAAAGCCAATAGCTACTTCCTTCCACTGCTAGAGTCCAAGAAGCTTAAGGGAATCATTATAGCGGGTCCAGGTTATGCAAAACTGGATTTTCTGAAGGAGGCAGACAATCTAGACTATAGGCTTAGGAACCTCATTATCGGAGAGCCCATAGATGTGGCATACCAAGGTGTTGTGGGTCTCAGAGAGGTGGTTACAAAGGCTAGAGACATACTATCCAAGCAGAGGTTTGTAGAGGTTTTGAACACATTCGAGGAGTTTAAGCTCCATATAGCCAAAGATGATGGGTATGTAATCTACGGAGAGAAAGATGTTGAAGAGGCTCTTAGAAATGGTGCTGTTGAAAAGCTTCTCATATGTGAGGATCACCCAGAATTCGAAAAATATGAGAAGCTGAGTAGCGAAAGCGGGGCCAAACTGATTGCGATAACCAATAGCATTGACGAGTATCAGTGGTTTAAAGACACATTCTTCTGTCTTGCAGCAATAGCTAGATATCCAATATCAACATAGTTTCTATTCTGGCGATGCCAATCTGTAGGGACAGTCTCTCCAATATTTGCTACAGGTTATTGCCTCGTATTTAGTTAGAGGTCTGTCAAGTACCTTACAATAAGCTATGAGTATGTTCCCCTCTGTCCTAGTTATTGTAGCAAACGGGCACTCTATCTGTATCTCCTGTGGAATTGCATGGATTGGGGTATAAATCTTTAGCTTATCTTTTCTAACAGATCTCTGCTGATTTGACTTAGATGCTGGGGGCTCCACATAGTATTGACAGCTTTTATACTCTGTATCAGACAAGCATCTCTGTGCAGATACAATGGCGTCTGTCGGGCCTGGGAGCTTTGGAGAGGTACAAACACCATATTGGTACCAAGGGCATGGCACAAACGCTCACCAGCGTAGTTAAGTGGTTTCTATAGGTAAACCTTTTATAAGTAGCATCACTTTTAGTATGTGAAAAGCCTATAAGCTAGATTAACCAATCTCTCTTGGGCTCTCCAAGTTCCCCAGCAAAAATGTGTCGCCATGTCGATGAGTGATCGCATATGTCCAGAAAAAATGGTGCTTTGAGAGGAAATGGGGACAACAGTAGAGTCGTTGAGGATATGAATAAAGGGGTTGGGGATGCAGAGAGTATAACGCTAAAGGTATTGTATGAAGACCCTGATGTCGTTGTTTTTACAGCTCCCAACGAGGATGAGCTTAGAGAAATAGTTTTGAATATGCTTAGAGAGGGTCCTAAGACCTTAAAGGATATGCATTCAAAGCTTGCTGGTATAGCCAGCGAAGACAAGATTAGAAGATGTTTGGTGAAGCTGATGGATGACGGTATTGTTACAGTGGATGACGATGGCAAATATAGGCTGTTAGGAACAGAGGATTTTGACGGCGGATTTGAAGCAGAGATGAATGAACTAGACTACTTCTGAATCCTAGCACCGCAGTAGGGACAGAACCTAGCATTTGGCGGCACCTCGGCTCCGCAGTAGGGGCATGTGGACATAGCTTTTTTCTCATTCTTCTGCTGTTCAAAGCCGCTGCCGTATATAGGAATTGTTGGCACAGGCATAACACCTCTAAACACCTTTAGATACTCGTTTTTAACATCCTCTCTCATGATGTGTAGATAAATCTGTGTTGTTTTGAGATCCTTGTGGCCAAGAAGCTTCTGCAAAGACACTATGTTCATGCCCTTCTTAAGAGCCTCTGTTGCAAACGTGTGTCTGAGTATGTGTGGCCTGATTTTCGATGGGTCTATCCCAGCTCTTTTTGCAAGGCTCTTCAACCTTTTGTACAGCCCGCTATAGCTTAGGGGCACAACCCTTTCGTTTGGATCAAAAGCTTTTATTGATAGTAGCTGTGAGAGGAGGTTGTATGTAAGATCCCCCACAACAACAGTCCTCTCCTCATCGTATTTAGCGTTCCTCACCCTTATCTCTCTCGACTCTAAATCGATGTCGCCAAACCTGAGGCTTAGAAGCTCTTCAGCACGCAGACCTGTTTCTAGCAACAGTGCTAGAATCAGCATGTCTAGAAAGTCTCTAGAGGCGTTGAAGAGTCTTACAATCTCTTCTTGTTTGAGAACCGGAGGCTCTTTTCTGCGAGGCCTCCTAACCTGCGGGATTTTGATTTCTATTCCAAGCCACTCAAAAAACCTTCTAAGGAATATCGTGTAGTAGTATAGCGTTGCCTCTCTAGACCTTCTATCCCCATACTTTTCACCAGGAAAACCGTTTCTCAGCCTCTCAATTCTCCACATATAGAAATCGTCATATGTAATCTCTCTAACATTTTTCCAGCCAACAAAATTGAAGAAATCCGTTAAAGCCGCTCTATAACTCTTAACAGTCTTCTCATCAGCCCCCGAAGCCTCTAAAACAGCAATGAACTTCTCAACAAGACTCCTCGAATCCAAATCAACATAACCACTAGGAGCTCTACCAACATCAATCCTAGCCATAAAACCACTAAAAAACGCTTTACCAGCAGAATATATTTGAAATCTACCGCAAAACAGCAACCAATTATGTAAAAACCTTATAACGCCCAACACCAGAACTACTGTATCGGACTTTCTGCGAGCCGGGGTCGCCTAGCCTGGTAGGGCGCCGGCCTGCTAAGCCGGTGGGGGACAACCCCGCGCGGGTTCAAATCCCGCCCCCGGCGCCAAGATTCACCGCCCCGCATGTGTTTTTACAAGGTCTTGCAAACCTCATAAAAGCTTACATCGTAGAGACAGCGTTCAAGAGGTTCTAGGATAGGTAAAGCAGTTATATGGAGGCTCTTAGACAAGCTCAGGAAGCTACATCTAAGGTTATGATGTTATTCTTTTCTGGCGCAAGCTTTTGCTTATCACAAGATCACTAGCTATTCTAGCTACATAATAACGATCATCCAATAAACCTATTTTGTAGTGTATGGTAGGCAAAAATTCGTTGGTTGCAACTTGATCTAGAATAGATGATATGCATAAAGAAGCCATCTAGCCTACAAACAATCTGCATTAAATAAATAAGTGTGTTTGGCTTCATTTGGTATGGGTAAGCAACATATGCCTTTTACACCTTATCATCTTGGTTTTGCACTTTTGGTAGGATATTTTTTCCGTAGGAAGATTCATTGGCCTACATTTATTCTAGCTAGTGTGGTTGTTGATTTAGAGCCTTTTCTTGTGTTTATCGATGTTTTGGAGCGGTATCCGCTTCATGGCTATATGCACTCATTTTTATTGGGATCTCTAAGTGGACTGTTGCTGGGCTATGCGATGTACACCACCCGTAAAATGCATGCCGAGTTCTTCAAAAGATTGGCACTAGTAGAGAATGAGATTGGTCTTGCTGGCTATCTAGTTGGGGGTGTGGTTGGATGGGATCTCCACATATTGGTGGATTCACCGCTATACACCGACATCAAGCCGTTTTACCCTGTTCAGGCAAACCCTTTGTATAACGCTTGGGGATATCCAAAGGAGCTTCTATTCCTACTGCTATTTGCTGGAATACTCCTCTACATTTTCCATGTCTTCAAAAACGCGTTTAAGCGAAGTAAAATGTTGTAGCGCATATCGTTTACATTGTTTTGATATTATCTGCAAATCCTTTATAGACTCTCTTTTCTCTTTAGCCCTCTGTTTTTGACCGGCAAGATTTCTGCAGGTGATTATGTGTAGTAGTGTATGTGTGGTTTATGGACGGTTGAGAAAATGCTTTTGCTAGCCCCAAGTCCATGTGATCATAGTCTTTATGATTTTCTTGGGAAGCACTTTGATTATGTGGGGCAGGGACATGTTCACCAGGTGTGTTGATAGTATGCCGACCAGTACACCACCTATTACATCGCTGAACCAGTGAACCCCTAGAAGAAGCCGCGAAAATGCTATTGCTATTGCCCACATGTAGAGAGATATGGCCACAACCCTACCCTGCTTTCTTGCAGAGGTGCTGTAATACGATGCTATTGCAAAGGCTCTTGCAGTGTGCCCCGAGGGATAGCTGAAGACATCTAGCGCCTCAAGCGGGTTTGCATAGCTGTTGCTACTGGAGGTAACCGGTCTTGGAATTTGGAGAGAGGTTTTGAGAACAGACACCAAGGCGCTGTTCAATATGAATATCAGTGCCAGTCCTGCTGTAAACAGGGTTATCCGTCTATATCTCATAAGATCTGCTATGAAGAGGGCTACAACTATTGCAAAAAATGCGTATATGCTTCCAGTCTCGGAGAATACTGAGACAATTGGTGTGTTGTCTATTCGGAGTATGTTGTATAGAGAGCTATCCAGATTCCTCAAAATGCCTACTTTAACTATTGCTGTGAATATGGCTAGGGCAGCAACCTCTAGAAAAACCATTTCTAAAAAAGTCTTTGTTCTGCTCGTCTCCATGACGCTGTACCAAAAATGTGTTGTGTCCTTGGGCGGTGCAAAGAATATATAAATTTATTTGCTTTATATGCCCATTTCAATGAACTCATATATAGTTTTCTTACCGAGATCCTCTGGCAGATCGAAGCCGTAGTGCACCTTGACAAAGTCTTTTCTGAGCTCAACAACCTTTCTCCTTATGCTGGAGGGCTCTGCCCCTCTAACAATGATATCTGCTATAAGTTTTGCAATCTCTTTGAACTCCCCCTCTTTCATTCCGAACCTGGTCATCTCCTGGACGCCGAACCTTATACCGCTTGGGTTTGGAGCATCCTGTGGCCTGTCCCATGGAAGAACATTTTTGTTGGCTATGATATTGGCCTCTTCAAGCAGTTTAGCTATTTTGGCACCCCCACCAAACTTTCTAACGTCTATGGCCACAATATGCGATTTTGTATATCCAAGATTCTCAGCAACTACAGGTAGCCCTTGGGAGGCAAGCTCTTCTGCAAAGGCTCTAGCATTCCTAGTTATCTGATCAGCATATGCACTCCCAAAATGCATCATCTCAATAGCCGTAACAGCTGTTGCTGCAAGTCTATGGATATGGTGGTTGCTGACAAATGTGAGAACATTGTTTGAAACCAGTTTGTACACATCCTCGCGGTTAGTCAATATCAGCCCTCCTTGGGGCCCAGGAAACGTTTTATGGGTAGAAGCAGTTACTGCGTCAGCACCCTCATGCACGGGGTTTGGCCATACACCGCCAGCGATAAGGCCGAGGACATGGGCAACATCGTGGACAACCCTAGCCCCCACAGAGTATGCAGCTTCGGCTATAGGCTTCGTTGGATGGGGGAATAGATAGAGCGACGCCCCCAAAACAACTATGCGTGGTTTAATAGACTCTATGAGCTTCACAGCTTTGTCAACATCAATGTTCCACGAATCCAAATCGAAAGGCATTTCAACATGTTTAATGCCTAGAGCACCCAAAACACCGAATTCTGTATGGGATATGTGGGCACCGCTCTGAAGAGCTGGCACAAGAGCAACATCTCCAACACTAGCAAAAGATCTAAATGCAATTGCATTAGCTATACTACCACTTATAGCCCTAACCTCTGCAAACCTGACATTAAACAGCTTTGCAAGCAAATCAGATGTTCTAGTCTCTAGAATGTCTATGAATATGGATCCCTGGTAAAACCTCTTCCCAGGCTTGCCCTCAGCATATCTATGCATCATATCATTAACATATAGAGCCTTTGCCAATGGAGACATGGTGTTTTCAGACGCTATCAGGTTTATACACTCAAATTTTCTCCAAGTGTTATGCCTTCTAACTACATCTAAGACCTCTAGAACCTCTGCTGGAAGCAACAAAGACAGCCTAGAAGTTTGGGTAAAAAATGGTTTAAAAAGTTTTGTTTTTACATGGGTGTGTTTGTTTTGTTTAGCTGCATTCTGGGTAGTCGTCTGGTACCTTAGCTCTGAAGTATTTTCCTGATGCTGGGTCTTGGAACAGCCCTATCTTAACTCCTTTCCTACCCTTTGGAGATAGGCTCCAAACCTTCTTTGGAACCAGCTCCTTCTCCCCACCATCAGGCAGCT
>JAUQPB010000004.1 GCA_030550585.1 Thermoproteota archaeon | reverse complement strand
AGGTGGGATGGGTATATCGAAAATTTTAAAGGGCGTCAAAATTTTATGAGTCGAGATAGGAATTTGTGTTGATGGTGTTTGTCTGTGGTTTTTCGCTATATTCTTCCTCTTGATCTTCAGTTTGAGTAGATTAGGGCTGTGGAGGTTTGTAGGAGGCTTTGAGCACCACTTTACCTCTTTTTACCACTACATCGAACATGTCAAAATGGTCTATATGCGCTTGTGTGACAAATATAAAGATTTTTAAAAGACTTTTTATACCTACCTATCTAGATATAAAGATGTCTGGATATCTGGATAAATGTTTGGGAGCATTGTATGACTGTGGATGTAGTGCTTCTCTTTCGCGGATGTTTTAGGGGTACAACTATTCCGCTGGCTCTTGCTGTTGGTGAGGATGTTGGTGCAGAGGTTTATGGTTTTGTTGACAGGCTTAAGAGGCTTGTTGGCAAAGAGATGCTTGAGAGACTTGATAAGGTGTTTGAGGAGGCTTTGAGAGATGAGATACGTGTTGCTCTCAACACCGATAATCTTGAGCGTGGTTTTCCTGCGCTTGTTGAGAGGTTTTGGCTTAGGATAGCGTTCTCTTTGGTTGATCTCAGCAACAGTATACACACCTCGCTTGCCTCGGGGGCTCTAACATTAGCTGAGTTTAGAGGTGTTGTGGAGGAGCTTGCCAAATCCTTGGCTAAGAGACTGAAGTCCAGTGGGTACAAGTATGCTGATGACCTCGTCTACGCCATGTCTATTCTCGTGGAGAGGGATCTGTGGATAGCAGACAGGGTGGCTAGGCTGGGGCTAGAGGAGTTTGCCAATAGGCTGACCAGCAGAGCCCCAGACGCTGTTTTGCAGTTTGCTGCCTACTCCATGTACCTAGCATTTGCATGGACATCGGCAACAGTAGCTGTACTCAACATTGTTAGAGAGTATAGTGAGAGCAACATAGATGCACTAGCTAGGTGGAGCCACGAGTATGCTAAAGAGGTTGAGGGGTATATAGACACACTCGATTTGCTTCTAGACGACGAGGTCTACAGCAACCTGCTGGAGCTGGGCATTATCAAGAGAGGTAATATTAAGAGGTAGATGAATTGGGGTGTAGTCTAGACATCAAGAAAAGTGCTAGAAAATTTCTTGAGAAAGCACCAAAAGATATTACCAATAGAGTTAGCGAGAGGCTTCAGCAACTAGCTGAAAAACCCATATGCGAAGAGAAGTTAAAGCCCCCGCTAGAAGAGCTTTGCAAAACCCGTGTGGGCTCCTACAGAGTAGCATACCTGCTAAAACCATGCAACATAGTTGTCGTGGCCATTGGAGAAAGAAAACTTCTATGACAAGCTATTGCACAGCCTATAGCCAACAGCTGGCACAAATCAATAGAAGCTGTGGAACGAGATTGGGGCTACATGCAGAGGTTACATGTAGTCTGAGCTAGGTACATACTTGAAGTGGCCAAGCCAAAGAAGCTAGAGTGAGGGTATGGTACTTGGTTTAGAAATTTTAGCGCTAGTATGTGTAGGTGGTGTTGTGGGTGGCGAGGTTTCGTTAAGGGAGTTTATCAAGGCTTGGAAAGAGCTCGAGGTTGAGAATGCTAGAAGAGGCTTTATAACACATCTGGTTGTGTATATTATTGTCAACTCCTTTCTGATATTCGCCAACCTTTGGATCTCTCCAGAGGTTATGTGGTTTGTGTAGCCGTTGGCCGGCTGGACCATTGGAATAGCTCTACACGCATACCACTCTAGACCATCTGAAGTCGCCAAATCTATAGAGAGAAAAACCATGGAAATAGAGGTGTATGCTAGAAAAAAGAAGAGATAGGCAGCAACTGGATAGGGGCTATAGATTCCCCAACACTTTTTCACCATCTCAACAGATGCTGTAACGCTACTCCTCAATATCATCTTCTCTTTGCTGAGAATGTGCAGAGCATGGCGGTTAAGTTTTTAGAGTAAATGCAATAGATACAGACCATCAAGGCAGTTACGCAAAAATCAGCTTAACAATGCCTAAATAGTTGAGCCTGAAGAACTGAGGTTGTGTACTTACTTAGGGACTCACCGCCAGGTTTATCATAAATTGCCAAGTTTCTGTCCCAGTTTTAGCTTCTATTATTGTTACAGGCGTGGTTTCCGTTATAGTCTGTGTTTTAGTTGCTGTCTGAATTATAGTTTGTGTTAATGTAACAGTTTTAGTGTGAGACTCTATGTTCACCGTGAATTCTCTGCTGTAATTCATGTATCAATTGCATTTATATTGCTCGTTTTAGCTATATACTTTGTTAAGAAAATATATAGCTATGATAGGTAGTTCTGTGTAGTAGGCACTACAATTCTTGGGTTAATCCCTGACCCTTCTACACTTTGAGTTCTAGGAGCTTTGCCACTTCTCTAACCTTTGTTGCAAGGTCCTTTGCGGCCTCTTCCAGCCATATACGGCCCTTCTCTGCGGAGGCTAGGGTTGGTTTGCCTAGGACTGCTCTTGGATAGAGCTTCTCTTCGAGTTTGGGTGAGTAGACTGTTATGCTGGGTATGGGCTCGGTGATGTGGTCTCTAGCGCTTGACATATCGACTGTTTCTGGGGCTATGTGGAGTACGGCACTGGTCTCGTCCTCGCCTGCATGCCCGGGGTATGTGAAGAGTTCTCGCCTCTTCTCCTGGGCTAGATCACTCCACCAGTTCACAACCAGTATAGAGGTGCCAGTTTCAAACGAAACCTTCTTGGCAGCTAGCCGAAGAGCTAGGGTGTTGCCGCCGTGGCCGTTGACCACCACTATAATTCTGTAGCCCATTGACGCCACACCCCTCAGAATCCCACACATATACGCATAGAGGGGGCCATCGCCAACATCTATCGTTCCACTAAACCGCGCAAGCGATTTCGCTGCACCATACCACACAGGTGGGAAAAGATGCGCACAAAGCTCATCAGCCACCTTCTCAGCAACATACATAGCCTCCAAAGCATCTGTCCCCAAAGGAAGGTGGTCACCGTGCCTCTCAACAGACCCCACAGGGATTATAGCCACCCCCTTCTCCAGCTCATCAAACCTCGACCCAGGGACAAGCCACACCTTAACACCACAACCCATACAACATCCCAATACCTAACCGAGTCCTAGGTATATAAATGCATCTCAGTTATCCTTACCCCAGCCATCTATACTGTGCATAGAGATTCATTGCTCTAAGCTTAGGTGGTAAAGATGACTAAACATTGGTATTGCTAGTGAGGAGTTTGGTAGAATTATGCAAGTGTGTATAGCATCACATTTTAGGATTCTCGTAGCACAATCCTTTACTGATAGTGCAAGGAGAGAGGCTGTGACAGATGGTTTCTTCGTAATTGAGTTGGGGGAAGGCCGCCGAGGCCAATGCTAAAGAGATGTACAACATTATCTATAAGAAGCTATCTGACCTCTTCACGAACAGCACCGCCATATCTACTAGAGATAGCTAAGAGAGCTAGCCAAACAGCTGAGGAGCTTAGCAAAATTGCACAAGAACTAGCAAAGCTATCACAAAGCTATAGATGATAGGTCGTAGCCATCATCAAAATATGTTACGTCAATAACCTAAAGCCGGCAACCAAATGCACAATCTTACATTTTATCAAAGCATATAATTGTGGCATTGAAATTAATATTTGTAGAGCCTTTTGGTGATATGCTATGATTGAGGGGTTTTATGATTTGCAGAACGAGGTTATGAACTGTAATTTTGTGGGCTGTCCATATAGGGGTTCTTGGGATTCTGAGAAGCTGTCTGAGCACAGCCTATCAAACAAATGGTGTTGGTGGTTCAAAAACAAGTTTCCTTGTGGAAAAGATGTTTACTACATATTGTTTAGGTATACTGGGGAGTTGAATGGGGTTATAGTTGCCTTGAGGCCGACAGGAGCATGGATTATAGATACTGCAAATATCTACTTGGCAAATGCTTTGAAGAGGCTTGGGCTTGTCGAAGAGAGGTTTGCGATGGAGAAAGATACATTCGTTTACTACGACAGCAGAATACTGGTAACAGATTTGATCAAGTGCAAGGGTAAAGCAGAAGAGAAAATCAGGGATGTGCCTAAACCATGCCTAGAGTTTTTAAAGAAAGAGCTAGAGCTGGTAAAGAAGATCACTGGGAAAGAGCCTGTCGTAATAGCAATGGGTGGCGAATCAGAACGCCTACTCAAAAAACACAGAAGTGCACTGGGGATCAAGAACCCCATTCAGAGAATACCATTCCACAGCTACGTATATGGAAGAGGAAGAAATGAATTTGGAGAAACAGCTGAAGAGAGAATCAATAAATATGCAGAAGAAATAAAGAGTGCTTTCAGCAAAGCAGGACTGCCCATACCATAATCTAGAACAGTCATGAGGATGAATATGTGGTGTCGACAAGAATAGATCGGCTAATCCCTAAAGCACTTCTCGATAAAGTCCTTTGCAAACCTTCTGCAGCAGCATATTCACCAGGGTTCTCATTGTTTTCGAGAGCTGGGGCTAATCAAGAGCGCTTTAGTATATCATCTCTAAAGCATTTATTATCCACTGAGAGAACTTTGATATGGTGAGCGGTATGATGTACAGAGTTGCTGTGGATTATGGTGTTGTGAGAGAGGTTGTGGGTTTTCTATCTAGACGTAGAAACCTATAGGCCGAGAAACGAGGACATCTTTAGAAGAGAGAAAATAATTGTTATTGGCGTATTAGAGGATTGGACTCCATACAAACCAGAATCTTCAAAGATATGGGATGGGCATAGCGTAAAGTTTCATTATTTTGCTGAGTGGGAGCTTGGAGGGGAGAGAAATGTGGTTCTTCAATTCTACGATTATTTGAGAAGACTCGTTCAAGATCAGAAGAATAATAGAATAGACTTTCTCAGTGTTATAGGCTTCAACATACTTAGATTCGATGTCCTGCTTCTCATACAGAAAGGAGTAGAATACAACGTGGAAACTCTACCAAATCTAAATGAGTTATGGCACAACACCTTCACCATAGACTACTTCCAAACATCTCTACCATTCCATAACATGAAATTCAAGGATCTAAAACTTGAGTACCTGGTTGAGAAGGCAAGAAGCAGCGGAATAGATGTTCCAGAGCCTTTTGGCTATGGCAATGAAGTAAAAGAATGGTATGATAATAAAGAGTATGATAAGATAATCAAACATTTAGAAATGGATTTAAAGATTGTTCGTGTCATAGATTTGAATTACAAACGTATCTATGGTATTTAAGGATTTATTGCGTGGAGTTAAGCAATTCTAGCCTTAAGTATACTAGACATCTCTCTGGTCAAGAGTTGTAGCAACTCCTATTAATTAGATTATAATGAGTTGCATGATAATTGGTGAACTGATGCTGGGTTATGGAAGCCTGCCGGTACTACCAAAAAATGCTTGCCCCTATGTGTTCCGGCTATATAATTAATGCTTTGGCATAAATCAGTTGTTGTATGTATCGAAGTTTACGCATAATGGTAGATTAACGAGAATATGTTTTCTGTTTTTTCATGGATATTCCTTAGCAGTCTAATGACATCTGGTAGCGTCTTTAGCTCATCTTCTTGAACCTTTCCATACCTTACATCATTGTAATATCGGCTTAAGCAAATGTGTAGTGGAATTGACATAAACACATCAAGGTTGTCTACCACAATGATTTTTAAGAGTTCCTCTAGTCTTTTTTCGCTTAAAGCCTTGGGCAAAGGTATCAAACCGGCTAGCTCAGCTAGTCCCGATAGCAGTTCCTTGATTTTCATTGTCACAAGTAGAGATGCTTCGTATTCTCTTAGGACTCTGTTATAAACGGTTTCAGCTTGCTCCTCCACCTTTTCAACGAACTGTGTGGTTAGCTCGAGGCAACGCTCAGCGGTATTTATCGACTCTAAATATCTGCCAAAGATGGATTGGGCATCCATACACAAGCTTTTCCTTGTGTCGTCCATTACAATGGGTACTGGTTGCGAATAATATGAAACAATCAAATCAATTAATTTCTCAGCTGCTTCTCTCGGCATAGCCCCTTCCTCAACACCGCCTTCTATAATCCGCTCCTTACTCTTAGCTAGGCTAGTAGGTATTTGACTTAGTGTAGAATTCATGTAATCGATTAGCCTTCCCGAGCACCAGCTCTCAAATAAATTAGTGAAATCTTTTAAGAACCCCCCGGAATTCGTGTCCCAGTTTTCTCGGGTCTACATAACCACTAATTCTCTTCAACAGATTGTGAACATCTCTAAACTTCTCTGATGTATTTATCTTCTCAGCAATCTCTGTAACGAAGCTTAGCTGGAGAACCCATAGATAAATAATATAGGTCTTTAGGGTCTTTTCTGAGGCCTGCTCTAAGTAGTAGAGAGCCTGTTGCTTATAATAATGGTTCTGTTTCTGCGCCTCCAGCGAATACAATATCTCAGCTATTTCTAAATCGTATTTGGCATACACAAGAAATCTTTGAGCCAATTCAATAACATTCTCTGAGCTCTCGCCCGACATAACAACCACTTCAAAGCCATTCTATTTTCACCTGGTTTGCAAAACAACATATATAGCTAATTCTCTCAATTCTTTAGGAGCTTTTCATCACCTAGATTGTTACAAGATTCTGCAAGCAATACAAAAACAAAATACTTTGATGTAGTAGCAAATGCTCTTTGAAAAGAGATGTCCTAGCAAGTAAGACATGTTTTGTAGGGCTCTAGCAAATTTGTCAATTGCCTCAGGGAGTGAGATAAGTGTTGTTACCTGGATATAAGAGTTGCCATTGCCTCCATTAGCCTATCCCACCCCAATTTTCCAGTCATAATATAGCTTGGCATATACCGCTACTTATGTATTAAGTGCATTAAAGGGTTCATCGAAGAAAGAGTTAAAACATCAAAGTGCTTAGAATTCCTAAGACCAACAAAGAATGACTCACCAGCTATGTCTAACAGTCTTTGTTGGAGATCCAAAATATCATAGAATAGATATGAAAAGCGACATCTTAAAACGTTATTGCCGGGATAGATACCTTTATTTACTCTGTTCATAGCAGATTTTATAACAGGCGCTGAAGAGTCTATGTCTACATTAGCTGTAACTAGTGTTGGAAGATGCTATAGAACAGAAGAAAAGGTGTGGGAACATGGTCAAATGTCCGTTCTGTGGTTATGATTCAAGTGAGGAGGGGTTTAAGCTTCTCAGAAAACCGTGGAAATTTAGATTCTACACCGTCAAGAGGATTGAGTGCCCGAAGTGTCATGGAGTTTTCAATTACTATTATGGTGTGAGCCCTCGCTCAAATAAAGTTTCTGTATTTGTAATTAGAGTTAGGCCTAGGAAGAGGTGAATTAGGGTGTCTCAGCGTATTAGTGTTCCTCAGCTAGATATTGATGATATAATGTTGTGTATTAAGAATTCTGTTCTTAGAGCCGCTACAGAGGAGGATGTTAGGGTAAGGGTTTCGTCGTGTATAGAGGAAAAGATTTTGAAGCCTCTGGGTCTTCAAAGTGTTGCTGGTAAGTATGAGTATACGTTGGTCTCTGGTGCTAGGGTTGATGCCTTATATGGGCATGTAATTGTAGAGTATAAAGCCCCTGGCAAGCTGTCCTCGGCCCACGATATTCAAAGAGCTAAGGAGCAGGTCATAAGATACATAAGGGATGAGGCTGGAGGCAAATCTGAGTGGTCTAGGTATCTAGGTGTAATAATAAGCGATAGAATAGCTTTTGTCAGATATGATCCTAGAAGCGATGCGTGGGTGCTGAGAGGGCCCTACGACATTAGGCGCGAGGTTGTAGTAAAGCTTGTTGAGGCTTTAAGAGGTCTCAGAAGAAAGAATTTGGATGTCAATAGTCTTGTCAGGGACTTCGGGCCCCAGTCTGAAATAGCGAGAAAAGCCATCAAGTTGCTCTACAACAAGCTTAAACAGAGCAAAAGCCCCAGAACAAAAACTCTATTCGAAGACTGGATGAGGCTCTTCAAGCAGGCAACAGGCTATAAACCAGAAGAGCTTGAGGAGTTGCCGAAGCTAGCGAGCGAGTATGGCCTTGTGGAAAGCATAGATTACGATGCACTGATATTCTCTATCCACACGTATTATGCTCTAATAATGAAGCTGTTAGCCGCTGAGATAGCATACTTGTACGGTGGAGGGAGGTTCTACAGATCCTATGTAGCCGAACTCGACGACGCATATTCTAGAGGTGGCGTTGAAGGTGTTAAAGATGTTCTAAGAGATCTTGAGAGTGGGGGTCTATTCAGAAAGCTACTCAACATCGAGAATTTCCTAGAGGGCGACTACTTCTCGTGGTATCTAGACGAACTCGATAAAGACCTAGCAGATGTTATAGCAGAGATAGCTAGAAGACTATCGGACTACGAGGTGGCCACACCCCAGCTAGAGCCCGAGTTTGCCAGGGACTTGCTGAAGAGGCTCTACCAGAACCTTGTTCCAAGCGACTTGAGGCACAGACTCGGAGAGTTCTACACACCAGACTGGCTAGCCAACTTATTACTAGATGAAATTGGTCTGAGCCTAGATAACCTGCTTAAGATGGGTGAGGAAGACTCGCTAAAACCTCTTAGGATAAGGGTTTTGGATCCGGCATGTGGCTCAGGGACATTCCTAGTACTCTACATAAGCAGGCTTAGGAGATATGCCGAGGAGCACTACCTAACAGACCAATTATTAGATTATGTCTTAGAGAATGTTGTGGGATACGATCTTAATCCATTGGCGGTCCTCACAGCTAGAACAAACTATCTGTTGGCTATAGCAGACCTGCTTAGCTATGCCAGAGGGAAAATTGAGATACCTGTGTACCTAGCCGACTCGATAATGATTGAGAGAAGCACGCAGCTGACCGGCGATGTGTACATACTTAGAACAGTTGTTGGAGAGTTTCAGATACCTATAAATGTTGTTGACAAGGGCTTGCTACCCGAGATACTGGCCGAAATATCCCAGGCTCTGAGGAATAGGTATAGCGTTGAGGACTTTAAGAATAGAATTAGGTATAAGTTTAAAGATGTAAGCGAAAGAGATGCTGAAATGCTAGGAAAGTTGTTTGGGGAGTTACTCAAGCTCGAGGAAGAGGGCAAAGACGATGTATGGATCTCAATCCTGAGAAACGCCTTTGCACCAATACTTAAAGGGAAGTTCGACTACGTTGTGGGCAACCCACCATGGGTAAACTGGGAAAACCTACCAGAAAACTATAGGGAGATAAGCAAAGATTTGTGGGTTAGATACGGACTTGCCGAAATCAAAGGTAAGACAGGTTTAGGCAAAGTTAAGAGAGATCTGGCAATGCTCTTCCTAGCGAGATGCTTTGATCTATACCTCAAGGAGGGAGGCAAGCTGGGCTTCTTAATGCCATTCACAGTATTTAAAACTCAGGCAGGTGCAGGCTTCAGAGATTTCCTTGTTAGGAAGACCCGTATACACGTGATCCACGACCTTGTAACACTATATCCGTTTGAGGGGGCAGTAAACAGAACAGCTGCAATAGTTGTCGAGAAGGTGTGTAGCCTATCAGACATTAACAATGGCAGATGTCCGCAGATGGGAGAGGTATACAAGAGCAACATTAGTGAGATTAAACACATAGTATGGGCCAATACATCAAAGAAGCCTATACCAACAGACACGCCTTTAGAGGAAGTGTTAAAGGCAACACAACGGTTTGAAGCCGTAATGGCTCCTCTAATAACAAATGATCCTACCAGTCCTTGGATGCAGGTAACTCCACGAGCACTTGAAGCCATCAGAAAAATGGTTGGTAGAAGCCAGTATTATGAAGCCCACGAAGGAGTAAATGTGGCGCTAAACCAGGTATACTTTGTGAAAATACTTGAAAAACTTCACGATGGAAAACTCAGGATCACAAATCCTCCTGAGCCAGGCCAGAAGAAAAAGGTTAAGCAAGTTGAGGTTGCCGTGGAACCAGATCTAGTATATCCGTTGATAAGAGGAAGAGACGTGAAGAAATGGTATGTAAGCTTCGAGGACAGATACATAATTGTGCCGCATGACCCTAAAACAGGCAAACCTCTTCGTGAGAGTGACTTTAAAGTAAAGTTCCCACAAACTTACGATTACTTAAATATGTATAAGAGGGAGCTGGAAGGTAGATCGGTACATAAACTGTGGGGTAAGGGAAACCCATTTTATTCCGTTTATGATATCGGCTCATATACTTTTGCACCTTATAAAGTTGTCTGGAAGGAGGTATCGGCACGTATGCAAGCTGGTGGATTTCATGTCGCTGTTGTGGAGCCTGTTGAGAGTAGGTATTTAGGTAAAAAAGTTGTCATACCTGATCATACAGTGATACTGATACCACTCTATGATAGAGATGAAGCATACTATATTGCTGGAATACTAAATTCCACAATAGCAACTGTATATGGTGTCTACATGGTAGGAGGTATGCTTGAAAATATGCGCATTCCTAAATTCGATAAGTGTAACCCTAATCATCAGAAAATAGTTGAGCTTTCTATGAGAGCTCACGAGCTTGCTAGAGAGATCTATGAAAAGGGTAGAAGGGGTCTTGAGGGTGAGCTTAGAAAGGTTGAGGAGGAGCTGGATGTTGCTGTTGCTAAACTGTTTGGCATGAACGAGACTGAGCTTAGAGAGCTCAAGAAGTTGCTAGCGGTGCTCTCTGGTGAGGAGATTTCTGAGGAGGAAGAAGTTGTTATGCCGGAGAGACCCATTGTCAATGTTTTGAACACTTCTCTGCAGCCTGATGTGGGATCTTATATCGAGGTCGATGTTGTTAACCCATCGGGTGAGGAGATAGTGTTTACGTATGAGTTGCCTTGGGGTAAGGGTTCTTTCAGTATTGTAGAGGGGAGGTATAGAATTTCAACACCTCCTCTGAAGCCGGGTAAATATAAAGGTGTTCTCAAGTGGGTTTGGCGTGGTGAGGAAAACTCTTTGGATATTGTTATAGATGTTGTAGAGTCTGCAGGTCCTAAGAGGAGGAAGACGCTCTTAGATATTGGGTGATTGTGTGAGCGAGTTGTTTAATAAGGTTAAGAGGTGTTTTGGCGATTACGCTGTTGATAAGAGGCTTGCCTATGAGCTTGAGTTAGCCAAGCTTCCTAGGTATGTGGCTGAGTTTCTAATCTCCGAGTTCATGTATGGCGGTGGTGATTGGGAAAGTAAGTTAAGAAATTTTGTTAAAGATCATTATTATGAGCCTGAGGAGAAGGAGGTTGTTAAGCACAAGTTGGTCACGGAAGGTGTTGTTAGGTTAATCGACGAGCTGAGAGTGTATGTTGATATTGAGACAGAGACTCATGTTGGTGTTATTCAGGCGCTTGATATATGGGCTCTGGTGCCTGTAGACATTGTTAATAGGAATAGGGCTACACTAACAACTGGGATGTGGGGGCTGATAACTCTCAAGAAGTCGGATATCCCCATAGAGGTTTTTGGGAGGCCTATTTCAGTGGTTGTAGCAGACTTCAAGCCTTTTCAAGCACCTGATACAGACCCAAAGATTCTTGAGGAGGCTAGAGAGTGTTTCACACTTGATGAGTGGATAGATGTTTTGATAAATACCATTGGTCTAGACCCCACCGTCTATAGCCCTAGGCAAAAGCTTCTCCTACTCTCACGCCTCATACCGCTAGCTGAGGGCAATGTGAATATGGTTGAGTTTGGCCCTAGGCAAACTGGGAAGATGTATCTCTACAGAAATGTGAGCAACTATGTTAGGATAATATCTGGTGGAATCATATCACCAGCTGTTCTATTCTACAACTTAAGAACTAGAGTTCCTGGCGAGCTAGCTGTTAAAGACGTAGTGGTCTTTGACGAGGTTAGCAAGGTTAGGTTTCAGAACCCGGATGAGATGATGGGCAAGCTCAAAGACTATATGGAGAGCGGCCACTATGAGAGAGGCGATAAGAAGGTTGTATCTGATGCGTCGTTGGTCTTCATGGGCAATATAGCTGTTGAAATGAGTGCTGAAGGTTATGTACCAATCGAAGACTTAACCTATGTGCTACCTGAGCCCATGAGAGATTCGGCATTTATAGATAGAATCCATGGTCTGCTACCAGGCTGGGAACTGCCCAAAATCTCTCAAACCAAGTATCATCTATCTAAGGGGTATGGAATAGCCTCAGACTACTTCGCAGAAGCGTTGCATAGCATGAGAAAAGAATCTCTGGTAGGTCTAGTAGGGAAACACATAGAACTCTCAGAAAACTTCAAGATAAGAGACGAGAAGAGCTTTAAGAAAATTACAAGTGCTTTAATCAAGCTACTATTCCCACATAAATCATTTAATAAAAGCGAGCTTAAGCTGGTAGCAGATGCTGCATTAGAGTTCAGGCAGAGAGTTAGAGACTGGCTACACAAGATAGCACCAGGAGAATTCCCCAAGGAGAGACTCAACATAAGAATATATTCATAGACAAACATAGTAAGCACCCTCAATACCTAGTTAAAAGCATCTCTAAAGCCCTTAAATTCGTCAACTTTTAGACGCAAAACATTGAAAAACTGAGTATACAATAGAATTACCCCTCTTACCAGATAGATAAATAAACAAGGTGCACATATAGATCTTAAGCATTTTCTTAATTGTGTTTTGTATAGCTAGAATACCTCTTACATAGGAGCATGCGTTTAATACTTTCGGCTATCTCTCACTACAATTATTGTTTATTAATGCTAAATATAATTATAATGTTGGATTTTGATGAAGGATTGCAATGGGGAAGATGTTTATGAGGAGAGGTGCTTGGTCTAAGTTTCGAGGTGGTACAATCGGTGGAAGGGGTTTTGATGACTCTGACCATTTTGCGGGTGTGCTGTGGTTTGAGTCTTTGGCTTTGGAGGAGTTGTATGGTGGTAGGGTTGGACTCTCTTTGACGCCGTATATTGGTTTATATAGGGTGGGTTTTCTTGAGGAGGTGAGGGTGTTGGCTAGGATTGCCTATGGTGGGGGTGCAAATGTTGTGAGGGGCGCTGGTGATGAGGTTGCTGTTTATCTTCTTCATTATGGGAATTATGTTAAGGTGGGGTCTTCGAGTGTGTCTAATGTTGTAGGTAGAATGTTTTCGCAGGCGCCTCTCTGTGGCATGGTTGTAACTTCTCTTATATTTAAGGAGAGGGCTAGTTCAGAGGAGGTTTTGGACAGGTATTTGGTTAGGAGGGTAAGGGGTCTGTCTGTTTTGAGAGGTGCAAATATTCGTACTAGGAGAGAGTATGTTGGTGGTTTGGTTAATAGGATTGTTAGAGGGGCTGTAGATCCTAAGACACTAATAGATGGACTGATTGGCATAGCTAATGCTATGTATGGTTTTCTATGGGATGAAGATGTGTTGCATAGGTATGAACCGCTGTTGCCGCCATCGAGGTACTGGTTTACTATGTCGATATGTGATGAGGATATAGAGTTCCTAAAGAAGCTCAGGGCCTCTGGTACTAGATATGGTGTTCCAAGTGGTTTAAAGCATGTAAATGAGTTGGTCAAAGGGACTTTAACTGTTCTCCACAATGCTTTGTGTGTTGTTGGCATAGAGAACAAGACGTATATAGACTATTGCGACAAGGTCTCTAGGAACATGCTCTTCGAGGTTGTTTAGAGATGGATGGAGAGAAGATTTTTGTGCTAGCCTTTCCAATAACCATTAGCAAAGCCCCCAGCACCATATACGAGTATCTGGTTCCCGAGGAATACATAGGCTTTGCACGCTCGCTGCTATACCAAGAGAATATACCGCATGCAGTAGAGAGAAGAGATGGTGTAACCGGGTTAATAGTATATGCAGCTGATGAAAGCGACAAACTAGAGAATAGAGTGGGTGGTGCTAAGAAAAAGCAGGTAAAGCAGGCAAAACTCTCACCAGACATAATCAACAGGCTTATCTCTTCGGCCATAAGAATAGCCTTCATCAACAATGGGTGGGTAAGCTCATCATCAAAGCTCTACAACCCCGACAAATCCGAGGCCCAGCAGCTAGCCAAAGAACTTGCCCTAAGATACACTGCTGTCAGAATCGCGGTTGACGATCTAGGCAACGAGACTAAAGCTCTATTCATAGACCCAACATCAAAGATAGAGTTTATCTATAGTTTGAGGTACATCCACGAGAAGTATCCTCAGCAGGCAGAGAAAATAGACTTTGTTAAAATTATGGGAACAACAGTTTCATTCTACACTGTGAAAAGCGAGGTACCAGAAACAAACATAGAATATGGCAATGTCATCGAAAAGGCTATCGAAACAATAAATATGTTTAGAGGCACAGAAATCGACACGTCACTTAGCAGAAAAACAGATAACATAGTCTATGTAACGCCAAAAAGCGTAAAACTCTCGACAACTCTCCAAAACAGGATACCTGGGCTACCAACCATAGGCAAAAACCGAGTGGCAATACCACTGCCAATGGAGATTCTAACACCAGTGGGATCGCTAGACAACATCGCTCTATTCGAAAAGGTTCCAATTCTCACCAAACCACCTCACGAAAGATTCAAACAAGCCTTGGAGATCCTCACCAACACCATCTTAGAAAGCGTCAACAACGTCAAAGGTATGCAAGTCTCTATCAACACTCAAAATATTATTGAGGTTCCTCCCAGCTCCGTACACCTCACCCAAATAAAGAGCAAGTATTGGAAGTGGTACCCAAAATTCGAGGGTAACAGCAAAAGAGTGCTACTTGTGGTTACTTCACCTGGTAATTCGAAAAGGTATGATAGAAGATGTTCAATTGCAACAGATATCATTAAATCCTTGGCGGTTAGCTGTCGTTTGCTTAGTTCTCCCAGGCTTGTACAAGAGATCATGTTTTTAGATAATCTAGAAGACATTTTGAAAGCATACAAAGATTATGATGAGAAGTTTGCGATATTGCTATATGATAAGAGCTTGGATAAAGAGGAGATAGACGATATCATAGGCAGGTTCGAGTATAAAGCCGCTAGCCAGGGCTTCTATCCGCATGAGCTTGGAATAGAGACAGATATAGATGAAGATGATTTTAAGCGCAGGATCCCATTCAAGATCCAAAGCATTATAAAAGACTTTGCTACAAGAATTGGTGCTATACCCAATGATCTAAACCCACCTAGCGGGCTTGAAGACGCCTATGTTGTAGGGATAGATGCTACAACAGTTTCTGTAGGAAGAAATCAGATATATTTAGGTGTTGTAGTCGTAACTGTGAAGGCCGACAACATAAAAGACTATAGTGTAGAATTCAAATACATCGACGAAAGCGATATAGAGGTTCTGACCACCATCGTAGAGGATATTGCTAGTAGATACAAAAAAGCGCTCATCATGGTAAACAAATCAAGTATAGAAAGGTTCCTAGAGGAACTAGAGAAAGAAAAGCTTCAGAACCATGTAATAGTCGGTATTAGCAAGACACATTCATATTCCAGAATACTGGCCTCTGCATCGATAAAAGGCGGAGCTGAAATTAGATATGTTAACCCGCCTAGAAGCGGGGTATTCGTAGAATTGTCGCCGACATGGCTCAAAGACATAAGGATTTCTAGGTATCTTGGGGTCACAACAAACTCGATAAAGGGCGAATATGAAAAGGGTACCATAAGGCCTGTGATAGTAAATATAGCAGGCAATGCTGATCACAAAAGGGTCTTAGACTACATCCAGGATCTAACACACTACGCCTCCATATCCACTGTCTGGCTACCATCAATACCATGGCCACTACACAAAGCAGATAAACTATGCAAAAAGCTGAACAGAATCATAAAAGTCAGCAACAAAATACCTGACTCATCCATACTAAGAAGACTGTAAAACACCAATATACAATCCTCAAGACAAAAAGCACATCAATTGATGGCACCAATCTTATCTGTTGCAATTCAATTAGCATCAAAACTAGGCTTTATTAAACGCAATTTCTAAGAGTATGATACTAGGCAGCAAATCCACAAAATAATGTGCTGTATCTGGAACCTAGTTAGCAGCTATAAGTTCTTCTGTGTATAGAGTAGCTGATGTGAGAGAAACGTTTATTTGTATGCTGTGAAAGTTTGCTGTGTGGGGGTGTTTGTATGGCTAGGTACTGGATTGTTGTTGTGTCTGAGGAGAACTGGGATGTTATCAAGAATGTAAATGTGTATGGGGCTCCGGAGCAGGGGGGATCTAGATCAATCGACAAGCTGGTCTCTGTAGGCGACTACCTGATCTTCTACGTCTCGAAGAGGGGGTCTAGGAGTCTTGGCGGAAAGTTTGTGGGTGTATACAGAGTGGCGTCAACATGGTTTAGAGAGGAGAGGCCTCTGTGGCCAGATGAGATTAGAGAGAACAGAGTTAAGTACCCGCTGAGGGTTAGGATAGAGCCAGTTAAAATCGGTGTGGCAAGCTTCGACGAGCTCGCCCCAAAACTCAGCTTCATAAAGAACAAGAGCAGGCCAAATGCATACCTCGTGGGGACCCCAGCTAATTTGAGAAGACCCATACCAGAAGAAGATGCGAAGATAATCATAGATTCTCTGGCTTAGCAATAAACCGTTTGTGTTTGTAGGCTCTACACCATCTAGAAACATATAAAAGGCTCTTTTACCTTGTCTACATACCTAGCTATGATAGACACATGCGTTTAGAATATCCAAGGGCTAGACGTTATATATGATGTGTATAGAGAGTCCACTACATCACATCATATTCTTTGCTGCTATTCCACAGCTCATTGAATTTCCTAACATATTCACCAACCTTGGCAGGGTCTGTAATGATTTTACTCAGATTCTCTATGTTGAATACCAGTCCAGATTTTGCAAAGTCGAACGGGTCCTCGATAACGGCCATATCATCTATTATTATCGCCTTTGCACGGAGGTTCTCACTTATCCTCACCTTGATACAGCCTCCCAAACTGTTTCTCAACTCATTTACAGCTGTCCTCGAAACCTCATCATCAACAGCGTTTTTACTTAGCATCACAAAGACGCTGCCTCCATTTCTGCAGAGTTCTGAAAGAATCCCGATTATATTGTTGTCTATCGATATATTTGATGTTATTATCCTAAGCTTTGTCCTAGCCATTTTCAGCCACGGCAATATAATGTCCCTAACGCTTGTGCCTAGACTTAGACCCTCCCCAGCTCTGCTATGCTGCTTAGCCAAGTACTCCACAACAGTATAGCTAATAGAAAGAGGCTCTAGAAATGGCCCCAAAGAGCATCCATCCTCGATAAACCCACAGCCAATGTTACCATCAAATGCTGAGAACATGGACACTATCCTGTCCATAGTATTGCCAAAAGTTTCGCGAAGCCTACCTGGCACCAACGTTTGTAGAATATATCTGATTGTATATGGGTGGATTGTAACCCCATGTCTACGGTATACCTCGTACAGCAGTGAGATGAATCTGCTCAACTCATTTGCAGTGTCAGCTAGTTCCCTATCTCCTTGTGCATATTTTGCAACATTTTCTAGAAACCTCTTCAACTCGGCTACATCCCTATCATCTATACCACCCCTACAATACTCTTCCACAATTCTAGATCCAATCAACGACTCGTTGTATATGCTCTTCACAATTATTTCGTACAACCTAGATTTTTGCATTGCCAAATACTTTAGGTATCCCAGCCCACCAGAAACGGTTTCATACAAATATATCTTCCATTTGCCACCATCATACAGAACCCTATATGACAGATAATCTTGGTCGAGACCCAGCTCACTCCATAGCGAAGAGATTATGTTGTGGGCTATTGTGTGCACGACTATAAATCTGTAATACTGTTTGTTTGCTTCATCAAGACTCTTCGAGTCTCTGACAAGCGTATCAAATGTTTCGGCATTGTTTGATTGTATTGTACTGTATAGACGCTTCCAAGGTGCCAAATAGTCTGGTTTCATATCGCATTTAGAATCATCGCAAAGTTTGCTTTCAGACAACAAAACCTTTTTGTAGACAACCCACTTATGCTCCATCAAATCGTTTACAATTTTGTCAAGTGTAGAGGTTTCAAACTCTAGAACAATAGCATCTGTGTTCAGAATCCTTATACCTAGTGTGTATCTAAAGGATGCAAAGTGGTATGGAATCCAACACTTCTTTGGCTGGAAAACCACCCCCTCGTAAAAAGCTAGCAGGGATAATTCGTCAACAAAATACACATATGCCAAGGGGTGAAAACCAAATGGTATAACAAACAATCTAACTCTAGACCTTTTTCTATCACCCTCCACAGTCTCTAAGTCGAGTAGCTTTACTTTGATTTGTGGAATAACCTTATATAAACCGCTGTAAGTCTCTCTAATGCTATACAAATTCCCACTGCACCTTCCCCATATAGCAAAAGGACACACATATTTGATTGGACACGAGTCCCTATGCGATATTAAGACAAGGCCCCGAAGACAAAAACGTGGATGTGCCAATGACTCGTAGCTGTACTCTGCTAGCAGAAACAGCCCACTGTGCTTATTGAAAAGGTTCCTCAGTCTCCGATACTCGATAGGAATATCCTCTGTTAATGCCCGATACAAAATACTGTGTAGAACCACAACATAGGGCCCATCTTTTTTGAATTGAAAAGCAGGCCAATCCACATATTCATATACATTATATCTATTGTCAACAGATATGGGAAGCTTTCTCAGTGTACTACGAAACCAGAACCCCCATACATTTTTCTTTGGATACTCTCTTTTGAGAAGATCAATTAAATTTTTTCTGCAAACATCCCCAAAATCTTTGTAGTAAAATGCTTTGAAGCGCGTTGGAGGTAGTATAACCAATGTATAAGCATCGCTAGGCTCTTCACCAGCCCCTCCACCATGTTGCTTATAAACTATCTTAAATGGGGTAAATGTATACAATGCTTCGAGGCCTCTCCTCTCATACCCCCTCTCATATCCGCTACGATCCAGCATAGGCGCCTTACCTCACAAAGGCCTAAGACCTACAGTATCTATGCTTTCCCAGGCAAAGGTTATGGGAATAATCTTAGACATTATGTTGAAGAACTCATCACGTAGAACCATATACCAACACATGCTCAGTTTAATCGCATCGATTTTATTACACTCTTCAATATCATACCCGCTAAAATTGATGAATTCGCTTATCGCCATAAGTAATGATGCAGAGCTCTTTTCAATACTACTTCTTAATAGATTAAAAAATGGCTCTAAGCGTTTGCGTATTCTCATTAACTCGACATTGTATATTTCTGGCAATACACATTTAACCATAATTTTATCGACTCTGTCGATGTCTGTAACAGACATTTTACTAGGGAACATTGACATAGTTTTGCAACCTTCCAAATCTCGTTTTTTGTTAAGTTTATTATACAATTCTTGAATTAGAGAATGCAAATATGATTGAATAGATGATATGTTAACATATGAAGCACTTGAGTTTTCAAACCTAGTTACATCTTTCTCAACATCTTTCACTATATTGTATATCTCTTTTAGTACATCCTTTGTACACCTGATTATTTCCTTCTTATTATCTTTCAAATTAATACCGTATCTCTGCAAAATGAGTTTGATTTCTTGGCTCTCTCTTAAGAATTTTAGGGGTCTCTTTTTTGCTGCTTCATATTCTTTTAATAGCTTTTTAATCTCCTTTCTAAATTCTTTCCATGTCTCTATTGGTTTTACTGCTTCTAGCTGTTCTTTAAGCATTTTCATTAGTTTAAGGAAGTCTGCTTGCGATAGTTTCCTTAGTAGCTCGTCTCTAACTCCCCATCTTCTCAGCCATAGTATATTTTGGCTATTCAGCGACTCGGCGATGTATTGAATCATAATGTTTTTAGCTTCATCTAATCTAACCTCACCTATTTTGCCATTGAGTATAGAGCTTTTCAGTTGCTGAATAATATGATATTCTAGAACGTGTTGGAGAAAGACTAATTCAAGTGTGAGTTCATCGGGTAACGCAACATCCTTTTTCTGTTGTGGTCTACTGAAAAACCTTTGTATTGTCATGGGGGTTAGCGTAGGTATGTAAAATGCTAGCGAGATTCTATAGGTATTTTCCTTTCTACCAGCTCTTCCAACTCTTTGTTCCAGCGCTTCATCGCTTATGGGATCTTTGTATTGTACAATGAATGCGACGTCGTCATAGTCCATCCCCAGGTCTAGTGTCGATGTAGCTATCAATGTTTTTAGCAAGCCGGTCTCAAAATTCTTTTCAATCTCGCGCCTCTGTTCTTCGTTTAATCCACCATGATGCAAACCTACGTGGTTGATCAATGTGCTGAGCTTTTCAATCAAATCCTTTACATATTGCATATTTGATAAATCGATTAGATGGGCCCAGCTGTAATCACTGTTATCTCTTGTGAGAGCATCTCTGGGCGTCAACTTATCGTATTCGTGATTTCTACAGGAAACTTGGTTTATGTGGTCACAGAGTTCAACACCTCTTCTATACTTAAATGTTGTTGTTATGTAGTCCATTATTGTGCCTGTCTCGCTTATGCTATCAATGAATACTATGGATTTTAGCCTTCTGCCCATCTGTATTAGGAGTAGGAGCTGTATAATCCCATGCAACATTGTTTCAATGCTTCGTCTATATGGAAGCAGTGTAACAATAATCTTAAGTCTACGTTGCTCCTCATGCCTTGGCTCAAGCTCCTCATAGTCTAGACTTTCAACAGACTGTTTGCTTACACCAAACATCCATCTAACAAGGTCTTCAACATCTGATAGTGGGATAGTGGCAGATGATGTTATAACAAGAGGTTCTTCATCATAGATTTTACGTAATTGAATAAGTAATCTAAGTATTGCTGTTAGTGGTACGTAGTTCACGTTTATGTAAACATGCGCTTCATCCAATATTACGACTCCACACCCTCTATATAGTTGCTGGTATTCGCTTTTTGGATGCAACAAACGCTGTTCAACAGTCCAAGGATTGGAGATTAGTATGTCCGGCTTTTTAAATGCTACCTCATCCCTATCTTCCTTGGTATACACTATTCCTACAAGAAAATCCAGCGGCTTATTATCCGAGCATTCATATCTTATAGCGAAATTGTTTTTATATAGTGCACGTATTGTTAGCTTATCGTTTTCTGGGCATGGAATTCCCGTGTCTATATATTTCCCCTCTAAAAGAGGTTCTAATCCATATCTAACCCCGCTGTCAACAGCCAAGGTTACCGTGTATCGTTGGAGCCCAAGCTCTTTAAGTTTATTATTTATGAAGTAAAGGGGTTTTACCAGTCTCCCCAACTGCTGCTTTTGAAGAGCCCTCCTTGGATATACTATTAGAACCCTATTTTGATTTCCTCGATATTTGAATAAAAGTGAATGGGCTATTGCAACAATTTGGAATACCAAGGTCTTGCCTGTAGCTGTTGGCGCTGATATGACGAAGTATCTCCTCTCTTTTGATGCCATCAAAATTCTTTCTATGGCCTTCAGCTGCCACTCAGCCAGTTTCTGATACCCGCTTCTATGAAGCCCCTCTACAATGGCTTCGCAAAACCTCTCTGCAATGTCTTTTTTCACACCATTATCTATGAAGAACCTCGCCAAAACATTCTTCAGATCTGAAGAAACACTTCTAGCCCCAAAATCAGGTGCATACTCATACTCAATATCTATGTTGAAACCTCCAACCCACCTCCCATTCAAATCATCCTCATAAGCTCTGCCCCTCAAAACCCTAAACACCAAATCCCCATGCAAAGTAGTGTAAATAGTAGCGCCATCCACCTTGCCAAGCTCAACTAGCATACCATCACTGATAAGCCTACCCAAAACATTTTGATCCACCTGAGTCTTAGGAACCACCCGAATCTCATAGCCCATGACACTATGAGAAAAAACTCTTTCTTTACACGACGGCCCAAAACAGAAAACAACATACCTCAACAATCCTTGTGTCTTAGAAGACTCCATCTCTTTAAGCTGCTCTTCAACAAGCTTTTGATAGAAAAGCATATGTGATAATTGACTCGTTAGCTTCACCCTCAATCATTTTAAAAGCCACACAGTTTTTAAACTTTCTTTAATTAGATCAAAACCTTTGCCCCAAATCACATTCGTCATAGCTAATAGAGAATTTGATGTCTATGGGACAAACGGTGTTGTGACAGTTGTTGGGGAGGCCAGGACGAGGGTTGGGGCGAAAACTGTTAGGAGAGTTGTTGAGATGGTTGGGGAGGCTAGGAGGGCCCAGCCAGAGAGGTTCCCGGGTAAAACAGTTGTTGTAGTGTATTGTTTGAGGGCAACACCAGATGCTGTTGAGGAGGCTAGAAAGCTTGGTGTGTGGCTGGTTGAGTCTGGTAGGGAGAAGACGGAGCTGAGGATGTGAAGAGATTCTCTGTAGCCATCATCTACTGTAGGCATAGAAGTGATGGCACTAAACCTGTGCCTATCATTGGTGGTGGGCAGGGTCTAGGGTAGCCAGTTGTGTTGTGGCCGCATCTATACATCTATTATACATCTATTTATGTAGCTAGATAATTGTTGTTTATTTGGCTTCTCCGGAAATATCTTTGGTGGTGGGACTTTGAGGATTCTCGTAATATCTGATGTGCATGGCAATGCAGATGCGCTTAGAGCCGTTTTGGAGAGTGCTAGTGGATGGGACTATGTATGGGTTTTAGGGGATTTGGTCGACTATGGCCCCGAGCCCCACATGGTCATCGACATGGTTAGAGATCTTAGGCCAGATGCAATTGTTGTGGGCAACCACGACTATGCTGTTGCCTATGGCGTTGACTGTAGATGTGGCCCGGCTATCCACGAGCTTAGTGTTTATACAAGGGAGTTCATATCCAAGAGGCTCTTGTCTAGAGAGCAGATCGAGTGGCTGAAGAGCCTGCCAACAAAAGTTGTTAGAGAGGTCTCCGGAAAAAAGATTTATCTTGTCCACGGAAGCCCCAGAAACCCTCTCTACGGATATCTAGAGCCAAACCTGCCGACCACGGTTCTTAGAGAGCAGCTCACAGAATCAAAGTTCTCACTAGGCAAAAGGGCGAGGCCGGTAGATGCACACACTGTTCTTGTTGGACACACGCATAAGCCGATGAAGACAGAGGTAGACGGGGTACTAGTCCTCAACCCAGGCAGCTGTGGACAGCCCAGAGACGGAGACCCAAGAGCATCTTTCGCCATATTCGATCCAGAGACAAACACATTCACAATACACAGAGTCAAATACAATGTGGAAAAAGTTGTTGAGAAACTGAAACAGTTGCAGCTAGAAAACCTCTACACAGCATGGCTAGCAAACATCCTTAGAAAAGGCGCTGCCCTAGACAAACAAAGCATTGAAACCGGCTAAAACAACGCAAAAACCTTGGGCAAAACCCAGCAAAACCATAGCAACAACACCAATGCAAACCATTGCTATAGCTGAGGAGCAGAAATATGCGATTACTTGCAATATCCATACCTGTTTTATAGTGTGGACTATAAAATTTTTAAACCGTTTTGCGCCATGAGCGTCAAGAATTATAAGGCTCTTACAAGATAATGTAGATATGGAGTGGTAGACAATATGAATAGATCGTATATAGGGCTAGGTATAGTTGCCACAGTGCTAGCCCTAATGCTAATGGTAGCAAATGTACATGCACAGTACGTTGAATACAAAAGCTTTGTGTTGAATAGCAACAGATATGCTGTGATAAGTGGGAGCATAAGCTTTGTTGTAACAAGCGATAGAGGGGATGTGAATGTGGGAAGCACCTCTATAACAGTTGGAAAAGGGTGGACAGTCATACTAGAAAATATAGATGATAACACATCCTCTGAATTCAAAATATGGATAGGATCTGATGGTTGGACAGACATACGCAATCTATATGTCCAGAGACTGATAGTTAAGAACGAAAATGGTGTAGCTGTACATGATTTCAGCAACGTGGTTGTGTCCATCAAAAACACGGCTGTAGATATCTCGAGCATCTACTCCACCCTAACAATATATGTGCCACCATCAAACCCCAGCTGGACACAGTTTACATTCAACGACACCACAATAATCAACGGCAATAGTGGGGATGAGATAAAGATTGTGGGGGTCAGACCATCGAATAGCATATCTCTGAATATAGACGGCAACAACAATAAGATATATGCTGAAGGGGTTGCCGAGACAGCATATGTTAACGGTAGTGAGGTTCCGGAGATAGGGCTGTTCCCCATGCTAGCCATAGCACTGTTTACATTGATTGCACTGCTGTTTAACAAGATGAGGCTAGTGGTAAGCGGCTTTGGCAGGACTGCTAGATAGGCGTGGCTTTTTTGCATTAGCATGTCTGCTCATCGCAACTCTTCTCTTATCGGTTTCTTCCTCTGGGGCTGTACATAACAATCTAAGGATACTCTATGTTGTTACTGACGAATATGATGAGATGTATCTCAATAGCTTCTTAAAGATGTACGGCAACTATTTGGGGGACGTTGTTTCTCTAGATGATGTAGCTGACGTGGATTTGGATCTATACGATGTTGTTGTACTTGTAGATCCTAACTGGCTTGGCCCGGAGAAGGTTGGGGATATAGCGAATAAGATTCTAGACTATGCTGCTAGCGGTGGCAGGGTTGTGGCAACACTAAACGGTGTCTCGCTTCTTAGTCTATCTACGAAGTGGCGCAGTATTGTAGAGACCAGCTTTGTGGAAGGAGGGGATGTGAGTGGCTTATACGACTATAACGTGTCTAAATACAAGTTTGCTTATATCGAGTCCCCGCTGATTTTATACCAAGACAAGCTCCTAAGCTTATTAGAGATTGGGGAAGGGTTTGTGGTCTGCATAAAGCTAAACACTGTGTGGGTATATGCAGATACGAAAAACCCTTTCTATCTAGACCTCCTAGCCAAGTCGCTGGAGATCCTAGCCAATACCAAGCACAGAGCAGGCAGTATGGACCACACAAAGGTGTTGACAGCTATTGCAATAGCCTTTACAGCAACACTTGCAGGAAATGCTAGAAGCTTCAGAGAGTCTGCGAAGCCAAGTGAAAAGGCTAGACCAGTCATAGCCCCTCTCTGGAGTCGCATCAGCTACGAAGAGGTGCTCAGCCATCCTGTGAGAAAAGCGATATTCGAAAAACTCTTAGAGATTAAGGCAGCAACATTCAACGAGCTTATGGAGTCTTTGAAAATATCTAAAGCTGTTTTATCGTGGCATCTATATGTTTTAGAGCAACATGGGTTGGTCAAGGTGTGCAGATCTAAAAGACCTAGAAAAACAGTTGTTTTTATTCCAGATAGTGAAGGGGTTAGAAAAGCTGGGGAGATTCTCGGCATCAACTGTCAAGGGATATAGCCATGGCGAGCATCTATGAGTTGGAGCTCAAGGCATGGGAAACCTTTCTCGCGAATCTTTTTCGAGATGTGGGCATCGCCCTATACTATATCAGCATAGCTGTTCTAACAGTCTATGCAATATGGTACTACTCAAGCATTCTAAGCTTTTTCTCCTTCAAGCTTCGCAACAACCCAAACAACACGGGGAATGGCACACACAGGAAAGAGTATTATCCTCGTGTCGCTATAGTGGTACCTGTCTACAACGACTATGAAGCTATCCACACACTGCAAAAGAATCTCGAGCTAGACTACCCCAACTACATAATAGTGGTTGTAGACGACTCTACAGACCCAACAATCTCGGCAGAGATATCGAAGCTAGCGCTAAGGTCGGGTGGGAGGCTGATACACATCAAAAGATATGAGAGGAGGGGGCTCAAGGCTGGGGCACTCAACACAGCTCTGCAAGCCCTAGAGAAACACAGTCCAGAGTATGTAATGATTCTAGACGCTGATTTTGAGCTCCCAAGAGACATGCTCAAAAAGTATGTTGATATTGCCATCGAGACTGGAGCAGATGTTGTGCAAGGGCATCAGAGACACTCCAAAGGCTCGGAAACACTGTTTGGCATACTCTACAGAGCTGCTCAAGCAGGTGCAATAATATTCATGGCTGGAAGAGAAGTCGATGAAATGTTCCCTATATTCACAGGCTCCTGTGCACTCATTAGATATGAGCTATTCAAAGATGTTCTCTTTAGAGAGGGGAGCCTAGCTGAAGATCTTAGATGGACTATAGATCTTTTAAAAACTAGGAAAAAGCTGAACTACTTTGCCACACACAATCTATATGCAAATGGAAGTGTACCCAAGTCGCAGAAAGCCTTTATAAGACAGCAAATCAGATGGTCGTTTGGCACACTGAGAGAATTTCTATCCACCTTCCTCGACGTGGTGCTCGACAGAGATATAGATCTATCACACAAGCTTGGCTATATACTCCACGGGCTTTTCTACACACAAGGCATATTCGTGTACATAGCCACATTTATTCCACCAATACTCAGCACATTATTTGGCGTTGGCCTAGGTCTTGTATGGCCTATGGGGGTCTATGTATGGCTCATAGGAATAGAATCGCTGGTTATCGCCGGCTGTGTTATTGAGGGTTATGGAGTGGGCAACGCCTTTGTAGTGGCAGGCAATGCACTTCTATTCATATACTACACATCGATTATACATGCATATGGCACCCTAAAGGCGTTGGCTTCGAAGAACCTTGAGTGGAGGGTTACGAGTAAGAGGGGTAGATATGAGAGGCTATACAAAGACTGAGAAGATGCTCTTCTTCAGAAGAACCTTAGCTGGACTCATCATAGCGAGCATAGTCATGTACATATTCTTGGCCGTGCTGGCCAACTGGATAATAATTGTGGAAAAGATGGTTATGGTGCGCATATACCAGCTCCTAAAAATAATGGTTTTAGAGCCATCGCAAAACGTCATGATTATCTGGCTTCCTGGAAAAAAGGTTGTGACAATAATCTTGACTGAGGAGTGTATAGGGATATACTCGATTATAGCATATGCACTATTTGTATTGATTGTTCCGACAGTGTCGCTAAAAAACAAGCTGAGGGGCTTGGCTATGGGGTGCTCAGTGCTTTTTCTAGCAAATATCGTCAGGATAATGACCTCTGGTGTTCTGGGGGTGCTATATGGTTTCCTAGCATTCAGGTTCTTCCATGATGTTGTTGGTGGGGGGCTAATGATAATTCTCGTGACTGTTATATGGGTTGACTGGGTCTATAGGGTGTTCAGATATGGCAGATACTAAAATGGGGGTGGTCAGACAAAAAACAATCAATGTGATTATGGATCTAGCACCTAAAATAGTTTTGGTGGCAATTGTCACAGCTCTTTCATGGCCGTTACTAAGCTCATCAGGTCTTCCAAGCTATGCCCACGGAAGTTTTGTTAACACCAACATAGCATACTACATTTCTTGGGCCAAGGAAGTCGATGCCTATGGGTGGTACACACCCAACTGGTGCAATGGCTTTGATTTGCTGAGGTTCTACCCACCGATAGCGCTTTCAGCAATATACCTCTTGGGCAAGGTGTTCGGAGGCTTCGAGCAGGGAGCATATATAGCGTTCTACATCTCTCTGGTGATGTTCGCCCTTGGAGTTTATAGCTTTGCTAAGGAGGTGACCAAGTCTAGGCTTGCAGCATTTCTAGTCTCTCTAGCATCTTTCACCATAGCTGGTTACATCGGTGTTATAGCTGATTACTGGGAGTATCCAAGGATCTTGGGCGAGTCTATAGCGTTCTTCGCTTTGGCAAGTCTATACAGACTCATGAGGCTTGGAGACAGGGTTGAAGCAATCAAATCTGGGGTTCTTGTGGGTGTGTTAGCACTAACCCATCTAATAGCCTTGATAGAGTTTGTTGTGCTGGCCCTTGCAACAGTGGTTTATTGGCTGTGGAAACACTATATCCAGGGCATAGAGGTAGAGGCATTCAAGCATCTTGCAAGTCAAATCAAAACTAGTATGGCAATAGCTTTAGCCATATCGGCTTGGTGGATAGTCCCAGCCTTAGCACCATTTGGCCTAGGCCACTACCTCAGAATTGAAACGCCCATACAAACAAAGATACAGTTAATAGGCTTGGGGGCAACACTCCTCACACCCCCAACATGGGCTCTAACCGTTCAGCTACCATATATCCTTCTAGGAGTTGTCTCTATTGCGATACTGTGGAAAAAGAGGTTTAGACTACCCCTCATATACATGCTAGCGCTACTAATGCTCATAATTGTTTATGGTCAGGGACCCAGACTTGTACCAACATTAGGTCTGTTCATGATCCTCTCCTACTCCTCGGCTGCAACACTGCTAGAGAGAAGGGTGCTGAAACACATTCTCACAGCTGTTCTAATAATCACAACAGTTCTCTACCTTGTCACATATTTGCCCAGCTACCGCAATGGTCTTGCAATAGACTACAGCTATGTTTATAGCGATGAGTACAAAGCCTCGGCATACCTGTCTAGAAGCATTAAGCCTGGTGAAGCTGTCTACGCAATGTATGGGCCTAGGCTTAGGGGAAACACATGGATAAATGTGTTTAGCCCACAGGTAAAACAAGTGCTGAGCTGCTTTATGGAGGGCTGTCTCCATAGAGAGATATTCATATTTGATGACTATGTCAAGTACAGCTCCAACTATGAGGAGGTTCTCAGCCTAGCGAAGAAGCTTGGGGTAAGATATCTGTGGATCGATACAGAGTGGTACAATAGTAGCTCCAACAACGTAATAAAAAAGCTGGTTGATCTGGGCATTATCAAACCTGTGGAAGCGATAAACAAATTCCTGAGCTATAGCATGATATTCGAGCTAGTTAACGAAAGCATTGATGAGACTATGAACATCTATAGCACAGGAGAAGTGTTTCTCACACCATCTAGGATAATCGGATTCGCAACATCTGCACTCATAGCAATATACACCATGAGAAAACTTTGCAGAAAAGCCGGTAACCAGGAGACATAAGATTTGTGTTCGTGTAGGCAACAACAATAGGCTACTTATTGGAAAAAATATTGAGGTTTTGTAGCCTTACTTCTTCTTCAGATGATATCCTATTGCTACTCCTACAACCAGGGCCGCTACGGCAACACCTGCTAGAGTTGCATAGTCAACCTCTTTGATGGTCTCTTTTGTCGTTGTTGTAGTTGTAGTGGTTGTGGTTACGGTATTGGTAACAGTATTGGTAACGGTGGCGGTGACCGTTGCTGTGGTGGCGGTGGTGATGGTTGCCACGGCTGTCGCAGTGGTTGTGTATCTCTCTGTGGTCGTGATCGTTGTTGTTCCGTAAACAGTTTTTGTCATAGTACTAAGTATGATAGTCATGGTTCCTGCGAAGCAAGGCTGTGTAACCATAGTTGTTGTAGGTAGCGGCGTTGTTGTTACTTCAATAGGCGTTTGTGTGGTGGGTACAAAGCCTTTTGCAAAGCTTCTGAGCTCTTCTTTGACAAGCTCCACCTCTTGGCTGTCCACAGCTACATCAGAATCTATTTCTATTGGAGCCCCATAGTCTTTTGCTAGATCAAATAATGCGTAGACTATTGTAGCAGTTCTCTTTGTGGCTGTTGCCCCTTCAAACGTTGTGTGCCCCAGTCTCAGGTTTGTGGCATTGAATTCGATGTCTATGCTCCCCGACCCCACGTAGAGCTCTACAGTTGTGTTGCTAGGCAGAATAACAAGCTCCTTGAGAGGTGCTGGCACCTCCGGCAAAGCCTGTGGAGTTCTAGCGGCCGTGGACATGGGTTGGGTGGCTACAGACATTATCTGCTTCAGATATGCCGTGTACACAGCCCACATACAGCTACTCACATTCTTCGCATAGCTCTCTATATCAGATGCCTCTAGATACCCCTGTGCACCTAGTTCTGCATACATAGACAGCTCTTTGAGGCTCAGCTTTAGCCTACCACCCACTTCAGATCTAACATTTGTGGACATAGACACACACCTCAGATACACATTCGGATCGACGCCCATGGCAACAGCCCCTCCAACAACATCGTATTGACCAGAGGCGCTGAGGACTATAACATAGCTTGTACCCTGATCAGTTACAGATAGCGAGAACTTCTCGAAGCTTATCCAAGTTATGCCATATTGCTGCAAGAGGCTGTTTACATATTTTTCGTTAAGCATCATGGAGAGGAGCGGTAGAGCAGACTGAATATCTTGTGGAACAAGACTCTTAGAAATCTCTGCAGATGCATTTAAACTGAATTTGATATACCCATCGCTATGGACCGAATCTGCTTCTAGATAGAACTTTGCAAAGCCTTTGCCGGTCTCTATAGAGCCGTTGACAACAGTATGATCCTTTCCATATAGACTCCTATAAGCTAGATCTACGATAAGATCTAGCGTGTAGGGAGATGGGGTGGCTGTAGGCGGTGCTGATATGGCTATGCTTGAGGTTAGGTACATATCGAGTCTTGTCGGCTTATAGTAAATTGTTTTCAGGGTGAAAGACCCTCTAACAGAGCCCGATTCTGGTGGCGTTTCTATCGATAGTCTTCCCCAACCACTCACATAGATATAGCCATCGCCTCCTCTAATCCTCACCACAACCCGGTCTGCGCCCGCACCATAGACCTGAACACCAAGCCCTACAATAGCTAACAACACTAGTATTAAGAGCGCTATAGACTTGTATAACCTTATCACCTGGTACCACCCCTACTAGATCTAGGCTTTGCAGGGGTATAAAAAGCAATCTTATATTATCATGGCCAGAGGAAGGAAATGTCTCCTCAATACAACATTGTCCACCAAACTGCTGATCTACGAGATCACAAACCACAAGTTTTATCAAATCCATTAATCGATGTAGTTGCACAATGTTCGCGCTAACAGAAAGGGTGTGTCGAGAAGTATTCTCATCTACAATCCTCCTCTGCTCATCCCCCAACAACACTCTCAATCTCCTCAATTACCGTCTCACCAAATTTGAGATCCTCTCAACGTCGTTAACCTCAACTCTAAACCCCTCGCCAATCCCAAGCCTCTCAGCAATATCTCTAGATATGCAAATAGTATTCTTCTTACTAGACCTAACAACCCTACTCATATACAAACACCCAGCACGATAAACCCAGACTAACAAACCTTGCCAGAGCCTATAGAAAACTCCGGCAAACAACTTTGGCTAGAAGGATTCTTTGTCTATAGCACCAAGAAAATTTGTTGAACTGCATTAGATCTACTGATTTTGCCTTATCGTATAGACTTTTGTCTACACATAATGAATGCCTGTTGATATAGCTGAGGAGGTTAGGAAGTTCTTGGAGGAGCTTGCTTTGAAGGTGAGGCTTAGGAGATATGTTGATAAGTGGGTTAGGCTCTTAGAAGGGGTTACCCCTAGTGAGAGAGGATTTGCGGAGAGGTCTGTGAGGGAGGATCGTGAGAGTCATTGACTCCTCATCCCTTATAAAATTCTTCTCGCGTGAGGAGGGGGTGGGATAGAGTAGCCGAGGTAATGAAAGAGGGTGTCGTAACACTTGATCTAGGCATCAAAGAGGTTGTCAATGCTTTGTGGAAAAAGATTATGAGAAACGAAATCGCCCTTAACACCGCACTAACAATAGTTAGAGACTTAGTCGAGGAGAAGGCCATACCCATCATAGACCAGTGGAGGCTTCTCACAAAAGCCTTTAGCCTAGCAGTCGATGAGAAGATCACTATATATGATGCGCTATTCATTGTAGCCGCGAAGGAGATGGGGACAGAGCTTGTGACAAGCGATAGAAAACAAATGGAGGTTGCAATAAGAAACGGTGTTAAACCATTTACATAGAATAGATCAGCATCTTTAAAGACTACTAATCGTTTTGACCTCATTACCTCACACCAATGGTTCTATCTCCACAACCTTTTTATAGATACCTCTTTTGACTAGGTCTTGGAACTCTTGTGGGGTTAGTATCTTCAGGTCTATGGGGGTGTCTTGTGGTAGCCCGAGCTCCTCTGCCCTTCTCTTCACAGCTATAACTGTCTCGATTGTTTTCATCGATGGGTTCTCCACAACTGCGACTACATCAATGTCGCTCAACACTGTTAGTCTCTCCTCAGCTGCTCCGCCAACAACGTAGACCTTGCACTCTCTAAGCACCTCTCTACAGGCTCTAACAATGATGGCAGCGAGCTCTCTCCACCTCTTTAGAAGCGAGTATCTCTCTAAGGCGTATCTAGCCCACCGCCCGTTCGACATCCTTCAGCACCTCGAAAGCCTTTTTAGCTGTTTCCACGCACTCCCTACCCTGCCTCTCGCCATAGGATATAGCTCCATAGCGAGCCATTGTATAGCTCTCCTCTAAAACATCGAGAGCGTCGCGGTAATCAGCAACAAATCTGCCGATTACTGTGGCGACATCGTTTCTCCCACCATCGGCAAACAAGTTTCTTAGTCTAGCCAAAAGAGATTTGGAGCCGTGTATCCGCGGCGTTTCGCCAAAGTACTTGTAGAGCAAGGCCTTTACAGCAAGCTGGACAGCCTCCTCAGCGTTGAAGCAAGCACCATCGTAGTCTCCCTCCTCTAAATCCCTAATCGATCTGGTCAAAAACCTCTCGGCCCGTCTCCACAACAAAGCATAGTACTCGCCGCTCACCAGCAAACACCCATGTGAGACAACTACGCTACTTCTGCATCTCAACACCTTCCTAATAGCCTCTATATATCGGCGTCTGCCAGGTCACCTCTCTCCCAATTAGATATACAGCCAAATCGGCGAAAGAAAGCTTGGTCCTCCTCATCCCTCCGACACCACCAGCATACTTAAAGGATCCAAACCCCTCTACACCTGTTTCAACATTATATTGCTAGAGCCTATCGAAACTCTATCGCTAGTAGGGTAATATAGATAAATGTCTGGCAATCCCACATTGTGCAAACGTTCTACAAGCCAACGCTATTTTCTAAAACCATAGACCCAACCCCCTTAAAACTTGGCTCTAACCAGTATTCGTAGGGATGTTGCTACTGTTTTGGTTAGCTCTATGAGCTTTGCCCTACTCTTGTAAACCTTAAGCATCTCTTCGTTAACTACATGTATCTCAAACGGGTCTCCAATCCCTTTGCTCCACAAAGTTGCTATAACCTCTTCTGGCTTCAGCTTTGTGACAACTAGTATGTCTATGTCACCTGATAGCAGGTATCTCCCATCAGCAACACTACCAAAGAGATACACCCTAGCATCTCTATCAAGACTCTCTACAGTTTCAACAATAATTTTTAGATATTTCGGCAGGTTTTTGAATATTTAAAACCTTCTTCTAGCCTTCTCAACAACAAATCTTCGAGCAATGTTCATGACCTCATCAACAACACCTTTAACTCTTGCAATTTCATCAGCTGTATAGTCTCTTGCAACACATCTAGACGTTGTGTATGCATCTTCTAGAGAGTCTAGCTCAAGGCTATATCTCTTCAACAAGTCTTCGATCTCCTTGGACCCTGTCACCCTCGCCATTACCTCTAAAAGCCTTCTCACACTATGGGTTCTTGGATAGTCGACACCAAGTTTTGAGGAGACATGCTTTGAGAAACAACTGAAGGAACTGCTCAAAACTGAAGACGGCTAAGTCGTAGAAACCCCTGTCTATCTGCATAACAGCTGTTTCATAGAATCTCCTAGACCTTTCAAGAAGATATCTATACTCGTCATATCGAGTCGTATCAGACAACCGTAGCTGCAGTTGGTGCTACTATAGTATAAAAACTTTGTTTTTGTTGCGGCCTAAAGCATGTGGCTTAAGATATGTAAAGCTTGCTCATTTATCTCATATTACCGGTGCTCGGATGTGCTGTTTTTGAAGACTGTATCAGCTTTTATAGCTGTAGAGGTGTGTAGCAACTACAGAGGTGTGTAGCCGTGCCTTTTTTTGAGAGACCTGTTGAGAGGCCTGAGGAGCTTTTTGATAGGGAGAGGGAGTTTGAGGATTTGAGGAGGAGTGTAGTGTCTCATGCTATAACAGTTGTTGTTGGTGTTAGAAGAGTTGGGAAGACATCTCTGGTGAGGGCCTCTACATTTGATTTGCCTAGGATATATCTTGATGTGAGGAAGTTTGAGGAGTCTAGGTATATAACATACGGGATGTTCTTGGAGGAACTTAGGAAGAGTCTAAACAGCTTTGCATCTTTAGATAGGAAGATTATTGATTATCTCAAGACTGTCAGAGGTGTGAGGGTATTCGAGTTTGGGGTAGAGTTCTCATTGGATAGGTCGAGACCTTTGCTAACATCTATTCTAGAGTCTTTGGATAGGTGGGCTGGGGACAGGGGAAAGAGGCTGGTTATAGTAGTCGACGAGGCTCAAGAGCTCATAAAGATGAAGGGATATGATGTTTTGCCGGCCATAGCCTATGCCTACGACAATTTGAGGAACATATCATTTGTTTTTGCAGGCTCTAAAATAGGCTTGCTCTACAGGTTTCTCAGAGTTGATGACCCCTCATCCCCACTGTATGGAAGGTATATGGAGAGAATAGAGGTTAGGCCACTAGACAAAGAAAAGTCTATCGAGTTTCTGAGAAAAGGCTTTGAGGAGCATGGCATAAAGGTTGAGGAGTCTTTTCTTGTAGAGGCTGTTGAGAGGCTTGACGGGATAATAGGGTGGCTCTCATACCTAGGGCTAAAAGCTGTTGGTAGAGGGGTCCACAAAGCGGTTATAGAAGAGGTTGTTGAAGAAGCCTCTAAAATAGTTGCCAACGAGTTTTGCAAGTTTGTTGAGGCTATGGGCAGCAAGCGCTATGTGGAGATAGTAAAGGCTATAGACAGAGAGGGGGCAACATGGTCGCAGATAAAAAGGTATTTAGAGATAAAGCTTGGCACAAAAATCTACGACTCTGAGCTGGCTAGGCTACTCAAAAACCTTATGAACAACGGCTTCATAGACAAAGCAAATGACACATACTTTATACCAGACCCTATACTGAGACACACAGCAAGAGACATACAATGCTAAACCCAGTTGACATGGATCCAAGGCAGAAAACGGCATAAATGCTGCTTGGACTAGCCGCTAGAGGCCTTCTCTATGAGGCCTCTCATCGCTGTTTTGAATGCTTCTGGGTCTTCGAATAGAAGCTGCGCAACCTTACTGGGCTCTGCATCTATGTCTAGAAGCTCTGCGATTGTAGCCACAGCCTTCTCAACAATCCACCTGGCCACCCCCGGCGTGCTGAGCTTGAGCACAGCGTCTCTAGCCACTTCAGGCTCCTCTAAAAGTGTTTTGAGATAGCTCTTGCCACAGCTCTTCATGCATACAAGGTCTAGAGAGCTGTAGAGACCTGGATAAACCTTCTCAACCCTATTCCTAACAACCTCCCCAACACTATAGCGCCTCACATGCCCCGGCAGCCTCACCCTCTTTGAAAGAGCCTCGAAGAGCCTTGGCTCTAGGTACACCAGCCCAGTATCCCAATCAACAAAAGCAACCCTGGAGAAGGCATCTCTGAAAGAGGGCTTGGAAACACCTAAAGCCTCTAGAACATCCTTGAGAAGACCCTTCCTAACACCCCTCGCAATAAGAAGAGATGTGTAGAGGATTACAGAGGCTATAACCCTCCTCTTCCTACCACTAAACCAACTAGGCAAAGCCTCAGCAAAACCCTCCAAAACAGCACTACACACAGATGCAACGCCAAACCCATGACAGAGAGACTCCAACTCACCCCTAACACCAGCCAAAACATCGACAAACCAAATAGCATCACCGCCCAAAACAATCCACCCAAACAAACCAGCAGAAAATATAGAGCGGTAGGGTTTAAAAAGCTAGCGCCAAACAGCAGACCATTTCCTATAAAACCAAAACACAACATAGAGTTGAAATACAGAAATTTAGAGAATATCCATTGCAAAGCAATGCTGTGACAATAGGAAAGTTTATAAACCCTAACCGAATAAAAAAGCTAACCTGAGGAAAACAGGTGGCTCATATGAACAAAAACCTACTACTAGTAACAACAATACTATTGGCAGCGGCATTCATAGCGGCCAGCGTTTTTGCCTACTACCCACTACAGCTAACAGTACAGCCAACAACACCACCAGTAGCCTTTGCAGCCGGCACCAATGCTAATCAGCTAGACCTTGGATCAGGAAACACCATTTCTGTTAGCGTTGGACAAAACAGCACAAGCGCCACCATAGCAATCCACCCAACATACCACACAACATACTACAAGAACGTCACAATAATAAAGAACACCGATAACAAGGCATACAACGTTTGGCTTGTTCTAGACCAAGTGGCAAATACCCTGCCCTCAGGCTCTAAAGTGTATCTAGTGGTCTACAACAAAGGTGCTTCAAGAGACCTTGGAACTGGGTATCCAGAGCCTGGAACGCCACAAGAAGGAGGAAATGTAATAAGGGTTATTGAGCTGACAGCTCAAAATACCAACAGCCCAATACAGATTGGGCAACTAAACGGTAACGGTGGCACCTGGGAGATTGACTTCTTGGTCTACATACCGGAGGGCGCTAGCATAAGAGGTGCTTCAGCTACCTTCAGCATGCACATAGTGTATACACCAGGTGGCGAGATGCCGCCATAGAGCGGGTGGTCGATGTGAACCCTATGAAAACAAAAGGTTTTTTTATAGAAAGGTTATCCCTACCCTCTCCCACATATCCAATGCTGTTATAGTTATCTTCTTTGCCCTGTTTCTCTTCGCCTTCTTGTCTAGGGCAAACATTCTGAACCTGTTTGGAGGCTTCATAGTATATTCCAGCAGTATGGAGCCCTCTATACACAGGTGGGACTTGGTCGTCTCTGTCCGAGGAAGCTTCTCCAAAGGCGATGTCGTTGTCTATTGCATCAACCCAAGCTTCTGCGTTGTCCACAGGGTAATAGGCTTCTGCCCCGAGAGCAGGTGTGTTATAACCAAGGGCGATGCCAACCATGTTGCAGACCCGCCTGTCTCCCCCAACCAGGTTAGGGGCGTTGTCGTCGCCACCATCCCACGCCTTGTCTGGCTGCCGCTGTTCCTGTTCTCAACAGGCTTTGCAGTAGCATCTATAGCTAGGACAAGGGTTGTTGGGGTCAGCTCTGCCCTGACCTACGCAACGATAATACTGTTTATAATGCTTGTCTACGGCTTTGCACAGCCAGCCCCAGGCTACACAAGGCTCTATCCGCCAGCCCTCTACCTGTCTAGCGCAGGCTCCGACCCCAAGAGCTGTACTATAACTATTAGGTACACTGGAGACTTTGCAGTATCGGATGCGTCTATGTATGTAGACGGCGTTTTGGTGAAGACAGCATACAACTCGACCCATGTGATAGGCTATCCACCTCCAAAAATGGTTGAAGAGGCTTTTGAGAAAAGTGGCAACCTGAACGTATCTGTTATAGCAACGCTAAATAGTGTTGGCAGGCTCTACGGAAGCTACAGGGTCAGGGTATACGGCGACAGCCCAATTCTTAGAGCTGTAAACGGCTCTCTAGCAATATACAACCCAAACTGCTTTCCGATGAGATTCAACATATCCTTCCAGTATGCCTATGGAGTTGGCGAGAGCTGGAGATATGCAAACACATCTGCTGTTGTAAACGGCTTTGAGACACTCTATATTGAGCCCCCAGAGGGCAGCAGGTTTGTCTATGCCCGTGTAGAGTATCTTGTGTGGGGTGAGAGGAGGTGGCAGACGCTGGCAGTGAGATATGGATAGACCTGGACGCTGTTCTGGGGAGGTTCATCTCCAAGAGGATGAGAGCAGTCATAGCATTGGCTGGGCTTGCAAACGCATTAACAGCTATACTGTATCTGGTGGCTCTTCTCTACCCGCAGATATTTGTCGAGGGCTTTGTAAGGGGCTACATATCGCTCACAGGCTACTCAATGACCAATACAATAAATGGGAACGGCATCTACATGCCTAATATAGATGCTGTCAAAACAGTTTCCCTGGCAACAGCTGTATACACATTTGTGCTTCTGGCAATGTCAACAGCATCCACAGCACTGGTATACAAGAGGAGGTATGTGACAGCATCTGCACTAGCCTACGGAGTCTCCCTATCACTCGAAATAGTGTCCGGCGTCCTAAGATATCTCACACAAGCATTCTCAGCAGACGCATCAACAATACTCGCAATAGCCAGAAACGGCAACACCATAAGGCTCGCAACATCGGCTGGAATCATAGAGTATCCGGGGATAGAGACGCTGAAAACAGTGGCGTATAGAATGGTCTTCGAAGCACCATACACACTGTTAATACCCCTAACAGTAGCCGTAGCACTGTCGCTAGCCGCAATAGTCTGGACAATATACCTGTATGGAAAATATGTTGAGCCGGCGATAGCAGTAGAGAAAAGGGTGTGGACTAAGATAAAAGGTGCAAAGAAGCTGCTCACAACACAGACACCAATAGCAGTAGCTCTGATACTGATTTTAGCAGTTGCATCCGCAGGCACGTTTGCCTACAGCCCAATGCAGCTATCCACAGCGCCTGTAGCACCGCCGACAACATTCCAACAGCCGCAAACAACATACTGCATAGCGTTGACGAGGGCTAGCAGGGGGGCAGTAGTATACACAGACTTCGAGACATATCCAGTTCCTGGGTGGACAAGTAGAGGAGGCTCATGGGGCTCTACAGCAGCGGGATACAAGGGAAACACTCTTTCAGGGCAGGACAACGACGGGGGTATAGGATGGGCATCGCAGTACTACTGGGCAACATCTGTCTCAAGCTACAGCTCTCTCTGGGTATCAGTTAAGACGAGGCTTGCATCTGGTGCTGAGACATACAGGGGGATAGTCCTCATAGACTCTACGCTTCAAAGACTATACGAGATATCTATCTACAACGGCTATTTGTATATTTGGAGCTATGTGGGTAGCTGGAACCAACACGCTAGTGCAACTATATCTGGTTACAGTAGAGATGCATGGTACACAGTTGTTATTATATATATTGTAACTGGGAATAGCATATCCATCACAGCATACATATATGATGTGAGAGGCAACCGAGTCGCCACTGCATCAGCGACAATCACTGGCACGAGGTTCTTCCAACCATCGTATGTAGGCGTAGAAGTCGATAGAATCATAGGAACCAGCACAGTCTACTTCGACGACTTCATAGTTTCTACATCAGACCCCAGGACTATAACCGTTCAGAATGTTCCTGTGGGCTATAGTGTTTGGCTGTGGGATAATCTAGGGAATCTGGTGGCTTCTGCTACAGCTACTACCAGTCACATTGCACTCAATGTTGTTACCGATGCTGTTGTGGGAACGGGTATTGATGGCAGGATTGTGGTGAGGTTTCCCGATGGGGTGCCCTGCCTCGTCTACACCTCTGGAGATGCTATACTCGGTGGCGACACATATAGCCTTACAACAGGCACTCTCTCATGGTCTCCGGGAGCAAACTACACTAGCGTAGCTGTCTCAGCCGCAATATCGAGCTCTTCAGCAAGTGTAACAGGCTTTATAGTCTCATCCATATACAACAGCGACTCCAAGCCATACTATGCCAGGCTCCTGCTATCTGACTGTATCGAATGTACATATCTAACAGCAAACATCACGATACGCAACTCGACCTATACAAGCCAGCCAATCAGAATTGTTGGCGGGGCTCCAGCAACAACATCAACTGATTGGGTGGTGATAGCCCCAAGCACAAGAAGCAACATCAGCTTCTCAGGGTACTTCACAGCAGCTGGCCGGTCTGGAACTGTGTTCATGCTTTTACAGTATTGCACACAGCTAGGTGGAGGGGTCTGCGTCTACTACCCCATAAAGATAGCTGTGTCTTCCTAACTGCTTAAAATGATGCTTTCCTTATTTTTGCCACTACACACCTCTGTAGCTGCTACGCAGTTCTGTAGAGTCTGGGTCATGTTTTTCATTGATCATCAATTACATCTGAAGGCCTTGTTCTTTAGTGTGGGGAGGAGGTCGGTTCAGAAAATTTTATAAATGTTTGTGTAGAGATGATTTTAGTTTGCGGAGGGGGGTGCAGCTCCTGTAGGTGGGGAGAAGGGGATATGATTATTCTGGGCACTGGTATCTATAGCTATATTTAATGTTGCTTGTGTCTATACCTGCTGACCTGCTTAGTGATATTATTAGTCTTGCCAGCAGAATTCCGCCCATGATGGAGGCTGCTTCACATTCGATGTAGTTGGAAATGTTTTTATCGTATAGTAGTGATACTGATGACGGTATTCCTTCCTCGCCAAACCATATAGCAACAACTATTGGGACTCTAGGCAGTGTATACACCTTCACAGCTGCGTCTCCAAACCCAATTTTTTCGTAGTTAAATGGCTCAGCGGCTTTGTATAGAAGGTCTGGGTTGGACGAGAAGACAGAGTCTACAAGCACCTTGAATGCGTCTATATTTTGCTTTACCATTGGGCAGTGAATAGCTGGGCAAATCTGTGTCAATGTGGCGTATTCTCCGCTTTCCCCCAATATCCACAGCTGTTTGCGCATAGTTGTACAGCACATAGTACAACCCATATCTCTCCCTCTCACTTAGAAACCTCTCTAAAACCTCATCAAAAACCTCTCCCGTCTCCAGATCAACTCTAAGCCTAAAGAACCTTAAATACCTATTCCTCTCAAAACCAAGCCTGCCAGGCAAAGTCCTTAAAACATCTTTAACCCTATCTCAACCCCAAACCTCTTTCCACCAAGGAGCAGAACTAGAGTACATAAACACCCCAGACACTGCAATAATCTAACCAGAGTTAAATATATTCATTACTGCTGCAATTATTGAGACCGCCATAACAAGGTATGTAAATTTCCATGCATAGTCGATGAGCTCTCTCCTCTTTGACTCGTAACCCTCTTTCTCTATCAAATCCGCTATCCCTCTAACTCATATGTATAAGACATGGTATAGTCATTGGATTCTTATCAACAGACCATCCAGCCTCTCATAAACCTCTATAGTATCTAGAGTAACTGAAATACTTTCAAAAGGCTTTGGAGCTAAGATAATTGTCTACGACCCGTATATACCCAAAGAAAGAGTTGAGACAATGGGATATAATTACGCTACAAGTTTAGAGGAGCTGGCTAGAGAAAGCGATATAATAACATTTCACGCACCGCTAACAAATGAGACATACCATATGATAAACAAAAACATTTTAAGTAAAATGAAGAGGGGTGTAATAATAGTTAATACAGCTAGAGGAGAGCTTGTAGATGAAGAAGCTCTATGTGAATACATCGAAAAGGGTGTTGTAGCAGCATATGCAGCAGATGTTGTTGAGGGAGAGCCTATAGGGGCAGACCACAGACTATTAAAATACCCAAACATTATAATAACACCACACATAGCAGCATATACACACGAAGCACTTAGGAACATGGATGAAGCTGTTGTAGAGGCCATAATAAACTATGTGGAGAACAAACCTATAGACGGCTTGTAGTAAAGCCTAAAAAACCCAAGGCCACTAAGAAAATAAAACAATTTTTCATTTTCTTCAATTCTTATCACATTTACCACATTTCTATGACATACCAGCTTAGCTATGCTTATCGATAGCTAATGTTAAAATAACCTCTAAATTTGTCTTATTCTCTAAAACGCTATGAAGAACTATAATTAGACTATCTTATTTGTAACCCCTGCTCCACGACCTAATATAATAGGATATCAAAACCAACCTCAATTTCTATACAATACCTTTACAATATTAAACCAAGAGAATTTTAGGTACATGATTGACAAAGGATGTGATTATATGGCATAGTTTAAGTACATTCCAATGTGTCATTAATGAACATCAAATAGGCACTTTCATGTTGCTAGGACACCTAAATACGCATTTAAAAAGGTATTGCCAACTCCTTATATGATACATAGACCATCGCTAAGGCTATTGCAAACACTATAAGGGTTTTTAGAGGGTGACAGGTCTAGTCTATGGTAGCATTCTTATCACTATGTTTGCTATTAGTGTTGCTATTACTGAGCCTGTTAATAGCCATGATATTTTGGTTATGTAGTCCATTCTCTTGTCTAACGCATCTATCCTCTTGTCTAATGCGTCTATTCTCTTATCCAATGCATCTATTCTTCTATCTAATGAGTCAATCCTTTTATCTAAGCCATCTATCCTCTTGTCTAAGTCGTCTATTCTCTTTGTTAACTCGTTGTATGCGCCTTCTAACCTTGACACCCTGTCCCTCAGCTCTGAAATATCTTTTCTCAACTCATTTATGTGGTTGAACACCTCTGATCTAAGATTATTTATAGAGTTGAACACCTCTGATCTCAGGTTCTCGATAGACTTGTTAATGTTTTCTATGTGGCCCATAAACTCTTTTCTATACTCCATAAACTCCCTTCTCAAACCATCTACAGCTTCTCCAAGACCCTTCTCAGTAGACCTAATCTCATTCCTCAAACTACTCTCAACTCTCTCCAAATCACTCTTCGTTGCGACATCCCTCAAAACAGCATTTACCACAGCCAACCTTATGTCAGGCTCAGAAACAAGTAACTCAGCAAGCCTCTTCCTAGCCCTGGCATCCTCCTCAAAAAGCTTAACAATATACTCAGCAGATAAACTCATTCAAACCACACAAAATAGTAATATTTTAAAGGATATTTAAACATTACCAAAACATATTAAACACATTGATAATGCTTAGCGATACCCTATAGCATTTCAAAATTTGTTGTCAGGTACCCCCTCCTATCATCACATTTTCAGCTCTCGGCAGTAGCGTCATCCAAAAACCTGCATCTTATTTCTATGTAGGTGGCTATATAAACTGCTACATCCTTTGTATTTCTTTATACTCCATGACTTTTGCGTGTCACATGCCAATAAAGATGCAGAATGGAACTCAACAATCACGACCAGTAATTGAATAGGCGATGCAATAGCGGTTACCGGGTTTCTGCAGCGAAATACTGTTGCCTTTGTTTGTTCGTCAAAAGCGTTTTTATGTCTATGTCTTACTGCATATATCGGGTGTTATGAGAAATATTAGTGTTGCGCATCCTCTACAAATATCCTCTACCTTGAGACCTGTTGCAGAGCCTGCCCTAAGCTTTATGCTTCCTCCCCCGATCAACTCACTCACAAGCTTTATATAATCCGTAGACTTTTCAAGATCTTTAATAGCCTCCACATGAACCTTGCCTATAGCCCCAAGCCCAACAACACCTACACCAATTCTTTTAGCCATAGAATATCACCTCAGCAAGCATTGCATTTATACATAACACAAAATTTGATTTTATATATCTTTTATGCTTTCCTCAACATTCAACACATAAAAATACTCCAAATTAGAACAACTAACATAAGACGTTTTAGTTGAGGCTATGACACTTGGATAAATTCTTGATATCAGATATAACTTCACATAAAATTCTCAATAATATCTGATGATATATCATAAGACTTTGAACATACCCCAAAGGTTGTTAATGAACTTGAAGTTTGAATACACTAAGCTTAGAGCTCTTTGGAATAGACATATCATTGAGTTTTCCGATAATCAAATCCATGAGACAAAGAGTACTGTAAATAGATATTGATTAGATGTGTCTCATATATGCTCATCTGCTTCTAGAAGACTGGGGTACGATGGTTTAATTTGTCTTCTAGAAACTAAAATAACTTGTGAGAAGGTTTGAAGAGGCATTGATGAATCTAAAGACTAAGATCGTTAAGCAATTTGTTTTATAAATACTTAAGTAAGCTTGTTTTCCATTTAATTGTTTGTGATGTTATATGTGTGTCGTAGTTGTTAGTAATAATGTTTTAAGGAATTTGGTTAAAAGAATATTCTTTTCCTATGGCTTTTCTGTTGAAGATGCTGAGATTATTGCAGATCACCTAGTTTTAGCTAATCTTAGGGGGTTGATAGCCATGGCGTGATCAGAGTTAGGGTTTATGTCGAAGGTATTGAAAAAGGCTATGTAAAGCCTTGTGGAATTTTATCTATTGTTAGAGATGAAAACAATGTTATTGTTGCTGATGGCAATAACTGTTTAGGTATTCCCGTAGCTGCTAAAGCTATGCGTATAGCAATAGAAAGGGCAAAGAGATTTGGTATGGGTATTGCTGCTGTTAGGAGTCTTGGCCATGTTGGAATGCTTGCTTACTACTCAATTATGGCAGCTAATGAAAAACTTATTGGATTTGCATGTGCTAATGGATCTGCTCTTGCAGTTCCTTTTGGAGGTTCAAAACCTTTGTTTGGCACAAACCCATTTACTATTGCCTTTCCAACAAAGTCTAAACCTATAGTCATAGACATGGCCACAAGTGCTATGGCATCATATAAAATAAGATTAGCGGCTATGAGGGTGGAGAGCATACCAGAGGGTGTGGCAATAGATAGTGAAGGAAGAATAACTAGAGATCCTAGTAAAGTATATGCTCTACTTCCATTCGGAGGCTATAAGGGGGTATGCACTATCTCTCATGATAGAGATTATAGCGGGGATTTTAGCTGGAAAAACATTAAGCACAAAGATTCTACACCATGGTTCAACTCAGGGAGGCTTTCTATCTCTTGTACTTGACTCAGCAAAATTCATAGACATGAATGAGTATCTAACATTAGTTGATGAGCTAGTTAAAGAAGTGAAGTCCTGTCCACCAGCCAAAGGCTTTTCTGAGGTCTTGTTACCAGGAGAGCCAGAGGATAGAGTATATGAGCAAAGAATTGCACACGGTATACCACTAGATGAAGATATTTGGAATAGCATATTAGATATAGCAAAAAGCAAAGGAATAGAAGTTTAAATCTTAGTAATAGCGCTAATAAAGATTGAGTCAAAAAGATGCATCTCTAAACTATTTAATGAATCCTATCTATGCAACATACATAGTTATGAAGATCAAGCTACAATTAATTGACGTGTATAAAACGAGCTGTTCTAGTTTTATTCTCATTTTATTAAAACTTAGTTATTTTTAGAAAATTAAAACTTTAATCTACGATTTAATCATAGGTGTTTAGCATTGGCAGTGTTCTTAATGAGTTATGACAGATATGTGAATTGATTTGATGAAGCTGTTGACGATTTAGAATTAGCCTCAATCTTATTTGAAGCTGGGAAATGGAGCAAAGTTTGTTTCTTTTCTCATCAAGCTGTGAAAAGGCTTAAAGGCTTTATTGATGAAGAGACTTGGCGTCTATAGACAGACACATAGTGTGAATATGCTCTTAAATGAGGTTGCAACTAGAGTGTACTTTCCAAAGGATTTAGCCAGTTCTGCTGAGAAGCTAGATAGATATTATATACCCACTAGATATCCTGGTGCATGGCTCTTGCTACCTCCCCACAAGCACTACTCTAGAGAGAATGCAGAAGAGGCCATAAACATAGCTAGGAAGGTGCTGAACCATGTCAGAAAGCTTCTTGAGGAAGATTCTCGATAAAGACAATGTTAAAGACCTTGTAGAAAATCTTGAGCTGTTGATAAAGGAATTGGTAAGGAGGTATAAGCCTTGAAGATATTGTTAACGGGTTCTATAGCAGAGGGAAAGTTTGTGAAGGGCTTAAGCGATATAGATGTGATGGTCGTAGTTAGGGATGTGGATGTAGTGAAAGATAGATTTGCTATCCATAGAGTAAAAGATGTTGATGTAGAGATAACTATTGTAAGTGAAAAAGAGCTGAAGGAGGCGATTAGATCAGGTAACCAGTTCTACATTAGAGCGTTGAAAAAGGTATTGCAGTATTTGATGCAGATAAAGAGGCGGAAATTCGTAATTAACACATCACATAAACTGTAATCAACTTGGCCTTCTCCCCGCATTAAAAAGCTTTTGGCTGCGAATGTCTTGGTGTTTTGTGATAAAGAATTGCGTTTTTAATACAAAAGAAATGGTATGTACACTAATGTGTTTATTGCTATTACTATGCCTCCAGCTCTGACAAAGTCTTTAAATGATATTGTTCTTGAGTATCTCGATTCCAGCACCTTCAAAATTATTATATTTGATGCCGCTCCTAAAAATGTTAGATTACCTGCTATTGTACTAAATGTTGCTAGTGACAGCCATGCATTAACATCTTTTTCTGTGAATCCCATGGAATGCATATAATTTATGAAGAGCTTTGTGAAGGGTGCGTTGCTTATTAGCTGACTTAATGCTATAGATGATATTGCTATTGATAGTATGTCTCTGAAGTCGCCATATCTTCTACTCATAAACATGTTTAGAAGCGGGTTTAGAACACCACTTCTCCAAACCCCCTCCATAGTTATAAACATCGATATGAAGAATATTATTGTCCCCCCAATCAACTTTCGAAAGTGTTTTCCCAGGCTCTTTAGTGAAGATGTATATACCAGCAGCTATTGTGAATGGTATCAAACCTCTTCTCTGTATATGTGGATATCCCATAAGCTGAAGAACATCATTTACTATTAGCATACCTATAGTTGTTGTCAAGCCTATTGCAGCTATTATAGCCTCTCTCCGATCTTTTATAGCCTCTTCAGCAATAGGCACAGCGATTTTTCTTTTTTGAGTAGCTTTGCCAATCATTAAATGCATTAGTATTAAAGGCGTTATAACAAGGTTTATTATAGTTGGTATGGAGAGTTTGTATACAAAGGTTATGAAAGGAGCCTCTATTCCAGAGCTTTCAGCAACTAAAACATTTTGTGGATTGCCTATAGGTGGCATAACAGATTCTATAGTGAGAGAATACGCTAATAGAAGAAACATAAAGACAGGGTCTACACCAATAATCCTCGGAATTAAATAGGCTATTGGGGGCCCATAAGAGCTACGGTATCATTCATCGCAAATGCTGCTAGCAATCTAAAGACAAGCGAAGATGCTATAACAAGCATTTTAACAGATCTGAACTTGCCTATAAGCCACAAAGCTAGAGCATTTAAAATATCAGAGCTCTCGGCAATGCCAACCAATGTGGACATCCCAATTAGAAACAAGATCACATCTAAGTCAATTAGAGAGCCCATTTCATCAACAGATACAAGTCTAAAGAAAACAACAAGAAAAGATGTAAATGCCATTACACTCCAAATAGGTATCCTAGCATATCTACTTCTAAAAACCAGAAAGATAGTAATCATAGCAACTACAACAAAGCCTATGAAAGGTCTCCAAACACTGCCCAAGCTATGATATGTCAAATACAAAATCCAAATACAACCACCAAACATTTCACTGATTATAACATATCATTGGAGAAGCCCCTTTCTAAAAAGCTTTAGCCTAATTAGACCCTTTTTAACAAACTTCAACTCTATTTGTTGGATATAGATAGCTATGAGAAGAGCCACAAAACTTAAGTTACTGGTCATCGCATTTAAGCAAATATGCTAATTATTATTTTATATTGATATTGTATCATAAGATCTAAAACTTTGATGATAGAACGTTTTATGGTGTTGAAATTGAAGGCACTTGTGCTATACGGCCCTGGCATTGCGAAAATTGGGGATGTCCCGATCCCCACTCCACAGGGAAACTGGGTTTTGGTTAAAAGTGTTGCTGTTGGTGTTTGTGGAACTGACAAAGCTTTTTATAAAGGGACATATAAACTCTTCAAATCTCCTCTTATACCAGGACACGAAGTTGTGGGGGTAGTTGTTAGCGACTCTCCCCTTAGGGGAAGGCTTGTTGTTAGTGAAATAAACTTCTCTTGCGGTTCATGCTACTACTGTAGAAGTGGTCTCTATACACATTGTCCATACAAGAAAACACTTGGGATAGATTTTGACGGGGGTTTTGCAGAATATTTTGCAGCACCTCAAACAGCTTTGCATATAGTGAATGGCCTAGACTCTATCACAGCAACAGAGGTTGAGCCGCTAGCAGCTGTTCTGAATGCATTTTCTCAGTACCCGCCAAGGCCAAGCGATAATATTGCTGTTCTTGGCACGGGCAACCTAGCTTACCTAGCAACACAGGTTTTGCTTCATATGGGTCTCGAACCAGTTGTTATAGCAAGACCGGATTCTCCAAAGACTAGATACTTTGTAGAGCTGGGCATCAGGGTTCTAGACACCAAAACAGCTCTAAGCTATGTATCCGAGAAAACGCCGGAGGGCCTCGGATTCGACATGGTATTTGAGGCCACTGGAGACCCACAGGGACTAGATATAGCGATACAGCTTACGAGACCTAGGGGAGTAATACACTTGAAGTCGACACCGGGAGCATTAGCAACCGTGAACACAACAGTAGCTGTTGTCAAAGAGATTAGGATTATTGGAACGAGATGTGGAACATTCAAAGAATTCGAAAAAGCCATAGATTTGCTGAAAAGAGGTGTTGTAAAACCAAAGATAACAGAAGTTGTAAAGGGGATCGACAATGCAGTCGAAGCACTGAAAAAATCTCTTGAGAGACATCAGCTAAAGGTTGTTGTAGAGATATAACCCTTGATTAATTCAATCATTGTAGACACTAACGATTATAGTGCTTGGGGCATCTACAGAGATACTTCAATGTTAAGGAACTTGACAATGCGTCAGAGGGTTAGAAAATGTTTTGGTGTCTAGTTGGTGATAGAAATGATAAATCGTCTATTCAATGTAACCGAATGGCCGAGGCGTTAGCTTTGCCCTATGGTAAATTCTAGGGTGAGTGGTATTGCAAGAAGAATTGAGAGTCCTATTATTGCGATATACTCGATTATGTTTCTAATTAATGCATTTCTTATCCTTCTTTCACATAATATGATTGTGCCTGTAAGTCCATGTAGGTATACTAGGACGACAAATAGGATTCTCAAAAACTTGTCTGTATGTAATGTTCTTGCAGCTGGGATCAAGCGTATCTGTGGGTAGAGCATTTGATATCCCGAGAGTATGTATATTGCTGTAAGCACAAGTAGTGGTATTGAAGTTACTTCAACAATCGCCAAAGCAATTCGCAGTGACTTTGACATGCTATCCCCTTCTACTCTCTATAAACCTTTGAATATCCTCAAAAGTTGTTTCCCTAAACTCTTTGGGAACACCAACAGGCACTATATACATAGGAGTCTCATTTTCAGATGCTGAAATTATTTGGGCTATCCAATCATCGTAGAAAGCACCTATAACAACTGTTCCAAGCCTCAAAGCAGTTGCCATCAGATATATGTTTTGCCCTACATGCCCAACCTCCATAGGCACATACCTAACCCTACCCCTCTCACCATAGATCCTCGTCGTTCTCTCGAAAACAGCTGTAATAACAATGTTTATAGGTGCCTCCCTAACCCAAGGCTGATCCAAAGCAGCTTTAGCAAGCTCATCTCTAAAATCACCTTCTCTAACAAGCCTTAGACTATGTGTATAGACATCATATTTGTATACCCCTGACCTCAGATACTTCTCATCACCTATCCTAACACCTTTCTCCCCAACCACAACATATATTTCTAGTGGGTATGTCGCTCCAGCGCTTGGAGATGATCTAAAACCATACCTTGTATCTGTAACTCCGTAGGCTGCCCACAAAAGCATTGAAAGCTGATCAATGGTTATCGGATTGGGTAGATACTCCCTGATACTCCTCCTCAAGAGGATGGCCTCCTCAACAGAGACATTAGAGACCCTCCTAGGAAGAGGAAGATACACCACATTGCCGACAATACGAACTTCTCCAACCTCACCATCTTCCACAACATCGGCTCTGCCTTCCTCCACAGTCTCATCCTTAATATCAAATGTTTTCCACGGGAAAGCACCATAAATTATGTTGAAGATGTGAACAGCTATGGCTAGTGTGATGATAAAGGATATGACATATGCTATAAGCTCCACATTTTTCATAGAAAACAAATACCATATATCATTTTGTGTATAGAGCTTTATAAACTTATTTATTGTTTTATATGGTGAGCATCTAGGCACAGTCTTGAAAATGCAACTCTATATAGCCATATTCAATACTATTTAGAATCATCTGACTAATCTGTAGAAGAGGTTTCTTATTATAAGCATTATCTCATCTGGTGTTAGAAACTGCCTGAGTTTGTTGTATTCCGAGGAGTATATGTGGTCTATGCTCTTTGCGTTGTGGTATTTTCCGAAGTACCATATGAGTGCGTCTATGTTTAGTGGTGGTGTAGAGGATTTCCTGCCTATCTCCATCCACACGCCTCTAATTGCTTTGCTGTATTTGAGTAGGGGATAGCCCTCGCTAATAGCCTCGCCAACTACGTCTATAGCTCCTGATAGATAGGTTATTGCGGCAACCCTAGTGTCTACAGGTATTGGGATTGTCATCGGTATAGACACCTTTTTGCTGAGTGCCTTGTGCACATAGTAAACCATTTTAGCTGAGAAAACAACGGTCTTGGAGTCTGGTTCCACATCTAGACACAGAGCTATCTCCCTCCTCACAGCCTCCAGATCCGTCGACAAAACAGCCTGCTCTAGCTGGCTACACTTAGCAATCTTCTCAAGTCTTCTAAGCTTCTGATCAACTGAAACCCTGTTATACATTCTCGCAAACTCTTTGACAAGCCCAACAGCTTTTTCCAGTCCATCGATCGACCTACACCTGCTTTTTGCATAGTCTGAGAAGAGACTCCAGTAAACCTCTCCAGGCTGGGAAAGCCTATAGCTGATAACGCTATTGAGAACAGCTAGGAGATAGGCTGTAGAGCCGCAGACCCTAGACAGGTTCTTTATAGCCTCGAACTGGGGGTCAATATCCTCAAAAACCACTATCTTTTCCAGTCCAATGGCTCTAACCATCTCAGCCAGCTCATCGACTCTTCTACTGTTTACAACTAGCAACCCCCTCCCCCATATAAGAACCAATTGACAGGATCCACAGCCAGGCTATTGGTCTAGCGGGAACACCTATTAACTATTTCCAGTCACAACAACGGCTTTAGAGAATATGGGTCTTATGGCCAAGACCTTCTCACCTTGTCTAAAAACCTCTCGACAGAGACAATATACCGCTCGTGAACACCCTCACCAACAACCCTCTCACCAAGGAACGTCCTAACACTGAAAACAAGCTTTCTACCCTCCCTAGAGACAAGCTCTGCCTCAACTCTAACAACAGCGTTTGGAGGGGCTGGACTGACATGCCTCACATTAACAGAAAAGCCGACGGTTGTGTAGCCAATGGGAATATACTTTTCAACACATCGCATTGCAGTCAACTCCATAAAAAGTATCATAGAGGGTGTTGACAGAGCACCGACATGATTCGCAACATGTGCATCCCCAACCCTATAAAACTCTGTGCATCTAATGCCCACAGGTATAACCACATCGTTAAGGTCTTGGTGCATGGCACAACCCCAACTATATGTTTGGACATAAGAATTTGCAGGGAAATTCTTATATGGTTTTTCCATGTGAATAAACGTTTCCGCATAGACTAGGCTATTGGATGAGGTTAACACAGTAAACTTTTTAATGTTTTCCAACTCTTTTATTAGATTGTGGTGCATGAAAATGGAGATAAGGTTTTCAACTGGTATATGGGTCTTCGGAGCTGGTGTAGAGAGGTTTGCTCCAACGGGCTACAAACCTGCTAGGCCAATTGTTGAGCTGATAAAAGAGGCCGGCAGGGTTGAGGGTCTCCAGGGCCTGGAGTTCCACTATCCAACAGAAGTCAATGAGGAGAACGTTAAGCAGGTTAAAGACGCTCTATCAACTGCAAATCTAAAGGCTGTTGCCATAGCCCCTGTGCTTTCCCAGGAGGCTCAGTGGGCTAGGGGAGCGCTATCGGCACTCGATGAGAGTACTAGGAGGAGGGCTGTTGAAAGATGTAAGAAGGCAATAGATATTGCTAGGGAGCTCGGGGCAGAGATACTGATTATATGGCCTGGTAGAGAGGGGTTTGACTTTCCATTCACAACAGACTATAGAAAGCTCTGGAACAACTACGTATCCTCGATCAAGGAGGTAGCTGAGTATGGGCCAGAGATAAAGGTTGCGTTGGAGTACAAGATAGAGGATCCATCGAGCTACCTCCTACACGGCTCAGCAGCAAGAGCCCTGACAACAATACTAGAGCTTAGGATGCAGGGCATAAAGAATGTTGGTATAAACGTAGAGTTTGCCCATGCAAAACTAGCTAAAGAGTATGTGCCAGAGGCAATAGTCCTCATATCCAGATACAACGCATTGTACCACCTACACCTAAACGACATATTCACAGAGGTAGACCTAGACCTATTCCCAGCAAGCGTCCACCTACTAGAGTTTGCAGAGCTCCTATACTGGCTAAAAGAAACAAACTACAGCGGCTGGTTCGGCCTAGACCTATTCCCAAGATACCTAGACGCAGCCGAGATGGTCAGACAAAGCATAGAGAACGTAAGAGCCATATACAGAGCTCTAGAGAGCATCGGATGGGAGAGAATAAGAAAAGTCATAGACTCCAACAACCCAATAGAAGCCCAAAAACTGATAAGAGAGCTGTTGAGATAGTAAAAATATAACATGGATTTCTGCAAGCCCATACCATTTTTCACTAACCATCCACCCCACCACCGAATCCAAATAAAAAATCATCCCCATTCCAAATATTCAATGAATAGATTTATGCGTGTAGCTACACCCCAATTGTTTTTGCCTTGGCATGCATACACAATCTTTTCTTTGGTTATTCCTAAGTTAAACACTAAGCAATGAAGACATGTATTGCTTAAAAGAAGCAGAAATACCTCTTCACAGATGTTGTGGAGATCTCAATGGCTGTGCATTGGTTTAATTTAAACATAGTTCTATGAGATAAATAATCAGAAACATTTAAATGCATGTCCACGAAGTAGGGATAGTCTATATCATTTTTAAATATATCTCAATATATAATATACAGAAGGAGGTCAGTATGGTTGTATTTATTCCTGGTTGGCTGATTGCTCTGGTTACATTTCCTGGTGTGATTCTTCATGAATATGCCCATAAAATTGCATGTGAGAAGTCCGGTTTAATGGTATACGAGGTAAAGTATTTCCGCTTGGGGAACCCTGCTGGCTATGTCCTCCACGAGCCCCCTCACACGTTTGGGCAGGCCCTAGCCATATCCATGTTTCCGCTAGTGGTTAATACATTAGCCGAGGTAATAGTTTCTATAGTGCTGGCATTTCTAGATCCGTACACACGAAGTCCGCTCGGGTGGTTTTTGGTGTGGCTGGCAATCTCGTTCGGCATGCATGCAATACCGAGCACAGAGGATGCCAAGTCACTATACAGGTACTGCAAGGAGAACTGGCGTGTAGAGAAAAAAGCGATATTGGGCTTCCCTATTGCCGCAATAGTCTACGTTCTCTCGCTAGCCAAGATAATATGGATTGACCTATTCTACGCCATAGGAGTTTGGTCTCTCGTTTCCATGTTGTTCCATGTTGTTTAACCTAGATATCTAAGTAATTTCAAAGGGTTTGGCAAGCAAAGATAGTTGCATTGGCAGTTTCTTAATTTGATTCAATCAACCACAGCTATCGCCTAATAGAAAATTATATTTTTCGTTCAAGCAAAGCTTTGTTTTGACAAAGCAGGTGGTTTGCAATGGCAGACGTAGCGAGAAAAGTTTCGGAGCTATGTTAATAGCACTCGCAGTATTCCTCCTCGGCGGAGGCTTGATCAACGACATTATGTCATCCAGCGCCATCGAAGAAACCATATTACGCTCTGTGGGACGTATCTTAGGGGCGCTAGTATTTCTGATACCCGGCATACTGCTCGTCAAGTCCAAGCCGAAGAAACAATAATCATAAACGCTTTGGGATAACGACCACCACCTATCTCTTTTTATTGAGTATCTCAGTCACTTAAGGTAGACTTTGTTTGTCAACTACTTTGGCTTGCTTGCAACCCCGCCACTTTGTGTAGCCAGCTTTCAACTTCATCGGAGCTCAGTGTCCATATCTCGATAGTTGATAACCCATTGTTATCCAGCTTTATTCTCATAATCTGCATTTTGTTGCCCACAGGCTTGAAAACATGGACGGTGTACTCGCTCCACTCGTAGAGGGGTGGGTGCTGGTCTAAAATATATAGTGTTCCGTTCACTACTATCCCGGCGGTAGCATGCCACCCTCTTGTGGTGTTGAATATCAGTATATACGCCTCGTCGCTGCCACCAGCCAAGAGAGCTGTAGCTGTGAACACAGCATAATCAGCACAGACACCTGTCCTCTGTTCAAAGAACTCGACAGGGCCCATCACATCACTAAACAGCGAAAAAGCTGCCTTAAAGTAGTTATATTCAGCGTTTCTGTCCAGCCAATCCAATATAAACCTCGAAAGCTCTAGCGGATTATTAAAGAATGTCTCATTAAATAGATGGTTGTGTAGATAATCTACTGCCGTTATATTTACTTCATAACATACAGTCTCCAAAATTGACCTCCCGCTCAACGAAGGAATTACGAGGAGTATTACACGTCTACATTCAGAGAACAGCAAAGTCCTATTCTCAGTAAGGATTGCGTTGCACACTACTGATTCAGGTTTTAACGTTATTTTTACATTTGTTGCGCGGTATGCTTCTAGCAGCTTTGCTATTTCATCTAATTTGTACTTCGCTACGGTGTGGTTAGAGGATATGTATATATAGTCTGCGCCAACAGCAGTACTCTGATTGTCAGGTACATGTGGTGTTAAATGTATAGTTCTGTTTCCTATGTCAATCCATAGATATGGTATCCACCTACCATGGTACTCCACAACCAGATAGCCGTCTTCAACAGCAAGCCGCGTTTTCCCTATCTCTAGTACTGGTTTGGGATATAACCTCGCTAGCGTCTCAGTTTCTGTTTCTGTAGTATATGTAAACGACAATGGTATTGTGTATGTAGTTATCGTGGTTTTAGATATAGCAAAAGTGCTTGTAGCTTCTACCATGCTTTCAGCGATTGTCGTGGTGCTGACTGAGGTGGCCTTAACATGCTGTTGTGATTTTGACACACCTTCAATACCTGTTACGGTATAGAGTGTTGCGCTTCTAACCCAGCTCATTTCACTTGTTGTTGTTGTTGTCCAGCTAGAGCTGTTTTCTGCAATTTGCGGAGAGCTGTGTGGCGAAAGCATCCTCATAATAGCTAATGTAGTCGGTATCACAAAGAAAACAACTATAAGCACTACCAATACAACTATGTCGCTTCTGGCAAAATCAAAACTGATTCTAGGCAACATGCGTATCAGCCTCTTCCATTTGCCTTTGGCCCCTGCATATTCCCAAGTGCGGGGTTCTTTCCCCTCATACATATGTTTATTGGCATAGGCCATGATAACACCCCTTCCTCTGTGTGTCTGGTGTGGCGGATAGATTTGGGATGCCCTCTTAATCGCATCTATGATTTTGCTTTGGTGTTGTCTAAGATTCGAAAACCTAGCGTCACAGCAAATTTTCTTCACCACGAGCTGTATATCTAGGCCGGCCAAAACCTTCATGACGTCTGGATGAGAGAGAAACCTGTTCACAAGCTCTTCTATGCTAAGCGAAAACCTTCTAGCGAGGTCATTCATAGAGAAGAAAGCTGTCGACAGCCTAACCAATATACAGTCCACAGATTCGCAACCTTCTACACCATCTAGAAATCTGCGAACAACATCGCCTAGGCCTTCCATAGACTCTGCCTATAGTAAAAATAGAATGAAAGAAATTATAAATCTTATTCTATCAGAGTGCCATATTTTGATACCATAACTAAACGAACCGTCTTAAACTTTAGCATTATCTTGTGGTTTTTGGTTAAGATGCATCTATAGATTTTTGTATTGTATCTCTTTAACTGTTTTATCGGAACTGGTTAGAAAACTAAAAATTTATATATTTCCGCAGGTAGGGTAGTAATTAGAGCGAATATATAGGTGCTGCGATGTGAGTAGACTCCCACGTCGTATGTTTTTGTTGGCTGTTCTTGCAGCATATGATGGGAGGGCTGTGAAGGGGTTTAAGAGATTGGGAGACCTAGTTCTGCATGTTCAGCGTTCTGTCCCCAACCTAGATACGTTCTTCGAGCTCTATAAAGAGGATTGTATAGAGCGTGAGCTTACCGAGGATTTGCAGATTCTCGATATGCATAGATATGTGTTCATAGGAAGCGGGAACCCGGAGTCTAGGATTTATGCAATTGAGTCTCGCGGTGAAAACGCTGTTAAAAGTGAGGTTCTGCCCGTTATAGGAAATGAGGTATTCAACGCTATATCTGTTGCAAAGCGGAGCTTCCTCGGAGACGCACAACAAACAACACCGGCTTTCTTTGAGCCCGACAAGGTTGCGGAGGTCATGGGATTAAAGGAGTTGCGAGGAACGGTAGAACTTGATACTTGGCTAAAGGAGTGTCTAACCGAGCGTTTCGATAACTGTGTAAAGATGTTTGCCAGTAGACTGGCTACCACAATTCGAGAGAGGTGCCTCTTCCGAGAGTGTGCCCAAGGTGTAATCAACTCATTCATACACGATATAAGAAATGCGATTCGAGAGTTTGGGATACCGGTAGATGTAAATGAATTCGAAAGGAGGTTGCTAAGCGAGCCGATGCTTGCCAACGAGGTACAACGTCTAATAAGTTCAATACCTCCTGTTAAAAACTACTACACAGAGAGTCATACCAATGAAAGCTATTATACAGAAAGTTACACAACCAAATCTAAACAAGCTAAACCAAGCACTCTTCGAAGAGCTGGCGGAGCAATACTGATAGCGCTTTCAATATTCCTAATCATTTCAGGTATAGTCAGGCTCTTCACAAACTTCTGGACATACGGAAATATTGCAGAGGGCGTGCTGTTCCTTGTAGGATGGCTCCTTGGTGCACTAATATTCTTGGTGCTCGGAATAGAGTTGGTCAAGCCAAAGAAGAAATCTTCGTAGAGGTGGTTGCAAATACTAGTAGAGCCTAAACTAATTTGCAGAGACATGGATGCTAACACAGACATGCACTATATTCTAGCCTATAGGTTTAACCCTAAGCTAACAGAAATAAGCAGGAAGTATGTTTCTATAGCACCAAGGGCTGGGTTGTCTAGAAGGGTAGTTACATGGATAAACGAATACGATAATGCACATATTCTGGTGGTATACGAAAATATGTGGAGGTCTTTGAAGAACTAATGGTGGAGTGGCTCTATAACCTCAGAGATTACTATGTGGAACACAAAATAGACTTAAACACTCTCAGGAACTACTTAGCACACTTATCAGCGGTGGTAGCACATCAAAAGCCGGAGATGTTCAAAGACATAAGTGACCTCCTTAGTATACTAGGGTGCAACATTGAGTTAAGGGTAAAATCCAGTGTGAAAGAGCGTGGCATTAGCGAAGAAGAGCTAGCAGAAATGCTGAAAAACTTGTCAGTAGTTTTCGGAGCCAAACCAAGTGAAACAGTGAGAGCATCAATCAAGGTGCTGAAAAACGGTAAACCATACAAAAATGCGAGGGTAGAGGCCACAATAATATATCCAAGCGAAGAAAAAGTGAGAAAACAGACGATAATGCTTACAGCAGATGAGCAAGGCACAGCAACGATGCCGGTGCCCAAGTTCTCTATACTAAGATTATCAGTAGACGGGCACACCGAAGAGGTGGTCATAGCTAATAGAAATGTAGAGGTAGAGCTGAGAGTCGAAAAGAAGTCAATAATCAGGAAGCTACTAAAGCCGGTAGCTATAGGAGCAATGATAGCGGCGCTCATAGCACTAGCTCTAGCATTACTGCACTAATCCCTTAACTAAAACCTCACTATACACACACTATTCCACTCTGTCAGCGCATTTTATGTATTAAATATGTTCCAAGCACTAAATATAGGAATGATAGGATTCCGGCGAGGTATGTTCCCGTTGTAAGCGCTGCATCCTTAATATTGATTAGCCCAAGAAGCGCCACTAACTGGACATAGAATCTATAGTACGCAGTTGCGTGCGTGTAGAAGTCGTACCACCCAATAAGCATTGCCAAGCCTGATATCGTTGAAAGGACAGTCGATTTTGCAACAAATGCTATAACCGCTAGGAGCAGGCCAATGAAGTACACAATAAACATAGGCGGGCGCATATTAAATGTACGCCAATACTCTATGAAGAGCCATGTCATGTCCCAGCCAGATGCAGCTATCTGTACTGATGTAGTTTTTATACTACCTATGTAGTACCGTTCGCCGTAGAAAATTATCCAAGGGACTTTCATGAATATGTAACCAAGCGCCAGCAGGAGCAACACACAAAGGACATAGGAGAGTTTTGACAAACCCACCTTAGGTAGAGAGATTCTTCGCTTTGTGCCTGTTTTCACTGGTTCTCCATAGCCCTTGTTGATATGGCTTGTATCTGGCTCTTTCCGCTCCTCATATTTTCTGGCAATTGGTATGTGTCTGACTCTGCTAGGTCTGTAATCCTCTGAGGTATCCCTAGGTGGAGGCGGTTGGCTTGTAAGTGCATACTCCATGCGCTCTACCTGCCATGTCGGAGGCCTTTCATATGTTTCATATCTCTGTGTTGGCACGTAAATTTGGTATGCCGTTTTTATTGCATCTAGAATTTCGTTCCGGTACAGTCTAAGATTATCAAATCTCATGTCAACGCTAATCTTCGCCTCCACATATTCTAGGTTTTCACCTAGACCAGACAAAACCCTCATGACATCCGGGTGGGAGAGAAACATTTTTACAAGTTCATCCTCTCTTACAGGCTCTAAGGACGCTTCAACGAAATCTCTTATAGATAGAAAAGCTGTTGAAAGCTTTGTCAAGACGCAGTCGATAGAGCGACAGTCCTTAGCACCATCGACAAACGTAGAAATACATTTTTCTATAGGATAGGGTATTAGACGATTTGACGGAGTCTCCACCTGTATAGCTGGTTTTACAACAGGTTTATGCATTGTTTGTTGCAAGACTTTTTGTTGTGAGGCTTGGCGAATTGCATTGAGTATGTCAGATAGGTGTGGTCGGAGGTTCTTGAAACGGGTGTCACTTTGAATCCTCTCCTCCACATACGCAATATCGTTGGCCAGTCCTGCCAATATCTTTCTTTGCCTGTTGGTAGAAGAGCAAGTATGATAGATGCTATTGAAAGCCTCCAGAAGGCACATGCAATTGGCGAAGCATTTGAGATTCTAACGAATATAGATGCCGACCCTATGCTTATAGAGGCAACTGCAAAGAGAATCAAATGAATTGCTCTATCCATGTGCAAACCCATGAAACTTTTTTAGATTTTCTATCTAAGATCTCCATATAAAGGCTTTTGCAATGCCCCCCATAGAGCCATCTACAATAGCTTTGTTATCTGTTCAGCTATTCGCTATAATGGATCCTCTAGCAGCCATCCCAACACTTCTAGATGTTATATCAACTGTATCGCCTGAGGAGAGCAAGAGGCTTATAGACAAAGCCGCTCTAGCAATATTTATTCTGCTAAACATTTTCGCTGTGGTTGGAGGATACATACTCTCGCTTTTCGGTATAAGCATACCAGCATTTAAAATGGCTGCAGGGGTGGTATTGATGGCAACAGCTATAGACACTCTTCTAACTGGGCACAAGCCAGAGAAGATAGATGTTGGAACATACATTATAGTGCCAATAGCAACGCCTCTCATTGTTGGGCCAGGGACAATGACTCTTCTAATAACATCTGCAAAGCTCTATGGAATTCTAAACACATTGATAGCTTCATACATAGCATTTGTAGCAACATATATAGTTCTCAGAGTATCTAAGGAGATAGCAAAGCTAGCTGGAACAACGTTTATACATGGCCTAGGAAGATTCATGTCGATAATCATAGCTTCATTCGCTGTTGAAATGATTATGTCGGGGGTGAGCGAATACATAAAGTCGCTTAGCTGAAAAACGTTCTAGATCTTTGGTTTACTCAATTGTTGTCTTTTCAAACATCCTCATGGCTATGATCATCAAGATTATAGATGTTGTCACTAACAATAGTATCTCAACTTCTTGGGTTAGCCAAGGATAGACCATGTCTAGAAATGACACCCCAGTTAAGTAGTATCTGCATAGATCAACAGCATATGTTAGTGGAGAAATTAGCGCCAGTATCTGCATCCACTGTGGAGTCATATTCAATGGGAACATAGATCCGCTTAGCAGAGTCATGGGCATGGTAATTGTTGCAACAATTAGCTGGAAACCCTCTGGACTCCTCATTGAAGAGGCTATTGCTATCCCCATCGATGTGAATCCAACTGCCATTACAAACCCTATTGCAAGAGCTGTTGGAAGCCCCAATGGATTTAGCTTAGATGTTAGTGCAAAGCCCATTGCAAGCATTATCAATCCATTCAATAGCGAGACAACAGAGTCTCCCAATGCCCTCCCAAGTATTGTAAGAGATCTTGGGGCTGGCGCCACGAGAACCTCCTTTAGGAAACCAAATTGTTTGTCCCAGATCACCGAAATCCCTCCCATGAAACTTGCCTGGAATATCGATGTCGCAAATGTTGCTGGTAGCAAGAATGCTAGATAGTCAAGGCCTTTGAATAGCACTTGGAATTGCTGTCCTCTTAGCGTGTATGCCCAGCCAAGGCCGAAGAACAGTAGCCACAGGACATTGTTTATTATTGTGCCTGCTATTCTAGACCTTGCTCTAACAAACCTCTTTATCTGTCTATAGACCATTATATATATAGATTCCATCATGTCCATCACCTCATCCTAGCTCTATGCATCATTCTAGCAACTTCAACAAAACTACCTTCAGAATCCCTCATCTCTCTGCCAGTTAGGTGGATAAATACATCGTTTAGCGATGGTCTTCTATAGCTAACCTCTGTAACCTTCACCTCTAGCCTATCTAGATGGAGCAGAATTGCTGGTATAGCCTCTGTCGCCTTCCTAACCTGTAGAGCAACTGTGCCACCCTCAACAATCTTGCAGTTCTCCACATTTGCTATCGATAGCTTTGAGCATATATCTGCATCTGGTTTACCAAGCTTGATATACACCACATCTGACCCCACCATTGATTTCAGCTCCTCTGCTGTTCCCATGGCAATTATCTTCCCATGGTCTATAATAGCTATTCTATCACACAGCATTTCAGCCTCATCCATGTAGTGTGTCGTTAGAAAAACTGTTGTGCCATACTCCCTGTTCAACCTCTTTATATAGTCCCATATATGAGCCCTTGTCTGTGGATCAAGGCCTATTGTTGGCTCGTCTAGGAATAGTATCCTGGGTGTGTGTAGCATTGCTCTAGCAATCTCCAGTCTCCTCCTCATGCCACCAGAATAGCTTCTAACTAACCTGTCTCTGAAATCCCATAGCTCAACAAATTTTAGAGCCTCCTCGATCCTCTCCCTTAGACTCTGTCCATTTAGGCCGTAGAGCCTCCCATGTATATACAGATTCTCATAGCCAGTTAGATTATCGTCTAGAGATGGATCCTGGAAAACTATGCCAATGCTCTTTCTAACTCTGTCAGGCTCTGAAACAACATCATAGCCAGCTACAAGCGCTTTCCCAGATGTTGGTTTTAGCAAAGTTGCTAGAATATGTATAGTTGTTGTTTTCCCAGCTCCGTTAGGTCCTAGAAACCCGAATATCTCTCCTCTTCTAACCTGAAAGCTTATGCCTCTAACAGCCTCTACAGGCCCATACCTCTTAACAAGGTTTTCAACAACTATGTCGAACTCCATATCTATGCACCTCTTGAAAGAATCCTGTTTCTCAGCTCATCCAGGTTCCTAACAAAAGCACTTATCATATTGCTTAGCAGCTCCAAATCATCGTTAGTAGCATTGGGAAGAGCCTCTACAAGTCTAAAGATAGATTCTCTAAGCATATGCCCTCCACAATCATCGAAGATTTTCATCCCCCTTGAAAACCTCTTTATATGCTCAACTCTGTCCATGTTGCTAGAGAGAAGCCTCTTACCCTCCTCAGTAAGTCTATACACCCTAAAGAGCTTCCTACCCCTTGTACTCTGTCCAACAACCTCTATATACCCCATAGAAACAAGCCTTCTAAGCGATGGGTAAAGAATACCAGGGCTCTTATGAATATAGAACTCCTCTCTAATCCTCCTCATAATTTCATAGCCATGGGCAGGCCCCTTAGAAAGGGTATAGAGTATTATGAGAGCTGTGTTGAACTCGAATTCTCTATGAGATGGCTTGAACATGGATATCACTAGATATATCTGCAGATATATCTGGAGAGTTTAAAAGTCCTTCTGCTTTGAAAGGACATTGAATTACGAATTAAACATTTAAAACAATTATATTGGATTCAGATTATCAGAGATACTTGTTGTGATGAGGTGGTGGCAATGGAAATGGAGAAGGTTTTGATATTGGTGATGTCTGATAGCCATATCCATGAGAGAGCAGATTGGTTTCCAAAAGAATTCACAGAATTGTTTAAGAATAGAAGATATGACATTGTTGTTCATGCAGGTGATGTTGTTGACGAGGATGTTCTAGACTATGTAAGGGGGTTGGGGAGGAAGGCATATGTTGTTCAAGGCAACATGGATTACCTTGATCTTCCAGAGGAGGAGGTTATAGATGTTTTTGGTACAAAGATTGGTGTTATCCATGGTGACCAGGTTAGGCCTAGAGGCAATATAGGTGCTTTGACAATGATTGCCAAGAGCATGGGTGTATCAATACTTGTTTCAGGTCATACCCACTCACCATTTATAACTGTAGAATCTGGTGTTATACACATAAACCCTGGTTCCATCACAGGTGTGTGGGGTGGTGGAGGAGGCTCTTTTACCCCCTCATTCATTGAGGTGGAGCTATACAGAAACTGGATAGCAAAAATAGTTTTGTATGAGCTTGAAAGAGGCAGGATTACCACAAGGGGAGAGACTATTACAATACACTCAACATAGTAGCAGCTTTTATTTCAGGGGTGCATATCCATATTATGGCTGATTAGTATGGAGTGGCTATATGTGCTAGCTGCAACAGGTTTAGCAACAGCTTTAGCAACCATTGCCTCCATAGTTGCTGAGAAGAAGCTTGGGATTCTATGCACAGATGTTCACAAGATTAGCAGACCGAAGATACCATGCATAGGTGGCTTCGGGGTTCTAGCAGGCATATTAACAGGGTTTCCTCTTCTCCTCATCAACGGCTATATTGATTTAACATACCTAGAGGCTTTTCTATCATCAATTCTAATATCATTTGCAATTGGCTTAGCAGACGATGTGATAGACCTTAAGTCTAGGTGGAAAATAGTCCTTGGGATTCTCCCAGCCATCCCAATACTGTTGCTGCACGTCTATGAGCCGAGGCCTTGGATACCAATGGCGGGTTTCATCAGGATATCCACTCTCTATCCACTTCTTCTACTAGCTGCCTTCACGGTTTATCAGAATGGTGCAAACATGATAGATACGCATAATGGAACCCTACCCATATTCGTTTTATCGACACACCTATTCGCATTTGCAACAAAGCTACTGACGGGCTCAGATATAGCTTCTTGCCTCCCCCTATTAACAGTGATAGTAACGGTGTTGGTATACAGCTTATTCAATGTGTACCCAGCCAAGATATTCAATGGAAACACAGGGGCATTTATACTAGGCGCAACAATACCCCTAATGCTAGTGAAGTACAGACTAGAGCTATACTACATAATGGCCTCGGTCCCAATGTTCATAAACGGCTTCTACTACATAGCATCTGTAAGAGGATTCCTACAAAAAGAAAGCGTAAAGAGGCCAACATATGTAGATGAAAAAGGCTGTATACACGCATCAAAAGACCCATCAGCGCCAATAACACTAGTAAGACTTGTAACAGGATTCGCAAGAAACGGGCTAAGCGAAAAAGAGCTTGTAGCAGCACTTTACACAATATTCATGCTATCATCACTAATATCAGCAGCCCTAATTATAGCCATGGGATACAGGTAGACAAAGCCATATTTCAAAGCAATTACTAGCACAGCTTCAATAAAGCCAGCGCGGCAATAAAAATAAAAACAATTCTTATTTAAGAACTCGTTTTTTAAGTACTAAAACATACAGTATTGCAATAATAGCTGAGAAGACTAGAAGAGGCCATATAGTTCTTGCAACATTTAATGCCGTTATGTACCATGGTATCCTAAGCACATCTTCACGATATGTTATCTTTATCCCCTCCCAAATGAAAATGAACGTCGGTATGTTTAAACCTAGTTTATTGTTTAGATAGTCTGCAAGCTCTTGCACAACATATCCAAGTCTTTCATAATCTCCAGCATTGAGAATCTTGGGCACAAATGCGAAGGCTATTCTAGGCCATGACTGATTAACCACAGTATTGGGGTGATCCATGTCGAAACTGCTTAGCTTAAGGTCTATGCCGGTATCATCGTAATATCTTTTGAGAATGTTCCTAATATCCTTTATACATTCATTATCGCATTTGGAGAATGCTCTGAGATATTCGTGGTACCCCTTAGATACATGCTTCCCAAACTCGATAAGCTTTCTATCATAAATAATGATTATATCCTCTTGAGCATTCCCAAACCTCTCTCTAATCTCATGAATATTAACAGGAGTCTCATTGGCTATTAACAATCTAGCCATACCCACTAGTTTATCGGCATTTGTCAACGACTTCTCTACATCTGGAGCTCCCTGGATTATTGACCTAAAACTCTCGTTTGCTATGTAAGCATCGAGTAAATCTCTACTTAAGTTTTTAAGTATTTTAATAATGCGAATATGGGACATAACTTGGCCAAGTCCAAGTTCAAATAGGAAGCAAGGTGGTTTAAAGGTACATACATAAATATTTTTATACCTAAGCATTGTGTTGTTTGCAAATTCGATAACGATAATGTATTTACTGCTTGCACTATTGTTTAGCCGAATGATTGTGGCCCTATAGTAGCCACAAGCAATAGTGCTATTGCCAAACTTATCCAATATTATGCTAAGATATTTCTTAGCTTCTTCGATTGTCCCTTTACTCGCTCCTAAACCATGCATATATATTATTGATTTATCAATAGTAGTGTTAGCCATAGCTATAATTGGTTTCTGAAAAGATATCGATACCAATAGTAATAGAAAAATACCTATGACAATAATTTTAACTTTGTATCTGTTTATATTGTCCATGCCCCTCACCCTGTTACTAAGGGTATAAACCCTGCTTCTATAGCACCTTTAACACTTATTGCTACCGCAAGATCTATGCAATAGCTTCCATAATCAATTGTTACTCGTCCCCAGTGATGTCCTAGCAACAATTTTCTTATCTCCATTTTAGCTGGTAAAGGATACAATTCGTATACAGGTGCTCCACTATCGCCTGGCTCGCTGTAATATGTTAAGAATAGACAATACTTTAAGCCAAGAGAATCACATATAATATCATAACCTGGATCACTAGATGCAGCCACTAGGTACCCATCTGTAGTGCCAGTGCTACGACCAGTTTTATTATATATCTCATTTTTCCACACGTCAATATACTCCCAACTTATTATATTATTTACATCAAATATATGAGAATTGTTATAAATATCTATGTACAAGATTTTTGCTGCCGAATTTGAATAAGGTATGAAGCCTAAGTCACATGTTTTGTTCACATAACTGAATCCGCCTATATGTTCCCACAAATCAGGTTGATACACGCTTACTGGTAGATCCCAATTACTACAATGACCAGCTGTAACAACTCCCAGCAGTCCATTTCTATCCATAGCAGAATAACCTATAGTACAATACCCTTTATATATAGGAATAAACCAAGACCATTTCACCACCCCAATTTGTATTCCCCCTATTAGAGGTCTATACTTCTGTCTTGTTGCATTAGGAGAGGTTCCCATTACAATAGCCTCCATGGGTATAACTATATTAACAAATAACAATAGTAATGTTATTGTCACTATTATATAATATTTTCTCGAAATCTTCATGTCTTACCATCCTCAAAGGTCTTTCCTAAAGAATTTAATTTATAAATATAATTGCGTTAGAAGAAATATAAGTGTTTTTCTTTATGGTGGTCGGCATTGGGCAAGGCTGTCGTTGCTTTTGTTGGCCCCGCAGGCTCTGGCAAGTCTACTCTTGTCTATGCCTATTCTAGCTGGCTTGCTAAAGAGATTGATGCAAAGGTGTACAAGGTTAATTTGGATACAGCTGCTGAGTATATCCCGTATGAACCAGACTTCGATGTGAGGATCTATATAGATGCGCATAGAATTGCTAAGGAGCTTGGCCTCGGGCCCAACGGAGCTCTTGTGAAGTCTATGGATATGCTGGCAGAGAATGTGGGAATAGTTGAGAATGCTATTAGTGGTGCTGAAGCTGATTTTGTTTTAATTGATACCCCTGGACAGATGGAGGTGTTCATATTTAGGGATGTTGCGCCAAAGCTTTTCGAGGCTGTAAAAAGGGTTTCGAAGGATGTTTTAGTATTGTTTGTTCTTGATGGAGAGGTTATTAGGAGATTCGAAGACTATGCATTCATATCCATAATGTCTGTTGCTCTCCAGGCTAGACTTGGGGTAGATGTAGTTCCAGTTATAAACAAATACGATGTTGCATCTGATCTAGAGCTAATGGGGGATGTAATAAGCGATGTAGATATTGTTGCAGAGAAGCTTAGGAGCAGTGGGTTATACGGGGAGATGCTGGCAAAGATAATGGATATTCTATGGCTCTATGCAAAAGCAACTAGAGTTCCAAGAGTATCTGCAAAGAATATGCAGGGGCTTGAGGAGCTCCATAGAATTGTACACGAATTTACATGTAGCTGTGGTGATCTGACGTAGTAAAAATTGAAAAATATCATGGATTATCCTAGATATGTTCTAACAATATCTAGAATATCGCTAGCCGATGCATAGCCAACAACTACCAATCCTCTGCCACTCTCTCTATTCCATATGACAAACCCTGGTGTACCAAATATTCCAAACCTTTGAGACTCCTGGATATCGCTAGTAATAACCTTGTCTACAACACTTAAACTAATATTGAAGCTGTCTAAGCCTGTTAAATTCTTTATTAATAGGGTAACATTTTCTGGCGAGGGTTCTAGCCCAGCATTCACGTAGCTGTAAATCTTTTTCATTATGCTAAAAACAGCTGTAGAGTTTTTGGTGGCTATATACAAAGCAGTTATGTTTCTATGTATATTCTCTACACCCGGGTGGATAATCAAGCTCTTCAAGACTATGGCAAATGTGTTGTTGTTTACAAGACTTTCTATCATTGGCATAGAATCGCTATAGAATTTTGCGCAGTATGGGCACCAGGCATCCTCATAGATAATCAGATAGTATTTGGCGTTTAGAGAACCTATAACAGGTGTTTCATTCACATTAACTTCTGGCTCTCTTAAAGTCTCTATAAAGACCTTGGGCTCTTTGAGTATAGGGACTCCATAGTAATCTAAGTAGCTGTAGATACCTAGAGTAACATTCTCCTTAATAATATAGTATTTTCCACTGACATCGAAGAGCTGTGAAGATGCTTTTGCAGCTGATAAATCCTTTGATGTGTAGATGCCCATTATTGGAAATACTTTGTATGAGCTGAAGATACTTTTTGTATTGCTATCCAATTCAGAGAACCTCTTTATGCATAGAGAGAGTGTTATGTTTAGAGAGCCGCTGGTGTTTGAAGCTATATAGCTTTGTATACTGCTTAGCAGATGCCTAAAGACGGTTTCATTTGGTGGAACAGTGTAGTATACCACAAAGAATGTGCCATCCCTGTCTATGCGACATGTAGTGGATTTCCAAATTAGACCCATAGCATATAGTATGCCTATTGCAGCTCCTGCTACAGCTATAACAGCTATTATTATTAGCAGAGTTTTATTCAATTGATGCACCTTGGGAATCTAAAAGAGCTAACACAAAAATAAGTCTATTGCAACAGATGTGCAGGAAAATAAAAAGGTTTTTAGTGTACCCAAATTGGGTATAGCTGATGTGTATGCACAGGATTTATCTCATTGACATAGTTTGTTAGCATCATTTTTCTAACTTCTTTCAAGTCTCTTGTTTGGGCCAATACCCATGATAGCTTTACATAGGCTGTCTCTGGCAGCATGTCCTCCCCTGGTATAACACCTGCCTCTAGAAGTTTCCTACCAGTTGTATACACATTCATATTAACTCTGCCAAATAGTGTCTGTGTTGTCATAACAACTGCTATACCCTCTTCAACGGCTCTCTTAATAGATTCTATAGCATAGCTTCCTATGTGCCCCAGCCCCGTGCCTTCAATGACTATGCCGTGGAACTTTCTATCAACTAGAAAATCTATTATCTCGCTCTGGAAACCTGGATAGGCCTTAACCAGAGCAACTCTGTCATCGAATGATGCAAAAAATCTTGTTTCATCAGCGCTTTTAGCTCTTGGAATAAACCTGCTATTGATGGTATTTATCTCCATTTTTGCTAGATCTATTCTCGCAAGTGGGAGGTCGTTGATGCTCTGAAAAGCATCTCTTCTACTACTATGCATCTTCCTCACCTTAACACCTCTATGCGCAAATGTCTCTGTATCTGATGGTGTTGCATGCATAACAACAGCAACCTCTCCAAAAGGTGCTCTAAGAGTTGTTAGAACAGCTGCCAAGAGGTTGAGAGCGGCATCGGTACTTGGCCTATCGCTACTTCTCTGAGCACCTACGAGAGCAACTGGCATTGGCAAGCCTTGGATAGAGAAAGCTAGTGCAGCTGCTGTATAGCTCATGGTGTCAGTGCCATGGGCAACAACAACACCGTCAACGCCGCTTACAATTGATTTGTAGACGGATTCTGCAATAGACCTCCAATGAGATGGTGTCATATCCTCGCTGAGAATGTTGAATAATACCTCAACATCATAGCCTGCAAGATTCTTTAGCTCAGGTATTATCTCCATAAGCTCTGCTGGGCTCATAGCAGGTTTTACAGCGCCAGTCTCATACTCAACTCTGCTAGCTATTGTCCCTCCACATCCAAGGATTTTGACAACAGGCTTTTGGATTTGGCTAACCTCCTGTGGCTTCGCCTCCACTCTTTCTCTACACTCAACAACGTCTATCTTGGAGACTCTTCTAATCGATATGCCTATGTTGTAACCATTGTCAAGTTTAATAACAATTATATCAGCTTCGCTAAATTCGTGATGAGGCATTAGAATACCTTCGAATACAATGTTGCTTCGCAGTAGCAATCTAATTCTGCATCCAACTGCTGCACCAAGCCTCTCTAGATGGAGGCACATCGCCGTAGCCCATACTCTTAGAGGTGTCGAGCATCACAATAATTCTTATGTTGGCTGTATTAACATCGAGGACATTATCCATGGTTATAGCCATGTGGCTAACAGTTACAGTGTATGGCTGTGCAGCCGCCAAGGATAGTAGTATGGGCACAGCAAATTTCGCTATAGCCACTAGCTTAGCCACTCTTGCATCGCCTGCTTTGCCGAGTTTTGCGGAGAGCTCATATACCCTCTTCCTACTCCTCATATACAACAGAAATAGAATCGCTATCGAGATTGGGGCAAATAGAAGCATGTAAGGATTGTCAAACCCTATGCTAGTCGCTTGACTCTGGCGGTACATATCCAGCTCCGCCACCAACATAATTGCCCGACTGGTTTTGCTGATTCATTGACTGGCCATATAGATAGGATTGGATGAGAGCTATAAGGGTGTTCTGGGCATTTGACACCTCTGGTGATAGTGGCCCAGAAACCGTTATCTGGTTTAATTCGTTTTGAATGCTATTCAAAGCTGCGGCATCATTGATTGTTTGGTTGCTGCACAAAGCCTCTATATAGTCCTCATATCTCTTTGCTATTCTCATGAGATCGTCAGCGCTTTTAATAGATGTATACACCTTCTCTAATCTCTCTAGAGATGCCTCGATTACTGGAACATGGTTTTCAGCAACACAGCTCTTATTAACCTTATTGAGCATGGAGACAGCCTTTGCAATGCTACTAAGAGAGCTTAGAACATAATCTTCGATGCGATTATATCTAGTTAGAGCATCTCTAACTCTGCAAATAGACAAAAGCTCTAGAGACTCTCTGAGGATATCAATAGAGTTGTTAATATATAGATAGCCTTTGGTTGTGTTTGTGGCTGCCTCAGCTATATAGAGATAGTTCTTAGCGGTGTTAACAAGAAAGTTACTGTTGTTGAAGCCATACATCATAGACAAATTGCGAAGATAGCCTCTAATCCTATCCCTAGCAATAGCCACATCACTAATGTTTGGCGCAACCGTGTAGAAACCTGCAACTCTTTTTTCAAGAGCAGTAGAAGATTTGTTAAGGCTTTGAATTGCTTTCACATACTCCTCTAGTATGTTAGAGGGGTTCGTGCTAGATACATGAGGAAGAAAGCTGTAGACAATATAAGCTAGGGAGGCAACCATCAAGGCTAGTGCTATAAGCAGTAGAGGATCTCTAAACAGTTTGTATCTTCTCACCACACAGCACAACCAAGATTTTTCTGCGCAAAAACAGTATATAAAGTAATGTCAAATATTGGCATAGCCTAGGACCCCCCTATCTATACTAGCACAGTATGTTTCTAGAGGCTTGCCTCAGTATTGGATCTGGTATTATGTATAAATCATCTCTCTTCTCTATGAAGCCATTGTCGATGAGGTTTCTGAGTAGTCTTGCTAGCTCAGAGTCGTAGATCTTTGTGCCAAGCCTTATCTCTAGATATCTTCTTATCTCTGACCATGTAGCCCCCTCTCTGTTTATAGCCCTAATTATCTCTACATAGCGCTTGCTACCCATGGCATCAACAAATTTGCAGAACTCGTTGGCAACGATTTTCGATGCTTCTTCAACAACATCGTCTATGATTGTTCTGCTCACACCTCTGCTAACAACTTTTAGCCCTAGGTAGGAGAGCCATCCTATAACCCCATCGAGTTTCTCAACAGCTTCTTCTATAAAAGTCTCTTCAACTCTTATGCCATGCTCCTCAAAGCCCTTTCGGAGAAACTCCATAGACTTTTCTTTATCGAGTGGCTTAAGCTCTACCCTCTCCATATATCTTCCATACAGAGGGGATGAAGGGTCTTCTACTCGGAGAAACCTGTATAGCAAACCAATTTTGGATCCTGCAAAGATGAATGATATGTTTCTGAGATTGTCGTAGGCATATGCTATGGCTGGCAATATACTATATCCCCTCATCCTGATAAGCTCTTGTGCTTCATCAATAACAATAACGAGTTTCTCTCCCCTGTCCCCAGCCCACCTATCAAGAGACTCTAGAATAGATGTTAGAAGAGGTCTCGATCTATCCAAAGAAAACTCGACTTCGACCCCAAGTATCTTCAAGCCCTTGACAGCTTTGAGATGCTCAACAATCTTTCTATCCATTGAAGCAAAAACGTTCAAAGCTTTTCTAAGCTCCTCTAAAAACATTCCATATGTTATATACCGAGACTCCTCAAACTTCCTAACATCCAGATATATCCTTGGCAAATCATGGGTAGAGGCTTTGACAAGCGATGTTTTCCCAACTCTTCTAACACCAACAACAACTGTTATGGCGTGGGAGGCCACAGCCTTTCTCAGATGTTCAAGCTCTTTCTCTCTATCGAATAACTCTTCAGGTTTTTCAATAGGTCTGTCGAAAAAGGGTATGGATACACACCTCTGTAGTTACTACACACCTCTGTAGCTATCAGAACTAATAAACATTATTTTGTCTCGTTTTGTATGCGACTTAGACAATTCCTTCGAAATAGTGCTGTCCAAAGACTTCATGTGGCTAATCTGTAGAATAGATTTCTCACTATCAGGCTTATCTCATCTTGTTTAAGGATTGGGTAGAGCTCTTTGTATACATAGAGATATACCTGGTCAATGCTTTTAGCATTGGAGTATTTCCCGAAGTACCATATGAGCGCATCTAGGTTCAGAGGCGGCACCAACGATTTTCTTCCTATATCACTCCAGATGCCTCTAATTGTTTTGCTATATCTAAGCAAAGAGTATTTATTGCTAATGACCTCGCCAACTATATCCACCGCACCCGAGAGATAAGTTATTGTAGCAACTCTTATGTCTACAGGTATCGGAATAGTCATTGGTATAACCAGCTTTTTGCCTAGTGCTCTATGCACATAGTAAGCCATTTTCACTGAGAATATAACTGTCTTCGAATCTAAATCTACGTTTAGACACAAAGCAATTTCTCTTCTCAAAGCCTCTAGATCCACTGTTGCAGCAATTCCTTCGAGGTTTCTGCAGCGAATCATTTTCTCAAGTCTTCTAAGCTTTTGGTCAAGCGCAACCCTGTTGTACATATATGCAAACTCTTTGACCAGCTCACCAATCTGTCTCAACCCATAAACAGATATGCATCTGCTTCTCGCATACTCTGAGAAAAGGCTCCAGTAGACTTCACCTGGCTGAGAAAGCCTATAGCTTATAGCTGCATTGAGGATAGTTAGTAGATAGCTTGTAGAGCCGCACACGTTTGCCAAATCCTTTATAGCTGTAAACTGGGGGTCTATATCCTCGAAAAACTCTATCCTCTTATGGCCAATAGCCCTAACCATATCGGCTAAATCATTAACTCTTCTACTATTGACAACAATCAACTCTCCTCCCCACAATCACAAACCTGGCACCAGCCATTTGGCTTTGCTATCCAAGGTAATACACCATTTTTGTATGTAAAGAAAATTCAGCTAGATAAGGATCTCCTTATCTTGTCTAAGAACCTCTCAACAGATACGATATACCGCTCGTGAAGACCCTCGCCAATAAGCCTCTCCCCCACGAATGCCTTAACACTAAAAACAAGTTTTCTATTGTCTCTAGAGATAAGCACTGCCTCAACCCAAACCGTTGCCCCAGGTGGAGCAGGGCTAACATGTCTCACATTAACTGAGTAGCCAACGGTTGTATAGCCAAGTGGAAGATATTTTTCAACACAACGCATTGCAGTCATCTCCATAAACAGTATCATTGATGGTGTTGACAATGAGCCTACATGTTTTGCTATATCTCCATCCCCAACCCTATAGCTTTCTACACATTTAATGCCTATGGGAATCGATGAAAAATCAATGTCTTGGTACATGGCATCACCTTCACTAACTACACCAATCTTTATATGGAGCCGCTATAGGTTTTTAACATATGAAAAACTGGTTAAAAGGGATGTGGCTAGGGCTGTTCAAAAGGGGTTAGATAGTTTAGTTATGGCTGGGGTCAAAGCAGTAAACTTTTTAATGTTTTCTTACCCGTTTATTAGATTGTGGTGAACAGGAAATGGAGATAAGGTTTTCAACTGGTATATGGGTTTTCGGTGCTGGTATAGAAAGGTTTGCACCAACTGGGTATAAGTCTGCTAAACCAATTGTTGAGCTGGTTAGAGTGGCTGGCAGTATAGAGGGTCTTCAGGGCCTAGAATTCCACTATCCGACAGAGGTTAATGAGGAGAATGTTAAGCAGGTTAGGGATGCTCTTTCAAGTGCTAATCTAAGGGCTGTGGCTATAGCCCCTGTGCTTTCTCAAGAGGCTCAGTGGGCTAGGGGGGCACTAGCTGCACTTGATGAGAGCACTAGGAGAAGAGCTGTTGAGAGATGTAAGAAGGCAATTGATATAGCTAGGGAGTTGGGGGCAGAGATACTGATTATATGGCCTGGTAGAGAGGGGTTTGACTTTCCATTCACAACAGACTATAGGAAGCTCTGGAACAACTACGTATCCTCGATCAAGGAGGTAGCTGAGTATGGGCCAGAGATAAAGGTTGCGTTGGAGTACAAGATAGAGGATCCATCGAGCTACCTCCTACACGGCTCAGCAGCAAGAGCCCTGACAACAATACTAGAGCTTAGGATGCAGGGCATAAAGAATGTTGGTATAAACGTAGAGTTTGCCCATGCAAAACTAGCTAAAGAGTATGTGCCAGAGGCAATAGTCCTCATATCCAGATACAACGCATTGTACCACCTACACCTAAACGACATATTCACAGAGGTAGACCTAGACCTATTCCCAGCAAGCGTCCACCTACTAGAGTTTGCAGAGCTCCTATACTGGCTAAAAGAAACAAACTACAGCGGCTGGTTCGGCCTAGACCTATTCCCAAGATACCTAGACGCAGCCGAGATGGTCAGACAAAGCATAGAGAACGTAAGAGCCATATACAGAGCTCTAGAGAGCATCGGATGGGAGAGAATAAGAAAAGTCATAGACTCCAACAACCCAATAGAAGCCCAAAAACTGATAAGAGAGCTGTTGAGGCATTAGCATACACTAAAACACTTTTTTACTTTTTAATAGCATAGAGCGAAGCTCTATTCGTAGATCATTGTGGATATTATTTCGAATGGCATTAGGCTTAGAATGTCGTAGACGCTCATAGCTATGCTTTCAAATGATTTTATGAACTCTAGGAACCAGTAGTAGTCTCTTCCCTCTTCAGCCAGCTTTATTCTCAAGCTCCTCATAGAGTCTCTAACATTCAAGCATGTTTTCATGTGTTGTCTTAGCTCTGATATTTCGATGGATTTTTCATGTGCTTTCATAACGACGTTTTTGTAGATCTCGTCTACTCTGTTGACGGCGTCTTCTATTTGGGTGGCGTAGTTTTCATCTATTTTGAGATTTTTTGAGAAGGCTTCTATCAATGCAGAGGCAGCGTTTTTGGCTTCGTCTCCTATCTCCTCTATGAATTTTATGAGCATTCTCATATCGACTAGCTTTAGAAGTGTTTTTGGGTCTAGGGAGACTGTCTGTATCTTTCTTCTTATAGTTCTTGTTAGGTAGAAGTAGAGTTTGTTTACATCCCTGTCTCTCAGAACAACAGCTTTTGCCAGCTCAACATCGTTTTGTTTGAGGGAGTTTAGGGCGTCTAGATACATGGACCTAACTGTTTTGTGCATGTTTCTGACCATCGAGTCCATCTCCATGTCTTCTGATGCAAGAACCCTCAAAACTATGTAGCTACTCTCAATCTCCACCGCCTCCAGGCCTAGGAGAAGATCCTTGGCAGAGTCTATAACACTCTTAACCTCTCTTTCAATAGCACTTGTAGAGAATCTAAGTGTTATCATGTCGAAACCCCTTAGATATGCTGTTAAAAGCGATGTGTAGACATCGCCAGGCCTCTCAACAAAAATCTCTATCTCACTCAAATGCTTCTTCTCCTCGCCAGCCCCCTCACCACCTTCTCTAATAGGGGCTATCCTAAGACTTCCATCAGACTCCAGAGAGACCTCGACAGCAGAGCCCTTATCCAAGTTGAATCTTCTGAGCCACTCCTTAGGCAATGCAACATATATAGAGCCTCCAATACCCTGCAACCTATAGATTTTCCTCAATAGCAACACCCAATAGCATTTCAGTGTTTAAATTAGTTTAAAAAGTTTTAACTAGATAGCTCTTAGAGAGCCAACCTTATATAGCAAAACAGTTCAGCCCGATCCATACACACATGCTAGGTGGGCAAACCATGGGCAGTTCCGCAACGGCGAGCCCAAGTTTTAAGGTAATGAAAACGGTGACCAACATAGTCGAGCTGGTTTTGATACTTGTTTTGACTGCTCTTGCAATAGTGCTACACATATACCAGTGGCCATTTCCCCTAGCACCGTTTCTGAAATTTGATTTGGCTGGAGTGCCAATAGCCATTATAGCGCTAATCGATATGAGATACACATTGGTTTCCGCACCAATTTTCTGGCTCGGCAGCGTGTTGCTAACATCTGATCCGACAAAGGTTGTGGGGCCGACAATGAAGATTGTAGCAGAGCTTGCAACTGCTCTGCCACTTGTAGCAACAATGCATGTACTCTCTAGGAGGGGTGCAGGCATTAAAACATCATCTGTTATAGCATTTGCCTCTGCTTTGATATGCAGAGTCGGCCTAATGTCTCTGCTAAACTATTTGGTGACTCCATACTGGCTTGTGTGGGCTGGGTGGGTAAAGTCGCTGGAGGCTGGATATAGCTTCACAGTTGCCTATCTACCATTTATTGCATTGTTCAACGCGATTGTTGTTTGCTATGTAGCCCCGCTATCGGTTTCCATATGGGCATCGCTTAAAAGGCTTCGAATTATCTAATACTCTGTTTTATTATTGAAGGAGGCTATCGATGAACAGGGTAGTGGATGTCAAGAATCTTTGGCTTAGATATGGGGATGGGGACTGGGTTCTGAAAAACATAAGCTTTTCTGTAGATACTGAAAAGACTGTGCTCATCATTGGTAGGAGTGGGTGTGGAAAAACATCTTTTGCAAGAGCATTGACAGGTGTGGCCCAAAGCATTTTTGGTGCTGAGGTCAAGGGGGAGATATGGCTGTGTGGAAAAAGATTAGAGGAGATGGGTTTGAGGGAGATCCAAAGCTGTGTCCAGATGGTTAACCAAGACCCATACACACATTTTTTAGAGCCCATACCAATAGACGACCTGGTCAGCTATGCGGAGACGGTCTATGGAGAAAGCGCGTTAGAGCATGTTTATAGAGTTGCACAAGCAGTTGGAGTTAAAGACCTTCTGGAGAGGCCAATAACAAGCCTCTCGGGGGGACAGCTAAAGAGGTTGTCTATAGCAAAAGCCCTTATAACAAATCCAAGTGTTTTGATACTCGACGAACCTCTTATGTGGCTTGACGATGTTGATGGAACCGAAGTTGTTTTGAATACCATTAGAGCTGCTAGAAGCGCTGGAAAAACGGTTATAGTCTTTGAGCACAGATTCAAACATCTGCTGGATCTAGCCGACGAGATTTATATAATGCGGCGAGACTCGCTGGAAAAGCTTGGCAAAGAACTCTTCAGAGATTTGAATACAGATGGATCAGCACAGCCTACACATAGCGAGTATAGATATGGTGGCAGTAGCCCAGCGAGTAGATGTGATGTTGTTTTGGAGTTGAGAGATGTTTGGCACAGGTATGACGATTCGAAATGGGTTTTGAGAGGGGTCAGCATGGAGATTTGCAGAGGGGATACCATAGTTGTTTACGGCGCTAATGGATCTGGCAAATCAACTCTTCTAAGAATATTGGCAGGGGTTGTAAAGCCTGTAAAAGGTGTTGTTAAAAGATATGCTGATGTTGTGTACGTCCCGCAGATACCCCATCTATTCATCACCGAGGACAGTATTGCAGAGGAGATCAACTCTATCTGTAGGCACAAAAAGATTGGCGGCAACTGCATCGAGTATGGAACTAACATTGTAAAGAGCTTTGGCTATGCAGACCTTGGCGCAACCCCACTAAATTTGTCGTGGGGCCAGGTAACGAGGTTGTCGACAGTTCTAGCCTATATAGCTTCGAAAAATGGTGTTATACTACTCGACGAGCCCTTTACAGGCTCTACATATTTCGAGGCACATCAGATTATAGAGGCTCTGCAGAAGCTGGAGAGCTCTGCAAAGATTGTGACACTAAGCTCTAAAGACTATATACCTCTGATTAGAGGTGGCAAGATATATAAGATCGAGGATGGGGTGCTGAAACCGTTTAGCTATAGCGAGAACGGTATACAGAACCTTGTAGATTTGGCGAAGAGGATATACGGATATGAGTAGATGCTAGGCGCAGATATGTGTTGGGGATGGTTGATGAGTCTGGTTAGAGACTTCTCAAATTTGTTTATATCGAGAAGAGGGGGTGCAAGCTTCTCGCTGTACACAAAAATGCTTTTGCTGGCTGTGCTTCTAGTAGAGGTTACAATATCTATAACACTCTTCAAAGAGTCTAACATAATATTCACGGTATATTCGATTGCATTGCTGTTTGCACTAACGTTTTGGGTCGGCGGGTTTAAGAGGGTTTTAAACGCCTTGAAACTGCCGCTAATATTCGTTTTAATAGGTTTTGCAACAATGCTTTTTTCAGTGGCTATGGGGTATGCAGCCCCATCCCCCAAAACACTGATACTCTCAACAGCAAAAATCACAGCTCTCTTCCTCATTATCGCCCTAGGTTTTCAGTGGATTAGCCTAAGAGAGCTTAGATGGGTTCTCAGCAAAGCTGGTCTAGGATCGATAGCAAGTCTAACAACTGTTGTGCTCACCCTCATACCCGCTGTGCTAAACCTCTACTCAGAGGCCTATACAGCCACGCTTCTAAAATACGGTAAGAGATATGCATACAAAGCTTTGAAACCACTGATAATACACTCCATACTGTTTTCAAGAGATGTTGCACAAGCAGTCTATTGGTATGGCCTTCCACAGATACCCAGAGTCAAAATCAATAGGCCTAGACGCACTGAGGTTCTAGTGGTTTTGGCTATCGGAGCTATTGGGATATATACAATGTTTGCTGCTCCTTGAAATGCTCTCAGGTAAACCCTTGCGACCTATCTCCATCTCTTAACCAGATTCTCCCTCAGTGCCATCTCCATAAACCTTCTCGGTCTTTCGATAGCCTCTCTAATCTCCTTCTCCAATTCGCTTCTGGACATCTTTCTTCTTGCATATCCTAGCTCCATAGCCTTCTCCGCCACTGCTATAGCCTCTCTCACATACATCTCTGTCTCCTGCATTGCCGGCACTATCCTATCCTCGTGCAGACCAGTCTCCTCTGTGTACCTAGCTATTGCGTGTGCAGCTGCCAAAAACATTTCATCTGTCATCTTCCTAGCTCTAACAGTTAGAACACCCCTGAAGACGGCTGGGAACCCAAGGCTGTTGTTTATCTGGTTCGGAAAATCACTTCTACCTGTAGCAACTATTCTTGCGCCAGCCTCCTTGGCCTCCCAAGGCCATATCTCTGGAACTGGGTTTGCCTCTGCAAAAACAATGGCGTCTTTGTTCATAGACCTTATCCAATCCTTCTTAATAACGCCTGGGCCGGGAGATGAAGCTGCTATAACGACATCTGCTCCCTCAAAAGCCTTTGCAACATCTCTAACCTCTTCAGCGTTGCTCTCAACAGCAATTCTATACTTCCATGGGTTGCCCCTCTTCATCTCCTCCAAATCAGCTCTACCCCTATGCAAAGGCCCCTTGCTATCGACAACAACTATGTTACCAGGTTTCGCGCCAACAGCCTTGAGATACTTGTATGTGCATATATTTGCAGCTCCAGCGCCAAACAAAACGATTCTAGCATCTCCAATCTTTTTACCGACAATCTTCAAAGCGTTTAGCAGACCCGCTATGGTTACTAGGGCCGTTCCCTGCTGATCGTCGTGCCAAACAGGTATGTCTAGAATCTCCTGAAGCCTCTCGAGGATGTAGAAGCACTTCGGCGACTCTATATCCTCTAGATTAACAGCTCCAAAACTCGGCTCAAGAGCCTTGACAATATAGATGAATTTATCTGGATCCCTCTCACCAACAACAAGTGGGATGGCATCAACACCACCGAGATACTTAAACAAAAGGGCCTTGCCCTCCATAACAGGCAAAGCAGCTGCAGGGCCAATGCCACCCAAGCCAAGAACCCTTGTACCATCGCTTACAACAACAGCGGTGTTCCACCTCCAGGTATACTCAAACGAGAGGTCATCACCTTCTTGATAAATCCTCTTGCTAGGCTCGGCAACACCAGGTGTATACCAAATAGAGAAATCGTCTAAACCTGTTATGGGAACCTTTGGAACAATCTCGATCTTTCCCCTATACAGCTGGTGAAGCTCAAGAGACTTCAAAAACCAGCTAGACTCCAAAACACATCACATCAAATTTCTTGCAAAGCTACAGAATATAAGTCTAATCCGTGGTAAAGCAACATCTAATCCGCTACGAAAAGTGTTCTTCAAATCCATGGTGTAAGAGTAGTTTTGGGAAAAGAAAAGGCTTTGGATCTCAAAAGCTTAAATATTTTGCAATCCTATTAATTTGTTTGGGGAGCTGTGTGCCCTCGTTAATGGATGGGAGGGATAACTGGGGGTTGTTTCAAAGCCGTGAGGTTCAGAGCCTCAGAGACCATGTATACAGCTATGCTTCTAAGGCTGTTCCCGGGGCTATGCACATCCTAAATGTGCTTTGCAAATCAGCTACAGGATTAGATGCCATGTCGCTTCTCTTCACATCTCCCAGCAGACTCTACCAAATAGTTTTATCATTTTACAAAAACACATTTACAGCAGACACAATGTTCAAGACGCTGTTTCTCAATCCCATAGCCAGACACATAAAGAGTGTTGATGTTGATGAAATGTTGTATCTAGTAAAAACAGGTAGAGATGATGAGTTTTTGAAACTAATAGAAAAATATCTAAAACCGTAGCAATGAACAGTTCTATTCTCTAGTCTATTCTCTAGCCTCCTCGTCCTGAAGGATGAGTACACCATTACCAGCTCTCACCAGGTTTGACTCTGCAAGCCTCCCAGACTACTACCACTATCCTCTTCTTGGTACTCGGAGATATTGTCAGCAACACTATTTATCATCACTGTAAATGCTGGCTAATGTCCAAGGTGTTTATAGCTACCTAGTAAACATGTGGATATTCTCCTCACTGCGGGGCCTCATCACAATTCAGAATCGGAGATCGCAGTCATCTCTAACTGTTTAGGGTAGCCAGCTTTTTAAAGCTATTAGAGTTGCTATAGAGACTATTGTTATCAGTATGTTGTCGTCTATGTAGCCAAACTCAAACCTCTCTGCTATTGTTGCAAGGGCACCTGCTATTGCGCCTGGGATTCCCGCTAGGCTATAGCCTATCGGTATCGTGGTTACAGCCATTGCTAGGTTTCCAACCCAGTGCTTGGTCCTTTTACCAAATATAGCGTTTCTCACAACACCTGTAACAGCATCGCCTATCGATATGAAGAGAGCCGGCAAAATAGATATCCACGCATTGTTGAGGTAGAGCCACAGGACAAGGATAGAGGATCCCCAAGCAATACAGAAATTCACCTCATATGCATTGTCCTTTGTTTGAAACCAGCTTAATTCACTTCCCTTCAAATGCGGATACAGAGTTATTACCGCTAGTATGAGAGCGAAGACAAATGGTGTGAAAGGCTCTCTGAATATCATTGGAACTAGAAGCGCTATAACCGTTTGTCCCTAGAGGGTTGTTTTACATAGTTTAGGGACACTTGAGGTTGCCTCTAGGGACTTCCACCTCGCCCACAGGGATTTTGGTATTCCTGCGGGTTCATGGGTGGCGTTCGACCCGAACGGCACGCGGGTCACATCTAGGATAGACCCACCTAGGCTTGGAGCACTGCCCCCATCGCCTAGGCGGGCTCTTAGAAGAAGGTTCCACACAGCTACTACGTCACGGTGCCAGGACTCTCCGCTTTTACTACACCTCCCAATCCTGGAGCTATTGCTATAGATTATCTCGGTGTTGTGAACTGGACATAGCTTAGAAGTATTTCTCGGGTTCACGTAGATTACTGGAACACCACGCTCCCTAGCCTTCTCCTCAATAGCTCTCTGAACACCTCTGAAAGATGCCTGGAATATTCTATGGCGAAGCTGTTTATCCTTGATTCTCTTAATCATACTGCTAGCAGGCTTCTTACCGAGCTTCTCAAGGACAATAGCATACTGCTTCTTGCATGCAACTTTGACAACTATGTTAGCAACCTTCCACCTTAAATCGCTCTTCTTCTCACGCTCCTTGAGCTTCCTCATAGCCTTTCTCTTAATCCTTGAGTCAACACCATAGAGCTTATCATACTTCTCCTGAACCCTCTTCCTACGATAGTAGTATCCCAGAACAACCTTCTCTAAATTCGTCTCGAACAAGTAGGCTACACCATCAACTAGAACCGTAACATTGTTCTCGTTAACATCAACGGGCAGAAACCCTCTAGGCTCATACTCTTCGACATCCTTGACGAAGGTTAAGTAGACTAGTAGTTGCCTGCTCTTCTTATCGAGCTTTACCTTGGCTTCTGAAGAAAGCTTCCAGCCTCTGTTGATATACTTCCAGTACTGCTTGTGAGGTTCTAACTCGATTTCTACCCAACCCTTGTGAGTAGCTATCTTGATAGAGGTTAGGCCATTGGGCTTCCACAAGTGGTCGTCAAGCCAAATAGAGATGTTCTTGACTTCTGGATACTCCTTCTCAGCTAAGCCAAGCTTCTTCAGCTTCAGGAAGCTCTTAACCCTCATAGAGGCATCCTGGCATGCTGTGTAGGCGTAGTGTGATGGTAGCTGTGGATATAGGTTTCGCATTTCGCGGTACTTCAAAGCCTTCAGCTTTGTGAAGCTCTTCAGATTGCTTCTCACAGCATACATGGCTAGCTGCTCAACTATGTTGCGGTACATTCCCTCAAGCTCTGTGAAAACCCTGAATACCTTCTTCGGCAAAGGTGTGCTTCTAACAACAACAGTCCTCGCTACCCTAGCCACCCTTCTCAACCTCCTCTAGTAGTTTTCTGAGTCCTTCGAGAAACTTCTCTTTCTTACGGCTTTCTAAACCATAGAACTTTTCTGCAAAGAGCTCGGCTACTATTAGGAAGACTTCAACCAATAACTGCCTTCTCGAAGTCACATTTTGCTCTACTTTAACTTCCAGCCCTGGTCTTCCTCCAAGAATTTGCTCGACTTCAGAATACGGCACTCTTATTCTACCAGTAGGCGTCCTCACAACGCGTATCCTACCTTCTGCTACCCAGCGCTTGAAAGTCCTATAGCTAATACCAACAATATTGCAGAACTCTCTAGGCTTCAACAACTTCTCTGACACATGTCCCCAACCGACTATAAAATTCCCTAAGCAACCCTAATAAACTTTTCTGCCCCCAGAAAATTGTTTAGGCAACTGCAAATACAGGGTTGTAAGAAAAAATTGTAGTGGGGATTTGTCTTGGCTGCTTTCTTCGATGGGTGCACAGCACCCCCATGATATTATCTCAGGCTTTTTCAATGTCTGGAGTAGTTAAGTAGACAAATACTATGTCTTCAATTCCCACAACCATTTTGCTAGCTCTGTGAGTCACGGTTCTCTGCACTGCCTAAACCTGTGGTTAAGTCGATTCCAATTTTGCTTTGTGTCGAGGGCTGTCTACTGGCTTGGGGTTTAGTATGTGTATGTAATGGTATATGTAATGGTTACTCCAGAGAAGTAACTTGGGTTTTCAAAGACGATGTATGTTGTGCCTCTTGTAACAGGTATTGTGATTGTTGCATAGGTTTCACTGGGGGAATAGCTAAAGTAGTATGTGGGTGTTGTTGAACTGCTTCCAACCCAAAGCTTCACAGCCCCCGTAGCTGTAAAGGTAATTGTGATGTAGCCAGCATAAGGTGTGTAATATGAGAACCCTAGATAGGATCTTGGACGCAGATTTATTGTTTTATCCTTCTCAAGTGTGGCCGTCTCTTCTTGGTTTACAATCGACGTCAACATGCTTACCTGTTTCTGAAGTTTGTCTATTTGGCTTTGCAACTCCTTAACCGTTCTCACACAAGCTGTCATATTCTCGCTAAGTCCTCTAAGCAGTGTTTTGTTTCCTTCTAACCAAGTTTGGAGTTGCATATTTAGTGTCTCTAGGGATGTGACCTGGTTTTGCAGGTCTGTGATCTGCTTTTGCAAACTCTTAATTTTCTCTTCGTAGCTACTTCTATTCCCAGCTAGCCAGCTAGCCAAGATATTGATCTGCTCATTCAACTCTTTGCTTTGGTTTTGCAAATCCGCAATCTCTTTTTCACAATATGTTTTGTTTCCAATTAGCCAATTTCTCAGAACACTGATTTGGTTCTGTAGCTCTCTGTTTTGGTTTTGCAGATCCTCGATGTAGGAGTCCTTGCTACTCAAGAGCATGTTGCTGTAGTATAGTGTTCCGGCGAGAGCCCCTATGAGAATAGCAATGATCACCCCAAGCACGAGAGTAGTATTTCTACACCTTGTCCTCTCCCCACTCACATGCACCACCACAATCCATCAGAGCTTAACTAACCTGTAACTATTCTCTACTTAATAAATCTAGTTAATAAATTAGATAAATCTAGAATCCCGGCAAGCCATATCATCCTCACCTAAACTAGCACTTATGTAGAGGTTAGATGGTAGAATTAAAGCGCATGTAGAATAATAGCCGTTTACTATACCAATGAAATTACATGCTAAGTGTGTATGTGGAGAAGAAAATCAGATGATTTCTATGAGGCTGGCCTCGTAGGCCAGCATCCCTATGAGCTGGGCCAATGCAATTTCGAGTATCTTCCACCTCCCAGCATCCTTCTTCTCGGGCATGTCGTCTGGAACCAGATCATAGAGTATGCTGAGCAACCCGCCATATGTTATCCCCGGGTTCACCTCGAGGTTCAGGAGAATTGCTGTCTCGAAGGTGTCCACAGACCTGAACCTCACACCGTCTACGCGCTCGACTGTGCACTCCCACACCCTTCCGTCGACCTCCTCAACAGATTTGTAGAGCGGGTGCAGCTTCAGGATGTCGTATGCGTGGTCGCCCACATAGTCGACGTCTTTTGCGGGGTAGTTGGCTATGAAGAGGTGGGGATAGACGGGTATGAACCCCCTCCACAGCCTGTCCATCGTTGGGAGCACAATTGTGTCTCCAACGACCTGGGCGTCCTCCAGCGCGGGCCTCGAGGTGAAGCGCCTGCCCAGCTCCGTGACCTCGAGCCCGAATATCTTCTTGCTCTGGATCTGCCTCAGGGCATTCAAGGCCTTTGCCGCCTGCATGCCCATGCTCTCTACCAGTAGATGCACTAGCTACAAGATGTTTATATACACTGCTAGTTGTTGTGGTGACCGGGGTGTTTAATTTCTTCTACGCATCTAATGGTAACGGGTGCCCCATGTTGCTGAAGCGAATAGCGTTTGTGATAGTATTTGCACTTGTGGCACTAGCCATAGCCACGCAGATTGTCCACGCCCACCTGTTGAAACATGTATAATCTTTCTATTGTAGTAAACAGCAACGTTTCTCTTAACCCCCCTCCCAACCATATAGTCGTATAAACGTTTTGTCACTATAGACACTATAAGCATGACGTATATGAATAGAGGTATCGCAATAGCAAAATCCCATAAAAAATCTTTTATACCCAATTCCATGGATGTTCATCGAATAGAGGTTCTTTTGTAGAACTATAAAAGACTTTCTGGTTATCTGCCTGTAGAATATCAGTGGATCTGGTATAAATAGAACATTAACTTCTATATTACCTGCTTAACAGACACTGAGATCTGCGACCAATTTTAGCTGTGTAATATTAGCCTCTCTAAAGTATGCTCTTTACTGAATAGAGATGTTCGTAGAGATTGAGCGTAGAAACCCTGGCATTGTTGCCCATCTACTTAGAAAAGAGTTGAAGGAGCTTATGGATAGAGATCCGTGGATTAGAAAGAGCGTCAAAGCCGTTATAACATCTCATGACAGGCTCTTGATAATAGTTGAAAACACTTTGGATAGTGTAAAGGTTTTAGACTCCATTATTGGACTCATTGGAAAGTTCTTTAATGATTATGAGATTAAGAAGGTTGATAGGGGCTAGACCCACGGGTTTGCCGCAGCATCTCTTTGCTGCGCTAGTTTTTTGAGTATTGGTATAGACTCTATCTTTTCTTTTGGTAGATGCTCCCACATTATTCCAGGTGGTCTTCGCTTTTCGCCTAGGCATTTCATTGCTTTTGTTGGTGTGAATATGTAGTCTACTGTGAAGTCCCATGGTGCTAGGGGTATGTGGTGCTCAACAACCTGCACATCGTGTACAGTTGTTACTATGGGGGTTTCTTCAGAGGCTTTATCAAATTCTCTTAGTATTGAGTATTCGAGTTCTGAGTACCCCTCCCCTTTTCCAAGTCTCTCGCCATAGATGCTGACAGCAACAGAGCCGGCAACAATCAGATCTATCTCTGGAAGGTCTTGGGGGTCTACAAATGTTCCATATTTGAAAGCGCCTTGGATTGTTGATGCAACTGTATAGAGGTTTGGGCTTATCTTCTTGGGGTCTAGAAGTAGGAAACCCCTGGAGATTCTGGGTGTTGGCATGACCAAAACTTTGTTGCTTTTCAAAACAGCTTCTCTAACGGGTTTCTGCGGAGCATCGGGATTCACCTTGACTACCATCGCCCTCTTAAATAGATCGGATTGGACAAGTCTTTGCGCAGCATCTTCCGCACCAACAAAATTTGGTATTCTGCCGAACACTGGTCTGGGGAACCTAGCTATGTTCCTCTCCTCCATGATTCTCCATATCCTGTTTCTAAGCTCATTCCTAAAAACGCTGTCCACTACCCTCACCAGCAACGGTTACCCCGTCAACAGCTATGGCAGGCACCAAATAGTTTGAAACTGCGTCGAATTCTTTTGAAATGCCGATCAAATTGTCTTTGAGTATCTTGTATATATCACCAGATATGACAACGCCTTTAACAGCCTGTTTGATCTCGCCACCCTCTATCAGTAGACCGTGTGTTACAGTTGCGTTGAGAAAACCGCTAACAGCATTCGATAGCCACTCTCCTATGGTTCCATAGACTATTATACCTCTTCTAACATCTCTTATAATGGAATCCAGGGGCTCTGTCCCTGGGAGCACAATAATGTTTGTGGCGTCTGGAAATGTATTCGATGAACCCGATCTCCTAGCATTTCCGGTGCTCTCCCTGCCATCGATGTTAGCTGTATATGTATCGTATAGATATGTTCTCAGAACACCTCTATCAAAAACTGTTTTCCTCTTCGTTGCCACACCCTCATCGTCGAACGGCCCCGACCCAGGCATGTTTGGAGCTGCCCCATCGTCTATAACTGTTAGCTGTTGTGATAGCACTTCAGAGAATAGCTTGTTTGCTAGTGGAGACCTCTTCTTCTGAACCATATCAGCTCTGACAGCAGGTACTATAAGTGCTTGTAGAATTGATGCGAAAACCCTTGGGGTGAACACAACTTTGTAGACACCTGTTTCAACGGGCTTCGCCTTAAGGGTTGACAAAGCGATCTTTGTAGCCTCTTCAACAACTTTATCCATCTTAAACTCTTTTAGGGTTGGCGCGTTGTAGTAGCTGTGGAAGCTAGACTCAGAGCCCTCTCCAACAGCTTTAACCTCTATGCCAAACACAAAATCTGTTTTCTCATAGGATATGGGGGAGCTGTAGCTATTCCCAATAGCCCTCTCGCTAAACGACAGCGAGACCCCTGCCTGATTAACTAAGACATTTCTGCTTATCTCGCTAGGCTTTCCAAGAGCCTCCTTAACAATCTGTGTATAGAACTCTATGTCAGGGCTTTTGACCCTCTCATCGACAATGTCCATTATCTGCGATGAGGAGATTCTCTTTGGAAGCGAAACCCAGTTGGGGTCCTCGGGAGATGCCCTAGCAATCTTAACAGCGTTTTCGACAAGCGTTTCAATGTCACTTGGCTTTGACATCATTGCTCCTTGCACAGACAGCCTCTTCCCAATAACAACCCTCACAAACGCGCTTATAGATTCTCCGCTTAATATAGACTCCACACCCCTGCTATCCCCGGTTATAGACGTTGAATACTCTCTAACGATGTACACCTCAGCCTCCGATGCCCCCAGCTGCTCCGCTTTCCTAACACCCTTTACAACCATGTCAATCAAGTCCATGTCTACTCACCACCCACAACAATCTTGGCCACTCTTACATGTGGCCCTCCATCACCAACTCTTGCAAGCTGAGATGATTTTCCACAGCCACCAAAAACACTTGTAGAAACCTTCAGATCGTTTGCAACAATCTCAACGCTCTTCAGAACATCTAGTATGTTGCCAGATACCGTAACACCTCTGACAAGCTTGTCAACCTCACCATTTTTAATTGTGTATGAGGGCCCTACACTAAATGTGAATGTCCCCATCGAAGGGTCTACCTGTCCCCCCATAGCCCCTCTGCCCCTCAGGTATATCCCCTCGGAAACCCCTTCGAAAAGCTCCTCAACCTTTGCATCACCTGGAAGCATATAAAAGTTTGTCTGCCTCACAATAGCATTGAATGTTATGTCCTGTGCACGTGCATTTCCAGTTAGCTCGATTCCCAGCTCCCCAGCAACATACCTGCTACTCAAGTGCCTTCTCAAAACACCTCTTTCAACAACAACAGTCTGCCTCTTCTCAACACCTTCATCATCGTAGTATACGGGGTAGCCACCATCGACACGACCATCGTCAACTATGGTCACAAGCTCGCTAGCAACCTTCTCACCTATTCTACCCCTCAAAACAGATGCGTTATAGAGAACAAGGTCACCCTCAGATGCGTGTCCAAAGGCCTCGTGGAGCATAAGTCCTATCAACTCATTGTCGATAACAGCTCTATAAACACCGGCCTTTGGGGCCCTGGCCTGAGAAGCCTTCACAGCAAGATCGTTCACCTCATCCACGAAGCCATGCCAATCAAATCTTTTAACATGCTCGTAACCGCCAACAAATGTTTTCTGGTCGTAGACTCTCTCCATAACTTCGCCAGATCTGGCAACAGCCATGTGGCTTAAGCCAACTGCTGTAACCTCGTTAAAAACCTCTACACCTCTGCTAGAAACAACAACCCTCCTATCCCTTTCACAAGCAAATCTAGTGACAGCAGAAACGATGTTGGAGAACTTCATGCTCCCAACGTTAAGGTCTCTAACAAGCGAAATCTTGTCGGAAGGATCAACAGCAAAGGGGTCTTCAGCATAGCTCGTTCTATAGAAGCCCTTCACACCAGAGACCTCGGCAAACCTCCGCGGCTTTGCAACATTTGCCAACGCCTTAGCGTTTTTGATGGCCCTATCAACAGTGTTTTCAATGCTGTCCAAAGACAGTGAGGATGTGTAGCTATAGCCTGTAAAACCATTCACAAAGACTTGTATGCCAATGCCAACAACCTTGGATATGCCATAGCTTCTAAGAACACCATTATCAAACACTATCAGCTCATAGCTCCTCTCCTGAAGCCTAACCAAACCCTCCTCAACACCCCTCCTCAGCACCCTATCCAAAACCTCCTTCCCAAAATCAATCGATATATCCGCAGACATAGATTCACAGCCTCCTCTATTACGTGTATACTGCACAAAATTAAAACGTAATAAATATTAAAGTTTAGCCATCTCTCAGTCTAAATTTAATGCATTGTGTGAAGGATATGAAAAATTTTTATATTGTTCCTGAGCCAAAGCATCTAGAATTTGATGGCACTTGGTACGATTTTGATGGTTTCCAAAACTTTCCAGAGTTCTTAGCCAAGGAGTTTAGTGTTGCCAAGGGTAGCTGGATTATTGAGAAAAGCAGTGGTATGGGAACCGGCCTTAGGATTGAGAAAGGTGTTGTCAGGATCTGGGGTGATGAGAGGATCGCGTATGCCACAATCCTTCAGCTTGTTCTCCAAGGAAGAGATAAACTGCCTAGTGTTAGGGTTGTTGAAGAGTTTAGATATGCTTTTAGAGGTTTTCATCTAGATGTTGCTAGAGGTGGTGTACCAACAGTTGATGCTCTTAAAAAGCTTTTGAAATGGCTTTACCTCTTGAAATATAATTACCTAGCCCTTTACCTAGAGGATTTGTTTCCATGGGAGAAGTACAGAGATATTGGAGTTGTTCGGGGTAGGTATAGCAGAGATGAACTCAAAGAGGTTATAGAATATGGTAAGAAACTTGGTGTAGAGGTTATACCATCACTTGAGCTCCTAGGCCACATGGAAAACATCCTTGTTCTACCCCCATACAGAAAATATAGTGAGTGGCACAATCCAAGAGAAGGGGTTTTGGATGCATCTGACGAAGAGGCTAGGAACTTTGCTAAAGAGCTTCTACAAGAAGTTGTAGAGTTCTTCCCATCACAGTACATCCACATTGGAGGGGATGAGACATGGGCTCTCGGAAGAGGGAGAAGCCTTGATAAGACAAACACATTCAGAGGCCCTGAAATCTATGAAAAACACATGAAGATGTTGATAGATGTTGTTAAGAGTTATGGCAAAAAACCTATGTTGTGGGGGGATATGATAACGGCTAGTTATTTGAAAGAAAGTGAGAAAGAGATTTGGAGAAAGATTTTGGAGAGCAAAATATGGAGAGAGGCCATAATTGTCAATTGGGACTATACACCAAGTCCTGTAGAACACTTTAAGCATTCTATAAGGGTTATTGGGGATAGAGGGTTGAAGCAGATTATTGCACCTGGTCTGTGGAATTGGAGTAGATTCTACCCAGATTTCCTAACGGCACTAGAGAATCTAAGGAACTTCTTCGAGGCTGCCAAAAACGATTCAAGTGTTGAGGGGTTTCTTATAACTGCTTGGGGTGATGATGGAAGTGAGTGTCTATTCCAATATCTGTACCCACTCATATTAGCTGCTATGGAGATTGCTGAGGGTGTGGGTAAATGGGAGGAGAAGTGGCTTGCATTAACAGGTGAAAGTAGAGAAGTTCTAGAGATTAGAAAATGGTTTGGCAAGATCTTCAGTGCCAAGGACGAGTATTGGACTAGATGGGGCTTCTGGCTGCCAAAGCACATAGCATTGAAGACAGAAGATATGAAGATTGCTAAAATGTATTTGGATAAGAGTGTTGTGGATAGTATGAGGAGGGAGATTGAGGAGGTTGTGAAAATGGCTGAGTTAATCAATTTGCCAAAGGAGCTAGAATTTGTGAAGGAGTTCTACAAGCTTGTTCTAAAGGTTTTGGATGGCAGAGAAACAGCTTCTGACTATATAGCACTTGCAAAAATGTATATAGAGCTGTGGCTAAGCGAGAGAAAGCCGCAGGGACTGGAAACAGTTGTTGGGAAATTCTGGAGGGCAGCCGGAGTAACAGAAATGGAAAGATCTCTTCTATCCAAACCTCATTAGATCGAAGGAGTGTCTAGCAATTTTTACATCCACCCTGATTTCCTCACCAATATCCTCAACATTGACCGCCTTTGCCGCGCCAAGCTCAGAGCCAGCAAAGTTAGAGACCCCAAACATCTTCTTATTGACTACAAGACCAAGGTAGTTGTTATAAAGATTGTTGTTCACTAAGGCGATGCTCCTAGACTTGTACACAACTACAGCTATATCCGAAGTTTCACTGGAATTGGGGTCACGAGCTCTAGACTCTATCTTAACGCCAATGAAACTGTATAAAGCGTCTCTTAGTGCCTGCCTAGCTATCTCTGGGAACTGGTGTAGGTATGCCAGAGAGTTTCTGGTTATGGTAGCGACAACCACTTTCGCATTTCCATGGTCAACCACGTAAATCGCTGGGTATTTCCAGCCCCTCTCATCAACACCATATAGAAGCACCTTGATGCTAGCACTTCTATCCATTTTTAAGACAGGGCCAAAGGCGTATACATAAGGTCTTCTATGACTTCTATCAGCATAGGTTTTCCCATCGGTGAAGGCCACGGCCTCGACAACGCTATGAAGAATAGGCTCATCTATATCAGCACCCACAACACTAATAGCATCATAACCTAGAGCACCTCTGGCAATGCTCTCCGTTGCTGCAGCTGTTAAGACAATGTTAACCCCCTTTCTCAGCAGATCGAATAGATCCACATATTTAAGAATATGTCTTTTCACCAAAACAACATCTCCTTGCCTCAGCTTGTCAATGGGCTTGGCTGTTAATGGTATTCCCATAGACCCGAGAACATCCTCTATGTATCCATCGTATGGATCGCTCCAAAGCGGTTGGATAGCTGGGGAGACAACACCGATCTTCTCCTCAGTCAACAGGTTTTCAACAGATCTTAGAAGAGGTAGGCTCCTCTCAACATGTGCTATATGCTCTCTTCTGCTCTCATCCATTATGAAGAGGCTCCTCATATCATGCTTATGCTCCTCAACAACAAAATCTATGTATTCTACTCCCTGGAAAAATGTTATCTCATCTACCTTGCCTAAGAAGCTATACCACAGCTGCTCCTCAAATGTCTCTGGAGACATTGTAGTGGATATTCCAAGCCCGTTGTAAGAATCGAACCACACACCCCTTAGCTTCTCTCCCACAAATGCTCTTACATAGTCTATTATGAAAAGAGATCCAAATCTCTTTGTTCCCTCTCTAGACTCTGTACCAACATATATACCATCGAATATCTTTGCCATGAGTGGCAGGTCAAGACCTCTATGCAGAAAATGCTCGCGCCACTCAGCAACCTTCAAAACAACTCTAACATTGTTGTTAACAGCCTTGGCACTATCGTATATCCTCCTCGATGCATTGGCTAGAAGAGTTTTTGAGTATTCTGACCACAGCCTCCTAACCTCGTCATCAACCATCAAAAGCCTTCTCAAACTGGGTAGTGTTAGTGAAACACCAAATGATTTGTTGAGATATTCAACCCCTTCGTTGGAATAGCACCAGTTGGCCCAGAAATCATCGATTAGAACCTCGTCAAAAATCTTAGCCTGCTGAACAACAGCCTTTTCAAATAAGCCAACATTCCTCTCATCATCTATACAAGCACAGACACTCCAAAAATCGGCGTTTCTACCCATGCCAGGCCCCCAAGTACCTATAGCAACACCACCAGCAACACTAAACTCCTTCTCAAACATGTCCCTAATCCTAGCCATCTCATTCTCGCTCAGCAGCTTGCCATCTCTATAGTTCTCAAGATAAACCTTCTCAAAACCCAAGCGCTTCAATAGTGAAACCAAAGCGTCAAACTTTCTCAAATCACGTAGTAGCGCATCTACAGAGGGGAGGGCAATGTACAAGGCGAGTTTTGTTCCCATGGTTTCACATTCTTGTATATGTCTTGGCTACCAATATTTTAGTGTTATCAAATTTAGGTAGTATGTTGCGGAGGTTAAAACCAGTGTTTAATATGGTATAAACACATATAAGCATATTTTAATAGAAATAAAAATCTAATCAATAGCAAAGTTTTTATAATTGTAGATCAAGATCTTGGTTCAAAATCGGCGGATAGACATGCCTGAGAAAAAGCTTCCAACAGAGAATAGCAGTCTACTGGCTGGCACAAGAACTAGAAGCCCCGATATAACGCCTCTAAGCGGAATTTGCTCACTATGTATATACAGCTGCCCTATACTATGTGATATTGGCAAAGCCGCTTTCAGAGGCAGGGAGGTGCTGTATCCAGAGCCAGAAGAGTTCGGTGCGAGTACAGCAGCAGCCAACAAGGACTTTGGCCTAGACTGGTCAGATGTACAGTTGATGCCGAGACTATCCCAAGTGTTTGGTGTTGAGCCCATACCAGATAAGATGATATTTGAAAATGTCGATGTCTCCACAAGGTATGGTGGTGTCGATTTAAGAATACCAGTGTTTATAGCTGCGCTTGGCTCTACTGATGTGGCCAAGAGGAATTGGGATGGACTTGCATATGGAGCTGCGATATCTGGTACAGCAATGGTTGTTGGAGAAAATGTGTGTGGCATGGACAAAGAGGCTGTGTTTTCAAATGGCCAGGTTGTCAGCTCTAAGGATATGGAGTACAGGGTTAGGACATATAGAGAGTTTTGGGATGGTAGACATGGAGACATAGCCGTTCAGACAAATGTTGAAGACGAGATGATGGGGGTTGACATATATGCTGCATCTAAGCTAGAGGTGAACACAATTGAGAAGAAGTTTGGCCAGGGAGCAAAATCTATAGGTGGTGAGGTAAGGGTAAGCGATATTAATAGGGCTATAGAGCTTAAGAGAAGAGGCTACATCGTTATTCCAGACCCAGAAGACAAAAACGTTCAAGAGGCATACAAGCTTGGTGCTATAAAGACGTTTGAAAGGCATAGCAGAATAGCTAAGCCAGACCCGCAGCACTTCCTAGAGAGGATAGACAAGCTCAGATCAATGGGTGTTAAGAGGATATGGATAAAGACTGGCACATATAGACCAGCAGAAATAGCATTTGTTTTAAAGCTAGCCTCAGAGGCTAAAGCAGATGGTGTGACATTTGATGGTGCTGGCGGAGGAACAGGAATGTCACCAATACCAATGATGAATGAAAGCGGCGTTCCAACACTATACATGGAGGCCTGGGTTCTAAAAGCATGCAACATAATGAAGAAGAGGGGTATGCACATACCAGACATTGCAATGGCTGGCGGCTTCTCGAACGAGCACCAAATAGTCAAGGCCATTGCCCTCAGCAACTTTGGGGAAGGGCCATACGTTAAAGCAGTTGCAGTGGCCCGAGCACCAATAACAGCTGTCATGAAGTCAAAGTACTTCCTAGAGCTTGCCCAAAAAGGTGCGTTACCACCAGACTTCGCTAAAAGGTATGGCACAAAGCCAGAGCAGTTCTTCGTGGCAGCCCCAGAGATTGTGGCAAGATATGGAGCATCAAACTATGAGAAGCTGCTGAAATCGGGTGCAATAGGTCTATACACATACTTCACAAAAATTGCAGTAGGAATAAAGATTTTGATGGCTGGGCAGAGAAAGTATAAGCTGTGGCTGTTAGACAGATCGGATGTAGCAGCACTAACAGAAAGGGCTGCTAGGGTGTTGGGGATACCAACAGTAGATGAAGTAGACAAAGATGTGTTCGAGGCGATACTCTCCAAATAATCTTTTTTCCAACCCAATTATTCCTAGGTATCCACAGACACATCTCAAGTTTCATATCCTGATCAAATCAACCTCCACAACACCATTTCTACATGTAGCAACAGCAAACGCTCTCTGCACAGATTCATGTGGTCTCTTTACCCAGCACCCGGTATCGACAATCCTAAGTTTTTGTGAATGTACTGCTAAGTGGCTATGGCCATGAATAACCCAGTCGACGTCGCCGGTCTCAAGAATCTTTCTGAGAATGGTTCCTGTGAAAGGCTTAGAAAAAACTTTCAAAGTTATTGCATCAATTATGTGAGCGAATATACCATTCCTCGACGAATAGTCGCCATGCGTTATATACAAACTTCCAACACATCCGTCTACAGATAAAGCCAGCACCTCGGGAACCACCACAACTCTCTTGCCATTGAGTTGCCTCGATATTGGGCCAGTGGGCAGGGGCTTGATATCGTGGCTAGACGATGAGGGTACATAGAGAACATTTCTAATGTTCCCCACAAGAAATTTTTCGAGAAGATCGAAGATCTTGTCGCTGAATAGAGTTCTCTTGTCAAGCAAATCTCCAGCTATGACAAGTGTATGAAAACCACGCTTCGAAGCAATTCTAAGAACATCCTTGCCCAAACTATCTCTATTGCCTAGATGGATATCAGATACTATTAGAATGGGCAGATCGTCTCTGAAAAGCCTCAAATGATGTACTCTAAGCCTCCACAGCCTCACAATCCAAGGAAAGTTATGAGCTAACACTACAATAGACTCTAATAAAAATAGAGCTGAAGCTATTGGCAACAATATGTGTACACACATGTTGCAACCCTTTATAGTTATTTAAGAATACTGTCAATGTTAGAGGCTCTTTAGCTCATCTAAAGCCAGCATATCTAGGGAATTTTAGCGTATTTAGTGGGATTGGGGTGTTGAAAAGGTAGGCATATTCTCATAGCCAAGATTTTAGATGTGCTCCACATCGACTATGTACTCTTTGAATATCTTCTCAAACATGTTGTTATCGATTAGCGGTTTGTCAACATCTCTAGTTATGTTTGATTTGGCTGGGTGTATTGAGGGATACAAGGGGATTCTTTGCGAGTATCTCTCTTCTAGGGTGCTCTGGGTTTTGTCTATATAGAAGATCCCTATTGGTATTCTCTCTCCCCACTCAAAGCTTTTCTCAATAGCCTTGATCATCTTCTCTACTCTTTCCTCTGGCTTCTCCGCAACTGGATTCCACTCCGGTTGCTCATCCAGTTTATACACCCTCTTTCTATAGTACTCAGCTGTAAACACGTCATTGAATGTGACGCACGGCTGTAGAACATCTATAAAAGCAGCTCCTTTGTGCTCTATAGCCATCTTGATTAGATTTTTGAGGTGTTCACTATCAAATGCATAGCCCCTTGCCACGAACGTGTAGCCTGCTGAAATAGCCAGTGCTATGGGGTTTAGTGCCTGCTGGATATTCGGCTTGACCAAAGCCTTTGTCTTCACACCCATGGGTAGTGTTGGCGAGGCCTGACCCTTTGTAAGTCCGTAAACACCGTTGTTATGCATAATGACAACAATATCGAGGTTTCTTCTACCCAATGTGACAAAGTGTCCAGCTCCTATCCCCAGAAGGTCCCCGTCTCCACCGTGGACAACAACTGTTAGCTCTGGGTTAGCCAGTTTTATGCCTGTGGCGAAGGCGATTGCCCTGCCATGGATTGTGTGAACCCCGTTAACATTTACGAAGTGTGGTATTTTGCTTGAACATCCTATGCCAGAAACTATCACAGTTTTTGATGGGTCTAGCCCAAGCTCTTCAAAAGCTTTTACAACAGCTGTTAGAATACCGAAGTTTCCGCAGCCAGGGCACCAGTCAATCCATAGATCTGTTTTATAGGATCTAGGCACCATGCTTTAGCACCACCCTATCAACATTGTTAAGCAGTATTCTTTTGAGAGCGTCTACAAGCTCATCTAGTGTTATGGGTCTGCCTGTGAACTTGGCTACTGTTTTTCTAATCCTCATACCTGTGCCCATGGATATGAGCCTGGCTATTTGAACACCGTAGCTGTGTTCAACAGCTATAACCCTGTCTAGAGAGACTGAGGAGAGGATCTTCGAGACGTCATCTAGTGGGAAAGGCCACAGCAGTTTTAGGTTTAGGTAGGCCCCTTTCAAACCATCTTTTTCTAGAGTCTCTAGAGCATCTAGAGCAACCCCTTTAACGGATCCCCAGCCAACGACCAGGAAATCGGGTTTGTCAATGCCATGCAAACTGAATTTTCTCTCCGGGGGGAGTTCACGCAAAATAAGATCCATTTTCTCTATCCTCTTTGAGTACATAGAGACTCTATTCTCTGGATCCTCAACTATATGCCCAAGCTCATCATGCTCGTCGCCTGCATACCACATAACTGTGTCTGGCGTTCCTAGGAAAGCTCTTGGAGAGATTAGCTTGCTTAGATCAAACCTCTTGTAGTTTAGTCCACCGCTAGATATATCCCCTCTAAATATCTTTACCTTGTTAAGATCTGGGAGGGGAACAGTCTTCACGGTATTGGCCAAGAACTTGTCTAGAAGGTGTATGACCGGTACCTGAAATCTCTCAGCTATATTGAAAGCCTCTATAGCATCGTAAAAAGCCTCTTCATGATCTCCAGAGGCTATAACAACCCTCGCGAACTCTCCGTGCCCAGCAAACAAAGCGTTGAATAAATCGCTTTGACTTCCTCTAGTGGGCTGGCCAGTGCTAGGCCCTCCCCTCTGATAGTATGTTATCACCACCGGAACCTCGTTTGCACCTGCCCAGGAAAGCCCCTCAACCATCAAGTCAAAGCCAGGGCCGCTTGTGGCTGTAGCGCTTCTAGCACCTGTTAGAGCAGCACCTATAGCTGAGCATATAGCCGCTATCTCATCTTCTGTCTGCATAACTATTATAGGGCCAACAGAAACCCCGTCAACCTCTGAAAACTCGTATTTCTCTATAGTGAAGCTCTCGTCAGCAGCGGGTGTTATTGGATAGTAGCTTTGGTACCTAAGACCGCCCACAATCTTGCCCATGGCAACAACATCATTGCCTGTGGCAACCATCAACTTGCTGTAGCTATTAGAAGGCTTCTCAAGTGATGCCACACCCCTAAAGCTTCTCATACGCTCCTCGACAAACTTTAGCACATCCATGTTCTGAGCTACAAGATCTTCTCTACCAGCAAATTGGATAGAGAAGGACCATCTAATCGACTCTTCATCAAGGCCTAGAAGAACAGCTACAGCAGAGACTATGATACCGCTAACATATCTCGAAGCTCTTCTAGGATCAACCTTGTGTTTAGTCATAAGCGTTTTCAGAACATCAGCGAAGCTGATGCCGATAATCCCAGCGCCTTTACTGTCCCTAAGAAAATTCAGCACATCCTCGACTACAGGCTCTACACCAAGTCTCCTAAGCTCTTCTCTAACCCTATTCTTAGTCACATCCTCCATACTGGGTATCTCATCAAGCTTTTTCTGCAGAACCCCTGTATCGTAGATGACATACCCCCTCTCACCCAAGTCGTCTATATGGGTAAACACTGTTTCAGCATCCATGGCAGCCAAGATGTCGACGGGGTATCTCAGAGATCTGGGCAAAGACTTTGCAGACACATACATGTGGATATAGCTGTGGCGCCCTGTTATATTCGAGAAGTACTCTCTATCAGCTATGACACCATAGCCTCTCCGAGCTAGGGCTCTTGCCAAAACAGTCATAGAGGTTTCTACGCCAGCCCCCTGAGGACCCCCAAGAATCATAGACAAGCCTTCACGCGGCATTTGCTCAACCCTTAGCACTGTTATCAGTCAACAGAGTGAGCCTCCTCGGCCACAGCCTCATCTATAACTATCCCAGTAGAAACAAGGTGTTCTCTAACATGCTTCTCCAGCTCCTCAACATCGTGGATAACCTTCCTGCAATTCACACAATATAGCCACCCCTGCGCTTCTAGAGCTTTTTTAAGCTCATCAATAGAAGAAGGTCTGAAAGACTCGCAAACAGCAGGCTCTTCATAGAACCTTGTCTCTTTTTTGATGATGCAATAGCCTATATAAGGATAATAGATATTTGGTTTAAAAAATATGCATCTAGAACAAACATCTTTATCAGACATTGGCTAGCCCCTACTCAATTCTCTCGATCTTTATAGCGTTAACGGGACACACATCAGCTCCTGCCTTGGCGCAACTGTACAGCTCCTCGGGTATCTCCCCTATGGAAACACTATCATCTGTTTTAACACTATACTTTTCAACAACCCTGTTCTTCCCATTGTCAGACCCAAGCTCAAATATCTCAGGGCATGTAGCTGGAGCAGCACCACATGCAATACATGTAACTCTATCAACTACAACCCTATATCTAGCCATGGATACCACACCTCGTGTTCACCAAATAAAATCATTGGATCTTATATATAAATGTTTTTGTAGATACAGATTATGTTTCACAGTCATGAAAAGTCAAGCTCGTCTAAACAGCTATTGCAATATGTTTAGATTAGAACATGTCTAGGATTTACCACTACACCGAATTCGCTAAGCTTTGAGGCACATTTTTTGCAAAAAGCATCTCTCTTCATATCTACCTCGAAGACCGAGTTGCTGAAGTTCATTACACACCCAAATTGTTTGCAATGTTCTAATCCAAGTACGTGGCCTAGCTCATGTAGAACCTCTTTTCTTGTTCTCAACAAAAACAATTCTTTTGATTGTGTCTTCAGTCTCTGTAGAAACACCACAGCTCCCATATGTGGATATGCCACTCCAAAGACAAAGTTGAGCCCTTTTACATAGCCATCGGCATCTATGACTCCAAACACATATGTTTTCTCATATTTTCTTAGTGTAGCTATGTAGTCTAGAACCTCCTCAGCTCTATACTGTTTTCTGCGTTGATCGAATAGCCAGTCTGGCAGGGCTATATCGCGTTCATCAACTATCTTTAGATTGAGTATCTCTACAATTGCAGCTTCAACGCATTTCCTAACATCTATGTCTTCGGTTGTGTAGAAAACCTCTACACCCATTTCATACAGCCCTACAGCTATTTCATGTTTGGCGGGATCATAACTACAGGTACTATCGATAGGCATGCAGCATGGTCTGCAACAAGATCTTTGTACACATCGTATCTAAGCACAATGTTTACCATGTCTATGTAGTATAGAAATGGCTTTCCACTATCGCATGCTATCCTCCAATACCTCTTCTTATCAGCCTCTATAACACTTCTTCTACCATCCGAAATCTTCTCTAGAAGCTGTCTCGACACCCCCTTCTCAATGGCGTTTAAGACCTCTTCAACACTAGCCTCATAGAGGTCTAGAATAGTATAGTCAGCTATTCTCAGATGGAGCTTCCAAGAATTTGTATCCATATCTTTGCACACATTGACAACATCTGTCGAAATCTCTTTCAAATACCCAGAATATTTGTTGCCTATGACAATAGCAGGCGATATATATGCTGATGATAGAGCCAAAAGCTCTACAACCTCTAGCGGAAGACCAGATGCCCTCCCCAGCCTCTCTATAAAAATCTGGATAGAGTCTGTCGGAGAAACAAGCTCTCTAAATGGATTCCCATTCAAGTACCTCTCCAACAAACTCCTATACCTCTTAACAACACTTGGGACAATCCCAAGATCGCGATACCTAAACCGGTTAACAAGCCACATAACACTACTCCAAACACCATCCTCATCAATATCGGCTAGAACAACACCCCTCAAATTCTTGACAATTGCAGCATATCTAGCGAAACTCATAAAATACACATTCATGTATAGCAACAACAAAACTTATATCCTGTAGAGCAAATCACAACCTAAAACATGCCAACATACAATAGCCTTTTGATCAGGTCGGGGAGTTTCAATCACTGGTCATTCCGTCTTGAACTCATCATCTACAGCAATACCTTGACACAACATACTCTAATAAGCATTATCGAAAACAGCTAGATGTGTAGAGATCCTCAGCTGTTTTACTGCGGCCTCACCTTGGTTAGATCATATATCTGGTTATTTTCATTTGCAATGCCTATTAATGCTATGTATCCTCTTCTCCCAGTCTCTACAGCTGCCACCTTGTATACATGGTTTTTCGGTATATCGCTATAGCTTTTGACTGTGATAACAGCTGTGTTTATAGGGAGAACAACATATGTAGAGTCATCTATTTGATATCCCAGATTCTTCAAATTCTTTATGTGTTTCTCAAGATTCTTGATGGGCTCAATATATGTTGTTTTCCATAGCCATATCTTCAAAATTGTGAATAATGCTATGATAGGTGTTAAAATAATCAATGTGTTTAGCAATAGGCTAATGCTTTTCAGTATATATGAAAAAATTATGACGGCTATTATAATTGGTGTGGGAGGCAAAACCACGAAGATTATCATTGCCCTTAGAATCCTCTTCTCAATATCCTCGATGATGCCCATTTTAATCAAGAGAAATATATGCTTTAAAATATTAAAAATTTTGATTGGAAAACAGCTGCTGTGATGATGGCTGTGAACACTGATTGATATGTGATGAGGTGTTTCAAGGCTGATGAGCACTACTTTACCTGCTTCAGTACTGCAATTCCCTTTTCCATTCTTGGTCTAACAGCTATTGTCTCCCATATCCTCAGTTTGTGATAGCCGTTTTCAGGTCCGAGATAGTCTATTTTTGTATCCACGCCAACGACAACATCTAGAACATATGGGTTGGCAGATACAAGTAGTGCTGTATCATCTGGTAGTATCGGTGTGGCAACAACTTCTTTCACAATGCCTTTAATCCTTGTTATCTCCATCACGCCTGTCCTTTCGTGAACAGCCAACAGCTTTGCATATCTAGCAGGACTTACGAATAATATGAATGGCTCTCTAACACCACCTCCAAGCATTTTCGATATAGCTTCTGAAACCTCTCGCAGTGCTTGTCCTGGCTCGTCCCAGCTACCAATATCGAGTTTTATAGTGTTTGAGAGCTTCAGCAGCTTTTCGAGTATGAATCTATCCTCCATTGAGGCGAATTCTACAGCAGCTCTATAGCCATCGCCAAGCTCTGTAGGAAGCTTGTAGACCTCTCCATAGTCAACAGATCTCTGCGAAACCTTAAACTCAACGCTTATCTCCTCCAAGGGTATCACAACTCTGGTGCCAGAGCCAACAGCCTCTAGCGGAACTCCGTCAACACCTCTGCCAACAACTGTTACAGGCAGGTACTTTCTAAAGATCCTAACAGAGTCAACAGTCTTTGCAATAACATCCAAAACACCCTTCCACACATCCTCAGAGCCATTATTTGGAGGATCCTTAAATTCAAGTCCAGTTAACCTACTGACCTCTTCAGCACCTTTTCTAAGCTCCTCAACCTGCTCGCTATCCAAAGACTTTAAAACCGCTAGAAACTCGCCAACATGTGTTTTCTCCTCTTTGGCAATATCCTCGAAAACCTTTCTAATCTTCTCATCTTCAATGGCTCTGGCAAGCTGTAGATAGAGGTTGATAGCATCAAGCTCGGCTATTACAGCAAGCCTAAGAGCCTCTGCAACCTCTTCCCTAGTCAGCTTCCTGCCAACAGGCAAGTCGAGTGGGTGTTTGGAAAGCATATACAGCACCAAAGAGTTAAGGGCGAAGCATCTATATAAACTTTGCTGTACTGAATACCCTATCTCTAGGCGACTTTCTGTGGCTACAGATTTGCTATACCAAAAAGATAGCTACTTGAAAGAGTTTACAGCAACTGTGAAAAGAGTTGATAAAGAGGTTATAGTCTTAGATAAAACAGCTTTCAACCCTCGAAGCGGTGGCTTGGAGCATGATACTGGCTATATCTACAAGGGCGGTAAGGGCTATAGGGTTGTTAAAGTTGTCATGGATAAGGATAGTGGCGAGGTTCTACACTATCTAGAGTCCGAAAACCACGATATTGTTGCCGGTGATGAGGTTAGAGGTGTTATAGACTGGGATAGGAGATACAGAATAATGAGAATGCACACAGCTGCACACATACTCTCAGCAATTATGTATAGAGATTATGGAGCGCTGATTACAGGCGGTAACATAGACCCAGAGAAGGCATATGACGACTACAGCTTGGAGCAATTCAATCCAGAAATATTTAAAGATGCTGTGAATAAAGCTAACCAGGTTGTTCAGCAGGGGATCGAGGTCAAGATATACTGGCTGAAGAGGGAAGAGGCTATGAAGATACCGGGGATAGTGAAGCTAGCGTCTAGAATGCCGCCTGAGATAGATGTTCTCAGAATAGTTGAGATACCAGGGGTTGACATACAAGCAGATGGAGGGCCTCATGTGAGAAACACGAGGGAGATAGGGGAGATAGTCTTTCTGAAGGCAGAAAACAAGGGAAGAAACAAAAAGAGGTTATATTATACTGTCAAGCCGTAACAAACAAAATAGAGGATGGTCAAACACACGGTACTGTATCGCTAAATAAATTGCAAAGATATTGTCGTAGAAGCTTTGGGCAAATCTAAGCTAATTTCATATACTCTTCCAATATCTTTATAACCTCGCCCACACTTTTACATTGCTGAAGCTTTTGGGCAAGCATTTTAGCGCCTAGCGTTTCAGAAAGCCATTTTGGTAGATAGCCCTTCTCTATATGTCTCATAACATCCTTTTCTGGTATAAAACCATGTTTTATCGCTATATACAGTTTTTCAATGCTATCTATTTTCAGTGGTAGCGGGGAATCCTTCTCGTCTGTGAATATATATGCAAGTCTTTCCTCAACAAACTTTTTGGCTGTGTCAAAAGCCTCCATATATATTGTTGCTTTGTCAGAAACCACATACTTGTTATATCCGACCTCTCTAATCAGGCCCTGCCTCAGCATCTCTCTTACATACCTCTTTGCAGTATTGGGAGATATGTTACCTCTAGAGATGAGGTCTTCAAGGGAGAACTCCCTATCTTTAAATGAGGCGATAATTTGGATAAGCCTCCTGATTGTTATAACCATATACAGACCCCCTACCCAGTAGTACTGTGTGTTCTCCACATTTTTAAATCTTTTAGTAGTAGAAGCATTAAACCGGTATACAGCGTTGTCTGCTTGGGTTGGCTAAAATGCGATTTGATTACGAGGGCTGTGTAGACATAATAGTTACTTGTAGGCTTGGCATGGAGAGGGTAGTAGCCTCATACATAGCGGAGCTGGATCCCAATGCAAAGGCTGTTCCAGCCCCCGACAATTTCATGGGTCTCGTCATCGTCTATGGCGTTAGGGACAAGAGCGTTTTTGCAGAAGAGATTAGAAGAAGGGTTCCAGAAGCAGAGAAAATCTATACCGTTTTAACATGTTCGAAAGCCGATGTCAATAGCATTGTAGATGCTGTGAAAAGCGTTGTGAAGAACCTCATATCCCCTAGCGACAGCTTTGCTGTTAGAACAACTAGAAGGGGCACACACAGCTTCACAAGCATAGATGTCAATGTGGCTGTCGGGGCAACTGTAAAGGAGATGACCAATGCCAGGGTGGATCTGGAGAACCCTGATAAGGTTATTGTGATTCAGATAATCAAGGACTATGCATATATAAGCATTGTTCCGGGCAGCGAGTTCTACAAGAAGATGAAGCCCTATAAATACCCCATGCACAGAATATTCAACAAGCTTGTTGTTGCTCACGAGCCATATCTAGGCCCCGCCGATGCAGCATACACATTTGGGACTAGAATAGGTAGGGAGGTGCAGACCTACGAGGTTGGAGAACTTGTTGTAGCACCAATAGGCCCTGTCGATGCCTACAGCCTATACAACTTTTTGAGGGGGCTGTTCGAAGGGATAGAATCGAGATATGAGATACAGAGAAAGAGCTATGGAAGAGAGGTTGTGAAAACCAAGGTCATGGTCCAAGACATGTACCAGTTCGTTAGGTCGAGAATAGGCGAACCGCTAATAATATTCGAGCCAGAGGGAGAGCCTATTTCAAGGGTGTCAAACGAGGTTGCAGAATTTGTAATGAGCTCGCTGAAAAAAGGGAAAAGAATCAATATCATGATTGGCGCTAGAGAGGGTGTTCCAACAAGCCTCTTCAGATACGCAAACTTTGTACTAGATGTGGCGCCCGGCATAGTGATCTCAACAGAGTATGCACTCTCATCAGCTCTAATAGCATTGACAACAATTCTGCATGAAAAGCTTGTTGAGGAGAAAGAGCAAATAGCTTGATTTAACTATGTTGATATGCTTCACCATATATAGCATCGTCCTTATTCCGCCACCATATACCTCAGAGGCGATGCTAAACATGCTTTGTCTATTCGATCACCAAACCAGTGTCGCTTTGGTCTAAACAAAAAACTTTAACTGGCACTTTAAGTGAGACCACATAGTCTAACCACATTCTAACATTTTTAAGCTACTAAATGGTTTTCAAATTAAAATGAATTTGTGTTTCCAATAACTGTATTACTAGAGCTTTGGAGAGCATTCCATAGAAGTTTATAAAACTGCTTCAAGAGAAATTTTACTGGGTTTGAAAAGTGAAGATAGTGGATATTGTGAAGATAGTGGCTAGAGGTGTTTATGACCAGACAATTAACTGTGTTAAGTATAATCTTCGCTGTTTAGACCCTCCATGCCTGACATCGGGTATGTTGGATAGCTATGGGCTGCACAACTATTCTGCAAAGACAAGTTTTTGGAGGGCTATAGAGAATATTATAAACAGGTATAACGGTGTTGAGATCTACCGTAGCAAGTTCGGTTCTTTCAAACTGTTTCTCTATCACGGTATTGAGGAGGCGTATAGAATTGAAAACACGAATACATATGTTGATGTGCTTGACTGCGATCTTGTCAACTGCGGTATTACTCCTAGAAGCCATGTTTTGAGGATATATCTCGAGGGTGCATACAGCGATAGAGTTATTCTCAGAATCAATGTGGTCACAATGGCCAAGATAGCCATCTTCGAAAATCCATACTTCAAAGACTGTCTAGAGACCTTTGCCTCAGATCCACTATCACCAACATCGGTACTTACCCTAACAAAATGTATTGCAGCTACACTGTACAGGCACCAAAACATCTATGAGATACTCTTTGCAAAGAAGCCGAGGAGCGCCATGGATATAATCAGGCAGTCCCCGCTAATAAGAAGGTTTGCAGATATATATAAGGAATTCGAGGAATCTGCATAGCATTGTTTAAAAATGGATGGTATTGGAAAATTTGCTATGTGGTTGAGGGAGCAACCTTACTTGCAATCTTTTTTGCAACCTCAATAAATGTTTCGAGCAATTCTCTATCAAAGCTCTTCAAATATTTGATTATCTCCCCCCTGTTTATAGCTTGTGCCAGCTCCGGTTTTATCGGTATCTCAGCAAGTATTTGAATGTCCTCTGCACTGTATTCGCCAAATATTTTGTGGATGGTTCCGCAAACCGGGCATCTAAAGTAGGCCATGTTTACTATAGCCCCTAAAAGATCTATGCCAACCCCCTTCAGGAACTCCCTAGCCTTTCTAACAACATGGAGAACTAGGTCACCTGGCGTCAGAACTAGGACAGCTCCCTTGACAAAGGGTTTGAGGAACTGGGCTATTGTCAAATGCTCGTCTCCCGTCCCAGGAGGCATGTCAACAACCATAAAGTCTCTGTAGCCCCAACTAGTTTTAGATACAAGCTCGAGTATAGCCCTAGTCTTTAAAGGGCCCCTCCAAACAATGGGGCTCTCTCTCGACGGTAGCAAAAGCTCGAATGAAGCCACTGCAATACCGTCTACATCTAAAGGTACTATGCTCCCATCTATTGAGGCTCCCATAGACCCTGACTCGACACCTAGCATCCAGGGAATGCTAGGCCCATGTATATCCGCATCGAGTATAGCAACGCTATAGCCAAGCTCTCTAAAAGCTATTGCCAATGCCGCTGATACAAACGACTTTCCAACACCACCCTTCCCACTCATAACTGCAACAATGTTCCTAACATCTTTAAGATTTCTGAGATCTGCTCTCATCATATATCTTCCAACCCTACAGCACGAAACTCTACCACAAAATATTAAGCTATTGCAATGTGACACACGAACACATAATGTTATTATCTGGAGATGTGAAACCTATCCAGGGTCAAAACCAATGAAAAAAGCTAGGATTAGAAAGAAAAGCAAGGCTAGACCATTAATCATATCCTTGATAGCAATAATAGCTGTTATCGCAGTCATATGGATTCTTCTCTCTCTTCATAACACAGCTAACACAACTAACAACGCATACAAAGCTTTCTGGCAAGCTTTGGTAGAAGCAGAACTGTCAAGCAACATACAAGAAAGCCTTGTCTATGTAGTTCCACATATCGTTATAGTGAACAACAATACTGTAACAGCAATTGAAATAGGTGAAATAGTGAACAAAACCTTCTGGGACTCTATATTGTCTTTACAAGCCAAGAAGAGCGCTGGAGTGGTACAGATACCTGTTTATACTGGACAGACTGTAATAGGTTATGTGAATATAAATGAAAGTAGGTTAAACGAATTGCTGAAGAGTATTGTAAGTGGAAGCGGTCCGCACATTATAATGTTCGGTTTGACCACGTGCCCTCATTGTCATAACATGTACACATTCTTTAAGCAGAATTATGCGGGTATTTTCACTGTTTACTGGCTTGACACCAATAAGGTTGAGTATTGAGCTATGTTTTTATGATAGGCTTTGCCCAAGACCCCTTAAGAACCCATAGTAAAGAGGCTATGCCTGAGAATATGTTGCTCAATGCAAATGCAATCCATATTCCTGTCGATCCTAGTGACAGCGACAAGATGTATCCAAAACCTATTCTTATTACCCATAGCCTTACAATACCGATTATAGTTGGGTATACTGTGTGTCCAGAGCCTCTCCCAACAGACATTCCGACGAAGAACAAGCCAAAGAATGGCAGGGTTAGAATAGCATAGTTTAAGAAGTTTTCTGTTTCAAGGAATATATCGTCTGCTAGCGGATCGTTATTTGATAGAAACAAGGATATTATGTTTCTCTTAATTAGATATGCGATTAACGCTCCCAAACCGACACTTAAACCGACCAAAACATTGGATTTGTTTGCATACTGCTTGGCCTTCCCAATTTGCTGAGCACCAAGACACTGACCAACTGTAATAGCTGTTGCCTGTGTTAATCCGAACAAAGTTGCATCGGCAACATCTATAACTGTAAACCCGATTCCCCAAGCAGTTGCCGAGACAACGCCAAACATGTTAACGAGTCTAAGCTGAAATGTAAATGCAAGTGAGTTTAGGATGTTCATCAGAAGTATTGGTCCTCCAACACGAGTTATCGATTCTATCCATGAAGGCTCTATATTCTTTGTAAACATATTTTTTATAGCTGGCAACCTCTTTATCGTTACATAGACTAGTAGTGCACTTCCAGTTGCACGAGATATAACAGTTGCTATAGCAGCTCCAGCCACACCCATCTGAGGAAAAGGGCCTATTCCCATAATCATTAAAGGATCTAAAACAATATTTATAGTAGCTGAAACGCCGTTTACTATAGAAGGTGTCTTTGTATCTCCAATACTTTGAAGAATTGTTGAAAAGCATATACCGAAATAGCTTGCCGCAAGATCTAGTGATATTATTCCAGAATAGGTTAAAACATCATTGTAGATTTCTGGGGGTACAGAAGTTATAGAACCAAATATCAAAGGTCTAAGCAAATAATATGAAAACCCAAAGAAACTCCCTAAAGCAGCCGAAACTGTGATATACTGCCTAGAAATTCTAGCGGCTTCTTCAAACATTTTAGCGCCAATATACTGCGAAATCAATGTCTGGTTTGCAGCACTCAAAGCCATTGCAAGAGCCTGAAAAAGAAAGAAAGTTGGCCAAATCTGCCTAGGGATGCTTACAAGAATAGGAGAGTACTGGGAAAGCCAATAGGCATCTGCTAGATTATAAGATATATTGACTAGTTGAACAACGATAAGAGGTGCGCCAAGCAATATAAGCATCTTTGTTACAGGGCCGTTCAGGATTCTATCTCTGTAGATGCCAAGCCTCTCACTACCATCCATATATATATATCACCACAACCAGTGGTTTTAATAGGAATCGTTTCGCAACCTTGAGCTATATTAAAGACTTTATGTTACAAAACCTAGAGCTAAATTTTTATATATTGCTATAGCCTCTTCTCAAAATCATTAATATTATGGTTTGCACTATATCGTTTTGAATTTAAGAACATTCCATAACTCGTGAAGTAAAAATAAAAAATGAGATTAAAATTATGAATCAAGAGTTTATGCGATATTACACCTATAGTAATTCTGGCGGTATTTGAACCTTCGTAATATGGAGTACAGGCTTTGGTTTGTAAGGTTCTTCAAGATATCTTATCTCATCTTCTTTAAGCTTTATATTTAAAGCTTCAACATCTTCTTCTAGGTGCTCTACTTTAGAGGTTGCTATTATTGGGATGACATCTTTGTGTAAAAGCCATGCCAATGCTATTTGTGTTGGTGTGGCACCTTTATTTTTTGCTATCTCTATAACTTTTTTGAGTATTTCAGCATTTTCTGGCGGCTCTACATAGATCTTATACCAATAGCCAACACCTGGTCTAAGCCGTTCTGGAGCATCTGGCGGTACAACTATTTTTCCATCCTTAAAGTATTTACCAGATAGCACTCCTACAGCAGTTGGTGAGTATGCCATATATGCTATATTATGAGCTTTGCAAAATGGTATTATCTCCCTTTCCTCTTCTCTATAAAGCAAATTATATGGCGTTTGAATACTAACAGGTTTCTCATATCCCTTAAACTCAGCCACAAAATACATTTTAGCGAATTGCCATCCCCACATACTAGAAGCTCCAATGTATCTCACAAGACCTTGTCTAACTAAGTCAGTTAGTGCTGAAAGTGTTTCTTCGATAGGTGTTGTATCATCCCATCTATGAATCTGATACAAATCTATATAATCTGTTTTAAGTCTCTGTAAAGATTCTTTAACAGCTCTCATAATATGTTTTCTAGACAACCCCCAATCATTGATGCCTGAACCTATCTGAAAGTAAACCTTTGTGGCTATAACTACCTCCTCTCTATCAAGTCCCTGCGCAAATTCGCCCAATATTTCCTCTGACTTACCTCTTGAATACACGTTAGCTGTGTCAAAGAAGTTTATTCCGAGATCCCAGGCCTTCTTCAAAACCTTGAAAGCCTCCTCCTTTCCAACAACCCATCCACCACCATGAGTCTGAAGCTTGGGATCACCAAATGACATCGTTCCTAAGCAAAATCTGGAAACTTTTAAACCAGACCATCCAAGACGGGTGTATTGCATAGTTTCCTCACCTATTAATATAGCTAATAGTTAATAGACTATATCATACGTTTCTTGTATAAATGCTTAAATTTTCATTGCATTCCTATTTAAAATAATAAAACGATGAATTTAGCACGTGACATTAATGTCATTAACAATAATATTATTTATAATCTCAACATTGTCAGCCTTTATCTTAATACTATATGGATTCAACATTGCTATAGCAATTGGATTAGCCATACTAGTATACTCCTTGCCTTTGCAGGGTCTGGAAATAATAGAAATAATTAAAGATTCTTTCAATTTGACTCTTCTAAACACAGTTTTGTCTCTTATACTAGCAATGTTTCTAGCCGACTTATTTAGATCTAGTGGCATAGGCAATAAAATGGTTGCTTCTCTAGAGTCTCTCAGCCCTAGATTAGCAGCTTTTTCTGTTCCTGCAATCATAGGTCTTCTTCCAATGCCTGCTGGCGCCTATATTTCAGCAACCATTATAGATCCTCTATACACTAATTGCAAATTGGGCTCTGAAGACAAAACATTTCTCAACTATTGGTTTAGACATGTTTGGGTAACCGTATGGCCGCTTTACCAAGTTGTTATACTAGCTTCGGCTATACTTAATATGAGCTTTAATGATATACTCTATTACAATTGGCCGATATTTGTCGGAGCCTTAACCAGTGGATTAATAAAGTCAATGCCTATTATGCTTACATTTAGTGGTAATTGTATCAAGAGAGAAAAGCATAGGAGTCATAGTGGATTACTCTATCTGTGGCCCTTCATAGTCATAGCGATGCTGGTTATGGTTATGAAGATGCCTCTTCCATTATCGCTAATAACAACAATCATATTATTTATTGCTATCCATAAGCCATCAAAATACGCAATTAAGAATGGATTGAAGTATTCAATTGATCCAACGATAACAATGCTCATAATAGAGTCATTGATATTCAGCAATGTAATAGAAAGATCCGGTTTATCAAATCAACTAGCTCAGCATCTATATCGATACGCTGATATAGCTGTTTTTGCAATACCATTTCTAATGGTTATTGCCACGGGATTTGAATTCACATTTGCAACACTTGCCTTCCCATCTATCCTTCCACTATTGAAAGGCTATAGAATAACACTTGCCTTTCTCGGAGGCTTCACAGGCGCTATGTTATCACCTTTGCATGCATGCTTCGTGCTTTCAGCCAAATACTTCAAATCGAGTTTGGGTAGCGTATACATAAAACATCTGATACAATCAATTGTTTTGACAATAATAATTACATTGAGCATAACAACAATCTTATTGATGATTTGATGATATAGAATTGATCAGATCATTCAATAGCATCTACAGACCATGTCCATGATATGCCATAAAGTATTCGCTGAAAACAAAAAAGCACAAATATAGGGGTAGCTATAACGATTATAGTAGAACTGCTTTTGGTGTTTATAATGAGCAGAATCCTTATATTCGCATATAATGCCGGTTATAGGCATAACTATATATCAACTGCCATAGAGGTTTTAACGAGGCTGGGTGAAGAGTCTAGGCTTTTCAGAGCCTATGCCACAGAGGATCTAGAGGAGTTCAACCTGGATGTGATTTCAGGTTTCAGCGCTATTTTATTTCTCACATCGGGGGAGATCCCCTTTTCAGAAAAGCAAAAAGAGTTGCTGATAAACTTTGTCAGGGGTGGGGGCGGGTTTGTAGGCATTCACAACGCTGCTGACACCCTCTATAGCTATCCCCCCTACGGCGAGATGCTTGGAGGCTATTTCCACTCACATCCATGGACACAAGAAGCCGTTTTCATTGTCGAGGACTCTGAGCATCCATCTACAAAACATCTTCCAAAGACGTTTAGAGCCTTCGAAGAGATATACCTGTTTAAGAACTGGCTTGGTAGAGAGAAGACACATGTGCTCATAAGCCTAGACACAACATCTGTAGACATGGGCAAGGCACCCAAAGAAGTTTCTGACTATCCCATCGCCTGGTGCCACAGATACGGAGGTGGAAAAGTCTTCTACACGGCTTTTGGCCATCAGACAAAGAGGTGGAGGGAGGAGTGGTTCCAGAGGCATGTTCTAGGGGGTATTGCATGGGTTTTAGACAAGGAGATATAGCCAAGCAAATGAGTTTATATTTCAACTAGTGCAGAAGGTATGTCGGTGATTCTACTTGGCCTACAACGCCATTGGGAAGAGGGTCAGGCTCTCAAGAATATTGAGAGATGGAAAAGCAGTTGTATTCGCATTTGATCATGGTGTTGAGCACGGTCCAAAGGACTTCCCACCTGAGCACATAGACCCTAGGGTAATACTCAAGAAGGTTGTTGACGCTAGTGTTGATGCTGTCATGCTCCTACCTGGCATGGCTTATCTAACCCACGAGGTTTGGGCAAATAAAACAGCTCTAATTGTCAAGGTAACCAGCAAAACCAATCTGAGGCCAGAGGATCAGAGGATGCTCCAAAGCGTCTTTGGCTATGTAGAGGATGCTGTGGCGCTTGGCGCAGACGCTGTTGCCGCAACTGTTTATTGGGGCAGCCAATACGAGGATGCCATGCTGAACATGTGGTTTAGTGTGAGAGAAGCTGCTGAGAGATATGGGCTGCCATGTCTCCAGTTGGCATATCCGAGGGGGCCAGCTATAAAGAATATGTATGATGTTGAGATTGTTAAATACGGTGTTAGAGCGGCTATTGAGAGTGGCGCTGACTTGATCAAAACCTACTATACAGGATCGAAAGAAACATTTGAAGAGGTTGTGAAGGTTGCTGCAGGTATACCCGTGCTCATGAGTGGTGGCCCCGCTAGGGAGAAGCCAATAGAGTTTCTCAAAGATGTTAAGAATGTTGTTGAAGCTGGGGCCAGAGGCGTTGTTGTGGGGAGAAATGTTTTCCAGCACAAGAACCCGGCTGGGATGATAAAAGCTATAATGTCTATTGTTCACGAGGGTAAAGAGCCGGAGGAAGCCATAAAATATGTTGAGTAAGAGGACTTTGTGATGCAGCCAAGATACGACCTGGTCACTGTTGGGCATGCCCTCGTCGACATTAGAATAGTTGTCGAAAGGTTTCCAGGGCCAGATGAGGAGTCTATTGTCCTCAGCCAGGTTTGGGGTGGCGGAGGCTCGGCTGTGAATGTTGCTATAGATGGCTGTAGACTTGGTCTAAAAACAGCTGTAGTAGCTAAAATAGGTTTTGACAGTTTTGGGAGGATTATAGTAGATGAGCTTCTCAGAGAAGGTGTTGATATAACGGGTCTGAGAGTTGCCTCAAAGGGGCAGACAGGATTCACAATAGTTGTCATAGACAAGAATGGCAATATAACAATGTATGGCTTCAAAGGTGTTGCAGAAGAGCTTGAGCCAAGCGATGTGGTAGACGATGTTATTGCAAACACACGCTACATACACATAGCCAGCTTGAGAGTTGACACATCTCTTAAAGCTATTGAGATAGCTAAAAAGAATGGTGTAAAGGTTTCTTGGGATCCTGGAAGAGTGTTATCGAGAAAAGGGCTAAAAGAGCTCGAAGCACTTGTGAAACAAGTTGACATTGTTTCGCTGAACAACCACGAGGCCGCTGCTCTAACAGGTACAAGCCCCGACAACTACAGAGAAGCGGCAAAGATCATCAAAGGTCTTGGGCCAGAGCTTGTTGTTGTAAAGCTTGGGCCAAGGGGTGTCTACGCACTTGGAAACGGCATTGACGAAGAGGTTCCAGCTGTAAGGGTAGACAAGGTTGTTGACACAACAGGTGCTGGAGACGCGTTTGCAGCAGGCCTCATAGCAGGGCTTGTCAGGGGCTATTCAACAAGAAAGGCTATTCTATATGCAAACGCTGTTGCTGCTCTGAAGATAACTAGGCTGGGATCCCACGAAACCCCTAGACACGAAGAGGTAGTAGACTATATCTGGGAAGCCACATAGAGCTAAACAATTTTTGAATGCTATGAAGACAGAATCCTTCTGGCTAGATGCGGAGCGACATGGGATAGCAGCTCCCTGTTTCTCAAGACCCTCACCAACTTCTTTTCATGGTTTTTCAGAGGCTTTGAAACCTCTCTTGGATAAACAGAAACATCGTCGCCGAAAAGCCTAGAGTATCTTTTGCTAACATCTCTCAGCAAGTCAATTTCCTGCGAAAAGCTTGTAGATTTGGTGCCAGACTCTACAACGTGTCTATAAACATCGTAGAGTGTTAGCCGGATAGCAGCATCTCTCAATAGGTATGCCCCGCAACAATCGCTAGCTGTGTGAAAATCGAATAGACCTTCCTTACATGTTGCAAACGCTATCCCATGCTTTTCAAGCTCTCGACTAAGAATATGATATATGCCCTCAACTATTTTCAGAGAAGCTCTTGAAACAGGCTTTAAACCGTCTACTTCCCTGATGCTATAGCCCTCAAAAACAATGTTGGTTATGCCTAGCCTTCTGAGCAGATCCCCTATACCACTACTCTCAAACCTGATTGTTTCTACAATAACGTGTTTAACCCCCACTTCCTTGGCTAACAAAGCAAACTGCTCTATGTCCTCTCTAGTCGATGGTGATGCAAATGGTATGAAAGGCGATAAGCGAATAGCTATGGGGACATCGGTAGATCCAAGCTCTTTGACTGCATCCAGCCTCTTTATAGGATCTGGTGCAACAGGTTCTAGAACCCTTGCCACGCTTTCTCTAAGTACTGAAACAGATATTTGTAGTATTGCCAGCCTCTTGTCCAGTAGTCCAAGCAAATACTTTTTTATGGGGTCATAGGCAAAATACACACTCTTAGTGTTTATGATAAGTGGGTATTCATAGTCGCTAGCCACACTAAGCATTTTTTCAGAGAATCTGTAGAGTTGCTCGTGAGGAGGGAAAGGGTCTACAAGGGTTGAGAGCCTAAATGGGATAGGCTTCAAACCTCTTCTATAAACCTTTTTGACGAATGATCTGAACATGTCTAAAGCTTTGTATCTAGGGTAAACAATATTTGTAGGGGATTTCATATACCATCTAGCGTAACAGTAAACGCATTTGAATGGACATGTTGTGTAGGGCTCTAGCCTAAGTACTGTGTAGCAGAGAGGTGATATGAAGTTGCTGACATTTATAACAAGTTCTGGCATATGCTTACCCACATTATATGGTGGTTCAAGATCGTATAACCGTCCTTGAAAAGTTAAAATAGTTGGTGGTGTTTGCATTGATAAACTTGTTGAATAAATTTAAATTGTCCTCGACCCCACAGTATTGTTGTGGGTGGTGGCAATGGCTAGCAGGATGGTGACAATAGCAGTTATAGTAATAGTGCTTGTGATAGGGTTTGCCGGAGGCTATATGTACAGCTCTCTCACAAGCCAGCCAACAACAAAAACAGTTGTTTTCACAACCCCTGTCGAGCATAGATATACAGAAACAGAGACTGTGACCCTCACATCTATAGAGACTCTAACCACATTCCTGCCAACAGAGCTTAGTGTGACGCAAACTGTGACACAAACCTTTTATTCCACATTCACAAAAGAGATGGCTACGACTATAACATATACTGTGGTGGGTACAGTGACAAAAACAGTTGCCCAGGCAACCCAGATAGTGCTCAGCTACCCATCGAAGCCGTCAGCAGAGCTTGACCTCAATGGCGATGGGGTTACAGATCTATTTGCAGAGGTTAATCCATGGAATCTAAACAGCTATAAAGGTGTTCAACAGATGGTAATAGACCTCATCAAAAGAGAGTTTAGAACAGAGATAAACATTACAGATGCAAACCCGCGGCAGTGGACCAACGGATACCCTGAGATCTACATAGGCAGGAAGCCATGGGGTGGAAGATACGCCAATGGATTTGGAGTGCCATTCCCAATGAAGATAAGCAACATGACACCGTTCACAATATCTTTCTACATATGTGTTGAGAGAATAGACCCCTCAATGCCATTCAACATAGCGGCTGATGCATGGATAGTAAGAGAGAGCGTTGCCCTAAAACCAGCGACAGCTCCGGCAAAGGGAGATGTAGAGATAATGGTCTGGGTCTATAGACAGAACCTCAGCCCAGCAGGCAGAAAGGTTGGGGAGGTCACAATACCAATAGTAATCAACGGAACGAGGACAAACGCAACATTTGAGGTTTGGAGACACGATAGTGTTGAATGGGGCGGCTGGCAGTACATTGCTTTTGCCCCCAAGGGCTGGGGAGTCAAATGCGGGCAGATCGCCTACGACCCAACACTCTTCGTACAAACCGCTAAAAATTATGCAACATTCAATATCACAGACTACTACCTGCTGGACTGGGAGATAGGAACAGAGTGGGGAACAATGTCATCAAATGGGGCAGCGATGATTGAGTGGGTCATAAGAGACTTTGTTGCTGTGCCAGGGGCAACAATCTAAAAGCCCTTAGCATAAAACATCAAATAATTGGCTTTTTTTAATCATGTCACAAAAAGTTCCATAACCATGGTTTAGAAGCTTGGGGTTGGCCCTAGGATCGGTAGCGATACCTAATAGTTGTCCAACAGTCTAGGATAATAAAGATGCTTTGTATATAGATAAGCAAAACATTGAAAGGTGGGAATGTGGTTAGGGTATTACCGCAGAAAGTATAAATAGGTTAGTTTCTGTTTCTAATAAAATATTGTATTGCCTCAACCACATGTCTGCAAACTAAAATGGTTGCTGTGATTTGATGAGGCTCAAAATCATTGAAACCACTGTTTCGAGTGCATTGTCAAAGTCTGGATTGCCAGATTTGGACTATGCTCTAAATCCGTATATAGGATGTTCCCATGGATGTCTTTACTGCTATGCTAGAGATTATGTACCAAACCGAGAAGTTGTTGATAATTGGGGGTATGTCATCTATGTAAAGAAGAATCTTCTGGATGTTTTGGAGAGAGAGGTTAAGAGGTTTAGAAAGGGTGTTGTTGGGCTTGGAACAATAACTGATGGCTACCAGCCTGTGGAGGCTCTATACAAACTCTCCATAAGATCAATTGAGATTCTAGTCAAAAACGAGTTCAAGGTCAGTATACAGACCAAAAGCTCCTTGATTCTAAGAGATCTAGATGTTTTGAAGAGGTATAGAAGCTATATAGATGTGGGGATAACGATAACATCTACAAAAAATGACTCGCCTATGAAAAGCCTAGAGGTTTTCTCATCGCCGCCCTCTGCAAGAATAGAAGCTCTAAAGAGGCTCGCCTCAGAAGGTATAAAAACATGGATTTTCTTCGGACCCATAATACCAGGCTACAACGACAGTGTTTCAGAGATCAAAGAAATTTTGAGTATAGCAAAAGAGACTAGAAGCGTTGTCTATTTTGATAAGCTGAGGATCAAAAGGTTTATGTGGAAAGATGGGTTCTTATCTCAGCTAGCTAGAAAAGCTCTTGAATATGACTGGGGCAACCTGTTTAGACAAATACGCGATGCCTGCAATAAAATGGGTGTTGAATGTAGATACGCTTTCGAGTCTGAGGAGAGTAATCGTAATAGAACCCTAGATCTTTATGCAAAATCAGCTCTTTAGCATATAAAGAGCTCTCTTATAGTTAATAAAGCGTTGTATAACCCAGCTATATCCAGCAACTGATTGTATTAGAGGATTTAAGTAGATCTGCCTCTACCTTCTTCTATACCCTATATAAATTCCCACTACAACTGCTACTATCGCTATTGCGCCTCCAACTGCTATTGCATACTCTATTCTCATAGGTACTTGAGTTAGTGTGATTGTCGTTGGCTTTGTTGTTACTAGTGTTTCTGTTAGCGATACTGTTTGATACATTGAAACAGTTGTTTGTAGTGATACCGTCTCTGTCTTTGTAGTTGTTTCTAGGGCTGTAGTTGTCAATGTGTATCTAAGTGTTGTTGGCGATGTTAGTGTTACTGTTGTTTGAGTTGTGTATGTATGTGTTGTTTCAATTGTTTGTGTTAATGTGTTGAACACTGTTGTTGGTGTATACACCACATGTGTTATAACAATTCTTGGGGTTTCTATCTCTGGAGGGGTTTTTACAAATCTTCTTAGCTCATCTATGCTAGTATTGACTATGAATATCTTTTGTGTTCCTGCAAAAGGCGTTTTCAGCAAAGCCTCTGCCGATACAAGCACACCTTTGTAGTATTGCAAAGACATGTCGTCGACTGTGTAGTTTCCTGTGTATCTCGGGGATATTATCATGTATCTGCTTTCCGGTGTGGAGGTGCTTGTGTTTATGGGGTATCTAGTCTCAAAGTAGATTGCTGTTACAAGCAAGTCTGTTACAGAATTGCATAGACTGCTATTAAAAATGGTGTCTGCTATCCCCAGCGAGTAGCTAACAACCTGGCTACTAACATTTTCTATCTCAAGTCTTAGGATGTAGAAGCATCTTGCAGATCCAATCTCAAATAGAACTCCATATTCAATCCAATCGCCAACCCTATAAACAAATTCGCTTTGTGCTTGCAGAGCCGGGAGCAGAAACAAAAGCACTAGTATTGAAAGGATTAAAGCGTTTCTCATGGCATATCCAGCCCCTACCTCTTCACTGTTACATACACAGATTTTATAAATGTCCATGAATCCCCCCGATATGTCTCGACCACAAGTAGGCTATTGTTGTATTCTCCACCAATGGGCTTTACAGCATTTGAGAAAACCTCGTAGAATCTGTTTAGGCTTTGCTGGGATCTCCATGTAATGTTCCAGCATAGAGTCCATGTCACATGGGTTGTGTTCTCGGTCTTGTATAGCTCTACTCTATCGCCTCCCCAGCTGGATGCTATCTCCATTGCACTGTCTAGACCTATTCTCCTAGCTAGTACAAGCATGACATAGTATTCGCCAAGCCTATCAGAATAAACCCTGCTGCCACTGCAGTTGCAAACAATGATAGGATCTTCAAAGCCTTTCTCACCTGTGGAGAGGTAGGCAACATACCTATCTGGGTGCATAACCATAGATGTTGAGATGGGGGGCGTGGAATAGGCTTTGTTGACAATGCTCCAACCACTCAAGTTGTAGAGGTATGAAACGAACCACTCTCCATAGACATATGGAAACGTTACAAGAGCTATATATGGGTTTCCAAGGTCTATCCCAGTCCTTGGAGATGGTGTACACAAACCTGTTTTGACACAGTACAGATGTTGCGTCCACCCAGCATCGCCCTCTATAAGAGCTTGTTTAGCTAAGCTAGCATCTGTTGTGTTATCCCCAGAGAATATGTTTGGAAAGTGTATGAATTGAAGAACGTGTGTAAGCTCGTGGGCAAGAACATTTCTGGACCCAGAACTGTTGGGATCAAAATAATCTGTGTTTATATATATCGTTGTGCCAGCTGTTGCAGCCAAGAACATCCCAACGAAGCTCCTCTCACCTGAGACCAGAGAGAAGTTGAGTGGTGTTAGAAACGTCAGCTTGTAGACAATCTCCTTATACAGAATTTCTGGAGGCACCTCAGAAGACTCGCTAGGAGCCCAGTGCTTCAAAGCCCATGAAGTGTTTATAAGCTCGAAACTAACGTTGCTATCGAATGACAGGTTCCTGATACGCCCAACAACATTTTCAACATCTCTAGCTAGAGAGAGTATCTGCGCATAGCGAGAACCGGTTGTTGCAACACTAGTTGTAGAAGCTGTCTGTACAGATGTTGCAACTGTTGCTACTGACTTTCGCTTCACAAGGTCTGGGTATGTGTATTGTACCAGTATTGCCACGACCAAAACTATTAAAACAAATGCTGTGGCCAATGCCAGCAGGGTCTTATTCAAGTAAATCACATGTAGTGGTTTGGCAAAACAAATAATAAATATTCAAGAAAATTCTTGTTACAATAACCTCATTTCAGCATTATCTTGTGGAAAACAGTTCTGGTCGCAATAACCTCTGCCAACTCCGCAAGCTCGAGAGCCATGCCAAGGCTGTCAGAGACTGTTACAACGCCATGCCCCTCCAAATATATTATCTCACAGCCCTCGGCAACCTTCTTGGCAACAGCGTCAGCCAAATCCGTTGTCCTTGGGATAAGCTCCTTCACTAGACATATCCTAGGCTTGAGAATGTACTTCAGCTCCGTATCTAAAAACAGATTCCCCATATCCTTTTCCGATATAAGCGGAGAGTAAACCCCATGTATATGCACAACAGCTTTGCACTTGCTACAGCTTCTATAGATAGCTAAATGCATTGGCAGCTCTGTTGTAGGTCTTCCACCACTAATCACATTACCCTCTATATCAACCTCAACCAGATCCTCAGGCTTGAGCTCATACTTTAGCCTTATAGTTGGAACAAATGCTGATGGTGTCATAACAATGGTCTTCTCATCTACCCTAACACTGATATTGCCTGTAAGTGGCGTTATCAACCCCTTTAGATACATCATTCTAAGAGCTTCACATATTTGTCGCTTAACCTTATCTTTCTCGCTAACGTTATGTTGGTTCATAATCTGTCACAAACCATATTGATAATAGCCCAGTTTTAATAAGCTTTCAACAAAGTGTTATAAAATGCTAAAATGTTAAGATATATCACTTTATTCTGCCAAGCTTCTCTAGCATATCTAGAAAAGATGAGTACATGTCATCATGTTTATTGCTATGCTGAGGCTCGAATGTTCGTAGATTAAATGAGTTTTTCACATATTCTCTAATCTCTTTTAATGATTTTATGTAGCCTAAACCAACTAGCTGTGTAAGCATATTGCCTATTGATGTGGCTTCCTCTGGCCCTGACACAACAACTTTGTTTGTAAAGTCTGCTACTAGTTGATTGTGTAACCAGTTTCTTGATCCTCCTCCAACAATGTTGATCTTTCTTATCTTCTTTCCTGATATATCTTCCAGCCTTTCTATAACGAATCTATATTTCATTGCAAGACTTTCTAAAACTAGACGTACCAGCTCACCGATGTTCCTAGGCTTGTTTTGCTTTGTCTCTTCAAGAAACTTCATGATTTCTTCAACCATATTTGTTGGTGCTAAGAATCTTGGGTCGTCCGGGTCAATAAATCCTATGAATCCTTTTGCTTCTGCAGCCATTTTTGTTAGTTCCTCATATGAGTAATCCTCTCCTTTTAGTGCGAGTGCACGTTTTATCTCTTGTAGGAACCACATTCCCTGGACGTTCTTTAGAAATCTAATTGTATTGAAAATGCCTCCCTCATTGGTAAAGTTATATTCCATAGCCTTTCTATTTATTATTGGGCTAGGCACCTCTATGCCAACTAAACTCCATGTACCACAACTTATATAAGCAGAGTCATCTTCTATTGGAGAAGCTGCAACAGCTGATGCGGTATCATGTGTAGCTGGTGCAATGACAGCTATGCTTCTTGGTATATCCAGTTCCTCTGCAAGACTAGAGCTCACTTCACCTAGTCTTGTTCCAGGTTCAATAATATTGGGAAATATATCTGTTGGAAACCCTATTTCCTCTAGCAAATCAAAGGCCCATTTCTTTGACCATGGATCAAGAAACTGAGTTGTAGAAGCATCTGTGTACTCAGATGCTATAACACCTGATAACCAATAATTGAACAGGTCCGGCATCATCAAAAAGGTTTTTGCTGCTTTAAGCGAAGAGGAATTATCTTTGACCATGGCATAAAGTTGGTAAAGAGGATTTATAGGCATGAACTGTATACCTGTTCTCATATATATTCATTCAGCAGAGGACTGCCATAGGAAGATACCTCTATGCTATAGGTGGTAACCTAGAGGCTGCTAGAGTTGCTGGCATACCAATACATAAAGCGAGGATATTTGCATTTGCGTACTCTGGTGCCATGGCTAGCATAGCTGGAATGATATATGCGGGGCTAATAGCATCTGGTTACGCAGACATAGCCTCAGGACAGGAACTCTTGGCAGTTGCGTCTTGTGCATTGGCAGGTGTAAGTCTAGCTGGAGGCGAAGGAAATGCCTTCAATGCCGTACTCGGAGCATTACTTGTGTCAATTGCTAGAACTGGTATAGTATTCATAGGGATTTCGCCTTATTGGCAAGATGTAGCAACAGCATTGATACTGGTTATAGCTGTGATTGTTGACTTATCGAGAAGAACACTAATATTTAGATCTTAAGGAAAACTTGTAATACGTTTTTGCAAAAACTTATTTTTTAACTCAATACAACCTTATATAATATTTCAGAAAAACTTAAAAAGACTCTCATTATATATGATAAAATTTGGTGAGTGGTTTTGGAAAGGATAAAGATCGGGTTTGTCCCTCTGCATCGATATCCATTTGACGAGCTGTGGGCTCAGGAGCTGAAGAAGAGGTTTGTCAGTGTTGTTGAGCAGAGGTTTGGGGGTTTTGTCGAGGTTGTTTATCCTAGTGAGAAGGACACTAAGATGGGGTTGGTTACAGATGATGAGGATGCTGAGAGGGTTGTAAAGCTTTTTAGGGAGAGGGGTGTTGAGGGGATAGTGCTATCAACTCTTACCTTTGGGGATGAGCTTGCCGGTGCTAGGGTAGCTGAGGAGTTTAGGGGTTTGCCGATAATTGTCTTTGCTACTAAAGAGCCTGAGACTCTTCCTGGCGGGTTTAGGAGATCCGATTCTTTCTGTGGCACATTATCCCTAGCCTCGGCTTTGTATAGAAGGAAGATACCATTTCTGTTCGGAGGTATTGTGTTTCCAGAGGACAAGGAGTTTGTAGACAGTTTCGACAACTTCATCAGGGTTGTCTCCATATATAGGAGGTTTGTTGGGGCTAGAGTCGGAATTGTGGGTCCGAGGCCAGAGAGGTTCGAGACTGTAACATTTAATGAGGCTAAAATGGCTGAGAAGTTCAAGCAGAGAGTTGTTCATGCAACACTGCTTGAAGTTGTTGAAGAGGCTAAGAAGCTTAGCGATAGTGATCCAGCTGTTCAGAGAATAGTAAGCGAGATTACAAGCTATGCAGATGCTTCGCAAATTCCCAAAGAAGCGCTCCTCAAGATAGCTAAGCTAGAGCTTGTATTGAGAAGATTTGCAGAGTCGAAGAAGCTTAGTGGCATCGGCTTTAGATGCTGGACAGAGATACAGAGATACTATGGCATTTCGCCGTGCCATGCAATGGCCAGACTAACACAAAGCGGCATAATGACAGCATGCGAGGTTGATGTCTACGGGGTTTTGACAATGATAATGCAGTACGCGGCATCGCTTGAACAAACACCACCATTCTTCATAGACTGGACAATCAAACACCCAGAAAAACCAAATGTGTTTCTGGCATGGCACTGTGGAAATGCCCCACCAGCTCTATGTGCCGGTAGATGTTCATTGATGTACCACAGCATAATGTATAGAGATGTCGGTGTTGAGAGAGCATATGGAACCTTTGAGGGGAGGCTCAAACCAGGTGTTGTAACAATATCGAGACTTGTTGAATACGATGGAGAATTCAAGCTGTTCATAACCAGAGGTAGGGCGCTAGAAGATGAGAAGCCAAGCTTTAGAGGTAGCTGGGTATGGGTAGAGGTGGAGGATCTAGACAAAGTGTATAGAACACTAATAGAAGAGGGCTTTGTACACCACGCAAGCATGATATACGGAGACTATGTAAAACCCCTTGCAGATGCAGCAAAACTCCTTGGAATAAAAACTGTTGTTGTATAAAACCTTATACGCATTTTTCCATATATAAGCAAAAGCTGTTAAAAATCCATCAACTATCAGAACCTTTGCAACTAACATCTAAGAGATTTCGCAAACTACAGCAAATAAAATCATATTTCTGTTAGACCAATCAAGATATAGACTCACTCATGTGTAGAAGGGTCTGCTTAAAGAGAAATTGATAATGATGTTTATCATCACTATTAAACATCTAGTTGCTGAGAATGAACATTATTTAACAGTTCTCAGGTATAGGGAGCTCAATGTATGTGTGTAAAAGATGTGGTAGAGTATTCAAAAGTAGAAGGGCTTATATAATGCATATAATTTTGGGTAGAGAGGGTGGTTCGAGGATTAGGAGAAGAAGATAGTTTTTATGAAATGCGAATTCTATATACAAGCTCGAGACAAACTTTTTGATATATCAGTGTATGTTTGGTTAGACCTTTTCTACCGCTAAAAAGCATAAAACTGGGACTAGATCTAGATTTATGTAAAAGAGTTGGTGGGATAGACGATGCTGTATGGCTATATAAAGAAGAATGAATTTGAAATTATAGCAAGATTTCCTTGGGATATAGGTATAGTGTCATTCATGGTTTTCCCAGAACTTATGAAAACATCTGAAGGTGCTTCAGAGAAGATAAGGGTTTTGCTAGAAGATCCTTACTTTGATTTGTTGGAAGTTATGATTATAGATGATGTGGAGTGGAAGAAAATTAATGAGTTGAATAGGTTGTATGGAAAGAAGTTTGCTCTGGGTCTTCAACCAGTTATCTTAACAAGGGGTGTTAATCCTAGTGCTACTGATGAAGCAGAGAGAATGAAAAGTGTTGAAGTTCTGCTTAGAGAGGTTAGGGTTGCTGGTGGAAGAGGCTATAAAGCTGTTGGCATTTGTTCTGGGCCAAATGTTGAGGGTTCGGAGAGGGAGAAGGCAAGGGAGGCATTGATCAAAACCCTTGTTGAGCTTGGGAGCGAGGCGGCAAAGTATAATATGAATCTCTATTTGGAGACATTCGATGTTGCTTGGGATAGAAAGAGGCTTGCAGGCCCCCTGCAAGAAACTGTAAAGATAGTTGAGAAAGTGAGGGAACAGGCAAAGAATGTTTATATAATGTGGGATCTAAGCCACGCCCCACTGCTAAACGAATCTCCAGATCTGTTGAAGTCATACCCAGATTTCATAGGGCATATCCATATAGGTTGCGCAAAAAGAGTGGGAGACAAACTCCTGGATACCCATCCAGGCTTCTACAGACCCGGAGCATTGAATACAGAACAAGATGTTGCGAAACTACTAACTGTTTTGAGTGACATTGGCTATAGAGGCGCTATAAGTTTTGAGGTGAGGCCGGAGGAGGGTCAGCATCCAATGGAGGTTGTGCACACCGCTAAAAGTGTTCTCCTACGCGCCTTCCAGCTCTATCTCCAAGCAGAAACATCTATGTAAATCCTAAGGTTAATTCCATTGTATGGTGAGAACATGAAAATCTATGTAAACAAAGATACCATAATTGGAATAGTTAGAAAAGCAGAGCCTGAACCCCTCTCACTACCCATGTCCCCTCGTATAGACCATGCCGACCATATAATCAAAACATCTTTAATGGGCTGGACAAAACTTGCAGCAGACCATATACTCCACCCAGAGTTTGCCAAAATTGCTAATGAGGCGTTTTCCTCTCTTATAAGAAGGGTTGAACACCTGCTGAAAAGTGAGAAGGTTTTAGATCATTCTGGGAGGCTTAATGAAGAAGTTGTTTTAAAGAGGTTTAGAATCTATGATACCCTATTTGAAATGATCTTCAATTTGAGTGGTGCCGAAAGCAAGTGGGCTGGTTATACCAGCGAAGATGTGGAGAATCACATTAAACACCTAACTAATGCTCTTGACTATTTCGAATCTCTTGAGAGACAGGAGCTTGGAGAACCTGCAATAATGTATTCTGTAGTAGAGATGCAACTAAATGACTTGATGAAGATCAACAAGGGTAAGAGCCTCGTTGCAAGAGTTGCTCAAGAGGTTTCAAAGAAAATTGATAGAGGTTCTATAGCCAGGAGCTACATCAATGCAATGGCCAATCAAATAAGAGATCTATTCTATAGAAAAGCATATGAAGCAGGTTTATGCAAGTTTGGGAATGACTATGCGCTGGGACTGAGATTTCTAAGACATCTAGGATTTGTACAGGTATCCACAAACCCTCCCCTAGCAGCTACTGCATACAACGACGATCCAGAGCTTCTAGAGAGATTCAAGAAATATGCAAAAAATGTTCTGGCTAAGGAACATCCAGAGTGGTTTGAGAATCCCGAGAAATATGCTGATGAAATTGCTATGGAGGCCACTAGATTTGCTTTAATGGAAAACTTCTATGTGTTTAGAGTTCCATTCATACTCTCCAAATATCACGATGGGCTTGTTAGCTACCAGCTAAACCCACTTATAGCAAACGATGTTGAGAAGAGTGTTGAGGCTGTCAAGATATTTGTGACAAGGTTGGAAAGAGATCTTAGTGTCTACGACGAATATCTCTGGTGGGGCTATAACATACCTGAAAAGGGTAGGGCTAACCTTGTTGTAAAGGTTGCAGCTGCATATCCAGCTGCCATAGAAATTGCTGAGAGAATCAACGAAATGGGTGTTGGCCAAAACATAACCGTAAGCTTCACGGTTTCTCAAGAGATTCTAATCGGATTTGCAGCTATAAAGGGGATGGCAAAGGCCATTAGAAAAGGTATTATACCAACACAAACATATGACACTAACATGGGTGGTAGGCTAGAGGATCATTTGAGAGAGGAGTTTGCTGCTCAGCTTCTATTGAAAGCTATTGAAAGAGTCGATGAGGCTAGGAGAAGTGTTGTTTTAGAGAAGCTTGCTAAGGGTCTCGGGGTAAAAGACGATGTTTGGCAGGAGATGAAGAAGAGAGATTTGAAGAGTATTGTAAGCTTCTTGACTAGTAGAAGGGTATTGGGCAGAAACCTGCTGAGAGACGCATTCATAGATGCCTTGGTTGAGCTGGGCTTGTACAAATCTAGGGAAGAGGCTTTGAACAGTCTGCAACCTGTTGAAGAGGCTTTGAGGCTTTCAGGCACATTTGTAGCTCAAAGAGTTTATGAGATAATGTTTGCTCCGTGGAATAGAGAGAAGTGGGTAAACTATCTAGTTAGAGAGTATGGGTTAACAAAAGCAGAGGCAGAGCTTGTTATGGACAGAATAGACCTGCTTCCAGCATCAAAAAGAAAGCCTATTGACACTCTATACACATTTGCATCCAGAAACATGACAAATACAGAGTTCCCAGATCATCAACTAAATGTAGTTGAAGAGGTTGCCAAGAAGAGTATTGTATTAGAGGACTTGAGGGAGTCTATATATCAGCAACTGCCAAGAAAATATCTCGAGATATTGATGCAAATGGAGGATTTTGTAAAAGCCTATGAAGCATCGCCAGAAGTTAACGAGCTTTTAAAGAAAATTGGCATAGATAGAGACTATGGGAATAGAGGGCTGAGAGTAGATGAATGGCCATCCTACGGGCCATCAGCAAAAACAATGCATGAATTTACTGAAGAATACCTTGCGTTTAGATCGAGAATTGTTAGTACAATAAAATCGCTAACCTAAATATTCTCTACAAATAAATTTCCAATCCTAATCCCAGTTACTAAGAAATTTTTATACTCTCTATTCTCACTACTGTTGTGAAACTATGAAATCTTGGTTTAGACCAAAAATATCTCTCGAAGGCTTCTGGAAATTTAGAGTTGATAGAAATCTTGCTGGCGATAAAGAGGGTTGGTTCAGAGGTTTTGAATCTAGCGATTTAATATACGTTCCATCGTCTTGGAATGAGCAAAACCCTGAATGGGATCAGTTTACAGGTGTTGCATGGTATCAAAAGAATTTTTATGTTGATAGGCTCTTGGATTGTAAAGAGGCTTGGATTGTATTTGAGGGTGCTGGGTACAAGACTAGCGTATGGATAAATGAGAAGTTTGTTGGCGAGCATGAAGGGTCTTTTACACAATTCAAGTTTAGAGTGGATAGCATAAGATTTGGCGATTTAAACAAAGTTGTGGTGAGGATAGACAACACTCCATCGATACTCAATATACCTCCAGCAAAGGAGCTTAATTTAACTGCCTTTGACTTCTTTCACTATGGCGGTATACACAGACCCGTTTACTTGGAATTTACTGATGTTTGTCATGTAAATGATGTAACAATTGCTACAAATCATGGTGGAGCCCTTAAAGCAGATATTGAGATAGTATGTGATAGAGAAGTTGATGTTAGGGTTGCTCTCATGGATAAAGAGCTTGGCAAGGTTATCTCAGAAGACTATATCAGAAATGCTAAACCTGGTGTACTGAAATTTGAGAAGAGATATGATGGTGTAAAGCCTTGGGGGCCTGAGGAGCCAAATCTATATAGTTTTGTTGTCGAGGTTTATGTTGGCAACATTTTAAGGGATGCCATCTACGAGCGGATTGGTTTTAGAAGCATTACAGTAAGGAATGGAAGAATATATCTAAACGATAGGCCGGTGTTTCTCAAAGGTTTTGGAAGACACGAGGACTTTCCTGTTACAGGTAAGTATCTTCCGGGAGCTGTTCTTGTAAGAGACTTCTATCTTATGAAGAAAATGGGTGCAAATTCATTTAGAACCTCTCACTATCCATACTCTAACGAGCATCTAGATCTAGCAGACGAATTTGGCTTTATGGTTATTCTAGAGCCACCTCTATGCTACTCAGGCATAGAAAGGCTTCTCAACACAGAGGATATTGCAAAGCTGTTTAGAGATGAAGAGTATTTGGCAAAGGCGAAGAGGTTCATAGAAGAAATGGTTAGACAGCACAAGAATAGACCTTCAGTAATAATGTATAGCATTATGAATGAACCTCCAAGCGACTTGCCAGAGGTTGCAGAGGCTATAAGAAAACTCTCAGAGTTTGTAAAATCCATCGACCCGACAAGGCCGGTAACCTTTGCCTCTCACAAATCGTTTAAAGACCTTGCACTAGGCTATGTGGATATCATATCACTTAACTACTATCGTGGCTGGTACTCTGAATGGGGAGATATACAAAAAGGCGTAGAAAATATGTTGAACGAGCTAGAGCAAATACATAGCAAATTCCCAGAAAAACCAATAATAATAACAGAGTTTGGGGCAGACGCAATTCTAGGTTTGCACAGCGATCCGCCACAGATGTGGTCAGAGGAATATCAAGCAGAGCTAATCAAAAACTACATTGAGGCACTTATGAAGAGAGACTACATAGTGGGGCTACATATATGGAATTTCGCAGATTTTAGAACACCTCAAAGCCCAGGTAGAACAATATTAAATAGAAAAGGTGTATACACAAGAGATAGACAGCCAAAACTGTCTACTCTAATAATATCAGCTTTGTTTAACAAAATTCCATCTTATATAAAGCAGCATGTTTCCCTCTATTCGTAGCTGCCTAACTACATTTATCATCATAAATTTTGGGCTTGCTACCACTCTCTGGCTTAAACACCTTTAGAAGATCCTAAGCAAAATGTGTAATAGGATAGGCTACCATCTGCAGAAACAGATTATGCTACTGTCAGATGCTGAGGATATTTGGATGCGGGAAATAGCTTTGTAAATCAAATATTTATGGGTATGGCGAAAGATTTAATATACTAGATATTACGGAGATATTACAACAAGTTGAGGTGCGATCCATGAGACCAAAACTTTTTGTAACAAGAGAGCTTTTTCCTAATGTAATTGAGAAATTGAGTAAATATTATGAGGTTGAGGTCTGGGACAGGTATCAGCCCCCACCATATGAGGTTCTTCTTGAAAAAGCCAAGGAGGTCGATGCATTAGCATCTATGCTTAGTGATAGAATAGACTGTAACCTTTTGCAGCAAGCCAAAAGGCTTAGGATTGTCGCTCAGTACGCTGTTGGCTATGACAATATAGATGTTGCATGTGCAACCAGACTGGGAATCTATGTTACCAACACACCAGATGTTTTGACAGAGGCTACAGCCGAGCTTACATGGGCCTTGATACTAGCTGTTGCGAGAAGAATTGTCGAGGCTGATACATTTGTTAGGTGGGGTGAGTGGTGGAGAACAAGAACAGGCTGGCACCCACACATGATGCTAGGCGTTGAGTTGAAGGGAAAGACACTTGGCATCATAGGCCTTGGCAGAATAGGCTCTAGAGTCGCTGAGATAGGCAAGGCATTTGGCATGAAAATAATATACTATAGCAGGTCGAGAAACGAGGAATTGGAGAAGAGGCTGGGCGCGGAGTATAGGGATATTGACACACTTTTGCAGGAAGCGGATATAGTTTCGATACACGTACCCTTAACAAAAGAAACATATCATCTCATCAACGAGGAGAGGCTTAGAAAAATGAAGAGGACAGCTATACTGATAAACACTGCGAGGGGCGCTGTCGTAGATACAAACGCTTTGGTAAAGGCTTTGGCTGAGGGCTGGATAGCTGGTGCAGGCCTAGATGTTTTTGAGCAGGAGCCTCTCCCACCAAACCACCCACTAACAGCATTTAAAAATGTTGTGTTAGCACCTCACATAGGCTCTGCAACATATGAGGCTAGACATGCCATGGCGGAGCTAGTTGCAGAAAATCTCATAACATTTTACGAGGGTAGAGAGCCTCCAACGCTGGTAAACAAAGATGTTTTAAAGGTGAGGCCACCGGGATTCAAATGAATTACACAATATATTTGTCTGGCGTATAGATCTTTGCTATTCTGTGAAGGCTTCTAACTATCATATCAATTCTATTGATCTCTTTCACAGCGCTGTCAAGATCCTGTATAGGCAGATTCTTGTTGTATAGAAAATTGATTAGCGTTGGCGGTGCTAGAAACAGCTTCAGTTCATGCCCACGCATCTTAAGCTCTCTATAAAGTCTTGCAATATTCTCAACATCCAGATCGTCTAATGGATCGATAAATAATGCGACGATACATGGCTCTCTACAGGAATTGAAAACCAGTTGTTTGACAAACCATCTAACTATTCTATTGCTACTAGAATAGCTGTAGAATCTGATTGGCTTTAGAGGCCATTCAATCAATGACAGAATTGTGTGCACATTGTCAATATCTTTTTTGGTTATCTCACTACTTATCTTTATACCCTCTTCAGTAATTACACCAACCCTTACCTTCATATTCCTCTCACAAGCAGCAGAGACAATGCCCAGTACGGCATTCCCTATATAGTGTATAGGCGGTGGATCCCCTATGTAATGCCCATTGTGAAGAGATGCAACAACAACTATATTTCTATACGACATACCCTCATACTCTTTGACCATTAAACGACCTGTCTTCGCGGTTGCCTTCCAAGCTATTCTTCTAAACTCATCACCTACTGTATACTCTCTTACACCAAGTATGTTTATTCCATATCCCTTTCTTCTAGATACATAAGATTCGTATAGAACTTCTGACGGCAATAAAAACTCTATTCTAAACCGTGTTGATGTTTTAACAGGAACTATATGCACAGCTACTGGAACACCAAAGCCCACTTTCACTTCAATTCTAAACAACTTGAATATGTCTTGAAACGTTATTGTCAGTCCATTTATTCTATGGCTACCTACATAGCCTCTTACATAGACTTTTAATTCGTATTTATTGCCATCAGCTTTTGTAATGTGTTTAGAATATGAGATGCCCATATCATTATCTAGCTTCACAGCAGTAATTGATAGAACGTAGGGTAGTCTGTAGATTATCTCAAAAGGTATTTCAATGTCCTCGTTTTCCAGCCCAGTTATATCAGGTCTTAGAGCCTTTACATCAAACACTATGCTCTTTGCCGATGTCGCTATTGAAAGTGATGTCGAAATAATTGTCAGGGTTGTGGTCGCTGCAAAGAGGGCTAGGGTTTTTGGCATGCCATTTATGTATATAGTCATGGCTAGAGCAAGTAGGAAAACAATGTACAGCAATTTGCTTGGCTTTGGATAGAACTCCAGCCTGTTATGCTCTATGGTCTTGGCACCTCAACCTTAGCCAAAATCTCCTGTATTATGCGCTCCACACTGTATTCCCCAGCTATGTATTCTGGTTTCAGCAAAATCCTATGCGATAATGCGGGTATAGACGCTTTTTTAATATCATCTGGTATAACATATTTTCTCCCCTCATAGAGTGCAAACTCTTTAGCTAGGTTAACCAGCATTAGAGCCCCTCTCGGGGTTATCCCAAGCCTTACAGCAGGATGCCTATTGCTGTATTCAGCTATTCGCGCAACGTAGTCGTATATAGAATCGTCTATATATACATGCTCTATTTCCTCCGATGCCTCCTCCAAATCTTCTCTGCCTACCACAGGCCTTAGATTCTCAAACTCTCTTTCTATGGCTCTCAAATCCTTTTTAAGAAGCTTAATTAGAGATGCCCTCTCAAGCGGGCTCATATTAATTTTTATATAGAATCTGTCCAGCTGCGCCTCTGGAAGGGGGAATGTACCTTCTAACTCTACAGGGTTTTGTGTTGCTATAACTATGAAGGGTCTGGGAAGCTTAATTGTCTCACCATCTATGGTCACCTGCCTCTCCTGCATAGCCTCTAGAAGAGCTGATTGCGCTCTTGGAGAGGCTCTGTTAATCTCGTCAACTAGCACTACATTGGAGTGTATTGGCCCTAGCCTAAGCTCAAACTCGCCTGTCTTCTGATTGAATATCCTAGTCCCTATAATATCGGATGGAAGTATGTCTACAGTACACTGAATCCTTGAAAACGAAAGATTTAAGAGTCTTGCAACTGTTTTTGCGGTTAGAGTCTTGGCTATCCCAGGAATACCCTCTATAAGCACGTGGCCCTCAAAAATTATAGAAAAGGTTATCAACTCAACATAGCTAGACCTATCGACAAGCACCTTGGAAGATTCCTCAACAACTCTTTGCACAATCTTGCTAAATGTTGTCACATTAGTCACAGCAACAAATATTTAGTTCTTAGCAAAATATATTGTTAGCGAAATTATATGGCCAACTCAACAAATAGAGTTTTAACTGTAATTGCCATCACATTTCTTCTACTGTACATATCTAGCTTCTTCAGTGTTCTAGCCCTAGAGAGGCATTCAATAGAAATAGAAAAAGCCGCTTCGTCAATAGTCTACGCCTCTTATGTGTTAAAGCAGTGGGCTCAGAGTATGAACATTTCAATTAATTTAAGTGAATATAATGGTGATGTCGCTAAGAAGCTCTTATCCATGGTGTATAATAATAGCAGGTTGGCATTGTTTATAGGGGCTATACAGCTTAGAGCCTTAAAGATGCTTTCTGGTGAAGAGAGCTATATAACTGGAGAAGATGTTGCCAAAGTGCTAATTGCAATTCTAAAAGGCTCTGGGCTGTCTACAAATAATCTGAGTTGCGATGAAGTTATATCGAAGCTTGCTATAAATCTCTACTATGGGTATGAAATGTGCAAATATAACATCACCGACATATACAACTTCATCAACTTTATCGCAGAAAACGCTAGGGAGATGCCAGCAAATGTTATATCAAAACTGGTATCCAAGTTCCTAATAACCCTAATGCTATACAATGGCATAATCACAATGAATGGGACAGCATATGAGAGTCTATTGAACGAAATGCTGCTTTACGATTCAATCGTTTCTGCAATATTTCTAAAAAGCTATGTAGAGCTCCATCCAATAAGTTTCAAGTCACAGCCAAGCTACAAAATCATCTACAGCCGCAGTACCCCAGAGAATAGCAGTGTATATCTAGACTTCAACATAATTGAAAAAGCTGTTTACAGACTAATGGAAATAGCCAAAAACAAGAACAATGTAAAAATCGGTGATGTCATAGCTGCTATAATAATTGGGATGAGCTACAAACCAGAAGAGATACTTCAAATAATAGCACAAAGCAGTTTGAGTAGCGAAGACAGCATTGCCATTATAGAACACTATGATGGTGAGAACAGTTCCACAAAGCTTGGCTCGATAAACAATACAATAGAAATTGTGCAGAGCCCAACACAGCCATACAACACAGCACCTTATCTAATTATTGTAACCCCCACCTACATGGGTATCGGATATACTGTAGCGCCAACACAGTTTGACAACGAATATCACAGAGGAGAAAGCCCATCGACCAACAGACAGGGTATAAAAGTGGATTTTGACATGGTCAAAGGGTCTAGAATAATAACGGAAATTGTGTCAAAATCAAATACAGTAGTGCTTGTAGAGCCTGTTCCAGAGTATAGTCAGATACAGGATAAATTCAATAGCACAAAGCCGATAATACTCCTCAGCAACCAGAATCAGCAGTATTTCTATTTCGGAAACTCTATGATAACAGTTGCCATAGCATTGTCAATCCTATCACTAGTTGCAATAACAATCTTTAGACACAACCTCTTTAAACATATCAAAGCCTTTCTTGGATGGGGCAAAGCAAAAATCGTGAGCAACTGGATAAACAGGTACAGTAGAGATGATGAGAGGTGTATAACACTATACAGATTTTGGACTACATTGTCATTGGTTTGCAGAAAGATTGGCATATCCATATCTAGTTTTGATACACATAGAGATGTTTTAGCAAAGTTTATGGATAAAGGATATCGAGATATTCATTTGATTAGACTTGCCACAGCAAAATACGAGATCATAAGATATTCGAATGCTTGGAGTAGAAGAGATCTAGATGACTTAAATAAGGTTCTAGATGCTCTAGAGAATGCAGGTGATCTGTAGGAGAGGCTATAATAAACAAGCCTATCTGATAACGCTCTACCCAATACTAGCATCACTTGTACTTACATATATATTGTCTTCTGGATTGTACGACTACATGGATGTTCTAGCAATACTATCTATTTACACATATTCGACATATTTCTTGATAAAAGCGCTGATATTGTTGAAAACAGGAGGGGGTACGGCAACAGAATTTAAACTTCCATCATTTCCAATAGATGTGAAATCCTTTTCTAACTATATCTACAAGCTTCTTCTATTCTCTGTACTTTCGACAGAAACCAGCTTGCTTATTGGCATCGCCATAAAAGATTTTGTATACTCCACACTAATATCTATAGCAGCTACCTTGCTAGCAATTGTTTTCTTAGACAAATTGAAGACTGTTTTATATCGAAACATAGTTGCAACAGCAATAGTTGTAATAGCTGTTGCGCTTTATGTAATTGGTTTTGTAAATGATAAACTATATGATCTAGATTCTTGGATCAGATTTTTCGAGGCTATGCTACATGGACTGTAACAGCAAGACACACATCACATTGGTATATGTTGCAACATCTGTTCTAATAGCATCGATTATCTTAGCGCTTTTGCAGAGGTATGTGGCATCGATAATCTCTTTGCTGTCAGGTGTAATCCTGCTGTCCTATGCTGGTGAGATATGTCGTGAGAAAAGGTAGTGGCACCTACAATATCTTGTTCTTTGTTTTAGCCGTTCTAATACTATTTATACTGGCTGCATCGTTTGAAAAAAATGTTCCTGGGCTGGCATTTTCTGGGGCTTCTCCACTAAATATTCGCTGGGATGGCACATCAGAATTCGCTAGGTTTCTTGCTGGGCGTGGCACAGTTTTTCTTGTAGAGAACTGGTCTAGCGCAGAGCATAATAGCTTTAGCGGCTGCACAACCCTATTCATCATATCGCCTGAGAAGGCATTTAGCCAAGAGGAGTTATCCTCGATCTCACACATAGTCTTAGAGTCGAGAGCAAAAGCCGTTATACTGGATGAGGGTTCCTACGGAAATCAGGTTCTGGAAGTACTCGGCATCCCAGTTAGAATCAACGCATTCAAATATATTACATCTCTAAACAATTCTGGTATTGTATACGGCTATGTCAATGTAAGTGATAGGGTTTTTTACATCGCTTTTGCGTATGTCTCACCCGTAACTATCTTGGATAGTGGTTCTTGCCATCCAATAGCATATGCAAACAACTTTGTTGTTGGAGCTTATTGTCATTGGAATGACATAGAGGCTGTGGTTTTCGGAGACGGCTCCATAGCCATCAATGCAGTTTTCAATTCTTCCTCGCAAAATATTTACAGAGCAATGTTCAGCACACTCATAGATTATCTATGCAAAAACACCTCGCAGAGAACATTCATTGTCGACGCCTCTAAGTATAATCCAAGGCTACTTTCATTCAAAGAGCTCGTAGATTTGTATGGCGTAGAAAAAGCTATTGCAATATATGTCAACCCAGTGAGATATCTGTATCTAGCGGTATATGGTATATCGAATCAGCTAGCTATGCAAACATTTCTGATACCCACAATCATACTGTGTCTCTATAGCATGGCAAGATTTAAAAGAGGAAAAATCGGAGAAGGTCTTTCAACAATGCCGAAAACAAGAATGTCGAAGACCTATATAGAGATCTTAAGAAGTGTGTGCCTAGATCATAAAGATTGTGTAGAGAGGCTTCGGTGCTTAACAAAGCAGAGAATGAATAGAAAATGTGTTGACGGTCTGACCAACTACTTTAAAGAGGATCTTGAAGCTCGGAAAAAGCTTGTTAGGCATTTAATGACATTGCTACACACAGAAAAATTTAAATAATTTTGACTTCTACTTCACGTCTCTTGTCTGGTGCTAAAAACACTATGACAAGAGTGTATATCCTACTACCATTTGTTGTTCTTTTATTTGCAACCATTCTACCAATGTCGGCGGCTCAAACACAGAGCCCCACAGCAATAGTGGTAATCGATGAGAATGGTGTTGCACGGGTCTACATGAATACCTCTGTGGTTGAGGGGGTATCAAACATTGTTTTACCCATAAAACCTGTTGATGTGTCTATAGAGATTTCGTCTGATACAAACATCGAGTGGTTGACACTAAACAACTCATTGTATATAGTCTCACCGAAAAATACAACAGTATCTATAAGCTATATAGCCAATGTAACGATAGCTGATGGCATTTTCCAGCTCGATGTCTTGCAGCCAGTCACCATAAGACTTGCAACAGCTCCAAATATACTCCTTCTGTCGATACCCAACGAGACGGTTTTTGGAGAGGTCACAGATAGCAATATCGTAATGGAGTTCAAGGGGCCTGCAACAATAATGTACACAATAATAAGCAGTTCTACACAAACAAAAACCAGTGTAATAACCCCAACTACAATTAAGCAAACAGCACCAGTTGCGACAACACAATCTACGGTAGCTACAAAAACCACATCCACAACACAATTGACAAGCGCTACACAAACTTCGTCAACAACTCAGATAATACAAATAAATACCTCGACAACAGCAGGTACATACACAGCTACAGTCCCAACAACCACTAAAGGAGCGCCTTTGATCTCAACACCACCGGCTATTGGCATTGCCGTAGCCATGCTGATAATTGTAATCGTGGTTGTAATCCTTTTAATAAAGAGAAAATAGGTTGAAGAATTCGACACACAATTTTATTCTATACCATATTTCCCTGTTGCAATCCTTAGAAAATGGTTTTGTTGCTCAGCTACCTCCACTCTGAGCCATTTTGCTAGCCAGATCTGGATCATAGTTTTATTTTATCTTTTATTTTATCGATTCTCCTCGCATCCAAATCACAGTTTTTGAGCTGATGGCCCATACACTAAATGGGTTCTAAAAGCTACTTCTGTGATCTGCATATCTCTACAGCTCTTTTCATTAAGTTTTCCCTATTTTCTTGAAGTTCTTTCAACAGATTTTTGATTCCGATAGCCTTAACAAGTTCGTCCAAAGCTTTGTATACGCTACACCCCTCTTTCTCAACATCTTTGAGTTTTGAGATCAGTACATTTTGTATATACTCGCCAAATCTTGCATCAACAGAATCTGCAAGGTGGAGAATCAGACCCTCGATTGTTGAGAATGGTGAGAGTCCGTGAGCCTCAGAAACAACTCTTATAAGAACATCTGGTGCGCCCCTCCTAGACAGCTCTGCCACAACTGCATAGTCGTGGCTCAGATACCAGTCCTCTCTAGGCTTATACCCCCCATTTGTTGGATCTGGCACATACTGATAGTACTTGAATAGGTCGTGAAGAATAGCGCTAGCAACAACAAGGTCAACATCGACATCAACCCCATATACATTCTTAAAGGTATTTGCAATGCACTTAGCCGTTAATACAACAGATATTGTGTGGATGAGCAGACCACCAGAGAAGAAGTGATGCTTCCTGGGGGCAGCTGGAGAATTCTCAAAAGCTATCAACGGTTTTGCATTTGAAAAAGTTAGCACAGGGTTGTTTAAAATGTCTAGAACCACCCTTCTATACTCGTCCTTAGCTATGCTGTTAGCCAATTCGATGACAATCTCCTTGAGATCCATCTAATCACACCAAATCATATAATCCTGATTCAGACCCTCTAAATATGTGTCTTACATAAATGCATTATACAAAAACGCTCTTCTAAATAAATCATCCGCCTTTGCCTTAACATAGAAATTTCTTAAATATCCAAGAGAGGTTGTATGAGGCGACGAGTTTTGGAATATAGAAAATTGGGTAGAACAAACCTTAGGGTATCCATACTTGCTATAGGTGGTTATGGACCTAGTGTTTATCCAGATGCTCAAGAGGTTGTTAAAGCCGTTGAAAATGCTATTAACGAGGGTCTGAATATAGTTGATATTGTCCCAGCTATGGAGAGACCGAGGTGAGGCTAGGGCCTCTGATAAAGAAGTATAGAGATAGGTTTACCATCGCCGAGAAAGCTCTTGAGAGAACCTATGAAGGGACTTGGAGAGAGCTTAAAACAACTTTGTCTAGATTTGGGGTTAGCTCAATAGATATTTACCAGTTTCATGCTGTAGGCTCGCTAGATGAATTGAATAAGATTTTTAGCGAAAACGGTGCAGCAAAAGCGTTTTTGGAAGCACGTGACCAGGGATTGATAAAATTCATTGGAATAACTGTTCATGCCGATATGAGAATTGTCCTAAAGGCTTTAGAGATGTTCGATTTTGACACTATACTGATACCCGTATATGCAGTTGCAATGACTATGCCGAGACCTGAGAACGATTTTCGGCTAGTTCTAAAAGTTGCTATGGATAGAGACATAGGTGTGATAGCGATAAAGTCTATTGCTAGGAGAAGATATGTTGGAGAGAAGAGATATACAACATGGTATGAGCCATTCGACGTACAAGAGGATATAGATCTGGCTGTGTGGTATACACTATCCCAAGAACCAGTTGCAACATATTCTATGGCGGGAGACATTAGGTTATGGCCAATGATTCTAAACGCGGGGAAAAGGTTTAGAAAGCTCTCTCTAGATGAGCAAGAGAGAGTTGTTGAAATATTTAAAGAGAAAGGTGCTAAACCACTATTTCCAGAGAATCTATAATGTTATCGCCTCCTAGAGTTGAATGATGCAAAATCTGTTTTATATTTCCAGCTTTTCTAGAGTCATTCACCCTATACTCCACTCCTGCTAAAAATAGCAGCATCATTATTAATCCGCATGTGCTATAGAGTCCATGGGCATGAAATGGCATTTTGAAAACAGTTAGTGTGATACCGTTGATTTAATACATTAAAAGAGATTCTGAAAAATCTGTGGTAACAGAATATACGGTAGAAATCGGATATAATCTCATAAAGCTGTTCGGCAAACAGCTTAAAAGCTACTTCTACAGAAAACATAGCTAACTCATTTCGAAGAGCGCTTGTCTGTGGTGACTAGATGAGCATATATTCAAAGCTTTCAAGGATTAGAAGCAAGTTGCTTCAAGACTCAATAACTATGGCTAGATTTATACACGATATAATCATTCCGAATGTTAGTGGCTTTGGCCTTGCCCTCTCCATAATGGTCACAGTCTTTATTGTGAGATCTATTGTTGGTGGCTACATGGTTCCCCAAGCCATTGTCAATATTGTTAATGCTGTTAGGAGAAATGTTAGCTACCCACAGTTTTTTTTTTGAGCGGCTTGTAACAAGTGTTGGACTATTTGGTGTTGCAGCAATAATCTTTATAGTATCAGAATTCGCTTTAATGAAGTACTTCAGCAAGCTTGCCGATGCCATTGTCGGTTTGAAGAATGCTATGCTTCGTAAGATCCATGAGAATGGCAGTAACGAGTCTCTAGAGGATGTTATTGGAAGGGTTAGTAGCGATATAGACTTTGTTATTTGGAATATTAATGGAGTTTTAACAACGCTATTGCCAAACATATTCACAACAGTAACATCTACAATAACTATATTCTCATTCAATACATTCATAGGCCTAATAACACTAGCGACATATGCTCCATACATGATAATTGCAGAGTATTATAGTAGGAGGGTTGAGGTTGCTAGAGGCGAGGAGAGAAAGGCTTACAGTGCTAGTATAGCCTATATAAGAGATGCCATATATGAGCATAGAAACGGGGACCTGCTTAACAAAGTGTTTATGTGGTGGAGAAAGTCGATAACAGCTTTGATGTGGTTTGATAGAGTTTATTGGGGGTTTAGCCTCTTCACACAGTACTCCTCCGCCACACTAATATCTTATCTATCTATCGAAAAGGCTAGAAGTGGTGAAATAGATGTTGGAACACTCGCCGGAATACTCTCAGCCTCTCTTGGGGCTCACGGAGCCATGATGAATGCCATGTGGGCTTTGTGCATACAGGGCCAGACAATTGCCGCTATAAAGAGGATTGCCGTGTATTTTACACAAGATATACAGAGTAGAAAGAAGGAAAAGCCTATCTAATTGTGATAACATGTTATTAGTAAGATGCTGAAAATTTAATAGGTTTGATGCTGTAGCATTTTCTTGGCTGAGTATGATGAAATGTGGAAACCTCAAAAAAGTTGTTCAAATAGCTATCGTTGTAAAAGATATTGAGAAGGTGCTGGAGAATTGGGTAAAGCTTCTAGGAACTGAGAAGCCAAGCATTATAGAGACAGAGGATTGGGAGAAAACCAAGATGATGTTCAGGGGGATGCCATCAAGCGGAAGGGCAAAACTTGCTTTTATAAATATGGATAACATTGTCATAGAGTTAATAGAGCCTATAGATGGTCCTAGCACATGGAAAGAGTTTCTCGATAAGCATGGCAACGGCATTCACCACATTGCATTTTCTGTTGAAAATGCTGATGACTGTGTCAAATCTTTGGAGAGTGTTGGCGGTTATAAGGAGCAGGAAGGGTTTTTCGAAGAAGGAAAATATGTGTATGTGAATGCTGTAGAAAGCCTTGGCGCTATTATAGAGCTTCTTCAATTCTTCGCTAGGTAGTGAGTTTTCCATGGATCTAAGAAAAATTTTAGAGGATTTGGCTAAGGGCAAAACATCTGTTGAAGATGCTTTGAAGCAGATAAGGCTGTTTTCAATTGAATATCTAGACAATGTCATACGATTTGATATCGGTAGAGAGATGCGTAGAGGTGTCCCAGAGATAGTCTTTGGCGAGGGGAAGAGCATCGAAGATCTAGAGAGAATTGTATTAAATGTTGTGCCGAAGATTGGCAGGGTTATAGTGTCTCGTTTAACCATTGAGCAAATATCCTATTTAGAGAACATTAGAATAGATGGCATTGAAGTGTCCATAAATAAGAGGGGTAGAATAGCTGTTGTGAAGAGAAGAGGGTTTGAAACCCCCAAATACGATTGTAGAATAGGTATTGTTGCTGCCGGAACAGCTGACATACATGTTGCTGAAGAGGCTAAGGTTGTTGCAGAGGAGATGGGCTGCAAGACCATAGCAATCTACGATGTTGGTATAGCAGGGTTCCAGAGGGTTTTAGAGGCTGTAAAGATTCTGATTGAGAACAACGTTGATGTGGTAATAGCTGTTGCTGGTATGGAGGGTGCACTACCATCTGTAATAGCATCGTTAGTCGATGTCCCGGTAATAGGTGTTCCAACATCTGTTGGATATGGAGCAGGTGGAGAGGGGGTAGCAGCGCTATACTCAATGCTACAAGCATGCCCACTTGGACTAGCTGTTGTAAACATAGATAATGGCGTTAACGCTGGTGTGGTGGCGGGCTTGATAGGAAGAAGAATTTCTGTTTATCGTCAATGCAGAGAAGGTAGATAGGCCAACCTCATTTATGTCACACTAGAAATATTTTTATTGTGGCATCTCCAATCCCAGATTGTAATTGGGGATTTGATAGTGACTGGCAAGATTGTTGTTATAGACCCGTCTATTTCTGGCGTTTCCGGAGATATGATACTGGCATCGCTGATTGACCTAGGTGCTGACACAAAGTTTTTTGAGGAGTTGAGAAGAGCTATAATCAAAAATGTTGATGGTGTTAAGGATCTTGAGATAACTGTAAAGGATGTTATCAAGGGTGGTGTGAAGGCTAAGAGCGTTGATGTAAGAATTGACGAGGATCATCACGAGAGGAGGGGGGTTGAGATGCTTAGATATGTAGAGACTGTGGCTAATGAGATAGGGCTTGGGGATAGAGCTAAGAGGTTTGCTGTAGATGTTATGAAGACTATTGTAGATGCTGAGGCAAGGGTTCATGGATCAAGCTTAGACTCTGTGCACTTCCATGAGCTAAGCTCAGCTGATACCATTGTAGATGTTGTTGGGGTTACAAAAGCGCTGGAGTCTCTAGATCTATTCAATGCAAAAATCTATTCCCTTCCAATAGCCGTTGGAAAAGGCTATGTAGAAACAGAGCATGGGCTATACCCAATACCACCGCCTGCCACACTAGAGATATTGCGTAGCAAGGGAGCCAAGTTCTTTAGCGGTGTTGCAGAAGGTGAGCTGGCAACACCTACTGGAGTAGCTATTGTAAGCAGTTTGGCTAGTAGCTTCATAGACTCTCTACCTGTGCTAAAAATAGTTGGCGTTGGTTATGGAGCTGGCAAGAAGGATTTTGAAAAACATCCAAATGTTGTTAGGGTTATGGTCGGCGAAGACACTAGCAGCGTAGATGGGCTTGAGTGGCTTGAGCATGAGAGGATAGCCGTTATCGAAACGGATGTAGATGATGTTCCTGGAGAAGTTGTTGGCTATACCATGGAGAAGCTGTTTGAAGTTGGAGCCAAGGACGTTTCTATAATACCGATATACATGAAGAAGAATAGACCGGGATATAGCGTAAGGGTTTTAGCCGATGTATCAGCATATCCAATCATTGTTGAAACTCTTGTCAAGGAGCTTGGAACCCTCGGGGTTAGGGTATCCTTTGTTGACAGGTTTAAGGCTCCTCATCGAGAGGTTAGAAGAGTTGATATAGAGATCGGAGGCCAAGTACACCAGGTAGAGGTGAAGGTTAGCAGGGATTATAGGGGGAACATCATAAATATTAAACCTGAGTATGAATCTGTCAAAAGAGCTGCGAGAGAGCTTAACACTACATATAGAAGCATTGCAAATGCCGTTATTAGAGCATTTGAGGAGGGTGATAGAGGCGAGAACTAAATGTCTGTTTCAATAGTTAGAACATTCGATCACTACAAAGGCTCTCTAAATGCTTTAGAGCTGATAGAAGGAGAGATAAGAGAGGTTGTTGACAACAGAAGGAAGTTTTTGATAAAGCCAAACTTTGTCTCGACAACAACATATCTTGCAGCAACACCTATCGAGACTGTTGAAGCCATACTATACTTTATATCATCTAGATTCGAACCATCGGAGATATTGATTGGAGAGTCGCCATCGATGGGCCCATTAAAAGATGCTTTAAAGAATTTTGGATATCATAGAATAAAGAATTTGTATAGAGAGGTAGAGTTTGTCGATCTCGACGATTATGATCAGCAGAGGTTTGTTTTAGTTGACGAGAATGGAAAAGAGTTTGAAGTCTATGTATCGAAGCTTTTGTTGGATAAGAGCTATGTAAGGATATCCCCATGCAGAGCCAAAACCCATGACACAGTGATTGTAACGCTGTCTATCAAGAACATTGTTATGGGCTCCATCAAGAGGGGCTGGAAACATGAGATGCACAGAGGCTATCTCTCAATAAACTATAACATTGCCAAGCTGGCAACATACATGATGCCAGACCTCGGTCTTGTAGACGGTGTTGAGGCTATGGAGGGAAATGGCCCAATAGCTGGAAGCCCAAAAAGATGGGGTGTGATATTCGCCTCCACAAATCCCGTTAACCTCGATGCTGTGGTGAGCTATGCAATGGGCTTTAACCCAGCTGATATCGGCTATCTATACTTCTTGTGGAGGTGGGGATATGGGGAAATAGACGTCAGTAAGATAAAAGTTGTTGGCGGAAATTTGGAGGAGGTAAAAACTGTGTTCAGACCACATTATGCGTATGAAATGCAGTTGTCGTGGAAAGATCGTGCTAGGAAATTAGGATTTATATGAAGAGAGGGCACAACATTTTAAGCTCTGCAAGCATGTGTCTACAGTAAAGGTGTGTGTACTTGCCGTTCCCCGGCAAGAAAGTTGCGGTAGGCTCTGACGACAACTATCCGGTGGTGGGTGCAGTTATCAATTATCTAAAGAGTAGAGGGTTTGAAGTGGTGCCTGTAGGAGCAGCAAAAACTGGTAAGCCAGAGCCCTGGCCACTGGTTGGATATGAGGTTGGGAGGCTTGTTGCTAGTGGTGAGGTTGACTGGGGTGTTGTCATATGCTATACAGGTACTGGTGTTTCTATAGCGGCTAACAAGGTTAGGGGGGTTAGAGCGGCTCTGTGCAACGATGCTGAAACGGCTAGGGGTGCTAGACTGTGGAACAACGCGAATGTGCTTGCTATGAGCGGTAGGCTGGTAACTGAGTATGTTGCGAAGGAGATTTTGGATGCGTGGATAAACACGGTTAATATAGATGAGTCTGAGGCTAGAAACATAGAGTTGCTTGCAAAGCTCGATTCAGAGGAAAGACCATGAGGTGTTGGTTGTGTATAAATTTCTTTATGTGGATAAAAATGTTGTGAAGAGGTTTCCAAGCGAAATATACAATTTTTTGTGGATGCCAATGATATTAGCCGACTTTCCAAGCTGCAAGTCCAGGGATCTATATCTCCTCGATTGTATATTCAGCGATGTTTGTGAAACTCCTTATACAGTTCTTTTTCTTATGAATAAGATCTCTAGAAAAGACAAGATAGTTGATGAGATGCCTGTAGAGGCTAGAAAAGCTAGTGTAGGGGAGTGTAGTATTTTAAAGACTATTCAAAACCTTCATACAATAGCCCATGAGATCGCAAATGAGAATTATCTCGGGCTCGAGCAGTTCATAGATAGAATAACTGAGTTTACAGATGTTGTGGTTCCCTATAGGGTATTTCTGAGAACGAGGAAATATGTTATACCAGCTGACAGGATAAGGCAGACATCATTTAGGGTAGCACGCAGATCTGCGAAAAAGATCTTGGAGAATTTGTGCCTCATAAAAGACGGTGCTGCGACAACAACGGAGATCAGTGGACAGCCTGTCTATGTGCTTGCCTACTACTCGAAGGATTACAACGACAGCGGGTTTATCGTGGGCAAAAAGATTTTGCGTGGAAAGGTTCTGGCAAGGATTTTAAAGACCTTTTCAGAGCGGGTAAAAAGCATTATTGCATAGCTTTTTGATTCGATAAAGCTTTGAGAAGGTTATCCAAAACACTATTGTCATATGCTACAGCAAGGCACTTCACCTTCTCTGGGACATCTATGGGTATGTCTAGAGCATCCCTCAACCCATTCGAACACTCAACTGCTTTTGCGCCAAGGGCTGTCGCTATCCTTATTGCAGCAACCACATCTACATTTCTAAGCTTTGCTCTAACATCTATGAAGGCCTCGGCATTTCCAAGCCCAACATACACAATGTCTAGGGCAGCACTACCAAGAGATCTGATTGTTAGTCTCCTAGAGCTCAGACTAAGATACCTCAGCAGCGGTGTGAACGCCTCTAGAAACTCGAAATAGCCTAGAACAATTGGTGCTGGAATCTTCTTCCTCTCTTCTGAAGCGCCATATATCTTGACAAACCCGTTGTTGAAGACATATGCTCTACTTCTAAAAATCTCTGCGACAATAGCTGTAGACACATCTTTGATAGTGGCACCTCTTCTATAAGGCGCTATAGCAACGGATATTGAAGCCCATGGGATATCAGATGAAAAGTTTGTGCTACCGTCGACAGGATCTGCAATAACAACCCATTTTGGGTTGCCATAGATGTTAACCCCCTCTTCCTCACCAATGAAAACAACGTCCTTGAGAGAATCGACAATGCATTTCCGCAGAATATTCTCTGCCTCTACATCAAATCTCTTCGACACGTCTCCAAACGGATTGTAGCCAACAACATCAAATGATATTGAAGATGATTCGAGATATTTTCTCACATTGTTTACACAATTGATTAGCATGCCATCTAAAGACAATGTCAAGACCCTATGTAAGCTGTTGCCGGGTCAGAATATGCTGTACACAGTATTTAAATAATGTGGCATTTAAAACTATAGTATAGCGATAGATGTTTTAGGTAACAATCTGCCAAAATTTGTCAAATGCGGTTTGCATTTGGCTAAAACTTAAAATGTGTATTAGGTGCAATAATCGAAAGTATGATGGGGACGATATATGATCTCTATACCGGATTCGGACGGCATTTACATCTATAGAAATGGGACTCTAGAGAAAATAGTGGTCGACGGGCCATTTGTTCCAGTGTCTGATGGGGTTCATGTAATCTATTTTAGAAATAGGTCTTGCCCTGGTTGCAAGGGTTTTGACAAGCTTTGGACTAGATTCCTTGAGAATAGTAGGGGTGGTTTTAGAGAGGCTGTTGTTGTTCAATGCAAAAACTTTTTCTTTGATTGCAGTTCTCAAGATGCTGCAGACACCTTTATTTTCTATCTTGTTTTCGAAACACCACAACTTGTTGTAGTTGTTGTTGAGAACGGCTCTCCGGTTTACATTGAGAGAGAGGTTTATTTCCCAGACTTGAGATCTGTTGAAGACTTTGTGTACAACGTTAATGAAAGGAGGAAGAGCGTATCTGATGAGAGTAGTGAAGAGGGGGAGGAGGGCATATACATAGATTTGAGTAGCGGCAACTGGAAGGAGATTGTAAATAGGTTAAGGGCTATGATTCTAGAGGGGAGAAACTTTAGAGAGGTTTGCGATGAAAATGGCTGTAAAATATATGTTGAGTAGATTTGGAATACATCGATGTGGTACTTGGCTAGGCACAACAATGTACTATTCTTTGTTGGGGTAACCAAGTAGAAAACTTATTATGTTTAGCACCGATCGTCTATGGTTAGGCGAATACAAAATGTCTATAGCTGTTGTTGGCAGTATACACGCTGACTTCTATGTCAAGGTGAAGAGGTTTCCACAACCAGATGAGACGATCATTGGCAGCGACTATGCTCTCTACCCAGGTGGTAAGGGGGCTAACCAAGCTGTTGGATGTGCTCGTCTAGGTGTTGAAACATATATTATTGGTGCTGTGGGCAATGACTATATAGGGTCTATGCTCATAGATAATCTTGCTAGAAATGGTGTTAGGATAGACTATGTCTATAAAGCTAACTGTGGTAGTGGTGTAGCATTCATAATACTGAATGAAGAGACTGGAGAGAATATGATCATAGTCTCGCCAGGTGCAGATAATGCGGTTACCCCCCAACATGTCGAAGATTCACTAAAGAACTTGAGGGAGAAGGTGAAGATATTTTTAACACAACTTGAAATTCCTGTAGAAACTGTTTACAGGGGTCTGGAGATTGCTAAGGAATTTGGGATGCTAACGATTTTGAATCCGGCGCCGGCAAGAAGTCTAGATAGAAACATATTTAGATTTGTTGATATAGCCGTTCCAAACAGGGTAGAGCTACAACAGCTAGCAGGTGTGAAAATAGAAAGCATTGAAGATGTGTTCAAAGCTAGCGAAAAGCTGTTGGAGTGGGGCGTTAAAGCAGTTGTAACAACTCTAGGCTCTCGAGGAGCGGCAATAGCCGCACACAATATAAAAACAGTTGTCGGAGCATTCAATGTGCCAGTAGTTGATACAACTGGTGCTGGCGACGCCTTTGTCGCTGGTCTTGCAGTTGCTCTTCTAGAGAACAGAGAGATCGTTGATGCTGTTAGATTTGCCAATGCCGTTGCAGCCTTGAAGATAGCTCGCATGGGTGCTCAAAGCATGCCTACGAGAAGCGAGGTAGACGATTTTATAAAGAGTTATGAAAGAGTGGTAGTGGAGCCGGCAGGTCAACCCTTTCAATAAGACTTTTAAATTTTCACAAAGCAAAGCACTAAATTGATGAGGTGGTTGCATGCTCGAGGTAAAGGATGTTGTTATAGATGGGAGAGAGGCTAGGATCCCTATCAGGATATACAAACCTGTTGACAAAAAGGTAAGAGGCATTGTGGTTTACTATCATTGGGGCGGTTTTGTAGCTGGCAGCATAGAGGAGTCTGACGCTGAATGTAGATTCGTTGCTGAGAACTGTGGATGCACAATGGTCTCTGTTGGCTATAGGCTTGCACCTAAGCATAGGTTTCCAGCTGCTGTTGTAGACTCTTTCGATGCTCTGAAGTGGGTCTATGAACATGCAGACGAGCTTGGAGGGGATAAGAACAACATTTGTGTAATGGGTGTTAGTGCAGGCGGTAATCTAGCAGCTGTAGTGAGCATTCTAGCGAGAGACAATGGAATTAAGCTCAAATGCCAAGCACTAGTGCTACCTGTAATAGGCTTCGACCCATATTCAGAATCGGCAAGGGTCTATGGTGAGAAGGGAAATCCACTAGACATGGACTCGATAATAGGCTTCACAACACAATATCTAGGAGATTTGAAAGAGGCGTTCAACCCACTATTCACACCAATACTATCAAACCTAAAAGACCTGCCACCAGCCCTAATAATAACAGCTGAAAGAGATGCTCTAAGAGACCAGGGAGAGACATACGCAAAGAAATTGAGAGACCATGGAGTACCCGTAATCTCAATAAGAATAAATGGAATTGGACACATGCTAGACGAAAGACATGGAAGATTTGTCAACTTAATTGTAGCAACATATCTAAGAGAGATGCTCTCATCATAAAAACATGCTGCCCAAATTTGCTAACCAAACTTTTTTGCATTTTATCTCACATCCAAGCCAAGGAGATTTATAATTTGGATTATAGCCCCTTCGAGAAAACCAGCAAAAACTGTCTTACATGGTAATCGTTTTTGTAGCATCAATTACCCTTGAAATCCGCGGGCTAGAGAGTTAATAGATCTGTTTCCGCATTTTAAACATCATATCACTGTAACCGTCTTTGCTAAATTCCTCGGCTTATCTGGATCCAGACCCTTTGCCACTGCTGTGTAGTATGCTATTAGCTGTAGGGGTATTATATATGTGATCAGCCTTGTCTCTAGTGGTGCGCGAGGCATCTTGATTATGGTGTCGCTGTATCTAGCCACACTACCATGTACCATGTTTTCAGGTGCTATTGTGGCTATCCATGCTTCTCTAGCCTTCATCTCCTCTATATTGCCCTCTATATGCTCGTCTAGAAAGCCTATGTAGACAAATACCACTGGAAAGTCTTTTTCCACCAGCGCTATCGGCCCATGCTTTGACTCTCCAGCTGGATATGCCTCTGCATGTATATATGCTATCTCCTTCAGCTTCAGAGCCCCCTCCATAGCTATTGGAACGCCGAATACCCTCCCCAAATAATATGCCGACTGCTTATCCACAAGCTTTCTTGCTATAGCCTTTGCAATGTCCTGGGTTGTATTAAGAATGTTTTCAGCAATTTCATAGCTCATCTTAATCCCCTGCATCATGGCCTTGGCATCAACATCTATAATCGATGCTCTTTCAGCTAACTTGGCTACTATATACAGCATTGTGAGTGCCTGCGATGTGAATGTCTTTGTTGCTGCAACAGCTATCTCTGGACCTGCCCTCATCGGTATTACATAGTCTGACTCTCTTGCTATTGTAGAAAACTGGTTGTTTACAATAGCTATTGTCTTGGCTCCCTTCTCTCTAGCCTCTCTCAAAGCGAGTAGAGTATCTATTGTCTCTCCGGATTGGCTAACACCAATAACCACATCACCCCATTTAACAGCCCTGGAAACAACTCTAAACTCTGATGAGATGAGAGCCTCTGCCTCTATCCCAAGAAACCTCTTGAATGATATTGCCCCTAACAATGATGCGTGATAGGATGTCCCTGCAGCGACTATGTATATTCTTCTAGCGTTTTCGAGCTCCCTCAAAATGTCTGATAGATCTTGTGTCTGAAGGGATGAAAATGTCTGTGCAAGTGCGTAGGGCTGCTCCATAATCTCTTTAAGCATATAGTGGGGATACTCACCTTTGTCAACATCTTGTATAGATGCATCGATGCTGCTAATCCTGCTGGAAATGTCTATGGCAATCCCATCAATAGATTCGATGTGTACGGATTCTGGGGATATGTACCCCACTTCACCATCCTTCAGAACTATAACCCTTTTCGCATATTTGATAAATGCTGTTAGATCGCTTGAGACAAACTTTACCTCTTCCCCAATGCCTATCAATAGTGGGGAGACGTTTCGAGCAAAAAATATCTTGTCTGGTTCGCTAGAATCTATGGCTACTATAGCATAGGATCCTCTAAGCATTGAAACAGCCTTTTTAAAAGCTTCAAAAGGTTTCATACCAGCCTTTTTAAAATGCTCAATCAGATGAGCAATAACCTCGCTATCAGTCTCACTTGAGAAGACATGGCCCTCTGTAGATAGAAACCTCTTCAAATCAATGTAATTCTCTATAATGCCGTTGTGGGCAATGGCAATACCTTTTTCACAATCTGTATGGGGATGTGCATTAATTTTCGAAGGCCTTCCATGGGTAGCCCATCTAGTATGACCAATAGCGACATTGGCCTCGATCGACTGTATCTCTGGATAGCTAAAAAGCTTGTCAACAGTGCCAACGTCTTTCACAACAACCATGCCATTCTTTGTTAAAGCAGCAATACCTGCAGAGTCGTAACCTCTATACTCGAGCCTTTTCAAACCCTGTTTGAGAATCTCGACACAGCTAAGAGAAGTGCTATCACCCTTCTTCGCAAATCCTATTATCCCACACAAACAGGGTCTCCCAAAACATTGAATTGGTTTAGCGCAACTCCTATCCTATTGACTAACACAGCTTAATATGCTAATGTTGCAGAACCAGCTTTTCTCTTTATTATAGTAGCAACAATAGATAAACCTAAAATTGCAGCAGCGGCAGATGTGAGGATTAGCATAGGCGCAGAATCGCTATTTTGGCTTTTAGGCGCTACAGTTTCTGTATATGTGTGCCATTGTGTAATTGTGACTGTTGATGGCGGCAAGGTTTCTGTAACTGTTTGATAAGCTACCTCCTTCTCAACACTTGTTGTGCTGCCTACCGCTGTTACTGTAACTGTTTTCGTTTCGGGACTGCTGTTCCAAGTTACGGTAAAGTTCATGCGCTTGGTCAGAGTCGCTGTTACCACATTGGTAATAGTGCTGCTCTTAGCAAAGGTTATGGTCTCTGGCGACATGGTTTCAACGACTGTGATAGTATATGGGCTAACCGTTGTTATTGTATTTGTTATTGTATTCACAAAAGTGCTTGTTGTTGTCAATGTTAGCATTTGTATCACAGTATTATATCTTATCTGAAACAGTAGTCTGTATGAGTATATCCCCCAGCCACTATCGCCTGACTGGCAAAGACCTGTGACAAAATATAGACTATTTTCATCATATGCCACGTTCCCCAGCATGAGGTATTGGTTGCAGTATGTGGACTCATTTACTGTATATGAATAGACTTGGTTAAGGTTAGAGTCAAACACTGTTATAGAAACCTTTGAATCTGCTTGAATAACGTATAGTGCTCCCCATGCCCACACCACCTTCTGCCCATAGTACTTGTTCGCTGTTGCCACAATGCTATTGTTTTTATCAAGTTTTATCAATCCAACGAGTTTATCTCCCATAGAGCCATACACAGATATATATTTGTTTCCATACTCATCAAAATCTATCGATAATGCAGAGCCAATTATTTTATTATTCAACACCTCTACAGGCTCTCTAAAAGAGAGGTTTGTATCTATGTATGCCACCGATGCATATATACCCCCCTCCAAACCAACAATCCAAAGCATGTTGCTAACTCTATCAAATTTTATCTGGTAAATGTAATCATCGAATGGAGAGGGGTTGTAGAGAGCAAGCTTTACCAGGTCAAGATTTTGGGTAAACTTTGCTATAAACCATCCTCTATCAACACCATTTTGATAGAAGCCCCCAACATAGATATAAGTACCGTCTGTTGTAATAGATGTTGCAAAGCCTGTGATATTCATCTTGAAATACTTCAAAATGTTTAGGTCTTGGTCAAGAGCAATAACAGCAATTTTCCCAAAATCTACTGTGCTTGGAAAAACCAAGGCACCTTCAATTCCTACGACATATATTGTATTGTTTAATGCAAGGCAATCGAATAGAACATCATCTCTTACTGTAGGGTTATACTGCCAAACCTTGACAAGAGTGCCACTATCCTTTAATCTCTTTTCAACTCTATAACCATAGTTAATCTTTGTTGCATCATATCCAACTACATAGATGTATTTCCCAAGTATACACACAGAAAATGGTCTTTCATCTGTTGGAGAGGGATTTTCATAGACAAACCAATTAAGGTTCAACACGTTTTGCGCCGAACTTTTATCAATGGGTAGGGTGGATAGCAAGGCAGGTAGGATAATCAATGCTGTTATAATTGAAAAAACGTGTTTTGCTTTTGACATGCTCAAGCTCCTTTATATAGAATTAACTGTTTCACATATATAAAGCTTTATAAAGCGTTTAATTTAATAACTGTAACTAGAGTTACATGTAACTGGTGTTACATATGAGTGAAGAGTTTAGAAAAAGACTTGAAAAAGCGCTGAAAGAATTTGAAAAAGAGCTAAACAATCTGGTAAACAACATTGAGGATATGCTTAACAAGGGAGAGGTTAGAGAGGCATACAAGCTCTGGAGAGAAAGATCTAGAGAAATCATGAAGAGGTTTAGAGATTCTCTAGAGGATCTCGAGGAGCTGAGCAAAAGCATCGATGAGAAGAACCTCGATATAATCCTAGAGGACTTTAGAGAGATGATAAATAGTGTAATCGATGAGGTTTCGAAACGTTTGAATGAATTGTTTAAGAGGGTTAGAGGCTTTGGCACAGGCATATTCATATCCATTCCAAGCTTTGGAGAGAAGCCAAGAGTTTTTATCAGATCTTTTGGCGATGTTGTTAAATCTCTAGACGACGTTTTTAAGGAGATTGATGAGGCTATTGAAGATGGTTTGAAGAGCATTTCTAGGAGGGTTACAGAGGTTGTGTCTACAAGAATTGGGAGGAAAGAGCTTGAGATTATTGATAAACTTGTTGATATAGGTATTTTTAGGAGTAGAAGCGAGGCTGTTGCATATTTTGTTAGACGTGGGATTGAGGCGAGCAAGGATCTTATTGATAAGGCTTTGGAGCATGCTAAGAGGATTAAAGAGCTTCAGGAGTCTATCAAGAAAGAGTTTTGGGGTAGTGAGGAAGAGGATAAAAAGGGTTAGACCCTCCTCTTTAGCTGGTTGTATAAGCCTGCAACAGCTATTACAACAACTATCAAGAAAGCTATAGTGCTTTGCAGACCGAGGATAACAAGGCTCTTATAAACTAGTGCAGAGCCTGTTGCTACAAACAATAGTGCGAGAACATAGTTGCTCAGAACATATATTAGAATAGAGAATATTATTGTCAGTATAATCAGCAATACCAATTCTTTGGTCTTTGCAACATCTCTAACTAGGATAGATGCGATGACATATCCAAATACTATCGATAGCGAGGCTCTAAATAGGGTGAATCCTAGTACAAAGCCTACTGCAATGGCAAGTAGCATAAATATTATTGAGAGGGCTATGCTTGCAAATGCTTTGAATGTATAGACATAGGTTAGATAGCCTAGAACAGATGCAAATGCTATTGATGCTATGAATCTCGATAGCTGGAGACCCCAAAAACAGAGCACCATACCGACGACTGCAGCTATAATGTATGCAGGTACATCAACTCCTACAAAATAGTTTGGCATTAGACAACCCTTCAACACATACCTTTTTATCTTTATATAGTTTTAAGCTTATAAGCAAACCACGTGTATCTCTATTCTGTCCGGTGTCTGTAATTGATTTGAAGAGCACCAAAATAGCTTTTCTATCTAATATAGCTATACTTGCTCTAAAAACAGTTGCATCAATATCAACAGGGTCTACAGCAGTCTTTGTAGAGTTTCTGAGAAGCTTTGGAGACCTGATCAATAGTGGTCTTGCCTTTACAGGAAATAGAATTGCCTTTGGCAAAGAGGAGTCTTTTGATCCATTTGGCAAGAAGATGTATATCTATGTATTTGGTTTTGCAATAGGTCTTCTAGCACTCGGCTCCATAGCTGTCATAGGCTTTATCGAGAGTTTGCATGCATTTCTCCATCCATCAAGAATTGAAAATACTCAGCTAGGTCTTCTCCTAATGTTTGTATCAATGGCTATAGATCTTTCAGTAGCCTTCTTAGCGGCGAGAGATAGTAGCAGGTTTGTCTATGAGAGGGGGTATAAAAATCCTCTTCTAAGCTATATAATAGCTGAGAACATATATGATGTGGTTGGAGAGGGTATAGCCATGGCCTCTCTAGCACTTGCAAACAGGTTTGCATATGTTGATGGCATCTCATCTCTTGTGCTCAACGTTCTGCTTGTTGCATATCTAGTCAAAATGATTGCTGAGAATATAAATGTCTTGGTGTATAGATCCGCCCCCTCACATGTCATTGCTAGAGCTGTGAAAATAGCTTTGTCTAATCCAGCTGTGAGAGATGTTAACTCCGTGAAGACGCTTGTTCTAGAGCCAAACAGATACGCCATCTTTATGGATGTTGAGCTGGATCCCAGCCTCAGTATGGAGGATGTTGACCAGGTTATAGAGGATATAAAAAATGATATAGCAAGGCATCTAAACAGCTTTGTGTATATACATATAGAGCCTAGAAAGCCAGACAAAGATTTGGATACACATAAAAAGATTCTAAGGCTTTTGTCTAAGAGAAGATGAGTCCTCAACACATTTTCTGGCCCCACCATATTTTTTCAGAAACGCCTTTTCAGCATCTACCCCAAGAAGATTAGCTACGCTAAGCGTCCATGCTATAACGTCTGCCAGCTCCTCCTCGATACTGTCTCTATCCCCACTCAAAATAGCGTCCGCCAATTCGCCAACCTCTTCAACAAGCCATGTGAATGTTGCGTACAGCCCCCTTCTACTATCTCTCTCAAAATACTCCTCTCTAATGTATTCCTGCATGCATCTCAGTTTCAATGGATGCACCTCTATAAAACACTGTATACAATAAGATATGGTAAACTTAATAAAGTCGCTATCTAAATACCCTAGAATCTAGTGTATATGAAGGTGGTTGGCATGGCCTTGAAAGGCAAGGTACTGTATGTTATAAGCGTTATCGCAGTTATGCTACTAGTCATATCTCTTATAGGCATCATAATATCTATTGTGTATCCATCTGCGGTACCCCTCTACGGGCTCCCACCATTCTACTGGAGCTGGCTTTTAGTAGATCTCCTAGCATATATAGTCTCGATAGCCGCTCTAATCTTGGCTGGGGCATCTCTTGAGAGAATGGTTAGGAACAGGATTCCTGCTGGGTTAGAGCACCTCAAAAGCTCTATGCTAGCAACATCAGCAGGTGTTATAGCGGCTACAATACTTGTTGTAACAGCTATAGCATATCTGATTGGATATCAAGCAACGCTAGCTATAGCCTCTTTCGCCCTGGCCTTCGCCATCATACCATCCTTTATATCGTGGCTCATATCACCAGCACTGATAAATATTTCCTATGGCTGTAAACACGATCCCGAGCTCCAAAAAATTGTTGACAGAGTTGCTATGAGGGCTGGCATAGACCCTCCAAAGGCTATGGTTGCCGACATAGCCATTCCAAACGCATTTGCATATTCATCCCCGTTGATGGGCAGGTATGTAGCGGTTACAAGAGGGCTTCTAAACACTATTAGAAGTCCTGATGAGCTAGAGGCTGTTATTGGGCATGAGCTTGGGCACCACAAGCACAGAGATAACAGCATTATGCTGATATTTGGAATGTTCCCATCGTTTATATACTTCCTCGGCAGATTCCTGATGTTCGCAGGTATGACAGCGGGTATGTATAGAGATGGCGACTCAGATGATAGGAGGGGCCAGTCAGGGGGGCTTCTACTGGTCTTGATAGGTATACTACTTATTGTTGTCAGCGTCATTATACAAATTGTTGTGTTGGCGCTGTCAAGAATGAGAGAATACTATGCGGATGCCCATGGAGCTAAGGTGACATCTCCAAACGCCATGATCTCAGCACTACAATCTCTAGATAGATACTATAGCGTGAATAAAAGGGCTTTTACAAGACTTGAGGGCAGCAAGATCAAAGCCCTATTCATATATGCATTTGCAGAGCCTTTCATGGGACTAGAAGAGATTTTGGCAACCCACCCACCGATATACAAGAGAATAGCGTTTCTAAAGACACTCACATATACAGAACTTCAAGAAGCTTAACAAAATTTTTGATGATGAGACAGGTGAGCTGGCGGATAGAATGACCGTAGGATGGCTGGCTGAATACACAATTATCTTAAAGCCTATTGGCGTTGTAAGGCATGGTTATCCAGATGAACTTGTTTCGAAGTCCGAGAAGGGTGTGGATGCCGTTATAGAGATTCTTCCAGATTATGTAGATGGGCTGAGAGGCCTAGATGAATACTCGCATATCATAGTGGTGGCGTATCTCCACAAGGTTGGAGAGGATCAAAGAAGGGTGTTGATGGTTAAGCAAAGAGGGTTTGCAAGAAGATTTGGTGTGCCTCTAGACAACCTGCCAACTGTTGGTGTATTCGCATCGAATTCTCCGCATAGACCCAATCCAATAGCCATTTCGATTCCGAGGCTTGTTAGAATCGATGGGAATAAGATATTTGTGGAAGGGATAGATCTTTATAACGAGACTCCAGTTATAGACATAAAGCCGTATACCCCCGACAAACACATCGACAATTTTTCAATTCCTAAATGGATGAAGGATATAATTGATAAGAAAACACATGTACAACCGTAAACAGTTTTTATTTCTCTTCCACAACCAAGCTGTGATGACTATTCCACGAGCTGATGCATGATGACTGTTGACGCATCTGAAAGCATCTTCTCTAAATTTAAGGCTATAGCTATTGTTGTTGGCAGGCTCTATAGGTGGGTAGAGTTCTACGCTTCGAAGAGATTCAGAGGGTTTATAATGGCAAACAGAATTGTTTTATTCGATGATGTCAATACTGCAAGGGCTTTCGCCATGGTTGTTGAGAGGAGGGGTGGGGATATACTGTTGCTGGGGGTGGGGAACAAACTAAAAGCGTTTATAGCTAAATGTGAAAACTCTGAGAAGGTGTATACAGATCTTCTTGTTAGAATCTTTAAGAGAAGGGGGCTTGCAATACCAAATACTGTTTGGAGCCCAACACCAGTTGCAATATTCGCCAGAGATGTGTGGGGTGAGTTTGAAAGATATGAGCTTGGCTCTGTTAAGAGCTATTGTAGAGAGGTGCACATATTCGATGTAGAGCCGATTAGACTGAAAGACGTTAAATACATTGCTAGTCTATGCAATGTATACAGATCAGACAAAAGGCTTTTAGATGCTGCCAGGAAAAGCGGGGCTTCCATCAACGATTTAGAAGCTATGGCAGATGCTATTAGTAGAACATTTTTTAGCCCTAGAAGCTAGAGTTGCTATGGGCCTTGTTTTATGAAGGCAATGGTGCTCTATAGGCCGGGGCCCGTAGACGAAAACCCTCTTGTGTATACAGATGTTGAGATCCCAAAGCCTAGAGAAGATGAGGTGCTGATCAAGATTTCCAAATGCGGTGTTTGTAGAACTGATCTCCATATTGTCGAGGGTGAACTACCCCCTAAGAAGCTCCCCGTTATACCAGGCCACCAAGTTGTTGGATATGTTGTTGAGGTTGGTGAGAGGGTTTCCAACGTCTCGAAAGGTGATAGGGTTGGCGTTCCATGGCTTTATAGGGCATGTGGCGTTTGCAAGTATTGTAGAAGAGGTTTGGAGAACCTCTGCGACAATGCATTATTTACCGGCTACAGTGTTGATGGAGGGTATGCAGAGTATATGGTTGCACCAGCAGATTTTGTGCATATTATACCAAGTGGTTTAGAGGATGAGTATGTTGCACCACTTATGTGTGCAGGGTCTATCGGGTATAGATCCTTGAAGCTCACAGGTCTTCTGGATCGTGGAGATGGTGTTCTGGGCCTCTTCGGCTATGGCGCTGCCGCTCACCTTGTCCTCCAAATGGCTAAGAAGATAGGTCTAACAGTATATGTGTTTACAAGCTCCCCATGGAAAATATCCAAAGCTGTGGAAAACGGTGCTGACTGGGCAGGGAAAACAGAGGAGAGCCCTCCAAAGCCGCTTGACGCAGCTATTGTCTATGCACCAGTCTCATCGGTGTTCATAGAGGCTTTGAAAAAGGTGGATAAGGGTGGCAGAGTTGTTTTGGCTGAGATATATATGAGCGACATTGAGAAGCTTCCATATAGTTTGCTGTGGCATGAGAGAGAGGTGAAGAGCGTTGCAAATGTGACTAGAAGAGATGTTAGAGAGGCTCTTCAAATAGCTTCGAAATATGGTGTAAAACCTAGTGTGAAGCTCTATAGACTTAGAGAAGCTAATGAGGCTCTAAAAGAACTTAAGTATAGAAGTCCGTTGGGCCAGCTCGTACTCGACACCCAGTAGACTACAAGAGCCTTCCGAATCTGTTCAAAACACCAAGCTTTTTTACCACCTATACTTTTCACAAAGCAAAACAATATCAGCTGGCAAGCAAATTCGGATCTTTTGGAGGGTCCAGGATTTGAGCTATCTAATAACCCATACTGATGCCGATGGCGTGGCGGCAGCAGCTCTCTACACATATCTTGTTGGCGACAACCACAAAGTTGTTTTTGTAGAGCCGTATAACCTCAAAAAAGCTTTGTATAGAGTCTACAAGAAGAGGCCAAAGCATGTAGCAATATTTGATCTCGGCTTAAATGCCGATACCATAGATTTTGCCGCCGGTGTTGTCGAGCTTCTACGCGGCAAAGGCGCTGAAATCACTTGGTTTGACCACCATGTGTGGGAAGATGATTGGATCAAAAGGGTTGTGGGTACCGGTGCAAAGCTATTCATAGACAGGTCAACTTGTGCAACGGGTGTTGTCGCAAAATATGTTACACCAACTAGACCAGTAGACCAGGCATTCGTCAAAGAGCTTGTAGACGCTGTTTGCGGAGCCGACCTCTGGAGATTTGACCACAGACTATCACCATTTTTCATGAGGCTGATCAGGAGGGGGGACACGGATGAGTGGAGGCTGCATATATATGAAACACTTTCGAGAGGGGTTATATGGACAGAGGAGCTCGAGGATAAGGTGGTTAAGCGTTTCGAAGAAGAGGTTGAAGAGCTTAGCAAAAAACCTTTGACGAGAATACTCGAGAAAAATGGGGTCAGGGTCGCCATCACCCTCAAAAGCCAGAAGGTTGAGAACAGCATCCTAGCCTCAAGAGTTATGAGTATTGCAGGTGCTGACATAGCCATAGTTGTTGATAGAAGTGGTAAGATAAGCTTGAGGAGCAGAGGCTTCGACGTCAGAAAAATAGCTGTTGCTCTCGGCGGCGGAGGCCACAAAACAGCTGCTGGAGCCAAGATAGATATCCCAATACACATAAAGATTCTTGGCATGCTAGACAACGATATTATATTGAAATACGTTGAAAACATTATCGAAAAACATATCTAGAAATATATTTTTAGTCTAGGCAAAGAGCTGGCCATAAGAGAATTAGCTACGTTACTGAAAAGCGATTTCATGTCAATGCCTGGCTACATATATCAGGTGTTATGAGAAATATCAATGTTGCACACCCTCTACAAACACCTTTTATCTCAAGCCCTGTTGCAGAGCCTGCTCTAAGCTTTATGCTTCCTCCTCCAATTAACTCGCTTACAAGTTTTTCTATGCTTGGTGCATGACCAACAAGTACAGCTCCATCAACTAGCTGAAGCTCTTTAACACCTTCAAGAGATGTTTTCTCTGGTCTAAGCGCATCATCAACAACAACTTCTAATCCATGGATATTAGCCACAATCTTAGCTGTTTCAACGGCTCTTATCAAAGGCGATGTAAATATTATTGAAGGTTTCCATGGCAATACCTTAGCCACACACTCAACATCTTTCCTACCTTTTTCCGTAAGTCTCCTCTCTTCATCGCTTATACCAGGCCTTTTTTCTTCTGCTTCACCATGCCTAAATATGATAATCCTCATATCAAAGTCACCTCATTCAGAATGAAATCACCTTCTATTTATTATTAATTATATTAAGCTAACCTCAAGCTTGTATTTATATTTAGTGTTTACATGCTGACAAGAAGTTTCAAAACGTTGGTGATTCAAATCTATGTGTTTTATGGTTTTGTTAAAGCTCGTGAAGGCAATGAGTGAGAATGTATTTGCTAAAATTCTGAAGGAGCTTGGATATGAGGTTGACATCAGGGAGCTTTGGGTAGGAAGGTTGTTAAGGGTGGAAGAGGCATAGCAAAACTCAAGGCTTTCATAAATAATAACTTTGTTGAGATAAAATCAAATGACTATGAACCGTAATGCCTCAGAGATTTAGATTTAAACGAAATCATGAAGACACTATATGAAAAAGATTTGAAGCCAGAGATCATCCAAATTCGTGAAAAGCAGATAGAATTTTGCAAATTTAACTGGTTTCGGATTTTTCTGTTATTGGATGTGAGATTCCCAGCACATCCCTTACTCTTATGCATATGTTACACATGTCCAGATTCTCTCCTTTAATGAGCCTAGTTGAAAACTCGTCTACTAGCGAAGACATTTGCGCGTTTTTCAATATTTTTTCTAGTCTTGGTATCCTCCTCTTTCCATTTATGATGTAGTTGAGAAGCGGTTGTGGAATCCCAGTTATTTTTGATGCCTGAAATTGGGACATATTGTATTTTTTGACAAGGTTCAGGGCTATTGCAATTCTTAGAGTTGTTGAGTATCTCTTTATGAATTCTTCACAAAAAGACTTTTTGATCATTTTCATCAACTCGCTTTACTGTTTCCATGCACTTATTTTCCTAAGCCTCTCAACAGCTTTTGGTATAACCTCTAATGCGTAATCGATATCCTCTTCTCTGTGGTAATGAGATAACTTGAATAGTATACTCCCATGCGCCTCCTCATGTTTTCTCCCAATAGCCAATAGAACATGGCTTGGCTCTAAAACCCTACTTGAACACGCACTTCCACTAGATACATAGACTCCATGTAGACTTAGCTCAACTGTTAGAGCCTCTCCCTCTATGAATAAAAAGCTTACATTGACATTATTTGCAACTCTGTATTCGTTTAGAGGCCCATTGATTATTGTGTGTGGTACTGAAGATGTTATCCCCTTTATAAGTTTGTCTCTAAGTTTTCTAACATATTCAACTCTGTAATCGAAGTTGCTAAACATTATCTCAATGGCTTTCTTAAAACCTGCTATAAGTGGAACATTTTCAACGCCGGGCCAGTTCTTCTCAACACTTAGTTGCCCTTTTATCGGGGGCTCAACCTCTACACCTTTTCTAATGTACAATGCTCCTACTCCTCTAGGTCCATGAATCTTGTGGCTACTGATTGTAAGCATATCAACTCCAAGTTTCTTAACATCTATTGGTATCCACCCATAGGCATCAACAGCATCTGTGTGGAAAACTATATCGGGGTTAGCGCTTTTTGCTATATCGATCAACTCTTTCAGTTTTTGTATAGTCCCAATTTCATGGTTAACCATTTGAATACTGACAAAAACAGTCTCCTTATCTACATACAATTTGAATAGCTCTGGATCAACAAAGCCCTCGCTGTCTACAGGCACCAAAACTGTTTTGAATCCAAATAGCTCTGAAGCGAATTGAGCTGGAAATATAACGCTTAGATGCTCGATTGAAGATACAACAACCTTGCCTTTTCTACCCCTATTCTTCAGAAGATAGCCCAGTATGGCTAAGTTATTTGCCTCTGTGCCACTATGTGTAAACACTATTTCATCTGGGTCTGAAGCACCTATAGTCTTGCCCAATAACTCTTTAGTTTCATACACAACCTCAAGCGCTTCCCAACCAGGTTTATGCGTTATTGATGGATGTCCATAGCCAATTCTATTAAAGTATGGCATCATAGCCTCAACAACTTCTTGTGGAACAAAACCACTGTTCTCTAAATCAAAGTAGACTTCTTTAGAGGGGGTTCCATGGGACTTCAAAAGCTCTCTAACTTTTTGAGCTATAGACATCATCCCTTCCCACATCTACTGGCTAGAACAGACATTGATTTATTGTCTAAAGGCCTCTCCTCCTCGACACAATAACCATGTTTAGATAGAAAGAACTTTATGGCGTTAACGGGAATGTCATCAACATTGAAAATGAGCTTGAATTTCTCAACCCCTTCTCTCTCCAGATCCTTGAGGGTATTGGCTAGGACTATAACTGGGTGTGATGTGCATGACGCTGGAACATATCTCAAGTCGATTTCTCTCATCGGCTTCCACCACCCAGAGCTTTCATTGCTTTATAGTACCTCTCCATCATCTCCTCTTCCTCGAGAACCTGCCTCTCCTCAACAGTCAAATCCTTTGGAAGCCACGGCGGGTTATAGCCAATCTGCTTATAATAAGCCCTTATACCCCTCTTCAAAGCTCCTACAGCAAGAATGCTACAGTGGTATTTTATTGGTGGGAGACCTCCAAGCTCATCTGATATCTGTTTCCACGATATTTTCCAGGCATCCTCAACCTTCTTACCTATAATCATATCAGTTAAAATACTTGCAGCAGCAATGTTTGCTGCACACCCATAGCTTTCAAAAGAAGCCTTCTCGATATAGTCACCATCATCTCTATGAACAATTTTTAGATAGAGCCTTATCATATCTCCGCATGCAGGGCTACCAGCCATTTCAACAACATTAGCATCTTCTAGTGGCCCAAGATTTCTCGGATTTCTGAATATTTCTAGCACTTTTGGGCTATATGGCAAGGGTATTCTGCTACTCAATCTAAACACCAATAACATATTTATACAAAATAGGAATATAAAGTTTGTCTATGTGAAGACATTGCCGACTATATTTAGTCATTTGCCAAGCTACAGAACACCTTAGCAATATATAGTTTTAAAATAGAATACCACGTTTGCATGTGTTGCGACCACACAATTCGTGTCTCAATGTTTAAGCCAAAAAGCTTTTATCCCTGATCCATTAACAGTGTTATTGGTGATCAAAGTTTGTGTATTTAGAAGATGTCGATAAAGTAGTTTGTGATGATAGATTAGAACTCGAAGAGTTTATAGCTATTGTAAGCGAGATTCTTAGAAGAGGTGGTGTCGACAAGACAGTGGCTGTCGAGGTTAATAGTGAGAGGGCTGTTGAAAATGCTAAGCTGTGCATTGCTCTAAAGAAGCTGGGGGTTAGATACATACCTGTATCACGCGGCTTTGCAGAAAACACTTTTGTCCCTCTTGAAAAACTGGGCTTTTTCGACGAAATCAATCCGAGTAGATACAGAGTTTTTGCAGATACTGAAGAGCTTCTCTACAGAAATTGGCCAACACCATTAGTGAGGTTGCCAAGGTCTTCTGTTGCTGGCAGGATTGTGTGGGCTAAGCTAGAGGGCTTCAACCCTTGGAGTATGAGTGTTAAGGATAGGATTGGCTGGTATATGTATAGAAAGGCTGCTGAAAAGCTTGGCAGCTTTCAGCTAGGCCTTTTGGTCGAATCCACATCGACGAATACAGGGCTTGCCATAGCCGCTATGTGCAACATCCACAACTCCAAGCTCAGAGCATACATACCGTCAACAGTTTCTCTAACGGGAGAACTCCTCCTAAAAATCTTCGGTGCAGAGGTTGTCAGATCCCCAAAGCCATTGACAGTAGACCTCATAGATGAGGTCGAGGCTATTGCAAAGACCGAGGGCGCTATACACCTAAACCAGTTCTACAACGATGCAAACTTCGAGGTGCACCTCAGATACACAGCTAAAGAACTCGAACTCCAGATAAGAGAAGCTGGGATAAAGCCCAAGGCCATAATAGGGGGTTTGGGTACATCAGGACACATGTCAGCTATAGCCCTATACTTCAAGAACAGATTCAGAGAAATCAAAATCTACGGAGTTGTACCTGCACAGGGAACAACAATCCAAGGAATCAGAAGAATCGAAAGCGGCATGAAGTGGATACACCACGTAGAGATAGACGGTGTAATGGATGTTACACCCGATGAGGCTGCCGAAGGCGTTATAGAGGTTGCTAGAAGAGATGGCATATTGATAGGGCTGAGCAGCGGAGCAGTGTACATGGCATACAGAAAACTCGTAGAAAAAGGGGAGCTAGACGAAGGAGACCACATCCTGATATTCCCAGACCACGGCTTCAAATACATAGAACAACTATCTAAATACATAAACAAACCCAAGAGTGCCCACCACCAAACCTAGCCAAAGACAGAATTGCGAAAAAGATGACAAAACCAGTTATCCTTAATCAACATCACAGAACAGCACCAAAGAAAACCAAATTATTAAACAAACTATGTAGAAACCACAACAT
>JAUQPB010000006.1 GCA_030550585.1 Thermoproteota archaeon | reverse complement strand
TCTAGAGGATCTGCTGGCCTATGAAGCTAAAAGCGTTTTTATCTTGGCTACAACAAGCGAGGGGGTCTCACGAAGCATTCTTGCACGCCACAACTATGTGACTCTTGCAGAGATTTGGAATCTGGATTACAGCTCATTTAAAGAGCTGTTAATTGAGTTGGGAGCGCCAGACAACATACTGTACGATGTTTGGAAGGCTCTTGGGGGAAACCCCAGACTTGCTATAGCTCTTAGAGCACGTGGGTGGAGGTTGGATGTCTTGGAGGAGGATCTCTATAAAGGTGTTAAGGTTTTGCTAGAGTCTATAGCTAGGAGGTTTAGGAAGGGGTTGGAGGAGGTTGTAGAGGACATCGATAAAGTTTCAGAGCATCCAGAACTCGGCAAATACCTGCTAGAGGCAAACCTTATAATACCAATTGATAGGCCATGCATCGGGTATACACCTCCAATAGACAAGGGCATGGGTATTGGAAAGCTCTATGCATGGCAAACACCGCTACACCAAAGATTGGTGGGTAGGTACCTCGAAGAGCAGAAGGACGGTTAGAGCTGTTAAACTGTTTCAGAGTTTACGAGGGGCAAAGAATGTTGTTCGATGGATTTATCAACTTTTTATTATCATCTCGTCGAGGCTTCCGCTTCTATAGCCTTGGAGGTCTAGTGCCACATATTTGTATCCAAGCTTCTTAAGTTCTGTGGCAACCCTGTCCATAGTCTCTTCGTCGAAGAATTTTCTCCTTTCCTTGGGGTCGACCTCTATCCTGGCTATGTAGCCGTGGTCTCTAACCCTAACGACTTCAACTCCTGTAATCTCCCTAACAGTCTTTTCTGCGAGGACTATTCTCTTCAGCCTATCCAGCGTTATGGTCTCTCCATAGGGTATTCTAGTCGCTATACAGCTGTTCGATGGTCTGCCCCAGTTTGGCAGCCCAAGGTGCTTGGCAATGATCCTCACAACATCTTTTCCAATTCCAAGCTCTGCCAACGGACTTCTAATCCCAGCCTCTCGAAACGCCTGCATACCGGGTCTATAGCTATTCAGGTCCGAGGCGTTTGAGCCATCGACAATTGTCTTGGCGTTTAGCCTTCTAGCCAGCTCAACCAGTTTACCAGCCAAGTTCTTTTTGCATATATAGCATCTGTTCGGCGGGTTTGTTGCGAAACCCGGTATGGAAAGCTCGTCGGTCTCAAAAACAATGTGCTTTACACCAAGTTGCTGTGCAACCCTTCTAGCCCACTCCAAATCCTCCTCAAATCTTATGGGGGATACAGCAGTAGCAGCAAACACGTTTTCGCATCCTATAGCCCTGCAGGCAACAGCCAACACAACACTGCTGTCAACACCCCCGGAAAAGGCTACGATAACAGGCTTCTCAACATTCTCGAACCAGCGTGAAAGTGTTTCAATGCTCTTCTCTATGTCCATAGCCCCACAGCCCCATTGAAATGTTTGGCAAGCAGCTTTCGGAGTTTAGAGAGCTTCTCGTGTTTTTAGAGGTAGCGAATTTGACAACAATGCCGGGCTTATATTAACGCATTGTGTTCTTGGCTTAGAACCCCCTTCTTTCTCTCAACAGCCATCTTCACGACCTCGTCTATGATGTTCCTGCCAGTCGAGTCTATAGCCACTGTTAGTGGCCCGAAATCCTCTACCTCCAGCTTCCACACAGCCTCTGGCATCCCGAGATCCAGCCAATAGACATCCAAAACCCTCTTTATCGCTTGCGCAGCTAGAACACCTGCCCCACCTGTAAACACTGTGTAGACAGCTCCATGCCTTTTGCATGCCTCTGCAGTTTTGGCACCCATGCCGCCCTTGCCTATGACCATTCTAACACCCAGTCGCTCTATAGCTATATGCTCATACGGCTCCATCCTCATGCTTGTTGTCGGGCCTGCTGAAACTATTCTCCACACACCCCCCTCTTTTACTGCAACAGGGCCGCAGTGATATATGACACCGTTGCTTAGGTCGAAGGGCAATTCCCTCCCCTCTCTCAAATACTCTAAAAGCCTCTTGTGGGCGGCATCCCTAGCTGTATACACAATCCCAGATATGTATATGGTGTCCCCCACCCTCAGCCTCCTAACATCCTCCTCTTTCAGAGGGGTTACAAGCCTATATACAGCCACATCAAATCGCCTACTGCTCTATTTCATACCTCCCACTAGGCTCTATAGTTACAACAGCTCTTCTAGCAGCCCAACACTGAAAAGCTACTGCTATCGGGTATGTGGCTGGGTGCCTATAGGCATACTCTATATGAACTGCCAGCGCCGTCGACGCTGTCCCACCCATCCCCATAGCCCCTATACCGAGACTGTTAACCATTTTCAGCAGCTCCTCCTCAAGCTCTGCCACATGGGGATCTGGATTCCTGGAACCAACCCTCCTCACTGTAGCCGCCTTCCTAGCCAAATGCATTGCAAGATCAGCTGTACCCCCAATACCAACACCGATTATAGTTGGTGGACACGGCATTGCACCGGCCCTGACAACAGCGTCTAGAACAACCTCCTTGATGTTCTCAACACCCTTGCCCGGAACGCCCATAGCAAATGTCGAGACGTATTCAGAGCCACCCCCCTTCGGAACAACAACTATTTCTAGGCCGTCGCCATCTCTAAAACCGTCCCAGAAGATAACCGGCACATATCTACCAGTATTATCGCCACTATTTCTATTTGTGAAAGGGTCAACGCTATTCGGTCTTAGAGGAATGGTCGACGTAGCCTTTCTAACAGCTTCGATCAAAGCCTCTTCAATTTGATGGATAGCTGGAAACCCGGTTCCAACCCTGACATAGAATGTTATTATCCCAGTGTCTTGGCAAAGTGGCAGGCCAAGCCTCTCAGCAAGCTCGATGTTTCTGAGAATAGCCTCTAGATGGGTCTTTGCAGTAGGTGATTTCTCCTCCTCGTAGACCCTCTTAATAGCCTCCTTAACATCTTTTGGCAGATAGACAACGGCTCTGTGAAGACCGTCTACAACAGCTCTGACTATAGCGTCTTTCAAGTCCATGTCCAGCCACACCAACTATTCTCCAAGGCCTGTCCTAGACTATGCGGATAGATCTCTAGGAAAACTGCTATTGCATTGCCTTGGCCAATGCCTTGAACGCCTGTGCGTCTTGAGCCATATAAACATTGTTGAATAGCACAAACACCTCTTTGCTTCTCTCCAAAGATCTTCTAACAATGTTGAGGAGGTTTTTGAGGTCCTGGTCTGTGTACTTATACCTGTAGTTGACCTCTCCCTCGCCAATTCCATGCAGTCTGAAATACGTTGTCTCTTTATCGACTACCGGAAGGTTTTTGAAGGGATCGACAACATGGATGACATTCCTAAACCTGGAGACGATATCGGCTATCTTATCTCTGTTCTGCTGCCATGTCCCCCTAGGCTCCCAGCCAATCAAGAAACTCTGTGTTGATGCCGATGCGAAGAACTCTAGAGCGTTTCTATAGTTCTCCTCTGTGTATCCAAAGCTTGGCGGAGTCTGAACAACAACCACCTTCGCATTCAGAGCCTTGGCGCCTTCGACAACCCTTTCCCATGCATCGAAAACCTCTTTGGTCGGCCTTAGAAACCCGTATCTATCGGAAAGGCTCTTGTCGGGGACAACTCTAGTCCTCTTCCATGTTGGCGAATCGAGTGGGTGTGTAATTGCCTGCCAAGCCTTCATAGCAAATACAAACCCAGGTGGCGCCTCGCCAGCTAGCCTCCTCAGCTTCTCCGGGTCTGGAGGGTCGTAGAAGGTCTCTTGGAGCTCGACAACATCGAAGATTGTATAGTATTTCTGTCTAGACATGCAAAAACCACAACAGCCGACAAAGATCATGGTCTGCCCACCAGCATCAAAAAGTCTGTAGACTCTTAGAGGACTTTAAAACGTGAATCAAATGCCTCAAAGCCTATGTCCATCAACACTTCTCTCCAACGCTTTTAACACACTCCTCTACGCAGACCCTATAGGAGTTGGCGTCAACAGCTCTCTCTGAGCAGAAGTCTCTGCAAAATCTATATGGGTGTGTCTTCGCATACTCGTCGCAGACTATTTCCATGCATACCACTCGATCACATATTTCGAAAGCAGCTTATTATTCTATTTCGCAACATGTAGGGCATGCAGATCGTAGTGCGGATTACACAAATTGCTGTATCTTCTTAGAGGCTTATCCACATTGCGATGGCTATCATAGCTATTGAAGCAGCTATTTTGAGTATTCTCTGCTTCGATAAAGCGGCTTCGTAGACCCTCTTTATCTTGGTGAGCCCTATGACGGCTACTGTTATGATGACTAGGGGGAGAACGAATATAGCTGTATACAGCATTGCTAGGGGTAGCCAGGCCCACAAGCCGAGGTTGGCAGTCACAAAGTTGAATGCTATGTACATGCCCGCGCTACATGGGAGTAGTGTGAAAGATGCTAGAAAACCTAGTAGGGAAACAGCCAGTATACTTGTCTCTGCCTTTGCAAACCTGTCGAATTTTAGCGAAGATGCAATTCTACACGCTATTCTATCCTCTCTACACACAGCCTCACTGCCCTCACCCTCAAAAAAGATTGTATAGATTAGCATGGCAATGGCATAGACAATCAAAACAGCTGTTAGCACCCATCTAGGAACCTGCCACGAAACCACAATAACCCTGAGTATAGCGCCGAATACCAGGTAGCCCAAAAAAACAGAGGATACAAAGGCAGTAGCAATCTTTAAAACGCGCTTCAAACCGCTAACAGAAGATGTTAGCAAAAGCGAGATGTATAAAGCGAAGATACACGGATCTATAGAATCGACAAGCGCTCCAAAAACGATTAGTGTAAGCAGATACCTAATATCCATAGTCACACCCACAAACAGCTTGACATAGCTAAAACACTAGGGCCACAGTATAAAAGTCTATTCAGCATCTCTAACCCCTATCATCCCCATCAACAAAAGAGGACCCCATTCATCATCTCCACAATTTGATGCTGCACCCCAGTTTTGTACAGCTAGCTTATAACTCTTTGCCTTGGAAAACACTTGGCCACCCTATTTAAATTATTTAAATAGATTATAACAACAAGTTTAAATATGTTTTAATATCATTACCTATAGCAAAATAGGATAGGTGATGGAGATGAGGAAAACATTTAAGGTTATTGTACCACTTGTTGTTGTGGCCATACTACTTTTATCCATTTTTCTAGTCTATGAATATCTGTTACCTCCCCGAGCTACACAAACACCTGCTACAGCCTCTACACAAGAGCTGCAAGGAACCTCGGCGAGTCTAACCATAGCCATCCCAACCGATTTATCGACAATAGACATTCAGTTTGCCCAAGGTGTTGCAGATTTTGAGGTTCTTGGAAAGGTATACGAATCTCTGTTTAGGATAGTTCTAGACAATGGGAGGCTCAGCTATGTTCCATGGCTTGTAAAGTCCTATAAACAGATTAATGAAACTGCATGGCTTTTTGTGATCAGAGACAATGTGTATTTCCACAATGGTAAGAGGTTAGACGCATGGGATGTTAAAGCAAGTCTAGAGAGGTCTATGAGGATATCGCCAATAGGCAGAATGCTTTTGAGGGATTCTAGTGGAAACCCGATTATCAGTAGAATCGCTGTTTTGAATTCCACAGCCGTCGTCCTGGTGCTCGCCAAACCCTTCACCCCATTGATCGAAAATCTAGCGCATTTGGCAACAGCTATAATGCCTAGGGATATAGCCGAAAAATACTGGAGTGGGCCGATAAACTCTACAGCTGATGTCATTGGCACAGGGCCGTTCAAGCTAGTGTCGTATGAGAAGGGGTCTAAGGCGATTTTATCAAGGTTTGACAGGTACTGGGGTAATGCTCCAAGAATATCAAGGTTGACTTACCTCATATTGCCAAGCTCTTCAGCTAGGATAGCATCTATATTGAGTGGCTCAGCAGATGTGGTTGTCGGGGTGTCGCCAGATGATGTGGCTAGACTAAAGTCGAGTGGGTTGGTAGTCTACAACGCAACTGGTGTTAGACTTGTTTTAGTTGCTATAAACTGCAAGAGGGTTCCAGACCCCCGTGTTAGACAGGCTATGAACTACGCTGTAGACAGAGAGGCTATAGCTAAAAACCTTTTGAAAGGCTTTGCCGTAGTGGCCAACAGTGTTGTCTCACCTGTTTTCCCAAATGTCTACACATTCAAAGCATACGAGTACAACGTCTCCAAAGCTGTTGAGCTTCTGAGGGAGGCTGGGTTTACGAATAAAACCCTAAGGCTTTTGGTGTCGACGAGAAGCCCCAAGGATGTTCAGCTTGCCCAAGCAATACAACAGTATCTTGTGGCAGTCGGGATAAACGTTGTTATTGAGCAGGTGGAGCACACAGCATTCCTGAAAAGGGTCTTCACAGACCATGACTTCGACCTTGCGATATATGGTCCCTCCCCATCATCTCTATACTACGCACTCACATACTGGAGAACCAACGCCAGTTTAAACGGGCCTCTCTACAGCAACCCTGTGTACGACAGGCTGTTGGATGAGATTGCATCTGAGTTGAACGAGAGTAGAAGGGCTTTGCTCTATAGAGAGGCTCAGCAGATTCTGTGGAGCGATGCCCCAGCTATATGGCTATACTTCGAAAACATTATAGTCGCGACCAAGCCAAATGTAAAAGGTTTGCAGATACTCCCATTCCAAATGCTTGTACTAGACAACACAACTGTTGAGTAGAGATGTTTTGGAGTCTAATAGCGAATGGCGTTGCAAAAGCCTTTGCAACTCTGCTTATAGCCACTGCACTCATATATTTGATTGCAAGGCTTTTTCCAGGAGACCCAATAACCGTTCTATACGGTGAGCAACAGCCGTCCGAAGAGGTCAGAAAAGCTATTGAATCTAGGCTAGGCCTCGACAAGCCGCTGTATATGCAAGTTCTCATATATTGGAAAAGGATTTTCACGGGTGATTGGGGGAGATCAATATTTTTTGCTGAGCCGGTTACCCAAGTCGTCTTCAAGAGCCTGTTGAATTCTTTGAAGCTATCTATTCTAGCAACAGTTATAACAACGCTTGTGTGTATAGCGCTTGCCTATCTATCCATGGCTAGAGACATTGCACTCCTTCCAACAGCAATCTCAACGCTATCATCGTCGATGCCCACATCTGTCTGGGGTGTAACCATAATGGCTGTCCTAGCCCTCACCAAAAAGCCTGTTGGCTTTGGGGGGATAGGGCTACCTCTGACCACACTTGTTGTTGCTGGGACAGGGGTTTTCTACAAGATTCTCCAGAGCCTTTTGGAGAAAGCCTATTCAGAGCCCTTCATAGGCGCATATATTGCATTGGGCATGACGAGAAACAGGATTTTTCTAAAGGCACTGAGATATGTGCTGCCCATCTACCTCACAACAGTTTTCTATAGAGCTGGGCTGATAATAGCTGGGGCAATGGCTACAGAAGCTATTTTTGCCTACCCTGGGATGGGTCTTCTCCTCCTCCAAGCATTTTCATCTAGAGACTACCCAGTTTTGATTGGCTGGGCAGCAACTGTTTCAATAATTCTGGCAACTCTGAACATGGTCTCAGACATTCTGCATATATACATGGATCCGAGGCTAAGGGGGTCTAGCTAATGGGGGTCTGGCCCAAAATAGCTATAGCCATTATCGTTGCCGAGATCATTGTTTCCCTCTTTCCGCAGCTATTCACAAAATATTCTTCAACAGCCATAGACCTTTCAAATAGGTTGGCACCCCCATCCACACAACACATTCTTGGAACAGATTCTCTGGGGCGAGACGTTTTCACAAGACTCTTATACGCCATTAGATACTCCCTTGCAGTAGCAGCACTCTCGCTTGCAATAGCGTTTTCTCTAGGCGTTGTACTAGGAGGCCTATCGGCTATTGCTGGTGGGTATATAGACTCCGCTCTCTCAATACTCTTCAACACCATCTACACTATCCCAGGTCTCTTCACAGCAGCAGCTATATCCATTGTTGTAGGCCCCAATGTAATTGGAGCTTCAATAGCCATTGGGTTGAGCCTAGCGCCAATATTCTACAGATTCTCTAGATCCGCCGCCAAAGAGATTTTGACTAAGCCATATATAGAGGCTGCAAAGGCTTTGGGAGCATCTACAAGCTGGATCATCACTAGATATATCGTCTGGGAGCTTGCAAAACCCTTGCTAACCACATCAATATACCTTCTATCAGATGCCATTGCATTCGAAGCGTCTCTAAGCATCTTGGGGCTAGGAGTACAACCCCCAACACCAACACTTGGAAACATGATTGCCGAGTATAGAGAGTATATATTTACAGCCCCCTACCTGTTGCTAGCACCGGTAACAGTCATAGCAATCACAATATCATCTCTAAACACACTGGCAAACAAACTTCTTTCAAATCCCATTGAAGTTCCCTGACAATATTCAAAACAGGCTTTCTACTTAGCAAGCAGTAAAAATTGCCAGCCTAGATAATCAAGAGCTGGCTACCTCTGGGTCTCCTCTCTGATCTCTCCAATGTCCTCTATGTATGCAAGGGTGTAGCTCAGTTCAGGTATGTATCTTAGACGGGCTTTCACATACGCTTTTCCATATTCGACAACAACTGTTATATCCATGTTGCTCGATCTTAGTGTTGTGTATCTATATGGGTTCTCATTTGGAGGTATCTCAATGTCTATCTTGACTTTGGCGAATTTTTTGTATGGTTGGGACATGATCGCATATTCTATAGCTTTTTCGAGATGTTCTACCTCTTCTCTAAATCTTATTGGAATTCCAGTGAATTGGTGTATTGCCATACCAATTGCTATACCCGCTTCGAAAGCTGCCCTCTCCCTATCTGTTACCTTCGGCGAGAAATATTTTGATGCTGGATCATCTTGCATATCAATATCGCCTTACAGCATTTCTTGTGTTGGTTGTATCTAGCGCTAGAAATATATTCTGTTTTGCTTTAGATTTGTTGGTCATCAAACTTGTTGCCAGATGTTCAGAGATCTACCCCTGTAGTACCTCTCGATATAGATAAGGTCTGTGTGAAGGGGGTTTATAGAAGGGTTTGTCTAGGGGGTAGTGGAAATAGCTATTGCCTAGATGTTAAAGTGGATGCCTGTATAGATCTTCCAAAGACCCAGAGGGGAGTACACGTTTCTAGAAGCATAGAAGCTGTTATAAAATCATTTGAAGAGTCTGCTAGTGGCGATGTAAACAGGCTTGAAGACTATCTCAAGATACTGGCGAAGAACTTGCTTAAGTCACATGAATACGCTTTGAAGGCTTCTACATCGCTGAAAACTGTTTATCTCCATAGAGTAAGAGACGATTTTGTTGGTGTAGAGGATCACATACCTGTGAAAATACGCATAATGGTTGAGGTTGATAGAAACGGTCATCAGCTAAACTCGATATCTGTAGAGATCAAGGGGATGACTGTTTGCCCATGTGTGCAACAAGTCTACGCCTTCTTAGAGAATCTCCAAGCGCCTCACGTTCCATCGCATAGCCAGAGGGCAAAGCTTATAGCAACAGTTGTTTCAAGAGGTGAGAAGACAATTGATATCAGAAGACTTGTAGAAGCGGGTTTAAATGCTTTTTCAGCACCACTCTACTTCATGCTCAAAAGAGTTAATGAGTATAGGCTTGTTAAAAAGGCTTTTTCAACGCCTAGATTTGTCGAGGATGTTGTTAGAGAAGCCATGTACAATATCTACAAGCTGTGTAGAGATGGTCTAGATAAGGATGCTAGGATAGTGGTGAAGGTTGTTAGCTATGAGAGCATACACCCATACAACCTCTATGCAGAGGCTGGCTACACCATAGAAGAACTTAGAAAAATATTCGAGGAGAGCAACCAGAAAAACAGTTCGCTAAACTTGTGAAACAGTTGCTGAAGCCCCCCTGTTGCGAGCTCTAACAACATGATAATCAACTTCAAAACCCTTTGAGTCAATGTCTTTTAGAACCCTTGCCAAAATTTTCAATGCCTTTCTACGCCCCTTCACAACTCCGTAGACTGTTGGCCCCCAGCTACTCTGCCCAGCACCACAAGCACCGTGTTTGAGAAGCGAGTTGACGATGTATTCAGATTCTTCGCAGCAGAATACACCCTTCTGAAACTTTGAGAAGTACCCTCCCACAATAAACTGTAGTTTTGTTAGAGCCTTTCCAAATCTCTCCACATCCCCAGCTACAATAGATGGTATGATGTGTAGCAAAACCAGTTTGTAAAGCTCTCTCTGAGTCTCTGGTGAGAGGGGCTCTGGGCTGTCCATGGCTCTCCTCTCACTTCTTTCATCCAATCCCTTAACACCCCTTGGGATAAACAATATGAAGTACCAGTCTCTGGGGACACTATGCCTAAAGATTATCTGAGGCAAATCGTTAACAGACTTAGGTAACTCGACAAAACCATTTTTAGCAACTCTCCCAGAATCCACTACAAATCCACCGAACTCGAAGGTTGCTATGCCTATTCCAGAGTCTCTCCCTCTGCCAAGTCTGTATGCCAATTCCCTAACAGTGTGTCCAAGGCCATAGAGCTTGGAGACTCCATAGCCTATAGAGAGAACTGTTTGTGTTGTTGAGCCAAGACCAACGTGCCTCGGTATAGCCTTTAGAATCTCGACACCGAATCCCTCGATCCCAAGACCCCTTCTAACAGCATTTACAGCATCTCCAACATCAGCATCTGTTCTGTTTAAAACTATGGTGGTATCGGACTTGAAGACCCTTACACAAACTGTTGGAGCTTCTATAGCAACGCCTAGACCTCCATAGGCAATGCCATCCTCGTAAAAGTTGTAGAATCCTAGGTGGAGCCTAGCCGATGACTCGACTAATACGCTAGCCATTTCTCTCTCCTAGTGAGATGATGAAATGCAAGATATTTATGTTTTTGCTGATACCCAACTTTCTATAGAGATATTTTTGAAACGCATCTAGGTGCTGTATCCGATAGCGTATAGATTTTAGATCTCGCTTCACAAGAGAGCATGGACACTATCTCATATGCTATATCCAGCTTAATCTTTTTTCTTGGAGACGCCTTCTCATGTGTTTTCAGCCAAGGCTTCGAATACCTTCCAACAATGTCCCCAAAGTCCATACCTGCGAGAAGAATCTCATATGCATTGAATAGAACTGCTATGGCAAAAGCCCTGTCACCGTCTGTAAAGCCCCCAAAATTCATTATAGGGTACATGGGCTCTATCTGAGTTGTCACAACAAATCTCCTACCACTTTTCACAATCTCATACAGAAACCTTGTGACAACATCTATGTTGTCTCCGTGGACATGTACAACAGGTATCGAGCCCTCTTCAACGGATCTCCAAATGTATTTTAGATCCCCATCCAAATCTGTTACAACTATATGTGGTTCTAGACCATTTTCTAAAAGAGCTTTCGAGGCTCCGTCAGCCGCTATGAAAACTGCTTTTCTCCACTTGGGGCTTCTGACAACCATGTTGATGTGGTTTTCTAGATTGTGTCCAGCCCCAAACACAACAACTCTCTGCCCAATGATCAGAGATTTTAGTGTTTCTAGAGGGGGGTCAGAAAAGTATGCTATTCTATATGCAATTTCCGTTGCCAGTCTATCCCATTTAGGGTCTATCCCAAGCTTCTCAACAATATCGAGGTATATTATCCACCAATCGGCAAAGCCCCTAAAAGCGTTTAGCCATGTCCCCATATAGCTACACCAAAAAGCTTTTGCAAGCACTGCAACAACCTTATTATTTTTAGGCAACAAATAAGGTGATCGGGGGTTTTCATTGGCTCAGAGAATTGTCGAGAGGCTTAGAAGGCTCGGCTTCTCGGAGAATGTATTTGGGGAGACGATAGCCTTTTTCGCTGCTGGAGAAACTGTTTATGTCATGGCCATGGGTCTTAAAATCGCTTCTGAAAACCTCTATGGCAGGGTATTTAAATCCTCTACAGCATACAAAATTCTTAAAAGTTCTAGTGCTAGCGATATTAGTTGTGGGATATGTGTATCCCTAGACCCAATAGCTTTCTACAACTCTATATTCGATAAGGAGAGGCTTGTTGAGTGCTTCAAGAATGGAATATGCCTTCGCAGCGTCTGTGACGCCTATATAGATACAAGCATTGAAAGGGTTTTGGATGGTGGAGACTTTGTAGAGGTTTTTCTAAGGCCGGTTAGGATAAGGGTTTTCAGGAGGGTGCCAAGGGTCTTCACAAGAGCTTCTGCAGCTATAGTAGAGGCTCTTGTTTGGCTAACCAAAATGCCTTTTCTCAGAGATGATGAGAGGAGATGGGCATTCGAATTCATAGCGATGCTTAGAGAAACTGTCTATAGAAGCTCTTCTGATGAGAGTCACAGAAAGGTTGTGGAGAGCATATATAGCTCTGCCAAAAGACTTATGGAAGAAGGCAATGTCTCTAGGTGAATATGTTGTGAGGGTTGTGGGTGTTGATCCAGGTACGAAAAGCTTTGATGTTGTTTGTATAGAGGATGGCAAAGTAGTTTATGAGAAGAGTCTTGAAACAGCTGAGGTTGCTAAAAACCCTGCTATTCTGATAGAGGCTATAGATGCTGCAGCCCCCGATTATGTTGTTGGCCCCTCTGGATATGGGGTTCCGATAACCTTTGGTGATGAGGTTAGAGATGCGAGGAGGTTTGCTGTTGAGGTTCTTCTTCTGAGTACTGAGAAGGATATTGAGGAGGGTGTGAAGGCTGGGGAGCTTGGGATATGGGTCTACGACGCTCTGGCCAAGGTTGTTGAACATATTGTTAAAAGCTATGGCGGGAAAGCAATATTCATCCCATCTATAACGCTCCTCCCAACAATACCTGTGCACAGAAAGATAAACAAGGTTGATATGGGGACTGCAGACAAGCTTGCAGCAACGTTCATAGCTGTGTATACACTAGCTCAGGAGAGGGGCATTCCATATAACAATGTAAACGCTCTTGTTGTTGAGCTTGGCTATGGATATAACGCTGTTATAGCTGTTAAAGAGGGTAGGATTGTAGATGCTGTTGGTGGCACAATAGCTTCTACAGGAACTTTAACAGGTGGTGCTCTAGACCTTGAGATAGCTGCGCATGTAAGTAGCTGGAGCAGGTGGGATGTTTTCTACGGTGGTATATTCCACATAGGAAGGACATACGATCTGAATGTTTTTGCCAGGGCCTATGAGAAATCTGAAGAGCCTCTGGCATCGCTTTTCCTCGCCTATATAGAGGGGGTTGTCAAAGACATATACAGAATGCTTGCAGTTGAGAAGAAAGTAGATACAATAGTTTTGACGGGTCGCCACAGCAAGATACCCCTTGTTCAAAAGCTTTTGAGGGAATATATACCTGATGCAGAGATAATACCATCTAAACAACTAAGAGGCGCTTCTACAAGTAAGGAGGCTGGCCAAGGATATGCAGCAATAGGCGAGGGTGCTGTGGGCGGGATCTTCAACGAGCTCGTTAGGCACATGGGTATAGACAGGGCTTGTGGCACAGTTGTAGACTATGTTTATCACCCCAGAGCCGAGGAGTTTAGGAGAAGGGTTGTCAGAAGCTATGTAGAAACAGTTGCAAGGCCTAGGCTATGCAGAGAATCCTTAGCCATTCAAAATACTTAGAATCGTGTCGAGTAGCTGACTGGCATTCGAAACAACATAGACGTTTTTCATCTTCTTCAACCTCTCGATATTCTCAACATCTACAGGATTTGGAGACAAGTACACCTTGTCCCAGCACCTAACAGCTCCATGGGGGCACGCAGAAACGCATTTCTCACACCCAATACAATACCTAATATCTATCCTTGGAGCACCCTCAACAATCTTTATAGCATTAACAGGGCAAACACCAACAACAGAACACTCTCTACAACCAACAGCTGCACAGACAGCTCTATCCACATAACACGGAGACTCAGACACTATAACACCCATCTCATTCGGAATATCAGTTGGCAAAACAACTACCGGCACACCACTTTTGATAGCCTGTGAGAAAAGTGCCGAGGCAACAGAATCTGCAATACCGCGAACAAACTTCGCCACACTATTAGATGTTGCAGGAGCTACAACAAGAAGCTTGTAAGACCTTCTATTCAACCTCCCAATATAGTACATACCCTCATCGCCAACCAAAAACTCCTCATAGTAACCACCAGAAGCTATAGACCTTATCCTAGGCAAAACACCAAATATCCTAGCAACCTCAAAACCCCACCTAGTGAGAAAAACAGTTATCCTAACATTGCCAATTCCCTTAATCTTCTGCATAGCGTTCACAACATCCCTAAGACCAGCCCCACCACCAGTTACACACCAAGCCAAAGCCCTGAAAGACATTTCTCCAACACCTAGCAAAACGATAGAGCCTAGAGACATTATTATGCTGTAGCATACTTTAATTTTTAGAGCAATATATTAGTTGGGTGTAGCTGAATGTCCAAGGTCGTACTAGCAAGGTATGAGAAGGGTTCCTAAGCCTTTGGACCAATTGATTTAGAGAAGGGTGAAGAGGTGTTAGTTATTATTAAACGCGATATAAGAAAGGTGATTAGGAAGTATCGTGGGGTCTTGGGAAGATCCTTGATTAAAGAGTTGTTGGAGCTTGAGGAAGAGGCCCATATACAATGAATCTGGTCTATATTAACACTAACTTCATACTAAGTATCCTTCTTGAAACCGAGAAGAGTGACTTAGCCGAGCAACTTCTAGAAGATTATCGTAACTCACGCTTTGTGATTTCAGGAACTGCAATTAGCGAAGCACTCTATGTTGCAACATATGAATACTACAAACAAAGGATATAGCTAAAGGCAGGCACAGTCTAAGAAATTTGATTGCAAGGCAGGGGTATTCTAAAGAGATGATAGACGCTGTTTATTCCTTTCTAAAAGACATGAACATTGAAATAGTAACCAATTATTTCAACTATGATGGGTACGTTCAATTAATTCAAGGGTTTAAGCTTCTTCCCAACGACGCGCAAATAGCTTTAACTTGTAGACACTATGATATAGACACTATACTTACATTTGACAACGACTTTAAAAGAGTGTCATGGCTTTGGATGGTTCCATAAACAGCTACTCTCCTTATTGCTAAAGATAGTGCGTCTTGAAGTGTAGTTGCATTGGATTTAGCTTTCTTTTCTCTTTCTCTGTCTAAGTCTGATCACAGTAAATAGAGTGTGCAATACCTAGTAAAGCCCTGAAAACCATGGCAAGCCTAGCAAAATTGTAACCCAGCAAGTTTCCAATGCTAATTCTACGTCTACCGTTGTGTTCTCTTCATAATGGCTCTTATGGGCCTTAGCTCTCTTTTGAATGGGTCTAGGATTAGGCCGAATATCTCGAGTGTTACAATGCCCAGTAGATTCTCGTCTTCACTCTCGCCAAGGACTACAGGTGTGTGTCTTTCCCCAAAGCCGGGTAGCTCGAGCAGAGCCTCGGATATCTGTCTGTGGATAACAGTTCCATCGGCTAGCACAAACTCCATTTCGCCTTTGGGCTCCAGCCCAAGGAACTCCCAAACAGATTTTGTTAACACAGTATATGTTGCGCCAGAATCAACTAGAAACCTGACCCTAGCACTTTTACCACCATGCTTGACAACACCGTCGATATACACCAAGCCCATGCATCAAATCCCTTCCACACAACTCTTTGGTAAACAGATTTAAATCTATTCTCAACGCTTTTTGCTATGTTGGCAAAACTTCATGTCTGTTGTTATACCAGAAAGACTTTTATCTTAGATCTGACAATATATATTTTGTGATGTGTATGGAGGGTTATCTGGATCTGTTTAGGGAAATGGCTAGGAGGGAGAAGGAATATTCTGAAGCTCTACAAAATTTGGGCAATAGGATAGCCCATCCAACCCTAAGAGCAATCTTCATCGCGATTGCTAATGACAGTTTAAAGCATTCAAAACTTTACGAAGCAATTGTAGAGCTGTTGTCAAATCCCCAGCCAATTCTATCTGAGACCGAGCTGGAGGCTATATTCAAGGAGATTGAGAGACATATAGAGACAGAGGTTAGGATGATTGAAGTTGCTAAAAAGGCTCTTCAGGAAAGTGATGATGCTAGGGTAAAGCTTGTTCTATCTGCTATTCTAAGTGATGAGGTTGAGCACCACAAAGTGCTTGTTGATATAAGAGATAATCTAGCCAAGAAAGAAGCAGTTACAGAAGAAGATATTTGGGATCTTATATGGAGGAATAGCCCGTGGCATGGAACGCCAGGTGGCTAGGCAACACCCTTGCACATACCTGTCAACATAGTCTGTATCCTGTTTAGAACACCCTCAAATATATCCACATATATTTTCTGTTGAATAAACATCTTCGCCTTGACCTCGAAATCCCTAGCATCTTTGCACAAATCCACAATATGCCTTCTCCTCATATCATCATCTAGAGGCTTCTCCACCTGGATCTTTGGATTCCCCTCCATAAACCCCTCCGGATAATACCAGTCTTTAAACCATGTAAACCCGTTCTCAAGAAGCATGAAACCAAGTCTGGTTAGATGTGGTGGCACACCAATTTCTAGAGCTTTCCACGTCTCCCTATCATATACATACTCTATGAACAGCCTCTCCCCAGGGTTTATATACCTAGACAGGCAGTCTATGAGCATCTTCTCCTCTGCAGAATTAACAAAAACGTATTTGGCCGAGCCAAAATCTGCTACAGGATTTATTGAGAAAACTTCTACCCATTTCCTATAGAAAGGTGGTCTACCATCAAAAATCTTTAAAACCATTAGCCTTTGCCAAGAGCTTCCACACCCAATATAAAGCTCTATCGCCTTTTCCTCGGGAAACCTCCCCCTCTTCTCCAAAGCCTTAAACCCAAAACCCCTCAGCGATCTAAAGACATCTATACAAGGTATCTGCATACTCATACCATCTTTCAATACACTCCTAAATATTCAAAATAAGACAAGTGCTTGAATAAATAATAAACTTTGTCGATAAAACATCGTTAAATAGGCAACAAATTGCTGTGGCTGGTTCTGTGAAGAAATCTTTTGTGCTGGGCTACTTGGCATATTCAAAAATCGATTTGGTTTATCTATCATCAATTTTTATATTTGCCCTGCCCAATTTTTTTAAGGTGTTTAAATGTCTGTGGGAACCTCATTTAGATTGGCTTTTCCTAGAAAAAGAGCTGGGAGGGAGATATATGACTGTGTTGTTGTTGGGGCTGGCCCTGCTGGGCTAACAGCAGCCATTTACCTGGCTAGATTTGGTTTAAAGACTGTTGTTGTTACCAAGGATATTGGGGGGAAGATGGCTATAGCCCCGCTGGTTGATGACTATCCTGGTGTTCCTGAGGTTCCTGGAAGTAGGCTTGCAAGTCTTTTTGAGGCTCATGTGCGCAAGTTTGGTGTTGATATTGTTGCTGGGAATCCAATGGATAATCTTAGGAGAGAGGGAGACCTATGGTGTGTTGAAACTGTTAATGGAGATGTCTTTTGCGGCTATGCCGTTATAATTGCTATTGGATGTGAGAAAAGAAAGCTTGGTGTTCCTGGAGAGGATAGGCTGGTCGGAAAAGGGGTTTCCTACTGCGCTGTTTGCGACGCTCCATTCTTTAAAGACAAGGTTGTTGCTGTTGTTGGTGGCGGAGACTCTGCATTATCTAGCGCTATCCACCTTGCATCCTATGCTAAAAAGGTCTATATCATCCATAGAAGAGATAGGTTCAGGGTCTTCCAAGCCTATGTAGAAAAGGTTTTGAATGAGCCAAAAATAGAGCTTCTTCTAAATACAGTAGTTGTTGAGATAATCGGGAAAGACAGGGTTGAGGCTGCGAAGATCAGAAACGTTGTTAGCGGTGAGGAGAGGATTCTACCCATAGACGGAGTATTCATCGAAATTGGGTCAGAGCCCCCAGTAAACATTTTGAAGAAGATTGGACTGGAGCTCGATGAAAAGGGCTACATAGCTGTAAAACCAGATATGAGCACAAACCTGCCAGGGGTTTTCGCGGCAGGCGATGTTGCTGGAGGGCCGTGCAAAAAGAGATTCGAGCAAATAGTTGTTGCAGCAGCTGAGGGGGCTCTTGCGGCAGACTCTGTCTACCACTATATCCTAAGTCTGAGAAAAGGTGGTGAACACAGGTAGCGGATGTTGTAAAGCAAAATACAAGTATAGAAAACTTTCATAATAGAAAACTTTATATGAGATCTTCTTGAATGGTCTACTGGGTGAAAAAATGGTTAGATCAATGACAAAAGATGCGCTTCTATCGGCTTTTGCAGGGGAGTCCATGGCCCATATGAGATATCTCATATTTGCTGATATCGCAGAGAGAAGGTTTCAAAAATGTTTCGAGACTCTTCAAAGCTATAGCATATGCTGAGCAAGTCCATGCATCTAACCACTATAGAGTGTTGAGAGACTATAAAGAAGATGCAAAAGTCTATTCAGGAACCCCCATAGGACCCGGCAACACGAGTAAGAATCTTGAGCTTGCCATAGCCGGAGAAGAGTATGAGGTCAAGGAAATGTATCCAGTGTTTCTAGAGATTGCAAGATACCAAGGAGAGGCAGAGGCTGAGAAAAGCTTTTCCTATGCGTACCAGGCAGAACAAATACATGCATCACTTTATAAACAGGCCAAGGAATATGTGGATAAAGGGCAAGACCTTCCACTAAAACCCGAGGAAAAGATTTGGATATGCCCAGTATGCGGCCATACAATAATTGGTGCAGAACCGCCAGAGAAATGCCCTGTTTGCGGAGCACCGAAAAATAGATATGTTGGATTCTAAACAAAATAAAATCTTTTTTTAAACCTAATAAAACTAGTAAATAGAAGTCTGTCAATTCTTGCATATTTAATCTGACACCAGTTTCAGCTAGTATGTGGTGAAGACCATTTCCCAGAACCTTATAACGCTTAGAGATTTGTTGGAGTGTTGCATTGTTGAGAGGATATCTAGATTTACTGTGGTTGTAGATATTGGCGGTGCTGAGGCAGTAGCTTATCTAAACAATACAGGTAGGCTTGAAGGCTACTTGGCTAGAGGCAGAAAAGGTTTTTGCATACCTTTAGAGAGGGGTAGAGCTAGATACAGACTTGTTGGCGTAGAAGACAATGGGTATGCAGCTCTAGTTGACACCAGGCTCCATGAGAAATCCTTTGAAGAACTTGTGGCCAGAGATGCTATCCCATGGCTAAGAAACTGTGCATTGATTAGAAGAGGCTATCCTCTACACAGCTCTAGAATAGACTATGAATTGGAATGCAGAAACAAAACCACTCTAGTTGAGCTCAAGAGCGCTGTTATGAGGTTTCCCGACAACTTCACTGGGTACCCCGATGCACCAACACCTAGAGGAAGAAAACACATCGAAGCACTAGCAAAATTTGTTTCAGGTGGAGACAGAGATGCATATGTGGTTTTCGTTGCTGGCATACCAAACGCAAAGGGGTTTAGACTCAACTGTCACATAGATAAAGATATCTGCAAAAGCATTGAAAATGCATTAGAAAATGGGGTTAAATTCAAGTCAATCAACATCTATCTAGACCCATATTTAAAAAACATTGTTTTTGGAGATCTGGATCTCCATGTCGATTTTAGTTGTTGCGGTCTCTAGCTATACAAAGTTGGGCAGAAAGAGATGTCAATCCTAATACGTCTCGAAAATGTGTTGTCAAGGCTAGGTCTACTTAAATTATAAATATTGTAACAATAAAGTAGAGAGGAATGCTAAAATGCTGTTACCTTACACAACGCTACCTTCTTTACAAAACATGGCTATTTCATTTAACCCGCCCAGCTACAAAAAATCGAGTCTTTTTCAACACTTTACCGTATTAGAATAGATTCTAAATCGTTTATGCTTCTAATTAGTTCTTCATGTTTTCCATGGCCTATTCTTTCCTCTTCTATTCTCTCAAATTCTTCAACTAACTCTCTATCTGTGTCATAATCTAGTACCTGTGTTGCTAGTTGGAATAGAATGTTATCTTCTTTGAAAATGTGATTTCTCAGAAGGTTGATGTAGCCATAGGCATTTTCTACAATATCTTGTAGAGCACTAGCATCGCCTGAATAGAATTTTTCTATGCTATCCTCAAGATTTTTTATATACCTTCTGCCCATATCATGCTCATATAGCATAACGCCTATAGGGCCGCCCTCTTTTGGAATTCCCAATCTTTCTAATGTCGGGAAGAAGGCGCTCTCCTCTTTTCCATGGTGACACCTATCAGCAAATAGTTTGAAGAATGTGATTAAGGTTTCAAAGACTTTTCTATCAACATTTTTCCCTTGCTGTAATTTAATTACCGAATTTTCAAGCAACTGCAAGGCCTTCTCTATAACTCTATGGTCATTCATGAGGAGCTCTATAGACCTCAAATTCATCTCCCATATTGTCTATCTCTACAAAAACACTTTTATGTTTTGCCTTCATAACAATCTGGAACAACAAAACAAAACAGTGTTACAACATTCAGATTTAAAAGGTGGTAAAGAATAACACGAAACTATGTAAAGGGTGTACCAGATGGCTAGAGCCGTTCTGATAGATGATGGCGTTTGGTGGGTTGGGGCAAGAGACATTAGTAGAAGAATCTTCGATTCCATCATACCTCTGCCTAAGGGTACATCATATAACTCATATCTTGTTGTTGGTAAGGAAAAGATTGTGTTGATAGACACCGTCAATCCTGGATTTGAGAGTGAGTTGGAGGAAAGAATTTCTTCTGTTGTTAAACCATCAGATATAGATTACGTTGTTATGAATCATGCTGAGCCAGATCATGCTGGGGCTATTCCACATATACTCAGAATCTCTCCCAAGGCAAAGCTTGTGACAACGGCTGTGGGAGCTAAGATGGCCAAGATCTTCTATGGTGTTCCAAATGATAGAGTATATGTTGTTAGGGACGGCGATACAATAGATCTGGGAGGTAAGACCCTAAAGTTCATAGAGGCTCCCATGCTTCACTGGCCAGAAACAATGTTTACGTACTTAGAAGAGAATAAGATACTATTCACATGTGATTTCTTTGGGGCTCACATAGCCCAGGGTCTGTGGGATGATGAGGTAGAGGATTTGATATACCACGCACAAAGGTACTTTGGAGAAATAATGATGCCCTTTAGAGTTAATGCTTTGAATGCATTGAAGAAAATAGCTGGTCTTGATATAAGAGTTATTGCCCCTTCTCATGGACCCATATACAGAAATCCGAGGAAAATCATTGAGAGTTATTATAGCTGGGTAGAGGGAAGAACAAAGAGGAAAGCTGTTGTACTATATGTATCAATGTGGGGCTACACTGAAAACATCGTCAAAACATTTGCTGATGATCTTAGAGCCGAAGGAATAGATGTTGTTCTACATAATTTAGCGGTAGCAGATTTAGGCGATGTAGCGAAAGATCTTGTAGACTCTCGTGCAATTGTATTAGCAACACCAACAGTTGTGCTAAATGCACATCCACTAGCAGCACTAGCGGCTTATCTAGCTAAAATACTGAAACCCCCTGCAAAGTACCTAGCACTAATAGTTCTATATGCTTGGGGTACACAAGCAGAAAGACAATTACAAGAAATAGCGAGAGATCTTAAGGCAGAGCTTATAGGAATGGTAAAAATTAATGTGACGCCTTCCAAGGAAGATATAGAGAATTTAAGAGGTTTAGCAAAAGAACTTTCAAAAAGGTTGAAAGCAGAGCCAGAATAAAGCACTAAGCAAAGCACTCCCATTGATCTGAAAACATATATGGCGTTAGTGAATAGATAACAGATACATAGCGCTGTCACGCTTTTTGCTGTTACCCTAAACTTTTTTAGCCAATCAGCTAGAGAAACTGATGATAAAATGCTCTGGTCAAACTCTTCTGCTTCTCTCATGACAAGCGCGATCGCATTGTATCGACAAGCTGCTACACAAGAGCCAAATCCATCACATTAGCCTTCCCATTTACTAGAGCGAGGACCCCTGTTAAACACGCCTTCACACACATTTGCTCCTATCTATCGCCACTACTAGCCTAACCCTCCTCTTTGTGATCATTTTCATGCACTCCGTATGCTATTTCTCTCTAACAAGATAGTTGTTTTGTCCACCATTCCTGACCTCCAATCTTCGACATCTCTTGCGAACACCCTGACAATTTTATGAGATAATGATTGAGAGACTATGATTAAGCTCTACTTTAAGAGTCTTAGTGAGTTTAGCACTACGCTGGCATCACTTAAAACCATTGCTACAGCTCCTAGCTCTGGCTTTATGAAGATGCCGTAGCTATAGAGCGCTCCAGCTGCTATTGGAAGCAATATCGTGTTGTATATAAGTGCCCAGAAGATGTTTTCAAGGAATTTTCTTCTAACCTTTTTGCTAAACTCTATCAGGAAGACTATATCTGTTAGCCTGTTGCTTGTTATAATCACATCTCCAGCCTCCTTAGAGATGTCGGCTCCACTACCCATAGCTACACCGATATTTGCGGCTGAAATTGCAGCTGCATCATTTATTCCATCGCCTACATAGAGAACTTTTTCTCCATTCAACTGAAGCTTCTTAACAACATCTACTTTATCAAGGGGTTTGAGCTTGTAGTAGTAAAAGTCTATCTTGAGCATCTCTGCATAATGTTTAACAGCTTCTTGAACATCGCCACTGGCAATACCGATTCTCAGACCCAGACTCTTCAAATAACTGACCACTTTGGCGGCTTCCGGTCTGAGGCTATCGGAAATCTCTATAACTGCAACAGGTCTCCCCTCTACTGCCACTATAACTGGTGTTCCACCTCTTTCACCAATTTCTTTTAAAAGCTTTTCAATGTTATTCGACAACTCAATGCCCATTCTATCCATAAGCTCAGCATTTCCCATAGCCACAGTAATGCCATTGACCCTGCCCACAACCCCAAGCCCTGGGAAATGCTCAAATTCTTCAACTTGTCTTAGCTCAACGCCTTTCTCGTTGCAGTAATTCGCTATGGCTTTGGCTATTGGATGTTCGCTTCTAGACTCTATGCTACACACATAAGAGAGTATAGCATCTGCACCAGGATTTCCATCTAGAAACACAATTTCTTTCACAGCTGGCGAGCCAATGGTCAGAGTCCCTGTTTTGTCGAATAGCACAACAGAGGTTTCAAGAACTCTGTCAAACACATCTCCACGTCTAATTACAATTCCTTTTCTTGCAGTGGCTAGAACAGCTATTGAAACAGCCATTGGGATTGCGATTCCTATTCCACAGGGGCATGCAGTTGCAAAAACTGCTGCAACGAAGAGTATGGCCTTTGACACATCTCCCACGTATATAGACCAGTACAACGCTGTGGCGATGCCAAGGCCTATGACAACCCAGGTAAAGTATCCGACTATCTTATCTGCAAGCCTAACTATTCTAGGCTTGTAGAATTGGGCTTCTCTAATAGTCTCAACTATTCTGTAGAGAATTGTCTCATTACCCACTCTCGTTGCTCTAACCCTTAGATAGCCAGATACAAGCTTGCTTCCAGCTAAGACGGGGTCTCTTGTCGAAGCCTTTTTGTGTATAGGCATTGGCTCTCCGGTAAAACTAGATTCATCGACATATCCCTCCCCCTCGACAACGACGCCATCTACAGGCACAATCTCTCCAGCTCTAATCTCTACAATAGCTCCAAGAGGGACCCTATCCGCGTTAACCTCAACAACATTTTCGTTGGAGACTATCCTTGCTTTGCTGTAAAGCCTCTTTACATGCTCTTCAACATCTCTCCAAGCCCTTCTCCTAACCCTCTCTTCAAGATAGAGACCCAGACCAACAAAACCCAGAACACCTGCAGAAGCCTCGAAGAATGATGACACAGGTATTTCATTGCCAAGGGAAATAGTGTTGGATAGAGACAAAACTCCAAAAAGAAATGATATTGTCGAGGAGAGAGCCACAAAAGAATCCATTGTTGGCGCAAGCTTTAGCAACGATTTATAGCCTCTGAAAATAATATCATGGCTCAGTATAATGATTATCACAGAAGCTGTTGCTAGGAAATAGACATAGCTGTCTATATGGAGACCGGTGAACACGGATAGGATAGCGAAAAGCACAACTGAGAGTCCTATGGCAAATGATGTGAGTCTTCTAACAAGAAGCCTATGTTCACCTTCCCCAGTCCCAGACCTAGCTTCCTCTGATATATGCTCAAACTCTATGCCAAGCCCAAGAAGAATTTTCTCTACGTCTTGCTGAGCTATGGTCAGAGGATTGTAGATCACCTTGATCATGGATGTAGAGACAGAGGCTCTGCATTCGAAAACCCCTCTAGCTCTACTCAGCTTCTCCTCAACAACCCTAGCCAAATTGGCATCGAGATCCTCTACAGAAAATACTGCAACCTCTTTAACAACATCGTATCCAGAGTCTCTAACAGCCTTGTATATATCGCCTAGACTACATCCAGAATCATCGTATTCTATTAGAGCTTCGCCAGAGGATATATCTACACTGAAATTGCTTACACATCCGAGCTTCGCCAACTCCCTGTTAATCGAGTATACGCAGCTAGGACAGTCAACACCAATTAGTCTAAGTCTCTCTCTAACAACAGCCATGGCTATAGACACCCAAGAGGCTAGGATTGGCCATGGGGCATGCCTTTAGGTCCGTGAGTAATGTAGTACTCTGGATTCTTCTCAAACTCATTTAGGCAGTGTCTGCTACAGAAATAGTAGACCTTGCCTCTGTAGATAGTCTTGTACTTGGCTTTCTCGGGATCGACTATCATGCCACATACAGGATCTATATGCACAGACATAGATATCCCAAAATACCATTTAATGGCATTGCAGGTTAAAAATGTTTACGCAGTATAAACCTCTACAACAAATCTCCATAAAATTTGCTATAGAGCCGTATCTTTGCATCTATAATAGTAAAGCTTATTTATTCAACCATTTATAACAAATTTATTTAGCATTGGATACAAAAATCATGGGGTTTTTATGAGCATAGCCAACCTGAATTGGGTTGGAGATGCAATAGACAGGCTTAGAAACAAAAAGCCATTGGTTCACAACATCACTAATTTCGTTGTTATGAACACAACTGCCAACGCCCTCCTAGCTCTAGGAGCATCGCCGATAATGTCCCATGGTGTTGAGGATCTAGATGATCTTGTGCCTGCAGCAGACGCTATTGTGATAAACATTGGTACTATCGATGAAGAATTCGCCTACTCTATGCTTAAAGCTGTCCAGCTTGCAAAGATATATAAAAAGCCTGTTGTCCTAGATCCTGTAGGGGCTGGCGCAACCAGGTTTAGAACTAGAGTGGCCTTGACATTGCTTGAGAGTGGTGGTATAAGTGTTGTTAAAGGCAACTTTGGCGAGATCCTGGGTCTGCTGGGAGAGTTTGGCAAGACTAGAGGTGTTGATGCAGCTTCATATGATAGGAATGTTGCATCCGAAGCTGTTTTACAGGCCTCAAAGAAATTCAATTGTGTTGTTGGCTTAACGGGCTATACAGATTTTGTTAGCAATGGTTCCAATGTTTATGAGGTGAGACTCAAAGTGGGGTCTCAAAGCCTTGAAAATGTGATTCATAGAGTCACTGGTCTGGGGTGTATTGTATCGGCTTTAATAGGAGCGTTTCTGGCTGTGGAAAATCCTCTAAAAGCTGCTATAGCTGGGTTGGCCACATTCAAAGCAGTTTCATACAAGGCTTCTGAAGAGGCTGTCTACCCAGGTTCATTCCATGTCAAGCTATATGATTGGCTCTATAGAATCGATGGAGATATTATTAGAAATGTTGTTGAGGTGAGAGAGATTGAGACTGGCTGAGAGACTTAGACTTCTTGTTATAACAGATAAAAAGTTGAAGCCAGATGTTGTAAAATCTGTTGAGGAGGCATTGAAAGGTGGTGCAACATCTATTCAGCTTAGATTAAAGGAGTCGTCTACACGTGAAATGGTGGAGATAGGTAGGGGGGTTAGGAGGCTGACCAGAGATTATGGAGCTCTATACTTTGTCGATGATAGGATAGACGTTGCATTGGCTACAAACGCAGATGGTGTTCAGCTAGGCCCTGAGGACATGCCTATTAGAATAGCCCGTGAAATAGCCCCAAACCTAATTATCGGGGCTTCTGTATACAGTGTTGAAGAGGCTTTAAATGCTGAGAAAGAGGGTGCCCATTTCCTAGGAGCTGGATCGGTATACCCAACACCATCGAAGCCAGATGCAAGAGTCATTGGATTGGAGGGTCTAAAGAAGATAGTTGAGATTGTGTCCATACCCGTTGTCGCCATAGGGGGTATAAACAGGGATAATGTTAGAGAGGTTCTTAGGACAGGTGTCGTAGGGGTAGCCGTTATATCAGCTGTTATGGCCGCTGAAGATGTTTATAGAGCTACTCTAGAGCTTAGAAAAATTGTAGACGAAATACTAAAACCAGGTGGGTAAGGTGGGTAAACTAGATGAAATTATCAAGAAATTGGCTAGAAAGGTTAAGAGGCATCCCAGATCCCTTCTAACATGGTTTGACGATGCAGGAGCTATAGAGGTTGGTGGAAGATATTTTGTTGTTAAGGTTGATGGATTTGCAGCTTCTAGAGCCCTCTACCCCTGGTGTAGCTATAGAGATTTTGGCTTTAGGGGGGTTGTGGGAGCTGTTAGCGATGTTATTGCAAAGGGGTGTAGACCATATGTATACGCCATCTCAGTTGGTGTTAAGCCTGAGAATTCTGATTTTGTAGAGGATATCATTAAAGGGGTTGAAGATGCTGTCGACGTGTTCGGAGGCTATATAGAGAATATAGATACGAATATAGGCTACGACGACTGGATAGATGTTTTCATTCTGGGAGAGTGCAACAACAGGCCCCTCCCAAGAAGAGCTAGAGAACTAAGCAAAATTATATTGCCTAGAAGAATAGGGCTATCTCTGATAGGGTATATGGAGTATGCCAAGAAGAGAACGCCTAGCATCGACGAGGTACGCAAATTCAGCTGTAGGCCAATGCCATGCAAACAAATAGTTGATGTTATAGAGCATTGCAGATCATGTCTAGAAGGCTCTATAGACATAAGCGACACATTTGCAGAAACACTTCAGCAGCTAAGTGAGGTCAGCGAAGCTGGTGTGTACATAGATGAAGACCCATCTAAAATGCTGCACCCGCTAGCAATAGAATATTCAAAAAGAGTTGGTGTAGATTTGCAGATAGCTGTTCTAGCATCTAATGAAGAGTACATACCTCTGCTAATAGCTAAGCCTGGATGCGAGGAAGAGGTTCTGGAGAGGCTGAAAAGCATAGGACTAGAACCCATAGCAATAGGCACTATAATATCACAACAAGACGTTTTATGGATGGGTAGAGCAGTCCCAAAGATAGTGTGGGACTATATCCAAGGCATTGTAACAGTATGACTTTCGAATATTAAGAAAAACATTAGTGGCGTGCTGTTGCATTAGAGCCTTACAGACAAAGTCATTTGGTAACGCCATTCACTATCTTCTTATATAGTTCTAGGGCACAGCTCTTATCTGTTGTCCCCTTCACAAATAATTTTCCATTACGTAGAATCATCACTTCAAAGCCGTCTACTACACCATAAGCCACATTGTCGTCAAATACCATCAAATTCTTAACTATGTTAGAATTGGTTAACTTTGCAAAATCTAGCTCTATGCGATTTTCAGGCACTATTTTAACCGCCTTTGCACCACATAAAATCTTTACATTTTCTCTTTCTCTTCTCAGAAAATCAAATTGTTTGTGAATACATACAGGACAAGAGCTGTTCCTCCTCACATAAGCTTTTTCAATTATTGCTTCATATGCATCAACTATATACAAATACTCATCTACCTCATTTTCAATTAGATATCTTATTGCGATAGATAGTGCCACAGATACCGTCAAATTTATAGCTATTGGCATTACACCAAGAATTTCACACACATTTTCCCTTGTCCTAGCTCTAGGAATGAAACATTTTAAACAAGCTGTTTTCTCTGGTACAATAAGCTTTGTATTCCCATACCATCTCTCAACACCGATCATAACCCAGGGCTTGCCAAGTTTTACACAAGCCTCGTTTATTAGATATCTCGTGTCCATGTTGTCAGTGCCGTCTATAACGAGATCCACATCCCCGATAATATCTTGAATATTATCGGCATCTACATCGTCTACAATGGCCTCAACCTCAGCATTACTATTGATTTCCTTTAAATGTTTTCTACATGCAATAGCCTTTGGCATTCTCTTCAAGGCATCTTCTTCTTTAAACAGATGTGTTCTATGAATATTGTTCATCTCTACAACATCTCTATCAACAATTCTAATAAAGCCAACGCCAGCTCTAGCAAGTGCCTCGGCCACGCTACTACCTGTAGCACCACAGCCTATAATGGCTATTCTAGAGCTAGACAATTTTAACTGTTTTTCAATTCCAATAACAAGTAGCTGTCTAGAGTATCTTTCAATAAAATCTGCAACACCTTTCCTAATGCTCATACAAAATCACTATATCGGCTATAATGGCTATTGTATATCTTAAAACTCAACTGTTTTTCTAAGCCTAATTTCATAGTACCCATTCTTTTCGCATATATTAATCTCTCCAATATTAAATGCCTCAACAGACTCTTTAATCATATCAACACATAGCTTTGATGTTGTCAATACAATTATTTCTTCCCCTTTACGCGCCTTAGAGAGTTCTCTAACGGTCTTGACTAGTGGATGAGGACATTCCTCACCTCTGAAATCTAGCACCTTCACATATCTAAACCTCTTCTTCACCAACACACTTTACGATTGTGAAATCCGTGTACAATCCTCTATATTCATGGTCTACCACATTTATATTAGTAATAGTGTACACCCTATTCTGAAGTATTCTATTCACTAACTCGCGTATCTCGCTATCTGCGCCTTCAACATATATCTTAACACAATTACTATTAGGCATGTTTTCTACAAATCCTCTCAAGTTAAGCGTCTTTGCTATTCTCCAAACATATCTTCTAAATCCAACACCTTTAACCTCTCCACAAATAGTAATAGAAGATGCTTTAAGCACTTCCCTACCCCTAGACCAATCTAAATTGCGCAAGTACCTTTCTATCAGCTACAAACCTCTCCAGCGATTTGGGTGCTTCAACCTCTGGTTCGCCAACATCGACAACCTCGCCTATTATAGCCGGTTTTAGTCCTAGTGACTTCAGGTCTCTGACCACATCCTCAGCTATCTCATCAGGTGCAACAATTATGAATGGTCCGTTGGTTCCGCTTGTAGCGTTTGGAATTACATATAGCTTTGTGGCTATCTCTGATATCTCTGGATATAGAAGGGGTACTGTGTACAATCTTATCTTCGTATTTGTTCTTTCTGCAAGTTCTTTCACAACAAGTATGCCAGGCCCTGTAACATCTGTTGTAACAGCTATGTGCTCGCCTGGTTTGTACTCCTCTTTGCTAGGCGGCAGATACTTGTATATAACCTTTGCAGCATCTATATTGGGCTTGGATATGAGGTCAACAACTTCATTCTTTATCTTCTCAAGATATCCCACATCTATGCCTTGACTCTCCAGATCTTTGACAAGACTCTCATCTATTATACAAGACAAGTATAGATTTAGTGGTGCTAGTTCCCCCATAGGCCTTGTTATAATGAGCTTCATACCCTTTCCAACCTTGTCCTCAAATAGTGGTGGAGCCTTGTCTGTGTACCCTATAGCTGTTGCCCCCATCAACAATCTTCCTTTCTTCGGTTGCGTCACATCAACTACCTTAACACCATATTGTTTTGAGTATAGGTCTACATTCCTTAACAGCTTTTCTAAAAGCTCTTCGCTAGGAGCGTTTACCACAGGTGCGATTCTCAGATCCCTGTACACACCTAAGGCAAATATGTCATTAAGTGAGTTACTCAAAGCCCCGCTAACCTGCTTAAAGTCTCCAGGCTCTTGAGATGGGTCTATAATATGAATTGTATCGTTGTTAATAGCTGTGAAGCCCTCTAGCCTAGTTGGCGGAGGTATTAAGTCGAAAAGTGAAAACTCGTCTTCTGGAAACGGGGTTATGATTGAGTGTCCCTTTCCAATTACTATCTCTAAACCACTTTTGGCAAGGCCTCTATATACAGGTAGAATTTTGTTGATAAACCCCTCTGGAGAATCAGCATATCTCTGATACACTTGGACAACTGTAACAGAATAGAGCTTTCCATATCTATTCAATCTATTCAAACTATTGTCTACATCGATATCAACTCCAAGAGGGTATATAGCCCTGTAAATCTCATCGGCATAGCCAGGCACAACTAAAGCATCTTCTCTAGGCGCTATGAAAAACTTAAAGTTTTTGAGTTCATCTCTAATAATCTTTAAAGCAGGGTAAACAACTCTTAGAAGATCGACTTTAACAGCGCATCCAGTGGCAAGTGCAAGTGGATTTAAGCCAAGTTTCTTATAATACTCAACCCTCTTGATAATCTCTTCAAACATGAGCTACTACCTCCTCTTCCTGATAACTATTCTCCAAACACCTCTATCGATATTCTCAACACCTAATACCTCGTGACCATCAGCTTCAACAGCTTTTGGCACATTCTCACAAGACGGTGGATTGTCAGTTATAACCTCTAAGACATCGCCAGCATTGATTTGTGAAAGAGCTTTTCTAGTATATATGACTGGATATGGGCATACAAACCCTTTGACATCAAGCACATACTTATTGTCGCCAATCTTCGCGAATCTCACCATGTAAAACACCTATAACAGTGTTATAAATGTGTGAATATATAAGCATTACGAATTTGAATACATACAAAAAATATGAGGAATTGTGTTAAAGGCATAATTCCTAATTTACGCTAACAATTCTTACTATATTAACAATGTTATAGGTGGTATAATGGCCAGTCACATTGTAAATAGCAAGACAGATACCAAAGACATTAACAGCTTTAAGAAATATTTGGAGAGCAACTACTTTAGAAAGGTTTTCGGGCCAGAGGGTTGGCCTGTTGTGGTAGCAGGCATTTTAATAGGTTTAATAAACATTGTATCATATGTATGGGTTAAAAAGCCTTTTACTATATATACGGGATTTCTAAACTGGGGTCAGCACATATATAGCTTAGTGGGCTTAGGTGATCTAGCAGGTACACCTAAAGCCCCGCCTCTTCTAGAGCCTACAAGTGCTGGTGACATAGGGCTTATTTTAGGTGCTATGATAGCTGCCATACTGTCTAAGGAATTTCGTCTACGTGGAGTAGATAGACTAGGAGCTGTTGAGAGTATTATTGGAGGTGTTTTAATGGCATTGGGGGTTTCAATGGCATTTGGATGCAATTGGGGAGGCTTTCTATCTGCTATAACATCTTGGAGTCTACACGGATATGCATTTCTGTTAGGGGCTTTGGTAGGTGGCTATCTAGGACAAAGATATGTGCTTTGGAGAGCTGAGAAAACGTTTAGACTAGAACTGAAAGCTGATCTCTTAATAGGCTCTGTCAATGAGAAAAAGCATGAAGCTAACCAGTATAATGTATTGTTAGTTATACCATTAATAATAATAGCTTTAGCATCTATCTATTACGCCTACATTGGAAGCCACATGATTGGGGGATTGCTAATAGGTGTAACTGTGGGCATGATATTACAGAGGGCGAGATTCTGCTTTGCAACAGCATTCAGAGATCTGCTTAGAGGGCCAGAGGCTCTAAGAGCAATCAACATCCATAAGGGAATTGCTGTAGCAATGCTCACAGGGGCTACAGGTGTTTATGCATTAAAATACATGGGCTTGGCTGATATATCGATAAATGTTTCGCCTGTCTACATAACCAATGTAATTGGAGGAGCGATATTCATATTTGGAGCCACTATGGTTGGTGGTTGCGCATCAGGAATTCTATGGCGCGTAGGCGAAGGCCATCTAAAAGCGCTAATAGGGTTGATATCAACGGTTTTGGCCTATCCAATATTTGCCAACACTGTTAGCAAAAGCCTGACTAAATACCCAAGAATCTTCATACCAGGTGTAATTGGCTGGATTGCAGCGTACGCAATATTCATAATATTTATAGCTACATATCTAATATTTCTTTTCTATCAAGAGTATAGACTAAAGAGAGGAAGGGCTTGACACGACGCCGATCTTTTGTAAATCCTAATTACAATCTCTTTTTTAATTCAGTCTTTGCCTCGCAGACATAATTCAAGACACACATCTAAATCTATTAGACTTTGCAGAACTGTCATAAACTCTATATTAAAAATGTGTGTGACTGTCTTAAGTATGGGGTGGTTCCATGACAAAGAATAGGCTAGTACAGATTGCAAGAGCTTTAATATCATTGGTTAGAAGTGGGTGGATGTTGAGGGGTGTTCCAAGCAGCATTGCTGAGTCTGTTGCAGATCACAGTTTTCTAACAGCATACATATGCATAGAGATTGGCAGTAAGATTAAGAGTGTTGACATTGGCAAGCTTGTTCTATACTCTCTACTACATGATGTTAGTGAAGCTTTTACTGGCGATATCGTTAAGATGGTTTCTCTTCGAGTAGGTGCTATGAAAATGGAGTTGGAGCTGAATTTAATTGAAGAGCATGTTGATAATCCATTGGTTAAAAAGTTGTTTAGAGAATATCTAGAGCAAAAAGATTTTGAATCTAAGTTAGCTAAGCTATGCAACTACATAGCGACATATCTAATAGGATTAGAGTACAAGAGACTTGGCTACAAAGTCGATGATATAGTTGACAACGCCTACAGAGACATCATGGAAATGGTCAAAAAGTACAATCTGGAAAAGATTGTTGCCGATGTTATTAACAGCTAAGACCGTGAACGAATATCTTCAAAATGCGACTCTGTTAAACTTTATCAGCTCTATTCTATGATTCATTGTGATGTTTACCGCGACATCTTCTGGTTTGCATCCCAACTACTGTTATGTCACAAATGTAGACAAAAAGTGGAGGTAAAGTATTCATGTTTTATCAACTATTTGCCGAAAGCTAAATGGTATCGTAATGGTGAAGATTATGTGGCTACCGAGAATCGGTGATGTTGTGGTTTCTACATAGTTTGTTTAATAATTTGGTTTTCTTTGGTGCTGTTCTGTGATGTTGATTAAGGATAACTGGTTTTGTCATCTTTTTCGCAATTCTGTCTTTGGCTAGGTTTGGTGGTG
>JAUQPB010000001.1:771249-790482 GCA_030550585.1 Thermoproteota archaeon | reverse complement strand
AAACATAGCTATACCTGCTCCAGCTATATAGGCAGAGCCATTTTCGTCAAAGGTGATGGCGTTAGGTAAACCATATCCTGGTATATCTCTTTCGAAAGTGTGCTCTCTGTTTAGATCTTCATCTAGATAAAGATTCTTGTCACAATATTCTCTTACCTTGTTGATGAATACTGAAAAGAAAGTCTATATAATAAGTTGGGTTTAGCTATGTAACGATACAGAGATTGCTGAAAGATGATATCATTCATTAAGTTGGACACATAATCCATCTACTGTAGTTAACTATAATCTAATCAATATTGTCAAGAAAATCGGTAGATATAGGTTGCTTCAGTAGATAAATAGATAATCTTTTTGAGTTAAGAAGTAGCTTGAGGTGCTTACTCTATGAAGAAGATTTTCGTTGGTCTTATTAGAGATCATAAGACTAGAGTTGGGAGAATTAAGGCTTGTAAAGGTGCATAGTTTTGGTTGTAAGGGTTAAGGTTAGGATTCTCTGTGGTAGTAAAAGTATTGATGTAAGTGCTTTAGCTAATAGTGGTTACGAATCAGAAACACCACAAATTTTAATTCCTATACCTGTTGCCCAGACTCTAGGGCTTTGGCCTCCTACACAAAGCTTTGAAGAAACAGTTTTTGAAACTGCTGGAGGACCCTTAAGAGTCTGGATTGCGCCTAGGATCTGTAAATCTGTAGTAGTTGCAGAAGACACTATATCATCTGAAGTAGATATCGATATAGTTATATCGCCTCTAGCTGATGAGGTTCTTTTAAGCGATAAAACTATTAGTGAATTCCAACTTGTGTTAGAAGATGTTGGCAAAGGTTTATGGAGATTTAGGTGGGAACCTACCACCAAACTTAGAAAAAGTGAGCCACCAAAATACTGGAAATAAATGTTACATACTCTAAACATATGATAGAGCAGAAAGATGTCCATCTCTAACAATGAGAATCATTGAATGAGTAAAGAATGTTGCAAATCTCTAACAATTCTTATAGATAGAAGATTCTGACAAGCTATTAAAGCAAAAATATTAACTACTATCACGATTCTCTCACAGAGCTAACAGCAAACCATTTCTAGAGGCATAAGCTCCCTCCAGCTGAAGTTATCCCATGTAAACTTCCTTGGATATATAATCCTACAGAACCTGGCACCGCTCTCTTTAACGTTATAGGTTAGAGGCACTCTATTCACTCTATTCCATTGCAACATGTTTAAATCTATGAGCCTTCTAGCTTCAGGAGGAATCTCTACATAGAGATGTCTCCACAGTAGCTGGTACACCCCCCACTCCACAGGCCTAGACAATGGTATAACCACATGAGCACCCTTGAAACCGGACTCGAAAACTAGTGGAGTAGCACCATATCTATCCTCAATAATCTTAGCGAACCCCAGTCCCCACTCCACCGCTTCACGTGGATTAGCCTCATCATCAAAATCGAAACTAAGGCGATCATACAACATCTTCTCAACAGAGAGATCAGGATCCAAAGGATCAGCTATAAAACCTATACCCATGAATATGTTCCACATCTTCAAATTCTTAACATATGTAGTTATATATGTATCCAGTCCATGAATCCATACCACACCCCTATCCTTGAAACAACTAGGAAACTCCCATAAGGGAGTAGAAAGCTAGTACCAATACTTGCTTGGCTCCCTGACACCACACACCCCCATTGAAACTCCCATAAGGGAGTAGAAAGATAGAAAGATATCAAACTTTCTTGCAAAAATTGTTGAGAAATGGAAACTCCCATAAGGGAGTAGAAAGATGTATACGCCCCAGAGCCCAGGAGGTATGTTGTACTGGCTCGAAACTCCCATAAGGGAGTAGAAAGGTGCTACAGATGCCTCAAGGTGCGTGGCAAGGCATATGATCGAAACTCCCATAAGGGAGTAGAAAGTCATAGCAGACGGCTAGATACCGCCTATGATTATCATCATCTAGAAACTCCCATAAGGGAGTAGAAAGGTACTCGAACCTCCTCGTCTCCCTGTTAAACACCCTCTTCCTTATGAAACTCCCATAAGGGAGTAGAAAGTATCTCGATGTCTGTCTGCTCCTGTTCCCCAGAGCTGTAGGTGTATCTGAGAAACTCCCATAAGGGAGTAGAAAGCATAGGCTGTTTGAACAGCCATGCTCTAAAGCCTCGATAGGTGAAGCACTGAAACTCCCATAAGGGAGTAGAAAGAAGAAGTCTACTATACCCTTCCAAACCGTTTGAAGCCCGTTCCAAAGCCGAAACTCCCATAAGGGAGTAGAAAGTCGCTGCTAGAAGCAATTACAGCATGCTACACAACAAACAACGCCGGAAACTCCCATAAGGGAGTAGAAAGCAGCTATGTAAGGGTCTTTCGTGTTGCAGATAGTTGCATCGCCCATTTTGAAACTCCCATAAGGGAGTAGAAAGGTAAATGGTCCTACCTGCACAGACCAGTAGTCGAATAGGCCCCAACGCAGAAACTCCCATAAGGGAGTAGAAAGGCTGATGCTTTTCTCGAACCTTGCAACGATTGTTTGTGATTTCAGGAAACTCCCATAAGGGAGTAGAAAGACAAACAGTATCTGCAATTGAAGCAAGCTTGGAGAGAGGGTAAGGAAACTCCCATAAGGGAGTAGAAAGCCCCCTTTGCAATGTCTGTAACTGCAGAGACAACTGCAGGGAGCGACATTTGAAACTCCCATAAGGGAGTAGAAAGTGGAATTGTGTATCCTTTTCCATTGGGCTTCACACCATAGAACACTAGTATTGTTAAAACTCCCATAAGGGAGTAGAAAGACTATAGCCATGTCCACGAAAGCCCTCTCCTTGATCATGAAAGAGACGAAACTCCCATAAGGGAGTAGAAAGTTCAGATGCAACAAGCCCTTATCCTCTTCAACCCTGCCACTGCCACGAAACTCCCATAAGGGAGTAGAAAGCTCTCATACCACTCATGCACAATATAGATGTACTCCCTGCCATGAAACTCCCATAAGGGAGTAGAAAGTGATATTATGAACAAATACGTTGCTTATGTGATACGTTTTGTACCTATGAAACTCCCATAAGGGAGTAGAAAGATTATCCTTAACGGATTATTGCACTCGAAGCACAGTGGATAAGTTGGAAACTCCCATAAGGGAGTAGAAAGCATAGACAATTTCAGCTCAGCCCACTTCAAACTGGGTAGTCAATGATTGCAGCTCTAGCCGTTAGAGACCCAGTTAAATACCTTCTCTACAAAGACATGGAGAGCCCAGCAAAAGTTTTGGTTAATCAGCCGGTCCACCCCGCTTCTTAAACCCCACATCAAACGATGAAAAGCCATGTATATAAGCCATCTGACAAACAGAGCAGGCGGGGGCGGCAGATGGTGATTGCCCTACCAGCTGAGCTGTGATGTAGACCAGAACCGCTGGCGCCGCCCCGGAATATAGTACTATGCTAGTCCAGTCTATAAAGTCTGCTGACAAATCTTGTTCGCATAGACCACACATAAACTCTACACATGAACTCGCTCATAGAGTCTGATGAAGCAACTCGACGAAGTGAAACAACCGAGCCCCGCAAGGAACCCAGATTCCGTCTCTGTCTAGTAGATGCGATGGCAGCTCCAACTAGCTAGAGCTGTGACCAGAGTCTCCAGCGAGACAAACAAGAAATGCTAAAACCTGCCACCACCATCGCACTACACAATGTTGCAAAGAACTGTGCTAAGACCGGCGACCCCAATAAGCTAAGCAAACCAAGCAAGAGACCAACTATCACCAACAAAGCAGTGGGCAGAGCATAAACAAAGATAGTCCAAGCACATCTGCTGTTACGTAGTGCAGCCCCAGCACCCCACAATCACCTACCAAAACCAGGGAACCACCCCACCAACAACCTCAAAACCCATTGCATCCCATCCACCATCTACAAAACAATTCACTGCATCAACACACATTGCATAGCATCACAATGCCACACCAAACAACAGCAATCCCAACAAAAACAATATACATCCCATGAGACACTGTAGACCCACACCCCAACACACAAAACACCGAAAAGCAATATAAACGTTAAACCAAATCAAAACAAAAAACAAAACACACAAAACAATAGAGTTTTAAGCTTTTCATCTCTTTCCATATTCGTTACATACAGTGCGGGGTTTGCAAAGATATTTAAGCCCTTTAAAAGTTTTTATCACTTCGTGAGAACAATCTCTGTGTATGCAATTTTGTCAACTCTTTCTAGAGTTTTCCCATGGGAGACATTGCAATAGCGGCATTGCTGCTATGATCTCTTCAGATCATTGATGTTTTATGGCAATCGCATGGCGATTAACGCTAATTTGCTTAAAAGCTTTTATACCAGATTCAACACATAGTATATTGAACTGCTTCGAATCCGCAAATGGAGACTCCCATCCAAGAGAACCAAGCACAGAATCCAATAAATGGAATTGAAAGAAAGCTGTGGCGGTTCAAGGAAAAGACGGGAAAACAATAGCGGAATCCAATAAATGGAATTGAAAGTCTAACACTTGTCGCTACTGGGCTGCTTGGCAGTAGCGAATCCAATAAATGGAATTGAAAGTAGAGAAGGGCTTAGCGGATTTTTAAACATGGCTTGCCGTAAAGAATCCAATAAATGGAATTGAAAGTTCACTCCTCCTCCACCTCCTCACTCTCTTTGCTTGTTTCAGCTGAAGAATCCAATAAATGGAATTGAAAGGCAAAAGCCGTTGAAAAAGGTGATAGGATGAGATAGCCGAGATTGAATCCGATAAATAGAGTTGGAAGTTGCTATTAGACTTTTACCATGTTATACTAGAAATTAGTGTGGGGTGTGGTATGGTTTGGACTGTGGCACAGTCTTTTTCAAACTGTTTTGTGGGTGGGGTCAGTGAGGCAGGGTTTCATCAGTTTTCAGGTACCAGAAACCTCATCACCGTCTTGCAGTTTCGTTTGTACAATCCTTAATCAAATGACTAATATTTTTAACGCAAGTTGGTTAGCAGCTTTAATTTTGCTAGAGACGGGATATGCAGAAGCTGTGGCTATTTGACCCATGCTATGATACAGTTTATAAGTAGGTTAGAAAAAGATGTAGTGTGGGTGTTCAAACACGGCAGACGAAAGGCTGTCGCAGCTTAGGCTCAGGGTAGAGAAGCTCATAAGGGACATCGAGGAGACCCTACTGCCAATAGTCGAAAGGGTGGACAGGGAAAAGGCAGAGCTACTCAAATACTATCTGAAACATGCAAAAGAAGACCTGCCGACAATCACAAAGATATCGCTGATAGACCGAATGCTGACAGTCGCTGCAACAGCACTCGGAGAAGACATCGACAAAATGTTCTCACCGGAGCTCAGACCACCTCCAGACCTGCCAGAAGACTAAAAAACAATTTTTCTTTTGATTTCACGGCTGTGAGACTATGAAGAGAGGGTGAAGATCTTCTAGCCTCTGACCGTGTTTGGACACCTTGTCTGCAATTTGTTGAGATCTCATAGCAGGGTAGAAAGGTGGGAGATAGCTATATAAACGAGTCTTGGCTTTCTCTTTGAGTAGCTGTTTGGGGGTGAAGGTGGTGAGCTATTGCTTTGTTGTAAAACGAAATCCTAAATTGTGTTATGGTTTATGTAGATCAGTTATTGGTTGTGTGGGGCGCTAGGCTTGTTGATGTTGTGGCGGTTGGTTTTGGGTAGCGCTGCTGGCAATGATTCTCTTTTGACGTACTGCAATGTTTATGCTGTTTGTGTAGAGAGCTACGGCAACATCTATGCTGTTTCGCAGTGTAGCAGTATCGAGCAGTGCATTGAATGCGTTGTCGAAATGATTTTGACAGGGGCTGAGGTGAGATATGCAGCTCTATTGGATGTGGAGAGCTCTGAGGTTGTAGAAATAGATATGGGGTTTCGAATCCCAAGAGTCTCTAGGAAACCCGACGACTATCTAAATGCCGAGGAGCTCGAGATCACATGCAAAGACATTAGACTGTGTGTAGAAATAGCAAAAATGTTCAAACACGTTAAATACATGAAAATAGCTAGCGTCAAAGACAATCCCAAGGCAATTCTACACATAGATAGAAGCCACTATAAAGACTATGTAGAGACAATAAAACAGCTAAGAAAAATCCAAATAAAAAACATTTCACAGGGAATATGCGCACCAACAATAAACATAGAAATACCACAGCACAGAGTGGCTATACCCATAAAAATACGCTTCATAGAACAGTCAGCTTCACAAAATCTTGGCTAAAAATACATGGGGCAAAAACACCTCCTCCAAACATATCCTTGGGATGCATAACTTTTCGCGATATTCATACATATATAAGCTATCTTCACCTTCAAAACAAATTTTATTATCACCTATATTAAGATCACATGGGGCGATAAGCAAGACTTTGCAACAGTCTTGAGATGGATCTAGATTGTCATTAATCCTCTGACAAAGTTTATCAAGATACTTCAACTTCTCTTGTTTAGACTTATCCTTATCTAGGTTTCTTGATGTTGTTATCTCAACGAAGCGTAGTATAGGCCTATAATCTTCAGGTTCATAACCTAAGATAACAACATCAACTTCTGACGACTCCATTCTCCATTCACTCGAGTATATCTCTAAACTTGGTATTGAAAAGAAGAGTATTGGAAGCGTATTCAAAATAATCATTGCACTTAACAAATTACCTGCACTATTAAACTTTAAACCCTGAGAAATGCCATCTGAACATTCGTGTGTTATACACGCCTCTTCTAATTTACGAAGATATCTCAACATAATTAAAAGTTCTGTCGTGTAATCTACAACATGTTCTTTCTCTTCTTTCTTTTCTTTGTAATCCTTAATACATAAATTTACGTATTTTTTTGCAGCGTCTCTAAATCTTTTCGATTGTTCTTCAATAGAGCCACCCAACTCAATAACTTCTTTTTCAATAATTTTAGCAATTTCATTGTGTTCACCATATTCTTTACTATCACTATCAGATTGTTTATTCGGTAAACATGCAATGACTTTACCAAGTAGTGCAAGCTCATCAGGAGAGGCTGATATTAATTTTTGAACAAGGCTGTCACGTATCTGCGAAAAACGATTAAGAAATTCAAGAAGATTTTGAATACGTTGTCGCAACAAATGAAGTCGCTGATGTTCTAATTGGTATTGTTGTTCTAATTGTTCTAACTGCTGATTTAAATTATTTAATGTGCGATACAATTTTGGTCTTCTAATGACTAATGCACTAAGTAAATATGACGGCAACATGTTGTGACTTTTGGCTACCGCCCTAAACTCTATTGATATAGTTGGCATATCAATTTGCGACTCCTCACTTCTATACATCATCCTAAGACGTTGAAATAGCCACATGTAAAGAAATCCGTGAAGTTCATGATTAATCAGATGCTGTATCTGATTTAAATCAAGATATTTACTTAAGGTATCCTCTGATGTTAAGGACAGAAGATGAAATGGTGCAAACTTAGGGTATAGTAGCACACGTAATGCTTCATCTTGGCATTCCTTCCTCCTTTCTAGGCAACAATATTCACCTTTCTCTACAATTAATCTATCAATAGAATCATAAATTACATTGCAAACCTTTTCACGTGTTTCATTTTCAATAAACTCGATTTCCTCTAACGACAATGATGTTAAGGGCTCATACCCTTTATCTAAATCATTAAAAAACTCTTTATCTTTAATATCTACCTGAATGCGATATTCAATGAAAGGTTTGGGTATATTGATTTGATTGGCAACAAAGGCTTTAAAAACTTCAATATCTTCTCTGCTTAGCGATAAAATACGACGCAAGCAACCGCAAGTAGTAATGCGGATCCCTGTCTCCTCCGCCAACCCTCTGACAAAATTATACAATATGATATGGTATAACGTAATCGGTAGTCTAGTTAGAAAACGCGACAGCTTCATCAATGGCAATGATGTTGAAATCATTGCCATTGATGAATATGACATCGCTAACCCCCAAAGTATAATGCCGATTAATATTTCTATGTTTTGATTTGTTATTATAACATGTTTTAAATCTATTAACGAGAACAAGATCTAAAAAACTTTTATATTAGTGCCACAAAATGTAATGTTAGGATGGTTTCCATGCTCCCCCCTAATATATTGGACGAATTAGCATTAGCAGCTCTTCTTGCGAGAGTAAATGGTGTGGTTGAATCATCTCAAGTCAATAAACTCGTAGAATACCTTGAGTCTACTGATAGTTTTACGCTACTTTTGTTCTTAGTTCGTCAAACGGCTCGAAACCGCTGGGATCCAGTTAGCGCTGCCAGATTATACAAAATATTAAATAGGCTAATTGCTGGAACATCAAGTGAGGAGGAGAGAAAAGACAAGTTAAGACGCGCCCTCGGCTATTTTAAGTGGTTTTACGAGTGCTGGGAGCTTAATCAGGGTGTTTATGCTGCTTTGCAGAGAAAGTACAAAGACCTAGCTCAAGCACGTCGTGACCCGAACATCCCGGCACCACAAGGCTTTGCTGAGGAATATCTGAGAAGTATTTTACGTATTTAAAAGTCTTAGAGGTTGGAATCTTGAGTGACGAGATTCAGAAGGTTGTGGAAGAGCTTCGTGTACTAGGCATCGATCACGATGTTCTGAAATCGATTACTGTTATAGAAGGTGAAGCTGTTAATGAAACACCGCTTCGCGTTGGTAAAGGCCGTGGTGGGTTAGGCGAAGTAGACCTTCCTGTGCTGAGGGATCCTAGAGGTGTGCCATACATTCCTGCATCTACCATCAAAGGTGCTACTAGGTCTCTGTTAGAGGCTGTGGCTAGAGCCGGTAACTACAAGGTGTGTGAACTATTCAATGATGCAACATGCTCTTTTGCAGTTGAATTCCTTAACTATGTGTATCAAGTGGCACAAAAATCTAGAAGCTTTGATGAATTGAAGAAGACACTTCTTGATAAACAAAGCCAGGGGGTTATTGCTGAAATAGCTTCCCGTAGGCACATAAGAGATGCGGAAGCTGTGGTCAGCAACATTATGTCTAGTATAGAGCAGGTGTCGTCTGTAGATAAGCTGTTGTCTGTGTTGAAGCAGTATAGCCCATGTATAATATGCAGGGTCTTCGGCAACCAAGCCCTCGCCTCTAAAGCCATATTCTTCGATGTGTATCCAGTGAAAGATCAGGAGGTTAAGCCAGCTACACGCGCACGAGTAGCAATAGACCGGTTTAGAGAGGCTGCTAGAAGTGGTGCGCTATTTGAATATGAATTCATACCCCCTGGATACAAGTGGCGCTTCAGAGCAGAGCTAAAGAATATAGACATCACTGCATGTGATAGCGATGTCTGTAAACTTCTGAGAACATATCTAAAGATGTTTGCATCTCAAGGTATAATGTTTGGTGGTATGAAGAGCGTTGGACACGGGGTTCTGAGGCTAGATCCCGAGAAAACCCGTGTTGTAGTCTATGTTGTGAAAGACCTTTCCCTAGTTGAGGAGAAGAACATTACACTAAGAGAATTGATTTCGAGGTGGTGAAAGTGAGTGTAGCTGCCAAGGCTTTTGAATGGTTTGGGCTTCACAAGCTGGTTAGAAGGGTGGTGTTTGAGGGCACTATAACAAATATTGAGCCGCTCAGGGTCGGGGCTGGTCGTGCTGCAGCTACTTTCGAGCCTGTAGACCTGGTGGTTGTCAAGATAACCACGGCTGACGGCAAAAGCATCCCCTATATCCCTGGCTCGTCACTGAAAGGGGTTTTCAGAAGCTATGTCGTTAAATTGATGAGGAGTGCAGAGCTTGCTGTTTGTGGTGGTGTGCCCGGGGATACATGTCTCAAAGGAGATGAGTTTGAGGAGCTTGAAAAGCATAGGGCTTCTTATGAGAGCCTTGTGGAGAACATAGCTAATGCGTTACCTAAGCCTATATGCTTGGCATGCCTAATGTTTGGCTCCCCTGGCCTAGCCTCGCATATCAGGTTCTACGACAGCTACCCCACTGATGGGTACAGACTTGGCTATAGAACTATGGTTGCAATCGATAGGAGGACTGGTACGGCAAAACCCAGGGCTCTGTTCAGTGTTGAGTATGTGGAGCCTGGTGCCAAATTTAGCTTCAGAGTAGAGTTTGTTAATCTACCCAACTATGCAATTGGCGTTGTTGCAGAGTCCCTACTGGATATGCACATGGGTCTTCTGAAGATTGGAGGCCTCAAGACACGGGGCTTTGGCTGGGTCAAAATCGAGAATCTGAAAGTTTATGGCTATGACTATAGAGGGGGTGCGGAACTTAAAGACTCTATACCGGCTCTCGATCCGTTGGACGTGGATGTAAAGGTGGTGGAGAGCAGCTGGCTGGAGACGCTCAAGAACTTTGCCAATGCTTGGAGAGGTGCATTGCAGAAGCTTAGGAAGGTGTCTGAAAGTGGTTGGAGGTGGAGCTCATGTCTAGTATAGCTGTGACCAGAAAGGCTTTTACTGTAAGAGATATAGAGGTGGAGGGGACACTCAGCGGCGTTATCGAGGCTGAGATAGAGGCTCTTTCATATATCCATGTGTCTATGGGTAGGGAGAGGCTGGAGCGTCTAATCGACATTAAAACAGCTGCTAGCCTGCTAAATACTGTTGAAGAAGCTCTCATTAAAGGTGATATAAAAGCGTTGCAGAGGGTTTCATCGTATGTTGCTCTCGACTATATAGACAACGTTGTTTATGGAGATAGTGTGTGTATACCGGGCTCCACAATAAAGGGTCTCTTAAGGGCTAGGCTAGAGCTATGCCATGCCAAAGATGGCTCGGCTATATCTTGTATGCGAAGCGATGTCAAGCCAATTACATCACCTCCACCACCAGGCGCCCACGGCTGGAGACATGCAAGAATCTGGAAAGCAGTTTCAGAGAATCGAGGCCCATATTGCAATCCTATAGAGACGCAAGACTATACAATATGTGTTGTCTGCGACATCTTTGGTGCTCCAGGGGTTGTGGGAAGGGTTATGCCAAGCAACTTCTGTTGTGGTCTAGAAGCTTACGAGAAGAGGGATCTGCCATACGGGGAAAAGGTCTATGCAATAAAGCCGGGCACTAGACTCAAAGGCTCAATCATGTTCTCTGCACTCAAGCTTGAGGAGATAGGGGCGCTGCTCATATCAATGGGCATAGCTAAGGGCAGCTCCATCGGCATACCGGTGCTCATCGGCAAACACAAATATGCGTATCCCGACATGGGCAAAGCGAGATTCATGGTTGCAGTGCTCAGAGCTCCACTTCGATTCGCCGAGACCCTCGCCAAGTGGGGACTGAACTGCAGTGCCGAGCACATCGAAATTGTTTGCAGAGAAAAGGAGTTGCAGAAACTCATTGACATGGCCATTGATGCAGCCCTCACCAGGTACCCCCAGCTATCGCAACTACACGGATTTTCAGAAGCTGATGTAAGAGACAAGGTGGTTGCGAAGTGAGTTTCGAGGGGGAGCTCCTAGGTAAGAAGGCCTTCATAGTCTTTTACGACGACGACCTATCGTCTAGAGGCCAAGTTGTCTGCACCGTGGACAACAATGTGATTAGCGATGTGAAGAGGAGTAAGCTAGCCATAGTAGTGACGAAAGAGAGATCGGACAAGGGTAGAGAGGTGTGCATATACCACGTTATATCTGGAGGCGATCGAGTTGGCAGATATAGTGTGGAATGCCCGTATGTCTTCGACAGCCAATCTGTTCTAAGGAGAGACTATAGGTCAGCAGAGAATCTATCGACCAAACTGTGAAGGTGTGAATAGATGAGCGAGTACATAGTTGTGACACACCAGTCCCCCCTCATCGATGAGACTGGACAACAGACCTATATAACTAGTGTGAGTCTGGAGAAGCTCTCGAACTATGGGAAAAAGCTGCTTGGATTAGTTGAGTCTGCTGTCAACGCTGTCTCAACGCTCTTCCAAGGTGTGGAACAGGCGTTTAGGATTTGCAGAGACTTGCAGGGGGTAGACCTAGCGATATGCTTGCTTGAGAGGCTCGCCGACGCTATATCGATAGCCTTTCGCAGATACTTCGTAACCCCGCTGACACCCCCGGTACAGCTTCAGGGAGTGGTCGGCGCTGTGACACCGTCTCCACAAGACCTGCTCTACGCATGGATTATGGGTAGAGACACAGCTGTTATGCGGGAGATACTGGGTGAAGGCAGGAGTTTGAGGGGGTTAGCCAAAGAGTTTGATTACGAGAAGGTTGCTGGGGCCATCAACGAGTTTGTGAAGCACTTCGGAGAAATTGTGGCTCCACCGCAGGACATGAAAGAGGCTCTCGAGAGGCTCGACCTCTTATTGAATTTGCCTTCAGATACTAGGCCTGGGTGTAGCATATCTAAGCTAATCCCGCACACCATTGCCACAACAGGACTGGCTGTAGCAATGTATGTCAACAAATATTGGGATTCCCTCCAGAAGAATAAGCAACATAGACTGGAGCTGGCTTTGCTTAGACTAGCTGCGCTTCTACACGATATAGGCAAGCCCGCTAGCTGGGTTGAGATCTACAGAAATAGGGTTTATGTAAGCCATGCTGCGAAGTCTGTTGAGCTAATCGAGAAGAGCAGACTCAAAGACTTCTTGTCTGGGCTGGGCTTGGGCGAGGTCTACAAAGCTCTTTGTGAACTCATAGAGAAGCATCACGATGTAGAGAAGTTGCCAAGCTCATTTAAGCTAGATGGTTTGGGATTGGAGGTGAAACTAAAGGAGCTAGGAGAGATTCTAAGCAAAGCTGACCAGAGGTCTTCGAATATCGATAGGCTTAGCAAGTACTTCGCATCTATTGTACATGACACCCTCGCCAAATATGCTGAAGGGCGTGGGCTAAAGGTTGAGGATCTTTTTGCAGGGACAGGGCCCAAGATATGGGATGCCTGGCTCTCTATGCCTAACGACTTGTACAGCAGTGTTGTAGAGAAGATAGCTGGGAGCCTCAAAGCCCGGCTGATACCCTCTGACCTCCTCGAGGATCCTGGGTCAAGCATAGAGGAGGTCAAGCTGCTGGTAGTTGATGTGGCAGGGATTCAGAGCTTCATAAAGAGGGAGTCGCTTAGAATACTAACAGCTGCAAGCTTTGTGATAGACGCCTGCACGGTATATGCCATCCCCAGAGCGATAATCGAGAAGCTCAGTCTCTCGCTAGACGCTATAGTCTATGCAGGCGGGGGCTTTGTAATAGCCTTTGCCCCGTCGCGCACCACAGATAGAGATGTTGAGAAGGTTGCTGAGTACGTTAAGAGCCTAGTTGGCTTCGACATCGATTTGACCTACGCTTTATCGGAGCTTAAATCCAGTTGGGGCTGGTCCATTAGAAGAGCTGTTGCCGAACTTGCAGCAAGGAAAGAGCTTCGCAGGACAATGAGAAGATTGACTGAGACGGGGTATGAGGTGCTATGCGAGTACTGTAGACGGAGGCCGGCTACAGTGAATCTCAACGGCGAGTATGTGTGTTCTGAGTGCAGGGATCTGCACGACCTTGGCACAGGCATGTATATAAGAACGAAGCTCGGGTACCTAGCCTCCCTAGGCTATAGAGAGGCTAGAGATATAATCGAGAAGAACAGGGTTAAGGAGGTGTATCAATACCTCATCTCCTGGCTCTCAGGAGTTGAGCTAGGTAGGCTTGGTGTTGAGCAGCGCAAGATCGCTATAGTTAAAGTTGATGGAAATGCCGCTGGGCAGTACATGGCGTCGGCACTAAACATTGCTGAGGCTATGTGCAGAAGCATTAGAATAGATATGGGTTTGAAGCTGGGGTTCCTAGCAGCGCTTCAAAGGCTCAGGAACGGTATTGGCAATATCGACGAGTTCGACAAGATTGCTACCAGGGTTTTCGCAGGTACTCTATATGCTGGTGGAGACGATATGCTTGCTATATGGCCCTCCAGCGTAGCTCTGCCGCTGGCCCTAGCCATAGCCGAGACCTTCTGGAGATTGAATGGCGGCGAGCTCAGCCTGTCTATAGCTATAGCAGCTGCCAAGCCCAAACACAACATATGGAATGTCCTCGACGCAGCTGAGTACCTACTCAAGAGGTGCAAGTCTAGATTCCGAGAAGAGAGGGTGTTTAAGCTGGGCCCGAAGCTCGTTGCCACCGTATCTTTCATCAAAAGCGAGTGGCAGCTCTTCGAGACAGAGGTTGCACAGCTCTTCAAAAAGTACTCTGCTACCGGCTATAGACTGAGTCAACAACCTTTCGTAGCAACTGTTCAGAGGGGTGTGGGTGTGGGCTGCGACGACATGCTAACAGTTCTCGATGCGCTTCTAAGCCAAGGAATTGGGAAGAGAGTCGATGACCTGGGCACAGCTACGGAGATCCTTATACAGCTAGTCAGCAAAGTGGGTCTGAAGAATGTTCTGCGGGACATAGAGTCATTGGTACAAGAGGCCATGACCGTCGTCCATGACCACGGGGCTAACAACCTCATCCTAGGTCTATACCTAGCTAGAGAGTCTAACCGCGTTGAGGAGAGGAGCAGAGGTGTTTACCAGGGCATGGCAAGACTATCGCTTCTCTGCAAAGATATGCCACCTCTATTCGACATCTACAACCTTGTCGAAATAGTCATTGGTGGTTGATGCAATGGCTCGTCTCAGAATATGTTATTTGCTCAAGCTTGAGGGTGGTGGGCTGTGGGGCAGTGGCAAAGGGCTTCTCGAAGCAAATGTTGTTACAACAACCTGTAGGCATGCACGAGTAGGCGAGGTTCTCTGTATACCACACACCTACATCAAGGGGGTTCTGAGGAGAGCAGCTGAGGAGGTTTTTGACCACCTCACTAGAGTAGGCATTGTGCAGAGCAGAGACATCATATTGAAGGTATTTGGGCCCCTAACACCATTTAGCGACAAAGTTGCTGTAGTGCCGTCGCCAACCATGTTCGGCCCTCTCTACCCAGTTAAAGATGTGGAGTCGGCTAAGTCACTGGCAAACGATGAGCCAATGGCCTATCTGTTCAAGGACAGCACTCTACTGTCTCCAAGTACCTATATCGAGCCCCATGTGAGGCTAGACGACAGATGTGCTAGAGCTGCCAAAGGAGCTTTGTTCAAAGAGCTTAGGGTTGTCCCAGCAACCCTGTTCTATGGGGAGATAATGTACGAGTCAGCCGATTTCAGCGAGCTTACTGATGTGGCTAGGCTACTAACCGTAGCGATAGCTATGCTACGCTACAAGTATGTGGGTAGAAGGTCGTCGGCAAAGAGCTACATCTTAAAGATTGAGCCTCCGGACATTGCAGAAGATGAGAATGTAAAATACGTGCTCTCCGTTACCCAGGTTTCTTAGGAGGTGGATATGGAGATAGGGTTATATAGGTATAGACTAGAGCTGTTGACGCCCGCCATCGTGACCTCCGCCCAGGGCTACAGAGGCATGAGCTACACCACCGTATCCAAATACATATTGGGCTCGGTGGTTAGAGGCGCTCTATTCTCACAGCTTCTAAGTGAAAACGCTATAACAAGTGCAGACGCTCACCGCGAGTCTCTAAATCCAAGCCACAGTGTGACTCCGGCTCTACATGTACCCCGCGAAAAAGCCGATACAGCTATACCAATCAAAGACGTGGCATTTGCACATGCACTCACATTTATGTTCAAGCACGCGACTGGATCCCCCAGGGTGCTGAGCTTCGGCATAGACAGGCTCCTACAATACATTGAAACAGGGAAATATGGTGTGGAAGAAGCTCTGAAGGAGCTGATATTTAATGTCACACTCAACACAGATGTAAAGGCATTCAAAAACGCTGTTAGCAACCCAATTGAGGTGCTAAAGTCCTCTACGGAGATGAAAAGTGCCTGTGGAAGCACAATAGTTAGGGATGCTGGTGGATGGGTGGTATCGGAGCCGAGCACAAGTATCTACGTAGAGACAGCTGTTGATAGAGCCCGCGGAAGCGCGGCTTCGGGGGCTCTCTATGCGTACGAGTACATAGAGCCTGGCAACACGTTTGTAGGGCTTATAGCGACTCAAAGTGGTTCGCCTATAGCTGACGCGCTCAAATCCTATGATAAGAGCTGCCTAGTTGTTAGAGTTGGCAGAGGTGTTGGGCGGGGGTTCGGGATATCGAGACTATGCATAGAGAGTATAGACCAATCAAAAGTCATTGACCCATTTGACCTAGGCAACAAACTATATGTACTCTACGCTGCATCACCAATGCTAAACATAGATGGTGTGCCAGGACCTGTGATGACAGGTGATGAAATAACTGTGAAGGTCTTTGGATCAACAGCTGCTGTGATAAAGATTCGCGCTGTTATCGGCAGACATACAACAAAGTATTATGGGTGGTCTTATAGAACTGGGCTACCAAAGCTGCCTGTGGAGGTTAACAGCCCTGGAACCCTGGCTGTGGCTGAGATACTGCGTGTGTACAACCATGAGCTTCTAGCCTATACAGTAGCGACAGGATTCAACAGCTTATCGTCTCAGGGATTCAACTTCGTCAAGTTCGTTAGACAAGATTTTGTAGAGGTGGTGTAAAGTGATGGACGCCAACATTGTTGGCAATAGGCTGAGAGAGTTTATTGAGCGAGAGAAAAAGCTGAACACTGTGCTCTACCTAAAGCTGGTGTTCAAGCCCCTTAACAGTCTTGGGCTAGTGCATATAGCCTCGGAGAGGGGGGCGGCATACACCCCAGTATTCAGAGTTGGTGACGAGATCTACATACCTGCATCGAGTTTCATAGGGGCTCTCAGATCAGCTGCAGAATCCATTGCCAAGGCGTCTCTCAACGCGTTTGGAGACACAGCCGACAGAATCTTCGCTGAGGCACACTGCGAACCTGAGGAAGATATAATCAGACATATATGTTCTCCTCGCGGAGATGAGTACCTAAGCCTCGTCAAGAACTTAGTCAAGGTATTAACCAGTAACAGAGATCTCTACAGGCATTTCTTAACCGATGATGCCGCTACAGAGATTTCGAATATAATGGGGGGTGTTGATAGCCTCGACAAAATACCTAGAGAGCTAGAGCCGGTGCTCTCAGCTCTGTGCCCGATATGCAGGCTCTTCGGAGGCCCTGGTCTGGGATCCAAGATATCTGTGCTTAGGGTAGAGCCACACATAGTTTCTACGCATATGGTTACCCATGTATCTATCTCTCGCCAGAGCTCTACAGCAATGCCCCAACGGCTATACACACGAGAGTACGCAGCATTAGACTCTCTATCGATAGATATAACCATAAAGAATGTTGTAAGAGGTGGCCCAGAGCTTAGAATGCTTAGAGCTGTGCTAGAATATCTAAACAAGGTGGGGATATCTATTGGAGGTGCGAAGTCTATAGGCGTTGGCAAGCTTTTCCTAGATCTTGAAAACAGTAGAGGGATATACATAGATCTGAATACCATTAACGACAAAACAAAACTACTTGATGCGCTGATAAATATCGAGAACCTAGCTCAGAAACCTCTTGGCGAACTGCTTAAAGAGTTCGCCTAGTCGCGATAGCGCCATGACGAATATCAATGTACTGGTAATTGGTTTGTGGGGCTACCCTGGTGGGTGGCACAGAGCTAGATACATCCCTGTGGTGCCCAATGACAAGAGGTGTGTGGGTAAGCCTAGTTGTTGGGTGCCGGGGGAGGGTATAGACTCCTACTCAACGACTATTGTTGAAGCGGTTGCCTTGAAGAGGCTGGGCTTCGAGATCCATCTGAGGATCTATGGCTTGGACACGCTTGCAACCCCGCCGAGGCCCAGCTCGGGTAAGCAACCAGGTAAGGCTGTTGAGGGCGATCCAAGGGCTAAGCTCGTTGAGGAGGTGGGCAGGCGTGTCGAGGGATCTCTGTGTAGTGACCACATCGAGTACAATGATGTTGTGGAGGTGGCTAGGTGGGTTCTAGAGAGATTCACAGACATGTACACTAAGGAGGTAGGTGAGCAGCTTGCTGCAAGCGTTAGTGTGCTTCCAGGTATTGGTGTGTACAGGGCATGTTCTAACCTTAGGAGGTTTGTCTATAGGGGGTCGCCGCTCAACACATATGCCGCATTGTTGATCGATTTAGCAGATGCTCTCAATTGTGTAGACCCAGACCTGGTGGTGCTAGACATAAGCCATGGCGTAAACTACCTTCCGGTGCTTGGCAGAGAGGCTGTTCACAAGTCCATAAGGCTTTACAGTGCGCTGAGGGGGAAGAAAGTGGTGGTAGCTGTTGTGAATAGCGATCCGGTACAGGAGCCAGGCCAGTCCTCACACATTCACCTAGTTGAGCTTAGAACGTATGAGGAGAAGCCGCTGGAGCTCTTCGAGTCGACAGTCAGCGACCTTTCCATGGAGGAGTTAAAGCCGAGAGCGCTCGAGAGGGTTGAGCCGCCGAAGGAAATTCAGGAGCTGAGCAGGGTCATAGACTACACCTCCAAAAGCTACACAGACTTGATGAACGCTCTTACAAGGGCGTCTAGCTATGGACTCGTTCTATACATACTAACGAGGATGGCCGGCTTAGACCTGGGAGAGCTCGAGAGGGATATATCCAGCCTCGAGGGCAAGGTCAAGGACGCTCTATACTCTAGGAGTGTGAGGCTAGAGGGAGACTCGGTTACAGTTGAACACAAGTATGCAGTAACCCCAGGGGTCGTGGACCTGCTCTCAGCTCTGAGATTGCTGAAGAGGCTGAGGGAAGCCATCAAGCTCGACTTCAAAGCTTGGGAGGGCTGGGTTGAGCTAGAGCTGTTGGAGAAGCTGGGTGGGGAGCTGGGGCTCAGTAGAATAGCATCGAAGATCCTCATGTACGAAGTGCAAGACATTGAAAAGCATGTGAATGCCCTCGAGACGCTGGGAGTAGACCTGTCCAAGCCGCTAGTCTACAACACCATAATCCAAGTCCTCAATATGAGCCTTGAAGATGCCATAGCGAGGGAGAAGCTGAGAGAAGTACTCATGGAAGCAGAGCACAAAGCGAGAAGCAGGCCCGAGCAGAGATGCCAAGCCAACGAGAGACACTTCTATGCGCACGCCGGATTGGAGAGAAATATTGTAGAGGTAAAGAAGCAGAACGGGAAGATCTACATACGCTATATACCAGCATGTCTAGAACTCATCAACGAGATAATTGCGAAAGGCGGCTAAGGCCATAGCGACGCAGACTTCAGCAAACTCAGTACAAGCCCTCAATAACACGTTGCAGAAGGAGAGTTGAATGCCCTTGTCTACCATGAGTCAAACTCTAAGCATTTCTGTCTTTCAATTCCATTTATTGGATTCA
>JAUQPB010000001.1:0-771149 GCA_030550585.1 Thermoproteota archaeon | reverse complement strand
GACGCAGACTTCAGCAAACTCAGTACAAGCCCTCAATAACACGTTGCAGAAGGAGAGTTGAATGCCCTTGTCTACCATGAGTCAAACTCTAAGCATTTCTGTCTTTCAATTCCATTTATTGGATTCATCGCATCGAACTGATTGAGTTCAAGGTGCACGACCCGATCACTTTCAATTCCATTTATTGGATTCAGCTATCGATAGAACTGGAGTAATGCAGATATCAGATTTCCTTGCTTTCAATTCCATTTATTGGATTCAGTTGCTGTTGTAATGGTTCTGAGAGCGATAGAGAGAGATTTACTTTCAATTCCATTTATTGGATTCCCAAACCCAAACTCAAAATTCAAAACAAAAAATAATTTTTGAAACTTTCAATTCCATTTATTGGATTCAGCCGGTATTGGTGTTCGTGTGCCGCGTGTTGTTGTTGATGTCTTTCAATTCCATTTATTGGATTCTGGTTCTCGAAGCTTTTCTGAGACCTTATACTGTTCTCGAATAGTATCTTGTTTTCTTTCAATTCCATTTATTGGATTCAAAGCAGATCACACTAACACCACAAGAAATCGAAAACATGATAACTTTCAATTCCATTTATTGGATTCACAACAGCCTCGCATGGCAAATAATAGACCAGTTTCCAAGATTCTTTCAATTCCATTTATTGGATTCATACAAAATGCCGTTGAAATTGCCGCGTATGAGACTAACGCTTTCAATTCCATTTATTGGATTCATCCAACAACTAAGCGATAGGGTAAGATATGTCGTGAGCGTAACTTTCAATTCCATTTATTGGATTCGATATCCTGCTGTCGATGTTCAGAGAGGTTCTAAAGCTAATGGACTTTCAATTCCATTTATTGGATTCTTCAACTGGCTGGTAGATCTGATGTTGGCAGAGCCAGCTTTCAATTCCATTTATTGGATTCGAGGGAGCTGATCAAGAAAAGCCTCATTAATTTGACTAAATCCTATCTCTTTCAATTCCATTTATTGGATTCTTGCTTGCCGCCGTCGATAAGAGCCCTGTGATAGCCTATAACCTTTCAATTCCATTTATTGGATTCCAAGTTGACGAGACCCAAGCTCCTAGGACAGAGGGTGTTCGTATACCTTTCAATTCCATTTATTGGATTCTGTGCTTGGTTCTCTTGTTTGAGAGTCTCCATTTGCGGATTCGAAGCAGTTCAATATACTATGTGTTGAATCTGGTATAAAAGCTTTTAAGCAAATTAGTGTTAATCGCAATGCGATTGCCATAAAACATCAATGATCTGAAGAGACCATAGCTGCAATACAGCTATTGCAATGAACACCATAAAGAGTTTTGAGAAGGAGTTGACAAAATTGTATACATAGAGATTGTTGCGAAGACCCCATAAAAGCTTTTAAAGAGCTTAAATATCTTGGCAGACCCCGCACTGTATGTACAGAATATGGAAAGAGATGAAAAGCTTAAAACTCTATTGTTTTGTGTGGGCTGGAAACCTATGTGGCTTGGGACTTTGTTTTTAGAAGGTTTTTGTTGTGTTTTCTCGTTGTGGAGTCTATGTGTTTATTGTTTGGTGTTTCTGCATGGTTTTAGTAGCATCTTTTTTCTTTGTGGTGATGGTTCTTTGCATATTGTGCCCTGTCTTATCATTTCGGCTACAGTTTTTCTCAGCTCTATGCCGTCTATGTATATCTGCTCTTCTGTTTCTAGCTGGTCTCTAAGCTCTTCGAATGTTATTCCGGTTGGGTTTCTAGCTATTACCTTCGCTATGGCTTCTCTGAGGCTCTTCTCTGCAGAGCTCATAGAACTTCTCCTGGTCTACTATCTTGTCTGGGGGTTTTATCGCTATCCATGGCGCCAAGCCCTTTTTGCATAGCCTTTTCTGGACTGCTGGATAGAGCTTTACATACTCTATCTCCATGCTGTCCACAAGCTTTGCATCTATTGTCGCCAGCCTCTCGAGGAGTTTCGCAAGAGTCTCTTTTTTGCAGAAGCTTATTGTTATTGCGACTCTCGTCTCTATGCCGCTGTCCAACAGGTTTTTTACTGCCTGTATCTGTGTGTTGAAGAAGCTCTTCTCCGCCCCCGTTATCGTGTGGAACTCCTCCTCGCTACAGCCCTTTATAGACACCCTAGCCACAACAAACCTGTATCTGCTCAGCGTCTCCGCCAACCTCTTGTCATAGCCTATTAGAATCCCGTTTGTCTCTAGTATGAATACCCCTCTCCAAATGTCTCTAAACATGTTTAGGTGGTCTAGCAGCTGCAGTAGGTGCTCAACAGCTATTGTCGGCTCTCCCCCGCTCAGCCTAGCAAATCTATAGCCGTTTTGACTGGCCATCCCAACCAACTTTCTTGCAACATCAACAGGTTTGTGGTAGTCCCCGACAGCCCTAGCGTTTCTGGCTAGACTCCAGCAGTATACACATCGCAGGTTGCAGCCTGTTGCATAGCCTGTTGCAGAGCCTCCGTAGAATCTGGTTGGCGCAAACCCAAAGTACTTTCTCGCCACAGCCCCTCCAACATCCACTGAGACAAGCTTCTCAACTGCTTTCGAGAGCTCTATGGGGTTGTAGCCGGCGCCGAGCTTCGTATCCATGTAAACTCCTTGGCTATACCCTTATGGACTCACCGGGCTTCAGGATCCTCACATCTACCCCGGGTACCCTCTCCCTAACTAGGGCCGCAAACCTGTTTGGGTCGGCTGATATCACATCAAATGTGTTGTAGTGCATTGGTATAGCTATAGATGGTCTGAGGAGCTCAACTGCCTTCACAGCCTCCTCAACACCCATAGTGAAGTGCCCTCCTATTGGGAGCATAGCTACAACGGGTTTGTAGAGCTCGTGGATAAGCCTCATGTCCCCGAAGACCCCTGTGTCCCCAGCGTGGTAGAGCGACTTGCCCTCACCCAAAATGACAACACCTGTTGGAGAGCCTGTTGAGGAGCTGTGTAAAGCCGGTGTTAGGACAGCCCCAATCTCTGGGCCAAGCCTTATATATCCGCCTATATTGGCTGGGACAGACCTGTCGACAGCCCCTGCCTTTCTAGCTATCTCCTCGGCGAGCTCATATACAGCTACTATCCTAGCCCTCTTATACCTCTTTAGAAGCTCCTCAGCCTCTCCCACGTGATCCCCATGGCCGTGAGTGACAACAATAAAGTCTATCTCTTGGTAGTCTCTAGCAAAGGACTCGACGCTTCTATAGGGAGACAGGGGGTTTGTTATCCAGGGGTCGACCAAAAACCTGTAGCCACCAACCTCTACAACAAAGGCTGCGTGGCCAAGCCACCTAATCAAAGCCAATCCAACCACCTCACAAAAGCTTTCCGCTCAAACAGTAAAAAAGGTTTGCGAAAAAGGTTTCTAGCTACAGACAGTCCGCAGGTGTGCAAAGATCTATGATGGGGCAGGAGGAGATTGAGAGCTATGTCAAGGCAGGTCAAATAGCATGCAAAATCCTTAGAGACTCCACAAAGATTGTTAGGCCGGGGGCGAAGGTGATAGAAATTGCTGAGCAGATCGAGAAGAGGATTGCTGAGTTGGGTGGGGAGCCAGCGTTTCCAGTAAACATATCTATAAACGATGTGGCAGCCCACTACACGCCGGAGGCTGGAGACACTCTCACAGTTCCTGAGGGGGCTGTCGTGAAGATAGATATAGGCGTTCATGTGAATGGCTACATAGCAGACACGGCAATCACTGTAACACTCGACGACAGATACAACATGCTTTGCGAAGCAGCTAAAACAGCTTTGGAGAAAGCCGTTGAAGCGGCCAACATAGGGACAAAGTTCAGCGAGGTTGGCCACATAGTCGAGTCTGTTATAAAAAGCTATGGCTTCAAGCCAATATACAATCTGAGTGGGCACAGCCTAGACAGGTTCTCTATACATGCGGGCGAGGTAATACCAAACTACAGGGATAGGCTTGTTTTCGGGTCGTTCAAACCTGGAAGGGCATATGCTATAGAGCCCTTCGCAACAAGTGGAGATGGATATGTTACAGAAAGCAGAAAGACTCTGATATATGCACTCAGGCCGAACCCCAAGAAGCTTTCGAAGCTTGGCCAAGAGCTTCAAACAGTCTTCAACACGATATACAACGACAGAAAGACGCTGCCCTTCGCATTGAGGTGGTACACAAATAGGTTTAGCCTCGAGCTCCTCGAAAAGGCTGTGAAAGCCTTTGTCCAAAGCGGTCTAGCTATAGCATATCCGGTTCTAGTCGAGAGGGGCAGGGGTATGGTGGCACAGTTCGAGCACACAGTACTGTTCACAGACAGGGGGGAGAAGATAGTGACAACAAGCTGCTCTACAGAAGCCGCCTAGACCTTATTGCTAAGCAAAAAGTTTTATATCTGCAAAAGACTGTTTTCTATGATGCGACTAGAAGGGTGATGGTAAAACGCTTTACATGGCAACAAACATGCAGATCAACAACGACTGGAACAATATAATATCCATACTCTTCTGGCTTGTATTCATGCTATACTTCTTCACAGACCTACCACAAAAAACACAGTTTCTGAGATACGAAAAAGGTGTTGCAGCAAGGCTGACAGTCGTTGAGGGCCTTGTCAAAGAGAGCATCTCAAAGGTGAAGACATATCTATCGAAACTTGGTGTAAGCAACGCAGATGCTATAATAGGAAACTCTCTAGAGAACTACTTCGCTATAGAGCCTGTCTCCATAGAGCCTACAGACATTATAAAGAGGCTTGACCACATAATAACAGCCAACGAAGACAAGTTCAAAAAGGATCTGCAAAACTCTATGCCGAATATAGGCAGGCACATGCTGAACAACATAGCGGTTTCGCTAGCAGTTGCCTCAGCCCTCTACACAGTATTCAAGATTTTGAGACACTACTACCTGCTGGGAAAGAAGTACGAAAACTGGGTTCTTCTAATGCAGCTATACCTACTCCTCCCACAGTTGCTAAAAGAGCTCATGCCCTATGTGAGAGCTGTCGACACATTCATAAAAGGTGTTCCAATAGGAGATTCCGCAGGGCCCATGGTGGCCTACAAACTCGCTGGGCTAGCACCCAGAATAGATATTGAGGAAGACACTGTATACTCAATCGTTGAGATAGACGGCAGAAAAGTCTATGTGGTAAAGGCGAAGGGACCCGGAGCAACAGTTGGAAGACCTGGAAAAGCCGTTGCAAAAATTGCTGAGATGCTTGAGAACAGAGTTGCCAGAATCATAACAGTGGATGCAGCGCTAAAACTCGAGGGAGAGCCAACAGGACTAGTTGCAGAGGGCTCTGGAGCAGCGATAGGCGATGTGGGGCCGGAGAAGATAGAGATTGAGAGAACAGCTGTAAAGTGTGGCGCACCACTAGACGCTGTAATAATTAAGATGAGCAACGACGAGGCGATAACCCCGATGACAAAAGAGATTGCAGACGGCGTTGAAAAAGCCTATCAAAAGGTTTTAGAGATTATAAGGAACAGGACGAAGCCGGGGGACAATGTAATTGTTGTGGGTATTGGAAACAGCGTTGGTGTATACTAACATGATCACAATGCAAATAGATGCCCTAACAATAATACTTGCAATTATAATGGCGGGCCTGCTGATATACCTAGTGGTAGCATCACTCGACTACTCAAAAAGAAGAAAGCAGCTCGTGGAAAGTGAGAAAATAAGCTACAAAATAATGACTGTTGCCACATGCCAGCAAAACGACTATACAATCGAGAGAGAGTTCAGAGAGGGGGACTTCATAGGGAAGGTAGATGGGAACTGCCCAAAATGCAACTCGCTACTAGTAATAACAAAGATATATGCTATCCCACAGGAAAAGACACAAAAATCTTTTAAACCCCAGCAATAGCAAATAGAACAATCGGCGACCCGACCCGGCCATAGCGGCTGGGCAACACCCGGACTCGTCAGATCCCGGAAGTTAAGCCAGCCGCGTTGGGTGTGGCTGTGGCTTCCGAGAGGGGCCGCAGCCCACCCAAGCTGGGATCGGGTCGCCGCCCAATTCTTGCACATCAACTTTATAGCTGTAGCCTCTCAATAATGTAGCTGAAGACCTCGTCAACACTCTTGCTCGCGTCTACAACAATCCAGTTTTTCGTTGGGTACCCCTCTCCTATTAGCCTCCAGTACATTTTCCTTACTTTCTCAAGAAACTCAACATCTTTTTCAAATACATCCAGCTTTTTCTGTCTAGCCTTTCTCTCTACAGCTTTTCTAGGCTCTATATCGAGATATACTATTGTGTCTGGCTTTGGCATATCGAGATACTCTATCACTTTCTTCGCCATTTCATAGTCGAATCCAAGAGAGCATTGATACGCTATTGTGGAGGTGTAGTACCTGTCCATCACAACGATTCGCCCGCTTGCAAGCGCTTTTTCAACCTCTTGCTTCTCTCTATACATATCTAATATGTATAGGAAGAACAGCTCTTGGTGAGACAACCATATTTTTGACTCTAGAAAGAGCTTTATAATGGAACCGTATATCGATGTGTAGTTGGGGTATGAGAATAGAGATGCCTCAAACCCTTTCCCCCGAATATGCTCCACAACCATTCTGCTCATAGTAGTTTTGCCGGCTGCGTCAATACCCTCGAAAACTATTAGCATGGCTATACACAAAAACTTTTATGGCTTTGCCACAGAATATAAGTTCTCCAGCATTTACTGGTGTCCGGATGGTGCCAGACATTCTGAATCTTGTTGGGGGCACCCCACTTGTAGAAATTAAGAATGTGGGTTTGGAAAACGGCTGTAGGCTATTTGCAAAGCTGGAGTACTTCAACCCTACTGGCAGTCACAAGGACAGGATAGCGCTGTACATGGTGAGAGGAGCCATAAAGAGGTTTGGGCTAAAACCAGGGGATTATATTGTCGAGGCGTCTAGCGGCAACACAGCTATTTCCGTGGCGTTTGTTGCTAGGAGGCTTGGGCTAAAACCAGTTATAGTTATACCCAGATCCACTAGCAGGGCGAAGGTCAGGATACTAGAGTTTCTAGGTGCAGAGATAATGTTTGGTGATGAGGATCCGACCTCGGAGAGCTACTACATAAGAATTGCTGAGAGGATTGCGAGAGAGAAAAACACTGTTTTTCTAAACCAGTATGCAAACCCGGACAACGCATTGGCCCACTACGAAACGACTGCCAGAGAGATTTGGGAGCAGATGAATGGCGATATAGATGCTTTTGTCATGGGTGTTGGGACAGGGGGTACTATAACAGGTGTCGGCAGGTTCCTAAAGGAGAGGAAACGGGATGTGAAGATAGTGGCTGTAACCCCGAGGGGGTCGAAGCTCGCTGGAGGCGTTGGGGAGGACAGGATAGAGGGGCTACTACACAAAGATGTTCCACCACTCCTAGACAAGACAGTTATAGACAGGATAGTAGAGGTTTCCTATAGAGAGGCTCTTGAAATGGCTCTCCACCTAGCAAAAGAGGAGGGCATATTAGCAGGCATATCCTCAGGCGCAAACATAGTCGGAGCCGTAAAGATTTCTAGAGAGCTTCCAAAAAACTCCAAGATTGTTACGATAATAGCCGACTCAATATTTAGATACATAGAGGAGATACCATAGCCTCTACAAAGAGAACGTGGTGCATACTAGGAGGCGCCTGTGCTCTGAATCTCCTTGACAGTCTTCATAGCTATCGATATGTGCTCTAGAAGATCGTCTACAGTATTCCTAAAAGTCAGGATCTTTGTGTTAGAGCCTCTAACCACCACCCTCATGACATTGCCCTGGCATGTAACATCTATGGCTATGGAACTTGGAGCCGTTTTGTTGTCTGGCTCAACAGCGTTTAGAACAGATCTACAAGTGTTTTCATCGTTCATCACAATCTCTATGCTAAGCTCTAACATCATTTTATGACATCACCAACGCTTTGTATGTTTGGCAACACAACATAGTTTCTATCTATGTTCAGCTCCTTCTCCAGCGGCCACCTAGCCTCAACCAGTTGTACGGGCAGTAGATACTCCTTGCCGTTTGTGAAAACCGTTATATCCTCTGCCAGCCCAACACCCTTCAAGATTCTGTAGAGAGTGTATAGAGGTGGTGTACTAGGCTCTGTCGATATGTCTACAACCCCTATCCTAATGCCCTTTACTATAAACCTTTTTATCGCCAGCCCCCTTATCAAGTTGTCTATAAAGTTTTTGAATTGCTTTAGAGTTGAATACATCGCAGCCTTGGCATAGCTCACTATCTTAGGCTCCAAGGCTATGTACAGAGGGGGCTCAGCCCCCTTGAGATCAATGTAAAACGAAATTGCATATACAGTCTCATAGAGGTCGACAACCTCATCAACGTTTTTAACAATTATCTTTGGCCCTAGAACGCTTGGAGCACCCCTCCCATATCCAGAGACTATCTTTCCAACCTCCTCGGCAACGCCATTCACAATGTCCTTCTCCTTAGAGGCTAAAATCCTGCTCACAATCTCTGAACCCGCTTTATCGTCTAGCGACACGCCCACGATATAGGGCTCCAAAGTTCTTGTAAGAGCTTGGGCGACATCTAGTCTTGGATAGCCGAAGAGTCTGAGACTCTGTGTATACTCCCAAAGATCCTTTGACACAGCGTCCTCCAAAACAGTTTTGTGGATCTCCACAACATTTTCGTCGTAGAGTGTGGAGCGGGTTATCGAAAGCATGGCCGACATTGATAGGGCTTCGACAGCCTTTGGAACAATCCAATAGTTTTTAATGTTTCTCACAAGGTGTATAGACGTTGACTGCACAACGCTTGCATCCCTCTCTAGAAAATCGTCGATGGAAACATATCTTGTTCCGGCCAGCGGCGTTCTCTGCATCACCCCAACCCCAATGGTGACCCCCTCGCCACTGGGCTTGGGAGCTGAATAGTATGGAGCCAGCATAACATCTACTTCATACTCTTTAAAGAACCTTAGGAGAAGAGAGGCCGAGAGGATACTGTCTATTGTAGGGGCATAGACTATGTAGACCCCCTTAAACTGTTTGACCATGACGATAAGCTCCTTGAACTGTCTAGCCACAGCACACACCGCTTTTGTAGAAAAAGACAAAAACTGTTAAATACTTTAGAATGCGAAAATGTGAAGGAGCTGTTAGAGCCTTACTGCTGCGCCCCAGAAGATCCGGGCTGCTGCCCAGGCTGGGTCTCTTGTGCTGGTGGTGTCGCTGCCGCCGATCCTGCCACCTGCCCCGCTGTCTGTGTTGTTGCTGTACCGACTTGTGTCTGGCCCGCCGTCTCGGATGTGGCAGCCTGTTGTTGTAGTGCTGCACCAAGGTACTGTGCAACCAGGAGCTTTGCCCTCTCCGGGTCGTACTCGAAGTCTGGGGGTAGCTTGCCTACACGCTTATAGTACCTTATCAACGCTCTTATCTTAGACTCTGTCTCTATCAACCCCCTCTTGCTTGCAAAATCCTTTGGCTGCTCAGATAGATGCCTCCTTAGATTGACCGCCTTGGCCATTAGCCTAAGAAGATCCTCTGGTACAGGCGGTGCAACACCGTGTTTCTCAAGAATCTTTGTGAGCTTCATACCTGTAACAGACTTGACTAGCGGAATCCCATACTGGTCCCTTAGGATAATCCCTATCATTGATGGGGTGTACCCCATCTTAGCCAACTCAACCGCTATAGCCTCGATCTCGTCCTGGGAGTACCTAACCCATTTTGGTGGTCCTAGTCTAGCTGGTCTGGTTGAATGTGACTCTCCCTTATCCCTCTTTTTGCCAGCCATAAGCTATTCACACAATGCAATACGCTATTCTTCTATAGATACGGCCACCACACACTTATAAATTTTCATAAGTCAATTTGCGGGCTTTACCTATCTCCTCTGCTGCATCCTGTGCAGCCACTCGCCAAGCTCTCTAAACGCTTTGCCTCTATGCGAATAGAGCCCCTTTTCCTCTACATCCATTTCGGCAAAGGTTTTGGTGGATCCCATGGGTATGAATATCGGGTCGTAGCCAAAGCCTTTGCAGCCCCTTATCTCGAATGCTATGAACCCCTCTGCAACCCCTCTAAACACCTTTATGTCGCTTTCTGAGAGGGCTAGGGCTACTACTGCTACGAACCTCGCTCTTCTGAGCTCAATCTCTCTATAGTCTTCTAGAAGTTTTAGCACCCCCCTCAAACCAATGGTTTTATACACATAGCTACTGTATGGGCCTGGAAACCCGTTTAGAGAGTCTATGAAGAGGCCAGAGTCTTCTACAACAACAGGTTTTCCAAGCTCTGTATAGGCGATTCTCGCAGCGTATTTCGCTATCTCCTCTAGAGAGTCGTGCTGAATCTCGATCTTCTTAACGTTTACAGGCACAACCTTTATTCCAAAGTCTCTTAGGACTGCCTCAGCCTCTCTAACCTTATTCATATTGTTTGTCGCGAAAAATATCTCCATTGATGCAGGCCCAAGTACAGAACAACAACTGCTGTTGCTTAAAAGGGTTTGTCTCAACGGTTTCTAGAGTATGCAGAGTTATAGGATCCACTCGCTCCTCAGCTTCCTCTCGGCTATGTATCTCCCCCTCAGCCGAATATTCCTCACAGTCTTCAAAACCCTGTTTGCAGCATCCTCTCCAACAGCGTCTTTATATCCGTCAACAAAACACCTTTTCATAAGCTCCTCAAACCTGCTGTGGGCACTCTCCACAGATCTGAAGAATATGTGTATGTCTATGGCCTTGTCCTCAACCCTTTTAGAGATTGTGGAGAGCCCAAAGTCTATGATGTAAACATCGTCTCTATCCACAATCACATTGCTTGTTGTCAGATCTCCGTGGACAATGTTGTTTTTGTGCAAAACCCCTGTGTAGAAGCCTACTGTTCTCGTCAAGTTGCACAGCTTTTCATTGTCTATGACCCCAACAACATCTCTGAGGTTCTCGCCATTTACATAGGTCATTATGATTAGACAGTCTTCGAGGTCTGTGAAAAGGGGTATCGGAACTTTAACACCTATTGAAAGCGCTTTCCAGATTATCTTAGCCTCTAACTCTGTTCTATACCTCCTCAACTGGTTGTCCAGCTCCTTTGGCATATATGGCTTTGGAAACCTCCACTTAACTATTGCGTCTACCCCCATAAACTTCGCTTTGAATATGTATGCCTCTGCCCCCATTGAAAGCAGCTCCACAGAGTCTAGCATCTTGCCAATGCTGATACCACTTCTGCTGACAACAACGTATTCCTCGCCGAGCATCTCCCTAACTATCTCTGGGAGCTCTATCTCCACGGGATCTCAACCTCGTCTATCCTCCATCTCTGTCTGACAATAGCTGATCTCAGATCTGTTACAACTCCAGCTTTGTAGCTGAGAAGACCTGTCCACGCTATCATAACACCGTTGTCAACAGCGTACTGCGGTGGTACAACACCTACTGAAGCCCCGTAGATCTTGGCCATTTCAGCAAACTTCTCTCTTAGTATAGGGCTTGCAGCAACGCCGCCAACAAGCATTATCTCCCTCTTCTTTGTGTGCATCAAGCACCTTGCGGACACCTCCAAGACGCTGTTGTACGCGATTTCGCGTAGGGTTAGACATATATCGTTTAGGTCGACCCCCTTTCTATATGCTCTGAGAGAGGCTGTGAGCAGCCCTGAGAACGCCATGTCCTGGCCTTTGACTACGTAGGGGAAGTCGGGCAGTATCCTCTTCCCACCCTCAGCACACCTGTCAACAACATGCATCCCACCAACCACATAGGGTGGGCCTAGGCCAACCTCTCTAGCGAAGGTGTCTAGAAGATTCCCCAAAGCTATGTCGAGAGTCTCTCCAAAAACCCTGTACCTCCTATCGATATATGCTATAACAGCTGTGTTCCCACCAGACAAATAGACTGTCACAGGGTCTTTTAGCCCAGTCAGCTTAGAGCCTATCTCAACATGCGCCACAGCATGGTTTACTGGAACCAGAGGCTTGTTCAAATAGGCGGAGAGGGTTCTAGCAACTGTTGCGCCAACCCTTAGACAGGGCCCTAGGCCGGGGCCGAGAGCAACTGCCACAGCATCTATTCTGCGGGGGTCTATAGACGATTTTGCAAAGGCGTTTCTCAGTATCTGTGGGCCCTTCTCCGCGAGAAACCTAGACGACTCTCTTGGGTGTATCCCACCATGCTTCGGTATGTACTGTACCCGCTCATCAGCCAAAATAAAATTGGCTTCATCGCCGTCTGTAACTATTCCAACACCAAATGTGTGTGCAGAAGACTCTATGCCAACAACAATCACTTTTTCCTTTCCTCAACAAATATAGTGTAGTTGCATTTTCCGCAGTGCCACCTCGGCTTGCCAACTCTGTGAAAAGCCATTACCGAGCCGCATCTTGGGCAGAGCCTGTTCTTAAGCTTTATCGTCCCCGCTTTATAGTCGTATTCGTAGAGTTGCGATCTAAACCTCTTTGTTTTTTCAGCCAATCTGCCCACACCCCATTGCCTGTTAGCTCTCTAGCCCAACCCTTTTAAGCATATATTTCGGCTCTACAACCCTCATAACATTTTTGTCGAGGTATATATGAGCGTGCACCTTGGAGCTTCCCCTCCCATACTCAGACAATATCCTCTTCACTATTATGCTATCCTCTGAAGCCCCATATATCGACGACAGTATCTTCTGTATTTCTTTCCTCGATGGCGTGCCCCTCGTTATGTGATCTAGATACAGCTCAACCTCAATCCTAGACAACAGCTTGTTCTCAGCCTCTCTAACCACGGTTACGGAGAGATCGTCGCTGACCTTGATTGTTTTACCCGCATGCCCCAGTTTAACACCACTCATTTTTCACACCATCAAGCGCCAACCTTTATAGCATATCTCCCCGGGGTTTTTATACCTAAAAGCTTTGCTACCATAGACTTCTCGGGGTCTAGGACAATCACAACCCCACTCCACTCAGTTGAAAACTCCTTCGATCCGCAGACAGGGCATGTCTCTGTATCTGCTGGGACAAGCGCCTTGCATTTTATACATGCTTTGAAGGCTTTGGAAGGCCTTTTAGACAACTGCTTATCACCACCACTGGAACCTATTCTAGACTCACACTAGCACTATTTAAAATGTTGTTAGAAGTTAATGTATTTTTGTGTTTAGATGGTGGGCCATTTTGAAGGTGGTCGAGGGTTGCATAGCAATAGATTCTAGAAGTGGCATCGAAGAGAATTTTGTGGGCTACGTCAAACAGCTTTTTAGATTGGCTCACGAAACCCCTGTTCACATAGCTGTAGAGCCCTTCACCATAACAACTATATTTGGTGGCGTCAAAAGAAGACTATCGCTAGCACCGGGATCTGCGATAATATGTGGCAAAGGCTTTGACACACCATTTCAACACTATTACGAAGTTGCAGAAACGTTTTGGGTTGACACAAGGGTTTTGATCCCATATGCAAAAACTGGGTTGTGTAGCCAGAGGGCTAGACAACTCGGAATCGACATAGACCTTGATGAACAGGTCGGTGTAGCGCATATATGCTTTGGGGAAAACCTTGATGAAGAAGGCGTTAGAGAGCTTGGCGATGGGGGTGTGGCCGAGGCCACACAATACAATACCTCCTACAGGGGTGCCGCGAAGATTGCTGTCAAGGAGACTCTGTTCTTCTACCTGGCAAAGGGCTTCAACATTAGGTTGGGGTATGAAAACGTAGATGTGTTGTATGCTAAGCCTCGGATAGAGCCTAGTCTTGCAGTCTACCTCAACGAGCTTGTGGTGCTGGGCAACGGGGACTCGATACTATATGGATTTGGCGAGGGGTATATAGCCACATTCTATGAGGTTAGAGGCTTTGGAGATCTGCTCTACGTGCTCACACTACTATGTGGATATGCGAGAAGATCTGACGATCCCAGGTCTGCGCTTTACCAAGCAAGGTTATCGAGATAAAAAAAGCTTTGTTGTTTGATAGGCAACAGGTTTAGGGTCTCTACGACACCTTCTCAAGCAGGTGTACTTCAACTAGTTTATCGATGATATCTGTAACAGCATTGTATAGAGTGTCCATGTCGATATCCTCTTGAATGGCGTCGGCAAGACTCTCCACAATTTTGCCTATAGTTGTCTCCCCATCGCACATATTCCAAACATAGTATACTGCAGGTGCTAATGCATATGCCTTTTCCTCGTCAACAGCAACAACAAAGTCTCCTTTGTCTATCCCTACCTCTGTCCCTCTCTTTCTATAGACCTCGTTCCATCTTGGGCGTTGCGGTTGTTGTGGCTGGTTCTCCGCCATTTTGTTCACCTTCTTCCCCTTCCTCTCCCTCTAAATCCTCTGCTGTATCTAGGTCTCGACGGGGCTGCCCCACCCTCCGCCTTAGGCATCTCATCCGGAATTTGATCAGCTGCTGGAACCGCATCGTCGTTTAGCTTTGAAAACTCGCTGTTCTTACCTGCATTTAGCTGAACCTCTCCCTTGAATGAGGTGACCCAAGCATTCTTTATCTCCACAACATCGCCAACATTTAGAGATGACGCTTTTTGACCCCACACAACAAGCTTTACCTTTCCAGTGTCGTCGCCAACAAGATATTCGCCAAGTGTTCTCATACCAGCCTTTGTCTCTATGGTTCTTGTGCCATAGCTCTCCAGAACTCTTACATCAGTTGTTATTCCTTCCATTCCTGGTTTTAAATCCTTTATTTTTGTTACAGATTCGGGATTTGACATTCAAATCGAGCTCGGATTTCGTGGTTAAGCCTACTTTGCTTACAGAGCTTATAAGCACAGATGATTTGATGAATATAGAAAGACATATTTTCCCATAACAAGGCTATCAAACCATTGTGAGAAAATTGAGTAGCGAGGAGATATACACAATAGATCTGAAAGACCTTGAAAAAGCGAAGATAATATACGATAGAGCCTCCGACTCCCTCCACATAATCATAGACGAGGAAGAGGCCGACAAGGCACTACTCCTAGAAAACAACATTGTCGTTAGAATAAAAGACAATAGGATAATCGAAATAGAGATCCAAGATATTGGAAAATTGGTCCAGGAATAGCAAATCTCTCAAAAGTTTAAATATCTCCAGGGAGAAGATAAGGTAGGTGGACAGATTTGGGTAGTGTAGACCCTTATGTCGAAGCCTATAAGAGTATGCGTGAGGGGGCACTATACCTGTTCATAGCATGGATTTTAATTGGTGTGGGACTGGCTTCGGTGATATTCAGCTTGGTAACAACGGTTTTCGCCGGAGGGTTTACAGCAATTATCGGTGCTTTAATTGGTATCATCATCGTTCTTTTAATAGGCGCTATAATAGCGTTGATAGGGTTGTGGGGCAAGTTTCTGCCGGGTGTGAGGAAACTGGCCTCTATAAACCCCGACTTCTCAACAGCTTCGACACTAATTTACATAGGCTTTTTCTGGGGCTTTATAGTGATGCTTGTGGGGGTGGCCCTTCTGATCGTTTTCATTGGGGTATTCTTAATCATTGTAGCCGTTATACTAGGGATACTAGGCGATATCGGTATGCTGATAATGTGCCTAAAACTGAATGATCTTGAGAAAAACTCTCTGTATCTGGTGGCAGGCATACTATTCATATTGTCAATATTCTTGGAAATCCTAGGCTTCATAGGCTGGATACTGCTGTATGTAGCGCTAGGCGATAGCATAAACAAGAGGATGAGAGCCCCAGCTCCGGCACCAGCTCCTGCCACATCACCTTCTCTGGTCTAAGCAGATACTATTCACATTTTTTAATTCAATACCTGTTGATTAGAGACATTTTGTGTTAATGCCAATTGTATATACTTGCTAGGTCAAATGATAACTGTTTTTAGATTACAAAAATAGATTTTTAAAGGCCGTGTATTATTGTATAAAAACAGTTTTAAGCTGATTAAACAAAGTAGGTTAGTGGTATAGAGATTTATGAGCATGCAAAAAATTGTTGAAACCAGAAAGGTTCAGAGATTCGGAAAATCAACGCTTATGATATCGCTTCCCTCCGAGTGGGTTAAAGCAGTTGATTTGAAGCCCTCTGATCTTGTTGTCCTCGAGGTTAGAAGCGATGGCTCTCTAGTTGTTGTTCCGCAGAAGCTTGCAGAGAGGAGGGCTAGGGAGAAGGAAATAAAAATAGTTTTGTCTAGAAATGCCAGTGAGGAGTTGATACAGAGAGCGTTGTACACTTCGTATATAGTGGGCTACGACAAGATAGTTATAGAGTATGAGGGTGACTCCATACCACCACATATAATGAGTAGCATCAGAACAATGGTCAGGATGCTGATAGGTGCTGAGATAATTGATCAAACCAAAAACGGTGTGGTGATTCAGAACTTTGTCGATGTAGAGAGGTACAGCATTGATAGTCTTGTAAGCAGAATGGCATCAACTATAAAGAGTATGCTAGAGTATCTAACAACATCTATTAAAAGTGGCTTGGCAGACCATCTAAAGGAGATCACAGAACTGGAGTTCGAGATGGACAGGGTTCACGCCCTCGCCATAAGATATGTATATGCACTTAACATGCAAAACTCCTCCCAGTTCCTAACAGAGTATAGAGTGCTGATAAAGACTTTGGAGGATGTGGGGGACTCCCTCGCCCAAGCAGCACAGATTCTAAACGAGAAAACAGCGTTGATAGATGTTGTTAGAGAGGTTGTTGGAGATAAGCTAGAGGAGATGAAGCTACACCTAAACTACACAATAGACATGATACTACAGGCTATAACAAGCCAAGACCCGTTGATAGCTAGTAGAGCAGCTGATCTAGCAACTGAGGCAACAAAGTTTGTCAGCAGTCTAGAGGCCGACGTCATACCAAAGTACAAGTCTTTAGAGGACTATCTGAAGATGAAGTCGTTCTTCGAAAAACTCATGCTACTATGCTTCAACCTGCAGGCAGCAGCTGAGGTGGCATTCGACATTGTTATGAGCAGAAAGGAGAATGTCATCAAACTCTAGCACATCTATGTAGAGCCCTCTTCACCTCTACGGCTTTTCACATAGTCTAGATAAACTCTTTTCCAAAAGCCCGAAACCTCCGCCAGTTTCCTGAGACTATCCTCATCAACTTTTATAACGCCTTTCCACACCAACTTCGCCAAACACTTTCTAAGGGTTTTTCTGACAATCCACCTCTTGTTGAGAGACCCAAACATCTTTATAGCAACAGTCCTTATGCTTCTGCTCCTCAGCATCTCCTCCACAATCCTCCTATCTTTTTCGGAAAGCTCATCAAATATATATCTGTGGGCAAGCCTAGCAATGTCTATGGGCTCAAGCCCCAGATAAACATCGTCTGTGTCTATCTCGTTGAACTTCTTCACAACCCTAAACCTGATTATCGTTACAATGTCGTTGCTTGATATCTTGGTCTTGTATATCCTCTCCAAAGACTTTATGAGCTCATCAACACTTTGATAGCCATCCCTCTTAGCATCCTCGTCACTAAGCTCCCCAACCCTCTTATACTCAACACCCTCTATAACAGCCTTCGCAACAGGCCTACCACCACTATGAATAATAACCTCCTTAGACTTGGGCACAACCCTGCCAAGCCTAATCGTAGTAGTCTTCAGCCCACTCAATATAAGATCAGCAAACTCTTTCTTAACCATTATATGCCCTCTCAGATAAATAGTAGTCAAAAAATCACCCATCTACCACGCTTTCAGCAACACCTAAATACTTTTAATCGCTTCACCCTTTTCCGTGCAACACGGTTTCCTAGGAATGTGTTTAGTCTCTGTATCTGTGGCGCGAAAAATGTGGATCAAGACACTGTCTTTGGCTTTCGTGACTTCAACTCTAGCTCTAGTTTTGGTGTTCACAGTTTCCATAACGTATATTGGTAAAACAGAAGATGCTTTTTATGGCGTCACAGAAGCAGGGGGTGCTGCGAATACTATACTAAGGAAGATGTGTCTCTTTCTCGAGTCTCTTTTTGTTGACTTTGGGGATGGCACGGGATGCTTGAGAGAGTCGCCGAAGGTGGAGGCCGATGTGTGTTACTTGAATACGAATTGGCTAGCAGTTGAGGTGCTTAGAATATGTGGCAGCAGAATTGCACCTATGGTGGAGGCCTTTCTATCGCACTACAACACCACTCTATACGACGATGGGAACAGGCTTAGGATACTGCTATTCAAAGACATTTCTATTCCTCCCCAAACGGTGTCGAGATTATCGCTTGGCGCTAAAAAGGCTGTTACAGGCGAAACAATCTATATATACGCTGACGTTGTAAGCGGCTCGGTATTGCCAGACTGGCTAGACTATGCAGATCTAGTCATATTGGCATCTCTACAAGAGTTGAAGAATAAGAACCTTGAGCAGATCCAGAGATACAAGGATCATGTGAAGGGGATGTGGCTCGGCATTGGATTTGGGGATATAGCTTACAGCAAAAGCGGGTTGTTTGAGACGTACAAGCTATCTCTATACTACTTCCTGATGAGGGCGCTAGGACAAAGAGATGAAATAGTTGAGTGGATTGAAGACAACATAAATAGGTTTATGGTTGACGGCGGTGTGGTGACACACTACAACAGCGACCTAACACCAAGGGGAGACCCAAACGTGGAAACAACAGTAATCACAGCCCTAGCACTCTTCAGCAATTACCCAGAAAAGTTTTCGCTACACAAGAAAGTCGATTATGGCTTCACAACCTTGATACTAGTGGGTCTGGGAATTAGTGTTGCAACAGCTCTGCTCACCCTAAAAGTATTAGAGAGGAGGAAAAGAGGATATGCATTGCGACCACACCTAGCTTTACCAACCTAGGGTTGCAGTAGCTTAGTCGCAAAACCTAATAGTTGCCCATATTGATTTCTAAAGTTTCAATACTAACTCCAGTACCCCCATACAGCCATCAATCTCCTGCTACCCCCTTGGCATGATAAGGGATGCTAGGAGCTTAAGAAAACCCTCTGAATGAACAAAAGCACAATAAAGAGGGTAGCACATGCTTCAAAGTGGAAAACCGGGTATAACCTCGTTCAATATGCCTTGTCATTACACTATAATGCTATTTGATTAGAATTGCTTCGACCCCAAGTTTGTTTGCAACATCTGCTTGTATTCTATCGCTTGTAAGCAGCTTTCTTTTGTTCTCTAGTGCTTGGGCTATGTATAGAGCATCGTAAATAGATATGCTGTTATCTAGTGCTATGCTAAATGCCTTGTCTATGTACCTCTCCTGAGTTTCGAGAACTATTATCTTCTCGTCTACAAGCTTTTTGAGTTGACTGAAAACGGCTAGGGCCATGTCACTGGAGATGTATCTGTGTAGCGTTGTGTGTCTCCATATGGCGTTGGCAACCTCTTTAACCACATGGTCTATAGAGTATATAGGTGATTGTAGTAGAAGACTCTCAACCTCTCTCCAGCCCTCCTCCCTCAAAAGATACTTTGCCAATGCAGAGGCGTCAATTACTATCACGATCCTCCCTCACATACCTGGTTACCGTGCCCCTGGAAACCTCGGGGAGCTGCTCAACCACCTTGCGAACCTCCTCCAATACGCGCACCCTATGAAGCTCCTCAACACGCCTCTCAATAAACTTCCTGATCTCCTCACTCCAATCAGCATACCCCCTCAACATATCCATCTGCTTCTTGAGCTTCCTCGGTATACGAACACATATAACAACACTCATAATACATAGCCAAATATATTATACGTACTACAAATTATAAACCTTATACTTCGAGCAATATACTATGGCCACAAGAATTCTTTTCGCCATTGCTGATTAGAGCTGGTGCAACGACAGTAGGGTGCGGTGCCAAGACATTAAAAGGTCTGTAACCTAAACCCTCTAACATCAACCATATAAAGCCTGGGCCTAACTTTTTCCAGCTCCTACATCTACCATCGTCAATGACCTCTTTTCCAATGGCTTAGAAAGCTGTGGATGAATCCTGCAAGAATATATGGATTGCCCTTCCAATTAGCAATACTATATGCTATATCAAGGTAGTTAACCGAGCAACACAGCCCTTATAAAAACCGCCTAGAAAATGAACTTGAAAACATATGTAAAGAACTTTCGGGTACAAGCACCAGACCATGGCTAAGCAACCTCCATATTTTTATGCATGTTGAAAACAAACGTTCTACCAACCTCAATGATTTTGTTGTATGAAGCTATTTGAAATCTGCGTCATTTCAGGAGAAACAACTAGAAACTCTGCAACAGTCTTTCAGCACTCTATGTGATAAGGAGAATACTGTGTTTGGCGCTTTGATAAGATACATCTATTTAATTGGCCTTCTCTTAATATGAGTTTCCGTTACCACCGTTATATAGCCGTAGAGTTCTTCACATAACTGTAGTGCGCGTAGAATCGCCTCCAATCTATGTGATATTGTAGGAATCCTTAGCCTTAGGAGTAGTATTCCTGGAGGATTGTACGCTTGTGCTAAATAGCCAAAATCCTTATCCATAGTTACCAATATCTTGTCATGGCTTGAAGCCATTCTGAGAACCTCCTCATCAGAAGCGCCACGCAACTCCTCAATAACTGTTTGTACCTCATATCCTCTTCTCTTAAGCTCTTCATAAACTCTTAAACCAATATTCTCATCAAGAAGTAGCCTAGGTCTTCGTCTCGACAATTATTACCTCCTCACGCCCTAAAATCTTTGCAGCGTACAATAGCGCTGCTCGTATATCCTCAACACTTATCTTATAGTCCTTAGCGATCTCCTCTGGGGTCATGCCAGAAGCAAGAAGCTCTAATATTAGATCAACAGTTATTCTTGTCCCACGTATAACTGGCTTACCACCCATAACCTTCGGATCTACAACAATACGCTTCAATAATTCCTCCACAAACACCACCTCTAACCTATTGTATCTAAACACACATTTTTCCTTTTAGTCTAATAGGTTATAGGTGACTACTTGTTATATATGGTCATCTATGTCCATTTCAACTACCTAGGATACCCCAGGCAACGTAAACATAAGCTTATCCTTTAGCCACCTCCGCAACTTATTGAAGAAAGCGATAGAGCGTGCTTGTGACTAATCCACTGGGATTTAAACCCCGAATCTTCTGGCTTAAACCTCATACAGTTTTGTCACATGAAAATGTTTTCACTATGCGGCTTTCTGTAGGAAAGATAAAGACGTGTTAAAAGTATAGAAGTGGAGTACGTATGTAACTTCGTATTGAATCTGTGTAAGAGCTATGGTAACTGGCATTACTAGTAGACATTTGATGAGATGTTCGTGTCATGCATGGGGTGTGCCTCAATGAATTCTTTAATATTTGTGCTACGCCTCCTCGATATATTTCTTCAGCCTGAGCTTGTATACTGCTATATCTGCTAGAATTACTGCTACTGTTGACAACGCCACATTTATTAGCGTTGGGGCCACCTCGTCTAGCCCTCTGTTGAACACCATAATCGCTCTCATTGCGTCGAATATCCATGTTGGTGAGAAGACCTTCGATAGTATCTGTAGCCAGCTGGGCATCATTGATGCTGGGAACCATATCCCCGCTGTGAAAGAGAACATTAGCCCTAGAGCTGTTCCAAGAGCACTAGCTCCCTGACTTGTTTTCGCCAGCAGAGACAGTAGTATGCCGAGACCTATGCTTAGAAAGGCCCCGTCCAAGATTAGCAGAGGCACCAGCCAGTGGAGTGGGTTACCAGGGTTGAACACTATGTTTGCTCCTGTCAGAACTCCGACAACTATGACTATGACAGCTGATATGACTAGTGGTGCTATACCAGATAGTATAATCGCTAGAACAAGCTCGGACTCCTTTATAGGCGATGCGCGTAGTCTTCTCAGAGTACCACGCTCTTTTTCAGATAGCAGTGCTGAGGCTCCATAGGAGAAACCGGAGTAGAGAAACATCATCCCCACAGCTCCTATGGTATACCACCCAAGTGTATTTGGTCTAGTGGCCAGGGCCTCTGGCTTAACATTCTCGTAGCTAACGTTTATCGGCACGGCCAAGCCATACATGAAGCTCTTTACATAGTCTGTAAAGTTAATGTTAATGGGTGTGTAGGCGTTGGCAAAGCTGTATTGCCCTATGTAGCCCAGCGCTGTTTCCACCTTGTACAAGCTGATTCTACGCCCAAACTCGTTCAAGAAGCTGCTAATCACTGAATAGCTTATTGAGCTGGAGTAGGGGTCCCTAGCCCCGATCAAGACACTTAGCCTAGCCGAGCCCATCACAAGACTCAAGCTGAAGTTCGCCGGTATAACTATTCCTGCATCGATACGCCCCTTCCTCAGGTCTTCCCTCAGCTTCTCTTCACTACTGTACACCCTTACATTAAATATCTTTGTCCCATTAAATTCCGCCTCCTTCAAAATCCTTATGAAGTCCCCGCTAATGAAGCTAAGGTTGTGTTGGGGAGTCGTATCGTAGTTGACAACACCTAGCTCGAGCTGAACAGGCGATTGAGCAGTTGGTGACACAAATACATATGCCGTCATAAAAACCCAGATTAGCGGCCAAGCCACTAACCAAAACACTGTAACCTTATCGCTAAACATTATCTTGAGCTCTTTCAATACGTAGGCTAACACAACTGAGCGTCTCATTCCTGCTTCAACCTCTTCCCAGTCAACTTGTGAAATACATCTTCGAGTGTTGGGCGATCAACCTTGACGAAGTCTACTCGAATACCCCTTTCGTAGAGTCTCTCAACAAGCTTAGGAAGCACTACGTCAGGGTCTTCTACATAGACTTTCAAGGTATCTCCATCGAGGTAGTACCTATCGCCTAGCCCCTCAACCGCCTTACCGATGTCTATGTTCATGGGCTTATCGGCCAGCTTTATGGCTACTACGGCTGGGGGCCCATATCTCTTCTTGAGGTTCTCCGGGTGATCCTCTGCCAACAACACACCACTGTCCATGATCCCCACGGTATCTGACAGTACATCGGCTTCGTCCATGTAGTGCGTGGCCATGAGCACCGTCCTACCCTCTTTCCTCAGCTTTAGCAGAAGATCCCAGACCTCGCGTCTAGAACTTGGATCGAGACCTGTTGTAGGCTCGTCCAACACAAGTATATCTGGGTCGTGTAGTAGCGACACTATTAGTGAAAGTTTCTTCATCATGCCACCGCTGTACTTGCCGACCCTCACCTTCAGATACTCGCCTAAGCCGATGGCCTCCGCCAATTCTCGCGCTCTTCTATAGGCATCCTCCTTTGGGACTCCATACAGCTTCGCATAGAAGAAAATGTTGTCCCAGCCACTCAAACGCTCATAGATTGCTGGCTCTTGCGGACAGTAGCCGATGTGCAAACGGGTATCTGGATCATCAGGAGGTCTACCGTTGATCAACACCCTACCACCATCTGGCTTTAAAACTCCGACTACAATGCTAAGCAAGGTTGTTTTGCCAGACCCATTAGGCCCCAGCAAGCTATACATAACACCTCTTCCAATTCTTAGACTCACATTGTTGAGAACTCTCCTCGAACCATAGCGCTTCTCCACGTTCTCTACAACAATAGCAAATTCCTGCATAACTTAACCCTAATCTACTACAATCAAAGCAGGGAATTAAAATGTGTTCTTAGTGTACTCCGTAAGCAGATAAGCCTCTTGGTCTCTAAGCCTACTCCTAGTATCTCGGCTACTTCATTGAATCTCAAGGTCTCCATCATCTTGAAGACGTGCTCGAACCCGTGTCTGATTTCAGCATGGCCCTGTAGACAACGTAGTGTACCTTACGCTTTCCTCTGAGGATGTCTAGGGTCTTATATTCCCTGTACCACTACCAATGCTTTTTCCCGAACGTAATGACCGTGAAGTCAAACATTAACATCGTACTTAGTATACACACTAGCCAGTACTCTAGAGAATACTATGTACTCCACGTAAGAAACAAGCAGAGAAGCCACCAAGGCTACCGCCACATACAAGTAGCTCACCAAACCTGAGACGACTATGAAGGAACAGATTACTAGGCTAAAGTAAGTTATCGCTGCTGAGAGAGCTAAAGGCCAGAAAAACAACTGAGAAACAGGGTCTGTAAGAGGTAAGCCGTCACGCGCATAAATCTCTGAAGCAGGCTCATGATGCTTGATCCTCTTAAGGAGAGCTACAGCGATTAATAAAGTTATGAATACTGAGAAAACACATGCAGGCAACACTATGAGGGGGGCAACGAACACAATGAAATTAGCACTAAGCGAAGCTATTAAGCCAGCCAAGATGAACATCCATAAGAGAGATACAACAACGTACTTCATTGTTAAGATCTTGCTTAAGGGACTTAAGTCAATTAGGTATACTCTGTAAACCCACAAGTGCTTTAAGTCGTTAGCCAGCAACTCCCTAACAAAGCCCACGTAACCCATAATTCCCGCACCAGCAATAAGGGAAATCAGGTAGAACTGCATATTTAAGTCAGTGTTGTGCAAAAAGCTCCTAACAGCGAAGCCTACAATAAGCACCAATACAAATATGGGAGTATACTTCCTAAGAAGTAGTCGGGGATTATAGACAGTAAACTCCAACACGACACGCCTCAAAGCTTCTGCAGGGGAAACCCAGCTAACTAAGCCTTCTCTCTTCAAAACTTTTTTAAGTTCTCTCAAAAGCCTTAACTCGTAAACGTCTCTGAAGCTCACTAAGTCGGCCACCTCAATCATCCTACCAAGCGATGAAGTGACAAGCAAGCATATGGAGAACGCCACAACAAAGTAGATAAAGAAACTCAAGTAACCAACTAACTTGTAGAGCCTCAGGACAACTAGGTATAAGCCCTTAACGGGATAACTTAAGAAGGGCGAGATGCTTGGCTGGCCAAGCGAGTATGAAATAAAGAGTGAGTGTGCTACACCAAACGCTAAGTAAGCCTGGATAAGCGCAGACGCTGTGCCGAGGTGACCTAACCTACGTAAGATTCTCGAAGAGATAAAGAATAGAGGGTCTAGTACCAGTAGCATATGAGCGAATAAGTAGATTAGCAGAAATCCAAACCATGAAATACGATACACTGCCAAGGGAGGAATAAGAAGCAGCAACAACATTGGAAGTAGCGAAATCAGGCTGAACGCGAACGTCCCGAGAACTAATCCAGCATAGATATCTCCGGGACGCAACGGCTGGTATAGGAGAAATTCGAAGTCCGGCGATATAGTCGCTATGTCCTCGCGCATAAAATACGCATAGAGAAAAAACAAAAGAATGATGGTCGACATGATATCAGTGATAAGGTTTGGTAGCCAACCCTCGGGCAAGCGGGGATTAAGTAAATCAATCGGAGACTCCTGTAGATTCCTCTGGATTATGTAAATCAAGCTGAGGAGTAACGTACCGTAAATGATTGCTTCTAAGATAGGTCCAGGTTTCTTATAGAGTTTTCCTGGTCTATACTGTCTCCATAAAGACATGAACTGGTTGAGGAAGACTACCTTAGCTATTTTAAGTACCTCTCTCAATATCCCTCCCCAAAATCTTCATGTAGACTTCCTCGAAGCTAGCTCTCTCTCCAGCTAACTTCATGATAGACTCCATACTGCCCTCAGCTACCATCCTACCCCTATCGATTACGCCGACGTCTGTGCAGACGCCCTCAATTAGTGAGAGCATGTGACTGGAAATGAGGAAGGAAACACCGTCGCGCATCAGCTTCTTCACAACGTTCTTAAAGATTATCTGTGTGTCGATTTCTATGTTTGTTAAGGGCTCGTCCATGACTAGAACTCTAGGCTTAACTATTAGCGAAGCAACAATAGCGGTCTTCTGAAGAGCTCCACGAGATAAAGCCCTTATAGGTTTCTTAACGTCCTCCGCCATATTAAACAAGTCGATATAGTACTTGATGTCTTCTTCAACGTCTCCTCTCTTAAAGCCGCGTAAAGCTGCAACATAATAAATGAACTCGAGAGGAGTCAAGTAACTTGGGAGGTTAGGATAGTCAGGTACGTAACCAACTCTCCTCAGAGCCTCAACTCTATTAGAATGAACATCGAAGCCCTCAATGAAAACCCACCCAGCATCAGGCTTAAGCAAACCGACAACAATCTTCAGGGTAGTAGTTTTTCCAGCACCGTTAGGACCCACTAAACAGTAAGCACTCCCGCGGCGAACAGAAAAAGACAACCCATTTACCGCAACCACATCACCAAATTTCTTCACCAAACCCTTAGCGACAATCATTGGTGGATCTTTATGCATCAAGACCCCTAAAACTATCCATAAGGAATAAGCTAAAAAAACTTTGTTCTTCTCTAATCAAAGTGTATACGAAGATTCCCCACCTGCAAGTCTCTAGTACCTGGAATGCTACATACATTTATGAAATCCCCATACTCTGACCGGATAACGTTTGCGCGAGACTAGAGATCATAAGCAGAACAAGAAACAATAACACGCCTTCGCGAAATCTTGAGTTAACTACTCTTTGCCACTAACAGAACAGAGTGAAGATGTTGGGACAGTCGCCGGTACTATCGGCAGTATAGCGAATACCCTCATAGGTCTTAAAATGATATAAAATAATATTTAGAGCTATTAGTGTATCTGGATTGCCTAAGACTATACAAGTAAGATATGGGAAGGGAGTACTGAAACCATTAGAACCTCTTGACATGAGTGAAGGTGAGGAGACTTATATAGTTATCGTAAGGGATAAGAAAATCTCTGTTAGTGAAATATTTTCTAGTTTTGGTAACAGTGAAAAATCAATTATAGATCCTTATGATCTTAAAAAAGATAAGATATTACATAATAAAGGGGTCGTTATTGCCTTTGCACCAAGACTTTTTATGAAGTTAGAGAGGGAGCTAGGATATACCAAACCTATAAAGTTGAGTGGCTGACTTTTCAAGAGTTACGAAGGCGTGTATCATGGTAAGGAAGTGGTCATTACTCTTCCATTCCCTGGATCTCCTGCAACTGTAGCAGCTCTCGAAGTCCTTACGGCTATAGGCGGCGAAGTATTCGTGGTTGTTGGGTATGTTGGAGCGATTAGCCCAGCGTTAAAAATTGGTGATGTGCTTATTCCAGTATGGTGAGTACGTAAAGAAGGAACAAGTTTCCACTAAATACCTGCTAATTCCTATGTGCCGAAGCCTGATAGTAAGCCAGTCGAGACTCTCTACAAGTATGCAATTGAATTGAAAGGGAGGAAAGGAAATAAAGTGATTAAGGGAGGTGTTTGGACAACTGATGCAATATTTAGAGAAACCATCGGCAAAGTTATAGAATATTCCTCTAAACGAATTTATGGAGTAGACATGGAATCAACTGCTTTAATGACTGTAGCTGAAGAAACGTGAAACTCGGAATCATAGCAGCTGTATCCGATGAGCTCCATCATGATGGAAAATGGATAAGAGGATTTGACGCCCAGAGGTTAAGGCGAACCAAAAATTTAGTTGCTAAAGCGGTTCTCAATACCATCGCAGACTTTGTCTAATCCTCAGCTAGAGTAATGTTTACAATAACTATTTTCTCCAGCTAAAGAAATTTACACTAGTTATAGAGAGCTAATAAGTGCTGTGGCGGGTCCGAGGGGATTTGAACCCGGGTCCACCGGCTCCGGAGGCTGATACCAATATAAGGATGTTGCGTGAAGCCGTTGAGTGTTTACAACGTTTTTGTAGGAGTGATTATGTATTATCCAGCGGTGGAGTTATTTTCCTGCTACACGTTTTAATCTCCAAAGCTATATATAGTAATTGGGTGAACGCGTGTCCAAGGTTATCAGGGTAAAGTATGAGAAGGGGGTTCTTAAGCCTTTGGAGCCTTTGGAGCTTCCTGAAGGTGAAGAGCTACTGGTTAAAATTATTGATGTTGAAGAACGTATTAGGAAGCTTCAAAGGTATAGAGGAGTGCTTGGCCCCGTTGACGAAGGGCTTTTAGAGGAGGCTATAGAGGAGGCAGAACAGCTTTGATATACGTAGACTCAAACGCTCTGATTTATTTACTTCACGATGTCAAGCCCAAGTCCGATCTAGTTATCAGACACTTAGCTAGGCACGAAGAGGTATTCACTAGCTTGAGAACAATAGAGGAAGCATCATACATAATAATTAGGGTAAAGGCGAGCAAGCTGTATGGTGCAAGAGGAGTTTATGATATCCGCAGGATTGTTGCTGAGCACGGGCTCGACTTCGTGAAGGATGAGCTGGAGGCTCTTAGGAGGCTAGTAGAGGAGAACAACATAGCTGTTCTACAAGACGTAGCGACTACAGAAGAAATCCACGAAATTATGTTAAAATACAAACTCCTTCCAGGAGACGCTATCATAGCCTTAACCTGCAAGCGATACGGCATAGACACCATACTAACCTTTGACGAGGACTTCAAGAGAATACCCTGGCTGAAGATTATACCTTAACCCCTACTCTAGGATAAATCACGCCCGACAATCTATCCTGCAAAAAGACCAGCGTCCTTCCAGGGTCTCAACTACTGATACATTTCAAGCATGAGTTAGCGATGGTCCTGATAAGTTTTCAACGGGCCCGCCGGGATTTGAACCCGGGTCCACCGGCTCCGGAGGCTAGAAACCATCTATGGAGAGTTAGTAGCGGAGGTAAACTACAACCCCGCACAAGCACACTCAATCGCTAAATACATTGTTATGCCCGAGGAACACGTGGATAAGAGGAATGACAACACCTACTTCAAGTATCGGTAACAAATGTCTAGGTGCATTCCTTCGGTGAAAAAGTCACAAGTTCCTCACACCCATAGTGATGCAGGTTTTAGGTGTGTTCCTAACTCTCTAGGCTACCTAGGGTAAATCTCGTGCATCGCTTATCATGGGATGCATCACATAATTGAGTTAGGGCGCAATGAGGCTTTCTGGGTATGTGTTGAGGGATGCTATCCAAACTGCAAAGAGCTAGAAGAGCTCCTAGCCTACGAGCTTAAATTAGGCTTACTAACTCCCGTAAAAACCTCCCTCACACTAGAGCCAAGTGCAAAGCATAAAGTGTGTATTGGTGAAAGATTTATTAGTCGAGACTAGGAAACGCTAACACCTAGGATAACATTGACCGAATATCGTTTTATCATAGGGAAACAAGAGAAACATGAGATTTTCATACGTTACTCTGAATGGACTGGAAAACTAATAGTTGATGTTGATGGAAGAAGAGTTGTGGAAACCTATGCTATAGGATTCAAAAATAACTTGAAATGGATGTTGGAGATAATGAAAAACACAAGATTAAAATAGTTCTCAAAGGCATCACGTTTCCAAAAAATTGAAGTATATGTTGATGGTGAAAAAATATACACGGCATAGTTAACTATTGTGAGTAAGGCACTGTAGAGGTCTTGCAGAGAAACCCCGCTCACACTACTTGCAATAGGAGCAGTTGTGATGGTGCTTCTCCCCTGTGCTGAGCTACTTAGTAGCTCAACTGAACCATGCTACTAGCCTAAGCGAGACGGCAAGGTAAAGATGGTACCGGCACCTCCAAGTAGGAGGCGTGAAGTAGTAGAGTGTTGGCGTAAGTCGGTAAGGGTTTAACGCATGTTTAAAAAGTTGTGCTGAAAGGCTTAAAGGGTTTTGCCATTATAACTGGCTAGCGTTTCTTGAGCGCGATGAGAGCAGCGGCTACCGCTATGACGGCTACTACAATGCCTACGCAATGTACTCTAATCTAACACCTGTCTCTTGAGGCGTGGTGGTTGCTTGGGTACTTGGTCGAGCTATGCTAGTTGTTGATTGTGGTTGCGAAGTACTTGGTTGCGACGTGGTTATATTCCCTATGTCGCCCTGTCCGCCCGCTGGGATGATTTCTACTGATAGTAAGTCCCCAAATACAATGGCTTTAGCTGGTTTATCATTTATTAGTATGGTTCCCAAAAAGTCTGCTAGGTCTATATTGACAGTCCTAGCCATTAGTAGCGTCAGCTCCGGTTTTCCATCGGGTATGTCTCTAGCTAGCCAGTACAGCGCTTTAATCGTTGATGTTACATCTGTTACGTTTCTCGCTATAAACCTAGGCGATTTAACTGAGACCTCGGCGGTTCCGTTCACTATGTTGACTGTGAACCCGCCGGTGGATGGCAGGAGTTAAGTTCTTGTGGAACTCCTTAATAGTTGTGTCGAGAAACTCTAGGGCAGCACCCTTTGTAGCAGTACAACGGCTCGGCTGTGTATTGGGGAAGAAGCAATGTAGTAGGCATAGATAAAAAGATTTTGTTTATCATTCTAGCTAGCTCCCTATAGCTGATGCCCGGTAGCTTGTGTCTGGTGCCCATTCTACATCGAGACACAAGTTTCTAAGGAGTTTTACTGGGGGCTAGGAACACATTCTCATCATGGTGAGAGTGGGGCAGAGCCTCGGCCAAAGACAACTACGTGTTGGATACATGCACTCTATTCAGTTTGTTAAGCTCTGCCATAAGCCATTTATAGTGGTGGCAAACTCTACATCGTTGGTTTTCCAATAAGATAAAAGTTTAAATATTCTCTCCGATCTGCGTTCCTACTGTAGGTGTGGTGTGGCTATAGGAGGTAGATGTATTGTTAGGGCTGTTTTGGGTAGTGGACGAGGGTTGGTTGGGGTGGCAAGATGAAGGATGTTGTGTTGGGGGGTTCAGATGTTGTGAAATTTGATGGTGTGACGAAGAGGTTTGGGAGGGTGGTGGCCCTCGACAACGTCTCTTTTGATGTGAGGATGGGCACTGTACACGCTTTGCTGGGCCATAACGGCGCCGGCAAGACAACGTCGCTGAGGATAATTGTGGGTGTTTTGAGGCCTACTGCTGGTAGTGTTGAGGTGTTTGGTGTGGATCCCTATCGAAACCCAGGGGTTAGGATGAGCATTGGCTATGCTGGTGAGGGTACAGGATTTTATGGGGGTTTAACTGTTTATGACAATCTCATGAGGTTCTGCGAGCTAAAGCTTCAGAACAGTTCTCTTTGCAGAGATGAGATTGGCTATGTAGCAGACGCTTTTGGCCTACACGAGATACTCGATAAGAAGGTGAACAAGCTCTCCGCTGGCAATAGGCAGAGAGCTGTTATTGCGAGGGCCTTCATAGGGAAACCAAAGCTTGTTATACTCGACGAACCTCTGAACAGTCTAGACCCTGTGTGGAGAGCCAATGTAAAGAAGTTTATGAGAGACTATGTAAATAGGTACAGCGCCACCATACTGTACTCCACCCACATCCTCTCAGATGTTGAGGAAACAGCCGACTACGTAACAATACTTAGAAGAGGTAGGGTGGTGTACCACGGCACTCTCAGCGATCTGAGCTCTACCACAATAACTGCTAGAGTAGTCAGCAAAGATAGTCATAGCATTGAGCATATATCTCAGCTATTTCCAGAAAACAGCGAGAGGGTCTCGGAGAACAGCATACGCCTTAGCCTAAGAAACATGGACGATGTCCACAAACTACTCTCCTACCTCGTTGAACACAAAATAGATATCGAGACCCTGGAGATAAAGAGGGCTTCGCTAGAAGATGTATATCTAAAGTACTATAGTGAGGGGGAGGGCGGTGAGGCTAGGTAAAGCTCGAGAGTATGCGAAGATGGGGCTACGCGAAGCCCTGTTTACACTAAAAACAAATGCACTTTCAATAGCGTTAATTATCGTGTTGATTATTATATTATTCCCACTTGCTATCTATAACATGCTTAGGTCGGAGTCTTTGGCATTGCTTCCAAATGAGGCTAAGCTACAGATGGTTCTACCGATCGTCTCTATCAATAACTTGGTGGTGGCATTACTTGTCGGTGTAACTGCCGCAGCTGCTATTGATCAAGAAAGGCTTGTTCGTGTATTTGAATATCTAGTGGTGTATTCTCCTTATACTGCTGGAGAGTTTCTCTTTATAAAGATGTTGTCAGCAGTGGTAGTCGGAGCCGTTGCGGTTGTTCCATATGTTGTAGCTACATACATAATAATAAATATGTTTACTAGCATAAACCTGTTGCTGCCCATATTGCTAATACTCTCACTACTAATTTCCATAGCCTCGCTCACCCTCTTATTGTCGTTGGTTTCTCTGTTGCTTGAGCCCAAGCTGGCCAACTTGGTGAGGACAGTGCTATTAATAGCTGTAACCACTGTAGCACCTGTCACTATTTACAAGAGCAACCAAAGCATTAAGGATATTCAAGCCTTAAGCACTCTAGCATCAAATATGGCTGGCCCTCTATACGTAGTGTCGCTTATAGGGCTGATAGCTTTTATTATCTTGTACTACATATATAGGGATAGGATTGTGGAGCTGGCCCTGAGGTGGTGACCAACGGGATCAACACTAAAACTAATAATCGTTGGCATGATCATAGTAGCCCTAATAATCTTGCCATTGACCTACATAACCATTGTTCTAAACATCTATAACAAGTATGTGAACATGGCAATAGATGTAATAGCAGTGTTAATAGCCCTATACGTTGCCCAAAAAATAGTGGGGTAGACAAAACTGAGGTAGTATGCATAGCTAAGGACGATGGAAGAGTTGTGCTAACAAGAGACGACATTTTTTTAGAAATGACCTGGGAATGACCTGGGAAAAGATACTCATTATGGTGTAATTTACAGCTGAGAGCCTCGCCCTTTAGGGTGGGAGGAGGTCAACGTCTATTCAAATACCATCAATACATAGCTGATGATGGTGCAATTACTGGAATTGCGGGGGTGTTGCTGACCTTGTTTCTCTCATAATTATCTAAGAGCTCGACTGTGCCTCTCTTCTTAACGATGGTGGATAGTAGTATTTCTTCAGGTGTTCTTTCCCTCAGCTTGTCTATGATGTATTGAATTAGCTTATTTGCATTGATGTGTTTACTTTGTGCAGTGGTTTCTAGCGCATCTGAGTCGAGTTCTAAGACAGCATATATTTTAGGTGCTGGAATCTTTACACCTACACCGGTTACAGTATTTGCCAGACCATTTTCCTCAACAATTTTCATGATTTCCAAAGCTATCAGCGATTCATTGTATTCTCCGCTAGAGAACTCTTCAAATGGGTTCATTTCAATAATCTCCACTCTTTCATTGTACCTCTCGCCACTTTCCTAGCAATCTTAATGAGTTTGCCAAACCTCATACCCCATGTATTCTTTATAATTACTTTTATAATTACTAGAGGTGTGCTACCATATTCTTTTGCTCCTTCAACAACTGGATAACCTATTTTCTCGTTGAAGAGGTTAGCGATTTGTTCTTCTCCCCAAGTATCTGCTTTTACAGTGCTTAAGTTTAATTCATACTGGTTTGCCGGCAGATACCTATTGACCATATCGTATAGTTTTGGATTTTGTCTTCACCCTCGATAATGTAGTTACTTTTGATGTAGACATACACATTTCTATAGGTGTAGTTGAAGAGCTCTTCGCCAAACGCGTATATTGCTACACTATTCTCGGAGTAGATGGCGACAGGGCCGTACCTATCAATCGCCGAAACACTGTATGTATGGTTTGAGCTGACAGTTAATGCTGGAACCAATAGTATGTATGGCTGCAATAATTAGTTAAAGTAACTATACCCTATCTTCACAGTAACGGGTTACCCTATGAAATACTATAGCAACACCGACTTGTATACTTCCTCGGATTTTCCGATTTTCTACAATTTCTACAAAAATAGTGAGATGCAGGGTATTTAGCTATACCCACAACCTCTTCACTATGGGTACTTTATCTAATTCGCTGTCCTCGCTAACAATGGTGTTTATACCGTTGTTGACCATTGCTCCTAGGTGGAGTGAGTCTGATGGTTTAAGGTTGTAGTCTAGTAGGAATTTTATCGCCTGCTTATACTCCTCTTCGCCTAGGCTTATTACAGATATGTATGGAAGCACATTTGACTCTATAAACTCTATTGTTATGTTGTATGGAATGCCATACTTCTTTTTAGAGACGTGGATTAGCTCATCGAGTACGAGTACATCAGTATACGGCTTATACCTAGTCAGTATATCTATATAGAAGTTCTCGTAGATAATCCTAGTCTTGGGATCTGCTACGGTGTTGAGGTATATGAGAAGTGGGGAGTCTATGAAGACCTTCACTCCTCAAACTCCTCCTCAAGATACATTTTCGCTAGTTCCCCTGGCCTAGGCTCTTTTCTCGAGGGGAGACTTGCAAGCTTTTCTACATGCCTCCTCAGAGACTCTCTGAGTTTCTCAATGTCTACACCCCTCTTAGCAGGCTTAAGAACAATACCATCTCTAATCTCAACAATAAGCTCATCACCCTCATCAATACCGAAAACATCGCGAACAGCCTTCGGCAAAATTATATAGCCCTTCCTCCCAACCCTCAACCTAAGAGCCAAACCAAGCCCACCCAAGGTAAAACCAGGCTAAACCAATATATAAGCATTTCGCCTCCATGACAACATAACTAACTCCATCGTTCCATGTAAATAGTGATTGACAGCCCTAGAAGCGATGTTTATTCAGCTGTCGAACTCAACCCCATTCAATCTTCTAAAAAATCTAGAGCCATTACTATCTGCATCATTGAGAATAATACGCAGGGAACTATTTAATGGAAATACCATCGGCTCCAAAGGCTAGAGAAGGCTTGAACAGGTAAAAAATGAGATTGTGTGAATAAAACGGGGCCTGGGTGGAGGATATCGATCACAGATACCCATTCCTTGTCAGCATCGATTTCGGGACTGTGCCTAGTGGCTCACAGCCAGGGTATTCAAGGAGTTTTGCTCCTAATGTTGGAGCTTGTGTTGTAAAAACTCAGGTATGCTAGTGTGGTGTGCTAAAAGGATGTGGGTTTAGCCTGATGAGATAGCATTTCGCGGAGGATGCTTTCGAAAGTTACCACATCAATGTCTTCTATGATACACCCCTCTCTTATCAATTTATTGAATGCCATCACTTTTTCTGAGTGCCCCTTGTCTTTGGCGTAAACCCTAAGTACTTCACGTTTATTTCCACAGGTTAGGCTGATTTCAACATAGTCGTCTTCATACAGTACGCTGCCGATGACATTACCGTTCATTAACAGTACTGTTCTAAAACCACTTAGACCAGGTTTCACGTGGGTAGTCATAATGAGTGTAAGGTCCTTGGAGTAGCTCTGGAGAAGCTCGTCTATTGCAAATCGCGAGCCTATGTCGAGATTGGCATATGGCTCGTCGAGGATAATGAGCCGTGGTTTGCCAAGTAGTGCAGCAGCAAGCATTACTCTGCGCTGGTAGCCCTGCGACAAGGTACTTATCTTGGCTTTGTAGAATGCTTTTAGCCCCAGGGATTCAGCTAAATCATCATAGGTGCACCCCCTTAACTCGGCAAATAGAGAGAGGTAGTCCTCAACTCTCATCTCGCCTGGAAGCGTGGTTTTCTCCGGCATATACCCTATACTACGCCTCAATTTGTCGAAGCCGGCTTTCCCAACGCGCTCGCCGAGTATTTTCACGAAGCCCTCGCTCGGGCTTGTGAGCCCCATTAGTATTTTCACGAGTGTTGATTTACCGCTTCCATTAGGTCCCATAATTACAATCCTGTCACGGGGATTGACAAGCAGCTTTACATGTCTCAGAACCCAGCGACCTCCATACTTCTTTCCGACGTCAACAACTTCTACTACGGCTTTACCTGTGCTCTCAGCCATGCTTCTACACCTCCACCCTTAACCTCTTCCACTCTCGCATAAACCATGACGAGTCCAGGCTTCTCCACCTTGACTGTAACAGTATTGTTACAGGAAAGGTGTAGGCTTGTCCTCGTCTCGGCAACCACACTTACGTTAACTTTAATATCTCCCCCTCCTTGACACACCAGGCTTACTTGAAGTGTACCGGTTAGTGGCATATAGGCGAGGAAGCCGTCAGTATAACCCTCACTGCTGACAAGTTGCAAGCTATAGGAGTACGTCTCTGAGTAGAGATGATTGTGAATAGCAAAAAGGGATGTGGAGAGTATGACTAGGGGTATAGCTATCCATGCGAGATAGTAGTAGTGTATCCTCCTCAATACACCTCCCTCTTAACAATTACTACGTATGTTGCAAGAAACAGTAGTAACAAGAAGACCAGGTTTAGAAGTGTATGAACCGATATGGGGTCTTGAACTTCTAATCCAAACAGTCTTATAGAGTCCTTGAGAATTTCCGCCACTTGCTCCGGGTAGCTTAAGAAAACTATGGAGGTTGACATACCCACGAGTAGTGCTGGCAAGGCATTCCAGACCAGCACATATACGAGAGCTTCTGACAAGAGAACTATCGAGAACAGCGTAAACAAGGAGAAGAAACCCACGAATTTATCCCACAAGCTACACGAGGGGCATACATAAAGTGACACAGGGAGAGCAAGTGTCGCTACATAAGCTAGGCTTGACATTAGTGCGAGAATAACGATGTTGAACCAGTACCTCCTTATGCCTATGGACGCTATCACCTGGAGTATTCTGCGTATACTCATAGCGTCTAGGACTACCACGTAGAATATCGATGAAAAGATAATTGCCATTGGAAGGCTGAAGGTGTAAAACCTATTGATGGCGTCTCCAATGATTATTCCACGGTACACGTTACTAATAATAGGGTACTTATCAGAGGCCGTTTGGAGGAGGTTGTTGAACGTCGTACTTGATGTGAGTCCTCTACTAATGATCGGTAGAGGGCCGTCAATCGCTCTAGTCAGTATTTCAGTAACACGAATATATTCGAAACTATAGAACCTGCTGAATTCAACGCCGTAGTAACGCGATGCAATATCAGCTACAGGCTCGGTAGCAACGTATGCAGTAAGAGTTAGTGCTACTACGAGGAATACTAACGCTATCTTATTTAGTAGCAGAACCCTCATGACGATCTCCTCTTTTTAAAGTAAGCAATCAGTGCTACAGTAGCGATCAGAGCAGACAAGGTGATAACTATCGGTATCCACCTGCATAGCCAGCAATCAGCAGCTTCGCGTGGAACCTCGTAGTAGCCTATGTAAATAGAGTATGGGTCGATTTCTTCGTAGTGAATGTTCTCCAAGAATATTATGTGGAGAAAGAACGAGGAGTTGCCTGCGGATCCAGGTGCCAAAACCTTTAACGGTACCAACCTCATGGCAATTGGATAGCTGTAAATGTACTGCACCTCAGGCTCTGAATTCGTGCCTACGAAACTTGTATACGGGGGTCGTTCCGTGCTCTCTGTCGTAGTAAAGCTTATCTGCGGCTTCTTGCCTAGCAACACATCTACAATAAAGTCTTGTACTAACCGAAACAACTTTTCATCGGGATTCGCAATAGCAAAAATATTGGGGATAAAGTATTTAATGGAAGTATAGCTTAAGCTTAGAGGATCAAGGCGCTCCATTGCGGCTTTCACTTGAGATATGTAGTAGGGGTCTATTAGAGATACATGTATTTCTGAGACTTCTCTGACTTCAGGCATTTGACCGTACTTCGCGAACTTCTTAAGGTACTTGACCATGTAGACTGAGCCACTTATGTTATAATAGTATAGCTTTGCCTTGTTCTCAACCACAGACTTCACTTCTGTAGCGTTTCTGGGGTAGCCAATGTAGAATGGGAAGAAGCTCCCCACTTTCTCCGACTCTTCATAGACTTCGCTCCCCACGATCTTATACAGTGGGCTTGAGAGCTCTATAGTTCTTGGAGTACAGGCTACATCTTCTACAGAGCCGCATAAGAGTGCTCTCAGCAACGGGTCGTCTGCCACTATCTTCCAGCCCTCTCTAATCAGTGGTGTAGCATTTACCACAATTCTGACAAAGGCCGTATCGTTACCACTATGTCCAACGTAAACCCCACCCTTCACCCCTAGTAGGACTGGTAGAGACTCGGCAGTAATGCAGGGGCCGGCTGGCAATGTTATTACTATAGTATCGTTGCTTCGCGAAACCATTATGTCGCTACTATTCACGTTGTATTTACAAGACAATATCACTTTAACCATTTCTACGCCTTCTAAAATACGAGAAATATTGCTGTAGATGTCAGTGCCCTTAACGTAGTCGATGAGAGCCCTCGAGTCAGTAGAAAAAAAGATGTACTCGAGCGGCCGCTCCACAAGTTCAAACTTGACTTTCACCGGTGTGAGATTACTATAGGCTAAGATAGCGTAGCCTTCAAAATTGTATAGCAACTTCAACTGGTGTTCTTCAACCATATCAGAGGATGTATATACGTGTGTAGCATATGAGAGAGAAGAAACGAGCAACAGTCCAAAGATGAGAACAGTAAAAAAGGAAACATGTTTATGTTTAGCCACTTCCATCAAGCTACACCCACCTTCATCTAACCGCCTATCCTATAGGTGCCTGGTATATAAGACTTTAAATTGAAATCGTTCAAAAAACTAGAAACACTTTCAATAGGATAAAGAAGTTTCCCTAGTTGGCTGATGTCGCTACTGGTTAATGACGTAGGCTTGGAGCTGTAGTGATTATCCACGAGAGCTCTCGTGCATATTGGTTGATAGGATGTTTGAGTCTCCTAGAGAGGGGGTTGCTCGCATATCCTCTCCATTATGTCTTGCTTATAGCACTTGAGAAAATGGTTGAGTACGTCTTCCTTTAATGTCTCATCCTGCATTAGCGCGTTGAATACGGCTAAGACAACGGTCTTATTCAAGCGCTCCTCTTCATCAACTAAGCCGTAGTGGCGGAGTATCTGAAGGCCCTTCAGTATGCGGAGCAGCTCCTCGGAGAATACTTCGTGGAGCTTAATGCGCAGTTCCGGGCAGTGGTCGTCGCTCCCCTGCAGAACCTTGTGGACAGTGGACTTGCCGATGTCAAGCCAACGTGCCAACTCCTTGACACTATACCCTCTCTGCCCATGTAGGTAGAGCAGGGCTTGCCACGTCTGGTCTTCACGTATGCACTGTCCCGTGAACTCCCATGTGTTTGTGACAAGGGGGCAGATATAAAACTTATTGGAAATACCATCAATTCTATAAATATTTTGTGGCGGGCCCGGGGGGATTCGAACCCCCGACCACCGGCTCCGAAGGCCGGCGCTCTTATCCTGGCTGAGCTACGGGCCCTTTGTATTGGTTTTGCAGTTTAAGGCTCTTATTAGGTTTGTTGAGGTGGTGGATGGATTGTTTGTGATGTGTTGCTCTGTTTTCTACTGTATTTTCTTGTATGATCCTAGGATTTTTATATATGTTGATCTGTTTTTCAGTTCGTCTATTGCTTCTGCCACTTTTGGGTCGTCTAGAGTGCCTTGGAGGTCTAGGAAGAACATGTACTCCCATGGCTTTCCCTTTATTGGTCTGGACTCGATTTTCGTTAGGTTTATGCCTCTGCTTGCAAATGGTTCTAGGGCTTTGTATAGCGCTCCTGGAATGTGTTTAACTGTGAATATTATTGATGTTTTTGTTTCTGTGCCTTTTTCGAGGGGTTTGAAGCCTATTACTATGAATCTTGTGTAGTTCTCTTTGTTGTCCTCTATACCCCTAGCAACTATCTCCCCGCCATAGATTCTGGCTGCCAGCTCAGACCCTATGGCGGCTACACCATCTGTTTCAACAGCCTCTTTAACAGCCTCTGCTGTGCTGGCCCTCGTCTCTATCCTAACGCCTTTGAGCCTCGAATATATGAAGTTTCTGCACTGTGCCAATGCCATTGGGTGGCTTAGAACAACCTTGACATCTTCTAGCCTTGTACCCGGCTTGGCTATTAGGTTGTGGACTATCCTCACCTCAGTCTCCCCACAGATTCTGACAGATGATGTGGCCAGCATATCTAGGGTCTCCCCCACACTACCCTCGGTAGAGTTTTCGAGGGGTACAACACCATAGTCTACCTCACCATTTTCAACAGCTCTAAAAACATCTGAGATTGATGGGTATGGAACTGGCTTGACACCGGCACCAGAGAAGATTTTTAGTGTTGCCTCCTCCGTGAAGCTGCCTCTAGGGCCGAGGAAAGCGACTGTCAAAGGCTTTATGAGTTGAAGTGTTAGATCGTCTATGTAGCTGAGCAGCAGCTTGGCAGATTCTTTGGGAAGCCCATTCCCCTGGCTAACGATCTCGGCAACCCTCTCTCTTCTCGACAAGAGAATCTGCTTGGCCTGGTCATATCCAAGACTCTGCAAAGCCTTTACACGCTTAGCAATCTTCTCAAAAATTTTTTGGTCGACCTCGTCAAGAATACACTCAACGTTTTTGCATTCCAATATGACCAGCCACACACTAAAGAGCTTTGACAACATTAAAAATGTTAATATTAATGCAGCTGGAATGGAGATGCTAGATCGAATATCTTTAGAGGGTTCTTCATAAGCTCTGTCCCAACTAGAAAAGCCTTTGCCCCCACCCTCCTGAGATACTCGATATCGCTTCTACTCTTAATACCACTCTCAGCAACTTTAGTGAACCTATTTGGTATTGTCTCTAGAACTTTGTATGCATGGACCACGCTAACCTCTAGTGTTAGCAGGTTTCTAGAGTTTACACCAATCATCGGATAGCCCATCTCCACAACGTTTCTAGCCTCTTCAACTGTGTGAACCTCTACAAGGGCTTCTAGACCATATCCCCTAGCCTCTTCATATAGTTTGTCAAGCTCTCTATCACTTAGTATAGACGCTATTAGAAGAACAGCGTCTGCCCCAACATTATAAGCCGTCTCTATTTGGCTGTGCGAAACAATAATATCTTTGATGAGTATAGGTATGCTGGTTGCAGAAGCCGCTCTAACAAGATTGCTGTAAGAGCCTCCAAAGTATAGCTCCTCGGTTAGAACACTCAAACCAACTGCATGCAGTTCAACAGTTCTTATATAGTCCATCAGATCCCTCTCCACATGCAAACCGGATGGGGACCTGGTCTTGTACTCAGCTATAACAGCTGTTTTGCCAGCGTTGTAAAACTCCTCGATTCTCGATCTGAGACTGTGAACAGCTCTAAACCTGCTCATCTTCATTGGCGGTCTAGACATGTTATATCTAATTACCTTCTCCAACCACTCTGGAAGAGCCCTGCCCATCAGCTACACCAAATCCAGAAAGTTTCTGAGTATAGCCTTTCCATACTCCGTCCCAATGCTTTCCGGATGGAACTGCACCCCATAGACTGGATACTCTATGTGGTGAATAGCCATGATCTCACCGTCGTCTAGAGATATGGCGTCTAGAACAAGGTTGTTTGGTAGAGAGTCTACTACAAGGCTGTTGTATCTCGTGGCCTTGAAAACCTCTGGGACACCCCTAAACAGGTTTGTCCTATTCACAATCTTTATTGTTGATATCTTTCCATGCATTATCCTCCTAGCCCTCCTAATCTTCGCGCCAAATGCATAGCCTATCACTTGGTGCCCCAGACAAACGCCTAGAATTGGAATGCTCCTATAGAATCTTCTAACAACTTCAGTGGAAATCCCAACATCCTCGGCCTTTTCCGGCGATCCAGGGCCAGGAGAAATGATTATTCTATCGGGGTTGATTCTCTCAACAGCTGAAATCGAAATCTCATCGTTTCTCACAACAATTGGCATTGCGCCAAGCTCTCCAACTATCTGAGCAATGTTGTAGACAAAGCTGTCGTAGTTGTCTATTATGAGGACAACGTCCACTATGCTCACCAACCGCCTATGCCGAGAGCCTTCTTTAAAGCAGCCAGCTTGTGCTCTGTTTCCTCCAGCTCCATATACGGGTTGGAGTCGTAGACAATGCCTGCACCAGCCTGCAGCCTGATAAGGTCTTTAAACACAAACGCTGTTCTTATCGCTATCGCCATTGTGGCTTCTCCAGATGTTGTGAAGAACCCTACTGAGCCTGCATATGGCCCCCTCTTATACTCCTCAAGTTCTTCAATCAGTTTCATGGCAAATGGCTTTGGAGCTCCGCTCACAGTCCCCGCAGGCAGAACGGCTTTCAGCACATCAACTGCTGTAAACCTCTTTCTTAGGGTTCCCACAACACGAGATACTATGTGCTGCACATGGCTATACTTCTCTATGTACATGAGGTTCTCTACCCTCACAGTCCCCGGCTCACAAACCTTTCCAATATCGTTTCTGGCCAGATCGACGAGCATTAGATGCTCAGCCCTATCCTTTTCAGACTCCATAAGCTCTTTCTCAAGAGCCTTGTCCTCCTCCTCTGTTCTGCCCCTAGGCCTAGTACCCGCAATAGGATATGTTTCGACAACCCCTCTCCTAAGAGAGAATAGAAGCTCTGGACTAGCACCAATCAGTGCTCTGTCACCAAATTTTATGAAGTATGTGTATGGCGATGGATTAATCGCTCTCAGATTCAAATAGTACTGTGTGAGATCGCCGCTGTAGACATATCTCTGGAACCTCGATATAACTACCTGAAACGCATAGCCGTCTCTAACATATTTTAGAGTCTCTTCAACAGCTCTAACAAATTTGTCTCCATCTAGCATAGAGTCATACAAACTGACCTTGTGTACAGCGTTTGTGTCTCCTCTTCTGCTTCTACAGATCTTCAGTAGACTCGGATCTCCATCTACATATACAACGCCTTTGCCATGGTCGTACACAGCCATGTTAATCGGCTCAAACATTTGGATTAGCGGCCACTCCTCTGGATATGGCTTTATATCTGGTATCCTCTCCCATAGTCTCACAGCATCGTAGCTTACATAGCCTATTAACCCTATGTCCAGTGGGTAGAGATAATCCCTCTTCCTAGCATTTTTCAGAGCTTGCACAACCTCATCAATAGCGTTGCTACTACTGCTACTCACAGTGTTTCTAGAGCCCCATGCAACAATGCTGTAAAGACTCTTTGTCAGATCCTCGTACACGGCAAACACATCCTCTTCCTCGTAGAGACACTTAACAACATCCTCTATTCCAGCAACATCGCCTAGCTTCATAACCTCCACTTGTAGACCACCTCCCTCAATCTTCTAACCTTGTCCAAATCCTTCTTACCGGGTCTAACCTCCACACCACTCGACACATCTATCCAGCCAGGCTCCAAAGCTAGGTAGAGATGAACATTCTCAAGAGTTATGCCACCCGCCACACCAGCCCCTGGATGATAGTCGAGAAGGGTCTTCAGCACCTTCGGATCGCTTGGCTGTCCCTTGGCAGGAGAGTCAAACAGTACTAGGTCGAAGTATTTCTGAACCTTTTTGAGATAGTCTATGTAGTCGAGGGATGCGGGAACATATAGTATAAACCTTTTTGAATTGAAGCTTGCAAGCTCCTCAAGCTCGTCGATACTCAAAACTCTGTGCACCTGCACGTAATCGGCAAAGCTGTTGGCGAGTTCCGCAGGAGATCCGCGGACCTTTACACTAACAACTGGTGTAGAGACATGTTTCCTAATCTCTGCAACGATGTCTTCCGGCACGTACCTAGGGCTTATCGGATCTGTTACCATCCCTATGAAGTCAACGCCAATTCTATCAATTTCAATAGCGTCGTCGATGTTTGCAACACCGCATATTTTGAGCTTTACCCTCATTGTATCATCCTCATCAGCTCCTCGAATTTCCGTACATCCCCATTGTATTTTACGAGACTTTCAATCCTATTTACTAGCATCGGCAAAAGCTGATCTGCATACTCAAAACCGTCTCTAGGATCTCTAACAACATGTGCTACATATAGAGCGAATGCCGTGTTCAGCTTTATGAAAATCTCAGCATATTTGTCAAGACCTTTCGAAGCCCTCAATATCCTTACAGCAGATTCTGTGGGATCTGACACAATTAGCCTCTCCACCGATATTCTGCTAACACCGAAGTCCTCTGGCTCAACAGTGTAGTACTCCACCTTGTCTCCTCTAACCTCGTATACATGTGTCTTCCCAGCCGGGCTAACCTCATCCATCCCAGGCTCTCCATGTACCACCACAACATGTTCGTAGCCCAGCCTTCGAACAGCTTTAGCAACAGTCCTTGCAAAGCTGTTTGAGAACACACCTATAACCTGTCTCTTAGTGCCACCGGGGTTGGTCAAGGGGCCAAGAACATTGAATATCGTTCTAATCCCCAGCGCCTTTCTAATTGGCGCAACATTTTTCATTGCCGGATGATACCTAGGGGCGAATAGGAATACAAACCCCGTTTTTCTTAGAAGCTCTGCAGCCTGTTGAGGCTCTACATCGATTCTATAGCCAAGAGCCTCTAGAACATCTGCTGCACCACTTCTACCGCTAACAGCTCTATTCCCGTGCTTGGCAACTGGATGAACAATTGATGTTAGAATGGCTGTGGCTGTGCTAACATTTAGTGTGCCGATCCCATCCCCACCTGTGCCAACAACATCTATTGCATGGCTAGCCTCTATCCTCAGAGCCTTTTCCCTCATAGCCTTGGCGAACCCCACGATCTCCTCAGGCGACTCTCCCTTCATTCGCAAAGCGACTAGAATAGCCGATACGATGACGTCTGGTATTGCACCGTTTATTATGCCTGTTGCCAGCTCTCTAGCCTCTTCCTCAGACAGGCTATAGCCTTCCACAACCCTTCTAAGAGCTGTGTTATAGCTCATTGAGGACACCTCTAAGCTTGGTCAACAACTTGAATGCCTCCTCAATACCACCCCTCTCAATAGCCTCTATAATCGCCGTCCCAACAGCAATACCGTCTGCCCCAGCGTTCACAGCATTAGCTATGTCGTCTATAGATAGCCCAAAGCCGACAACGAGAGTGTTGTCAACAAGTTTTCTAACCCTTCTGACCACGACAACAGGGTCAACGGGAATCGGAATACCTGTAGCCGGTCTTATGCCGAGGTATAGAAACGGCTCTGAATGCTTCGAAACCTCCTCTATGAGTCTATCGGGCATTGAAGACGATACAAATAGTGTGGGCTTCACACCACAGGCTCTAAGAGTCTCTAGAACCTCTTTGTAGGAGTCTAGATAGTCTATTAGCAGATCTGGCAGAAGAAGATACTCTATACCGATACTGCTCAACTCTTCAGCAAATCTGTTTAGCACAGTTGCATAGTCGTCTAGATAGGTCAATGCTATAATGGGTGCACTAGCATTTTTAGCTACAGCCCTAAGAGCTTCTCTAGTGTCTATGCCAAGTTTCTTGACATGTTCATAGCTTCTCCTAATAGCAGGCCCATCATATTTTGCAAAGCTTGGGGGTATGCCAATCTCTAGATAGTCTACGCCAAATTTCCCAGCCTTTGAAACAAACTCTAGGAACCTCTCTTTTGATGGATAGCCAAGTGTGGTATAAGCTACGAGTATCCTCTTCATAGACAGACCACCAGTCCTCTTCCTCGCTACAGCCTTCCATACCTCATCATCATAGACCTGTAGTTGTCTATGTCGAGCAGTCCATGGCCACTCATATTGAATAGTATCACAGTCTTCTCATTCCTTTTCTTAGCCTCTAGAGCAATGTCTATAACAGCCTTTACAGCATGTGCAGACTCTGGTGCTGGCACAATCCCCTGTGTTCTAGCAAATATTGCTGCAGCCCTGTATATCTCTGGCTCTCTATACTCAACCCACTCGACAACACCCTCCTTAACCAGCAGACTAAGCGATGGTGCGAGACCGTGGTATCTCAGGCCACCAGAGTATATAGGTGGTGGGACAAAGTCTTTCCCAAGTGTTATCATCTTCAGCATTGGCAGAATGCCGGCAGCGTCTGGGTAGTCATATCTGTACACACCCTTGCTAAACTTTGGAACCTCCGCCGAGCCTACAGCAACAAATCTTTTCCCCTTCCCCCTAAGACCTATGAACGGATAGGCAAGGCCAGCAAAATTGCTTCCACCACCAACACAACCAACTATAACATCTGGCTCCTCACCAATGATCTCCATCTGCTTCATAGCCTCTAGCCCTATGACACTTTGATGCAGTAGGACAACATCCATCACACTTCCCATGACATATTTATAGCCGTGGTCAAGGGCATACTCTATAGCCTCGCTAATGGCTATGCCAAGCGAACCAGGGTTGCTGGGATCCTTCTTAAGCAACTCAGACCCAAATCTAGTTAAATTAGATGGGCTTGGAATCACCTCAGCGCCGTAGAACTCCATAAGACCCCTTCTACCGGGCTTATGCTCATAGCTAACCCTCACCATAAACACAAATGACTTTAGCCCATAGAGAGACGCTGAAAGAGCTACAGCAGACCCCCACTGACCAGCGCCAGTCTCTGTAGTAACCCCCTCTACACCATCGCTATAAGCATAGTAAACCTGTGCAATAGCAGTATTTATCTTGTGAGAGCCTGTTGGAAGAGCCCCCTCATACTTGAAGTAGATCCTCGCCGGGGTATCCAAATACTTTTCTAGACCAATAGCCCTGAAGATCGGTGTTGGCCTACCAACTATAGTGTACTTCTCTAGAAGCTCATCAGGAATGCTAATGAATCTGTCGACAGTGAACTGCTGTCTGAGAACCTCTCTCGGCAGTATCTTCTGCAACAGTTCTATTCTTGAGAACCCGTCTTTTGGATCCATCGGAGGCGGCAACGGCTTTGGCAAATCAGGGATTATGTTATACCAATACTTTGGTAGAATCTCATCTCTATATTTTATAAGATCTAGGTTATTTACCATTGGCTCATGTTCAACCCCTCAAGATAGCTATCCTTAGTGATAAGTCCTATATAAGTTTTGCTTATCCATCAAACATGTAGATGGCTCCCATTAATGCGTTGCGACTACACAAAGACTCTTAATTTTTCCTGTGGACACTGCGTGGGGGTACCCATATCGACTTCTCTCAGACTATCCAACTTCAAAAGGTCTAGAAGGTGAGTAGACCCCGGCCACCAGGAACACACAGAATCTCAAGGAAAGCAGCTGTCAAAGGATTATGGATGGTGGTGGCTGAGACAGCTCTAGAAGACCCTAAGTACTGTTTTGGCTCTTTTGCAGCTAGGTCGTTAACCTAATATGTTGCCTGACATCCTTATCAACACATTGAATGTCGAAGCATAGGCTAGGCCTATGGCTAATAGAAGTAATATGCATTATCAACATGTACTCTAAAGGAGTTTTCTTAGATTCTTCAAGGCCTTAGTAAATTCCAAAAGATTTAATTTAATTAAACATATGATGCGTACAAGCAGTAAGGGTGGGGAAGCTAAGGCGCGAATAGCTAAGCTGGCTAAAAACTTAAAAAAAGGTTGGTGCACCGATCAAAGTAAAAAGAATAATGCTTTGGCTATCCGTGGTATGCTGTTGATATATATCCTCCACTTCCACCTGTTTTAACGTAGCCTAGGTATGCACAAATTGCAAACACCTGCCGATGACTCGCCAATGTAAATACATAATTATAGCTAGTGCTATGTACAAAGATTCGATGCAGCTAACATATCTATTCTAGCGCCATATTATCTCGCAGTAATACTCTTTATATGTTTATGTTTTGTGTTGTTCAATTGTTTTTCGTGTTTGTTTCAACTCTTTTTTGAGCGATATATATATCGAGGATACTCCTACCACTCTTTGGTGTTTCAAATGAGTAGAAATCTGTTGTTCAAATCAATAGCAATAGTGGTTGCAGTAGCCATAACAATCTATAGCCTAGCTCCAGTGTCAGCTGTCTTCAGAGTTGTTAGAGCTGACGATGGGTCTGACGAATTCAAGCTTATAATGTTATCGATTTTGGCTATGGCTTTGAGCAACATGCCTCTAGACCAGGTTGAGAGGTATGAGCTTTTCCACACACTATACATCTATAGAAACGGCTCTATGGCTCTCGTCAACCAGCCCTATCTAGACAGCAACTTGGTGCTGAATCTAACTAAGATCGCTATTGACATAAGAAACGAGATTAGATCTGGGCAGCTAAACGTCTCTACAGTCTCTAACAGTACAGGCATATACATATATGTCAACAACAGTCTGTTCATGGGACTCGAATACATGTCTAACGATAGCAGCTGGAGTCTGTGGCTAGGCCCAGTATACAACAAGAGCATTGACAGCAACACAGTCATGTACTGGAGAGAGGTGAAGGCAAACTATAGCGACAGTATAGCCAACTACATCCTGATAGGGCTAACCAGAAATGTTAGCACCACCCACAGAATATATGTTACTACAATCGGCGAACTAACACCAGATGGAAGCGGATATAGCTATGTCTTCACACTAGCAAACTACTGGTTCAAAAACAAAACAACAAAAACTTAAAAATTTTATTTTTAATTGACTTTTTTGGTGTTGTTTATGGCTCGGCAACCTCTTAAAAATAAAGAGATTAAGTTGCTTGGTGTTGTGTTGATCGCCGCTGCATTGTTTATAGCAATTGTCTTATTTTCAAGGGTGTTTATCTATTTACTTATCGATTCTTTGGGTTCTTGGCCAACGTTTTTGATAATGCTGTTCCTGGCCATGTCATTGATGTATGTACTTGCATTGTTGGTAGCAGTTTCAGCATTTTGTCAACCTTTCACACTCGAAATAAGTAATTTTGTGGAGTATCTCATTCTTGCATTAGCAGTTGTGGCTGTGAATGGCGTTACATTTAGCTTAGAGGAGCTCACAGACGTCAAAGACCTTGCTGAAGACATTGTCAAATCATTTACTGTTATGGCCCCCTTCCTCGCCTTTCTTATACTGATGAACACGATCTTCGTGTTTATATTCAAAAAGTTGTCGGTGTGCCAAAACCGCAAAAACATCCCATAGCCACACCTATCACATTTCTTGTTAGCAAACCAGCGAAAAATAAATATCTTGGTTTTTGCGTCGTGGCACAATACAATATAGACAATATATACAGTGAATCATGGTAGAACAAGTGGTTTGTATGTAAAAGCAATGTCCTTTGGCTAGGGGACAGAGATAAGAACTTAATAATTTTTTATTAATATTCAATATTTAGGTGATGTATTGTATGGTGCAGCAGGTTTCGGGGAAAGAGCTGTCTTTGAAGATTGTGCTCCTACTTTTGTTTATTGATGGTGCAATAGTTGTGGCTGTTGGGTTTTCCCTTCCCTGGTTTTCATTGCTTTTGATAAAGGCTTTTGGGTATTGGGTGGCGTTTGCAGTGCTTTTATTAATGTCCCTAGCAATGGCATATACATTTATATTATTTTGTGGGCTTGGAGTGATGAGGATCAGCTTCAAACTATATACACTAGTTGTGCCTATTACAGGCGTACTATCGCCTGAATTTGCATGGTATGCGAAACTAGTTTTAGAGAGACTACTCAATACAGATATCAGTTTTGCTATCATTGTCTTCCTGGTCTACGTATTTGCACTTCTTCTGGCCATCATTGCCATCCTCACATTGTTGGCTAGAAAGTATTGTGTTAGCTAATGTTATGTATTTGGCCTATCTGTGTTTTGGGATGTTTAGGCAGTTGTTTGGTGTTTTGTAACCGTTTATCTGGGTTTTGACGGCCTTTTGTTTGGGTGGTTGTGTCTGCTGTTGTTGTTAGGGATCTTGTTAAGGTCTATGGTAGGGGGTCTGTAGGTGTTGATGGCCTTTCTTTTACTGTTGGCGATGGTGAGATATATGCTTTGGTTGGGCCTAATGGGAGTGGTAAGACAACTACTCTTAGGATTATAGCTACTTTGATTAAGCCTACTAGAGGTAGTGTCTATGTCTATGGTGTTGACGTTGTTAAAGAGCCTCTTCGTGTTAGGTCTATGATCAACTACCTGCCTGAAGAGGCTGGTGCATACAGAGATTTGACTGGCTATGACTTCATAAAGTTTATGCTTTCTCTGAGGTTTGGTGGTACAAAGCTTGAAGAAGCTGTTGAAGAAGCTGCCAAAATATGCGATCTCGGAAACACTTTGAAAAAGCCTATTAGAACATATAGCAAGGGCATGAAAAGAATACTCGCCGTCGCAACTGTTCTAGCCTCCAAACCAAAACTCCTAATACTAGACGAGCCAACAACCGGACTAGACGTTGAGAAAAGCATATATGTTAGAGACCTGATTAAAAAATACGATAGAGATGTTGCAATAGGCGCCGCTACTGGTCCTCTACTCGCTAAAATTGGTGGTTGGCTTGGTGGTCTTAGGATATTCGCTAAGCTACCCGCTTGGCTGAGGTGGTAAGGTGAAGCTTTTTCAATTAAAATTATATATCAAATTATGTGTTTTGTGGTTTATTAGCGGTCTTATTGTGGCAATTCCTGTTTATGTGCTAGTATTAAGTATTCTCCCACACTATGTGAGGTATATAGAGCCACAGCCACTCAACTACTCAATACTTCAAGCCCTTGTGTGGGCAGCGTTTATGTCTATTGTAATGCCAATAGTACAAAGGTTTGAGAAAAAGAAGAGGGCTAAATAGTTTGGAGAGACCTTGACATGTCATCCCATAGATTAAGCATCTCTACACCTCCTATATTCATTTAGATCCGCCTCTTTAGATCTAGGAGGCATAGTGTCTTTCTTCATTAGCTCTTTCCCACGGTAGACCATTCTCTCTAAGAAGACATGATAAATTACAAAACTTTGCATGAACTAGAAATTCTCACTTAGGGTCGTAGACTACAATAAAGCATTTAACTTTTGAGAAAACCTTATTGCTTGCTCTTGTAAAGATCTCATACATCCTAGGAACTTTGATTGTATAGCAGTTCTAACCGGGTTCAAATCCCGGTCGCCACGCCAAAGAATTATCTTCTCCATAAAAAAACAGTTTAACTGGATTGCAAGACATCTGCTTTATGTTTTAGTGGACTAGAAAACTGTAGCTATTGCAGGAGCAGGGGCTAGCTGTTGTCGGCAGTATACACGCTGGTTTCTATGTTAAGGTGAAGAGGTTTCTGCGGCTAGATGAAACTGTTGTTGGCGATGGCTACGCTGTTTATCTGGGGCAGGAGGCGAATCGGGCTGTTGGGTGTGCTCGTCTAGGTGTTGAAGCGTATGTGGTTGGTGCTGTGGGTAACGACTATGTAAACAGAGTTTTGATTATCTCTAGGATTTTTCTGTAATGCATCTGACCCTTGGCTGTAGGTTCTGTCACATAGCCGTAGACAAGTTTTGAGCCTAGTAATGCGAAAGCTATTCTCTCTACAGGGTCTGTTGACATGGGCATAACAGCTATGTTGTCGCCTAACTCAAGTAGGCTGGCCAAGAACTTTTTATAGCCTTTGAAAGGTGTTGTAGCTATCTTTACAGCAAATGCCTTGTCAACATACTTTTTTACACTGTTTTTTATTTCGAGAAGCGACCTCGGTTTATCAAATAGATGGATAGACACAATAGCGTCTTCATATTCGATGCCATGTCTCTCCACAAAGCTTATTTCAACATCGTATAGTATGCCAAGTTCTCTCCAAAGCCTTATCAACCTCTTCTTCAACTCTGGATCAAATATTTTTGCACCCCCCTCACTGTACTCCCTGAGAGTTGCTATGACATTCCTACCCCTGAACACGGTGTAGTCTATACTGCTAGGGTTATCGAAGTAGTCTAGCCTAATCTCGACATAGTCTGCATCGCTGATTGAGAGAGCTGTCTCGAGATCCTCTAGGCTTTTTATGGGAATAGATGCTACAACAAGTGGGCGTCTAGTTGATGCACCTACCCTGCTAGAACACATCTATATTTCCACCCAACGATATTAAGTCTCTCCAGAAGCCCGGATTGCTTTTATTGACACACTCAGCCTTGTCTATGGAGCCCCCAGCCCTAAGGGCTATTGCTGCAAACATCATGGCGATTCTGTGGTCGTCAGGACAATAGATGCTTGTCTCGCGAGGCTCCCCACCAATTATATGAATGGCGTTGCCCCTTGTATACGCATCCACGCCAAAGGCTCTAAGCGTCGACACTATAGTTTCGACTCTATCGCTTTCCTTTATCCTCAAATTCTCTATACCCTCGATAACAGTCTCACCCCTTGCCACAGCCGCTAGAGGCGCTATAGACACTGCTAGGTCCGGGTCATCGAAAACATTGATTCTTATACCCGAATAGTCGTCAGATGCTTTTGCATGCCAAACCCCATTGCTGTACAGGCTATATCCACCCATCTCTCTATATGCATCAACCACCCTATGGGGCTTTGCATCGCCAGCCAGATTAGCTAGGTTGCCAACAACTATTTCACCTCCTGTCAAAAGGGCTGAGGATACATAGAATGATGCTAACAGGTAGTCGCCTGGCACACTACCTGTGTACCCCCTCAGCTTCTCAGCAACATTAACATCTATTCTATTTTCATACATCTTGACATCCACCCCCAAGACAGTTAGAACCTCTGCCGTCAGCTCTACGTATCTCCTTGAAGCCAAAGGCGGGATAATCTTTATTGTCCCGCCGCCCACCATAGCAAATGCTATCATAAACCCGCTTATGTATTGGCTACTCTCATGACCAGAAATCTCTATGTACGTATCTCTAAGCCTCCCCTCAATTACAGTAGGCAGAGAATTATTTGAAAACGCGACCCCCCTGCTAGACAAAGCTTCTACCACAGCCTTGATGGGCCTCCTCCTAAGCGACTCACCGCCATCTATATAGATTTTACCACCAACAACAGCTGCAATCGGTATCAGCATTCTTAAAACAGTTGCAGAACCCCTTAAATATATCCTATCACTGTGCAGAGCAATTCTCTCTGGCCTTATGAATCTCCTCCCATCGAATCTAACACCAAAAACAGATATAGCATCTAATGCGTCTGCAACATCGTCAGATAGCATAAGGTTGTCAAGAGCAATGTCTGTGAATAGCGATGAGAATACTAGTCTAATTGCATAGTTTTTCGATGGTGGTGCAGAGACTTTTCCACGTATGATAGACTTTCTTATCACAGCCCTCAAGGTTTTTCACCTAGTCTAACAAATCTATGCATATATACCTCACCATACCTGCCAAAGAGATCTAACACAGGCCCTTCGTCGCCAAGCCTACAAACAGCGAAGATCGCAGGGCCGTTGCCCGAGACCCCTGCTGCCAGAGCACCGAGTTCGAGGGCCTTCCTCGGGATATCCTCTGGATAGTTTAGAAGCCTGGCTATGGCAAGCCCATTTATGGTCATGGCCTTTAGTATCTCCCCCTGCACAGCAATGTTGTAGGCCTCTACAAATATGTGGGAAAACCTTCTAAGTTTCTCAACATCTATTTGAGGTCTTTGAACATTTTTTGGCAGAAGAACAACTGCTGCAAGCTCAGATTTGTTGTCTACAACCCTCAGAATCTTCATGTTTGTATTATCTGTGAATACAATTCCACCATAGTACGCCGCAGCTGCATCGTCTAAGGCGCCCGTTATAGACACTCCCGCTATTCTCGATAGCTCTGCTGCAAGTCTAGGAACATCAAGCTCTTCTAGCGAAAAGTGCTTTCTCAGAGCATCTATTAGCGCTACTGCCACCGAGCTACTACTCTTTAAACCGCTTCCCATCGGCACATCAGATTCTATTTCCACACACACCTTGGGCAATCCATATCTAGCTGTGAAATAGTTTATTATTGTTTCAACAAGTCTCGATGTATTTGTCGCAGCATCGCCACAAGATCTAATCTTTACCCGTGTCTTCATATCTATGGCCGCTGCCGATCCTAGGCCAGAGGGTATGGCATTAACTATTGATATCCCTCCCCATGCTGACATATCTCCCTATACCTCTTCCACCTATCCTCAACAACATCAACATCTTTTTGGCTAAGCCGTGTCGAAGGTATTAGACCAGATCTGATAGCGTGGTCGACCAGGGTTATAGCAGTCATGGCCTCTACAACAGCAACACCTCTAATACCAATGCACGGATCGTGTCTTCCCTCAACAACAATGGTTTTTTCCTCAAGTGTTCTAATATCGACTGTCTTTATCGGTTTTCTGATCGAGCTTGTCGGCTTGAAGACACATCTAAAAACTATCTGCTCCCCAGTTGATATACCGCCTACTATCCCCCCATAGAAATTGTTCCTCCACCTGATATCGCCGTTAACAACTATGAGCTCGTCAGACACCTCACTACCCCTCTTATAGGCGGCTTCAAACCCTATACCAAGTTCGAAGCCGATAACAGCAGGTATTGACATGACTGCTTTGGCTAGATCGGCTTTGAGTTTATCGAAAACAGGTTCCCCCAGACCCCTTGGAACACCATCTACAACCACTCTAACTAGCGCCCCCACACTATCACCTTCTTTAATGGCCTCTTCCAAAATCTTTTGGAATGTCACTTCATACTCCTCCTTACAAGCCCTGAATCTTCTGCATCTAGATTTGAGAACATCTTCAAATGTTATACCCTCTTTGATTCTAGTGCCGTCAACAGCCTCTACACAGCCAGCCACTTTCGTATCTAGCAACATGAGAAGCTTTTTGGCTATAGCTCCTGCTGCAACCCTTGCCACAGTCTCTCTGCCGCTAGCCCTTCCACCACCTCTATAATCCCAGTTCTCAAAGCCATAGCGAAATATGTATGGAAGATCTGCATGCCCAGGCCTCGGGGTGTATTTCATCTTTTCGTAGTAACTAGAATCAACATCTGTGTTCTCAACAACAATTGCTATTGGCGCTCCAGTGGTTCTGCCGTTGAAGACCCCGCTGACAATCTTAGCTCTATCCTGTTCCCTTCTCGGCGATGTATATGCATAGCCAGGTCTTCTAAATGATAGCTCAAAGTTTATGTCATCTTCTGATATTGGCAGACCAGCTGGAACACCATCTACGACAACCCCTATTAGCGGCCCGTGGCTTTCGCCAAATGTTGTAATTCTAAACATTTTACCAAATGAGTTTCCTGGCATGGAGATGCGCCACAACCTTTTCGCTTGGAAAGTCTATTCCAAGCCATATCCTCTGTGCTTCAAGAGCCTGGCCAACAAGTATCTCCAGCCCATTGATCACAGCTGCCCCCACGCCTCTGGCTCTTCTAACAACAGATGTTTCCACAGGTCTATAGACAAGCTCTATAGCTAGCTTGAGGCCCCCATGGAAACAGCTATCCGGTACAAAGTCTGGGTTTGGGGTAGCGTTAACAACTACAGCTGCCTCTCTACATGCTGAAGCACTGGACATCTCCACATCAACATATTTTCTAAGCTCCTTAACCAGTCTCTCTGCTCTATCACTAGATCTGTTGACAATCCTTATCCTACAGCCCCTTTCTCCCAGTGCCAATACAACAGCTTTAGCTGCTCCCCCAGCCCCAAAAACATAGCAAACCCCATTCTTGAGAAGCTCCCTATGAGGCTCGACAAGCTTTTTCAATGCTATGTAGTCTGTGTTATAGCCCCTACCTCTATACACAGTATTGACAGCGCCAACCCTCTCTGCAGAAGCGTCGAACGAGGTTAGATACTGCATAATCCTTTCTTTATACGGTATCGTCACATTGAGCCCCTCGCAAATGTCTATAAGGGCCCTGGCAACATAATCGAACTTCTCTTCAGCAACATCAAAAACGAGATAAACAGCGTTGTAGCCAACCTCTCTAAAGATGTAGTTGTGTATAGCTGGGGAGAGTGTATAGCCTATGTTCCTTCCCAAGATACCGAATATTTTTGTTGAAGAGTCTATCCAAAACATTTTACCAGAGCCTCTACATAGCTATCCACATCTACTGTCACAGACCTCCACCTACCAACTTCTGTTACAATTGGTATTGTTAGACCTCTCCAACCAGCCTTCTTATCTCTAGCCACAACGCTTTTCAGAGTACTCGGGTCTCTAGGTAGCTCGATGCCAAGGTCTCTAAGACTTGCTGGCAGACCATACATCTTGAGCATTTCAACTATTTCTCTATGCACATCATAGCTTGAGAGGCCCATCAAAGCTGAAACCAGAGATTCGTAGGCCATGCCAACTGCCACAGCTTTTCCATGGCTTATAGAAAAGCCTGATAGAGACTCTATTAAATGGCCTACAGTATGCCCAAAGTTCAACACAATTCTAATGCCCTTAACATCAAAAACATCCTGTTCCACCACAAACAGTTTATCAGCTATAGACCTCTCAACAACTCTTTCAAGCGCCTCCTCATCTCTGCTAAGAATCTTTTCACTATTGCCCCTGAGAAATTCATACAATTCTTTGTCTAAGGCGAGCCCATATTTTATTACCTCAGCTAAGCCGTTTACATACTCCTGCTGTGGAAGTGTATCAAGAAACCTTGTGTCGGCTACTATGATTCTAGGCTGGTAGAATGTGCCAAGAACATTCTTCACATTTTTAAAGTTTACAGCATTCTTCCCGCCTACAGCGGCGTCTACCATGCCGAGAAGGGTCGTTGGTATGGCAACAAAGTTGACGCCTCTAAGATATATGGATGCCGCAAATCCTGTTACATCTGTTAGTGTCCCACCCCCAAAGGCCACTACATAGTCACTTCTTTGAATGCCTGCTTCATGCATTCTCTCTACAATCTTCAATACAACCTCTATATCCTTAGCCTCTTCACCGCCTTTCAAGACAACTTCGTCAACAATGTTCCTAAAAACCTTTAGAATGGGTGAGGGCTCTAAAACATCTTGTCTGACGAGAAGTATCTTAGCCTTTTCCGGAATCTCCTCAGCAGCCTTCTCCAGCGCCCCCCTCCCTATAAACGCCTTCGTCTCTTGACAGCACAAAACCTTGCTTAAGACCCTCATATCGATCTTCCAACAGCTTCTGCAACAGCTTTTAACCTTGTCATAAGCTTCTCGAACATATCTATTGTTAGCTGCTGTTCGTTGTCGCTCAAAGCCTTTTCAGGCGATAGATGAACCTCTATAATCAGCATATCCGCTCCCGCCGCAACAGCTGCTAGGGCAAGAGGCTCTACCAAGTCTCTCCTTCCAGCAGGGTGGCTGGGATCAACAGCTATTGGTAGGTGTGTAACGGTCTTCGTATATACAGCCGACGCTATGTCGAGTGTGAATCTGGTGCTTTTCTCAAACGATCTTATCCCCCTCTCACATAGAACCACATTTCCATTCCCTTCTAGAAGCATGTACTCTGCCGCCAACAACCACTCTTCAACGGTCATTGCCATACCCCTTTTGAGTAGCGCTGGCTTGCGGCTTTTCCCAACTTCTTTAAGCAGATGAAAGTTCTGAGAGTTTCTAGCGCCTATCTGAAGCATGTGGGCATATCTAGCCACCTTCTCAACGTCTCTAGTATCCATAACCTCTGTCACTATGGGCAACCCAGTTTCCTCATAAACTCTCTTCAAAATCTCGAGCCCTTTTTCCCCAAGACCCTGGAAACTGTATGGGCTTGTCCTAGGCTTGTAAGCTCCGCCCCTGAACATCTTTGCGCCAGCTCTTTTCACAGCTTTTGCAATTTCTATAGCTAGCTCCTCATCCTCTATCGCGCAGGGTCCTGCAGCAACAACAACGCTTCTACCACCAATCTCAACACCGTCAACATCGACTATGGTTTTATCCCTCTTCCACTCACTAGACGCTAGCTGGTATGGTCTAGAGGACTTGACCCTCACCTCGACACTGTCATCAACAATATCTTCAACTAGTTTATCTGGCCATGCAACAACTATTCTCCTTCCATATAGGTCGACCACTCTATAAGATGCTGATCTAGCTACTATCTTCTCTACTAATTGCGATGGATCTGAATTGCTTTTTAGGATGAAGAGCATAGACCTCTACCAGCATTAAAAGACAGTTCTCTTGATATATCCAAAAAACGTGATCTGATTTCATGTGCATATGGATTTTCCCTCTGGATCTCTTCAACAGTATTGCAAATCTTTTTCAATCTAGCCACAACAGCATACACATCTCTAAATGTTGGCGTAGCAAATCTTGTGACATCAACTCCCATCTCTTTTGAGAGCTTTTCAACAGCTTTGCTATAAGCCATTAGAAGAAAATGCGTCAAAGTTTGGACAACTGCCATGGCCTTTTCATGCTCATCCAGTGTTGCTACAACCGGTTCTACACCTATCGAGAGCCAAAGAGACATTGCCTCATCTATTGCGCTATACCCTGTCTCACTTGGTATCAACACGACCTTCTCACCCGTGGGAGAAGAATATGGTCCAAAGAGCGGATGCGTAGAGATATATCTGAATCCGATATCCTTTGACAAACTCTCCAAATGTTTAAACACCCTCTGTTTAGATGAGAGAATGTCCATAACGATCTTCCCCTTCATATAGCCGGCTATAGAGTCTATAAAACCGCTTGTAAAGGCGTCCATCGACAGAGCTAGAATTGAAATACTGCAACAATCTAGCGCACTATGTATTGGTTTTGCATCTACTCCAAGCTCTCTTCCAACAGCCGTAGCTTTCTCTACATCTCTACCTGTTATTGTGATTCTATATCCTTCGTTTTTAAAGCTTAGCACAAGGGTCTTCGCCATAGCACCGTAGCCAACTATGCATATACCCCTGTCTTTAGGTGGGTTAACAACCATCGCTTTTATTTCAACAACTTTCGAAGATGCTATAATGTCTCTCGCTATTGATGTTGCAACATCTGTTGGCACACCATGTTTTGCTAACCTCTTTCTCCATTTTAGAATGACCTCCGCCTCTCTCTCAATATCTGTTATTGCCACACCTCTTCTCCTCTTCAACTCGGCTATTCTCTTAACAAGCTCAATTCTCTTCCCAATGAGCTCGGCAATTTCATCGTCTATCCTATCTATTTCCTCCCTAAGCATTTCTATCTCTATTCTTAACCACCTCCAAACACGCTTTCACAATAGCTTTTCTATCCAGTCCAAAGAACTCCAGAAGCTCTTGCTGACTCCTAGCTGATCTACCAAATGTTGTGGCTCCAATCATCTTCATCGGAACTGGATATTCTTGAGCGACAACCTCTGCAATTGCGCTCCCCACCCCACCGAAAACCATATGCTCCTCCACAGTTACTATCCTACCAACGCTCTTGGCAATTTTCACAATAGCCTCTCTATCTATGGGCTTAACAGACAAGACATTTACAACAGCCACACTAATGCCCATCTTCTCCAACTCCTTTGCAGCTTGAAGTGCTTCATATAGTATTGGTCCAGAGCCCATTATAGCGACATCATGACCCTCTCTCAACACATAGGCCTTGCCAAGCTCGCATCTATAGTCCATATCCTCTGTTACAGGTGGTGAATAGTCTCTGCCTATCCTTACATATGTAGGGTTCTTCACCTCAACAACAATTCTCTTCAGACATCTCCTAAGATCACCAACATCTGCTGGTACAACAACGTTCATGTTTGGCAATACTCTCATCAGTGCTATGTCCTCTAGCATCTGGTGGCTAGAGCCATCTGCAAAATCGCTATAGCCAGCATGTGTAGCAACTATCTTCACATTTAGATTCATTCTGGCAACACTATTTCTTATCTGCTCCCAGGCCCTCATAATGAATGCTGCAAATGCAACTACAACGGGTTTTGCCCCTGCTCTCGCAAGCCCTGCTGCAAATGTGATCATATGCTGCTCTGATATGCCAACATTGAAATATCTATCTTTGAAAATCTCGCCGAATTTTATAGCCCTTGTAGACTTACCTACATCGGCTGTGACAACAGCGACGTTCTGATCCTCTTCACCTATCTCAACAAGTAGCTCCCCTAAGGCATCTCTAAAGCTCTTTATGCTAGTGAGCATTGTTTATAGCCCCACTAGACTCTACAGCATTGCGTGTTTGAGCAAATATTACAACTGGTTTGTCGGAATCCATAGCCTCTTCCAAAGCTGTTATCAGGCTAACAACATCTACTCCATTAGCCCATAGAACCTTCCAGCCAACAATCTTCCACACAAGAGGCAGGTAGCTCTTCGGCTTAATCTCTTCTGTATCCCCATCGAGTTGAAAACCATTCCAATCAACAATTACAATAAGATTATTCAGCTTTAATGCTGCAGCATGTGTTATAGCCTCCCACACAATACCCTCATCCTGTTCACCATCACCGACCACAACATATACCCTTCCCCTACCACCAGCCTTCTTAATCCAAGCTGCAATACCAACACCGATGCTAAGACCTTGCCCAAGACTACCTGTAGACACATCAACACTAGGCATAGATATCTCAGGATGGTTCTGAAGCAAAGACCCAATAGTGTTTATCTTAGCAAGCTCGGACTTGGGTATAGAGCCAAGCTCAGCAAGAACAGCGTAGAGAGCTGGTGCTGCATGACCCTTGCTCAGTATGAACCAGTCTCTATCCACTTCACTACCATTTCTATTGACATACCTTGTCATTAGCACAGACAATATCTTTAGACAGGTCTGAGATGACCTTAGATGCGTGTGTTTATCCTGTTTATACATTACCAGAAGATTTTCATAGGCAGCCTTACTAAGCTTTTCAATAGTTTCAACATCTTTCTCTAGACTTAAAATTTTTAATATTGGCTTTGCATCTCCCTTCACCATTGGAGTAGCTCGAATTCCATCAAAACCACCTAACAACAAAGAAACTTTTCATGAAACAGGCTTAAAAACCTAACTCTCTACATAAACACGATAAAACCTGTTAAAAAAGATAAAAGTCCCAAGCAATAATATGACAATATCAAACCACAGTATAACTAATTTCATGTTTTAGCATGCCAAAGGCTAGTATAACTCCATAATAACACAATCATAATAGTTACATGATCTGGAGATCATTTTATAGAAGTCTCTAACTCTTCTTTCTTGATTAGTTTTTAAGCATTTTAGCTAGATAAAGCATATAGAAACTAACTACGAGGGACTTCAATAAGGGATTGAAGAAGTGCCAAACAAGACCACAGTTGTTTTTGTTGGTTCTGCAGGTTCGGGCAAATCCACTCTACTCTCTGCCTATTCGATGTGGCTTGAAAAAGAAGTTGGTGCGAGGGTGTACAAGGTTAATCTCGATACAGCAGCTGAGTATATTCCCTATGTACCAGATTTTGATGTGAGGGTTTATATAGATGCCCATAGAATTGCCAAGGAACTTGGCCTCGGTCCCAACGGCGCTCTTGTGAAGTCTATGGATATTCTGGCAGAGCGTGTGGATATAGTTGAGGATGCTATTAGAAAGGCTGACGCTGATTTTGTTCTGGTTGATACTCCAGGCCAGATGGAGGTATTCATATTTAGGGATGTTGCCCCCAAAATTTTTGAGGCCATAAAAAGAGTTTCCAAGGATGTCCTAGCATTGTTTGTACTGGATGGGGAGGTTATCAAGAGATTTGAGGACTATGCATTCATATCTATAATGTCTGTTGCCTTACAAGCCAGACTAGGGGTTGATGTAGTTCCAGCCATAAACAAATACGATATAGCCCCAAATCTGGAGTTGATGGGGGATGTGGTAAGCGATGTGGATCTCGTCACAGAGAGGTTGAGGAAAAGTGGGCTATATGGAGAAATGCTGGCAAAGATCATGGATATTCTGTGGCTATATGCAAAAGCGACTAGGGTTCCAAAGGTATCTGCAAAGAATATGCAGGGACTTGAAGAACTCCATAGAATTGTACATGAGTTTACATGTAGTTGTGGCGATCTAACATAGAATTGATTTTGAATAAATATTGAAAAACATTTATTTTAAATATGATCTGACAATGTTTAAGAGGTCGTTAGCAGAGGTATAGCCTACTACTACAATTCCCCTACCACTCTCTCTATTCCATATCACAAACCCCGGTGTCCCGAAAATTCCATATTCTTGGGCCTCTTGAATATCCTTAGTTATAATATTATCCACAACAGTTAAATTAACATTGAATTCGCTTACACCTGTAACATTCTTTATCATTGCAGTTACGTTCTCAGGCGATGGATCTGTGCCTCTAGCTACATAGGCATAGATGCTCTTCATAATGCTGAAAACAGCTGTAGCATTTCTGGTGGTTATATACAAAGCCGTGATGTTTCTATGGATATTTTCAACACCTGGATGTATAAGCAGGTTCTTCAAAACTATGGCAAAGGTGTTATTGTTTAAAAGATTTTCTATTACTGGCATGGAATCGCTATAGAATTTTGCACAATATGGGCACCAAGCATCCTCATATATAAACAGATAGTATTTTGCATTTAGAGAGCCTACAACAGGAGTTTCATTCAACTGAATATGAGGCTCTCTAAGGGTTTCTATCAACACCTTAGGCTCTTTAAGAATGGGGACACCATAATATGCTAAATAGCTGTAGACACCGATGGCAACATTCTCTTTAACAACATAATATCTCCCATTAACATCGAATAGCTGCGAACTTGCCTTTGCAGATGATAAGTCCTTCGATGTGTAGATGCCCATCACAGGAAATGATTTGTATTTGCTCAAAACATTTTTGGTGTTGTCATCCAGCTCAGAGTATTTCTTTATGCATAGTGAGAATGTTAAGTTTAAGGAGCCACTCGTATTAGATGCTATGAAGTTCTGCATATTGTTCATCAAAAGCTTAAATGTTGTCTCATTTGGCGGAACACTATAGTATACCACAAAGAAGGTGTTATCACTTTCAATACTACATGCACTGCCAGGCTTCTTAATCAAGTCCATGAAGTATAGCAAGCCTGCTACAACTATGGCTATAACAGCTATTATAATAATCAACAATGTTCTATTCAACTAACGCACCTTAAGAATCCAAAAAAGCTGTACACAATATAAATTTATTAGAAATGATTTGCCAGAGATGAAAAGTTTAGTGAACCCATGTTGGGTAGAGCTGGTGTGTGTGAATAGGATTTATTTCGTTAACATAGTTTGTGAGCATCATTTTTCTAACCTCTTTCAAGTCTCTTGTTTGGGCTAGCACCCATGAGAGCTTCACGTAGGCGGTTTCAGGTAGCATGTCATCTCCTGGTATAACCCCTATCTCTAGAAGCTTTCTGCCAGTTGTATACACATTCATATTCACCCTTCCGAACAGTGTTTGTGTTGTCATAACAACTGCTATTCCTTCTTCGACAGCTCTTCTAATGGATTCTATGGCATAGCTTCCTATGTGCCCCAGCCCAGTCCCCTCGATTACTATCCCATGGAATTTTCTGTCAACAAGAAAATCTATTATCTCGCTTTGGAAACCTGGATATGCCTTAACCATAGCAACTCTATCGTCGAATGATGCGAAGAATCTTATCTCGTCTACACCTTTAGACCTTGGGATATATCTGCTGTTTATAGTCTCTATCTCCATTTTCATCAGGTCTATTCTTGCTAATGGAATATCATTGATGCTTTGGAAAGCATCTCTTCTACTGCTATGCATCTTCCTCACCTTAACACCCCTATGAGCATATGCATCTGCATCAGATGGTGTTGCATGCATGACAACAGCAACCTCTCCAAAAGGTGCTTTGAGAGTTGTTAACACAGCTGCCAAGAGGTTGAGTGCCGCATCAGTACTTGGTCTATCGCTACTCCTCTGAGCGCCGACAAGAGCTATAGGCATTGGCAGACCCTGTATGGAGAATGCTAAAGCCGCTGCTGTATAACTCATTGTGTCAGTGCCATGGGTAACAACAACGCCATCAACGCTGCTAACAATAGATTTGTAGACGGATTCTGCAATTGATTTCCAATGTGCTGGTGTCATATCCTCGCTAAGAATATTGAATAGAACCTCAACATCGTAGCCAGCAAGACTCCTCAGCTCGGGGATTATCTCCATCAGCTCTGCAGGGCTCATAGCAGGCTTGACAGCTCCCGTCTCGTATTCAACCTTGCTGGCTATAGTCCCTCCACATCCAAGGATTTTAACAATAGGTTTCTGGAACTGGTTCACACCTTGTGTTCTCGCCTCTGCTCTCTCTTTACATTCAACAACATCTATTTTAGAGACTCTGCTAATCGAAATGCCTATGTTGTACCCATTGTCTAGTTTAATAACGATTATATCGGCTTCGCTAAACTCGTGGTGTGGCATTAAAACGCCTTCGAATATGACGTTATTTTGTAGCATTAACCTAATTCTGCATCCAACTGCAGCCCCAAGTCTTTCTAAAGACTCTCGCACAGCGCCTGCATAGCCAGGCAAAGGATCTCGCATATTTCTACACCAAAAACTAGAACTGTTACCAGATGAAAAGAATTTTAATGCTGGCTAGACATAAAATGGTTTCTGGTTTACTGCAACTGCTTGTCTAGGCCTCCTCGGCCTTGGGCTCTACCTTCTCTATCTTCTTAAGTCTTCTCAAATACATCTCATAGATTTCCTTACTTGTTGTAGCCTCTGTCGGGGATTTGTCTTCTCTCCATCTTATGAACCTTGGGAATCTTATCGATATTCCAGCACCCGGTTTCACCCATCCTTTGCAACACGTGTGTACAGGAGATAGTGTGAGCTCAGCACCTGTAACCTCCATGACCAGAGCTGGCTCGAACCAGACATCAGCATCTATGTCGCTGTCTACTCTTGGGTGTTTATGGGGCAGTTTATATGGTTCTAGCTTTCTGGGTAGTTGTGCAAGTTCCTCGTCTGTGAATCCTGTCCCAACCTTACAAACCGTGACAAATCTGTCTGTATCTGGGTCGTATGCCGCTAGGAGGAGTGCCCCATAGGTTCCACTCCTCTTACCCCTTCCATGAAATGCGCCAACAACCACAAGGTCGACAGTGTCTGTGAGTTCGCTCTTATAGTCTCTCTTGTATTTTATCCATAGCCATCCCCTTACACCAGCCTGGTAAACAGAGTCTCTTCCAAGAGACTTTACAACAAGTCCTTCACAGCCACTTTCAATGGCTTTTAGAAATAGTTGCTCAAGCTCTTTACTATCCTTGACAATGGCCCCCTCAGCAATCTTAAACTCTTCACCCTCATCGACTATCTTCTTTAGATACTCCCTTCTCTCTGGAAGAGGCTTTGTGGTAAGGTCAACACCATCGACATAAAGGCAGTCGAATAACCTCACAACAACTGGAATCTCTTTGGCAGCCTCGTGAATGTCCTTCTTCCTCTTTCTATGCATAAGCTCTTGAAAAGGTCTGAACTCGCTTGTCTCAGGGTCTATGGCAACTATCTCCCCCTCTACAATAGCTTCAGAAGCTCTTATGCGTTTCAGAGCCGCTTCAACAACATCTGGGTATTGATGTGTTATCTCCTCCAGTCTTCTAGAGAATATCCAAATCTTATCGCCCTTCTTATGTATCTGCGCCCTCTCGCCATCATACTTAAACTCTGCTAATGCCGGAAAACCAGCTTTGTTTAGAATCTCCACAGGATCGCTGCCCCTCTCTGCCAGCATTGGTCTTAGGGGAATGCCGGGAGTAGGCTTAATGTTCTTCAACTCTCCGGCACCCTTCTCAGCAAGTATCTTCGCTATTGCACCCAGATCAGGGAAGATGTTATAGGCCCTCTCTACAAGGTCTCTAGAAGCTCCAAAAGCTGTTGCCAAGCCGTCCATCACCGTAGCCTCTCCAACGCCCAGTCTAAGCCTGCCCTCAACAAATCTAACAATATACTTAGCCTCCTTGGCATCAGCATCCATGAGAAGCGCTGTTAGCAGTCTAAGCTTCATATCTCTGCTACCCTCTCCTTGCAACATAGCAATCTTCACAAGGGTGTTATAGACTGTTGCAACGTCAAGCTTCTTCTGCTCGTTTTTAACGCTCTTAATAAATGCTGCTAGCCCTGCAGACTTTCCCTGCTTCCCCAGTTTAAGCTTCTCGACAACAGCACCATAATCGCCTAGAGACTTATGAAGCTTTTCAACCTCGCTTTCATTAGTGTTTGTAGCCATTGCAATGGCTTTCTGAATACCCTTCTCAGCAATCCCAATCTCGGGCATTCCCTTCCAATCAGGCCATAATATGCCTAGAATAATGTAGACGACCTTGTCAATATCACTAGCAGGAGTCTTCTTAAACAGCGAAGCTAGTGTAGCTGCCTGTTGGATTTTACTCGAAGTCTTCTCTAGGATGTCAAGAGTTTGAGCAACTAGTGAAAACTCCATCTAAGCACCACATATGGTATTATATAGCCAAACAGATTTATAACTAGATACACAGCTAATTTAATGGATGATGAGAACCCGGCAAAAATGAATATGTGATTAGTCAGAGTTGCTCTGACAAACACTAAATACTCAACGCTTAGCAATCTCAGCTAATGTCCCAATTGCTTGGCCGGGTAGGTTTCTGCTGAACTTGGCTATTGCGACAGAGTTTCTGAAGCTATGTATCTTCACTATTCTCCCATTGTAAACATTTCCATATTTATCCACAACCCTAATCTTTGCACCAACTAAACTTCCCACTGTTTTTGCGTCTGCTAGGAGCTGTACTAAGACATGATCGTTGTACTGTCTTCCACCACCTCTTCTAAAACCTTTAATTATTCCGAAGACCTTAAAACCATTGGTCAATGCAACCCACCCCACGTCTAGTATGAGGTGTGTCAGCGATATTGATATAGCTGAGGGTATGCCAACAAGAAAAGTGGATTTGGAGGAGAAAAAAGCTTTGCTACTAATTCAAAAACATTGTATTAATTGGGTTTATTTATGCTGATCCAGTTGCTGGTGCTGTAGCTTTTTGAGCAGCTGATGTGATCGTTGATGGTAGCTCTGGGAACTTCTCCTTCATTCTCTGCTCTGCTATCACCCTAGCCTCGTCTAGTATCTTTCTAGCCTCTGGCGTTGTGTATATGTCTCCTGCTGGTAGTCCAAGCGCTTCTCCAGCTGATATCACAACATCTCTCAGACCTTCCTCAACCTCTGATAGCTCGAGGGACATCTCAGGCATTATGCCCTTTATTATTCCTCTTAACTCCCTTATAACACCTACAACAGGTATTAGACCAGACATAACATCGCCCATTGTAATCACAGTGTCTAGTCTTAGAGCCACTTGTTCAAGCGCCACTTGAGTTATTGTCAACTGCTTTACCATTTTTCTGATCTCTGCTATCTCATTTGCATACATAGCAGCTCTAACTTCATCACCTTGTGTAAGGGCATCAACAACCCTCTCGAACAGCGTTCTATCTCTCTCCCTAAGCCTCTCAATGAACACCTCTAATCTGCTTACCATGGCTCTTATCTTATAGTCTGCCATAACCAGCTTCTGCTTTATAGGCTCCTTCTTCCTGAAGAGATCCTTAAATTTCTCGCCAACTGATGGGCCTCCAGCCCATCTTTTTTCGAAGTCAGACATTGAGACCATGTGTTTTTTCCCGAGAATCAATATACAATAATCATAATATATAAGGGTCTGGGCAAATTGCTCTAGCCATTCCACTTATATTCTTGAATGGTATGATTATAGATGATGTTAAAAGGCTTAAAGCTTTATAAATTCTGAATTTTGTGGTGCAAACGAGCCTTAGCTGGTGGTCCATGAAATCCATTGGCATATCTGGTGTTCCAGGAACTGGGAAGTCCCAGCTTGCAAAGAGGCTATCGCAATATCTTGGTATTGAGGTTGTAGAGCTTAGCGAGTTTGCCATAAGAAACAGCTATGTGATTGCATATGACGATGCTAGAGGTAGCTACATAATAGATGAAGATAGGTTGAGCAAGGCTATCGGGGACATGGCTAAGAGGACGGGACCAATTATAGTTGTTGGACACTACGTAGAGATTATACCAAAAGATGTTCTAGAAGTTGTTTTAGTTCTTAGAAGAAACCCCATCGAAATCATAAAGGTGCTTGAGGATAGGGGGTGGAGCCCCAAGAAAATAGCTGAAAATGTTGAAGCAGAGCTTGTTGGAATATGTACAGCAAATGCTGTTGAAGAGCTTGGAGAAGACATGGTAATCGAGGTTGACACAACATCGAAAAACTTTGATGACCTTGCAAAAGAGATTATTGACATAATCTTTGGTGATAAACCGGCATACTATGGATACTCAATAGACTGGACATCAAGACTCTCAGACGAGGATTTGCAAACATTGCTACATTTTATTGAGATGCATAGAGGATAGCCCTCCAAATATGCCCCTGTTTACATAAACAAGCAAACTGGTTGCTGAAGCACACTATATATATCCTATACAATTAGTGGGTAGGACAATGACGAGAAGGCTATATAGACAAGGAGATGTGATACTGGAAAAGATTGATTTGAGTGGCGATACCGTAAAAAGGTTCTGCAACACCACATCAAATAAGCTTGAAATACCCGGTGAAACGGGTCACAGACACCTGCTCGAAGCAGAGGTTTGTAGAGATGGCTTATCTCAAACCTATGTCATTGTGCATAAAAACACGAAAATTGTACATGATCAACATCCTGCACTCGAAATAGAGCCGGGGATATATGTACTTAGATTTGTTAGAGACTGGCTTCTAGAGAGTGCAAGACCAGTTGACTAAGCAGAATCCGTAAATCAACAATCTTCATCCTCTGCGTCGATAAATTATGAGATATATTCATGTAGGCTTTGGATCTCCATATACTAGAAGCTATGAAATATTGCAATGCGATAAGATAACATCTTCGTGTGTTGCTAGGAAAAAACGTGGAGTCATGTTGATTGTAGCAGAGGCTTGGAAGGTTGATGAACTATTTAGAAGAGTGTTCAATGCAATACACATACAGTATATACACACTTACAGATATAGTGGTAGGGTATACCATGTTTATAACTATAGCAACGAGCTCTGGAGCCTAGTAGAAGGGCTGGTGGATCTAGGCTATGCTACGCATATTTACTGCCGTACAAGGGAATGCATTGAGAGGATAGCAAACAATGTTGTTTCCAACTGTCTCAATGGCCTGGAGAAGTGCCTGGCATCTGTACAGATGTGGGTAAACTATATTCAGAGGGTTCTCGACAGACTGAGAGATAGGGGAAGAAAAGCTCTATATACGAGATTTTCGAATAGAACGATGAGGATCTTAGACAAATTCTATGAGTATTTTCCACAAGGTTTCGAAATACCCACGTTTAGAATTAGTGCGATATACCACTCAGAATGTGTTAATGATGCTCATACAATTCTCAAAAAATTCTTTGGAGACAGCATAGGTGGTATCTATGCAAACAGGGTTTGCAGAGACCCTTCTGTGTATCTATTTGCAAGAGGCGATTTATTTGCATTGGTCCCAAACTCCATGAGGCTAAAACAAGACAACTGCTTTATAGCTGAACACGGCATGCAATGTATATTCATAGACGACTATATGGAGAATTCTAGTTACGCCATATTCAAGCTTGTCAATTCTGAAGTGATTGGAAACACTGTTTTGGGGATTAGATGGGTTGCTGTATTGGGCTATGACAAGCTCTCTAAACAGGTTTTTCTTCACTATGTGCCAAAAACGCTTTCGCTACACAGAGTTGAGACGTGCAGAAAATGGCTGTTGGGAATAGTTAATGATTTTGGAATTGAGAGGGATAATTATGAAATAATAGAGGTGTAGCATATGTGATGCTGTTCATCGAATGGGCGATGGGCTTTAGCACAGCTGTTTTGCATACCTTCTCTTCTTTGAGGAGGTGAAAAGATCTAAATTACATGCACATTCTAAACGTAAAGCATATATTTGATTAGAATCTATGTGTATTGGGTTAAGTATGAGCGGAAGACTAAATGTTAAAGAGCTTTTGAATGGCTATAAATTAAGCGATATAAGCATTGCTGCAATAGCTAGCCACTCTGCCTTGGATGTATTCGATGGTGCTAAGGATGAAGGTTTTAAGACTATAGCTGTTTGTCAGAAGGGAAGGGAGAAGCCATATCTAAGATTTAAGAGAGTTGTTGATGTTCCAATGATCCTAGACAAGTTTGCTGATGTTGTTAGACAAGAGAATATAGAGCTTCTGAGAAGGTATAACACGATATTTGTTCCCAATAGAAGCTTCTCTGTCTATGTAGGCTATGACAACATAGAGAAGATCTTCTCTGTGCCCATATTCGGCAATAGATATCTTCTTAGATATGAGGAGAGGGTCGGGGAAAAGACATACTATAGGATCTTGGATGAGGCTGGCATTAGAAGACCTAAGACATTTTCGAGCCCAGATGAAATAGATAGGCCTGTCATGGTCAAAATGCCCCATGCCAAAAAGAGGGTCGAGAGGGGGTTTTTCGTTGCTATCGACAGAGACGATTTCTGGAAAAAGTTTAGGAAGCTTGTTTCAGATGGTGTTGTAAGAGAAGATGATTTGCCTAAAGCATCTATAGAAGAGCTTGTTATTGGGGCCCACTTCAATGTAAACTATTTTGCAAGCATTGCCAGAAGAGATGTTGAGATAATATCTATTGATAGAAGGATTCAAACAAATTTAGATGGTTTTCTAAGACTCCCTGCAAATATTCAAACAGAGCTAAGTGAATATATAGACATTGAAATGATTGAGATAGGCCATGAAATGGCTACCATAAGAGAAAGCATGCTTGAAAAACTATTTGAGATAGGCGATAGATTTGCCGAGGCATGCAAAAAAGCCGAGCCTCCAGGCATAATAGGGCCCTTCACACTCCAGCTCTTTGTCACATCCGATATGGATGTAGTTGTATTTGATGTTGCTTTTAGAATTGGTGGTGGAACCAATGTTCACATGGGTATAGGTGGACAGTATAGCAAACTCTACTTCGGTAAGCCAGTGAGTATGGGGAGGAGAATAGCTATGGAGATTAGAGAATGCATTGAAAACAAATGCCTAGAAGATGTTGTGACATAGGGTCTCTAAAATGGACAGCGTATGTGTCTTCGATTGGAGGTATGGATCGGCTGAGATGAAGAATATCTTTAGGCAGGACTCTATTGTCAGAAGATATATAGATGTTGAGCTAGCCATTATGAGGGGTTTGGAAGAGGCTGGACTAGCACCAAGAGGTTGCGCAGACAGCATTAAGATCTGTGCACAAAGCGTGAAGCCAGAGGAGATATATGAGAGAGAGGCTGTGCTGGGCCACGACATAGCTGCGCTAGCATATATTCTTGGTGAGAGGTGTGGAGAGTGCGGAAAGTATGTTCACCTAGGTGCAACAAGCTACGATGTTGTCGACACAGCGTGGGCGCTAATCATAAGGGATGCTCTTAGAGTCATTAAGAATAGGCTTGAAAAGATTATTGATAGACTTTCAGAGTTGAGTAAGAGGTATGTAGACACTATAATGGCTGGTAGAACACATGGGCAGCATGCCATACCGATTACACTTGGATTCAAATTTGCTAACTATGTATACGAGTTTTCCAGGGGGTTGGAGAGGCTGTGCGAAGTAGAGAAGAGGGTTGTTAGAAGCAAAATCTCTGGTGCTGTTGGAACCATGGCGGCGTGGAGAGGGAGGGGATTGATAGTAGAATCGGTGGCATCTAAAGAGCTTGGGCTAGAGCCGCATGCCATATCAACTCAGGTTGCGCCGAGAGATGGCTTTGCAGAGCTTGTTTTAAGCCTAGCCATACTTGCTAGCCAGCTTGACAGATTCGCTCTAGAGGTTAGAGAGCTCTCTAGGACAGAGATAGGGGAGGTCTACGAGGCTGTTAAAAGAGTTGGTAGTAGTACAATGCCTCAGAAGAGAAACCCTGTTACAGCAGAGAGGATATCCGGTTTAGCAAAAATTGCAAGAGCGCTTGCACTAGCAGCTCTAGAGAACATTCCGCTTATGCATGAAAGAGACTTGACAAATAGTAGCAGTGAAAGAATTCTGATACCACATATCTTTCTAGTGGTAGACCAGATGCTCGTAGACATGGACAAACTGCTAAGCGTTATACACATAGATGAGGAGGCTATGAAGAGAAACATTGAGCTTACCAAGGGGGGCATAATGGCAGAGGCCATCATGGTTAAGCTCGTTGAGAAGGGTATGCCGAGACATGAAGCACATAAGCTGTTGTCCGAGCTTGCATCTAGAATTGGATCAGAGGATTTCTATACAGTCTTGCTAAAAGATGAAAGAATTGCAAAGTATCTATCAAAGGAGGAGATCAGAGAAGCATTGAATTATAGAACCTATTTAGGCAACTACAAAGAATTGATAGAAAGATCTCTAGACTATGCACAGAAGATAAGGCAAAAATGCCAGATATGATGTGACTCTAGGCGCCAACCAGAAACATGCTATGATTTATCATGGTTTGTTCGATCATCAGACATGATAATCGCATACATGTATGTGGTTAGCGAATTCCACTATCGATTCTCCATAGAATTCTCTAAGAACGTTGCCTACTAGAACATTTTCTGGCTTGTCTGCAACGTATTTCCCCTTTCCAATAAGCAGTACAAGGTCTGTGTACCTCAGAAGCATCTCAGGATCATGGCATGTTGCAATAACTATTTTTGATTTGCTTAGAGACCCGATGAGATTTGCTATCTCGGCTTTTCCCTCGGGATCAATTGATGAGAGGGGTTCATCTAGTAAGATAATAGGTGTGTTACAAGCAATGGCTCTAGCTATGAAAATCCTCTGTCTCTGTCCTCCAGACAACCTCCATATACTCCTCCCCCAAAGCTCCTGTCCAATACCAACAGACTGTAGAGCATCTCTAACAACTTTTCTTAACTCCATTTTGCTTATGCCCACTCCTCTCTTTCTATAGCACAAATCAGCACCAAATTCAACAAATTCCCACACACTAATTGGAAATGCCTCGCCTTGTTTTGTTGTAACTATCTGAGGAGAGAATGATATGAACCTGCCGGCCTTCTCGCTACTTCCAGTCACGTCAACGTCATCGATATAAATCCTTCCATTCAATGGCTTTATCAAGCCTGCTAAGGTTTTTAGAAAAGTTGTTTTGCCGGCACCATTAGGCCCCATCACCTGTACTAGAGAGGGCTTCTCGATATAGATGTTAATATTTCTAACTAGTGGCTTGTCAAAACCAATGTCTAGGTTTACTGTCTTTAGCATATGCAACACTATTGTGCACAGAGTCTAGAAAAGCTTATATAGTTTTGTGCACAACAAACATTGGTGAGGGCTATGGAAGTGCTGAAACAGGTTTCCATAATCATACTACTGTTGTCTATGCTTATAGCGCCCTATACAACAGCTAGTAATGGAAATGGACTTGTAGTTGTTGTTACCTTTCCATTTCTATACAACGATGTTAAAAAGCTTGTTTGCCAAGGAGACTCTGTTCTACTTCTTGTGAAGCCGGGTATAGATCCGCATGAATATCAGCTTACACCATCTGATATAGACACACTTAAGGTGGCAAGTCTAGTAATATCAACAGCTCATGCACCATTTGAATTGCAGATAGAGAAACTTGTTGCTAGTGGTGAACTCAATGCAGCGCTTGTTGAGATAACTAAAATACCTGGTATAATCTTCTTAAAGCATCCTCAAACTGGTCAGATAAACTACCATGCCGTGATATTCTATCCTAAGAACTATGAAGTTTTTATAAAATATGTTGAAAATTTTCTAGAGACTTTAAGACCGGAATGTTCAAATGTTTATAGAGAGAATGCAAAGACGCTATTAGCAGAATTAACACAGTTGACCAACAATACAAGAAGGTTATCAGGCTATATAGCAGTCATAGACACACCACCTATTCAATACGTTGCTGCATGGCTTGATCTGAATATCTCATATATTTTGCTAAGAGATGAGGAGACTCCTGTGACGCCCCAAGATTATCAAAATGTTGAGAACATTATTAAGACAAGCAAAAATGTTGTTGTACTTGTAACACAAGGATCTACAGCTTCTAGCAAACTAGAGGAGATGGCTAGAACATATGGAAAACCCTTTGTAGAGCTCCCAAATCCTCTGGTATACAATGGAACCCTGGATTATCTGGAGAAGGTTTCGCAAATCATAAACAACGCTAATCTAACTACAAAAACATCTGTTGCCGAAGCTCATACAAATTTGTATACAATAACCACTATTATTGCAATCTCTATCCTCGTCATAGCACTAGTTGTTTTCGCTGTTAAGAAGAGGGTGGTGTGATGCCATGAAAGCCTTTGCTATAGTCCTCACCATCCTAGCGCTTGGAGCCGCAATCTACACAGCTATCTACATGCCGCTGACATGGTTTATGGTATTCGCTTTTTCATCTCTTCTCTACGGTTTTATAAGCCCTGTTATAGCTGCCAGAAGACTATTTTTTCTAGCGACGGAGGCTCCTCACATGGCTCTATTTTCTGTTGTCCTAGGCATAGTGGTATACAAAACAACTAACCTCTTGAATGAGTTTCTATGGGCTTTAATAATATCGATTATTCTAATAAATGTTGTGGGCCATCTTATTAGAGCTGGTGTAGACCCAGATGTTGCAACATCGGTTATGGTTTCTCTAACTGCTTCTGGAAGTGTTGTGGCAACATACTATGTTTTAACATTCTATAGTGTTCAATACAATCTATGGGCATTTATTCTTGGGGATCCCCTGCTTGTAACATCCCAAGAAGCCCTCCAGCTAACTATAATAGCTGTGGCATCTGCTCTAGCCACAGTATACTTGTATATGTTTGGCATTTATATGGGTGTGGATCTAGACCATGCAAAGCTCTCTGCCAGGAATATCTGGCTATACGACACAGCGATATACACACTATTGGGAATCTCATCAGTTGCCCTCCTAAAGATTGTTGGTTTCGTACTAGAGCATGTTCTTCTAACACTACCAGCAATAATAGCATCAGCAGTCTCTTCAAGTTCCAGAGAAGCCCTCCACACAAGTGTAGTATCGGCAGTTGCATCATCGTTTCTCGGGCTATTGCTATCAACAAAACTCAACATTGCACCAGCGGGTGGCATAGGATTTATAACTCTTTCTATATATCTAATAGCAAGGGTTCTCTCGGCGAAAAAACATGCCTAAGAAAAGGTTTGGGATATCTATAGAGGCAACACTATACTCAAAAATAGACGAGATAGCGAAGAGCCTCAACATCAACAGATCCGACTTTGTTGAAGAGGCTTTGAAAAACTATGTGAGAGACCTCAACCACTTCGTAGTAAATCACAACTGTTGTGGGCTCATAGTAGTTGAAGAGCCTGAGAATGCAGAGATTGAGAGGATATTATCATCAAATAAAGAGGTGATTGTAAATTATAGTCACTATCACATAAACAATAGATGCATATACACAATAATTGTCCAAGGAAATTCAACGGATCTAGCAAAGTTCTACAGCAACATTTCCAAGGTTAGAAGCGTTAACAGAAGGTATATCCCATTACATACATAGTTATGGCCCTAACCAATTCCTCTTCTCTCTACATCTAAAACCGAGTGACAACCAATATAAACTGTAATGTCAAAACTATCTTCCTTTTCTCAACTCTTCTACCAACTTCTTACATATCTCTACTGATACAAAAGCGTTTTCACCATACGCATCTGCACCAATTTCCTTAGCAAATTTCTCTGTTACCGGTGCCCCACCAACAATTACCTTGACCCTTTCTCTTAAACCCTCTTTCTTAAGTGCCTCTATAACATCTTTCATATGCACCATTGTCGATGTTAACAATGCGCTTATACCAACTATATCTGGATTGTACTGTTTTACGGCCTCTACAAACCTTTCTGGAGGCACATCAGTACCAAGATCAATAACCTCGAAGCCGTTTGCCTCTAGAAATGTTTTTACAAGATTCTTTCCAATGTCGTGTATATCACCGTATATAGTGCCTATGACTACTCTTCCAATGGGTTTAACCTCTCTCCTTATCTCCATAATCTTTGGTTTCAAGATCTCCATAACATTATTGAATATCTCTGCAGATACGATTAAGTCTGCTACAAAGTATTCACCCCTCTCATATCTTTCGCCAACAATTCTCATAGCCTCTGCAAGGGTGTTGATTATATCTTTAACCTCAATACCCTTGTTCAAAGCTTCTCTAACATAGTTTAAAGTTGAATCCATATCCAAGTTGGCTAGAGACTCCTTAATTCGATTCAATATATCCTGCTGACTCATACAATCACCTCACAAAAGTTGCTTGTTTTTCCAGCCTAAAGCTATTTTATCCACTTTATTACATTTTCTGGCAGTGTTAACAATGCCAGTTCTGTTTTTATGTGCGTATAATACGGTTTTACATCAACTACATTTATCGATGCTTCGCCGCTTATAATATGAAGCATCATTGCTATTACGTTTTCACCTTTTTGCACAAGAGTTTCTGGTATATAGAATTCTATTTGAGGCCCCTCATCTACATATCTACCCAAGAATTGACCGTTGAAGTATATCAAAGCCTTTACCCCACTACCCCTCAGCACTAACTTTAGCGGAGATGCTACCCCATCTCCATACTCTATGCGCACCTTACCTCTGACCCATATTATGCTACCCTCTTTACCCTTGATCACTATGGGTAACCTCACCTTGCTCCAACTACTATCGTTGTAGCCTTCTGCAAACCACTTCTCATTTAATCCTCGAGTGCCGTAGCTAACTTTCCAAGACCCTTTAACATACATGTGGTAGACCTTGATTACGGGGTGCAGAGCTGTTTGAGTATACTCAACAGCAATCGCAATCTCGTTTTCACCATCAACCACATATTCTGTTACATCCATTGGACCGTGATAAACACCGGCAAATCTCTTGTTCACAAATATTAGAGGTCTTGAGTAGTAAACACCTTTGCCGAGATCGAGTATGAATCTCCCAAAGCTCTTGGCTGCTGCAAACCTCCCAACATATATTCCGGCACGCTGTATACCACCGGTAACCTCAATACCATTTCCAAGCGCTTCAGGTTTTTGGAGAAGCTTCTCGATATCCCTTGGATTACTGAGGAACATGGTCAAGCTAAAGTCTTTTCCATAAGGCGGTCTGTACTCGATGTAGAGCCACTTATCGATGTGTATCTCCCCTAGCTTCCCCAGGTATATGCCTCCCACAACCCCGTTAGGGATATACAGAAGACCATCGTTTGTGTGGCCAGTAGACTCTAAAACTATGAGCAATCTGTTGAGGCCTTCTCTCAGAGCTTTTGATGCGTCAGCCTCTATGCTGTGGTAACCCGATGACAGAGGGACACCGTTTAGTATTGTCGTGGCGTAGTCGTTGAAGTAGCTTACATAAATTGTTTTATTCTTTAAGCTAGCCATGTCCTCTTTACTTAAATTGAATTCTATGCTGTACACAGCATATCCGTTGAAAAGCATGTCTAGGCCTTCTAGAGGTTTTCTAGGCTCTATAGCTATGAGGTCTTTTTGCTCTCCTTCCTCAGCAATCCTCAGCTCTTCATCAACATCTACAACAATTTTCTGCTGCTCTCTACAAAAATCTATTTTTGATGTGTATAGAATTCCGTAGAGATTTTCAATGCCGACCTCTCTTCCTCCAAGCATAACCTTTGTTAAGGGTCTTGGAGAAACTATTGTTATGGGCCCACAGCTAGAGCTGTCTAGTTCAAGTTCTATTGATATCCTCTCCCCATCCCTTTTAGCAACACCAGCAAAGTATATATTTGAGACTATGATTATAGGAGGCTTAAAGTCGTCTATATACCAAGTCCTGTCAGCTCTACTCCTAGAAATGGCTAGTATATAGAGCTCATATTCTCCAGATCTTAAGACTACTATTCTATCGCTTTCCCCATGTACATAGCCAACAATAGCTCTGTTACCCTGCAGAGATACGTAGACATCTCTTGCAAATACAACATCTACTTGCTGTTCAGCTTCAACATCAATTTCTCCAACCTCTAGAGGATCTCCATAAACAATTAAAATAGCTTTCTTGTCAAAGGCGTTTATGAGTAGAGGTTCAGAAGATGTGAAGAGCAGTCTAAATGGTGTTCCAGCTATATTGTAATTAGCCAAAACAATTTTTGCATTTCTCCTAGGAATTCTCACAAGATCTTGTAGTGGATATGTGGAGTCTCTGAAAATTATCTTTGCTTGTTGGGGAGCTGGGCCAAGATTTCTCAAAACAATTAAGGCTGAACCACCATCGCTAACTCTCGTAAACACATCTATACCTTCCACAGACGCTTTAGCGCCATCCTCAATGGGTTTAGTCTCTGCTATAAAATCATTGAACGTCTTTACAAATAGAGCAACTCTTTTAATGGTGTAGTATCTCTTAGAGAGCTCGCCCCACTCCCTAATTGCTGCTTCATAGTCATAGGTTGTTGTTACATATTTTCCTGTGTAGTAACCTGGGTTTGTACCTCCATGGAACATGTATATGCTTATGCCGTTTATCCCCATGCCAATAGCTGTTTTAATCAATACCTCGGTCCATTCAGCTGGAAAGCTCCCTCTATTAGTTGGTAGAGGTGCTCCAAATGTGGAGAACCACCCACCCTCTAGCTCCATGAACATCTTCGGCATTCCAGGCTGGGTCTTGACATAGCTTCTAACCTTATTGTCAAAGCCCTTCACATCCCAAGGTGATGGATAGTCGTCAATTGTATTTATTATCGGAGTCCCCTCAACATGCCAATTCTCATTAGTTATTATTGGAATGTCCTTGATATATTTTCTGGCGATTTCATATAGCTTCATGAGATATTTTGCATCTCCCCAAAAATACTCGTTTTCAATCTGTAGAACAGCTATGGGGCCATTATTTGGAACAGTATGCCTTGCTATAATTGGTAATATAGTTGAGTACCACTTTTCAGAATACTTAATGTAGTTCTCATCTAGAGACCTTAGAACAGCTACTTTGTTGTAAAGCCAGTTTGGATGTCCCCCACTATCCCATTCAGAGCATATGTATGGGCCTGGTCTGGCTATGAAGTAGAGCCCAAGATCCTTAACAATCTTTATATAGCTTTCCAAATCTCTGCTAAAGGCCTTTGACTCGTATGGAGATGGTGGGGTAGAGTCGTCGAATATAACAAGATTTTCTATGGGTTCATGCCAATTCCAGGCAATGTAACTTGCAATGCAGTTGAGCCCAGCTCTCTTAGCCTTTAAAATTCTATCAAACCACATACCCTTTGGAATTCTAAAGTAGTGCATTTCGCCGCAAAACAGAAACATCTTTTTATTGTCTATAGTGAAAAACTCATCTTTATATCCTACTTCCATAAACCCTGCCTCGAAATTCTAAATATGATTTCATAGATTCAGAAGTAAAAATGCTTTGAGATTGCCTTGCTATCAAAACTGCATTTCTACATCTCTAATACCTGCCCCTCTCCAACAATCGCTTCCTTAAATACCCCATTCGCATAATACACAAGGGTTCCAAAGGTCTTAGCCTTAACAAACACCCTATTGCCCAGTTTGTATATCATTATTGGATATGGTGGTAAAACATATTCTTTTAACCCTATAACAGCCTTTTCATTTTCTATAGGTGTAAATACTACCACCTCAGCTTCAAGCTCTTTTAATTTAATATCAACTCTTTCGCTCCTATCTATGACCCCCCTTTTGCCACTAAACACCATATAGTATACATACCTCCCATCTGCTATACTATATGGTAAAACATCGAGACCCACCCTCTCCTCTATCTCAATCCCATCTCTATTCACATTCATTATTGCTAATACATACGAATCTCTAATTCTTGAAGCAATCTTTAGCAACACATTTTCATTATATGGATCTCTAAACAAGATGTCTTTTGTTGGTAGACCAGGTTCGTCAACCTTGACTGTTTCCCCACTTGGTAGCACAATTTTCTTCAGCAAATCAATGTTTGTTTTCTCTGGATGTCTATCAGTTATATATATGGGTCCACCACTAAATACTCTTGAAACTGCATGTATAGTTGCATAGGGGTCATAGCTTATCCACATATCGTAGTCCGGATATGCTATGTGGCTAAACAACAGAGAGTTGTAGACACTAAACATTGTATGTAGCTTTGCATCTGCTTTCCAAAACGGTATATAGTCTATTGAAACCCTCATAGCATTGCTCAGGAAGTAGTTGCTATAGTCTTCAGGTGCCATAGACATGCAATTCAATATGTCTAGCCCATTGATTTTAGCTGCAACTTGAAGAGCTATCTGAATATTTTTAGCTGATTCGCCAACAGTCTCCTCACCCCAGTAAAGGGCGTGTATAGACCACTGGTTGTCTACCTTAACAAAGTCAAACCCGTTTCCCTTAACCCACTTGAGGAACTCTGTATAGAACTTCAAAGCCCTTTCTATTTGTGGCGGAGGGACAAAGCTATCTATAATGGGGAGTTTAAATCCTTCAACTCCAATCTTCTCAGAAACCTGTTTCTCAAACCCACCCCAGTGAATGTTTATAGTATGCCAAAGACCAGCATATTCGATGCCCAGCCTCTTCAATTCATCGACAACAGCTTTCAATCCATTTGGAAACCTCTCATTAGCATTCAAATCGGCTAAAACCCTCATAAACCATTCCCCACCCTTCCTAACCTCTTTCTGCCAACCATCATCTATTATAACCCATCTAATTGGAACACCCCTATCAATCAAACCCTTAACAATTTTGATGACATTGTCGTGGGATAGATCATCTGTTAAAAGGGCATTCCACGAGCACCAACCAAGTTTATCTATAAACAGCGGCCTTCTTTTCATTTCCCTAGTCTTGAGAACTGCTTTCCTAGATGCATACTCAACACTTTTTCTAATGGCTTCATAGGGATTGCTAGAAATACCTATCGACATAATCCAAGATCTTCTAACATAGAGTCTCTCCTTTCCAAGGAATAGAGAGACTTTTAAGCCCCTCCCCATATAGGCCGTCACATCACCATTGCTAAGAAGCAAAACAGCTATGAAATCTCCTCCTATGTCCCCCAAAACAAAGACTGTGTAACTGGGTATGCTATTTGCATTGACTATCACTGGATATGTCCAGCACGGAGATCTCTTAGCAAACTCTATGTGCGTTATATCGCCAAAGCTTGGAGGGTATTGGGGTGCATCACTAGGTCTTGGAGTAGTAGGGGTTCTATCAACAGCCAGCAGATTATAGTATGCAAAGGCTTGTGAGTATATCGAAGCTGCATCTGGATGGAGGGTTAGAGCCAAAACTCTGTCGCTAAATCCGATTTCCAAACCAATTTCCGCAAATATAAAGCTGTTCAAAGGCTTTAACGACTTAACTTCAACGCCAATCAAACCACCTTCAAAAGCTATTTCTATAGTAGCGCCTTCACATTTTAACAACTCTCTTTTGGCATTAGATTCGACTAGAGAGCACTCCTCTTTAGAACCATCAGCATAGATTATACTAGCATTTGAGATTTTCAAAGGAAAGTCCATAGGTTCCACAAAGCTTTTGAAGAAAGAAGAAGCTAAAAGGTTTTGTGTGAAAGACTATAGCGATCCACGCCCTTCCAGCATTAATATCTGAATTATGACACCAGTTTAAGTACATGTAGCTATTGCCGATTGCATGTCATCAGAGTTTGCTATATGGCTTGGGCTATCCAGCAAACAGCTCTTGTATGTACATAAGCAATTCACCTACTATATCCTCTCTTTGCCTAACATCCATCGTTACTTTGTATTTCTTCGCTAATTCTAACAGTACAATCCTTTTGCTTGACATATCCGACGATCCAACCCTATCTTTAGAGATCATCCTAATTATAAAAGATATTATCTTTGTTACATTCGATGAATGCGGCCGTAACCTCGCTGACTCGAGGTCTATAAACATCGGCTTCTCTAAATCGTTGCATAAATATATTATCTGCTTTGTTGGATTGACTATCTCCTCAACATCTACACCAATACTGTCTATAGCAAAAGCTGCTTTAACCAAGCTTACAATAGCTTTTTTTATTTTTCCTCCATCTCCTTCTTTAAGTATCCTTTCTAGCGTTGAACCATCAACATACTCTCTAGCAATAAAGTTTTTGCTATAGCTTATCGGTTTTGGGGCATAGCCTAATCTGCTTACAGTTTCTAGCAACATGCCCTCCTCCTCAAGAGAATCCCTTTTAGAGTCAACTCTTCTAATCTTCAAAGCTACAAGACCGTAGAGCATATGCTGTGCCAAGGCAACGATAGCTGCATGTCCTTTGCCTACTACCCACACACCTTTCTCTATCTGCACATCCCCAAAGCTATACACACCTGTTATACCGAGTCTGCTAAGCTCCTCCAATCTATTGTAACAACATATACTATCGCCACTTGGATAACACAAGACCCTGCATAAACTGTCTCCCTCGACAACATCCCTTATATCAAGTTCTCTGCAAGGTGTTCGACGAGCCATTTGCAAGGCTGGTTACTCCAAAATATGGTGAGAACTGTGACTAGGGTGATAAACTTTAAATAGGTATAATCCCCGGGAACCTTTTGGTGGTGAACACGAGTTTTGATAAGATATTTAATGAGATTTATGATGAGGTTTTGGAGACCCCTCTTGTGGATATACATGAGCATTTGAATCCCTCTAAGCTTTCTCACTCTAGCTTCGAAGATATACTGTTTTACCACTACATTGTTACCGAGCTTTCCACAGCTGGTATGAATAGAAACGAGTTTGAAAGGAGAAAGGGTGTTGATAGACTTGCATATGCACTTCAATACTTTAGATACATCAGGAACACAGCAACGTTTTGGTCTCTTAGACAGATTCTGAAGGATTTGTACAACCTAGATGTTAAAGCTATTGATGAGAGCAACTGGAGGGATGTGGTTAGCGCTATAGAGAGTAGAGCTGGCGATGAGAATAGGGCTTTCGAGGTGCTTACAAAGGTTTGCAGAGTCAGAAAATCGTTTCTGACTCTAAATCCGTTTGCAGATATTGGGGGTTATAGAAAAGATGTTTTTGCTGGTGTGCTTAGAATAGACAATTTAGTGACGTATCTAAGCAAAGATAGTCTACTTGGCCTAGAGAAGACGGTGGGTATTGAGATACAGACGGCTGAGGATCTGGATAGGGCTATAGAAGCTCTATTCAAAAAATTTGAAAGCGAGATTGTGGCAGTGGCTCTAAGTCCACTTCCAGAGGAGCTATACGGATTTGTTAGACCATCGGAGATACAGCTCTATCTAAAGGATCTGAGGGCTAGAGGTCACATAGACCTGAGAGCCAAGCAGCTTCTATCATCGTATATACTCACGAAGTTTCTAGATCTTTGCGATGAATACAAAAAGGTTTTCCAGTTTATGATAGGTGTTGAGAGGCCTGTTCCAGGCGCTTCACCGCCAGACTATGCCATAACCCATGTTAATTACGATCAGTTGCTGAATCTTGCAAATATATTTGCCTCTTACCCCAACGTCAAATTCGATGTTATTGGAGCTGACATGAGATTGTTGCACCCATTGACAGTTATGGCTAAGAACTATGGAAATGTCTTTGTAAGTGGATACTGGTGGTATTCGATGTACCCATCGATAATAAGGGAGTATCTTAGGCTAAGACTCCAGATGCTCCCATACAACAAGTCATGCGGCTTTTTCAGCGATGCGTATGTGGCTGACTGGGTGTATGGAAAGGCTGCGTTGGCTAAGAGGCAGATAGCCTATGTGCTATCGGAGATGGTATATGAGGGCTACATAGACATGGAACTAGCAATCGAGATTGCAAATGGGCTTCTGCACGAGAACGCTGAGAGAATCTATGATATTAAATAAAATTGTTTAGGAAAACAGCCTTGGCAAGAACCGAGCACTACTATGATCAAAGCCTTGAAATTCTCCTAAGAGATGTTGTGAATACCTTAAAGGATTATTTTTCTCATATAGATGTTGACAGTGTTAGAATTGTTGTTTGTAGGGGGTGTAGATCAAAAGCAATTGCAAGGATATATATGCTCCCATCTGTTTGGAGGTTTGTACTGGGATTGAAGCCTATGTATGTCATAGAGGTTATAGAGAGGAATTTCTATCCTCTTTCACTTGAGGAGAAAATTAAGGTGTTTATCCATGAGCTTCTCCACATACCAAAGAGCTTCTCAGGTGGTTTGAGACCGCATGGCAAATATGTTAACAGTTATTTAGTAGATAAGCTGTATAGGGAGTATATAAAGAGAAAGAGGCTATAGGTGTATATCTGGTTGGGTAAAAAGAGTGTTACACTAATTGAAGAGATTTGCCTTGATAGAGATGTGCTTCAGAGAAAGGTTGAAGTTCTTCAAAAAGAGTTGGAGGAGCTGAATAAACAGATCGAGGAGTTGAAGATGAGAAGAAACTATATTAAAAATGAGCTTAGAAAAGCTAGGGCGAGACTAGAGGAACTGGATAGCGTATGCAAGTAGCTGCTAAGGTTTTCTACATAGGCTTAGATCTAGCCGCCAAGCCAAGTAGATGCACAGGTTTTGTAGTAATATCAGATACGGAACACGTCCAAGTGATTGAAGCTAAGTGCCTTAATACAGACGATGAGATCATACAAAATGTTTTGAGGTATAACAATGCTGTTATTGCTGTAGACGCCCCATTTGGCTTTGGAGATGGCTATCTTAGAAGAGTTGACAGGAAAATGATATCGCTGGGCTATAGAGTTCTCCCACCAGGTCTACATCAAATGAAGGAATTGACTAGAAGGGCTATATCAATTGTTGGTAAGCTGATAGGGTATGGCCTAACGGTTATAGAGACCCATCCTAGAAGCGTTCTCAAGAGCAGCAAATGCAATTCGTTAGAAGATCTTGCCAACAAACTTGGAATTGATACTAGTTTAATCAGTACAAGAAGCAAAGATATTAGAGACGCCTTCCTAGCTGCTGTAGCAGCACTCTGCTTTGTCAGGGGGTGCTCCAACCCTGTCCAAGAATCTGATGGGGTTATATGGCTTGTTAAAGAGATTTGCTATTAGTGTATGTGGTGTAATCCGTTGAGTAGAATAACCGAGCTGTATGAGAAAAAGCTTCGAATTATAGAAAGGCTGAAGAGTCTAATCGGCGAGGACGGTGCTAGAAAAGCTTCTTTGGATAGCCATAGCAAGAGGGTTCCCAGACCATGCGGATTAACAATTCACACAGGTGTTGGCTGTGATTATGCATGTGCATATTGCTACATATACGATATGGGGTTTCCTGGAAGGGTGAGGCCATACCCTTTAAAACCTCTTGAAATGGCTTATGCCATAGCCTCGAACCCCTATGTACTACCAGAGAAGTCTCTTCTTGCCTATGGATCTGTTACAGAGCCTTTTCACCCCATAACAAAAAACCTTGCATTGGAATATATTGAAAATGTTAGCAAATGGCTTAAGCCGCTTAGCCAAGTATCTACAAAGAGTTTTATAGACGATGGCTTGGCTAAGCGGCTCAGCATTGCAGAGCCTAATATAAGTATACTCCTATCCATAGCCACACTCGATAAGAGCAAGGAGCTGGAGCCTAGAGCTCCAGACCCGATTAAAAGACTTGAAGGGGCCTCAATAGCCATTAAAAATGGCTTGAATGTCACATTGTTTGTAAGGCCGATAATACCCAGTGTAACAGATAGAGAAGGAGAGAAGATACTTGCAAAGGCTTTGGACTATGGGATTAGAGATGTTGTATTCGGCTCTCTGCGAGTTACGGAGAGAATTTTGAAGAGTTTGGAAGCTAGGGGTATTGACATAGACGCGATTTTGGCTAGGATTCCAAGAGCGTTTAGAGGTAGAGGGGATCAGGTGACAATAAAAGAATCCGATATAAAGAAGAGGCTTGTCTCGACAGCACGTGACATGGGTTATAGAGTATATCCATCGGCATGCTCTGCGAACATCGCTTCCCACGGCCAATTCTGCAACATGTGTTCTCTGGGGCCATGCGGAGATCCTAGCAGAAAGGAAAAGATATCTGAAAGCGATATAGGCGATTACCTAGAGTTTAGAGGTGTTAAGAGGTTTGACATTCAATTTGATGAAAAGGGGGTTTTAATGAAGATTTGTGAAGATAGCAGAGGAATTTCTAAGGAGATTGCCTGGCATATCTCTATTGCAACTAGACTTAGGGTTTCTCTAAAAAGTGTGAAATGCTAGTATCTATTTAATCGCCTTTCTATCCTCTCTCAACAGGTTATTTGAGCATAGACAGTGCTTTAGCATGTATACTGCATAGTCGTTGATATATTTCAAATCTGATAGTGGAGTCAAAAAGGTTTCTCCATTATATACAAAATCATTTGAAATTAGATACTGTGACCTATCAACTATAGCGCCAAGACTAACAACCTCGCTATCACAAACAAAGAAACCATATTTCTTGGCCTCCTCAATTAGTTGTATATACATCAATAACTGATCTTTATACTGGATTCTGCAAAAAGATGAGTTTTCCTGGGATGGAGGCAGTGTAGCGATGTAGACTCTCTTGTAATTCTTTGCCGCACTTTTCATTATATCAATGAGAATCTCTATCAATGTGCTGCTAAGACATGGGGCCATCAATATGGCTTCTGAGTACCCTAGACCACCACTAGTAAGCTCCTCGTAGAATTGTTTTGCAATACTCCTCTCAGGTGTAGCTGTATTTGTCTGTAGCTTGTTTCTCAATATACCCTCTTCTATAGCCGTTATTGCATCTTGTGTTAGAAGCTTGTCTGGTATTACAACACTTTTAAACCTAACAAAATCTCTATAGCCGCTAGCAACCTGTAGTATCATTGAGATATCCCCTAGTATGATATGCGATAATAGTTCTGGGTCAAAGCACTCAGAGTATATTTCAACGCCATTCTCAGTAATGTTTATTCCGCATTTTATTCTTGGCCCCCGATCCCTACAAAGAGATATAACCTCAGTGCATACTGTAGTGTCTATAAAAGTCTCGACAAAGCCCTTCAAATCCCCTTTTACAAGTTTTGATAGAGCTGATACGGAATCCATAGGAATTGTTCTCGCCCTATTGTTAATGAAATCCAAGATTGCTTGGCTATCTAGCCTCTCTATGGGGTATCTAACATAAACCTCTTCAATGTCTATTCTTGACTGCGGAAAGATAGTCTTTACAAACATGGCTACATCTCTCGAATGCAACTATGTCTATGCAGATTTTATGTTTAATTAACTAGGCTTCGGTATCTATAAGCTCTTCAAGTTCTTTATCATGTGCCTTAAGAATGTGTGTAACAAATGCAGAGGCTCTCAAAAACCTCTTCTTGCAGAACGGGCATATGAGGAGACCCCTATAGGGTGAGAGCCTTTCAATGGCTCTCTTAGCTGTTGAATATCTTTCGAAATAGTGGTTAGAACCGAAGAGGGGTTCTAACCCTGCAAGCCATCTCGCAATGGATCTTATGACCTTGTCCCTGTCTCTACTCTTTAAAGCCATAAGCACACCACTACTGTATACAACTATCTACCAAATGTTTAAAACCTTTTCTGAAACCACCAAAACATGTGAGTATAGATGGCATTTCTCAAAGATGTTTTGACGAGAATTAGAAGGAAAAGCACTTCGGAGATTAGTAAAGAAGAGGCTCTAGCAGCTTATGCAATTCTATTAGGTGTGAGGAAAGAAATGGTTGATTCGTTTTACAACATCGCCAATAGAAGACTTAGAGAACTCTATGATTCTTTCTCAATGACCATGCTTAAACTAGACAAGATTATACAAACCCTTAGAAGGATGCTCGGTGATAGCATTACAGTGGATGGAGAAAAGCTGGGAAGAGGCAATTTTGACGAATATCTACAAAAACTCTCTCTCGAGGCATCGATGGCGTTCAGAAGCTTAATACAGAATACAAAGTTGTTAAAAGAGTTCTCACAGTCTTCGCCTCCACAGTATCTTAAGGCAATGCTCAAAGGCGTTGATGATGCTATAGACAAGGTTATTAATGTTCTTGAGAACCTCTGACCTCCTCCCCGCCCTAAAGGACGATGCTTTCTGTTGTAAAGATGCTGGCTATCGCCACAGCTTAACCAAATTAAATCCCTGTTTTTCGATCATCGTGTTTCACCATACTGGAAAAGCTGTTTCACAAAAACCTTTTTAATTACATAAAGTTACCAGTATCATGAGCTATGTCCTTGTGTTAGAGGTGTAAGAGCATGGCTTTTAATAGAGTATATGGCATACTATCAACAGTGCTTACAATAGCACTTGTATTGGGGCTGTATACAACTGTTTCACAGGGATATACAGTTGACGAGTCTAGACATGTTACGATAGTGGCCGTTTCACAGCTTCCAAACAACTCGTACATAGGCGTTGCAGCAGATCTCTACGTGAGAGTTGTTTGCCCTGGCCAAGGACATGTATATGTCGAGACATATCCGCTATCAGAAATAGATCTGCAGGCATCAACAAGAGTTGCTGCAATTGTTGCTAGCGCTGTTGCAAATAAGAGCTTCTGGAGCTGCGACTATTTCGCCTCTATAAGGTCTGACTCTCCCATAATCGGAGGTCCTAGTGCTAGCGGCGTAACAGCTGTTGCCTTTGCAGCTGCGCTATTAAGGCTTCCACTAAATGAGAGTGTTGTTATGACAGGTATGATAATGCCTGATGGTAGTATCGGACCTGTTGGAGGGGTTTACTATAAGCTCGGCGCTGCTGCATCGAGAGGTGCGAAGGTGTTTCTAGTTCCCTATGGACAGACAACAGATGTTATATATACTGTAGTGGCCCAAAGAATAGGTCCTATGACTGTCTATAGAACTGTCACACAGACTGTTGATCTCGTCTCCTATGGTGCTAGGCTAGGCGTTGTTGTTAAACCTGTTGCAAATGTCTATGAGGCTCTCCATATATTCACAAATGGGCTGTTCTCATATACAGTCGGAGGCTATGAAAATAAAATCAGCAAGATATACGATGCTCTAAAACCACAACTAGAGAATATGATTACAGATATTAAGAAAGAGATCAATAGAACAGTTGATGAAAGCAAGGCTTTAGAGCCAAGAGTTCACAACTACTATGTTCGCCAGCTTTTGAGTAGTATAGACAGTAGCCTAAACGGGTATATCGCTAGTGGAAAGGCCTTGGAAAGCCAGGGACAGCTATACTCAGCAGCCTCTTCATATTTCCAAGCACTCATCTATGCATATTGGAGGCTTTACCTGCTAAATGCCTTTTTGAATAGCAGCTATGTGCCAAGTGTTGCAGATAGTCTCAGGAACCAGATATACAAAGATATAGCGTATGTTGTGTCCATCTCTAGAAAGACAATAGATCTATCACAACTGTCAACAATTTTAAACACTCTTGATAGGCTATACGAGGCATATATATATCTGAACAACAGCCTTTCAACAGGGTATGTAGACACCTCTACACAGTATCTTGCACTTGCCTCAGCAAGGCTCTACACAGCCATGTTCTGGCAGAACCTAACAGGCTTGAATATATCGACAAATGTTTACATAAAGCCGGTAGACCTAGACTCTTTAGCAACAGTCATATCCGCACTTGCACAAAATATATACAGCTACATCATAGCGTTTTCGTCATCTGTATCGATACCCCAAGACATATTCTCAGAAGCTCAAGCTAGATATATCATAATGTCGACTGTGAACACATCTATTGAGAGAATAGCCCTTGGAATAAGCTCCATAGGATACATGTATCTAACACTGCTATCAATGTTTATGGAGAATATGAACTCATCTATAGAAGCATTGAACAGCACCGTCGAGATTCTGCTCACAAAACTAGACGATATAATACCTATTGATGTGCCACTACTCTTAGAGCTTAGCTCGACTGGAGACACCGGGACAAGGATATATAGTTTGGCAAGGCTTTCAATGCTTCTTTCGATATACAATATACTAGAGATAGAGACAGCACAACAACTAGCTCAGCCCACTACAACTGCTACACAAACAAAGGGAGCTGAGCAGGGTTTGGGTACATGCATAGTCTATAGCTATAGCTATGTAACAATAGAGAGAACTGTTACCACAACACAAACACAAGTATACACATATCAAACGCCATGCACAGTCGCACAAAGTGTCGTACCCACTACATCGGAAAAATTCAACATAATAACCCTTGCAATAGTGGTATTAGCTATAATAGCCATAGCAATAGCACTAAGATTCATAAAAACCCAAATCTAATTGAAATTGTGCAACACTAAACTAATTTTTTGAACAAGCATTTCATGGCGAAAACAAAAACGTTTTTACATAGATTATTTACATATTAAAGAGCTCTGCATCTAGACAACTTGTGGTCTATGCCAAATAAAAACCTCTGCAAATTTCTATATTATTGCATTAATATGGAAAACAAACAAGACTACTGCTTTTTGCTATTTGCAAAAACACTTAGAACTGCGTGGAAATGGTCTCTATAGCCATTTGCTTCAGCAAGCCATGTCAAAAGCCATGGCGAATATAAAACACCTTTTCTTGTATCTCCATTGCCATTCAGCTTTTTGCCGTTGTTGTGCCCATTTCCAGGAAAGCTGCTTGTGGCATGCCCCAGCGGCTGGTTTAGAAATGTCTCAACCGCTTTGATCACCAGCGGAATGTCCTCCTCTCTAACACCGCCATCAAGAGATTTTATAGCTATTACAAAACCGTTTCTCTCCACGATAACCGCGTCCAAAGCTGCCACCCTGTGTCAACACTCTTATTTAGAAGGATTCTATTGCAGTGGGGGCTAGATAAAACTTTCGCAGGGAGCAATAATAACCAGTGTGCTTATATTCGGCATAAGACTCTGTTTTCTGATTGCAGAGGATAGTGTGATCCAATGGGCAGGAAAATTAGGACTAGAGAGGGCTTTTTAGTTGATTCTGAGACTGGTGAGGTTGTCGATGAGAGTCCTCTAGAGTTTTCAGATGGTGTGTCGTGGAATGTTGATGCATGTCCTGATGAAGAGGCTGTTGAGAGGATTATAAATAGCATTGTGCCTGGTCTTGTAGAGCTTCTCAAGCTATATCTGAAGAGAAGCTTGTGTGGCACTAGCTACTCTGAGATTGAAAGCGTTTTAAGTGGTATTTGGGGCTCTGACGGGGCTCAGATAATAGGGAGGATTCTTAGGAAGAGGCTTGCAGATGAGATAGATGTCCACGAGGCGAGAGCATATGATTTGGCGGGGCTAGCTGGATTGGCTACATATAGATGTTTTAGAAGAATTGGTCGAGAGCCTCAAGAGATAATAAAGGCTATAGAGTCTGTTGTTCAAGGTTATGAAGGTTCTTCAGTAACATCATCTGTCTATGCACTTATACAGGAGATTAGAGGGTGTAGGGGGAAAACCCTTGTTAGATGGGTGTCAAAACCCCTTAGAAACCAAATAGACATAGCATATGCTTCACAAACACTTGGAGCAGAAATCAAATCCATTGGAAAGTTGCAGTATATAACAACAAAGATCCATGGACTAGGGGTGCAGATAACCCAAAACAAAGTAGATGTATCGTCGAAAGCTAGCGAAGTGGAGAAAGTCGTTGAGGTTATCAGTTATCTGAGTAGAAGACTAGGGGTAGAGCTGTCAAAACCGATACCATTAGTAGCAACAATAGTGATAAAACTGCCATTCAAAATAAACATAAGGGCTTTGGCATATCATGAAAAAGGAGAGTTGCAGGGGTCGAGAGCAAAAATAGCGAGAGAGTATTATACACTATTAGCATATCCGACAACAATAAACATATACGCTAAACTGGATGGCATAATAGACAAGATAGAGAGTATAGTAGCAGAGGCTCTGCCAACAGTATGTACATACATAGAACAAAAGTGATGGACAGTTTGTGAGAATCTCCATAGCTTCTGACAGATTAAAGCAGCCGAATGTTCAATACTATACTTCATGAGCCTGGGAATAAAAATCGAGATGTTGTGTCCAGTTATTGGAGTGGCTGCTTTTAATTGTGTTTTCTGTGTTCATATTTTGATGCGGTGTTTTGTATAGAGCTTGGAGATTTTCCATATCAGAGGCCTAGGCCTGGCCAAGCTGAGTTTGTGAGGTTTGTTTCTAGCAGATTTGGTGTGGGGGATGTACTAGTTTTCTCTGCTCCCACAGGTTTTGGCAAGACTATATCTATCCTATACTCGCTCAAGATACTGCTAGACAAGGATGTTTTCGATAAGATTCTATATGTTGTGAGAACTAGAAATGAAATCGACCCCGTTATTAGAGAGGTCAGCTTGCTTGGGCTCAGATTCGCTGTTCTATATAGCGCTAGGAGGATGTGTCCAATTGTCAGAAACAGTAGCATTTCTGTTGAGGGCTTCTGGTTTATATGCAATGCTCTCAGCATCCAAGGAAAATGCCCATACCGTTCAAGAACCAACACTTTACCGCAACCCATTGTAGCTTCTGCCATTTCTAGCTGTAGAGATCATGTATGCATCGCAAAGAGTCTTGCCGATAATCTTGGCATCTGCCCATACTTCTCCTCTATAAGCCTATTCGACTATGTACAGCTCTTTGTAGCTACATATCCATACATATTCAAGGAGAGGATATGGAACGCTATATTTAGCGACAAAGATGTTTCGAGAGCTGTTCTTGTTATTGATGAGGCGCACAATCTTTTGAATATTGGTGGTATTGCAGGGGAGAGCATATCCATCAATAGTGTTAGAGATGCTGTTAAAGAGGCTGAGAGCCTTTCTGTAGATAGTGATACAATTGAGTTTCTTAAGAAACTCAGCTCCCTAGCAGTAGAAAGTGGTGCAAGGGGCTACAAACATATAGACAAAAGCATTATTGGATTGGACAAGACTCTAGTTGATAAACTTGAGGCAACAGTCTTCAACTCAATGACTAGATTGCTTAGAGGCTCTGATACCGATGTGGAGAAAGTTGAAAAGCTAGTGGCATCTCTATCTAAGGTCGCCAACTTTGCAGATGTTGCTGTACAAGAGGATTATGAGCTGTTTTTGGCTAGGGGCTTGGGTGGAGATATTTTGTTGTCTGCTATGCCCACATCCTACGAATTTCTCAGGAACATCTTTGAGAGGTTTGCAGGCATTGTGTTGATGAGCGCTACACCACCATCAAACGAGTTTCTGAGAAATGTTGTTAGAGTCTCTAAAAACGTTATTAGGGTTGATGTTGAGGATTTTGGCTCTAGAAACTTTCTCAAGGAGAATACAACAGCAGTTATATTCACTGGCGCAACTACGAGCTATAGGCTTAGAGGCGAGAATGTTTATAGAACATATGCAAACATCGTAGAAACTGTTTACAGGTTCTCTGGAAAGGGGGTTATAATGGCTGTTTACCCAAGCTATGAGGTCATGAAGTCTATTCTAAGATATGTTACCAACGTCGATAATATGATCTCCGAAGGTTCGGAGCCACTTTCAGAGATTGTCGAAAATGTGAAGAGCTTTGACAAGGTTGTTCTAAACGCTGTTGCTGGAGGCAGACTCTCTGAAGGTATTGAAATTGTGGCCAATGGTGAAAGCCTGATAAAAACAGTGATTGTTGTTGGCATACCTTATCCACAGCCAGACGACTATACAAACGCTATTGCAAATGAGATTGAGAAGAGCGGTGGAGAATCCATAGACTATTTTAGGGAGCAAGCCACAATTAGAATTCTCCAGGCTGTTGGAAGAGCAGTAAGATCCGATAAAGACTATGCACTAGTTATTCTAGCTGATAGAAGATTCCTCGGAAATTCTATAACGCCTAGACTAGGCCTCAGGATAAGATTTGTTACAAAAAGCTTAGAGGACGTTGCAAAAGTTGTTAAGATGTTTTATGAACAACTCTAAAATCTCTCTTTATACCAATTAACAAAGTCTTTGATTGCCGACCTAGCATGTTGAACATACGACTGGGAGTACTTGGATGAGATGTCGCTAACATACTTTTCCAAAACCTCCTCGCTCGGCTCAAAGCCATTAGCCTCACACCACTCTACAAATCCTTTTACAACCCTAATCTTTGTCTTCTTAGTTTTGTCAGAGTATCCACTTAAACTGGCTTCATATTCATTCAATACATCGTCAAATGATACCACAAGCTTCTTATTATTCTTAACCCACTCATCCAAAACTCTGTTAACAAGTGTGTCTACGTCTATGCCAAGCCTCTTCGAAGCTATTGAAAGCTTTTCTGCGAGGTTTTCATTCAAAATAATGTTTCTTTTACTCATGTTTGCACCAAAGATTTTGTTGCATTCTCTATATATTTAAAATTGCTACCAAATCAAGCAGAAGAAAACTTTTTCAACTAGTGGACATGCTAAAATGGACTTCCACAACTTGCATTCAAAAACTTTTTTCCCTATTCAACTAACTACAGCTGGGCTGGGTTGCAATGAACGCAGATAGTCTACCATGGCATTCACTAACAATAGAAGATGCTGTTAAGAAACTTGGCACAAGCATTACCAGCGGGCTTACTGAGGCAGAAGCAGCTAGAAGACTTAGATTGTTTGGAAGAAATGAGATAAAGGCAAAGACCAAAACACCTATTGAAATGTTTATTGGTCAGTTCAATAACATACTCATTATAATCCTACTCATTGCAACAGCTATTTCAGCCTTTCTTGGCGAGCTCTTCGACGCTGTTACCATAGCCATAATAGTTGTTATGATGGCTCTATTCGGCTTTATCCAAGAGTATAGATCTGAGAAGATCATACAGTCTCTAAAGAGGCTTGCCACACCGCGTTGCAGGGTTATCAGAGATGGCAAAGAAGTTGAGATACCATCTACAGAGCTTGTGCCTGGGGACATAGTAATTCTCAGAGAGGGTGATAGGGTACCAGCTGATATAAGACTCATTGAAGCTGTTGATCTAGAGGTTGACGAGTCTCCATTGACAGGCGAGTCAACACCTATTGAAAAAGATGCTAGCGTTGTGCTAGACCCCTCGACAATTGTTAGTGAAAGGTCTAACATGGTTTTTATGGGGACATACATCGTTAAGGGATTTGCCAAGGGGGTTGTGGTTGCAACTGGGATCTCCACAGAGCTTGGCAGGATTGCAAAGGCTGTTGCAGAAGCTAAAGAAGAGAAGACCATACTTGAAATGGAGTTAGACGATTTTGGCAAGAAGATAGGTGTTGTGATAATAGGCATTGCCGCAGTTGTTTTTGCAACTTCTCTTATTGAGGGCTGGGCAGGGATTCTAGAATCATTTATGATATCTGTTGCGCTTGCCGTAGCCGCTATACCAGAGGGTCTTCCAGCAATAGCAACAGCTGTTCTAGCAATAGGTGCTCATAGAATGGCTAAGAAAAACGCTTTGGTAAGGAGGCTTGCAGCTGTTGAAACCCTTGGGTCGGTTGATGTCATTTGCACAGACAAGACCGGTACTATCACCAAGGGCGAGATGACTGTAAAGATTGTGAGAACCTATGACGATGTGTGCAATGTTGATGGGTCTGGATACAGCCCAGAGGGAATGATCAGATGCAGCAACAATAGCAATGTAACAGATCTCCTAAGGTTTATCGCTGCACATACATACAGCGATGTCAAACTTGTTAATGATAAGGGTATCTGGAGGGTTGTGGGTTCCCCGACCGAGGGCGCTGCTCTGGTTTTAGCCTATAAGGGTCTTGGCAGAGAAGGTGTTGAGAAAGCTGTTTCAGAGCTACAACTTGTGAAGGTATATCCGTTTGACAGATTCAGAAAGAGGAAATCAACTATCCACAGATTTGGGGATAAATACATAGCCATTGTTTCAGGTGCTCCAGAAGGACTCCTAGAGATATCGAAGATGATATACTCTAACGGCGATATCAAACCCATTGATGAGCAAATCAGAAAAACTGTTGCTAGGTATATCGAGGAGCTTGCATCCCAGGGATATAGAACCTATGGCATAGCATTTAAGACTCTAGACAATTTCTCTGATGATGTACCTGTAGAAGATGTTGAAAAGGATTTGGTTTTCTATGCTGTTCTAGGCATTATCGACCCCCCTAGAGAGGGGGTTGCAGAAGCTATTAAAATTGCTAAGAAGGCTGGGATAAAAACTATTATTGTAACAGGAGACCACAAATTAACTGCCATGGCCATAGCAAGGATGATCGGGCTTGATGTCGATAATGGGCTTGTTCTTGAGGGGAGAGAACTGGATAGAATGGGCGACGATGAGCTGGCTAAAATAATTGACAAGGTAGTTGTATTTGCTCGTGTGACCCCAGAGCACAAGGCTAGGATTGTGAGGGTACTTAAGAGAAAGGGCTATAGAGTTGCTATGACTGGGGATGGTGTAAATGATGCACAGGCTTTGAAAGAAGCCCACATTGGGATTGCCATGGGTGTTAGGGGAACAGATGTTGCGAAAGAGGCTTCACAGCTAATACTTCTAGACGACAATTATGCTACTATTGTGGAGGCTGTTAAAGAGGGTAGAATCATATACGAGAATTTGAAGAAGCCTATAAACTATCTTTTGACGGCTAATATGGGCGAAGTGGCAACAATCTTCGGATCACAACTCCTTCTAATGCCATCACCGCTAGAGCCCGTGCACCTTCTATGGATAAATGTTGTCACAGATGCTTTGCCAGCTGCCGCCTTAGGTGTTGAGCCTCCAGAGCCAGGCATTATGGATAGGCCTCCTAGACCAGCAGGAGAAAGGTTTGTGACGAGAAGAAAACTTGGTTACTACATCGCTATGGGCTCGCTGATAGGGGTAACAACGCTATGGATATTCAGCATGTTTAGGGGGGTCTCACTAGAGTTTGCAAGAACAGCTGCCTTTACAGCAATTGTTTTATCTGAGTTTGGAAGAGCTTTGTCATCTAGAAGCGAGCAGCAGAACTTTTGGAAGCTACCGAGAAACAAGTGGCTTGCACCAGCTCTCCTATCGTCGCTAGCTCTTCAGCTGTTAGCAATATACACACCCTTGAACAAATATTTCCATACAGTACCAATAGATATTAAGGTATGGCCCATTCTATTCCTAGCGCCAATAGTCATAATAATAGTTGATGAAGTAAGAAAGGTTTTGGGGATAAAAATTAGCTAGCTAGTTTATTTTATAGCGTGTATCTCCAGACTCCTCTACCCCTATAGTTGTAGACAATAGTCTTATATGCTGTTACATACTCTATGGAGTAGCCTATACCCTCTCTACCAATCCCAGAGTCCTTCCTGCCACCAAATGGGTAGTAGCCAACTCCATGCCTAGGCATATCATTTATGTATATGGCTCCCACATCCAAATATCTTATGAGCCTCCTGATCTTAGTCATATTCTCTCCAAATATTGCTGCATCTAAACCATATCTCCTACCATTTGCCAGCTCTATGGCTTCGTCAAGCTCTCTAAAACTTGTCATTATGGCTACTGGAGCGAATACCTCCTTTCTATAGAGGATACTGTTCTTTAGAGCATTCTTATCTTTGAACTCTATCAGCGTTGGCTCTACATATGTTGGGCCAAGCCTCTTGCCTCCATAGAGTATTATTCCACCCAACTTCACAGCATCTTCAATGGCATTCATCATATTGTCTACAGCTTTAGAGTCTATTAACGGCCCCATTACTGTGGTCTGCTCTCTCGGATCACCTACTCTAACCTTTGACAGCTCCTCCACAAGCATTTTCTTCAAATTCTCGTATACAGGCTCTTCAACAAGAATAAGCTTTATAGCATCGCATCTCTGCCCAGCATAGCTGTATATCCCAGCTGCTATCCTCTCTGCAGCTAGTTTAAGATCTGCATCCGCCAAAACAATTGCTGAATCGCCGCCACCAAGCTCCATAACAAACTGCTTTATGCCAGCCTTTTCAATAACCTTTCTACCCGTTTCACTACTGCCAGTAAAGCTAATTGCGTTAATCCTATTGTCTGACACTATCCTATCGCTCTCCTCCCCAGGCACAGTCAAAACAGCTAGCGCATCCTTTGGAAAACCACTTTCTTCAAGAATCTTCGCAAGCAGTATTACAGGTAGTGGATCAGCTGAAGGAGGTTTAACAACAATAGCATTACCAGCTACAAAGCTATATGCAATCTTCGATACTGTGTCAAACAGCGGATAGTTAAATGGTATAATTGCTAGAACAACGCCAACAGGCTCTCTTCTAACAATAGCCTCAGTCTCTATAGTTGTCTGATCCCAGTCACCAGGCATATACTCTCCGAAGACCTTTCTCGCATCTAGATCAGCAGACATAAGCCTATCGATACTGGCATTTACCTCGCCAAGAGCTTGGGAGCGTGTCTTGCCAGCATTCAGAACAAGAACCTCTGCAAAATCTTCTTTCAGCTCCTCAAGTTTTTTAGCAGCCCTTTTCAAAATGTCTAAACGTTTCCAGCCAGGCAAATCCCTAACAGACCATCTCCCAGAGCTGTAAACAGTAGACAGAGCTCTGTCGATGTGTTCCCAGCTGAGCTTAGACACCTTGGCTATGACTGTTAGATCTATAGGCGTTTTTACCTCTAGGTAATCCCCACTATCAATCCATTCACCAGCTAGATATGTCTTGTAGTAGACCATCCCATCTCTCTCAACAAACACGTCCTTGAATAAAGATGATTTTGGCTTTGCCAAAACCATAGCCAATCACATATTTACATATTCTCATAGATAATTTTATTTTTTGCCACTATGACAAATATATTATGATGCTTGAATGTCGATGAAATGTCACAGCCATCTAAATTCTTGACCGAACTATTTATTGCTTGGTTATGGGCCAACAACCCTCTTTGTAATGTTCGACAAGAGATCGTTGAAATAGTTGGACGCTCTATTTATTAGCATGGGAAGCGCTGTTGCAAGAACAATACTTGATAGGAACATTGCTATAGCAGCTACGGCGGCAATGAACTCACTTTCTGTTGTTAAAACCACTGTAGTTCCAATCAACAGTATTATCAGAGAAAAGACCGTTATTACCACAAGAGCAACTGTGTTTTGCAACACATCTGCAACTAGGGTTGCTGGACCCACAAAAATGTAGAGAATCACAGCTACAGCAATAGCTATAGCAATAGATGTTATTGCCAGTCTATACTTCGGCATTATATTTCAATCCAGAGACAGTAGAAATATCTTGCAAAATAAATTAAATATTTTCATAATAGTTAGCAACCATGTATTCGCGTCCAAAGTGTTCTTGAAATCTCTGCTATAAAGTAAATCAGGATATAGATCCTTCTTGATGACAAGTTTTAATTTGTTTGTCGCAAGCATTGAATAAGAAATCGAATTTGTTTGAACACAATGTTTCAATATGTGATGAGCTCTTCGGTCGCTATCCTTGGTTAAGCTTTTTTAGCTGTGTGTCAATTAGTTTGTAGTGTATGTTATGAGAAGCTCTATAGCATTTGTTATGATGTTGCTGATTGCTATAGATATGTTGATTACTGTACCTGCTAAAAGCCAAACCAGTTCCTCGGAAACGACAACAGCGTTATTCTATGGATCTGGAAAACCTCTTTTAAGATCTGTTCTAAGGGATTTGGTATCGTCAATAGCTAGAGGCGTTGAATCGTCTGTGTATCTGGTTGGTGGTATACCCAATTTTGTTGTCTATAAGGTCAACGATACCTCAACTTACTTAGGAATTGACATTGTATTTAATAATGCTAGCCTTAGCGAGTTGAACCCCAAATTTTTTAGCATTGAAATTGGAGGGTTCTATACAAAGACTGTGTATACCATTAATAACTCGGAGATAAGGCTGTACACGGCTCCACTCTATAACACATCATCTTTTTATATCTCAATTTGTTCTACATCGCCAAACCTTTTCAACACAATAACAATAGATTTAAAGCTTTATGAAAATTACTCGGTTCTCTACACAAGCAATAGAAAAATTGTTGCAGATGTTAATGGAATTATATTTGAGGTTTATACACTAGCGGAGAAAGCGGGTATTGGAACAGTGAACAGGTCTATAATCATCTCTGCGACTATCCCATCAGGACAGTGCGTAAACACTCTAATAGGTTTCGGCAACATCCTTGATGAAGTGGCTAACAATGTTGTGAAATATCTTGACTATACGAAAAACGCTTTCTCGGATGTTGTATCGCATTTTCCGGTTCCGCAAATGAGCAACCTTGAGTTGAAGAATCTCTACGTTTTATCCATCTACAACACAGTAAACATGATGACACATGGTGGTATAGAAGACAATTTGATTAATGTGTTGCCGGAGGAGGCCTCATCCTATGTATATCTATCGAAATTGTCTAACATAAGAACCGATGCTTCGTGGTTTGCAAAGAAATTCTATTCCAACCACAGCTTCTATATTGCCTTAGCCAGCTATATCTATTACTATCCAGAGAGCCTAAGAACAATGCCTAAAGAGCTTATAGAGGAGCTTATAGACTCTTTAACAAGACTTGTAGATGCATCGAATAGAAGTTCTGATTTGGCGAAGATATATAGTGCAGCCGAAATGGTTTACATGGCCGCTCAATACGTTGGAGATGGTTACACAGCCACTCGTGTAGAGGCTATAAGAAATGCTGTTGTAGATAAGCTGAAAAGTCTTTTTCTAGGCTATGCCTATGCCCCCTCAGCCGACTACAGGACTATCTCCCTTGACAACGTTATTGAAGAGGCTTCAATAGCTATCTATAGTGTTCCAAACTCTGATAAGCACATGGAATACCTGGCCAGCTTTATCTCGTCAACCAACATATCGTCAATGCCCATAGAGAGGAGATTTATTGTAGATGCACTAGAGGCTTTTTCAAGGTATGGTCATCTGGATCTCGTTCTAAGAATGATGCCTATCTACTACATGTATGTGCTATACCGTGGAATGCCATGCATAGACTTCTATAGGGTTGTGCTCAGAGGCTTTCTAGGAATACAGCCAGTTTTAGACACAATTACCTTCTCTCCCAATGTTCCAATGGCAATGACAAATACATCACTTGAAGCATACTTGTGTGGAAAGCCAATCTTTTTGCAATATCTTAACTGGGGGAGCAAACCCACTCAAATCTATCTAGACACCTTCTACTACCCTGAAACCGCCATACCATGCAATATTATCAACGGTTATAAAAGAGTTCTTATAGTTCTTGAAAAAATGTTTTTGGCACCTATATACATAAAACTGTTTATTGGGGGCATACCTGCGAAAAATAGTTTCCTAGAGCTCTACACAGAAAGTGGATATTCGGCATTTGGCTATACAAACGATAGTGGCACAGCTGTTTTCAATATTCCATGCAACGAAAAGTGGGTTACAATAAAACTGAATAACACTATGATATCGATAGATACAAGCAATTGGAATTGCAAAGAATTGGTGTTATCTGTCAATATTCCTATGGCATCTGCGCATAAGGAAGAGGAGATAGACATTGTTAACAGGACAATAGGTGGGGTGTTAAACAATGTTAACTCCATGATGATAGAGATTAACAGAACAAAGAATATTTTATCCCAGTTAACAATGCAGATCGAGAGCAACCTAAGCAGAATCAGCAAAGATGTTCAAACAATGCAAAAAGACCTTGACTTGCTGCATCAGAAGCAAAACATTTTAAATACGCTATTGTATATATCGTTAATTGTGGCGACATTCTCTCTCGCATTATCAATACTTTCATTGGCGAAGAGGAAATGAGAACACATATGAAGAATGCGACGTTTTCGATATGTTTACTAGTTTTATTGGTCTTTACAACACAAAGCTTCGTTAATGCAAATCTCCAAGGGTTAGGCAATGTGAATAGATATAGCTATGTTGTTTCAAACTGGTTTAACTGGATTGTTAAAGTCGATTTAGATGTTCCAGCAATTTTAGAGGTGGGCTCTATAGCAACTATAAATGCCTCTGTTACTGTTGTTGAGAAGGGTTTGGGAGAATTTCTGTCAATAACTGTTATCAGCATTATATTGGGCAAGATGTCAACGTCAGATTATGTTGGTATGCTAAGTAGGGCTGGGGAAAAAGCCTCTATATCTCTAAACATACCAATTGTTATTGACATATCCTTGAAACCTGGTGCCACAATTCCTTCTGCTCTTCAACTCGTTATGCAAGGATATATAGAGTTTGATAATGGGTCTAGAAGACAAGTGTCGTTTTCTCAAAACATTCCAGTAATGTTATTTGTTCCTCCATCCCCAGTCATAGCATTTGTGAATAGTATAAATATTGATAGTGGTGTTATTGTGCAGGTCACTATAAACAACTTTGATATTCAACCTATTTACAAGGTGTATGCAACTGTGTTCTCCAATTCCTCTATCCTTAAAACACAGTACAGCGACTCCATACCTGGAAACAGTAGTGTAACATTCTCTTTTCCAGCATATCTCGACCCAGGCATACACACAGTATATGTTAACGTGAGTTATATAACGTCGTATGGCATGTCAAGAAGTTTTGTAGTTGCAACAAGAATTGTCATACCGTTGAAGCCTAGAATATCGATACAGGCAAACGCAACAAATATAGTATATGGGCAAAGCATACTGATTAACGGGTGCATTGATCCCAAGGCAAGACTTGGAATTGTTTTAGAGTATAGTTTAAATGGTTTCGAATGGAACAACATCTCATCTGTTGAAAGCAATGAAAATGGCTGTTTTTACTATACATGGAAGCCAGACAGAGCTTTGGGCACAGCCTATGTTAGGGCAAGATCCATTCCTACAGAGCTCTATAAAGAGGCTATAAGCAATGTTATTGCCGTTAGCATTTCAAAGATTGTGCCTATCATCAAATTATCGACGAATAGCACAACCCTCTATGTTGGAGACCCCTATCCAACAATGCTAGTAACAGTTAACCCTCCAACGCCAATACCAATTACAATCATGTATAGAGAGCCTGGATCCACCACATGGGCTGTCTACACCTCTGCAAAAACAGATGAGAGGGGGAGAGCAGTTATACCACCTCTGCAATTTTTCTCAAAGCCAGGGACATACACATTCAAAGCCCTAGCCTCAGAGACAAACACAACGGCTTCGGCTGAAAGCAGTGAAATAAATGTGGTTGTTAGACAAATACAGCAGACGAACACAGTCCAAAACCAGATCTCGCAACAATCTCAACAAAACCCATGGCTGCTAAGCAAGGAAAACGCTGTGAGAATAGGAATAGTGTTGGCCTTGAGCATTGCAATAGCGCTTCTGCTTCTTGCCACTGGAAGAAGGAAGCTGTCTAGCTAAACAACAGTCAATTTCTTTATTGGCTACACATATTATATATGCTTTTAAATAGTTAGTTGTAAAGGGGTGTATGAAGACCTCAAACATGTTAAACAATTCTAGAGGGTTTGATTGTGACAGACAATGATTTCACCTTTGGCATCAGCACACTTGACAAACTTCTCAAACCTGTACTAGAGCCTCCATCTACCATTGTTATAGCTGGCCACCCAGGATCTGGAAAAACAACATTTGCCTCAACAATATGCTATGCAAACGCATTGAATAGCAAGAAATGTTTGTTTGTATCCCAGCAAGAGGATAAGCAGAAGCTGTATAGAAATATGAAGAGACTTGGAATGGATTTCTACGCCCTTGAATCCAAAGGGCTTGTAAAACACCTTAGCTTCCCCATATCCTCAGCAGTTGAGGAGATAATCAATGAGATAAGCTCTCTTGTTGCATCACAAGACTTCAGAGTTGTTGTCATAGACTCTGTCAACCCTCTTCTAAATGCTGTTGAAGGCGACCATGCTAAGAGAGCGTGGCTGCAAAACTACTTCTACAACCTACCCAAAACTATAAATGGCGTCTGCATTCTTGTGGCTGAGCTCCCGTTTGGCAGTAAATCTATTGATCTTGGCTCTATAGAGTTTGTAGCTGATGCGGTACTGATTTTAAAGCATGGAATAAAGAGCAATCTGCTTGTTAGAAAACTCGAAATTAGGAAGTCTCGTAGCTCTCCAATATCTGTAGCAGAAATACCGTTCTCAATAGTCGAGGGTAGGGGCATCGAGCTCTATGCACCTCCAATACTCGAGGAAGTAGCTAGAGAGGGTCCGGAGGTTGATGTTTTTTGCACTAAGCTGAGGAACATTATAAAGCACCTGCACAAAGGTATGACAGTATATATCTCCTACCCACCAGATGCAAGACCCCTAATATACATACCGATGTTCATAGGTATAGCGGTTCTAAATGATCTAAAGATTCATATTCTCTCATACCTCTATCCACCAGATGTGATAAAAGATCTAATACGCAAGAGCTTTTCGCAGACTGGTATAAGTAGAGAGGTTGTTGATAAGATTATCCAGGACTACATCAAAATAAGAAGCATAAATCCGTTTACCTACAGTACTGATGAGCTTGCAATTAGAGAGCTACTGATGATACCGAACGATGCAGACATAGTTGCTTTTCACGGCATTGAAATATTTGCTACAAGAAATAGAGAAGAGTATATCAGAAGTTTGTATAACGAGCTCAACTACTTGAGGAATATGGGTAAGCTCATTATTAGAATAGGGTCTATAGCAAATAAAGAGATATACGATATAAACTCTATGCTTTCAGATGTTGTTATTAGACATGATGTGGAGCAGATTGATGGTGAATATAGATATAAGATGTATGTATGGAGGAGGGGTGAGGAGCCCCACATCATAAAGCAAGAAGAGCTTGATAGCTGTCTTGAAGAGCTTGTTGATTTAATCAAGAGAAAGTTGATAGGGGGTTAGCAGTCAACTCTTTTTTGTAGATTTGGAGTAGCCCTCAGAAGCCAATTTAAAGTAATGCTCTTGCAACACACTATACTGTGTGTACCATGTCTGAGCATATCTGCGAAGAGTTTTTTGCTGCCATAAACAGGGTTGTCCCTGGCTACGGAAACTTTCTTAGACTATACATTTTCAGTTCCAGAGGCTCGAGTGCTGTGTGCAAGGATTTGTGCCATATTCTAGAGGCTGTAAAGGTTTTGTCGAGTGCTGAGACTGTAAACTGTATTGTGAAAGCTGTTTGCGTCTATGACAATAGTCTTTGTAGAGAGTTTAGGAAGTGCTTAGATGATTTATCGCCATGAGGAAGTTTTATGGTGTTATTTGTGGCAGCTGTATCATTTGGTATAGCATTTGCGAAAACATAGATGATATAACCATTGTCGCCCCACTTAGTATGAGCAGAATTGATGCGTGGAGCCATGCTGCTCCTGTGTATCCCCCTCTGGCAAACTGTAGGGCAAATGCGTTGAGTATTGTTATTGTGAATACAAGCCCTATTTTAATTGCTGTGATTATTGCAGGCTCTATGTATGTAAATGGAATTATCTGAACACTTCCTCCAGCTACAGCAAATACTTGTTGTAGTATTAGAGTTAGCGTGAAGACAAACTCTGCTAGAGCTACTATAAGTATTGTCAGTATGTATACAACCCCCTGGAATGCTCTTGCAACCTGCTCTCTCTGCTTCCTCAGATTCAGTATCCTCTGAATTGTTGTGCTAAGGGCCTCGCCAACCTTTACAGGGTCTCCACCAGCCTCTATAGCATCGTAGAATATGTCTATACCTCTTCTAACAGTCTCGCTACCTGTTTCACCAACGAAGTATAGAAAAGCCACCCTAGTGTCTATGCCATTTCTAAGCCTAGCATACAATTTTCTTAGATGCCTTGTCAAAAGACCTAGATCAGAGGCTAGAATGCTTCTAACGCTTTGGGCATAGTTCCTCAGGGTGCTGTATGTAAGCCCCAAACTTCTTATGAATACTGTGAAGAAGCTCTCAATATTTTTAACCTTGTTCTCTATCCTCCTCCCAATCAAACCTGGTATAAGTAGGAATAGCCCGTATGCCACAAGAAAATATGCTGGTTGCCCAAATCTAACAAGAGTGTAGAACCCTACCAGACTTGCAGCGGCTATTGATGTTGCCAAGGAGTATATGTACAACCTTATCTCAGGCATGTTAATCTTTAGATCGTGAACTATCGCTTGTCTAGGGAGAGACCTTCTTATCAGAACCACTAAAGCGGCTAATGCCACCATGGTTCCTATAAAAGATGTTATCACCATGTTTATTCCTCCGAAGAAGAAGGATAGCAAGACCATGTTAATCACTATGAATATGGCTGAGCTTATAGATGCTGTGTATATTCCTAGAAGAAGCTTTAGAGCCTCTAAAACCCTTGCATAGTCAGCCTCATAGCTAACAAGCATAGTGTTGTGCTCTATGTGGAGAAAAGTCTCCAGATCCTCGCCAACATTTATAGCCTCAGCTAATCTATTGAGAAAATCTGCGAAAAGAACATTCTCAACCTCTTTGGCCTGTAGCTTCGTTGCTATGACAAACCCATAGCCCCACCTCCTGCCAAGACTTGCAATTCTATTCAAAACCTGTGTGTATTTACCATATCCCTTGCCAGACACACTCCCAAGACTGAATATCCTTTCATGTGGAGGTTTTCCAGTTGAAACAGCGTACATATGTGTTGCTAGATAAAGCATATCCTCATCTATAACAGCTGTTATGCCTCTCCTCCTGAGAAAATCTATCACAAATCCGATTACGAGTGGCAGGGGGGAGAAAGCCAATAGAACAAAGTTTAGTGGTGGCGGTAGAAAAATGGCTATTATTGCTATGGCTATCGAGCTCCACAGATATGGACTCTTTAAAATGTTTCTACGGCGTGCTATACCAAACTACCTCTCTCAAGTCTTTTAATGGCTGTGTCCAGTCCAATCTCATAGGTCTTTATAATAGCGTTCCACACATCAAAATAGTTGAAAATCTTCTTCTCGACAAGAAGTCTTAGGAAGTATGCCCTCTGTTCAATCTCATCATAGATTTTTCTCATCTGGGTTCTTGAAATGCCTCTCATGGCAGCGATTTTGTTCTCGAGCAGATAGCTAGCTCCCCTACCCCTAAATGCAAATACGTCTCTGACTGGATCCCAGACAAAGACCGGTACATAGACTATAGCATCTGCTTTTGGGTCGTAGCCTATGATTTCATTCACACTAAGAACCCTTCTAACCATTATACCCTCTCTCCAGACAGCGCTCTGGATAAGAACAAAGTTTAGGTTGTCCATAAAGCTCTTTGGAATGTTTATAGGGTCTCCAGTGAGTCTCTGAACAACCCTCTCAACACTAGCAGCGTGAAATGTGGAGAGAACGGGGTGGCCAGTCTGCATAGCCTGAAAAGCTATTGCAGCTTCAGCGCCCCTAATCTCGCCAACGATTATGTAGTTTGGTCTCTGTCTCAATGCTGCTCTTAGCAAGTCGAACATTGTTATCGATGACTCCTTCACTCCAGTGTCTCTCGTTAGCTCTCTGACCCAGTTTAGGTGGGGTAGCTGAACCTCTGCGGTATCTTCAATAGATATCACTTTATATGTTGGTGGTATGAATACTGCTATAGCATTTAACGTTGTTGTTTTTCCACTCGCTGTCTCACCACATATGAACCCACTCATATTGCTGTTTAGCAAGATCCATAGATACGCCGCTACCCTTGCGTCCATGGTGTTCCAGGCTATCAACTGTGTTATGCTGACTGGTATCTTACTAAACTTTCTTATTGTGAAGTTGGAGCCGTGGAGACTGACATCATGTCCATAGACAATGTTTATCCTTGAGCCGTCTGGCAGTGTTGCATCTACTATAGGTCTTGCATGGGATATTGGCTTCCCGATCCTCTCAGCAAGTTTTATTATGAATGTGTCCAGCTCTTCCTCAGTCTTGAACTCAATATTTGTTTCCAGTGGCCCGAATATCTTGTGGAAGACATATACGTAGCCCAGCCCCCTACAAGTTATGTCTTCAAGCCAGGGATCCTTGGTAAATGGTTCTAGGGTTCCAAGCCCAATCTTATCTCTTACCACATAGTATTTCAGGTACTCTAGATCCCCTCTGTAAACAGGTACTGTTCTAGAATCAGGCTTTATCCTCTCATAGTTAACAGGGTCATCAACAACCTTTACAATTTTTTCCAGTTTTCTTAGAAGGATATTTCTTTTCTCGTTTGGATCCTCTGACACATCTTGTTCGGTGATTGTCTCGGCAAGCTTTAGCTCGATAATTCTGAAGAGGTTGGGATGGGGTCTGGGAGGCTCTATAGCAACATATTTTCTATAGCCGCTGACCGTCCCCTTGGGGGGCATGTAAACATGTATGTATATCCCGTCGCCTATGTAATATATAATGTTGACGTTTCTAAGCTTCTTCATATCATAGCTTAGCTCGTGAGCCTCGTAGAGAATTGGCATCCCAACCTCTTTTACCACACTATTCAAGTAGTTTAGCAGATATGGGTGTTCTCTAGCATGCTTCGCTAGCTTAGGGTCTAGAACTGTTTGCAACGCCATGTCTCTACGCCTTTGCAAGTGATAGTGGGAGAACCTTTATTCCGAAGGCTGGATCAACATCAAATGCTATCAGCGAGTCTACAGGTCCTAGAGCCCCCCTAAGCTTTACCACCTCCATAGCTTTTATCATCATACCCCCTATCTCCATCGCTCTCAGCCTTATATACCCATCACAAACACTTCTAGCCCTAATCATAATTTCCTCGCTTAGAACACCAGGGTGAACAGATAGTATAACCAGCTTATCTTGTGAAACAACATTTTTTGCTATAGTCAAAAAGTCTAGAACTGTACTTGTACTTGCATATACTGCTAGAACAGAGAAGGAGTCTACTATAAACAGATCCCAATCGCTCATAGTCTTGACCATGAAGTTCCCCACTATCTGAAGAAGAAGCTTTGCAATGTTTTTAGCCCATCTAGCCCCCTCCATATGCACAGGAAATATCTTTAGAAACCCCTTCAGAAAGTAGTTTGTCATATCAAAGCTCACCCTCTTTGCCTGAAGCAGAAGCTCTCTAACTGTAGACTCGGTTGTTATGTAGTAAACCCTTAAACCGCTCTTCAAAGCCCCGTATGCTATCTGCTGAACAACGACACTTTTACCCGTGCCATGATCCCCTTCAACCAGCAGAAGAGATGGCACCGGTATTCCACCTCCAAGCCTGGAGTCCAGCTCCTCACTACCGGTTGTAACAACATCTCTTCTAGCCAAGCACCATCACCCACTACTTAATGGAATAATAACCCTCTCCGCCCTTGAACACCCTGTAAAAACAGCTAGATAGCTGTAGTCTGCAGAGGTCAGCTGTATTGGTGGAAAAGCCTTTGCATAGAGCGTTTCGCCAGGTCTAAAAGGTCTTTTACTATAGGCCTCAAATGTTTTTGAGCCGACAGCAATGCTCTCAGCAACCCAGCAGCCAGGGGCTGGAGAGCCGCAGTATCTAAGCGAGTATGTATACTGGCTACTATTCGCATATAGAACTAGGGCCATGCCTAGATCATCTAGACTAGCCACTGTGCTGGGACCATCATTCTCAATAACAATTTCAATCGTATTATTGGGATATAGGGTTGAATTCACCAGCCTTATATATCCGCATTCCGTATGTTGGTTGCCTCTAGGTGTTGTATATACCTGGAGTATAGCATTGACAGTAACATATGTTGTGTATATGGCTAGAGCAACTATTGTGAACCCTATTATCGCTGCTGATATTGGCGATGATATCCCCCTGCCCATGTGGTTCACCCAGTGTATTGATATTCTGCAGAAACACCATTTGGAAGGGCGATTATTATTGTTGTTGGGATGGAGAATGATGTTGTGTTAAAAGCTTTAATAACTATTGTTTCCCCTACACCCCAAACCCCATCAGGAACAGTTTCTGTGAAATTCCATTTTCCGGGCCCCCCACCACTATTGTATGTTAGCAAAACTGTTTTGTAGGAGTCTTTCAAATATACATCTGTTTGCATCAGCTCTTGCAACGATATTGATCTTGCTCCCACGTTCTTTGCATATATGACGAAGTACCTAGTTGTAGAGGTGTTTATGGATGCCAGTACTATTGTTATTTCTGTCTGCAACCTGTCTTGAGCATTCTTAACAGTTAACCTCATTGCAGAGTCCATTACACCAAACTGTGATAGGAGGGCTGCTGACACCATGGCGGCTAGTATAACCCCTGCTGTCACAATTATTGCTGTGTTTATGCTTTCAGAAACCATCTTCTCTACCCAACCTCGCTATTCATAGTCAGTTTTAACACCTCTTCACTTGCCTCCCTATCCTCTATCCCAAAGACCTTTGCCAAGTTGTACATATGCAATATCTGCTCGTTGATCTTCAAACCAATCTTTCTAGCCTTGTACACAAACTCTATCACGCTAAGAATGATCCTCTCATCCTCTTCATCAACAGCGTTCACAGCTCTCATAAACCTTGCTATCTCCTCTATAACCTCTTTTGGAACTCTATTCAACATGTCGTCAACCCATTTAACAAGCTTTATCAGACCTGATAAACCAAGTTTTTTGTACCCCTTTAACACAACCTGTTTTGACATAGCCTCTATGTCCTCAACTGATGCTGCTCCCTGGTTTTCCCCACTCTCGCTAGACTCCTGGGGAGCGTTTTTCAACATACCTGCCAACATCTTCTCAAAATTCTCTATGATCTGGTTTGGCTTTGGGGCAGCTCCTCGAGAACTTTGTTGAGCATATGTTCTAAGAACATTGAATGGATTTGCAATCTCAGTGACAGCAGCTCTTATATCCACTAGAGCACTCTTCACTTCATCGATGCTCTTAACCATGTCCTCTCTAACCTTTTTAACCTCCTCCTCGACAGCATCTATTCTAGAGGAAAACTCCTTCAGTTTAGAATCAACAATTAGGGTCACATGCTCTGCAACAGCCTCTTTAATCCCATTGAAATCTATTTGGGGCTTCTGAGCCTCTTGAGGTGTTGGAGGCTGCTCAACTAAACTCTCCACAGCCACAGCCTCTTCAACGCTTTCAACCGTTTTCCTGCGTCTCATAAATGGGTGGACAAATACCCTACAGAAAATGCAGTTGCACGGCCATTCACCAGCTCTCTTCTCCCTGTTCTCAGCCATTGGTTTGTCCCCCTGCTAGATAGCTTTATAGCCTATGTACATCAATGTTGTTGCAAATGCCACGCTACCAAATAAAGCAAGTGATAATGATGTTCTGATAGCCAGTGCTATTATGGCGATTGCCAGGGTTGCTGCGAGCATTGCTATCGACATCCTCTTCAGCACTATCCTTGGGTGCGCCGATCCGAAAATTTTTGTAACTATTCTGCTGGCCAAGCTCTTCTTGTATTTGAGGTAGTATGGCTGTTTATAGAATATTGTTAGCCCCTCCTCCGTAATCTTGTACACTACAACAGATGTTTTTATGTTTATACCAAGGGGCTTGAGTATCTTGGCTAGCTTTTCCAACATCTTAGAGTTTCTCTCAACTCTCTTAAATATTCTTACACCATTTCTCTTGTCGCTAAACATCTCTATGTATGTCTTGGCCCTGTCTATGCTAAGCTTCATAGCATCTGCTATATCAGCAAGAGGTAGCTCACCATTTTTGCTGGTTGCAACAGCTATTAGAGCATCCATCAAATGCGTGTATTTGGTCATTGCAGATGCTATGTCTAGTATCATCTCCCTTCTCTCCTCTCTAGAAATCCTATGTCTCCAGCCATCGCCAACAACATTTTGGAGCTTTCTATAGAAATCCAATCCAGTGTCAGAAAGCTTGTATAGGTCCAGCCCACCATCAGACTCCTTGACAATTAGCCCCTTCGAAACGAGCTTTCTAATAGCGTCAAGAACAGACTTCTGCCTCTCGCCAAGAACAGACGCTATGTCCCTGCTGGTCATAGGGCCCTTTATACCGAGGCATAGAACAATTCTTAGCTGTAGAAACCCCCTAGCAAAATCTATGACAGAGTCGAGCTCCCTCAAAACCTGTAGCCTAGAGTCTAAGCCTAGCAGACCACTACCGCCAACCTGGTTGGGAACGCTGTCAAAGCTATCCATCCCTATCACCACCCCTAACAAACTCTATAAAAACGTCGATGAAGCTGGGAGAGGATATGCTGACACCAGACAGTCTATAGCCCTTGAAAACCCTTGCCAAAGCACCAACAGCCCTACCAATCTCACCCACCGAGACAGAGCCCAAGAAAGTGACCCTAACAACTACCCTATTATCAGCACACTCAACATCTACATCAACCACACCGCTAGCATCCCTAATAACAGCAAGCTCTTTGGCTAAACCCATTTTCACTCCCACTAGAAAACATGTGGCAGTAGACAAAGAAACAGAAACAGCTGGGAAGAAGAGACCCCAAAAGAGGCTATTTATAGAAACCCGCAGTAGTAGCAGTAGCAAACACCTTGAACAAAACAGAGGGCTACATATTAGCGTGCTGGCGTCTCCGCATTCTATTGCTTGATTTGTTTGTTGTTCTAGGCGTGTGGTCGCCTTTATGCACTACTTTTGAATATTCTTGAGGGGTGTCAAATTTCTTGGGATAGGTGAACCAGATGAAAATGAGAACGAGACTGTTGAGGGGTATTGTGGGTATTGAGGCTGCTATAGTGCTAATAGCATTTGTTGTAGTGGCTGCTGCACTAGCCTTTGTAGCACTAAACATGGGCTTTTACACAACGCAGAGAAGCAAAGAGGTTATGGCCCAGGGCCTAGCACAAGCAAGCAGCTCACTAGAAGTAGACGGAACAGTACTAGCAAAGGTAGATACAACTAACCAAGAAGTGACATGTGTCATAATACCAGTTAGACTATCAGCAGGACAAAAAGACGTCGATTTAACACCAGGAAAAGCAGACATAGCAGTATGGGTAATAAACAAGATGGCTGGCACAAACCTCTATAGCGATAAGAATCAAGCAGTAACTAGTGTGGAGGGTTATGATATAAACACCCTATGTAATCATGCAAGCGGAGCAAGCAATGGTGTTATAGTAGTCTGGGGACCCGGAAACAACGGAGATACTGTGTTGCAGCCTGGCGAAAAGGTTTTGGTTGTAATTCACTTCCCAACACTAGCAACAGCTCTTAGTGCACCAACTGCAGCTGGTCTTAAGCCATATGATGTCTTTAAGGTTGAGATTAAGCCTCCGATTGGTGCTGCTTTAACTGTTGAGAGGACTGTTCCAGCGTCTTTAGCGTATAGTGTTATAGATCTTGGCTAGCCTTAGGAAAGACTGTCAACGTGGTTAGCTTGAAACCCAAAAACAAAAATATTTTTTTGTCTTCAAACACCTCTTCTGGCATATCTTCTTCAAACTCCTCTCTGATTATCATATTTTTCGAGTCTATAGCCTTCATCGTTATAGGCACTATACTGCTCTACCTCTCCACATTTCAAAGCGATATACTGTTCTATGTGTTTGTTGGCTTGGCCGTTACATGTCTTGCTATCGGCCTTCACATACTCTTTGCTCTGATACTACATCTGGCTAGGTCTAGACATAGATAGGCATATTTACAGATTCCAGACACCCAAAAGCCCCAATACTAGGCCTGCTATTGCTGATGCGATGATGAGTATTATTGGATCTACATCGAATATTGTGATTGATATGAATACTGCTATGGCTATCACTGTTGTTGTTGCTGCTGAGATTGGTTGTAGCCCTTTGTATATGCCTCTAACAACTGTTAGTAGGGCTGCTGCGAAGAGGCCTATCACAGCTGCTCTAATCCCGTTCAAGACGCTTCTAACAATATAGTTTTGGTAAAACCTCTGTAGCGCCATGGCTATGGCGAGTATTGTTAGGAAGGCTGGTAGTATCACAGCTATTGTTGCTATGAGAGAGCCTATCGGGCCACAAGTTTTGTAGCCTATATATGTAGCGGCGTTAACTGCTATTGGCCCTGGGGTCGACTCTGCTATTGCAACAAGATCTAGGAACTCCTCTTCGGAGAGCCACTGGTTGCGTACAACAACCTCGTATCTGAGAATGGGGATCATCGCCTGTCCACCGCCAAACATAACAGCGCCGATTTTCAAAAATGTTATGAAGAGTGTCCATAGTGTTGCTTCGCCCAAGTCGATCCACCAGTCAATTGCTGTGGCTTGCCCAAAGCTTATCTGCTTTTATGCGACAGTAGCTTGCTATTCGATCTGTCAACACTGTTTTTATAGTCTGGATAGCTAGTGTCTATTTATCGATCAGTGGTCTGTGGCATGGGTGTTTGTAGAGTCTGTGGAAAGTCTTCTAAGACTGTTAGTAGCATTATTGGTGTTTGCGTAGATTGTTTGAGGTCTAGAGCTGGGGAGGCTCTACCCATTGCAATGTCTGTTCACAAATCGTATAGAATTGGTCTTGGGCTCCCCCTCGAGGCTCCGAAGAGCTCTGGAGGAGTTAAATGCAGTTTTTGTGCAAATGAATGTGTCATACCTTTGAATGGTGTTGGCTTTTGTGGTGTTTGGACAAACAAAGGCGGTTTTCTACAGCCTGTCGAGGGTTTTGGCAAGGGGGTTCTGCACTACTATCTAGATCCCCTGCCAACAAACTGTGTTGCAACACCTGTTTGCCCTGCTTACACGGGTGCTGGCTACCCCAAGTACGCTCTTCGCAATGGTGTTGAGCACGGCTTTTACAACCTAGCTGTCTTCTTTGCTGGCTGCAACTTGAACTGCGTGTTTTGCCAGAATTGGGAGCATAAAAACATTGTTGTGGATGGTGCTCAGAGAGCGAGGTTTAGAGTGTCTGAGGAGGAGCTATTCGAAGCGGCCATGGCAAGCAGGGTTACATGTGTGTGCTACTTCGGCGGGGATCCAGGACCCCACACTGTATACGCTTTAAAGGTCTCTAGAAAGATTGTTGAAGAGGCTAGAAGAAGAGGTGCTGTAAAGAGGATATGCTGGGAGACGAACGGGCTCGAAAACCCGTCTATAATGAGCGAAATGGCTAGGCTGAGTCTTGAGAGCGGGGGTATTGTCAAAATAGATTGGAAGGCGTGGACACCATCTGTCTACCAAGCCCTTACAGGTGTGGATGGTAAAAAAGCTGTTGATAGGATAAAAGAGAATGTGAAAATTGTTAGCGAAATGGCTAAGAAGAGGAGGGAGATACCGCTCTTGGTAATAAGCGTTCTCCTAGTTCCGGGATACATAGACGAGGTCGAGATAAGAGGAATAGCAGAGTATATAGCATCTATAGACCCTGAAACCCCTGTGATATTCCTAGCCTTCCACCCAGACCACCTACTAAAAGACCTCCCACCAACAAGCATATCACATGCCAAAAAAGCAATTGAGACAGCCCATGAAGCGAGTTTAAAAAGAGTTTACATAGGAAATAAATGGCTACTTGGAAACTACTACTAGTTCTCCACAAGAGAAGACCTAGTTTAGCAAGCGTAGATCAAGTTGTATCCAAGTTCTTTGCAACTTACATTTGAAAAAGGTGTTTGGCTTAGAATATGCAATTATATTTGCTGGCGCCATCAAATTTTAAAATTTGTATTTTTGTGTGCTATGTTTGTATTTAGGTGCTTTGCATGAGCTATGCTGAGACAGATCTTGATATGGATTTGAGGTTTTCTAGGCTTGTTGTAAAAGTTGAAGGTGCTTCTCTAAGTGTGTGGCGTGGAGATAATCTTTTGTATAGGGTTGACGATGTTGCTAGGCTTGATGTTGTTTGCGGCATTAGTGTCTGCAGGCTTGTTGCTGTTACACGTGGTGGTGATAGGGTCGATGTTGCCTATTTTACTAGGAGGAAGGAGGAGGAGTTTAAGAGGTTTGCAGACTCTTTTAACAAGGGGGCTAAGTTTGTTGTTGAGAGGGAGAGGGTTGAGAAGCCATCTGTAGGAACCTTGAAGTGGCTTTGGAGTATTCTAAGCAAATATAAAAAGGCTTTGGTGATAGGTGTAGCTACATCGATTCTATTAACGGTCGTAGGGCTTTTACCGCCATATCTAATGAAGATCCTCATAGACAGTGTTTTACTGGCTTCAAGCCCCTCTATAGCGCTGTTCATAGCGATTATACTAACGCTTGTTGCAACCCATGTTGCCATAGCTATTACAACAATTTATCGTGGTTTCGTACTCAGCAAACTGGGATACAAGGTTACTGTAGATCTTTCAGAGACCTTGTACCGCCATGTAATGAGCCTTGACTTGCCGCAGATCGAGGCTATTGGTGTGGGTAGATTAACCTCAAGGATAGTTAATGATGTTAATAGCCTTAACTGGCTTCTTGTATGGGCTGTTCCAGCAGTCATTTCAAATAGCTTTAATATTGTTGCTGTTGGAAGCATTATGTTCTATATGGATGCTAGATTAGCTCTATTCATACTATTGCCAACACCAATAATAGTTCTGCTAGTTCTTCACTATAGGAAGAGATCTAGGTTTCTATGGCATGCAAATTGGCGTAGAAACTCAGAGCTTTACTCCAAAATCTATGAAACAATTCCTAATTATCTCATCGTAAAGTCTTTTGTGAAAGAAGAGAATGAAGCACAAGAATTTAGATTTCTTCTTGACAGAGTCTATGAAAGCAATGTTTCAATAGCTAAGCTAAACAATCTGACATGGCCCCTCCTAGGCTTCGTCTTAAATATTGCTACTGTTGGGATATGGTGGTTCGGCGGACTACAAGTGCTTGGCAAAAGAATGGAGCTTGGAACAATAACAGCTTTCATATCATATGCATCTCAGTTCTATGGTATTGTAAACAACTTGAGCAACCTTATACCAGCTATGCAACAGTCTCTTGTCTCTGCAGAGAGAATAAGAGAGTTGCTATCACTATCACCTACACTAAGAACTGGGAAAGGACTCTGCATAGACAGGATAGAGAGTATATCGTTTAAGGATGTAACTTTTGGCTATGACCCAAGAACGCCAGTTCTAAAGGATATCAACTTGTCTATTAGAAAGGGCGAGAAAATAGCAATAGTTGGTAGAAGCGACTCTGGAAAAACAACAATTGTAAAACTCTTGCTCAGATACTTCGACGCTGAAGAAGGGAGAATAATAGTAAACGACTATGATATTAGAGACATTGATCCAAAATGTCTAAGAAGCAAAGTGGCTTATGTTCCTCAAGAAGTTGTTCTTTTCGACACAACAGTTGGCTACAATGTTGCTTATGGAGCAAAAGAGTATAACCCAGTAGATATTGTGAGAGCATGCAAAATAGCGATGATACACGATGAAATAGTTAAAATGCCATTTGCCTATGACACCCAACTTGGGGAAAGAGGCTCTCAAGTGTCAGGTGGACAGAGACAGAGACTTGCAATAGCTAGAGCAATACTGCTAAACCCAAGTCTATACTTATTCGACGAAGCTACATCGAATCTTGATGTTATAAACGAGAGAGAGATATTCATGGCCATAATGAATGTGACAAAGGATAAGACATCCATATTCATAACACACAACGTTTTTGAGGTTATATTAGCAGACAAGGTTATTGTGCTAGAAAATGGCTCTATAGTCGAAGAAGGAGATCCCATAACATTGCTACTAAACAAGAATTCCAAACTGTACAACATGTTTAAGGACCAGCTAATAGGAGGTGATGTGAAAGAGGTTCTAACACTCGTTGACATGACCAAGAAGGAGATGGAGAAGAAATCGCTGGAGATGAACATAGTTAAAGCTGAAGAAGTTAAGATTCTCCCATCAAATAAGTCGAAGGCGAAGGTAGATGTGATTTATAAAGGTAATTTATATAGAGACTTGACGCCCAAGTTGCTATTCCCAATAACAGCAAGACACGTAGTAGGGCTCTACACAGACGATCAGAAAGAGATCCTTATAATCGATGATTATAGGAAACTTGATAAAGAATCTTTAGAAGTATTAGAAAAGGCCATCGAGTTTAATAACAAGGTTTTCAAGGTTAGGAGGATTAGAAGAGTGGATTTCAAAGGAGATTATCTACTGTGGGAGCTGGAAACAAATAGTGGTCTAACAACTATTGAGACTTATGGGAGGAGAAGTATAATGATATTCAGAGATAAGATAATTATGAGGGATAGACATGACAATCTCTTCGAGGCTTTACTAAGTGACTTAGATGAGAAGAGCTTAAAGATAGTTAGAGATATGTTGTAATGAATTGCAAATACATCATCAAAATAGGAATGCTATGACAAGAACACTTATTGCCATGAGTAGTTGGACAAGAACAGTTTTTCTGCTGTATATCGGTTTAGGCATGTAGCTAAACTGTTTCAAGTATACCCCCTCTGTAAATTGGTCAACAATTTCATCGCCTCTCACAAAGAGCATTGCCAGGGTTTTCCAAGAGCTCTCCCCTTTTAGCCCATGTACATAGAGCATTTCGCTAGATTCCTTTAGAATCTGTGACGATATTCTCCAGAAGTATCCGATGGCCAGCGAAAATGTTTTTGATATTCTGTATGATAGGTAGCATAGCTCGGCTATGTTGATATTCTGCATCAACGAGAATACTATGATAGACCCTATCTCAGCTCTTATAAAAACATCTAAGAAGGGTGTTAGCAATATAATTCCTCTGTTAATCCATGTGTATAGAAGGTTTGTGAGCCCCATCCAAGTGGCAGGTATAGAGGATACTAGTGCAGAGTATAGTAGTGAACTCCCTATGCCAAACACCATATAGAATGCTATCAGCATTGAGAATATGGGTATCGATGCCAATGGGCTGTGCACAACAATGTATAGTGAGAGCACTGCAAACACGAGGTGTAGTATTGTTGATCCTCTCCTAGCGTCTGTAAAACCATAGAGGAAGAGGGATCTCAGCACCAAGAGAACCAGCTTCGAGAACGCTTTTGAGATGCTCATGGCTAGACCACCAAAGTTTTTGTTGCTATATACCCCAGCTCCTCACCATGGCTAGCAACAACAATTGCAGAGCCTCTTTGCTGTAGCATTGTCAAAAGCTTTATTACTGCAATAGAGTTCCAAGGGTCTAGACCAACAGTCGGCTCATCTATGAGAAGAGCCTTTGGCTGTCTGATGAATGCAGATGCTATTGCAAGTCTCCTTCTCTCCCCGCTGCTAAGAAATGCTATTGGCGTGTTTAAAGCATCTTCTAACCCAGCAATCTTTGCAATTTCCTTGTTCCACCCAATCTCATCGCCTGCTGTTGGATTGGATATGTAGTGTAGAGGATTTTCAGAAACGAGTTGAACACCTCTAACAAATCTTTTTACACTACCCCTACTCGGTTTTAAAATGCCTGCCAAGATTTTTAACAATGTTGATTTTCCTCTCCCAGAGCCTCCCCTAACCCAGACCAAGTCCCCTGAGAAAACATCAAATGAAATGCCCTTTAATATATATTCTTTAGAGTCGGGATACTTAAACCATATGTTGTCGACCTCTATAACCTTTTCCGTGCTGGCATCAAATCTTTCAATATTTTTTATTGTGTATTCCAAAGCCTTGAAATCTTCATAGATTGGGGTATCCACCGGATCGTCAAACATTGTTGCAATACCTTTCTCTATATACAGGATTTTATTTGCAATTCCGCGCCAAGAAAATATGTCATGATCGACAACAACTATTGTTTCGCCATACTCTGAAGCAAGTTTAACCGCCTCCACGACCTGGCGCCTAGATTCTCTATCTAGATAAGAGGTTATTTCGTCTATCAGAATTATCTTTGCATTTGAAGTCAAAGCCTCTAAAAAGGCTATTCTCTGAGCCTCGCCAGCACTCAAATTTATTGATGAGTCAAAGAGCTTGTGGCCAACGCCAAGCCTCTTAGCCATCTCCTCAACAGCTTTAGCATCCACATCTATACTCTTAAAGAGTATATCCATAGCTGGATAGGGAAACGATATTGAGTACCAAGGCTCTTGAGGTACATAGTAAAAATATTTTGAGGTCTCGTAGGAATTGGAGATCTTATTTCCGTAGACAGATACAGATCCGGATAAAGACAGTCCATAGAGCTCTCTTGCAATGCCTATTAAGCTCCTCAAAAGAGTTGTTTTCCCAGATCCAGATCTACCGGTAACTAACAGTATTTCTCCACTGCCAAGAGAGAAATTTACATTTCTTAAAATTTCTTTTGTAGAGGAGTATACAGAGAGGTTTCTAACCTCTAGAGCCTTTAGCTCTCTCAATAAATTGCACCAATGGGTAGGCCAATATTATGCCAGCTACAAACTGCCCTATGTTAACAGGTATCTCAAATATCGCGGCTTGGGCCTCTCTGTGAAGTATGATCGGATTTGAGACAAAGTATTCGTATAGGAAATACCCTGTCACCATTATCAACCCGCCAACAGCCATTGATAGAACATATGGTTTTCCCCATATGGCTATGGATAGTACTGCAACTATTATAAACACCACAGCTATAACTATCCATGCAAGAGACGGTAAAACTATCTTGAGGTTTGGTATCGGTATAGAAAGTCCTAAGAATGTTGTTGGAGTCCATGAAAACTCTACCCCTGCACCACCACCAGGGGACGCTTCTGCAACAATAACAATAACTGTTAGGGCAGTTGCAAGAACAATTGCAAGAGCTCTAATGATGTTGAGAACAGCTTCTTTATGCCGCTTTGAGCGAAGCCAATTCAAAAGCTTTGAAACGACGAACCCCTCTGAGAACTTTATGACAAATGTTGCTGGTGCGAAGTACCAGTAGCCAAGAGCCAAATCTGCTAGTGCGGGTCCCAGGCCAGAGGATATTGCTGTGACAAGTGGTGGCGCTATAAATGCTATTGTATATATGGCTGCTTCACCTAAGTTGAAGTAGCCACCCGTTGCGGGGGTTTCTACAGTTAGCAGGACTGTGGCTACAAAGGTTGTTATAGTGTAGACAACTGCTCTAATAACATCCTTTATTCCGATGCCTGCCAAACCTTGTGCACCCCATCTGTTTTAGCCTTGTTATCTATTAAGCTTTAATCGAAATATATAATCGAAGTATCTAGTAAGAGAATCTATGTGTGCAAGTGATTATAAGGTAATATACTCGATTAGATGTTGACTGTGAAGCACTATGAAATCTATTCACAGACTAAAAGATTTTGCCGCATATTCGTCAGCTATCGCCTCTCCAATAATCACCATAGCAAAACTTGGTACAGTGAAAGCTTCCCTACCAAGCATTCTTATCAATTTCCTGTATTCAGAGCCCATGGAAAAAGCGCTAGCATATCTCCTCCTCATCTCTATGGCAAGCACATTTTTTGTGTTGTTTATTGTGGCAACAGCTCTAGTGAGAAGAGTGGGTAGAAACGCTGTTAAGGTTTAACTTGATAAAAGTTTAATAATCTTCTAAGGGGTGGTTAATTTGTGTTGAGTGGTTTTTGTGCCAAAGGTCATTGCTATAGCAAATTACAAGGGTGGTGTTGGGAAGACCACGCTCGCTAGTGTTGTTGCAGCAACACTTTCTGAGAGGTTTGGTAGAAAGGTTCTTGTTGTTGATGCCGATCCCCAGGCAAATATAACAGAGGTTTTCATCCCGCCCACAAGTTTTGAGAAGCTTCTAGGATATTCCAAGATGCAGCAAAAGGTGTTTTCAATTGAGTGGATTGCTGGGTCTGGAGAGCCTGTGGTCTATAGGGTTAGCGACAACCTTGCTATTATACCGTCGAAACCCGAGTACATAGGCCTAGCTAAATATGTTATAGTGCCTGCCGAAAGAGTCTACAGCCTTAGAAGCGATGTTGATCAGAAGCTTTCAGAATTCGACTACATAGTCTTGGATCTTCCGCCACAGATGTATGGTTTGATAGGGCCTCTGATAAAAATGGCTGATGCCCTGATATCCCCTGTAACAAAGACTAGCTTTGCTTTAACAGCTCTATACTATCTGATTAGAGATGTTAGAGGCTCTCCACCAAATGATAAACCACCTTTTGTTGGCGCTGTTTTGACTAGGTTTAGAACTATTGAAAAGATGAATATTGAGGTTTATAGGAGAAGGGCTAGAAGGGTTGTGGAAGAGGCTTACTCCTCCTATGGAATGAAGTGGGAGCTCGACGGCAAAATACCCTCACCTGTATTCGAAAACGTGTTTTTTGCACATCCAAAACTGGCTGATATAAGGGCTTTGCCATTCGACCCTAGCGAGAATGTTAGGCTTTTAAGGGTTTTGAGGGGAAAGGTGAAATATTCGCCGAGTATACTATCCTTTGTAGAGCCTCTTGTCAAGGAGGTTGAAGAAAGAGTCGAAATAGCCTTAAAAACACTATTGTAGTGGGTTTCCAAAAGAGTTTAGATATGCAATCTCCTTGAGATCCTTCCTAGACTTTGGAGATGGCGATTCTGCTGGATATCCAATTGCAAGCATTGAAACCGGTATATAGTTGGCTGGCAAGTTAAGTATTTTCTGAATATCTTCAACATTTCTAAGTGTTTGTAGCCACACAGTTCCAAGACCATATGCATGTGCAGCTAGCATTATATACATTGTCGCATTTGCACAGTCAACATAGTAGGAATCAGGCGAAACATCCTTGTTACATGCCACTACTATACCCATTGGCGCCTCTTCTAATGGATATGCCCATCGATGGATCTTTGCAAGTCTGCTCTTAACCTCGGGATCGGAAACGACGATGAATATCCATGGCTGTCTATTTCCAGCGCTTGGAGCGTATCTAGCAATATCTAGAATCCTCTTCACAACATCTAGGGGGACAGGATCCTTCTTAAACTTTCTTATGCTTCTTCTCGTCAACAAAAATTTTATAAGAGTTTCGGTTTCTGACATTATAACCACCAACAATGTTTGTTAAAGCCTAGAAATAAAAAAGCTTATGTTCAGCCAAATACATTTGGAAAAGAAGGGTGTAGATTGCTTTGAAAAAGAGAAGTGTTTTTGCATCTGCTGACGGTGTTAGGATAGCCACTGAGATAGACAGTGTTGAGAGGACAGCCTTCTACAACATTTATGGGCTGGATGTCTGCACATCTAAGTACAGAATGATAAGACTTCTAGATCTTTTGAATAGCCTTAGAGCATATATAGCGTTGTATAAAACGCCTAGTAGAAGATTTGATAGTGGCTGTGTCACGATCTTGAGCGAGGATTCTGTTGGCTGGGGGATTGTGAAAAGGCTTTGTAATGAGAAGGGGCTTGAGAGCGATGAGGAGTGCGTTCAACATGTTCTGGATATAGCAACGCAGTTTATACGTGATATAATATCTTTTCAGTGGATAGAGATAGGCTCGGGTAAGTGAGAGTCTATGGATTCCCTGATATCGCTAGCTATACAAACAATTATGGTGACGCCCTCTGGCGCTCTGAGCCCAGGCCCCCTAACGGTGGCAACAATGTCTATTGGTGCAAAAAGTGGTTGGAGAGGCGGTGTATTGGTAGCTTTGGGGCACATGCTGTTTGAGCTCCCATACATTGTTATACTCACTATAATGTTTAGCAAGGTAGAAGAGGTTCTATCAAGTTCTGTGGGCGGGGTTATAGCAGTTGGCGGAGCAATAATAATACTTTATTTTGCATATATGCTGTTAAGAGATTCTATAAAGGGCTTCAATATAGGCGATAGCCAAAAGCGCGACTATGGCAACCCAATTGTCGTTGGTTTTCTCTTCACGGCTCTAAACATATTCTTCTTGATGTGGTGGATAAGCATAGGAATGTCGCTCATCTCGTCAATAGCCTCTTTCGGGCTCCTATCAATCCTCGTTATGTATCCTGCACACGTCTGGATGGACTTCATTTGGCTGGCTACAGTAGCTGAGGCCACTAGAAGAGGGTCTAGGTTCCTTGGCGAAAAAGGTTATAGAGCATTGCTGGGAGCCTTCGGTGTTCTGTTAATACTGTTCTCCCTCAACATCGTTATGAAGAGGTTTCTGGGAATAGGGATAATGCCCTAAACACTTATAACCTCTCTCAAGACTCGCTAGATATTGGCAACAGGTGATAAACGTTTGTGGAGCTTGAGGAAACGCATGTAACGCCATGGGAAGCAGAGGCCTTTGTAGACTATGACAAACTTGTAAAGATATTTGGGGCAAAGCCTTTGACGGATAAAGAGGTTTCTATGCTAGCAGAGGTTGCCGGGGAAACCCATTCAATGGTTAGGAGAAGAGTTTTTTACTCTCATAGAGATTTTGACATCTTTCTAGAGACTTTCAAAACTGGAAAAAGATGTGCTTTGTATACAGGTAGAGGGCCCTCTGGACACACTCACCTTGGGCATATACTGCCATGGATTTTCACGAAATGGTTGCAGGATAGACTTGGTCTAGAGCTATTCTTCCAGATGACTGATGATGAGAAGTACTGGCATGGAGATTCAGGCTCTCTAGAGGAGTTCAACAGTCTTGCATATGAGAATATATTGGATCTAGCTGCTCTAGGGCTTGACCCAGCAAAGACTCATGTGATAATAGATTCAGAGGATATCGGGTTTCTCTACCCCATTGCAATAAGAATTGCAAAGAAGATAACCTATTCAACACAAAAAGCAACATTTGGATTCACAGACTCTACAAACATTGGAATGATATTCTATCCAGTTCTCCAAATATCTGTAGCATTCTTACCAACAGAGCTATACCAAGAACATGTGATGGTCTTGATCCCCGCTGGAATAGATCAAGATCCCTACTGGAGAATTGCAAGAGATGTTGCACCATCTCTAAACTATCCAAAGCCAACACAAATACACAACAAGCTTCTTCCGGGTCTTGGAATAGGCGGTAAGATGTCTTCCTCAAAACCAGAGACAGCTATATACACTACAGACCCGCCAGAGATAGCAATGCAAAAAATTATGAAGTCTTATACAGGGGGTCAGCCAACTGCAGAACTGCAGAGAAAGTATGGGGGCAATCCAGATGCCTGCCCAGTCTACAAAATGTATGAAATGCTATTCGAAGACAATGACAAGAAACTTTTGGAGAGATACCATGCATGCAAAACTGGCGCACTACTCTGTGGAGAGTGCAAAAAGGAGCTGGCAGAGAGGGTGGCAAGGTTTCTTAGAGATCACCAAGAGAAGAGGAGAAGAGCTGTGGATCAAGTGGAGAAGTATCTGATCAGATACAAATTTGATGTTCCAAAGATCAGAAGGTAGATTCAAGTAAAAACTACTATCTCCACAGCATTGCCATCAGAGAGCCCAAGCCTCTTTCTAATATATTCACTTGATATAAGCTCCACAACGCTAACATCGTACACAGTTTTCGCAGGTCTCACTACATACGACTCTACCTTATCTGAGCTACCACTCTTCGCTATGCAACATTTCCATACATATACATCTGCTAGATCATTGAGCGGCGGTTTTATTACTGCATAGGGCTTTGTGTTGTAGACCGATACAATTTTGTGTATAGACTCTTTGTCAAGCAATACATTTAGCGTTCCTGGAAATGGTCTAAAGCCAAGTGTCTTCTCTATCTCTATGCTATATATCTCAACATATTTTCTCCCCTCGCCAATACCCTTAACCACTTTTCCTCTAAGCACTACCATACCCATATTGCTTCGTTGCATCATTTATATAAGCATAAAGCTTAAATCTTTGCATGGTCTAATTTTTCTTGGTGAGAAGATTGGTTGGACCCATACACATAAAGGCTAGGAGGGGAGATATTGCAGAGAGAGTGATAATTGCTGGAGATCCTGCAAGAGTAGACCAGGTCGCTAAAATGCTTGAGAATCCTAGGGTAGTTAATACGAATAGAGGCTTCACAATATATACTGGCTCGTATAAAGGTGTTCCAATATCTGTTGCTGTCCATGGTGTTGGCCACCCATCCTCTATGTTAGTTGTTGAAGAGCTAGCAATGCTGGGAGCAAAGGTTGTTGTCAGATTCGGAACTTGTGGTGCAATGGTCAAGGGGCTTAGAATAGGCGATGTAGTAATCCCAACAGCCGCTGCCTACTACCCTGGAGGCGCATTCTACCAGTATCTAAAAGAGAATGTGTGCACAGCAACAGCACCAAGTTTCGAGGTTCTAAAGACCCTTGTTGAAGAGACTCAGAAGGCTGGTGTAAACTATGTTCTAGGACCCGTTGTCAGTAGCGATGCTTTCTATGCTGAAGACCCTGATTTCGTTAGAAAGTGGACAAGTAGAGGTGTTGTAGCTGTTGAGATGGAGTGTGCAGGTCTCTTTATGCTAGGTGCCATGAGAAATCTGAAGACAGGGGCACTGCTAATGGTCAGCGACTCTCTCGTAGAGGAGCTCGGATTCGCATCAGCCGAAGAGCTTAGAGACTATGTCGATAGAGCAGCTAAGATAGTTTTAGAGGCTCTTACAAGGATTAATGTATAGTCTACACAATTCTCAAAAGAATGTTGCAGCCCTTCAAAGTCTTATAAACAATGTCAGCAATTTTAACAACATCTTCAGCTTTTTCACCCTCAACATGTATCTGAATAGCAAACTTCATTGGCACTCCAATGAATGCATGGGAAAGCTGATGAGATGCTTCAGCGGGAAGCACCTTCACCAAGACATTGTTGGATGCACATGCAAACGATGTTTGCGAGCCTGTGCAAATCCCGCCCATCTCCATCCCCTCTCTAAGCTTTGCTATACACATCTGCTCCTCAGGCAAACCCTGTAGCAACGCTTCTATAACAATCCTAAACATTGTTGCAAAACCTTCTAACACCTTAACCTAACTACTTTATAACCTTTCTCTCCAATTTTACTTAACCAGATGTTACACTATATTTTCCTATATTAGATGCACAGCCTTTTTATCCTGCAAACTTTCGCTTTGCTCTCAAAAGATATTAGCGTATTAATATCTCAAACCCCTCGGTCGGTATGCTTGTGGAGCTGGAGCCCTAGAGACTTCGGTAGACTTGTCGGCGTCATAACATCTGGTGCTAGAGCTTCTCTAGCACCTGTCAGAATATCTAGAGATGCGATGGACTATGTAAGGGATGAGATGCTGGCGATAATAGATGATTTCCTAGAGGGTAGGAGATTTCTCGGAGTGTTTAAGAGTAGCACTAAAAAGGACCTTGCAATAGATGCCAATGCTCTTCCAACAGTTTTCGACCCTGACAAAAGCCACAGCTTCTCAGCACCTCTCATGCATAGCTATGTTGAGATTATAAGGGAGATAGGCTCTGGTGGCGGGGTTTCTCTGAGTTTCGCTATTCCAAGACCTGGCAGCCATGTTTATATAGTTGAGAGGGGAGATGCATTATCAGGCATATTGAAGCTCCCCCAGGGGCTCTTCATAGGCTACCACAAATTTGCTAACCTCGAGATAGATGTTAACCCAATTGCGCTAGACTATCACATAGCTGTTTTGGGTGCAACAGGATCTGGAAAGTCTAGACTGGTAAAAGCAATTATAGAAGAGGTTCTGAGGAAGGCGCCAAACTATAGAATAGTCATATTTGATCATACAGGTGTTGACTACGCCGACTTGTCTAGGTGGATAGGCTTTGAAAACTCGATATCGGTTATAGACTCTTCAAATATTGTTCTAGAGCCGGATGTTATAGCTGATATAATTGTTGATCAAATGGGTCTGAGGAGATCCGAGCACCAAGATTATGTCTATGGGGCTGTAATAGAATATATTAGGAGTGTTGTTGAGGAGGTGGAAAGCCCGTTACAACAGGCAAAGACAAGGGGTTTTGGAAGAAGAAATGGGGATATAGAGCTTGGGGAACTGCTGAAGAAATACAAAGAGCTCAGCTCGAAAGGGCTATTCAAATGGGACTTTAACCAATTTGTCAATGATCTTGAAACGTATCTGAAAAATATGAATGCTAGGCAGCAAACAATTGAAAAGCTGAGGTTACTGCTATACACAAGAGTTGGTAGGGCGTTTTTCGAGCAAAACATGTCTAGGAGGTCAACTGTTATTGATGACGTTGTCACAGCTCTTTTCAATGATGCAAAAAGGGTTATAATAATTGATTTGTCGACAGAAGTTGAGTATAGTGCTAAAAATGCTATTGTATATCAATTCATTAAGAAAATCTGGGATACAATTCTATACAAGAGGAGTAGAGCCAATATAATTGCTGTTGTCGATGAGGCTCACAACTATTGCTGTGCCTATGGATGTGACCCTGCCAAAGACATTATTGCTAGGACTAGTAGAGAGGGCAGGAAATGGGGATTCGGACTAATCCTATCATCGCAGAGGGTCATAGATCTCGCACCAGAGATTAGAGGAAATATAAACACAGTTTTCTTCTCGCGAATGCAAACATCTGGAGACTACAACGAGTTGAGGAACTGGCTCGAGGGTGTGGAGTATATGGAGTACACACTTCCACTTCTATCACCAAGAGAATTCTTCTTCACAGGGCTTGGCAATCCGCTTAGAAGACCATTGCTGGTGAAGGTCAGAGATGTTGCATGAGGATGAAGAGTTTTCTGGAAAATTAATCGAGCTTACAGACGAAAACCCCGAGCTAACAACAGCTTTGGTTGAGGCGGCAAAGGATATTGTAAGCAAGGTCTATGCAAATTATGCTAGGCCTGCACTAGAGAATAGGGATAAGGTTAGAAGATTTCTCGAGATCAGAAAATTCTCTGGGGTTGTAGAAAATGGTGGTAGAATAGTTGTAGCAGTTGATAGCACATGGAGTAAGCCAACACTAGAGATAGTATCTGGGGTCTTCGGCGTTATAGTCTCTGGATATGTTGTTGTTGGCCCAAGCGGCACCTCATCATATGAGATATGCAGAATGTCGTCAATTGTTGGAAACAGTGAAAGGTATGTGAATACAGCTATAGAGGTTTATGCAAAGATTCTAGAGTATGACACTGCTCTAAAGGCTCTAGATAAACATAGTTATGTAGATATGGTTATGCTTGACGGGTCTCTCTACTTCTCTACCCGCCCTTCATTCTTCAACCCAGCTAAAAACGCCGATGAGAATAGCCTAGAAAATATCAAAGAAATTGATGAGCTTATATCCATAGGTTCATCAAAGTTGCTGAGACTACTTAGAAAGGCGTCCGATCTTGGGTTGCCTGTTGTTGGAGTTGTTAAAAGAGTTTCAAGCAGATTTATAGCATCCTATATCGAGGGACTTGACAGCGAACTTGCCAGGCTATTGAGGAGACTGAATGACAAGGTTATACTCAGCTATGTTCTTGAACCAGGAGAATATGCTGTGATAAGCAGCTATCTAGACATATTTAAGATGCACCTCAGCATAATGAAGAGATCGTCAAAGGCTTTAAAACAGAAAAGAATACAAACAATACTGGATATGCTTGAAACCTGTTCGAGCGGCAATGCTGTTAGTGGATTAAAGAACATCTGTGATGTAATGAGAGAAACTGCTATAGTCTTCTACAAACCGGTTAGCGATATGGTGTATCCCCAAGCTATAAGACTGGATGTCTATCCAAGGTCAAGAATAGAAGATGTCCTAGAATATGTAATGCATAATACATCGCAAAACGCTGTACCGATACCAATAGACTATGCCGATAGATTCATAAGACTTGAAACCGCATCGTTGAAGAGGCTGTATAGACTCATCATGACATACGGTGTTGAGGTTGGAGGCGATGCATTAATAGCACTTGGTTTAACGAACCCTCAGAAAAGCTACCTATTTACCTAAAATCTAAATCATTTGCTCACATAAGCATAATTGTTTTCTCCATGTCAAACCTCTACCCTACCATAATATTGGTTCTGAAAAATAGAGTTTTTATTCCACCACAACAATGTACTCTGAGGTGATACGGACATTGATTAGAATACCATACTCCTTGCTTCTCATAACCCTATTTGCACTATTTATAGCTGGCACAAGTACGATCAGCATATATTCTTTAAAGCCAATTGCACACATCTATATAGATTCTAATGGCGTGGCACATATCAGAATAAAGATGAACTTGAGTACTGGTGTAAACATTGTTGTTTTGCCTGTGACACCTATTATAGAGACCATTACAGTTGTTTTGAATAGTCAAGAACTTCCATTTCTCTATGACGATAAATCTAATACTCTCTACATAGTCTCGACAATCAATGCAAGTTGTGATATTGAGTATGTGGCAAACGTTAGTATCGAGAATAATGCCTTTTCTCTTCATCTATCTAAAGAATATATGTACAAACTATATCTAGCTCCAAACATAATCTTGCTGACAGTACCAAACAATATCTCTGACTATGGCTATGTCAACAACTCTATACTCTACATAGAATTCTCAGACGAGCCTACAATCAACTATATTGTTAAGGAGACCACACAACCACAGCAGTTCACCACCCCAGTAGTAGCGCCAAAAACCTCTCAGTCACAGCCTAACATAGTCTTTATAATCATTGGTGTGGCGCTAGGCGCAGTTGCACTCTTCATAGCCTACCTGTATATGTCTAGAGCTAGGAGTGGGAAAGAAAGAGAGGTGGAATTTCTAAGCGATGTTGATTTAGCTATTCTGAAAAGCCTTGAAAAAAGAGGTGGATCGGCACTACAATCAGAGTTGCAGAAAGATGTTCCTGTTCCGAGAACCACGTTGTGGAGGCATGTGAAAAAACTTGAGAAGCTCGGCTATGTAAGGATAGAGAAGGTTGGGTTGCAAAACAAGGTGGTTTTAGTTAAGAAACCTCGCTCGGGCTCTTAACTCTTTTACCATCTCCAATTACATAGTATTCTCCATCCTCTCTCTTCTCAAGCTTGAATATGGGAACCTCGTGCTTTACCCTCTCTAAAACTCTTGACAATGTATCTAACGCTTCTTTTCTATTCCTCGAAGCAACTATTATGCAAAGGGTTTTTTCACCAGGTTTGGCAGCACCAACTCTATGCATAATCTCAATCGCTTTAATGTTCTCATTAACGCTTTCCTCAACAGCTATTCTCTCCAGGGTCTTTGTTGCATAGGGTTCATAAGCCTCATAAACAAGCTCTCTAACCTTATACCCATCTACAACATCCTTGACAACACCAACAAAAATCGCTATTGCTCCCACACCCTCACCACCAACCTTGGTCAAAATATCCCTAACCCTCGACTCTATATCAACATCACGATCATCTACAAAGAGTTTGACACTAACATGCTTCGAGCCTCCTGACATAGGTGGTAGAAGGGCTACCTCATCCACCTCACCAATATTTGTATTCGCATCAGCAACAATTCCGTTAACCATGATAATAGGCTCCACACTGCTTAAAACATTCCTCGCCTTAGGACTGATCTTAGCTAGAGCCTCCTTTAGCTCTTCGACAGTCACACTATTTTTCTCAAACTGTACCTCAATTTCATCTGAGTTGAAAATCTCTTTAAAAAGCGAAAACAGTTTTATTTTAATTCTCATCAGCCGAAACCTCCCCAATCACCTAATCATTTCACCTTACGAGCTCATCACTGAAATTATTCAAAATCTAAAGCTTATAACTGTGTATTACAGGACTGTAGAAGAGACGTTTTATAAACTTATAAAATGCGTTGCCCTATTTGGTGCAACAAATGAGCTTGCCTAGGAGGATAGCTAAAGTTGCTGAGGCGTTTTCTACAATACTCATATTGGTTGTAACCAGCATAGTGATTTTCATATTTAGGAAAGTCTTTATATCCTTTTTATTTAGCATCAATTTCCTCCTTGCATCTTTTCTAATATCATTTATAGCATCAATCTCTATAGTGCCAATACCATATACATACATAATCTTCTTAATAGCTTCTCTCTACAAAATGAACCTTGCATATATAATCTTATTATCTATTTTAAGTGGTTTGGGCTCTGCACTTGGAGAAGCTATTGCATGGGTTGTTGGAAGGATTAGTAGAGAAGCTTTGAGAAACACAGGATATATCAATAGGTTGGAGAGCCTATTGAAGCTCGTCGAGATGTGGGGCTACAAAGCCGTTGCTCTACTTGTTTTCATATTTGCTTTCACTCACCTTCCAGACAAGGTTCTCTACATACCGCTTGGCATGATGGGGTATAGTATTTGGAAAGTGATGCCAGTTACCTTTTTGGGAAAGTTTATAATGATATTGGTCATCATATTGGCTGGCAGAGCCGTGGGGCTTGTTGGAGAACAGCTGGTGGAAAACGAGGCTATAGTCTTCATTTTCACAACAGTATTGCTCACCGGTATAATGGCTATAACCCTATTTGTTAGATGGGACGACATACTGTTGAGGTATCTACAGAAGGGGTCTGTAACTAGAAAAATTTAGTGTTTGATAATAATAATTGGCAGTAATTCGATGAAAAGTTTTTATTTTTGAAACCTTTATTAACTAATGTTGTGAGACCATGGGCAAAATAGCGATTTTGGCGTTCGACCTTGGAGCATCTAGTTGCAGGGCAATGATGGGTTTTGTAGATGAGAAGGAGAAGACTGTGAGTGTTGAGGAGCTTTATAGATGGCCAAACTTTATGATAAGGGTTGATGATGGTCTCTACTGGGATGTTTTGAGGATATGGCATGAGATGAAGACAGCTATTAAACTTGCATATAAGAGATATGGCAAGGATCTTGTTTCAATAGGTGTTGACACCTGGGGTATAGACTTTGCTTTACTAGATGAGAGGGGGATGCTCATAGAAAATCCCCATACATATAGAGATCCGAGAACCGAGGGCATGATGGAAGAGGTTTTCAAGAGGGTTCCTAAAGAGAAGATCTATGAGAGAACGGGTATACAGTTTATAAGAATAAACACCTTGTATCAGATATTCTCCATGGTCTACTACAATGATCCGAAGCTTAGAATAGCCAAGACATTTCTCATGATACCAGACCTCTTCAACTACTGGCTAACAGGCGAAAAACTTGCTGAATACACTGAGGCCACAACAACACAGTTTCTAGATCCAGGCGCAAAGAAATGGGCCTTCGACATTTTAGAAGCTTTGGGTATTCCCACACATATATTCCCAGATGTTATAGAGCCTGGAACAAGAATTGGAAAGATTAATCCTAGACTTGCTTCTGAACTTGACATACCAAAGGAAATAGACGTTGTTGCGCCTGCAACACATGACACCGCCTCAGCCATTGCTGCTGGGCCCATGGTTTCTGAGGATGTTGGCTATGTAAGCTCTGGCACATGGTCTCTGGTTGGTGTTGAACTTCCTCATCCGCTAATCAATAGAAAGGCTATGGAGTACAACTATACCAATGAGGGTGGGGCATTCAACACAATAACATTTCTAAGAAATGTGCAGGGTATGTGGATTGTTGAGGAGATTAGAAGGGTTTTAGCTGATAGAGGTCAGCAGCTATCATATGAAGAGATTTTGAGGATAGCTCAAGAGGCAAAGCCATTCACAGCCTTTATAGACCCAGACTATGAGGGGTTTATAGCACCAGAAAACATGGTAGACGCTATAATGTCTTATCTTGAGAAAACCGGGCAGAGAAAGCCTCAGGGGCTTGGAGAGCTGTTTAGAATTGTTTTCGAGAGCCTCGCATTGAAGTATAGACTTGTCTTCGAACAGGCTGAGGATCTTCTTGGAAGAAGGCTCAAGGGGATAAACATATTTGGTGGAGGCTCTAGAAACTGGTTCTTGAATCAGCTAACAGCAGATTTCACAAACAAGGTTGTTTATGCCGGGCCCGAGGAGGCGACGTCCATAGGAAACGTTCTCTTGCAGGTTGCTGGACTCGGCATTATAAAATCTTTGAAAGAGCTTAGAGAATATGTTAGAAACTCCTACAAGGTCAGGGTCTTTGAGCCTAGGCACAGCGGAGAGCATGAAGAGGCCTACGAAAGGTTTTTGAAGATAATAGGTTATACAAGGTGATTCAAATGAGCAAACAGCTATTTATTGGAATAGATGTTGGTAGTAGTGGCGTTCGTGTAGAGGTATATGATGTAGAGGGGAATCTAATATCAGCTGGAAAAGCCAGTATATCAAAGCAAGCTGTTGAGGAGTGGATCAAGGCAATAGACGAGGCTATGCCAACTGTTGTTAAGAACTGCACAGACTGTGAGAAACATGTCTCTGTGGATAGCACATCAGGAACCTTCATAGCCATAGACAAACTTGGTAACCCTCTCCACGGCCCAGTTATGTACTATGAAAAGAGGGGTGATGTCTTTGATGAGATCAAGAGTCTTGAGGCTGTCAACGAGCTTTCAAAACATGGTGTTAGCGTTGATGTGTCATCGCCTTTCGTCAAGATGCTCTTCATGAAAAAAACTCTTAGCAACATATATGGAAATGTTTATAAGTTTGTCCCTGCTGCAACATGGCTGCTCTACAGGCTTTGCTATGACGAGGGAGAGCCGTGGGAAGATGTTAGAACTGATTATACGAATGCATTGAAGTTTGGTCTAGATATACTCTCAAGACCTCCAAAATGGTTTGAACCTCTATACAACGCAATAGGCATAGAAATAGATAAGCTCCCCGGTTTAGCCCCACCGGGGGAGTTTATATGTAGAGCTAAGAGCCGCATTGCACAAAGACTGGGTTTATATGGTGCAAGCGTGTACCAGGGTATGACAGATGGAAATGCAGCTGCACTAGCTGGAGGAGCTATTGGAAAAGGAGATGTAAATATATATACAGGATCAACGACAGTGCCAAAAATATCTGTTGATAGGATAATCATGCACCCAGCTATATACTACCATGTACACCCCCTAGACGGATATCTAGCTGGTTCAGCAACAGGTTTCACAGGAGCCTATCTATCATGGATTTCAGAAAAAGTCTTTGGATTATCTGTAGGAGAGGCTTTTAGATATATCGAGGCTGTTGAGGCTGGGACAGAGTATCTCTTCTTCCCATATGGAGATAGAGGCCCATTTTACGATCCTAACCTCGCTCCTGCACTCATAAACTTTATTATGTATGACCAGTCGAGAGATGTTGTCATTGGCAGGATATTGAGGAGTGTGGTGCTTGGAATAACCATGCTCGAAAACTACTACATAGATTTATTCCAAAAGCTATTCAATGTCAATATAAGCGAAGTTAATTTAACAGGCGGTGCTGTCAGATCCAAGCTTTGGAATAGAATAAGAGCCTCTGTATATGAGCGAAGAGTCGTTGTACATGGAGATCTCGTCGGCATTGGAACAATAATACCTGTTCTATATAGAAACAAGATATATACCAACATAAACGAGATTAAACAGAGATTCCTAAAACCGGTAGAGATTGTTGATCCAGATGCTGAATTAACAAAAATCTACAGGAAATTCAAAGAAAGTTTTGAGAAAAAATGGGTAAAACTACAAGAGCTCTACAAGGCATAGACTTTTACAGAGGCTATCCAATTTTAAATATTTTTATGGCTATATCCTTGTCAAGCTCTTTAATAACAATCTCAATTCTACCACCAGATACATTGACATTCTCTTCATGCACTACAATACCCTGGTACGTGTCCCAAAACTCAATTTTGTAGACACCGTCCTCTAGATTGTTTAGAGATATTGTAACGTTCTCCATCTTATCTATGGTGACATTGTTTATCACATTCCACCAGTTATAGTCTTTGTTTCTAATCCAAAGCATGACAAAGGTTCTGTTGCCTAGTGCTAATGCCTGGATCTTCGCCTTTGCATAGACAGCATTTTCTATTATTATATAGTCCCATGTGAACCAGTCAACTCCATCATTATCTATTTTAATGGCATGTTCGCCAGGCTCTAGATCAACTTCTATATCGATTCCATATTCGTTTGCCGCCTCATCACTCTTACCATCCTTATCAGGCAAATCAACTTCCTTAATCTTCACACCGTCAACATATATGCTGGCTTTTGCTCCTCCCCTCCCAACAGAGTTTATATGTATTATAAACCTCCCCTTTTGAAGCATTGTGACATTGAATATCGGGTTTAAGAAGTTTTGATAGTGGCTCTTTCCATATACAAAGCTACTTAGTAGAGATAGATCGCCTTCTATAGATCCATTCGGATTGATAACATATGTATTCTGTTTTTGTTGTCCACCTCCAGGCGTGATCCACCCAGCCATGGGGTATATCGTTATATTCGATATATAGCCTCTACCTGTAGTCGCATTCTCCACCACTACATCAACTTTGCTCAACCCACTTTTTAGGGGGTCTAAACCACCTAGAAAGTTGCTTAGGGCTTTGAAGTGATAGAACAGACTATACCTCTCTATCTGGGTATCCCACCACCAGCTCATAGCAGAGATTGGCGAGCCTGCAAATATGGAGCTCCAAAGCCCCTCATGCAAACCAACGCCACTCTTGTCTAAAGCCCAATAAGGTGTTCCGGTGAAACCTGGGTATCCAATCCATCTGTAATCGTCTCCGAACTCGGTTATGACAACGGGTTTACCATATTTTGCTCTCAGAGATTCTATGATCTCTGGAAACGCTGATGCAATGTCTTTGAGCCCTGAAGGACCATATCTATGAACAGTTATAATGTCTATTGTATCTAGCTGCCACACCCTCGGCTCAGAGTTGTAGTCTGCTAGACTGATTGTAACAGCTCTTTTGTATGGATCCAATGACTTTACATAGGAGCTTAGATTAGCCACCCACGAAACAAAGCTGTCTCTTGCCTGGTAAAAGTTTGTTGTTAGATCAGCCTCGTTTACAAGTTCCCACGCAATTATGTTTGGAGAGTATCCCCACCTAGCAATGACATATCTTACCCTGTCCTTGAAAATCTCTATAGCTTTTTGATTACTCCAAAACTGTTCTGGAGAAGCCAGAAAACCACCGTTTTTAGCATTATAGGGGTTGTCGCTCCATTTGCTCGCCAGCTCGTCATGCCACATGAAAACGAATATTATGTAGATGTCATATTTTCTAGCAAGCTCCAATATCTCATCTAGTCTAGCAGCAGATGCTAAGTCGTATGAGTGGAGCTTGTTCCACTCTAGGTTGAGAGACCATGGCACAAGACCTATTCTAACAACCTTCACACCACTATTACTCAATCTCTCAAACCAGCTTCTGTAAAACGATATTGATGCACTTGCCTTGGGCGCCCACGCCAAGTCTAGCCCGATAAGAATCTGTGAAGAGCCATTGTCAAATCTTATATACCCGCTATCCTTATCAAAATGTGCAAAACCCTTCAAAGATTTGTCACAGCTCTTCACATAGATCTCTAGAGTATTGCTTCTAATCTCAACATCCTTGCTCTTAGCAATTAAAGAAACTTTGTATACTCCCTCAGCCTGTGGCGTGAATCTTATGCTCCAGTGGGGCTTCCCCATAAACACAACAAGATCTTCATTTAGCGACACATTTTGAATTTCATAGTCTTTTGTATAGAATGCTGGAACCGCCAATAATTTGTTATCTGGTGTAAGAATAGTTGCATAGACATCTATCTCGCTACTGTCAAAAGGATTAGAATACTTTATACCACTAACATCAAAGTTTATTTCGACGACATCATAACAAGAGGCGTTCTGGGTATAACTACTCACCACAATAGATGGTGCAACACTAGTTACAGTAAATGCTGGTTGGGGTAATGTTGTAGACTGGGTCATCTGGGTTGGTGTAGGTGTGCTAGTAGTCTCTCTTGTTTCTGTATTTGTAGGAGTCATGATATAAGATGGTGATGTTGTGCTACTTAAAAATGTTGTGTTCAAGGGTTTTATCGTAATGCTGGACAAAGCTGTAGGTGTTTGTAGCTGCGTTATTGAGGAGATACTTGTTTCTATTGTTGGTGTTAACACTGTTTGTATCGGCGGTGTTAATGGTGTGGAGGTGGTTAATGCTGGTGTACTGGGTCTATTTGTATAGAGAGCCATGTAGTAGATTAGCGCCCCAATAACTATTAGAGCTACCACAGCTACTGCCATAACCAGCCTCTTTATCACTAGTCAATCACCTATGAGGGTAAGATCTTTTTAAAGATTTTTATATTTTTCATTACAATACTAGGGTTCGAGAATATAATACAAAAATTGGTAGCACAGCTTCTTTGCATTCCTTTTTGTGCTCTATTCACGAGTTTGTGAAATATGTTTGAGTAGAGTTGAAATCAAATATTTTGTTGATTGGGATGCCTTGAACGGTAGAACTATTTTTGCATCCCTCTTTGCCTCTTCATCTGCATCTCCAACAGCAACACCTATCCCAACGGCTTTAATCATGTCCACATCTGTCACGCTATCACCGATTGCTATAGCTTTTTCTAGATCCAACCCCATTTTCTCTGCAACAATTCTTATTGCATTGCTTTTGCTGCAGTATCTTGGGTATATGTGTAGCACATAGCCTGTGTACAAGGCGTATATACCTGGATATTTCTCCATAATATTCTTCTCCAGTTCTCTGGCCTTGCTAGGATTGGATTTTACATCATCTGGCACGTGAAAAGCTCTATCGCATAGCCTATATAAATTACTTGTCGATCTCCTCAAATGGAATTCCTTTTCTATTTCATCTACAAGCGGATCGAGATTTTCTCTACATATCTTTATGAACTCTTTATACAGCTGTATCACACAGCCATTTTCAGCTATGAATATTGGTGAAAGACCTAGATACCTCTGCAACGTTAAAACAGTTGGGTAGGCGTTTCCAGAAACAAGACACACTGGAATGTTGTACTCCATAACCTTTCTAAGAAGCTCTATAAGCTCCAAATCTATTACATAAGAGCCTCTCTCGATTGTCATAACACCATCTATATCGATAAATATTGCTGATGGTCTGCCACCTTTTAGAGATTCAAGCAGCTTCTTCTCAACATCGTTATTCAATAGCGAAACACCTGGGATGGGTAGGAGAATTTGTGGTAAAAAAGAAATGGGTTTAAATTAAAAATCTTTGTTTATATGGGTCTTACAGTTCCCCACTTCTCCAAAGCTCTTCTAAGCTCTTTGTGATCTCTTGCATAATCCTCTAGCGGAATGCCCTTTGAGATTGCTTCTAGAGCCTGTCTAACAGCAGCTGCTCCTGCTCTTGGCCCATCTGGATGGCCTATCGTACCGCCGCCAATCTGCATTACAAGATCCTTGCCTAGCACCCTAACAACCTCTGGCAACGTTCCTGGGTGTAGACCGCCAGATGATACTGGAACTGCTGGCTTTATTGATCCAAATTCCTGTTCTAGGTGGTATATGTCATCTGGGTCTGGCTTGAATGGATTTTCTCTCAACACCTTAGCATTTCTAATAACGTCTATCGTCTTCGCCTCTAGCTTCCCAACTTCCGGCGTTCCAATGTGTAGCTGGTCAACGCCTATTATCCTGAACAGCTTTGCCAATGTAAACATCGATATTCCGTGGTATGGATTTCTAGTCATCGCTGCATGCATTGCCCTGTGAGCGTGTATTGCAAGCCCGTACTCCTCGGCCTTATCCCTTATGTATGTTAGAGCTGACCACCCAGTTATAACAACGTCTACCATGATATATGGGTTTCCATAGTCTGCTACAAGCTTTAGCCTCTTCTCCATTTCTCTAACATCTGCTGTTATATTTGCGAACCACACCTTCCTCTCTCCAGTCTCCTTCTCAACTCTGTCAATTATCTTCATAATAGCCTTTGCCCTTGCCTCAAACCTGCAGTAGCTTGGGCTAACAAGATTCTCATCATCTTTTATGTAGTCCATGCCACCAGACAGTATTTCGTAGGCTAGCTTCTCAACCTCATCTGCTGTATAGCCAACCTTAGGCTTTGGAACCGTACCGACAATAGGTCTATCATAGACTTTGAATATATCTCTAACTCCGCGCACTCCTTTTATAGGCCCTTTGAAATACTTGACGAAGTCTAGAGGCATGTAAATATCCTCAACTCTCAGCCACTTAGCCCTCCTCATACCGAATATGTTGCCAGCAACGCTAGCGAGGAAACCTGGCATATTGCCCTCTTCAAATAATTCTGCTGGGTAGGCTATCCTCACAAGCCAGCTGCCATCGCCAAGATCCTTAAAGAAGTATGCCCTACCCTTCAGCTTCTCCAACCTGTTCTGATCATACCAGACATATAGCGTTGTCCAGGTACCAGTACTGCTCTCAGCGGCAACACCCCCAGCAACATCCTCTATAGAGAAGCCCTCTGCAGGAGTAATCCTAAATGTTACAATGACATCCTTCTTGGGGTCTGGAACATAGCTTTTGTCAACCCATGCATGATATGGCTCAAACTCTTCTTTAGGCATATTCTTACCCTACAACCCCTATGGCTTTTCTCACATATATATCTGACTGAAAATAATGTTGTATACAAGTATACTCATTTAAATTAGTAATATGTATAAATACAAACATCGGACAATCTTTTAGAAAAACATTAGATATTGTCACTGAACATGGTAAGCATTTGCATATCTTGTTAGTCCAAGACCCTTCTGATCTATGAGTAAAACAGTGCCATAGTCTACAACAAGAAGTTTGTCTCTGTACATCCCCACCCTATTACCATAGCCAATCACGCTTTGCACAGTAAACTGCATAGGCACATCCATATAGCTGAAAAAGCCTGTTTCCAGCGAGCCAACAAAAATCTTCATATATTGATACGAGTTGCACTGTGGTTTAGCGCACCTCCAAGAGTTGCCAGACACTATGTAAACCCTTGAGCTATTTCCATCTACTGCAACACCAGCTATAGCGTATATGGGTATCCTCCACAATGGTTTTACATAACCTGTTGTAACATTGAACAACAATACATTTACACCTCCACTACCATCCAGAGCTGTAAAGACTATGGAATCTCTATAGACAGCTGATGAGGTGTATTCATAGAGTTTAAAGCCATCCAAAGACACGTTAGCTACACTACCCCTTGATAAATCGAGTACACAGATGTAGTTTCTGTATCCACCAGGAAAAACAACAATCCTATCACCCACAATATTGATGGCAGCGCCAACACCAACAGACCTACAACTAGAGGTGACAGAAGACCATCCTAGAGAATCCCAGGAGAATACACCACTTCTATTAACCATGTAGAGCCTATAGCTTTGAGAGTCATAGGCTATGGCAACAGAGCCATCAAAATATGAATACGAGCTGGTATTGAAAACAGGTTGTAGAGATCCTAGGCTGATAGAAGAGAGATTGTAGAAAGCTATTTGTGTTGAGCCTCCAAGCCCCACTATAAGAGAGTCAAATAGAGAGTAGCCAACATATCCAAAGACATACTCAGAAACGTTATAAATTTTATATTCAAACATTCCTCCTCCTTCGGACCGCCGAAGAACGATGGTAATATTGACTAGTTGAACAGGTTCCCCATTGATAGGATAGTAGCACACAATAGTGAAGTTGCCTTTTAATCCTTGAGGATGCGGCTTTTGAGAGGGTAAGCTTTGAGAGACACTACAATAGCTCGAAATGTTTGTACCATTCATTAGGATATTTATGCTGACAGAAATATTTGTGTTAATAGTAGTTGTAATGTTTATTTTGTAGGCCTTCAATACATTGCCAAAAAGAATTGATTCATTAAAACGGACCTCTTCCTTGCTTTTGTTGCCACTAATAGGATACTGTTGCATCGTTATACCTTTTTTTATTGCTATTACTGGGACTTGCACCCTTCCTATCCATATAACTGTTCCGTTTCCTCCTTGCGGCTCTAGCCTAGCAGTTGTTGTATTGATGCTGGCTGGTTTCTTTGGTATTATAATAGCTGTTATGGGCGATGCTTCTATGGCTAGGGATAGCGCTGCTGGTTCTCGGCTGGTTTTTATGGCTATTACTGCTTGTGTTGCTGGTGGTATTGCGAGAGGTAGTTGCAGTTGGTTGTATGATGCATTGTTCACCGATATGAATGCGTTTATGGTTTTGTTTAGCCTCGATATTATTGTGTATGAACCGTCTTTGTACACCATCGCAATGGATACTACGACTATTGCTTTGGGTGCTTGGTTGTCTATAAAAATGGTTGTGTATGTCCCGTTGTAGCTCCAGCTAGCATCGATATTTCTTATTGTAGATGAAGACTCTTGCAAATTGCTCAGTCTGCTTGCCACCTCTCGGCTTAGTGCCCCAAATCTTTCTATAGATGCTATGTAGAGAGCTATGAATAGAACCATTATGACGATGAGAATTACAGTGCCTATAACGGCTGAGATTCCTCTAACCAATCTTCTGGGCTTTTGCATATTCTGTACCCCCATCGAAAACTATTTTCACATTTGCATAGCTTGCATTTCCAACGTTGCACATGGCTACAAAGGCTGTGTAGTAAGACACGCCAACAGGGTTTGAATATGTTAATGGCTTTGCAGTGTTATTGAATGCTATAACGCAGTTAGCCAAGCTCTCATTGACATAGATAGAGTATATCTGTATGGGCATAGAGCCTGTGGAGGCTATTACAACAAGTTTTTGGTTAGAAATGTAAGAGGCTAGGATTGTCATAGAAGAGCTTTTCAAAGACTCTTCAAAAGCCTTTGAAAGTGTGTCGTAATAGGAGTTCGCAATGTAGTAGCTGTGAATGAATACCAGTATCCCAGCAGCCATAGTTATTATAGCAACTATTACCGTAGCCACATACTCGCTAACACCACGCAAGCAGGATCCCAAGCTATAGAATCTGTAGAAAGGTTAAAAAGAATATGGATTTTAAGTTGGGGCACATTTTCAATATGTGAAGAGAACACGTTCGTCGGCTGGTCGCCTACCAAAACGATGTTTATAAATCTAAATGGCTATGCTACACTATGGTGGGAAAATGTATTTCGCTAAACACAGCTCAAAAGGTGTGTCTCCAATAATAGCAACCATAATACTGATACTGATAGCTGTTTCAGCAGGCGTCTTACTCTGGCTATGGGTATCCACCTTCACATCCTCAGCACCAGCAACACAGAGCCAGACCCTCAGAGAAAGGATAAAGATAGAAGCTGTAAGTGTGAACACGACCGCACAGCAGATACAGATAACAGCATATGTTAGAAACATTGGCGATGTACCCATTCAGATAGCATCTGCATATATTTTAGACATAAGTGGGAATGTAATAAACGCTTCAGAGATAACTGGAAAGACCATCCAGCCTGGGCAACTAGATAAAATACAGATAGACATTTCAAAAACATCCCTATCCCCAGGCTTTAGCTACCGCCTAAAGCTTGTCACATCCAATGGTGTGGAAAGCGAATATATATTCGTCTACTCATCGTAATAGCTAAAACAAAATATATAACTATTTTTAGAACCATACTACAGAATATTTGGTGCCAATACCACAGAGCTGTAGTGGTGTTCATGCTTATCGATAAGGGCTATGAAGTTGTAGAAGGTTATAGAGTTGGTTTTCGCGAAATGGTCGAGATATCAATTGTCAAGGGTTTGGATGGCAAACTGAGGTATTTTGTTAGGGAACCCGAGCTAACTTTTTTTCTTGAAGAACTTAAGAGGAGGGTTGTTGAGGCTATTTTTAGCGATGTTGAGATGTTGAAGAGGCTTTCAAGTTTTAATGGTTTTGATGACGGCTATGAATATGTAAGTGATGTGGTGTATAACCTGTGTAGAAAGTTTTTTGGTAGAAGAAGATGTGAGGAGTCGAAGAGCTCCTTCGACAGAGTTGTTTACTATGTTCTCAGGGATTTTGTTGGTTATGGAGAGGTAGATCCGTTCATTAGAGATCCTGAGATAGAGGATATAACATGTGATGGTGTTGACAGGCCTATTCATGTTTTTCATAGGAGATATGAGTGGCTGGAAACAAATGTTGCTCTGCCTTCTGAAAGGCTCAACTCTATTGTGAAGAAGCTTGCCTATAGAGCTGATAGAGAGGCTTCTATTGCACAGCCAGTTGTGGAGGGCATTCTGAGGCCGGAGGGCTATAGGGTGCACATAGTTCTCGATACAGTTTCTACACATGGTCACAGCTTTACTATTAGAAAGTATAGAGAGAACCCCTTCTCAATAGTCGAGCTAATAAGCAGTGGCATGCTAGACCCTGGCGTGGCCTCGTTGATGTGGCTGGCAGCTGAAAGTAAACAGGGGATAGTATTCTATGGGCCGACGGGCTCCGGCAAGACAACAGTATTGAATGCTGTTGCAATGCTACTACCATCTGAACTGAAGATAGTCTCTGCAGAGGATACCCAAGAGATTAGACTGCCATTCCACGAGAACTGGACATCCATGGTAACTAGACTGAGTAGCGATCCAAACATCCAGAACGTTACTCTCCAGGCGCAGGTCGAGGCTGCTATGAGGCAGAGACCAGATGTTCTAATACTTGGTGAGATAAGGTCTAGAGAGGCCTACAGCTTCTTCCAAGCTGTTTCAACAGGTCATGGAGGGCTGACAACAATTCATGCAGAAAGTGTAGAGTCTCTGATTAGGAGGCTCTCCTCGCCACCAATGAATGTGCCGGTATCTCTTATAGCATCCGCAAAACTTTTTGTGCAAGTTCAAAGGCTTTTGCATAGGGCTAACATTGTGAGAAAGGTTACATATATTCATGAGATCTGGGACTATGATCCAACAACAAATAGGATTACTGTAAAGCTTTTGTGTAGATGGGATAGGGAATCCGATTCCTGGCTCTTTAACTTATCTGAGAGCAGGCTATTGAAGGATATCTCACAGCTTCTTTTGATAGGTTATGAGGATGTTTTAGAGGATCTGGTTAGAAGAGCGACTCTGCTTCTCTATGCAGTTAAGAAGGGTATGGACGTTATTCAGCTTCATAGTTTGGTGAGAAGATATAGGAGAGATCCTGTGGCAGTATATCTAGAGGCTGTGAAATTTGTTGGAGAGCCATATAGATTCAAGTTTGTTGAGGAGGCTGAGAAGAAAACTATATAGCGTTTTACAGGTTCTTGTAACTCCATTTGAAAAATTCGTTGCATTGTTTCTAAAGTCCTTCAAGATCGATTTGGAGACTATAGTGATTGGATCGGGGGTTGCAACAAGCTATAGAAAGTATGTTGAAAAGGTCTCGATGGCTCTATTACCAGCACTGTTATTCTCCTCCATAGCATCAACGTTGCTAGCCCTGCATCTATCTGCCCCGCCTCTGGTCATAGCATTACTAGCTCTTGTAGCGCCACTTCTAATTGTGTTGCCTATTGCAATGGCATTAGCCATCTCTATTCCAGTTATTCTCTATAGGAATAGGGGGGAGGTTCTAGAGTCCAAAGCATTACAGCTCCTGCTGGCACTTTCTCTGCTAGGCGCCTCTGGACAGAGCATATACAAAAATCTGGAGGCTCTTCCAATTGTTTTGGGGAAAGACTTCAAATTCTTCTTCATAGAGATAGACCTGGCAACATCGCTTATTAGAGCAGGTGTTCCAGTTGATGAAGCTCTAAAGAGGGTTTCTAATATAACCCCATCCCAGACTCTAAGAGAGCTTTTTTCCTCGCTAGCCTCAGCAATAGCCATTGGGGGCGGAATCACAAATGTTTTGTCAAGTCTTCTAGAGAGGTATGTAAGCAGATACAGCATTAGGATTGAAAAGTCTGTGGAGACTCTGAATGTGTATATGGAGGTGTATGTCGCGGTAGCACTATTAATACCAGTGCTCGTTGGGTCTATAGCTGCACTCCTGCTGCTATATCCAATCAGCTGGCTGTCGTTTGACGCTCTTATGATCCTGACAACACTTCTTCTAGTCCCCATAGCATCTACATCCATAGTTGTTCTATCAGATGTTATAGTGTCTAGGATGAGACCTTGAGAAGGGGGCCAAGAGCTCTAGCACTCTCGGTAGCTATTGCATTACTAGGGCCTATACTGTCGCTAATAGTATTGCCTACAATCACAAGGTTGATGGGCTTCAACATCTTTAGAGGTGTCGAAGGCCTGTATATAAAGGTGAGATTCTATTATATACCTATACCTGTTCTCCTCTCCTCAGACTCATACACCACAGTAGGCTGCATAATATCGTTTACCATGCTCTCCATATACCTACTTTTCAAAGAAGATGTAGAGACTAGAAAAATGCTGCGCAGGCAGACACAGGATTTCATAGCTGTGTTATCATCGTATGTCAGGGCAGGCGTTCCCATGTCCAAAGCGGTAGAGCTTTCGTCTAATGCCATTGGCAAGCCCCTTCAAGACTATGCAATTAGGTTTGCTAAGCTTATTCAGCTTGGTTTTGACCCGTTTAAAGCATTTGAAACTGTTTTCGGTAATGCTCCCAGAGAGGTAAAGGCTGTTCTCTCCTGCCTGCCAGTGGGTTTTGTAAGTGGTGGTAGGGTTGCAGAGGTTCTATCAATTGCCGAGAGGTTCTCTTTCCAGTTGTCGAGACTGGATGACTTGAGGAAAACGAGGCTAGAGGGCTATAAATCACTTCTATACCTAACAATCTTCGCATATGTGATGGGGAGTATAATAACGGTAGTGCTACTTTCATATATAGCTAAAGCAGCTTTTGCAACACCTTTTGCTAGAGCTTCGATAGACATATACTACATACTATCACTCTACTACATCTCGGCAATTTTCATAGCAATCATATCTTCTATAGCTATCAGCAGAATGGTTTATGGAGAGACCATACCATTCTTAAAATACTCAGCTATAGCAATACTCGTAACATCACTAATATTCTCACTTGTATGCACATTTATATAGACTTGCTCAAAAAGCTGAGTAGCAAAAACGGTGTTCAGGGCCACAAAAATGGTTTCGGTACATGCAATATCATTTGATGTCTGGGACACTATGTTAGATATAAACAAGGTGTTTAGCCTTATTGCCTCAAAGCTTTCTATCCATCTTCCAAATACAGATGTTGCAAAGGTTCTGGAGACCATCAGAGTTGTTTATGATAGATGTAAATTGAGGAGAAGGCTGGGGGAGGTAGACGGCTTTGACATAGTTGTTGAGTCTCAGAATATGCTTGCTGAAAGACTTGGTATTGAAACAAACAAGGTTTTACAGGCTATTTCAGATGCATTTGCATCTGCAGATCCAAAAGACATTGTGTTTGGAGATGTTGTAGATACTCTAGAGCTTTTGCACAGACTTGGATTCAAGCTTGGAATAGTGGGCAACACAGTTTTCTGGAGTAGCATATACACAATAGATATTCTCAAGAGGCTTGGCATATACAACATGTTTGAAGTTCTCATCTTCTCCGATGAGACGAGGATAAACAAGCCAGATAGGAAAATATTCTTCATTTTTGCAAAGAAAATTGGCGAAGAGCCTAAGAGAATAGCCCATGTAGGAGATAGTGTTATCGAAGATGTTGGAGGTGCATTATCTGCTGGTATGAAGGCTATACACATAGACAGGAGGAGGGGGAGAAACAAACTGGTCTTAAAGGATCTTGGACTTGCATTAATAGGCGAGTTCCCCCAGATTATAGAGGTTTTAGAAGAGCTTTAGCAAACTGATAGAATGCACATTTTCATATACAAAAACTTTAAGTTTGAAAATGTGGTAAAACCTTGGTTGTATAGGTGAGTGGTTTGGAGTATACAACCCTTGGAAAGACAAAGGAAAAGATTTCAAGAATTGGTTTAGGTGCGTGGCAGTTTAGCGAGGCCTGGGGTTTGACGGAATACGAAAAGGCTAAGAGTGTTGTTGCCAAGGCTGTTGAACTTGGTGTAAACTTCTTTGACACGGCCATGGCATATGGGCTTGGTCTAAGCGAAAACATTTTGGGGAGAGCGCTGAGAGAGATTGGTGTTAAGAGAGATGAGGTTATTGTCACAACAAAGATAATGCCAGAGTTTCTAAATCCTGAGGATGTGTTTAAAGCTGTTGACCACTCAATAAAGATTCTGGGTCTTGGATACATAGATGGCTTGTTGGTTCACTGGCCACCTGTCTGGCATAACTATCCAACTAGAATGTATGTAAAGTACCTAGAGAAGCTTGTCCACATGGGCAAGGTCAGGTACCTAGGCCTGAGCAACTATCCCATAGAGCTTGTCGAAAGCTTTAGATCGAATTTGTCGAAAGTCGATGTAGAGATCTTTCAATACAGATATAACTTGGTTGAGAGATGGGCTGAGGAGGAGATAATACCATATGCAGAAAAACATAGTATAACACTACAAGCGTGGAGCCCAATAGCAAAAGGCGCTTTGACAGGAAAGTACACGCCTGAAAACCTACCAAAGTTCACAGATGTGAGAGCAAGAGAGGCTGTGTTCCATCCACAGAACTTCGAAAAGGTATGGACGCTGGTACAGCTAATCAAGAAGATTGGGGACAAATATGGCAAGACACCAATACAAGTAGCGTTAAACTGGCTTATAATGTCAAGCCCTGTTGTAGTTCCAATACCAGGAGCTAAAAGCCCGGAACAGGTAGCTGATCTTGTTGGATCTGTTGGCTGGAGGCTAAGCTTCGAGGACTGGATGGCAATAGACGAGCTTAGCAAGGCCATTAGAATAAGCTACTCTCTAGACTATGTATCAAATATAACCAGTTGAATATAGAAAATAGTGTAAATGGCACAAACAATTTACATCCACTTGGGCTAAATTTGACTTTTATTGCCGACGGTTAATCAAAATAATTTTTAAACATTAATTATATAAAACATTTTGAGAATGTGCATGGCGCTGAAGATTAGAGAGCGTGTTATAAGGCCTACCAGAACCCTTTCTGGCGTGACTATAGTAGCTGTGATGACAAAGCCTTTTCCATGTCCACATGGAAAATGTATTTACTGCCCCGGCGGTGTAGAGTATGGAACTCCACAGAGCTATATAGGCAATGAACCAGCTCTGATGAGAGCTATTCACGTTGGTTTCGACCCCTATGAGCAGGTTAGGCTTAGGCTAAGACAATATGTTGGCATGGGTCATGCGCCAAGCAAAGTAGAGGTCGTTGTTATGGGCGGCACATTCACTGCTCTGCCTAGAGACTACCAGCTGTGGTTCATTACAAACATTTTCGAGGCTGTCAATAGGTTTCCAGAGCCAAAACCCGAGAGTATGCCGAGTCTTGAAGAGGCCCACGAGAAAAATGAGACAGCCTCTATCAGAATTGTTGGCCTTACCCTTGAGACAAGACCTGACTGGGCAAAGGAGAGAGATGCTGATTGGATGCTGTATCTAGGGGCTACAAAGGTTGAGATAGGTGTTCAGAGCATCTATGACGATGTTCTTCAAAAGGTTAATAGAGGTCATACTGTGAAAGATGTTGTAGAAGCTACCAGAGTACTGAAGGATTCTGGATTCAAGGTTGTGTACCATATTATGCCTGGTCTCCCGGGTTCAGATAGGGATAGGGATATTGAAATGGTTAAAGAGATTTTTGAGAATCCTGACTTTAGACCGGACATGCTTAAGATATATCCAACGCTGGTCATCGAGGGGACTAAGCTTTATGAAATGTGGAGAAATGGTCTCTACAAGGCGTTGACGGATGAAGAGGCTGTTGAGCTCATCTCAGAGTTCTACAGATTTATACCAAAGTGGGTAAGGGTTATGAGGATCCAGAGAGACATTCCAGCACCGATAATATTGGCGGGACCCAAGAAGGCTAATCTGAGAGAGCTTGTTGAGAAGAGGGCTCTTGAGAAGGGTATAAAGATAAATGAGATTAGGTTTAGAGAGGTTGGAAGACAGGAGATGTTCAGAGGTGTAAGGCCATCAAGAATAGAGATAACCAAGGAGGTTTATGAGGCTAGCCAAGGAACAGAGGTATTCTTGGCCGCAGAGGATGTTGAAAACAATGTGCTGGTCGGCTTGCTCAGGCTTAGAATACCATCAGCCAAGGCACACAGGCCAGAGATAGACTCTTCAACAGCAATTGTAAGAGAATTGCATGTGTATGGCCCTCAGATACCGATTGGAGACCGCAATGAAGATGGTTGGCAACATCGTGGCTGGGGCTCGAAACTCCTTGCAACAGCTGAGGAGATTGCTAAATACGAGTTTAGCTGTAGAAAAATCCTTGTGCTTTCAGGCGTTGGCGCGAGAGAGTATTACAGAAAGCATGGGTATAGAAGACCTTCTGGCTCTCCATATATGGCCAAAGAACTTAGATAATTGTCAAGCTCTGCTCTTTAGCGCCGCTACATAGACATTTCGATTATCTTGCCTAATATACCATGTATACCCACTCGAAGCGACCACCATCTTCGAACTTTTTACAGCTTCGATAAGCTCCTTCAGGTCGTACAGGTAGTAGACCCTTTTGAAATATCCTCTTCTGCTTTTCCAAAAAATCACATATCTTCTCAAATATCCTAGCAAGCCAAGTAATGTGAAAAAGATGTTAAGAAAGGTTTTCAAAATGAATCTTCTATGTCTCCAAGACCACACAGTCACAACAAAAATGCCCAACACCTTTAGAATTCTCCTAGCCTCTGAAAATAATATGGGCAAAAGAGATTTTGGAATATGGTGAACAACAGCAATAGCGAGGATAGCATCGAAAGAGTTGCTTCTAAAAGGTGTTTTCAAAGCATCGGCTATCACAGCGTCGCCAAGCACATTGAACTTCTTGAGGGTATATCTAGCCATGCTAGCCATCGTCTTTGAAATGTCGAGACAGACTACATATCCGCCATTTCTAAGAGCCGTTGCTACACCGTTTATGCAAGGGCCTGAGCCAAGATCCAGAACAGCTTTCCCCTTAGCAATGGTTGCTATGGCCCATGGTCTCTGCCTCCAAAAACTATAGCCAACACCTATAGCATTATATGAAATGATGTTGGTTATGAGATCTCTTATATCCCTTCTTAGTTGCTTACGAAAATTCATCAGATATCCCAGCACACATCATGTGGAGTTCAGAGCATGAAGGGGTCATCATGGATTTGCCTTACTCTAGAAGGGTTTGTGTGGTTGCAATACTTAAATTGCTTTATTATAATCGCCTCATTACATAATTTATGTAAATACGTTGCTTAAATTGGGATTTGTTAACATATTTTTCATTGGTGCGATCTAGATTGGCTTCAAGAATTGTTTGCCCTTTTTGCGGATATGGTTGCAGTATTTACATAAATAAAGAAAATGGTTCTGCGTATGGCTATGGATGCTTCAAAGGCTCTTTGATAACGAATCTTACCTCTCCATCCAATAGGGTTCTATATCCATATGTTAGAAGAGGCGATATCTTTTCAGAAGCTACATGGAACAGTGTCTTAAATGATATAGCTACAGAGCTGAGAAAGATTGTCAAGGTATATGGGGGCTCCTCCATAGCTTTTATAGGATGCTCACAATGCTCTAACGAGGAGAATTATTTGATTCAGAAGCTTGCTAGGTTTCTTGGAAGCAATAATATAGATAATTGTGCAAGGCTATGCCATGCAATAAGTGTTGATGTCCTTGCCAAATCGCTTGGGTTTGGAGCTCAGACAAACCCTTTTTCAGATCTATTGTATTCAAAAGCTATTCTGATAATTGGCTATAATCCTGTTGCTACACATCCTCCTCTAGCAGCCTTGATTTTAGAGGCTAAGAAGAGGGGCGCCAAGATAATCGTAATCGATGTTAGGAGAAGCGAAACGGCTGAACTAGCTGATATATTTATTCAGATAGGTAGACCTGGAGAGGACTACAAGCTTCTTCTCTGCATGGCAAACATAATAATCTCTAGCGGATTATACAACAAGAGATTCGTTCATCAAATGACAGAAGGTTTCGAGGGGTTCTATCAAATTGCAAAACGTTATGACATATCGAAATGTAGGGAGCTTGGTGTTGAAAGTAGCCTGGTTGAGGAGGTGGCAAGAGAGTTTGCTTCGGCTGGTTGCGGCTCTATACTATGGGGAATGGGTATAACACAACATGTGACAGCCAAGAACAACGTCTCAGCTATAGTTAATCTGGCTTTGCTTCTAGGCTATATTGGTAGAAGAGGTTGCGGATTGTACCCGGTAAGGGGTCAGAGCAATGTCCAGGGAGCTTGCGATATGGGTGCACTACCAAATTACCTTCCAGGCTATGTAAGAGTTGATGATGAGTACAAGAAAAGGCTATTCCAAGATGCATGGAACATCGATAACATTCCAAGTGAACCGGGATATACAAGCATCGAGATTTTTGAAAAAGCTTTGAAAGGAGATATAAGGGCTCTATTCATAATTGGTGAAAATCCTGTTCTAAGCCACCCAAACTCGACAATGGTTAGGAAAGCTCTTCAAAACATCGAGCTTGTGGTTGTTCATGAGATAAGATGGAGTGAGACCACACAATACGCCGACTATGTACTACCTGTAGCAACTCGTTTAGAAAAGGAAGGTTCCTACACAAACTCGGAGAGAAGAGTTCAATGGTCATACAAGATATTAGATCCTCCGGGAAAGGTGCTGCCAGACTGGGTTATAGTTGAGCAGCTAGGCAGAATGATTGGATTAGATAGCTGGAGAGAATATGGATCAGTAGAGGATATAACTATTGAAATAAGTAGTGTGGTACCCATATATAGAGGTATTACACCGCAGAAACTGAAAGAAAATGAAAATGGAGTTATATGGCCTTGCGAAAATGGAGAATGTACCTCTAGGTTGTATCAAAATAGATTTGAAACTCCTCTGGGCAAAGCAATTTTCTCGAGGATTACAGACAAAGAGGAAGATGACAAGAGAGAATACCTCATATTAACAACATATAGATCGAGTTTGTGCTACAACACATCCCTATGTATAGATAAAAACATTGATATTGCTATAATAAATAGATTTGACGCCAAAGCTATTGGAATAGACGATGGAGATGTAATAGAAATCGAGACAGAGTGTGGCAAAGAGATATTCTATGCAAAAACCAACGATAAGGTTCCTAGGGGGGTTGTAGCCATTCCGTGGCATAGAAAAGCAAATATGGTTACATGCACTAAAAGAGGCTCTGATAATGGTAGTTATACACAGCCTTTAAAGAGTATTAGAATCACTAACATAAAGATTGTGCAGAAGAAAAAAGCTATTAAATAACTAGATGCAAATCTGTGTATGCGTTTCTTTAAACCTGCGAATTTTTTATACATATTCAATAACATACTTATAATGCTATACTTATGTTCTATAAACATTCATTAGCAAGATTTATATACTTTTATCTTCAAATATAGACCCTGGCGTAAAAGATGGATAGAAAAACCTTTGTAGCAATCATAATAGTGATTATTGTTGCAGTTGTTCTACCATATCTATTCATAAAGATAATGTATTCCTCTACCTCACCACAAACAATAATAACAACCCAAACACCTCAGACCACATACAATGTTATAATCCAGGGAGCGGGCTCGACACTTGTATATCCACAGCTGAATGAGTGGATCCAGTTGTTCTATTCTCAAAAAGGTATAAAGATAAGCTACCAATCTGTGGGAAGTGGTGCAGGTCTAAGCATGTTCTTCCAGAATGTGGTCGACTTTGCCTGTTCAGATCCGCCTCTATCTAGAGATATGTGGCTAAAGTATAATGGAAGCGTCCTACAGATTCCTTGGCTGGCTGGAGCAGTTGCAATAGTATATAATGTGCCTGGCATTCCTACCAACTATACATTGAAACTTGATGGATCTGTTTTAGCAGATATCTATAAAGGGTCTATAGTTTACTGGGACGACCCACGGATAAAAAGCCTCAATACCGATATAGCAGATAAGCTTCCACACAAGGAGATAATACCTGTCTATAGAACTGATGCTAGTGGAACAACAGAGATATTCACAATATTTCTATACAAGTCAACCAATGGTTCGTGGTCTAAAGACCTTGTGGGGAAAACCGTTAACTGGCCTGTTACATCAACTGGTAGGGGTATAGGTGGCAAGGGTAGCGAAGGGGTAACGCAAATAGTTATGCAAACACCATATTCCATTGGATACGTTGAGTGGAGCTATGCAATAATGAATAACCTTCCTATTGCAGCAATAAAGAATGCTGCAGGGGCTTTTGTGGCACCATCTAACAAATCGATAATGGCTTCTCTAGAAAAAGCTGTTTTACCCCAATCACCACTCAGCGACTTTAGCGAAGATGCATATCAAATTGTTTATGCTCCTGGCGAGGATAGCTACCCCATAGTAGCGCCAACACATATAATCCTCTGGAAGAAATATGGGGATCAGTCAAAGGCTTTGGCAGTAAAGGAGTTTCTGATGTGGGTCGCCGAAGAAGGGTATAAACATGTTATACAAGGGTATGTTGCACCACCTGAAAACATTAGAAACCTTTTAATTGAGGCTGCAAACATGATATCATCTTAGGGCAAAGCATTATGAAGGCCAGTAGAAAAGACATGCTATTTTTTCTAACACTCACACCCTTTTCAATATCTCTCCTAGCCATACTTGTCATAGCTATTCTTATCCTTATTTCAAGATCTTTTGAAGCCTTTAACGCCTTTGGTCTTAGTCTCTTCACATCCAGTATATGGGATCCTGAACATAGCAGATATGGCCTATTAGCACCGATAGTAGGCTCTATCACAACATCTATTCTAGCTACAGTGACAGCACTTGTATTTTCAGTTCCACTAGCCATTCTATTGGCTGAGTATGTGCATGATTTGGTTAGAGATATTCTATCGTCTATTGTCGAGCTTATGAGTGGTGTGCCAACAATCATCTATGCTATGTGGGCGTCCATGTACCTAGCACCAATATTGAAGACCTATGTTATGGATCCTCTAAGTATATACCTATCCTTCATACCCATATTCTCCTGCAAACCAATCACAGCCTTCACAATATTTACCGCAGGAATATCCATAGGAATATCGATAACGCCCTACGTTACTGCAATGATCTTTGAATCTTATGAGAGTATCCCAACCACCTATAGAGAGGCTTGCCTAGGCATTGGAGCGACAAGATATGAAACAGTAAAGGTGTTGTTATCACTGGCAAAACCAGCCGTAATAGCATCGATTATACTCGGATTTGCAAGAGCCTTGGGCGAAACAACAATAGCTGTGACAACAATTGGCAACTCAATGTATCTAGGCTCATGCATATTCTCGCCAGGGTACACAGTCTCTGCTCTAATAGCTTCTCAGTTTGGCAATGCTTACTTGTATAGATATGCAGAATCTGTTTTGTATTCCTCGGCATTAGTTGTTCTAGTTGTTGCAATTATACTTAGCTTTATTGGACTATCTTTAATGAGTAGGTGGAGGAGGAGGGTAGTTGTATAAGTGGAGAAAATTAAAGGATAGAATATTTTTTGCCGTAATACTGATACTGTCTATCATAGCCATCACACCAGTCATACACTTGATAGTAGTAACCTTGGCTAACGGACTGTCAGTTATCATTAGAGCTGGCCCCAGTTTCTTCACAAGCATCCCACCAGCACCAACATCAAAAGATGTTGGCGGTATAGCACCGTCGCTAGTAGGCTCTCTAATGCTAACAGCACTAGCCCTCCCAATAACAATTGTGATAGCCTTGTTCTCTTCCATCATGGTTAACGAGTTTCCTAGAAATCCTCTGTCGATAGCTGTTGATGTTGTTGCAAAGTCTCTGGCTAGTATTCCAACAATAGCGGTTTCAATGGTTGTATACCTCCTTGTTGTAGTTCCCATGGGAACCTTCTCAACTCTTGCAGGTGTTGTGGCATTAACAATAGTTTCTCTCCCATATGCATACACATACTTCTCAACATATCTGCGCTCAATACCAGAAACATATAGAGAAGCCGCATATTCTATAGCTATGTCTAGATGGAAAACAGTCACAAGGGTTTTTCTGCCAATTATAAGAAGAGGTGTTTTAGTGACAGTTCTTATGACCATGGCTAGAATACTCGGCGAAACAGCCGCGCTGCTATTTACTGTTGGGAGGTATAGAATAGGTGTATCAACATCTATTCTAGGGCCAACAGATGCATTACCACTTCTAATATTCGACTATATACTTACCCCCTACAGAAACTTCCAGGAGATTGCATGGGGTGCTGCAGCACTGCTGTTAATTGCATATCTAATTATTTTCATTGCCACTAAGTTAGCTGTTAGAGGGGTGAAGTTATAGTGTATGCTGTTGAGATGGAGAATGTCAATGTGTATATAGGCAATAGACATATACTAAAGAACATAAGTTTGAAGATTCCGTACAACTCCGTCTATGTCATTATGGGCCCCTCAGGCTCTGGAAAAACAACCATCCTCAGGGTTATAAACAGACTTATAGATGTAAATCGTGATGCTAGAGTTGAGGGTACGGTAAAAGTCCTAGGCTTTGATGCGCTGAAGAAGGATCCATATGAGCTCAGAAGATATATAGGGATGGTGTTCCAAACCCCCAACCCATTCCCACATATGACCATATATGACAATGTTGCGATAGCAGCCAAAATCAATGGCGTTGCTAAGAATAGAAAAGACCTTGATGCTGTTGTTAGATGGGCTCTTGAAAAGGCCATGCTTTGGGACGAGGTTAAAGATAGACTCTATGACTATCCTCATCAGCTTAGCGGAGGGCAAAAACAGAGACTCTGTCTAGCAAGGGCTCTTGCCATGAAGCCAAAGCTTCTATTGCTAGACGAGCCAACTGCAAACATAGACCCTGTTAATGCCAGAAAACTTGAGGAGGCTATAGTCTCTCTAAAAGATGAGATTACAGTTATTATGGTTACACACTACCCGCATCAAGCAGCAAGAGTTGCAGACTATGTAACCATTGTTTACGATGGTAGAATTGTTGAGCAGGGACCAGCAAACCAAATATTTTTAAGACCAACCACAGAACTTGCTCAAAAGCTTTTGAGAGGTGAGATATAATTGTCTATAACGGTCTCAGAGCTTGAGAAACTCAAAGTGATATTGCTTCACATGGCTGAAAACACCAAGGCTATAGCCAAACATACAATGAGCTTGATTTCAACGAGTAATTTAGAGGATAGAAAGAGGCTCTGGAAAGAGATAGACAATTTGTCAATGATATTAGATAAAATTAGAAGAGAATTTGTTACAGAGGTTCTGGTTTTCATAGCTAGGAGACAGCCCCTAGGCAAAGAGCTTCTATCGGCACATGCATTAATAAGCATAGCATATGATGTGTATAGAATATCTCGTTACTGTAGAGAAATAGCGAGAATAGACTCTTTGCTAGCACCAGTCTCGGCAATATCAACCATACAAAACATTTCCAGCATATTTAAAGAAGCTCTAAAGGCATTGGATGCTGCACTAAACGATCTCATAGACTTTTCACCAAAGAGAATAGCCATAGTCAACGAAGTTGACGAACATGTTGATAAAGAGTACCAGGAGATACTAAGAGAGATAACAACTAGCGATGTTGTACCAAGAGAAAAAGCTGTAAAGGCGCTGCTAATGAGGCACATAGAGAGGATAGTTGACCATGCACAGTATATAGAGCAACACCTCTCAGAGGTTATATAAACCTTCATATTACATCGATAAATTCTAACCCATTATTATATTATCTTACACTATTAATCAACGCCACACATTCTCTGCTTGCCACACATCACACTTTATAAAGATCTTGTGATAGCTATATCAAGCATTTTATACAAGTTTCGGATATGCAGCAGGTATCCTGATAATGAAGTGGGTTAATCCAGTATCAAAAACATTTAAAGATGATTACATAATATCAATTATATTCAAAGCCTTGTCGAATGTGATTCGATGCTATGGCAACTGGTAAACAGCGCCAAAATATGTTGGCGAGATTTATAAGACTTAGGCTATGGTGGCTTAGAGCAAGACCTATAAACGATTTGCTACTCTCAAGTCTCTCAAATAGGATAGCAATGAGAATAGGTGTAAAACCCTTTAAAAATATCAAAGAATCGGATGCGCCATTCTATAACGCACTTGTATTCGGAATTACATGTAGAACAGTTGTTGTGACTAGTGCTCTTCGCAATCTTCCGGCAGATTATATAGAGGCTGTATTGCTACACGAATATGCTCATTGCAAATTTAGACACAGCATAAAGATGACGCTCATCGCTGTAGCACTACTCTCTATAATCGTTGGCACCACTATCTATATTCTGCAATTTGTAGAAACATTAACAGATATGATATTGCTAATATCGATGTTTGTAGCCGTGTACATCATCATTCAGATAACTCTAAGGTATATAGCAAGAAGATATGAGTTAGAAGCAGATCTATTCGCTGTGTCGAATGCTTCAAACCCCTGCTCCTATCTAAGACTCCTTATACTTCTTAGCCAAGGAGAGAAAAACAGTAGAGATGTTGTTTCAACGCTTCTCTCTGCCCACCCTCCAGCGATCACTAGGATAGAGACAATTAAAACAAGCTTTCCACATCTAGCCAAGTGTTTGGAATAGGTAGGTGGTGGGCCCGGGGGGATTTGAACCCCCGACCTACGGGTCTCCCCTCAACGCTCCAGCCTCCTCTCATCCCATACGGTCGACAGACCCATAGAGTCTAGCTGGAGCCCGCCGCTCTACCTAGCTGAGCTACGGGCCCTCCAAATTTCATCCAGATAATAGTCATTGCCTCCCAGCCTTTATATACTCTTATGCTTATGCACACAAGAATTTCGCATAAATTTAGCATTGCATGTCTATAGATGAAAGAGCATATGAGCCAACAAGCTACAAACAGTGTTTAAAGCTCTAGAGCACCATTGAAACATTTAAGACGAATTTGAGAATATAGTCTATTTGATTTCAACAAAGTTTTTGTTTTACCCAAACTTCATAAGCATTTAGAAAGGGTTTAGAAAGTTTGTCGTAGATTGATAGCTGGTGAAGTAAATGATGCTCAAAGATATTTTGAATAGAATTGACGGAATGCGCGAATATGCTGTAAAGCTTTTGATGGACATTATATCGAAGGGGGGTGTGAACCCTGATTATGGTGGTGAAGGCGAATATGATAAAGCTATGTATATTCTCGAAACTGTCAAGAACTGGGGTCTTGGCGAGGTTAAGACAATCTATGTGAATGATTCTAGGGCTAAAAATGGTGTTAGACCAAACATACTGGTCTTTATTAGGGGTGAGACCAGCGAAAAACTTTGGATAGTGTCACACTTAGATGTTGTACCACCTGGGAATCTAAATGCGTGGACCATTACAAAACCTTTTGAGCCTAGGTTTATTGGTGGAAGGGTTTATGGAAGAGGCGCTGAAGATAATGGACAGGCGATAGTGTCATCTCTTCTAGCAGCAAAAGCTGTTATCGATGCTGGGGCCAAGCCTAGGAGAACCATTGTACTTGCATTTGTTAGCGATGAAGAGGCTGGCTCTAGATATGGAATGGAATACATTGTCAGTAACTATCCAGAGCTTTTCAACAAAAACGATGTTGCTCTGGTTCCAGACTATGGGAAAAGCGATGGGAGGTTCATAGAGATTGCTGAAAAGAGCATTCTATGGCTAAAAATCAGGTTCAAGGGCCTTCAAGTACATGCTAGTACTCCACATAGAGGTGTTAACCCACATAAAGTTGCTATAGAGTTTCTGCACTTAGTGAACATCCTTATAGCCAATAGATTTGGATCAGAAAACCCCTTATTCGACCCTCCATACACAACTTGTGAACCGACAATGGCTAGAAACACAGCCGGATCACCAAACATTATTCCAGGAGAACACGAAGTTGTTATAGACTGCAGAATATTGCCCGAGTATCCCGTTGACGAACTTCTAAAGAGCTTCAAAAACGTTGCCTCTACTGTAAGGGAGGTGTTTTTAAAAGAGGTCGAAAAGAATGTGTATCCAGAGATAGAGATTGAGGTCATAAATCGATTCGACTCTCCACCACCAACATCAGCAGACTCTCCAATAGTAAAAACATTGATTCAAGCACTAAAAGAGCTGAGAGGTGTAGAGCCGGTTATTGGAGGGATAGGAGGTGGAACATTGGCGTCCAGCTTCAGGAAACTGGGTATACCAGCTGTTGCATGGGCAACAATAGACAATACTGCTCACATGCCAAACGAGTATAGCAATATAAACAACTTGATTGAGGATGCAAAGATAATGGCATATCTGATGATGAGGTCGTAAAGTTTTGAAGAAGTAGGCTAAGATCTTAAAAAAGAGTAATGTTTAATATACTAATATTTCATATAATAGTGTTCTATATGTCGGCAATATTTTTATATTCCATTGATCTCCAGATCTAATTGGGCTTAGTGTTCCAGCCTTTTCGCCTATATTGTCTAGAGCCCAGCATATAACATTTTTATTGGTCTTGATAGTTATGTTAGCCTCAATACCCTCTACAATGGTTGGAGCCGAGCCCCAATTATCAAATGTGGATATTCTCATTCTATATAAACTAGCTAGCTGGTCTTTTGTTAGGTTTGTTGATGTTCTGAATAGTAGTTGTCTGTTGTCGTAGTTGTATATGGGCATGTTGTTGTTGAATCCTGTTCCAATGGCTATGACAAGTATTCTTTTTGCGTCTTGGAAGCTATTGCCATCTAGAACGTGTAGAGCTATTGTTGCCCAGCCATCTAGTAGAGTGTCTCCAACCTCTATAGATACTGCTCCAAAGTCGAATCTCCTCCCACTCACATAACCCGTCAAAACAATACTCTTACTCGTATTAACAATAAACACACATCTATTGGGAATGCTGCAATCCCATACAAGCTCTCCAGTATCAGACCTAATAACATTATCTGTTGGAGGTGCTACATCCTCTGGTGAAAGAGCGTCTGTCGGTAGGGTGGTATTATCTACAATCATTCTGAATCCGTGTATTAGTGGGACATAGTATGGAACATTTAGTTGTCCAGCGTTTGGAAGATTCCAGACACTTGCAACCCTATTTGCTACTAGATCCAGCTCCTTAGATTTCGTCATTTCGGCAACTACAAGTTGTTTTGCTGGGCTTACATCTCCTCTAACAAATAGGAAGTATGATGTTAGCATTAGAGCCCATCTAACAGGGTCTTGATCAAAGTCTAGTGTTCCTCTCATTCTTCCTGAGTTCCAGCTAGCAAGCGCCATCTGTCTTGAGGTCCACGGGCCGTAGTTGTATGGCATTATGGCGTCCCAGTCTTGGAATGCTGCGAAAGCTGGTAGGAATGCAAATCCTTCGGCTCTATACATGTTTGGTGCTGGGTGGTTATACTCGCTGACAGTAAATGGCTTTCCATATACGCTTCTAAATGCTAGCTGGGACATTGTGTTAAAGGTTGGATTGTTCACCATAGGGTCGTTCACAACATACCAAATACTGCCACTACCCTCAGGATACCTCCAATAATGATGAGAATCAACAGCATCAAGCCGAGCCATAACATTCGGCAGCCCACCCCAAGCAGACTGCGTACCAATAACAACAGCCTTAACCTTCAACTCATTCTTCAAAAAACTGTACATATCCATAAAATAGTCGTAGTCGAGCTGCCATAGAAACTCAGCCCAGTCAAGCCTTGCTTGAAGAGTAGGTCTTTTTATCATAATGTCTGCATAGTTGAATACATCAACTGTTTTGTTCTCTAGACTCTCGCCAGGTAAAAGGCTTTTTCCCCATGCCTTGGCAAGATTTTCTGTTGTGCCATACTTGCTTATTAGAAATTCATTCCACTTCTCTCTCAAGGCATTTCTAAAGACCTGTGGAAGCCTGTCAACAGCGCCATCAAACCAACCAAATGTCATTCCATACTCATTCAAGATCTCTATAAAGGCTACTGCAGGGTCATCAGCATACGACAAGCCCGTATACGGATTCACATGCGTCAGCAACTGCCTTGCAAACTCCTTTACAAGCTGCCTAGCAGGATCATAGAAGAATGGTAGGAGATGCTGATCCTTAACCTGCATTGTATTTACCTCGCTCGGCAACCCATCGGCTGAAGAGAATTGTCTATAACACATAAGATTGAGGTCAATGTATATTCCATTTCTTTTTAGAGCGGCAATAAAATAGTCCATTCTGTCTAAGTTCTTCAAATTCAGTTGTCTTGTTCCTGGAGGCGAGAATATGTTGTTGTTAGGCTCCCAATTAGCGTCTATGGCATGGAATCTAACAAGATTTATACCATATTTTGCCAGTCTAGCTGCTATAATGTCAGCCTCTTCTTTCGATGGAAACGCGCCGGTAGCTACAACACTAACGCCCAAGAACCTAATCCTCTTACCACCAACATACAAATGACCATCAGACCCAACAGTAACAGGCCCGTATTTACCGGCGGGCTTGTCTATATATGTAGCTAAGCTTATATCTGTTTGCATTGCATCGTTCCAAGGAAAGTAAAATGGGAATAGTCTATCGCCAGTTGGTATAGTCATAGGCTGACCCGTCACTGTGACTGTAATAGTGCTCCTCATTGTAATAGTGCTAATCGTAGTTGTAGTAGTAAAAACAGTTGTGGGCATGACACTTGATATTGTTGTTGTGTAAGGTATTATAACTGTGGAGGGCGGTAACGACAGTGTTGTAGGAATTGTTGTAGGAACGGTTATGGTTGTTGGCACCTCTATTGTATTTGAAATTATCGATGTGTAAACATAGGTTTGAGTCATGGTCGAAGATTTTGAGGAGCCTATCAAATATCCTGCCACACCAGATACAATAGACATTATGATGATCAATAATGCTGCCAATGCTGAAATACTCATTTTTGTGTTTGTCATACATTACCCTCCTCATATTTTGATGCCATTCTTTACTTTATAAACCTATTGTTATATACCTATCTATAAAAACTTTAAATAAAATATTAACTGACAATAAGTTGTTATAGAGACAAAGGTTTTTGGATGTATGCTAAAGTATAAAAGCTATGCTATCTACGACCTCATCTGAAGTTGCTCATACAAGTTCCTATACTTCTTTCAGAAGCTTTGAGATTGCTGATAGAGAGTTTTGACCTCCTACGATTTTTATAAAAAATGGAAATGCAAGAAACGATTGTGTTTTAAATGTTGCCTACGGCTCTAAAATTATTTCGGCAAGGATTTTATCAACATTTTCTAGGATCTTGAATGCTACTATGTCATAGTGGTTTTCAAGTGATATTGTGTTCCAACCCGTTTTCACTGCAACATCTTCTTCTATGCTTATGCCTAGCATTGTGTATTCCGCTATTCTAATCTTTGCTTCTTTTGATGTGTATATTCTAAGAATCTTCTTTTCAAAGCCTTTTAGTGGTATGCCTCCAAACCATCCGAATAACCCTGACGATTCTTGGCTGTACATTCCATCGTATATCCATAGTCTTATGGGATTCCACGGCTTTGCGAACAGATCTTTTATTGGTACTGCAAATATGCCTCCATCGCCTGTTCTATATGTGTAATGTGGGCAGTGGTTAGCATATGATGCTCCAAAGTATGCATATTCTCCATCTGTTGCTATACCTGATATGAATCCTGCAGATGATATTATCTGTGGCGATACAGAATCTATTCTCAATATCATTCCGAATGTTGTTTTGTGGAACGGCTCTGTAGAGCCCTCATATGGGTTTGCAGCGATTACTGGAACCCCCATTGGATATATTTTCTGTGTTCTTAGCCCGGGTATATATAGGGGTCTTTCTGGGTTGGGTATAACAGCATTTTCCTTCGAACCTGCTACCTCTAGAAATGGATACAAGGTGTAGCTATCTCTATAGGGATCAACAACTATCATAGAACCTCCGTAAAATGCTATCAATCTATTCTGTAATTGGACTATCTGACCGCCATCGCGATACATAGAAACTTTTCTTCCAGGCTCTAAAGCAAAGTTGAATTCCTCTACAATTCTAGTTTCATTTCTCAAGGTGTCGAAAACTACAATAGCCGATTTCTCCATGTGAGCAGGGTTAAATAAGGTGGCAAATATCTTGTCGTCCTTCATTTCCATCTTGTAAACAGTTCTGTTTCGAACAATCCACTCGGCTCTTCTACTCGACACGTTTATTCTCCAGAGACCAAGCTCTGCATATCCATCGGCTCTCGTAAAATAGATTGCATCCTCATGCCCATCATAAAGAAGATCTGTCACCTCCCCATACCAGTGATTTGGAGGGAGTTTATCATCCCATTTCCTAGACCATATAAGCTCCACCCTACCACCATCATCAATAGCATGTATATGACTATACTTCTCCCTCATATCCTGTTTAGCCAAGGTTCTATCACTTGCAATCAAAAGCCCTGGAGGCGCCTTCACCCAACCGCCAAAGAAGACATAGTCTCTATTCCATGTGATAGCCCCGTGGGTGTCTCCCCCAGCTCTTGGAGGTTTGCCAACCAGTTCATACCCATAGATGAGCCTTCCATCCATGTAAACTCTTCCTGAGTGCCCCTCATGTACAACCAGCGAACCATTTACTGGATGGAACGCTAGATAAAAGCACCTAAACTGATTTTGCCCCATACCAACTTCTTCATGGGTTATGAATTTTCTTAGATGTAGTTTGTGACCAGACATACTCAATGACCGTGAGAATATACTATTGGATAGCATCTTAAAAAAAATTATGGTGCAACAGAGTGGTAACACATACTATAGTTAAGTTAGAGAGGAGCAATGTCTACAACCGTCTTCACGATACATTTCCGCTGAAGACAAAGATAAATTCATTATACTGAATATGAGCTGCTTTTCGCCAGAACCTCAAAAGTTTAGATAATAGGGTATTTGCCATATTTGTATGCAGTCTCAAACACTGCTACTATGTTTTCTGGTGGTGTAGGAGGCTGAATATTGTGTGTTGCCGCAAACACGAAACCTCCACCGGGTGCAAAGATCTTTATAAGGTTTTTAACATGCTGAACCACTTCATCCTTGTTGGCGAATGGTAGAATGCGTTGAACATCTGCTCCACCTCCCCAAAAGGTGATTTGTTCCCCATATTCCTTCTTAAGCTTTTCGGGATCCATACCCTTTGCCGACAGCTGAATGGGGTTAATTATATCGAGTCCAGCATCTATGAACTCTTTTATGAGTGGAAATATAGCTCCATCACTATGCAAGAATATGTACATCTTAGAATGTTTCTTGATATAGCCAAACAATTCTTCATACCTATGTTTATACATATCCCTAAAGAGCTGAACAGGTATTTGAGGCCCTTCTTCAGTCCCCAAGTCATCTGCAAAACCTATAACCTGGACATACTCTCCAAAAGCGTCTACAAACCTCTTTACATTGTACATCAACACATCCATTATGTTATCAAGAACCGCCTCTGCCAACACCTTTCTAAGCCGGAGATCTGCAAGCCACCTAGTCCAACCCCTTAGTGCCTGTGCCCAGGCATGCATGCGACCAGCTAGAGAATATACCAATGCATAGTCTGTATTCTTATAGAGATACTCGGCCTTCTTCCTTAGATAGTCAACATATTTGTCGCTGACCTTAAACAAATCCCAGTCAAATTTCTTAACATCTTCAACACTTTTTGCATCAGCCAAAGGATTGACTCCATGTGCATCAAGTGGAGAAAACGTTGTGGATGTTTTGGGGCCTCCACCAATTAGAACAGTTTTATAGAGGTATATTAATAAGTTATTCTCTTTTTCAACAATATCAATACATGCTGGAACCTCTTCTGAAAATCCGTGGTGTGGATGGCTCCAAATCTTCCAGTTGTTCTCGAATATCTCAGCCCTGCCTGTTTCGGGGTTTCTATATGGACAGGACATACATTGGTAGAACACATCTCTGTAATATTCTTCTCCAGGTGATGGAGGCAAGTGCCTATTAACATCTATCAAATCTACATGGAAAACTCGTAGAACATCTAGATCTATCTCAGTAAGCTGTGCCACAACATCCTTAACCCTAGCAGGCTTTTCGGAGAAGCCCAAGTATCTTCTCAGATTGGTGTAGGATAAAGGATTTATTGTTGATACATGCGTAGAGCCCAAATCAATTGGTATCCTATCAGCCTCTTCATGTCTTAAAGCTATTAAAACCCTTTCCCTAGACTTATATACGACTTCTCTCATAAATAATCCAAAAACCGAATGTTAGTATTTAAACATACATGAGACTTGCAACTAATTTGCATGTCTATGCCCAAGCAAAAAAACTAGGGCTCTCTCAACGTGTATAGCACAACACAAAGGAACACCAATGCACAGAACAAAAATACATGAAATATTAATTTAAAAAATATTTATTTTCTTTTTACAACCCACCCAATTACAAACCCGATTATCAGCAACACTATTCCTAGGGCTATTGCTGTTGACCAGTTGGTCACAGTCTGCGTTATTGGAGAGGTCGATGTGGATACAACCGTAGTGGTGGACGTAACTGTGGCAACAGATCTAACTGTAGTGGTAGCAGTAGTAGTCACAGGCACTAAAACTGTTGTCGGTGTTGTCACAATAGAAGTTACTGTTGTTGGAATGGAGGAGGTCACCGTGGATACAACCGTAGTTGGAACAGTATTAACAACAGTACTAACGATTGTGGAGGTTGTTGTTAATGTGGATGTAGCTGTTTTTGTTAGTGTAACTGTTGTTAGTATGGGCTTTGCCCCCACAAGGAATGAGACTTCGTATAGCCTCCACTTAAACACACCCCCACCTTGTTGGTTGGAATACCACTCGATTGTGAAGTCTATCATTTGAAGTGTGTTGTTTAGCACCATTGCTCTGCTCCAAACCTTTGGTGCTAGAGACTCTAGAATGTTTGCTGCAAGAGCTATGTAGTCTTGCACTGGTATACCAACTCTACCACTCCTAATAGGGGCTGTAAGCTCGAAGACCACAGTTGTATGTGTATTTGCTGATCTATCAAGATTGCCGACAAATACCTCGAAGTTACCATAGACAAGGGTGTTGTTAACTATGAGCGGTGCTGTTACATTAGCTTGAGCTTGGGGAGTTCCTGTTAAAGGTGCTCCGGGATGCCTATAGACTCTAACTATGACAAGCACATCCCCTGCCTGAGTACCGCTACTGCGAAGAGCTTCTACAGTCCATAGATATAGTGCTGCTGTTAATGGGAGTGTAGATTCTTTCTCATATATGGTATAGTTTGCAAAGAATATTGCATACGGAAGTGCAGTTACCTTCTTAGGTATGTTGTATAGTGGGTGTGCAGGTGGTAGACCACCCCATATACCCTGACCATATCTAATCCCAGGACCACCTTGTACCGTTACCGATTTTGGAAGATTTGTAAAGTTCCCAAAAACCTCCACATATGAGCCAGTAAAATTCATTATCATACTGCCTTGAGCACCAGTTGCAAGATTCCACAGATTAGCCATAAACTGGGCATTATCAAGATCTACGCTAGTCCACCGATTGCTCGGATCAGCTGTTTTAACACCCTTAACCGGTGTTGGAGGTGGGAACAACACAGCAACACCAGCGGCTTCAGCATAGGCGCTTGAGGCGTATAGCAATAACAGTACTACCTGTATTACAGCTATAAATGTTATTGCAAGTAGTTTTGTATTTGACATATTGTCTACCCTTTACTTGATATAAGGATAGTAACCACTATATAAATCTATATTAAAATGGGGAAGACGCATTAATTAAAAAAGACATTTAATTTTATATTCCTCTAAGCCTTGGATTGAACACGTCTTCCAATCCTAAAGCAACTAGCGTTAGAGATGTTGTCAATGCTACTATTGTTATTCCTGGCGGTAGGAAAAGCCACCACGCACCAGTTACATAGGCTACAAAGTAGCTGGCCCAATATAGCATCATACCTAGTGAGACGTATTTCACCATCTGTGTTGAGAGTAGTAGTGCTAATCCTGCTTCTCCAGCTATGCCACCAGCCATAAATGCTGCAAAGGCGCTTACTATATACGGCCCTAGATTTGGTAGAAGATCTACAAAAACTATTTTCAGGTCTCCCCAGCCAGCCATTCTAGATAGGTATATGAACTCTCTTTCCTTTAAACTCATAAGCTGTGCTCTGATAGCTCTTGCAAACCAGGGCCAGCTAAACAACCCTATCAAGGTTGCTATTATGTGAGGACCTCGCTGCTCCGGCGGCAGATAAGATGCTATGAGGACAGCCACAAGCCAGTTTGGAATAGCTAAGAAGATGTTTGTTAAAGACATCAGAGCATCGTCTATAAGACCGCCTTTAATTCCTGCAACAGCCCCTATCACCAATCCTATAGGCAATGCTATTAGAGCTGTTACAAGTCCTATGAAGAGAGAGGTTCTTATAGCATATAGAAACTGTGCAAAAACATCTCTGCCAAGTCCGTCAGTGCCCAAGGGATACTCTAGCGATGGTGGCAAGTTTTGAGGACCTCTCTCAAACGGGCTTCTAGGATATACGAGAGGCCCTATAAGACCTAGCAAAACTATTGCCATGAATACCGTAATCCCTATTAAAAATCTCTTGTTTGTTAAAACAGCGTATAACATTAGGGGTATTTTCATAGCTCTACACCCCCCTGCCACCAAGTCTAATTCTCGGGTCTATCAAGGCATATATGAAGTCTACAATGAAGTTGGCCATGAAAACTGTTGCTATGACTATCAGGAATATTCCTTGTATAACAGGATAGTCTAGAGATCCAATGGCTCTTGATAGGAAGTATCCAAGCCCTGGATAGTTAAACACAGTTTCTGTTACCAGCACACCGGTTATCGAAAACCCTAGGCTTAAAGCAAGCCCTGTTACTTGAGGCAACAAAGAGTTCCTATAGGCATATCTAAATATGACTCTATCCTTTGTGCCGAGAGAGTCAGCATATAGTATATAGTCTGAGCCTAGCTCGCTACCTACCAAAATTCTCATAGAGCCCATCCAACCTGCTGATTCGACTATGAATATCGACAGAAACGGTAGTGTGTAATGCCATAGATAGTCGACGATAAATTGGATTGATAGCGAAGGTCTTATACCCGCAGATGTTATTCCACCTACAGGAAATATGCGCAACTGGAATGCAAAGGCAAACAGCAGTAGCATTGCCAACCAGTAGTAAGGTATTCTCGACACTATAAGTGAATAGCCAACAATAACCTTTTCTGATAGACTCCCTCTTTTATACCCAGCATAAGCACCGATAATATTTCCTACAAACCAAGACGCTAATATAGCTGGAACCACCAGCGCCAATGTCCACGGCAATGCCATTGCAATAATGTCGGTAACCTTTAGTGGAAACATATCAGTAGATATTCCAAAATCCCCTCTAAAAGCCATGCTCAAAAACGTCACATATTGTACATACCACGGCTTATCAAATTGGAATATATTTAAAAGCTCTTTATATACCTGTGGAACTAGCGCAGGATTATATATGTACTGCTGAATAATTTGTTGCATTTTCATAGCCAGTGGGTTGCCTGGTATTAGCCTAGGCAATATAAAGACTATTGTAACTGCAATAAAATATGTTACAATCAACAACACAATTTTTCTGATTAGATATATGACTACACTTCTATCTATTGATAGCCTAGCCATTGTTTAGATACCCCACATTATCTCTTTTCACTAACTCACTAAAACACTAATGTTTGTACCTGTAAATAAGTTTATAGTAAACCAATCTATGCGTGAAGCAATAAATATTTCAAATCTTCGTTCCTCAAAAGTTCCTCTATTCTTGTTTATTATATAGAATAGACATTTTAAAAGAACTATAAAGTTAAATAATTAAAAAAGAGTGTTTTGTTTTATTTTATTTTCTTTTTATGAGCCATCCGATTGCGAATCCTACTATGAGTAGTGCTATTGCTAGTGCTGCTGTTATTGTCCAGTTTGTCACCTCTACTGTTGTTGTTGTTGGTGATACTGATACCGATGTTGTTGTGACTGTAGCCACTGATGTGACTGTGGCAGTAGCAGTAACTGTGTATGGAATTGTGACTGTTACTACTTGTGTTGGAGCGGTTGGTGAAGTTGTTGGAGCTGTTGGCGAAGTGGTAGTTTGTGGAAATGTTGGCGTAGTTGGCGTTGGAGACGAAGTTGTTGGTGATGGAGATGTTGTTGTAGCAGGAGGAGTTGTTGTGGCCGGAGGAGTAGTAGTGGTAGTTTGTGGAGTGGTAGTTGTAGGTGGCTTACCCGATTCTACAACAAAGCTTTGTCCTTCGTATATGGATTTTCTAAGATATTCATTGTATTTGCTCATCGATATTAGTGCTCCTCCTTCATCGTATTGCTTCAACCACCACGGCTTTTCTACAGGCTGTCCAGCAGGTACTATGAAGAATAGTATTGGTAACGAGCCCCACCAAGACGGTATCCACCACGGCCTTGCTGCATTTGGCCACCCGTCCCAGTATTTTGTGTTGTATAGCCAGAATAGTGGTGTGTAGTATAATGGTATTGATGGCAGGTCTTCAAATAATATCTCCTGGATAGCATATACAAGCTCCTTCTCTTTCTCTGGATCGATAGTAGACCTCATCAGTTCATCAAACAATGCATTGAGCCTGTCGTTGGAGTACCCGATCCACTTAGCCATGTTACCCCATGAAGGATATAGAGCATTTCCATAAGAGTTTCTGACATGGCCGACCTCATATGCTCCCGCGCTCCAACATAGAGTTGCATCGAATTGACCATTTTGGAAGTTGTTCCACCATACCCTGGAATCTAGCGCTTGAACTGTGGCTTGTATACCAATCGAGCTTAGAGCGTCTGCTATTAGCGAGGCTACACTATTTTGTATTACATCTCCTGCCACCACAGTTATTGTGAATTTTAGCTTTGTTCCATCTGGGAGCTCTCTAATGCCATCACCGTCCCTGTCTACAATGCCAGCACTATCTAGTATCTGCTTCGCTTTGTTTATATCCTGCTTCATTAGACAGTCTGGGTTGCCCCAGAATTGCATGCATGCAGTGTGATTAATGTAGTCCTTGTATGCACCCTCGGCCACAAATCCCACGATAGGTGCCTGTTCAACCATATTGTATAAGCCGTATTTGGTAATATCCTCCCATGGTATTGCCCATGCAATGGCTCTCCTAACCTCAACAGACTTGAAAACTGGGTTATTCAAATTCAGGAACAGCCAGTATATAGCAGATGGTATGAAGTATGGCGTTGTATTGGACCACACATGCAAGCCCTTGGCTATCAAATCTGCAACATTTGGCACAAAGACACCGCCAAGCAGTGTGAATCCATCGACATCGCCATTAAGCATTGCAGATATGGCTAGGTTCACATCCTTGAAGTAGACGAATTCGAGATACTTGAATTTTGGAAGCCCAAAGATGTCCTTGCCCCACCAATCATCTATCCTCTCATATATAACCTTTGTAGCATCGGCATAGTAAAGCTTGAAAGGCCCTGATACAACCTGTTTTGACGGGTCATCGTTTCTCCAATTAACTCTCATACTATCGCCCATCTGATCAACAATAGGTCCAAACACGTGTACGGGTACTGGTCTTACAAACAGTATGCATCCAATGGGCCCTCCAAGCCAATCCATAGACACCTCTTCCCTTGGTGGTGCTTCCTGTCCTGGCGATCTACCTATGTAGTACTTCAATGTCTTATCATCGATTATCTCATAGTTGTATATACACCAATCGCCCCACAAACCAGCTCCTACCTGCCTACTTAGCTTGTAGCCTTGTATTAGATCGTTGCTTGTTATTGGAGTTCCATCGCTCCACTTAGCCTCGTCTCTTATGTGAATAGTTATCGTCATGTCACTTCCATTAAACACTATTCTGTCTATAAGCAGTAGAAGCCAATCTTGTGTTAGCGTGTTTTGCATTGCTACTGGCAGATATAGGAGTTGCCATGTGCCCCACTCCATGCCCCCAGTTCCTCCAGGCGCGAAGATGTTCCAGTTAAGTACTGGAGCACCAACAGTGCCTTCGACAAACGTTTCACTTCTTTTCAATTCTTGTGCTTGGATCGATTGAATAACCAATGTGGATAGCGTTCCTAGCAACATTAAGAGGGTGAATGCATATGCCATTTTCATTTTCTTAGATATCTTTGCAGGCACCTAGTTCACCTTATATCTGAAAAGAAATTAGGTTGACAGTTTAAAAATTTATCTACAGTTTAAATAGGTGTTATTGGAGTAGAGATTGTAGTTTTCTAGCCAAGGGCTTGCAAAATGGTGTTGAGGTTGTTTATGATAGCACTTTTCAGCTCTTTTTCAAGATCCTCTCCTTTTATAGCACCGCTCCGTATTGCATTACCCAGCCGCCGTGCTTCGTCCAATGAGAATGTTGTTTCATTACCTGTTAAAGGATCTTTGAATTTGGGCGGCTGGCCTATCATCTCAATGTATCGATAGTAGTCGTCAAGGCTTATCTGATTTGATTTATATTTCTCAATAATCTTTGTCACAACCTCTTTTAGGAGGTTTCTCACATCTTTATCTGACACAAGTATGTTTGCGTAAAGTGTTGTTGCTGGGGCTGCTTCGCCTAAGGCTAGATCTAGGTCTGTTGGTGTAACAAAGAGGTTTTGTATGGCTTTTTCCTTATATGCCATTCTAGGGCTTGTATTGTTGAATCCTAGAACCGGCATGTTGAAGCTCCAGCCAGATCTGTTGAAAAGCATCTTGTCTTGCATGTCTGTTAGAGCCCATCTAATGAGTCTATACATACCGTCTAGTCTATCGCTGGAAATGTTAGCTGCTATAGCTATGGGTGTAAACCAATAGCCTGTTTCGTTCTTGGGGAACACTATGTCGAGTTTGCCTGGGAACATAGAGTACTCCGTGAATGCTGAGTCGAATGCCAGCACTGTTAGCAGAGCTTTTCCAAATGCTACAGAATCTCCTGCTGCCTTACTGCTTGTTTCAAGCCTTGAAGCTGCGCCCATAACAACTGCTATTATGCTCCACCCCTTCTCCCAACCATATTTAGCAAGAATGGTGTTCACGCTATTCACCATAGGATCTCTATTTGGAACCGGATAAACCGCCATAAGATAGGCACCTTGGGTAATTATAGACAGATACTCTGGTTTTAGCAAATCAGACCATGTGCTGGGCACTTCAACCCCCACTTTCTTCGCATAATCCAGATTAACAAGCCATACATACGGCATAAAGTATATGGCAACCCAGCACAGCTTCCCATCTTTTGTATAGCCTTTGAGTGCGTCAGGTATATATTTTGCGAGCTCAAGTATCTTGGGATCTTGTATTGGGTGCAAAGCACCCTCATTACACAATGTGGTTATATTATATCTATTCTGTCCTATGAACCCATCGACACTACCATTAAGGCCTGCCTCACGCCATATCTTGGGATCTTCAACACGTATAAACGTTATATTTGTTATATTCAATATCATCGCTGCTGAAGGTTGTACAACACCTGCTCTGGGCATACCGCTTTCAGCAAAGAAGTACCTGTTAAAGTCGTCAGCGGACCACTGACTCCATGTAGTCATAATTCTAAGGGAAACAGGCTTGAGAGTTTGCTCTGAGATTGAGGCACCGCCTCCGGGCTTTGGCCAATATATGTAAACTATTGATGCTACTACAGCGATTAATACGATGGCTACCGCTATGAGTAAAACATTCTTTTTCTTCATTTTCCCACCTATCACTATAGAAATATTGTAAACAGTTAAATGCTTATAAGGTTTACATATCTAATGACTCTTATACATAGCACAAATAAATAATGGCAGTAATATATTGATTATGGTGTTTGCATGCCTCCGAGAATCTCTAGATAGTCCTCTACATTCTCTTCTCTAGCTCTTGAATCTAGATAGCTTTGATCTATTCTATCTCTCCACATGGCATAGAGCCATTAGGCCTTGTCCCTATCCTCTGTAGACCCCAGTACTTCCATCCAACAAGATACGCCACTATAAGTTCTTCTATAGGGTCTAGATAGACATGCTGGTTATATACTATAATTTTTGTTGGCTGAACCTTTCTTCTGTAAGCTGTTGAGACAATGTCTATGGATTTTAGCTGAAGAATTTTATAGGTTGGCAGATATCCTCTGCCGATCCTCTCTGAAAACCTCTCTAAAAATAGCTCTAACACACTTTTGCCTTCTCCCCCTCAACAATTACATCTATATCCATAGTTCTATACACCCTTCCAGTATATATCTCCACAGCAAACCCACTTGTAACAACAATTCTTCCAATCCCCATCTACTCAAAGGCGCTGTTTAGCCATGCTATAAAGAATAAATATCTTTTACCCTCATCAGAGATCTTCTGGAGCCTTGGAAAAATCCTCTTCATAAAGTCTCTATAGAGTTTTTCAACAACCTCTTCTACATCTTTATCGCTAATACTCTTTGGAATCCCTTCCACTCAACCACCTCAATATACAGATCTATAAGCTCTTTACCGGTTTTGGCTAGCTTTACTAGGTCATCTAGGTTTCTCCTCGAAGTCCTGTATCTACCCCTGCTCGTGTAAGAGATTTTGAACACCTCTCTAAATTTGTTATTGGGGTACATAGCTTAAACCTTTAAGGAGGGGTATATCTCGGCTCCAACTCTTTTTACTGCCCTATATCCCTATATTCTTTTTATTGCTAGTCCTGGTATATACAGTTTCTTTTCTATTCTGTTTAGTATCTCGCTTAAAAACAATGTTATAACGATGTAGAATATTGCTATAATTACATAGATCTCTATGTATGCAAATGTTTTTGAGGCTATCCACTTCCCTGTGTAGACGAGCTCGGGCAAGGCAACGAAATATGCTATAGAGCTGAATTTCAGTAGGTATATCAGCTCATTTGAGAGCAGTGGCATGACTATTCTAAGGGCTTGGGGCATAACAACATTTGTCAGCACACCAAAGGTGTTTAGCCCAAGAGAGTATGCAGCTTCCCACTGTGTTCTTGGGATAGAGCCTATCGCTGTTCTCCAATACTCTGACTGGTAAACAGCCGAGTTTAGACCCATTGCCACAACACTTGCTGTAAACGAATCTAGTTTCACACCAACTTGCGGTAATGCATAGTATATGAAGAAGAGCTGTACAAGCATTGGAGTTCCTCTCACAAGCTCTACTAACAGCATTATCAATGCTTTTATTGGCTTTGGTGAAGACGCTCTTAGAATTGCTATGAGAGCCCCTCCACCAAGGCCAATAGCAAAAGAGATGAACGTTACCTCAAGTGTTAGAATTAAAGCAGACAGCAATTCTGGGCCATAGCTTGTAAAAATCCTTATTACTTCCTCTATCATCTATGCATCCTCTCCATCTTGTATAGCTCCATGAGCTTTGAAACAAAGGCTCTTGTCCTCTCCTTCTCAGGATTGATCAAAATCTTTTCGGGAGGGCCCCTTTCAACTATTGTGCCATCCTCCATAAACACAACCTCGTCTGCCACCCTCATAGCAAACCCGAGCTCGTGGGTAACAATAACCATCGTCATTCTCTTTTCAGATAGCTTTTCAAGAACCTTCAAAACCTCTACAGTAAGCTCTGGGTCTAGGGCAGAGGTTGGCTCGTCTAGGAGTAGAAGCCTCGGGTTCATGGCTATAGCCCTCGCTATTGCAACCCTCTGCTGCTGGCCACCAGATAGCTGGGCTGGGTACTTGCTCCAAAGATCTTCTGTTATCCCAACTGACAAGAGAGCCTCGGCCGCAATTTTCTTGGCCTCCTCTCTACCCATCTTCTTAACCTTTACAAGACCTAGCATAACATTTTCTATTGCAGTTAAATGCGCGAATAGATTGTAGCTCTGAAATACAAACCCTATCTCTTGCCTAATTTTGTGGATATCTACATCTTTGCCTGTTATATCTATTCCATCGAATATTATCCTCCCCCTATCAGGCTTTATTAGAAGATTGAGACATCTTAGAAGAGTTGATTTTCCGGAGCCCGAAGGGCCTATGATTACAATTGTTTCTCCCTCAGGTACAGATAGGTTAACACCTTTTAGAATGTGTTGCCTGCCAAAGTACTTGTGTATATCTATAGCCTCTAACAACACCCTCATATTGACTCACCATAGCCTAGCAAAGCTATTTTCTTGTGTATTAGATTTGCTAGATATGATATGCTAAGACATATTATTATGTATAGAATTGACACAGATATTAAGGGGAGGGTGTACTCCATTCTAGCGTTAGCCAAGTTTATCGCAACAGTAAATATCTCTACAACCCCTATAGCATAAGCTATCGACGAATCCTTTAGAATCGTTGTAAATTCGTTTAGCAAAGCCGGGATAGACAACAATATCACTTGTGGGAAGATAACATTGCGAAATGCATCCCACCTGCTAAAACCTATTGAAAAAGCGGCCTCAAGCTGCCTCGCCGCAACAGCTTCTATAATACCTCTAAAAATCTGCGACTGGTATGAAGAGCTTATAATCCCAAGCCCAACTATAGCGGCAACAACATTATCTATTCTAAAACCGTAGAACACTATAAAAAGCATTAGAACCGGTGGAATGCTACGGAGAATCCTTGTGACATAGTCTATCACCTTAGCTAGAAAACCAGCCCCAAGAACTTGTAGAAAGGCGAGTAGCGAGCCAAGTGCGAGACCTAGTGCAAAAGCTCCAAAAGACAGTAGAAAGGTGTTTGCAATGCCTTTCAAAGCTATGAATGAAATTGTTTGAAAAAGTTGTGTAAGGTTCATCTGGGCTCTAGCCCGTGTATTTAGAGACTATAGCATCCCACTCACTGCTATTGAGAATCTCGTTCAAAGCCTTGTTTATCTGGTCTAAAAGATCTTTGTTGCCCTTTTTAACAGCTATTCCATACTCTTCACCAGTTTGTATAGTTGCTGTCACCTCAACATTGTATTTCTTTGCAAGGGCCTTAGCCACAGGAGAATCAACAACTACAGCATCAACCCTGCCATTAAGCAGGTCTTGAACTGCTAGTGTATATGAAGAATACTTCTTAACATTTATGCTAAGCCCCTTACTGACATATTCGTCGAGAAGCTCCTCAGCAGTGGTACCACTTTGAACACCAACAGCATGGCCGGCCAGATCCTCTATAGATGATGGTCTATAGGAAGATCCTTTAACAACTATTATAGCTTGATCGGCTTTCCAATACGGTATACTAAAATCAACTCTCTTAGCCCTCTCCTCAGTTATAGTCATACCAGATATAACAACATCTACCTGACCCTGTTCAAGAGCTGGTATAAGCCCATCGAAATCCATGCTCACAATCTGAACCTTGTAACCAAGCTTATTGGCTATAGCCTTAATCAAATCGATGTCTATGCCAACAATCTCCCCATTGCTCTCGTTTATGAACTCAAAAGGTGGGAAATCAGGCGAGGTACCAACTCTTAAGACTTTTTCTGCAGGCTTTGAGAAGGACAAGTAATAGACTGCAAAGGTAATTGCTGCAATAACTATGACAGCTACTATTGCATATAACCACTTACTCATCTTTGAATGCCTACAGATCCTCTGATTCGGTAGGTATAAAAGTTTTGATAAAAACCATTTCTTTAGTCGCATTACAAATATGAAATAAACAATAGACAGACCCTTCCCATTAAATCTACGCATACATACAATTTTTAAGAAACCTGCTAAAACCCTTAACTAAACGCTAATCAAAAGAGATGATAAAACAAAGAAATGGGGGTCATTGCTCAGAGAGCTCTTGGATATCCCAAGAGATTCAACAGTCTTGTTATAGCCAAGTATACACCTAACCTTTCTAACGATTCTACGGACATAGTCCACAAAAGATGAAATATTTACCATTGTTTAAACAGTTCACCATGAGGCTATAGAGTTTGCGTACCATCTATTCACTAGCTCACGTCAAACAATTTTGTGTGAACCCAAGAAGACTAATAAATTCTTTTAAAGTGAGAAGTCAATTGTTTGGTGCGGCGGCCGGGATTTGAACCCGGGATCTCCGGCTTGGCAGGCCGGCGTCCTAGACCAGGCTAGACGACCGCCGCTCTATAGAAACGTTGTGTGGTTGTGGTTAAAAGCTGTTTTGGTTTATACCTTTATACCCAATCTTTTTTCACTATTGTTTTCGGTGGGACGTCTCTATATACTGTTACCCCTGGGTATATTATTGAGTGAGATCCTATCTTTACGCCTGGCATTATAGATACGTTTATACCTGTTTTTACGTACCCTCCTATCACCGCTCCCAGTTTCCTTCTTCCGCTATCTATTACCATACCTTCTATGACCATTTTCACCGTTTTTTCGTCGAATCTCAAATTGGCTAGTTTTGTTCCTGCTCCTAGATTAACGTTTTCAGCTATTATGCTGTCCCCGATGTATGTTAAATGTGCTGCATGTGTTTCTTCCATCACTATACTCTCTTTAACTTCTGTTGAGAATCCTATATGCGCTTTGCTAAGTATTATTGTATATGGCCTTATGTATGCGTTTGGCCCTATTGTTGCGTCGTTGCCTATGTAGGCTGGGCCCTCTATGTATGTGCAACCCTTTATTGTTGCACCCTCCCCTATGTATACACGTCCCTTTATAGTTGTGTAGATAGATACATCACCAAGAATCTTTCTGTCAGCCATTTTTTCGAGAGCTAGTCTATTGGCTTTTAGCAAATCCCATGGGTATCCAATGTCCTGCCAATCGCTAGAGTCTATTGTGATATACTTGAACTCCTCACCTCTATTCCTAGCAATGGATACAATATCTGTTAGCTCATACTCTCCTCTGGGCGAGGTTTTCAGGTCGTTGACAAGTTTGAGGATATTCGATTTAGCGAAGTATATACCGGCGTTGGCAAGCCCTTCACCGCTTTCAGCGGGCTTTTCAGCTATTCCAAGGACTCTATCACCTTCAACAATGAGTTTTCCATACTTGGAAATATTTGATACTCTCACACCGACTAAGGTATTTATCTTCTTCTCTATGAGCGGTTTCATAGAATTGTATATGCTGGTAGGGTTTAGATATAGATCTCCATAGACGATGACAGCATCGTCTAGAGCTTTTTCAACAACCTTTTTAACGGCATGGCCTGTGCCCAGAGTATTCTCCTGGTCAACAAACTTAACATCGATTAGAAGCTCGTTGGCAATTTTCTTAACGCTTTCAACAACAAGTTCCTTCATATACGAAACAACTACATAGATCTCTTTAACCCCTAGTCTAGCAAGCAAATCAAGAGAATAGTATATTACAGGCTTGCCAGCAACTGGCACCAGTGCCTTGGGTCTTGTTTCAGTTAATGGCCTTAGCCTTTTGCCTTCGCCAGCCGCTAGAACAATGCCAATCAAAACGTACACCGAAGGTAAAATGGGGAGAATGTGATTAGTTTAGCTCTAGAGAGATGTCCCATGGGGAGCCTCTAAAACACCTGGCTTGGGAATTATAACAGCTTTCTTTAGCCCCTCTGGCGTTGGCACTGCTACAAGCTTTGACTTTGCAAACTCTACTTTCCTCAGGGGATATATCTTCTTTGCTTCATTAAATAGCATTTGATTGTAGTCTCCGAATACCATGCCAACAACGAATTCTCCAAATGTTTTCTCAGATGCTATCTTCGATGATAGATCCATTAAAATCTTTCTTATTGCATGTCTCTGACTGGTGCCACAGCGGTATGTTGTCCAAGCCATAACATTTAATCTTAGAACGTAACCGTCTTTCGTAGTGACGTTGAGTATTGCCGATATTCTGCTACTTTTTCTCCTTGTCAAACTCCTTATATAGTCTCTTGCAAGTTCGTGGCCCTTGAATATCGTATATGCGTTCTCTCCCTCGATCTTCCATATCTGGAAATATATGTTCACATGGACTTGCGTTATATCTCCAGTCAAATCATAGAGTGTGGCAGAAACTCTCCTGCCAAGCAACTTCCAGGGTTCGTCAGCTGGCGTTGTGGCTATGGTTACTGACCCAAAGTACTCTGGAGCTATGACATTATACCACTTTTTGAGTCTCCATCTCTCTCTTCCGGTTAGCCTAAACTTTTGCGCTGTAGACAAAGAGCTGGACACCCATAGGCTATACAGCAACTAGTTCAGTATTAAAACTTAAAAGCTTTACTTAAGCTTCGACATAACACCACATTCATAGCAATCAAGATTAAAAAGCCTTACATCTCTATTCAGCAGTGGTGTGAACAATGATTAGAAAAGCTCTTACCATAGCAGGTAGTGATTCTGGTGGCGGAGCTGGCATACAGGCCGATCTAAAGACATTTGCTTCTTTGGGAGTCCACGGAATGAGCGTCATAACCTCTATAACAGCTCAGAACACATACGAGGTTAGAGCTGTTTTCGACTTGCCTCTACACATCATCGAGGCGCAGTTCAGAGCTGTTGTAGAGGACATTGGAGTTGATGCTGCGAAAACCGGTATGCTAAGCAATGCCGATATAGTCAAACTCGTTTCATCGCTTCTGAAGAGCTATAACATACCAACAGTCGTCGACCCAGTTATGATTGCCAAAAGCGGTGCCCCACTACTGAGAAGCGATGCTGTAGACGCTGTGATAAGGTATCTCATACCTGTGGCGACAGTTGTTACACCCAATAGATTTGAGGCTGAGAGGATAGTGGGCATGGAGATAAAATCTGTTGAGGATGCTAGGAAAGCTGCGAAATACATTGTTGAAGAGCTTGGGGCAAAGGCTGCCATAGTCAAGGGCGGCCACATAGAGGGTGACAAATCCATAGACATTCTCTACTACAATGGTAAGTTCAAGGAGTTTGAGGCTGATAGAATAAACACAAAGGCTACCCATGGAACTGGATGCAGTTTTTCAGCTGCTATAGCAGCTGAGCTGGCAAAGGGGAAAACAATTGAAGATGCTGTGAAGACGGCTAAGGAGTTCATAACCACAGCTATAAGATATGGTCTAAATATTGGGAGGGGCCACGGACCTGTAAACCCTGTTGCATGGGTTATGATACCAGCTGAGAAATATAGAGTTGTAGAGAATGTTGCTAGAGCTGTAGAGATTTTAGAGGAGAACGGTGAGTTAATAGCCCCTCTCATACCAGAGGTTGGAATGAACATTGTAATGGCTATTCCAAAGCCATATGCGCAAAATATAGATGATGTTGCTGGTGTTGTGGGTAGAATAGTGAGGTTTGGCAAGAAGATAAAGGTTGTTGGAAACATAGCTTTTGGGGCTTCGAGGCACATGGCAAAAGCTGTTTTAAAGGCTATGGAATTCGATGAGAGAGTCAGGGCAGCAGCCAATATAAGATTCGATGAAAGGATTCTGGAGATAGCTAAGCTACTCGGATTCACAACATCATTTTACGACAGGTCTCAAGAGCCTCTAGAGATAAAGAATTTAGAGGGGGCTACAATACCGTGGGGCATTGAACAAGCTGTTAAAAGAGCTGGGTTTGTGCCTGATATAGTTTATCATAGAGGTGACTGGGGGAAGGAGCCTATGATAAACATCTTCGGTTTTACAGCAACAGATGTGGCGGAGAAGATAATTAGAATTGCAAAGCTCTATAACAATAAATAAACTTTATATTTTCTGCAACGGTGTAGCTATCGGGATCAGAATTGTTTGAGATCTTTAAGGAGGAGCTTTTTGAGGATTTCATAATTGTTGAGTATAGGCACATAGAGATTGAAAAACCCAGTTTCGCATTGATCTCACTTCCCGATACCGGTCTTGTAAGTGTTATAGGTGCTTGGCATATAATAAAAACCCTTCAACTACCTGAGGTTGGGGGCATAGACTCCTATATTCATCTCCCTCCAGTAGCTGTGATAAGCAATAAAACCCTTAGAACGCCCATCAGAGTTTTTGCAGGCAATAACCTGTTTATTGTCTACAGCGAGTTCATGCCTTCACAACTGGGCATGATTAAACTGTCAAAGCTTTTGGCAAATTATCTAGAGAGAAAGGGTATAGACTACATATTTCTGGCCACAGGAATGCCCATACAAAACAGATTTGAGGTAGAGAAACTAAGAACATTCTACTTAGCCACATCACAAAAGGCTTTCGAACTTGTTAAAAACCTTGATTTGATACCATTTGAAAACGGCTTCTTCGCAGGTCCATATGCAATACTATTGAAAGAATTTGTCAGAGCAAAGCTAAACACAATCCTACTCTTAACAGAGTCCTTTCTCGAGTTCCCAGATCCAGAAGCCTCAGCAAAAAATGTCGACATAATATCGAGGATTATAGGAAAGGCCATAGATGTTAAAGAGCTTCTTGACGAAGCCGAGGCTATTAGAATCAGGGCTAGAGACGCCATGAAAAATGTTGTTAGAGGACTGGCCCAGATGAGAAAAGATCTTGAGTACACACCACCGCTATACACATAATTAGGTGTGGATATGACTGACGAAGAATTTGACAGGTTGTTCAAGAGAATTAGAGAGATTGAAAGAAGTGTTAGAGATTTGATAGAAAGCGAGTTCAGAAAAATCCTAGAAGATTTTAGAGAGGATATGTCGCACTTCAAGGAAATGATGTATCCAATGTGGCACCACGAAGGGTATCTGAGACCTTTGTACACAATCTATGATAGGGGAAACTACTACGAGATTTTGATAGATCTGCCGAAATCTGATGAAGGATCAATAGATGTGAGATTTCATGGCAATACCATATATATTAGAGCTAGACTTAAGGAGGAGATTAGATTTAGCCATTGGAGCGGCAAAGGAGGGGAGACAAGGTTCCACGAATACAGAGAGGTTATTGAGATACCAACAAAAATAGACCCCGACAAAGTTAAGGTGTTGAAAAAGCGCGGCCTAGTCAAAATTTTGATATACAAATAAATATTATGCAAAGGCTATTAAAATGAGGGTTGTGCTAGCTGTTCATGGTGGTGCTGGTAGCTGGAGAGTTGACGCCACAACGTTGGCAACGGTAAAAATGACAATTAAGCAGGCTTTGGAAGAGGGGTTCAAGGCATACCACAGCGGATCAAGTTTAGACATGGTGGTCTCCGCGGTTGAGGTTTTGGAGAACTCGGGAGTCTTCAATGCTGGCATTGGAAGCGTTGTTGACCTAAGCGGCTCTATTTCTATGGATGCTGGTGTAATGTATCGTGGAAGAGCTGGAGCTGTAGCATATGTTAAATACCCAAAAAACCCCATAAAATTAGCTAGATTCGTTCTTGAGAAGACAGATCATGTAATTATTGCTGGTGATGCTGCTGATAATATAGCTAAGAAGATAGGTTTGGAGCCCCATCCAGGCCCTTCCAAAAAGGTGTTGGAGTTGTACAAAGACTATCTAAATAGGATTGTGAAAGGAGAGGCAAAGAGTATTCCATATCCAAAAAGTTTAGCCGCGTGGCTTTCGCTTGGAGATACAGTCGGTGCTGTGGCACTAGATAGAAATGGAGATTTAGCAGCTGGTGTAAGCACCGGCGGAGTGTTTTTGAAGATGCCTGGAAGGGTTGGCGATTCTCCTATACCTGGAGCAGGCTTCTATGCAAATGAGTGCGGAGCCGCTGTTGCAACAGGTGTTGGTGAATACATTATATTGACCCATGCAACCTTTAGAATTGTTGAGGATATATGCAAAGGTAAAGATGTGCAAGAAGCTGTAGGCAGTGTATTAAAGTCTATAGACAGTGTGTACGGATCTGGTGTGGCAGGGTTTATAGCATTGGACAGATTTGGTAGAGTGGCTGGACTATATAACACGCATGCAATGCCGTGGGGCTTCATAACTGAGTCCGGGGAGCTACGTATCCTCGGAATATAATAGTTGCGAGCAGGTGTCTAGCATATATAGCCTGCTAGGCTATGATAAAAATAGCCATTGTAGTATATGCGAACAAAGAGTTTTAGCAGTTTAACGCATGGTGATTAGTTTGTGAGTAGAGATGCAATAGTTTTCTATGTTAGAGAGTGGATAGACGACTCAGATTTTAAAACATTCTTAAAGTTTGCAAAATATGTTGGAAAGGACTATCACGGAGCCAAATTCGTTATAGATGTTAACAAGCTTGCTGATTCTCTACGCAACAAAGAAATTAGTCCTGCAGATGTCCTAGATCTGCTAGCCGGTTATGATGTTGAGTTTGAAAGAGGATCTATTGAGGATGTCAAGAGGCTTGTTTCTAGCTATATACCTGTTGTTATTGTTGCTAAGGATGTGGATGGTGTGTACCTCAAACCCAATTTCTATATAGGGGATCTCATTAAGGATTTCCGAGAGAAGAATATAATCATCTACAACAAAGATAAGAAGGCATTCAAGATAGCTAAGCCAATGTATTTCTTCGATGTTTTAGAACATTTAAAGAAGAGGGGTATAGAAGTTGTTAACAAGACTAATATTGAGAAGGAGCTTAGGTTACCAATAAAAATATCTTTCAAAGGGGATTTGAGAGACTATCAAAAAGAGGCTCTAGATGCTTGGAGAAAGAATGGTTTTAAAGGGATCATAGCTCTTCCAACAGGTACAGGCAAAACCATCATAGCCATTGCAGCTATTGCAGAGCTTGGCGTAAAAACGCTGATTGTTACATATACTAAGGAGCAGATGTTTCAATGGGGAGACAAAATAGTTGAGTTCACAGATACTCCAAAGAGCTTCATAGGATTTTTCTACAGTAGTGAAAAGAGAGTTGCACCGATAACAATATCAACATATCAATCAGCATATAGGTATATAGATAGCCTTGCCCACCAATTTTCTTTGCTTATTGTTGATGAGGTTCATCATCTTCCCGCCGAAAAGTTTAGGGCCATAGCTGAGAATGCCTTTGCCCCGATGAGAATGGGTTTATCGGCAACAGTTGTACGAGAAGATGGTAAACACATTGAATTGTTTCCACTTATGGGAGGAGTCGTCTATGCAAAAACCCTTCAAGAGCTTGCAGACAGGGGCTATGTAGCGCCATTTAAGGTTACAACGGTCAAGGTTTCTCTTACCGAGGAGGAGAAGAAGAGGTATAGAGAGTTGCTGGATAGGTACAGAAAGCTTGCTAAAGGAAGGGAGTTCAACCAGCTTTTAGAGGATGCAAAGAAAGGTGATGCAGAGGCTATGGAGGCGCTTAAAATAAGAAGCGAGATAAGATCGTTGGTAGCCAATGCAAAGCAGAAGATCGATGCAATTAAAAAGATTGTTGAAGAAGAGCTGGCAAAGGGGAGCAAGATACTCATCTTTACGCAGTATGTTGATCAGGCCAAGAATATAGCCGATCAGCTGGCAACACACTACATAGTTGGCGAGCTCGATGAAAACACTAGAAAGCGCAGGTTGGAGCTGTTTAAGTCAGGGCTTATCAGAGTGCTTGTCCTAACCACAGTTGGAGACGAGGGTATAGATATACCGGATGCAAATGTTGGCATAATAGCCGCTGGAACAGGGTCTAGAAGACAGTTTATACAAAGATTGGGTAGAATTCTTAGACCTGCTCCTGGAAAGGAGGCTAGACTATATGAGGTCGTAGTTAAGAATACGTTTGAAGAGGCTGAATCGAGAAAGAGAAGAGAGGCTTTGAAAATGCTGTTCGAGGATCTCATAACACTGAGTGAGGCTTATTAATCATCCAGAACACTACATTAGCTATAGGTAAGGCAGACAGGTTTTGATGATGGATAATTCGCTTTGTAGATCTGACATAATCATTGGCAGAGTCGGGGAAGAATCATACCCTAACATGGTTCAGATAATCTCAAAACTCCCAATACCTCTAGGAACATATGTCTCCATACCTTTCGATGCCTACGATATTTCGACAGGCGATAAGAAAAGCCACTGTGCCGTCGGAGTTATCAGCGTAACGTCTTACAGGAAAATAGTTCCTGTCACACCAACATTCATAGCATCTTCATCAACAAACATCGGTATCGACGACGAAAATCTAAGGTATGCACCCTCGAGGGCAAGAATCTTTGCAGATATAATCAACGGAAATGTTGAGACACCGAGTGTCCCACCCCCACCAGATACAGAGATATACCTTGCACCATCCCATATCCTTTCAAAGATATTTGGATCTGGGAAAACAGGTTCTATCAGACTTGGCCATCTGATAGGGAGAAGCGATGTTGAAATAAATGTCGATGTAAATGCACTCTCGAAACACCTATTCATCACAGGAACCACAGGCTCTGGAAAAAGCAACACTGTCGCCATAATAGCAGATAGAGTTGCGTCGATAGGCGGTACGGTTCTGATATTCGATGTTCATGGCGAGTACTGGAATCTTGTACCACAGTCGCCAGACGTTGATATCCAGAGAATTGATTATAGGCTCAATCCTCTGAAGATACCCACAAGAATGCTGACGAGGATGATAATACCAGAGGCGGGTGCAACGAGACAAAGAGCTTTGACTGCAAAAGCAATCGACGTCGCCAAAAAGGTTGTGGAAAAGGCCATTACAAGCTTTGGGACAGGTGCGGAACTCATCGAAGCTGTTAGCAGTGGTAAAATAAATGAGTTGCTTGCGGATTTGGGTCATAAGCAGCTTTTTGGAGGGCAAAAAATATCCATCAACATCGATGAAGAGATTGCTAATGCCACTAGTGCCGATGATATTTTACTCGAGCTATTCAAAAAGATTGTATCAGTTTTCTTGAGCAGCTCAACTAACGAAAAAGAGTCTGCATTAAAGGCGTTGTCGAAAATAGAGGAGTTTTTCGATATTGTATCAGTGAGTTTTTCGACGCCAAGCATAGTGGAATTCTTGAAGCCTGCCTCTATAACTGTTTTGAATGTTTCTGATCTCGCCGACGAACAGAAGGATTATAGTTTAAAGAGTGTTATGGATGAACTCTTATCGTATTCGAAGCAGATGCTGGCTAGAAACTCTCCTCATCCGATTCTAGTATTCATTGAAGAGGCGCATCTATTTCTCTCATCATCTAGACACACAATATCTAGGAGCTCCATAGAGAGGGTGGCGAGAGAGGGTAGAAAATTTGGTTTGGCATTGGCAATAGTGTCTCAGAGGCCTAGAAATATAGATTCGAATACTGTGAGCCAGGTTCAGAACTTTGTGTTTATGAAGCTTGTTCAAGAGGCTGATCAGCAGGCCATAATGAACATATCGGATATGTTGACAGAGGATATTGCAACATCACTTGCATCTCTTGGTGTTGGAGAGGCGATAGTCCTTGGCGAATGGATTGGCAGGTTCCCAGCCTATGTGAAGATAGATAAGCATAGTGGCAAGCGGGCTGGCGCTACACTTGATATAGCGAGTATTTGGAGTGCCTTGAAGACGAGAAAAGACATGTATAATAGGCTTGCAAAAGAAAGTGAGGATGCATATAGAGATATATCTAATCTGATATAGCAACTAGTTTATAACATTGCAAACAGTATCTATATAAATGATTAACTGTGTGCAAGGCCGCTGATAATGCTCGCTCTACATGTTAGCGACACACATTTGGGGGCAATACAATACGGGCTTCTATCCAGAGCTAAGGATGTTTACTCAGCATTTGGAGAGACTATAGAAATCGCTTTGAGGGAGAGGGTGAATCTTTATATACATGCTGGAGACTTCTTTGACTCCCCAAACCCACCGCCTGAAGCATATATTGTTGCATACAAAGGCTTGAAAAAATTAAAAGAGAAGAACATCAAGGTAGTTGTGATAGCAGGTCAACATGATATTCCAAAGAGATATTCAACCTCACCTCTCCACATGCTACAAGATCTCAACGTTGTTGATGTGCTTGCCATAGGCGAAATCGTTCAAAAAGATGTTGATGTTGGACAGGACAAAAAGATACATCTGGTGTTGGTGCCCTACCCTCAAAGACACTCTATATCAAAATTGGCGAAACCCTTGGCAAACAATACAAAGACTGTTATAGTAGCCCATCTACTATTAAAGGAACTTGGAATTCCAAGCGAATATGCTGATATCTCGCTTAGCCAATTCCCGAACTGGGCTAACTACATAGCTCTGGGTGACTACCATATAAAGACTGATTTCAGACATGGACCCTGCCACGTTGTTTATCCTGGTGCTACAGAGGTTTTCAGACTGAATGAGTGTTGCGAAAAATATGTGGTATTGATCGATTTAGACATAGATTACCCATCGCCGCAATACATAAAACTATCTAGTACAAGACCCTGGATCAGAATTACCTATAGAGATTTTCAAAAGTTTCAAAATGAACTTACTGCTATGCTCTCTGAGATTAGAAAGCAGAGCTCTAAACAGCCAATGGTCATCGTAGAGGTGCTTGGTTCTAACATAGAGATTCTCGAAAAATATTTGCTATCTCTACGAAGTAATGGTGAGATAGAGTTCTTTAGAATAGTGTCATCAGATGAGAGACCGAAGGAGACTACAACACAGAAGCCGGTTACTGAAGATCTTGAGTATCTAGATTTGCAGAAAATTATGGAGTCTATAGTTAAAGACCATGAACTTGCAACCCTTCTTACCAATCTAGCTAGAGAGCCTTCAAAGGCTATAGCAACCAAGATTATCGATTATCTGAAAGAACGACCTGAAATAGCAAAAAAGATAGAAATGGAGTTCAACACCAATAGTTTAACAACGTTTATGAAGAACAAGACAAAGCCGTTGAGGTGATTGCAGACAGTATGAGTGAGACTATACTCATTAAGAGAATTAAGATAAAAAATATTCTATCCCATGAAAACACCGAGATAACACTGCCAAACGGCTTAATAGCGTTTGTAGGCCCCAATGGAGCTGGAAAAAGCTCTATTATCGACTCTATATTTTATGCGCTTTTTGCAACACCCTCTGCAGCTAAAGGCATTAGAGGAGAGGGTAAAAGAGGTATTCTGAGGGTGGGTGCATCTGATGGTTTTATAGAAGTGGAAATGAATATAGGTGGAAGAAACTACATTGTACAAAGATTTGTTAGTAATCAAAAGGCTGACATGGCATACCTCATAGAGATTGGGCCGGACAACATAAAAAGGACCTTGGCTACAGGTGTGCAAAATGTTATAAACACCATAGAAAAACTTCTTTCTGTTCCATCGTCAGACGCTATAAGATACTCTGTAATTTCCAGACAAAATGAGTTGACCAAGTTCATCGATGAGAGTGAAACAAAGAGAAAAGAGATTATTCTTAAGCTCTTAGGTCTAGACGAGCTTGAAAAAGCAAAGGAGATTTTGAAAGACATTTTAAGTGAGATGAGCAAAGCAAAGACTTTGTATGATGAGAGAAATAGGCAGTTAAATGAAGCCAAAAAAGAGTTAGAACACATTGAAAAGGAGCTGGAGAATCTTAAGAAAAGAAAGGAGCAACTCGAAAAAGAGATGATTCCACTAGAAAACGAGGTGTCGACACTAGAGAAGGCGAAAAGCGCGTTATACAAGTTTGAAAAGCTTAAACAAGCGAAAGAAATTCTTGATGAAATTTCGAAATATGAGAGATTGGAGAGCATATGCAATGAGATAACAAACTTCGATCTGAGTTCAATGGCCTCAAAACTGGAGATTTATAAAAATGCTAAGAGAAGAGCAGATGAAATAGCGAGACAATTGAAAGATGAAGAAGCAAAGCTTCAAACGCTTTTAAATAACATTAGAGATTTCCTACATCTGGAGCAAGCGCCACCTACCAACGACATAGATGCGTATATTAAAATTATAGAAAGCAAAATTGATGAGATTAGAGAAAAGAAACAGTTGAAAAAAGTTGAGATTGAGATAAGCGAAAAATCAGTCAATGTTATAGCAACTTCTTCTACATGTCCTGTTTGTGAAAGACCTCTTGAGGAGCATCTTAAGAGATCAATTCTTACGAATATTGGAGGCAGAATTAGGGAAAGCAAGAAGATTCTAAATGAGCTTGACAATATTGAGGCTACTCTAAAGAATTATCTGAATTCTTTGAAATCATTGAAAGAGAGATTGGCAGAACTCCGTACAAAAATGGATACGCTAAGCGAACAAATAGAAAAGGCCTTAGAGGAATACTCCAAATATAAGCAACGGGGTATGAAGATACTTGAAGATGCTAAGCTGTATGATGAGTTCAGCGAGTGCATAGAACTAAACGATTTTGGTATTATTAAAACTATGCAATGTCTACAGAGAAAAGCCGTAGAAAGCTTGAAAATATTAAAGGATAGAAGAGAAAAGCTTGAAAAGATGCTGAACGATCTTAGAACAAATCTACAAACCCTTTCAACCGAGTTGCAATCGCTTCAAAAGACGCTTATTGATCTTGGCATAGACGTTGAAAAGACAAGATACGAAGATATTGAATTGAAGTACAAGGAGCTCAACATGAATTTGCAGAAAATTAGAAGTGAAGCCAATTTTATTGAGGGAAGGCTAAAAGAACTTGAAACTACTAAAGATAGCCTGTTAAAAAAGATAGAGTCTTTAGAAAGCGATATTAAGAAGCTTAGAAAAGATGTTGAAATAATCGGCGCCTTGGACATCATAGCCAACAACATAATGGGTAGAGATGGACTAATAGCAAAAACCCTCACAAAAGAGGCTAGAAGACTAATGGAGCTATATACAAATTCTATTCTAAATGAATTGGGAATGGACTTTCAAATAAGAATCAATGAGGACTTTGACATAGATGTTTATAGCCCTCTAGGAAGAATTGATCTGAGGGGGCTGAGTGGTGGTGAGAGCATAGCGCTTGCAATAGCTCTTCGGATAGCCATAGCATACACCATATTTGGAAAATTGCCAGGCTTCTTCATATTAGATGAGCCGACTCAGTTTCTTGATGAGGAGAGGAGAAGAATAGTATTCGAGATCATAAGGAGGCTTTCACAGAGAATGCCACAAGTAATTGTTGTTACACATGATAGAGAGGTTATTGATATAGCAGACCATGTGTTTTATGTGTATAAAGATGGTAACAGATCTGTTGTTAGAGAAAAAAGCGCTGTTTTTGAAGAGATTGCACCGTAATCTACTCTACAACAGGTCCTATAACCTCTTTACCGACCATCTTATTTATTCTCTCAACCTCCTTATCCACCATTTTCTGAATCTCTTCTATATCAGCATCTGTTAGGTGGTTGAATCTGCCTTGGAGTCTTATATAGTGCTTTACATGCTTTCTCTTGGGCACGGGCACCGTTACCCTAAACTCGTCGTGGTCAAGCTCCCAGTTTATCCACATAGCTGTTTCTGTGGCTAGCCTAGCAATCTTTATGCCTAGTCTTGGATCAAATCTCCAGCCAGTTGTACAAGGTTGTAGCACGTGGATAAATGATGGGCCTTCGACTTCGAGACCTCTCCTAAACTTGTTCATCATATCGAGGAAATAGGCTGGATTCGCCGTAGCTACATATGGTATCTTGTGGGCTGCTACTATCTCGGCCATAGGCTTTTTAATTTGTAGTTTGCCTTTCAACACCTTTCCGACAGGTGTTGTAGTGGTCCATGCTAGCTTTGGTGTTGCACCACTTCTTTGAATGCCTGTGTTCATATAGGCCTCATTGTCGTACATTACATACATTACCTTGTGCCCTCTTTCAAGCATTCCGCTAAGTGCTTGTATACCAATGTCTGCTGTACCGCCATCGCCTGCAAGCGCAATTATATTTATCTGTTTGTTGGGGTCTATAACACCTTTTTGTTTCAGAATCTTTATGGCGGCTTCTATACCGCTCGCCACGGCTGCAGTGTTTTCAAAGGCTACATGGATGTAGGGCACCCTCCAAGATGTATATGGAAACGTTGTTGTTGATACCTCTACACAGCCAGTAGCATTAACCACGATAGTATTAGGCCCTGCAACCTTTAGCAAGAGCCTTACTATTGTCCCTGCTGTACAGCCTGCACACAGTCCGTGGCCTGGTGCCTGATACTCTTCTCTGGGTATGTCGAACACAGTTTTATAGCCTGGCTTTGTGGAGGAGCTCATAGTCTGACACCCCAATAAATGGATTTTTCTGTCACCTTCACACCTTTCTCTAGAAGTGCGGTAGTGTTCTTGACAATGGCAATAACATCCTCTTCTGTCACAGTTCTTTGACCAATTGATGCTATATAGCTATGCAATGCTATATCCAACCCTTTCTTATAGGCCATAGTGGCTAGCTCCATGGCCACAGGACCCTCTAATGTTGCCCCAAAGCTTATCGCTCTATCGATAACGATAAGGGCTTCTAGGTTTTTAACAACCTTTAGAAGCTCTTCGTAGGGGAACGGTCTGAAGACCCTAAGCCTAATGGCGGCTACATTCATTCCCATCTTCTTCATATAATCTATGGCCTCTGTCACAGTGCCATACAATCCGCCGTAGGTTAGTATCCCGATTTTACTATTCTCTAGATTGTAGGTCTCAATAAACCCATAGCTTCTGCCAAACCTCTTCTCAAACTCTTGAAATGCTTCCTTTAACACCTCAGGAGATTTTTCCATTGCAACAACTTGCTGATATTTAAACTCGTAATACCAATCAGGGTTAGCAACAACTCCCATAGTGATTGGCTTCTCGACATCTAGTACATTCCAAGAAGGTCTCTTCTTGGGCACATAGTCTAGTATTATCGATCTGTCCCTGGCTACATAAACAGGCTCATAGGTATGGCTCATTGTAAAACCATCGTATGCGACCATTACAGGCAACAAAATGTCTGGATTTTCAGCAACTTTGTATGCTTGTATGATGCTGTCGTAGACTTCTTGAGCTGTTGAAGCAATTATTGTTATCCACGAAGAGTCTCTGGTGTTCATAACATCGCTATAGTCTCCCCAAATGCTTAGAGGAGCCGATAGAGCTCTGGCAGCTATTGCCATGACTATCGGCAGTCTTAGTCCAGATGCTATATGTAACATCTCATGCATAAGCTCTAGTCCTTGAGCTGATGTAGCTGTAAATACTCTTGCCCCAGCAGCCGACGCCCCAATGCATGCACTAAGAGCCGAGTGCTCGCTTTCAACATGAATCATCTCAGCATTTAACTCTCCATTAGCTATAAACTCTGCAATTTTCTCAACAACTGTCGTCTGTGGTGTTATAGGATATGCCGCAACAACATCCACATCAACATCTTTGACAGCATATGCTGCAGCATAGTTTGAGCTTAGAGGTATTCTAATCCATAAATCCTTTTCCATTGCCTACTTCACCTCTTCAATAAAGTCTATTGCTTTAACCGGACACTCCTCCACACATATTCCACATCCTTTACAGAAATCGTAGTCTACCTCAAAAGTTACTTTCCATTCCCTGCCACTCGCTGTCTTATATGGCTTGTCAAGTATTTTTATAGCTGGTTCTGGGCAGAAGACCCAGCAGAGATAACATCTAACACACCTCTCTTGGTTTATCACGGGTTTGAAAACCCTCCAATCGCCGGTAGGTCTTTTAACGCTATTGCCAGGCTCTGTAATTGCTCCTCCAATTGGAATCTCTCTCCAGCTAGCCAATCTTTTTGTGCTTGAACTCATGAAATCTCCACCTCATTGAAAGCTCTTCTCATTGCCTGTATATTTGCCTCTGCTACCTTGGGTCTAAAGTTCTCTTTTATCGCTTCTTCGATATAAGTTGTATCAACAATTGGAACTGCCTTAGCTACTGCACCTAACATGGCCATATTGACAAAAGGCGCTTTCAAAACCTCTAAAGCTATTTTTGTTGCATCTACACGAGCAATCTTAATATCGCTTCTACCAATATCCTTCACAATATCACTTACACTCTTCCTAGTATTTATAATTAAAACACCATTGCTTTTTAAGCCGCCAATGTAAAGCGATTTATCTAGGGATGGGTCGAGAACAACTACAACATCTGGTTCAATAATTGGCGCTCTTGAAAAAATAGGCTTTTCCGATATTCTGGTATATGCTCTCACGGGAGCCCCTCTTCTCTCTGCACCAAACTCTGGAAATGCTTGTGCATACTTTCCTTGGTATATAGCGGCTTCAGCAAGTATCATAGAAGCTGTTACAGCTCCCTGCCCTCCACGACCATGCCATCTGATTTCAACACGCTTTAAATCCAATCAACCCACCTAATTACAGTGCTTAAAGATTTTGCTAGTGAAAAATAAAAGTGTTAATGATTTTAATTCCAGGTCTTCTTAATCAAAAATAAGCTAAAAAGCTGAGGTTTTAAAGTTGCTCAAAGAGCTAGTTGATGTTATTTGGATTGTTTTACCGGCATATGTAGCAAATGGAGCACCTGTCGTAGCGGCAAAGCTTCTATCGAAACTCGGTTTAAGAAGACATCCAATAGACTTCGGCAAGAATTTTCTAGATGGTAAGAGGATATTTGGTGATAGCAAGAGCTGGGAGGGGTTGGTTGCTGGTATAATGGGAGGTGTTCTGACTGGTTTTATTCAAAGCTCTTTAACGAATGACTTGATTGCGAAGGGCATATTAACGGGTTTTGTTTTGGGCCTTGGAGCTATGATAGGAGATCTAGTTGGTGCATTCATTAAAAGAAGATTGGGTCTGAGACCAGGCGAGCCTTTGCCATTAGTTGACCAGCTACTATTCTTGATTGTGGCACTATATCTTGGCATAGTATTCAAACTCATTGTGATGACCTATGAAATGTGGTTTTACGCGCTAGTATTAACATTTTTGTTGCATATTCTAACAAACTATATTGCATACCTTTTGAAGTTGAAGAATGTTCCTTGGTAAAAGTTTCGGTAAAACCGGTAGAGCAACTATTTTTGTCACCTACTCGGTCTTACAGTTGAATATATTATGTCATCATGGATTAGTTTTATGTAGCTATACCAGGGTGTGGGGATGGCGAAACTAAAGACATTTGCATATATGTGCATAGGCTTTGCAATGTCGCTAATAACATCAAAAATGATGAATGTAGAGCAGAGCACCATTGCAATTATCTCCCTACCATTTATAGGACTACTACATGAGATGCTACATTTTATGGTGATCAATGCTGTTAAAGCGCAATACAAGTTCGTGATGAAGGGTCTCTACATCGGATTTAATGTTAGCGTTGAAAGAATTGAAGATTTCATTGCTATTGCATTAGCCCCACAAGCAATTAGCCTGTTTCTTGCAATATTATACATGTTTACATATTCTAGTGTTTTATTGGCTCTGATGCTTATCCACATAGCTATTTCGCTAGAGGATTTGCATAAAAGTATTAAGTATGCTAGGCAAGTTCTTTACTAGATACTAGATATTGATATAGTGCTAGACAAGGATATTGTAAAATGGTTTTAGAAGAGATTGTTAGGTATCTGCCTCGAAAAATTGATAGAGAAAAGCATAAAAGGTTGTATATAAATCGTGAGTATATTGATAGCGATAAACTGAAAAAAATAGAAAATTCTATTATAAAAGCTTTCAGAAGAGCTATTATCGAAACGCTAAAAAGCAAGGGATATACTATTAGAAGAGAATTTATAGAAAATGCAGAAAACCTTGGGCCTGACCCTGATCTACTGTGGCTAAAATTCAATGCTGATAATAGTATAGATGTGGTTATTGCTGATACCACATTCCACACGCTCGATGACAACTCTATGGCCGTCTTCTCAAAACAGTTTTCTAATACCATCAGGAACATGGGGTTTGAATTGCTTCTACAAGGATTTGCATCTCTTGATTTATTTGGTGGTTATTTGGTAAAAAGGGTTTTCTATGCAAAGATAAAGTTCTACAGTTAGGTGATGACGCCATAGCCAAAGCCATTATAATGTTCAGTGGTGGTAAAGACAGTACATTTGCTTTACATACAGCACTTTTACAAGGCTTTGAAATAGCTGCGCTGATCACCCTTAAACCTTCTTCCGCATATCCATGGTATGTTCATAGCCCGTTTGTGGACTACACAAGGATTCAGGCCAAACTATTACATATGGAGGATAGGCACATTGTCATTGATATAAATAGCGATAATAAGCTCGCAGAACAGGTAGAGATTAGAAGGGCTTTGAGGAATATAGCCAAAGAAATTGATTTTGACTATGTGATTCTTGGGGTTATTGCAAGTGATTCACAACGAATGTTTTTTGTAGATGTTTGTGAAGATCTAGGAGTCAAATTATACACCCCCTTTTGGGGTAAAGACCCTAGCAAACATCTTCTCGATATTATCTCAAGCGGCATTGAGTTTATAATAACCTCTGTAAATGCGTGGGGGCTGTCAAAAGCTTTTCTCGGTCTCTCTATAGACCATGACCTTGCTTTGAAGATTATAGAGCTTTCAAAGAAATATGGCTTCAACCCATCTTTTGAAGGGGGTGAGGCTGAGACATTTGTGACCTATACCCCACTCTTTGGACAATATAAAATCTGCATAGAATATGATGTCGTAGCGGTGAGCGAATATGAAGGCTATGTTAAGCCAAAAAACGTTTCTGTGTGTAAGGCTTCTTAACTTTGTTTATGAAATTTGATGTTCATTGAGAGGTCTCTGCATCGTTAAAATCTGCTCAACATAATGGCTTTGACGCTTTGGCGAAAACAGCTTTCATTATCGCTGAAGTTTATATTCAAAGAGTAGAGTCTTTTGCCACGACCTCTCTACACATTTCTATTCCACTAATTTCATATCTGTGAACGCATAGACAACACTTCTTGTTGCTAACATCATACACTATTATTTTACCTCCTTTAACAAATTTTATTGCATCAACACGAACTTGTTCTATTCCGATGTTTGTGACATCGGCTAGACATGTATTGTAGATGTCCAATGCACAAGCATCGTCATTGCACTCTAAAATTTCATCGGGATCGCAATAAATGCTAAACACATTGTTATCAATTATTAACTCTGTTCTGAGCCCCGCGCCCTCGACCTCCGGAATGTTTTTAGACATGAATATCTCCGATAATTTATTTGCGGCAATAATATATAAAAATATTACTGACCATTTTCTAAGGACTGATCTGACTTTCTCGCTCTGACGAAAAATCTATTGAGAGCGCAAATTGGAATAGCGTGTCATAGGAGCTTCTGAGAAGAGCGATATGAGGCTTGTAGAGAGTAAGTTTATTGGCATCGCTGTACTTGATACCGAGGATTTTTGCCACCACACGCGCTGCAATTGGATCCTCTATAACAGCTACTCCCTCACCTAGATCTGGTCTCAATACGATTATTATGGGGAGAAGCAATTTCTTTGCCTCTTCATCAGTAAGATGAGATCTAAGTTTTTTAAGCTCAGACCTCTTAAATACGTGCAACGACCCGTCACGCAGTTTTACATAAGGTTGTGGCATGTTAATTAGCTCATCGATTGGGAGTCTCTGAAGTGGTAAGTGTCTATTTACAACTCTGAGCTCAAGCTCTAATAGTTTCTCAATCTTAAAACTATCTTCCACCATGTTTGCTCTAGTTGCCGTATGTCCTAGATTGGTTAAAATGTTTTGTGTTTTCAGAATCTGGTTTGCAGAGCTAGAAACAATAAAATTTATTAACTAGAATTCCATATTCTTATTGGAGTAAGAGTTGAAGGTGCCAAGAACATGTCGGAGGTTATGATTGAGAAAAGAAGGAGGAAGAAAAGAAAGCTTATGATACTAGATAATAGAGTTGTATTTAGAAAAAGAGTTGAACACTCATTCGAATTACCTCCAGAAATCGCAGAATGGGCAAAAGCACACATAGAGTTGCTGGACTGGCTCGTATTCGATTCGGCTATTGCATCATCACTTAGGCATCCACACAGTATAAGAACTCTGATATACCTTCTCTATGCGAGAGCTAACGGTATTCCAATAGCCCAAATGGCCAAAACAATTGATGTTGCCCATGAGCAACTATATAGACTAGAGAGGTTATTGATTAGGGCAGGAATCAAGGATGCTGTATATAAGATGCTGAAGCCCATCCCACAGCAAGGGTCGCAAACAGAATCGCTTCAAGCATCGTAAAGGTAAACAAATAAAACATAACAGTTTTTAACGTTGTTCTATCCTCTATACCTAGGTGCAAACATCTTGTGCAAGGTTTTTTACGAGACTATAAAAATTTCGACAACAAAGCAATTTGAGCTAATCGATATAACAGAACACGTTGAAAACACAGTAAAAAGGAGTGGAATCAAGAATGGTCTTTGCCTTGTTTTCGCACCTCATGCAACAGCTGCGATAATTGCCAATGAGAGTGAGTCTGGCCTCCTCAACGATATAATAACGTTTATTAAAGAGCTTGTAAAACCTGAGAGGGAGTGGAAGCACAATATTATTGACACCAATGCTCATGCTCACATAGGCTCAGCCATAATAGGTGCTGAAAGAGTTTTTCCAGTAATAAATGGCCGGCTTGTTAGAGGTACTTGGCAAAACATATTTTTAGTTGAAATGGATGGGCCTAGATCTGTTAGGAATGTTATAATTGTTGTTATTGGAGATTAAGTGTTATATTAATTAAGCTTTTTATACTGCCTCTTCCTAATTATATACTGGGGACTAGTCTTGGCAAAAGCCATCGTATTACTAAATACTGATGTTGGTATGGAGGAAGAGGTTGTGAAACTTTTATCACAAATCCCAGAGGTTAAAGAGGTTCACATAGTTTATGGTATATACGATGTGGTGGCCATAGTCGAAGCTGAAAACTTTGATAAATTGAGAAATGCTGTTATATCAAGAATTAGAAGGTTGCCCCACATCAAAGCAACAACAACACTTATTGTTGTTGAAAGGTAACAATAATCTTGAATATTGTATTAGATGTCGTTCTTGGCTATAAGCATCATCGTCACCATAAATTTTTTACTCTCTTCTCTGGAATACTACACTGCTGGTCTACTGACGATCTAGTGATATATAATGAGCTTAACTAAATACAACGACTTTGTCGATGCTATACTGAAGCTGCATAAGTGTTATAGAGTTCAAGGAGTTCTAAGCAGCGATGTGATAAGCAAGATTGATTTTCTTACCAAACCTTATGCAGCTCTAGCAATAACCATAGCTTTACATAGTATCAATGTTGCTAGAATGCATGGCATTAGCTATAGCGATATAGTCTTATTACAAAGAAGACTTGCACAGTTTTTGCTTAGAGCTGAAAAAAATGAGATAGCTTTTCTAGAGAGGCTTGTGGGACTGGCACCATCCAAGTTCGGTTTTGATGCACACTCTGTTTCAAGAAGGTGTTTAATAGAGTATCAGAAGGTTGCCGATATTATCAAATTGATGAATATGCTTAGAGAAGTCATTTCGCTAATGTCCATAATCTCACAACAAGCGACTGTTGATCAAAAGCGGCTCAGAATTCCATGTGTAAATAGTGATGATATGCTTCCACCACTAAATGCCTTTGCTGAAGTTGCTACAAAGATAATTTTAAGAGATTTAGAGACTGTGAAAGAACTTGGAGAAGATCCCTATTTTACACAGCTTATAGATTTGATGAAGAGAAAAGTAGAGGAATCGAAGGTCAGCAACGATGATTTAGCAGCATTTTCATTAACCCTCATAACAATTATGCGCCATCACAAAGATGCTCAAATCTGTATTGAGCCTGGAATAGACGTTGAAACGCTTGCCAGAAAAATGTACAATGATTTGATTTCAGCAAACTCAGATCCATCAAAATCAGAGCTATACCACCTCTACCAGGAAATAGCCTCGAGAAGTGTTACAAAGGGATGAAGAATATGAGTTGGAAGGAGAAGTTTTTAGTTATTGCACACAGAGGGGCCTCTGCACACGCACCAGAGAACACAATAAAATCTTTTAGAAAAGCCATAGAGATGGGTGCAGATGCAATTGAATTTGATCTTCGTAGAACTCTTGATGGAGTGCCTATAGTTCTACATGATGAGGATCTAAAGAGAGTTGCTGGCATACCTAAGAAAGTTTCTGAGCTACGGGTAAATGAATTGAAAAACATTAAAATTTTTGGAGAGGAAACTATACCCACCTTCGAGGAGGTTTTGCAGGAGTTTGGCAATAAGATACCAATGTTTATTGAGCTAAAAGATGAAGGGATAGAAAATGTTGTAGCAACTCTGATAAAACAGTACAACATTTATGAAAACTGTCTATTGATATCATTTAATTATGATGTTTTAGCAAAACTAAAGGGCTTAGATGAAAAGCTTGAAGTAGGCTTATTAACATATTCTCATCTAATGCCAATAGAATTTGCCTTGAAGATAAAGGCGTTTGCCATACTACCAAGGTTTAATACCATTTCTCCAAGAGTGGTTAAAGAGATCCGCTCAAAAAGATTGAGGGTGTATACGTGGACTGTTAACGATGTTGCTATAGCATTGAAGGTGATTGGATATGGTGTAGACGGCATTGCAACAGATGATCCGCAGATAAAGACTCTTATATCAAAGCAGACAACTCTTCAAAAGTTTTTCGGTAGATGATGATACTCCACCCCTCATGAGAATATATGATTGGAATTCCTTTATCTGATACGTTTACAAAAGTTTTAGGGTTGTTCCAACACCCTTCTTGATAGCCTCATTATATATGTACCAAGCTGTTATAGCATCTTGTATAGCCAGCCCAGTTGAGGTAAACACCGTTATCTCTTCATCTGATTCCCTGCCCTTCTTCAATCCAGCAACTATTTCACCGAGTTCGGCATATATATCACTCGGTTTTAGAAGACCTGATGATATAGGTACATTGATTTCCCCACTATGTATAGCTTGGTCATAGTCGTCAACAACTATTTTAGCTCTCTTTAATATGAGTGGATCTAACTCTTCTTTGCCCGGTGCATCAGCACCCATAGCATTTATATGAATACCCTCTCTTACCCACTCATTCTTTATAATAGGGCTTCTCGAAGGTGTTGCAGTTACTATGACTTCAGCTTCTTTTACAGCTTCATAGGGAGATTTAACAGCTCTCGACTCTATACCATATCTGTTCTGAACGTTTTGCGCTAGCTTAGCAGCCTTTTCATAATCGATGTCATATATCGCTACAGAACGTACTTTAACCACGTGCACCAATGCCTCAAGGGAGTGTGTAGCCACAGAACCTGCTCCAATAAGTCCTACATGAGCCTCCTTCATCCCCCACAAATACTTTGTTGCTATAGCAACTGCCGCCCCTGTCCTATACCTAGTTATAACAGTTCCATCCATTATGGCAAGAGGTCTTCCTGAGTGTGGTTCGACCAATATTATTACAGCCATTACAGTAGGCAATCCATATCTTTGTGAATTCTTCGGATGGGAATTAACCACCTTCACAGCTGCTATATCTAGGGACTCTAAATAGGCTGGCATTGTTCTTAAATCTCCATCGTACTTTGTGAAAAACAGGTATGTTTTAGGAGGCATCTGAACTCTCTTCAAACCCTTTTCCTTAAACGCTACCTCAACTAACTCTATAACCCTCTTTATATCGATAATTTTCTCAATTTCGTTAGCATTCAAAAATAATATGTCAACCATCTTGTATCACTTATAGCCTGATTTATGCAGAAGATTAAAATTTTTTAATGAGTTATAAAAACAGTGATTGGCGGTCATAAGCAGGGTTATATCTGAATGTAATCTAGTTTGTACCCATTAATAACAACTCTAACGACTTTGTTAAAAAGCTTTGATATAAGTGTGGGCAGAACACTATTCAAAGCCTTTTTAACGTCATCTATACTTGATAGTGGAAATAGAATTCCTGTCGCCTCTCCCGAGCCAAATATAAATCCACCAGAATCCATTACAAGACCTGCTATAGAGTTAAAATTGATTTCTTTGGAAAGAGCGTCGTTGAACTCTACTATGAGAGCTATTGGAATTAGCTCATCAGCTAATGGGGTATATTGAAATACCACATAACTAGATACACCATCTATGTCTAGACCAATTAAAAATTGTATTACGTTATAGCCTAGAGTATTTGCTTCTTCAACTGCGGTAAATACTATTGTATCATTCTCTAAGAAGTTCTTCAAAGATTCTATAACTTCTTCAGGCTTCGTGGACTTGCACCATATTTTCAAGGTTCTTAAATAGATTTTTAGACTAAAATAGTGTTATATCTAGCCTAGACTAAGGGTGTATATTTGTTGAGCTCAAGCGATAGCAATATTTTAGAGTATTTGGAGCGATTAACGCTTATTAAGTTTAATGAGGAAGAGAAAAAGAGGGTTTATGAAGAGATTAAAAAAGTGATAGAACTATTCAATGAGGTTATGAAGGTTGAAGGTCTTGACAATGTTGAGCCACTATATCATGTTGTTGAGATAGAGCTGCCTCTGAGAGAAGATGAGGTATTGGATGCCATTGACGAGAATCATGAGCTACTCAAGGATAATGCCATTCTAGAGAACGACTACGTTAAAGCCCCCAAAACTGTTGGTGCATAAAAATGAGTAAATATCTGTCGATGCCTGTCCACAAACTTGTTGAAGAGTTTAAGATAGATCCATCAAAGGTTTTTGACTATCTCGATTCTTTATACGATAATATAAAAAGAGTTGAAAACAAAATCCAGTCCTTTATTACCATCATACCACAAGAGACTTTAGATAGATATGTAGAAAATCTGATCAAGGAAAACAAGCATAGAATTGACAACCTAAAGCTTTTTGGAATACCGATAGCTGTTAAGGATAACATCTCAACCAAAGGTATTAGAACAACTTGCGCCTCGAAGATGCTTGAAAACTATGTTCCTCCATATAATGCCACAGTTGTTGAGAAAATAATGAGAGAAGGTGGTATAATAATAGGCAAGACAAACATGGATGAATTTGCCATGGGCTCTACCACAGAGACAAGCGCTTTTTACCCCACCAAAAATCCTTGGGATACGACAAGAGTTCCTGGCGGATCCTCTGGGGGCAGCGCTACTGCATTAGCATCTGGAGAAGCCCCTCTTGCATTAGGATCCGATACTGGGGGTTCTATAAGAAATCCTGCATCCTTTTGCGGAGTTTATGGTTTGAAGCCGACATACGGCCTGGTTAGCAGATATGGATTAATAGCTTATGCCAGTAGCATGGATCAGATAGGTCCGATGGCCCGAAACGTGGTTGATTTAGCGATTTTGCTAAGTGTTATAGCTGGTCACGACCCTCGCGATTCAACTTCTGTACCCTTTGTACAAAGCGTTGACTATGTTCAAGAGCTGTATAAACTCTATCACAAAGAGCCTAAACTTAGAATAGGTATTATAAAGGAATTTTTCGAGGGATCTGAAGAACCTGTTAAAAAAGCGGCTACTAAAGCCGTGGATTTGCTATGCTCGTACCACGAATGCCAAGAAATTTCATTGCCATTCTCAAAACAAATAATCGCCGCATACTACATTATTGCAATGGCTGAGGCCAGCTCGAATCTTGCAAGATTTGATGGGGTTAGATATGGTATGAAGATAGATTTTACCAATAGGAGCTGGGACGAAGCTTTCACAGAGGTTAGGACAAAGGGTTTCGGCTATGAAGTTAGAAAGAGAATTGCCATAGGAGCATACATACTTAGCGCTGGTTACCGAGACATGTACTATATTAGAGCTCTAAAATTGAGAAGAGTTCTCAAGGAGAGATTCGATCAAATATTCAAGGACCACGACATTGTTGTAAGCCCTACAATGCCAATTTTACCACCTAGACTAGGCGAATTTTTTAAGGATCCATTGAGAATCTACCTAGCAGATGTAAATACCGTAGCAGCGAATCTTGTTGGCATACCTGCAATTAGCATTCCAGTGGACTTCTATAATGGTCTTCCAGTAGGGCTACAAGCAATGGCGAAACAGTTCTCCGAGCCATTGCTATTGTATGTAGCTAAACAACTAGAGGATAGAACTGGCTTTAGAGACATTTTGGCGCAGCCTTAGGTGGGGTTATGAGCAGCAACCAGACTCTAAAAACAATTATAGGTCTTGAGATCCATGTGCAGTTAACAAAGTTGAAGACAAAGCTGTTTTGCGCGACCTCAGCTGATTATAGAGAGAAGAAGCCGAACACACATGTATGCCCTGTTTGCTTAGGGCTTCCTGGAACCCTGCCTACAGTGAACAGAAAAGCTGTTGAATATGCTATTGCTGTTGCCAAAGCGCTGAACTGTGAAATAAGCGATAGATTAATGTTTGTGAGAAAGCACTATTTCTACCCAGATCTCCCTAAGAACTATCAGATCTCTCAGTATATAGGGCCGGGCTTCGCCCCAATTGCTAAAAATGGCTATGTAAAGATAATAGTGGATGGAAAGCCAAAAATTGTAAGGATTAGAAGGATCAATATTGAGGAGGATCCGGGGAGAATCGTATATTTAGGAAGTATTGAGACAAGTCCATATAGTCTCATAGATTATAATAGATCTGGTGTAGCACTTTTGGAAATTGTTACAGAGCCAGATATTGAAAGTCCAAAAGAGGCTAGAATATTCCTAGAGAAGCTCATAGCAATACTAGAATACCTAGGAGTTACAGACCCAGGGCTTGAAGGGGCCTTCAGAGTTGATGCAAATATTTCTTTTGAGGGGTTTGGAAGAGTTGAAATAAAGAATATTGGGTCTATAAGGGATGTTGAAAAGGCTTTAACCTATGAAATTGTTAGACAGAGGAGAATTATTGCAGGAGGGGGGAAGATAGAAAGAGAGACCAGGCATTGGGATTCTAATAAAGGGGTGACCATATCTTTAAGATCTAAAGAATTTGAAGAGGACTATAGATATTTCCCGGACCCTGATCTGCCCCCTCTAAGGATAAGCAAGGAACTCATAGAACAAATAACAAAGTCTCTTCCAGAGCTACCAGACGAAAGAATAGATAGATTTATGAAGCAGTATAGCCTAGATGAATATAGAGCAACCGTCCTAGTTCTAAACAAATGGCTTGCCGACTTATTTGAGACGTGTGCCAAGCACTACGACAAATACAAAAAGTTGGCTGATTTACTCATAACAGATTTTCTCAGATGGATAAATGAATTCAATATCGACTATAAAAACTTGAGGCTAGACCCATTGCAGATAGTCAAACTTTTGAGGCTGTGGGATGAGGGAACACTTTCAGTTAAAATGGTCAAAGAACTGTTGCCACAGATAATAAGAGATGGCATTGATGTTGAAGACTATGTTAAATCATCTGGCTATACAAGACTAGCTGATAAGGAATATCTTAAGAGCGTTGTTGAAGAGGTGTTTAGAGAAAGTCCAAAGGCTGTTCAAGATGCTTTAGAGAATCCAAAGGCTATAAATTATCTCATTGGCCTTGTTATGAAGAAAACTGGTGGAAGAGCTGATCCCCAACTCGTAAGAGAGATTATATTAAGTATGCTTGATAAGATGAAAAACACCGGATCATAGCGTGGGTTTTTCATCAGTTGTCAGATCTTAAAACCTTAATCATCTCCCAAACTAAGAACTGTTTTCATTACTAAAAGCCTTACCTTTATAAGTTTTATAACATCAATGACATTGTTTACAACATTTCGTAACTGATCATCCTCAATGTCATCAATTTTTATGATTCTCCCAATTGAAACAGACTTGTACTGGCATTTGCCCGTCAAATCAATTATATAGTTTATCTCTCCTGCAAGACCCCGCTTACTCTTTAAAAATTTTCTAGTGCATCGCAATCCTTGAATATGACAGCATCTTCTATGCCTATCAAACCTCTTATAACAAATCCTATGATCTCATCGTCTAGAGCGTCAACTACAAAAATTCTACTTTCTTTCTTTAGTTGCATTTTTCAAGGCCTCTTCAAGCTTTAGAGAAAACTCTTCAACAAGTTTCTGCGCATCTTGGACAACCTCTTCGAATATCTCCAGCGGTTTTCTGCTACCATCAGTCACTATGACAACCTCTGGGTAGGACGTTATTGGATGCTCAATCATGTATGCTGCGTAAACCACTCCAGGTTTTTTCAAGGCAAGCTTCGATAATAGATTTGGCAAAGAGTGCTTATCCTCATCATAGATAACCACCCTCAGTTCTCTATCAGTAAGCTTTTTTAGCTCTAAACGTATAGGCAATTAAATCACCATTTAACTAGCTTAAGATATAATTTCACAGCATAATCAAAGCTTATATTTTTTAAGTCGAAATAAGTCTTTCTTCAATGTATTTTAACGCTTCTTGCCACGGCACCTTAAGCTCCAACTTATCATCAATAGCATTTATTTCGCTTAACATGTCGAGCACCTCAGACTCTCCAATATTGTAGAGAGCAACTGCAGCTACAATCAATTTTTTCAAATTATATGAGTACCCAGCATTAGAAACCCTGTCAAAAGCTTTTGCTATGTGCTGTGCAAACATCTCGATAGTTTCTAAATCCGTGTCTGCATAGATTATAGAACCTCTCAAAATAATGTTTCGTACCCCCTGCCTTCGCAAAACCTCTGCCAAAACATCTAGTGGTATTGTTCTACGCACTAGCTTCGCCAATTGCTCAGCCGATACCCCATTTCGTGGGTTAATCGATTTTATCATCATAAACTGTGATATGTACTCTCTAATCTTTTTTATGGCCGATTCTACATATGGTTCTAGACCCACTACTCTAAAAACAATTTTATCGTGCTTCAGTTCTGCAAACAATTCTGCTTCTAGAGATAACTCCTCATCTATTTTTTCTAAAAGCTCTAGGCACAAGGTTCTTGACGGACAAGAATATGAAAATGTTCTCTCTATGAAAACCCCACCCATAAGATCACCTTTTATTAGTGAACATGTAATCTGGTGCTATTTTTCTTGTCTCAACATTTCCACAACTGCTGCATCTTAGAGCATCACTGTTTTTCTCCTTCACTAGTGGAGCTCCACATCTAGAGCAATATGCTGCTATAACACCTAGTTTCACATCTTTGGCTGTTACAACATATGGTATATAGCTATTAAGTATCTTCACCCTTATTATATCACCAATTCTGATAACATCATATAAACTCTGGATCCTAGAATTCGATGCTTGTGAGATGTGCAGCACGCCCCTAAACTCATGTTTAAACGGCTTATTTACATCATATCCTAAAAGCCTTATCATAGCAATTTCATCTCTCATCTGCTCCACAAGACCTATTACAACATCCCCGCTTTTCGGTATTTTAACATCCTTTACAGGTTTTATGTATACCCTTCTATTGATTAGGTCAAACACTGGACGGCCCATGACAACAGCTCTTATTATGCCTTCCTCTACATAGGTGCCGGTATACGCCATGAACTCCTCTTCTGTACACAAGAATTCTCCTGGAACCACGATTTTGTTATCCATGTGCTTCCACCTCTCTTTTAATTTTTAGCACAATTATGCGGAACCTATGTACGCGTTTCCTATGGTGACCATATGATGCGTGAATAATCATGTTATCTAAAAGCAGTGGCAACATCTTAAAATCATCTTCACGCATATCCAACTTACTTTTTATAATATTAAATAGCTTTTGAGAGTATTTATGTATTGTGTATATGGCTCTAGGCCTTAATCTCAATGCACTTTCCAAAAACTGCATATCCGATTTTTGTCTATAAACACCAAATGGGGGATTCATAACTATTGTATCCACAGCCCTCAGGCTCAACACGTTTACATCAGCGCATATGAAACTAGCATTAAAAAGGTTTTTGCTAGACAAAAAGTTTTTTGCAGTTAGAATGGCCTCACAGTCAATATCTATGCATATCACTTCTTTAGAGCCGAGAATTAGAGCTCCGTACGCAAGCATCCCGGTGCCGCAACCCAGATCAGCAACGATCTTATCCCTTATGTCACCAGATATGTAGGCATTCCAAAGCATTTCGCTAGCAATTCTGCTATCACACAGATACTGCTCTAAAAATTGTTTTGGTCTTGGAAAAGGGGGTGTTTGGTTCAGCAACATCTCCAGCTCTTTCTTGGTTCTCACTACCATGGATATCTATACCTAGTAATATCCTTGTGTAGAGCCATCAAAGCCTCTCCCACTGTTAGTACAGGTCTGCTATAATCCATCAAATCAAACGCTATGTGTGGACATGCAACAACTGCAACAGCGTCAAAGCCTTCACCTGCATATATATTGTCTAGAAGACTTCTGTCAATCTTCAGCGCCTTAACAATTAGATAGCCCATACCACGCTTCTTTATTTCGTTTGTTATCAGATCAACTACACTTTGTCTATGTTGCCCATAAAAGCCGTCGATTATAAGCCATTTCCTAGCATCAAATGCCTCCCTAACTTTCCATAGTCTAACACGCAAAATTTTTTCAACCTCCTTCTCTGGATTCCAAACAATATTAGTATAGGGATCTATGCAAATGGTTTTTGCGCGTCCATATTTCGAATAGTTGTTGAGTGCTTGAGCAATACAATGGAACCTGCCGCCGGCAACAATAACATCAATACCACATTCTTTTGTATCTGCGGGAACACAGCCCAGTATAATCCCTTTGAACAATGTGCTACAAGCATCTATATTATTTAAAATACCATTTAATTCTTTAATATGTTGAGCCGTTGACGCAACACAAACTGGTTGCGGATATTCATTGCATATACTTTTTAACGTTTCTCTAATTTTTTCTTTATCGATCTTCTTGTAGTCGCCTCGTATAAATAGAGTAGGCTTTCTAGGCTTGTATAATGGATATTCATCATGCCCAATATGAATAACCACATCAGCTCCAATCTCAGAAGCGCCATATTCGTCAACAAGGCAAGAACCGTACGATGGATTCAGCGAGAGATATATCTCTATCGAATCGCCAAGCCTGTTCTTTAAAGAATCTACAATAAGTGATGAGCATACTTGTAGCCCTTCTGGCATCTGCAAAAGAATTTTCCTAGCTTTATTCTCCTCAATAAATTTAACTATATTATCTATTTCAAAGTCATAGTCATTACAAAAACTCATGGCTTTGCTACTTCAGCCGCCTTATCTCTATAGTACATCTAACAGGAAGCTTTGACGACGCTCTTCTAAGTGCCTCCTTTAACAACTCCGTATGTTGTGCCAGACCCCTAATCTCTATTAGCTCATCCAGAGGTTCTACCACAGCTCCAACACCAACCGGCTTTCCAAAAGCTCTTCTCATACCTTCTTGAAGCCTGTCTGCTCCGGCAAACGCCATCATCTTATGCTCTCTTAACACTTGGTGAGGATACTTCCTTATTATTAAAACAAAGTTCTGCTCGCCAATCTCGCCGCTAAGGAACTTGTGGGCAATTACTCTTGCAGCTTCTAATGCATTATGCCTTATAACACCTCTTTCCATCGCTTTGAGAACTGCTACTACCTCAGCGTTGAGTTTTGTGTTTCCCATTACAAACTTTGTTATTTTTGGGGGTGGGATTCCATGAATATACTCTTTTCTAGTATATGGAGGCTTTCTCTGATTGGTATAGCACCTAGCCGGTTTTTGGGGCATTCCTCAAACCCCCAGCTACTCTTGTTTCTGTATTTTGTTTGCCAACCTCCTTATAAATGTTACTAGAAAACCTATTTCAGCTTTTGATAGCGGAGCTTTTCTAATGAGTCTTTTGAGTGTTAGAGAAAACATCTCATATTGTCTCTCATCACTTGCAACCGATTTTGCCAACACATCTATATACTTCTCTGCTATTTTTAGACTTTCCTCATCTGCTCTATCGATTTTCTCTATGAGGGAGGGTTTTTTCAATCCTTTATAAAGCTCGTACAAAATAATTGCTACTGCGTGGCTAAGATTCAGCACAGGGTACTCTGGATTTGACGCAATATGAACAAGAATATGGCACTTTGCTATCTCTTCTCGTGTCAAACCAACACTCTCTCTTCCGAATACTACCGCAATGCTTGAGTAAGCCGACGCTATTTTGATGAAATCTTCGAGCTCAATAGCTTTTCTGAGCACATCGCCACTTTTAGTGTCTACAACTGATGAGGTGCACGCTGCTATACCAACATCCTTTAAACTGTCCTCTAGATTTTGGTATATCTTCACCCTGCCACTTAGAAGGAAGTCTATACCGTTTGCAGCAAACCTTTTGACTTCATCAGACCACACATTGGCTATTGGAGACACTAGGGCCAGTTCATCAACATCAAAATTTCTGCAAAGCCTTATGATAAATCCTAGGTTGGCCTCCCCTTCAATCCCAACAACAACAACCTTTAGCAATTTAATCACCTACTACAGCCAGCTGCACATATTGTCTCAAAAAAGAAGCTTTTACATCTATAAAAATCTACAGCAATACAGCTTCTCTCCAGCAAACTCAAAGCTTTTTCTAGATCCTGCAATGTCGATAATGTGAATATTATAGTGCATACAGACGGTTTGCATCTATCCAACGACTCTACAAAGAACTTTAGCCATATAGACATGCCGTCAGCTCCACCACTCCACGACCTTGCTAACCACGAACCACTATCCTCTACTGGGAGATAGGGTGGGTTAAAAACAATTGTATCTGCTACAAAGTTGCGTATGCATGATAAACCATCGCATTGTATAACATCAGAATATGGATCCAAACCGTTGAGTTTAATGGAGTTCCAAGAGCTGGCTGTGGCACATGGAGAAATGTCTATAAGTATTGCATAAGGTGCGCTCTTTGACAATATTGTCTTGAGTATTGATATGGTTATGTAGCCTGATCCAGACCCTATCTCTATTAGCAAATTGATTGATTTCTCTGATTTATACATCAAGTCGTTGAATGTGTCAACAACGATATATGTATCGTCAGAGGGTTTGTATACCTCCTCATTGAGTTCTACCATAATATTATCAATACTTATTGTTTCTATCTCTTTAGCTTTGCAAAAATATGTGCTATCTTCTCCAGCTCCTCTACTGATAATTGATATACCCTCTTTCTCCATATTTCTTCGAGTCCCTCGATTTTTTCATCTATCTCTTTATCTATACATCTACTCAGTGCTTTTGCAACAACCTTTCTTCTGTAAAAAAATAAGCATTTAACTATATCTTCAAAAACCTCTGAAAAACTATCATAATAGTGTTTGCGCTTGAGAAGCAAAACAGCTGAATGAACCTCTGGTCTGGGATAAAATTTGTTTAGTGGAATGGTTTTTATGTAGTTAACCGAGAACATGTGTTGCAAAAAAGCTGTTAGTTTTCCGTAGCCTCTGGTACCAGGCCTAGAAGCTATTCTTCCAGCCACCTCTTTCTGCACGGTCACGATTACGGTGTCGAAAACGCCCTTTGCAATGGATAGCAGTAGTTGGGAGGTTATATGGTAAGGCAGGTTGCCTACTACAACATTACAGCCCCTCACACTTGCAATGATCTGTCTTGCATCTCCTATGACAACATCAACGTTATAGAAATCCTCTTGCAACTCTTTCAATATCTTAGCGAATCGCTGATCATATTCAACTGATATTATAGTTTTGTCTATGTTCTCAAAGGCAAGAAAAACTGTTAGATTTCCTATGCCAGAACCTATCTCCATAATACATGGCTTATCCACAGATTCTTTTTTAACGATTTTAGCAATGAGTTTCAGCTCATGTGGGTCGACTAAAAATGTTTGACTCAGTTTCTTCTTTATGGCTATAGCATTCTCGGTCAGAATATCCCTTACTCGATTCTTGAACTCTTGTTTAGATGAAATGTTGATGAGATCTTTTACCATGGCTCACTATATCCAGTTATCTTATAGAGCAACTCTAAATAGTTGAGGAATTTGTATTCAGGTGATGGTGGGTATGGCTCAACAAACAGGTAGTACCTCTCTATCCTCTGTAGCTCAGTAATGATTCTATCAACAAAAAGTTTTATTGGATCTGAAATCTTCACCCTTCTTTTAACATCCTCGAAACTGGTAAAGGGGCTCTTCCTCCTTTCGTCTAATATCATACTCAATGTCTTCTTTCCTATACCTGGTAAAAGCTCTAGGCTGTGCAACCTTATGTTTATTGGCTCTGCAACATTAAAAAACTCTACAAAAACCTTCTCCTTTTCCTCAATAATTTTTGTAAGAACCTTACCCAGATTTTCCTTTGCTATTGTACTTAAATCCTCGTACAACAGCCTCTCGAAAACCTTTAAACCAGGTCTGTCAGGTGCTGTGGAAATTGGAATTCTATCGCCAATTACAAGCGCCTGCCCTCTTGCAGGCACTATCTCTACGAGGGAGAAATATTTTGTGCCTATACCTTGGGCTATGGGCATTGTTCTGTGGTGGGTATGCTTATCGTATGGATTGCCCATGGGCATGTAATCCAAGACAATGGCAAACTCGTCTGGCACAATCTGAAATCTCTTGGGACGCGGTCTCATATTCCAAAGCCTGCCCATGGGCTGTCTTTTTACTCTGTTTTACAAGTATTTGAAATAATTTCTACAACATTCTTTAGTACATCCTCCTCTGGAACTCTATCCTCGAAGACAAGAAGAGCTCTAAGTTCATCAACCGATCTCGGAAGAATATTTAGAATCATTGCAAGTGTTGTCTCTTTAAATCCAAATTTCTTCAATTCATTATACAAATTCTCTATCTTTTCATAATCACATTTCTCAACTTTATCCAAATATTCGAGTGTTACCTTCACAATTTCTGATGCCTCTCCTCTCAAATTTGCGATATATTTTTCGAGAATTCTTTTTGCTATCGAATTGGGGATATCGTGATACTCTATAATCTCGTATGGCATTTTGCATCCCTCTAAAAATATATCATAGAATCCGATGATTAGTTACATCAGAAGACTACTTTTTTAGAAGTTTCAACATTATTGTCCTTTGCTCTTTCCTAGCCTTTGATATTTCAGCTAGTTTCTGTAGTAATTCGCTTACTCTTTCCTTAACATCAAAAGCCGGCTTTACATGTTCCGGCAACAAGAAAAGTTTCTTGATTTTTGAGCCAACCTCTACCTCTACTATAAGTGCTCTACCTCTAAACCCAACTACTTTGCCAACTTTTCCAATGTATCTTCTGTGGGGCATCCCTCTGTGTATCGCTGGATTAACATCTATGTAGACTTTATCACCTACTCTATACTCGATTAGCACTCTGCTAAGTGGAGGGATTGCTCCCCTCTCTCTAACACTCTTCTTCATCAGTTTTCTTGTTCTGTGTCTCAATCCTTGGGGTGCTTTGACCATAATCCGAACAACCTACAAAAAATCGTTAACTACATAAAAACCTTTTGAATACCCTTATATATATTCATGAACGTGCATCACGTCTAGCATTAAGCATTGTAGTGGCGATCCTAGAAATTCTGAGAAACTTGGCGATGTCCTACCATTATCGCCTGTTATCAATTCTTTCACATATAAGCCTCCATCACATTTTATAAGTGCTAGGAAGATATGTGGCGAAATAAGAATTGTTTTTACTTGGTGCACCATCTTTTTGCGAAGCCTATCACTTTTTCTTCTAAGAACCCGCGTAGGGGTTCTCTGCAGAATCAACTTATTTTCAAAGAATTTCTCTAGTGATTGAAGCTTTTCTACGGTAATTTCCTGCTCGGAGAATATCAGAGCTCTATAAATTTTGTATGCTTGCCCAGCAAAGCTTTTTAGTCGCGAGACAAAGGCTTTTTTGACTCTCATATTGATGTTGAACTGAATCCATGGGGTGTAGGAGTTCAGCACCTTATTTAGATAAGCCAAATCAATATCTTTTCTATTCGGAGATTTGTATTCCAGAACTATTGGCCTTCCATCCCCGATTACCCTGACATCAGTATCCTCCCTACCCCCAATATGCAAAACAACGCTAGAGGCTTTAACATATTCAAGCGAGTGTTTTGCAACATCTTCTATTGATAAAGAATACTTCCTCTTCCCATCCTTTCCAATCCATATATTCTGCGAAATCAATCTACCCAATTTTCTATATTTTCCATAGACAAGAAGAGATCTCACCTCTTCCTTAACAGTATTATCATTTAAATCTATTATGAATATTGTCTGAGGGTCGTCAAAATCGACCCTAGCCTTTGTAATTGTCTGAACCCTTTTTCCTACCTCCCTCTTTATCTCTCTTTTTATACTCTCCCAATACGCTAACCGGTATTCTCTTACTAAGATGTTTTCTCTTTTGATTAGATCCTCTGGAGCCTTCACCCCTATAATGAAGCTCTCTATATTCTTTTCATTCACTATCTTTGTAACAATCTCTGCAAAACTATTAATGATATTATCAAGTCTATCCTCACATATATAACACTTTAATGGATTTGTGGGGGGCTCAACACCAAAAAGTTTGAGAAGCTCTTTTGACTCGAGCTTGCTATTCAATGCAACTCTTTTCGCCGTATCGATTAACTCCTTGTTGCCGTTTAAGATCTTTTTGTGTAGTTCAAGCAGAGACGCTATTTTCAGTGCCTTCCCACGCTCATCATTACCAAGGCCCCTTCCCAAACGTGCAAATAGTCTACCTAAGCATCTATTGCATAGTGGGTACTTTTCCAGAAGCTTTATGGTAGTGTCTATTACGCTTTCCATTTTCTTCCCATGAATATATTTTGCTACTCTTCTTCAATTTTTGTTAGATCTATTCCAAATCTCCTTAATAATGTTTTTCTTCTCTTGACATTCTTTATCATGGTATTCATAAGCTCATAGTATTTGAGGAGCTCTTTGACATCCTCAACTGTTGTTCCAGATCCTATAGCGATTTTTAGCATTCTATTCTTATCAATTATGTTTGGATTTCTAAGCTCTTCAAATGTCATAGAATCCATTATGGCTAGCCATTTCTTCATCCTCTCTTCAGTGAGTTTCATCTGCTTATCATCTATCGGCAGCATTGATAGACCTGGTATTAACTGGATTATTTTGGCTAAGGGGCCAAGCTTTTTCATTGTCTGTAACTGGAGGTATATGTCAGCAAGAGTTATCTTGCCTGTAGACAGCGCCTTTGCAAATCTCTTCTCGATCTTTTCACTATGTTCAATCGATTTGAATTTCTCTATTAGCGAGGATATATCTCCTAAGCCCAGCAACCTTCCAACAAATCTTCTAGGCTCGAAAACCTCTATCTCTGGTATCTTTTCACCAGTTCCGATAAACTTTATAGTTGCTTTTGTTGCTGCAACAGCTGATAATGCGCCACCACCCTTAGCAGTTCCATCGAGTTTTGTAATAGTTATGGAGCCTATTGGCGTTGCTGAGTGGAATCTAAGTGCTAACTCATATGCTTTTTGCCCCATGGACGCATCGAGAATCATCATTATCTCATCAGGGTTCACAGCCTTGGCTATTTCTTGCATCTCCTTTAGCAGCGACTCCTCTTCCCCATATCCATGTCTGCCAGCAGTATCTATTATTACAATATTAGAGCCCTGCTTTATACACCAATCAACGCATTTCCTAGCAATTTCCACAGCATCACTTGATTTTTGGTCTCCACAAAAAAGTGCATCAATTTGCTTGCTGAGCTGACTAAGCTGGTCATAGGCTGCAGGTCTATATGTGTCGGCACATATGAGGCAGGGTTTGTATCCATACCGCTTATAGAAATATGCTATCTTTGCTGCTGTAGTTGTTTTACCTGATCCTTGAACGCCCACAAGCATTATTACATATGGTGTTTTCTGTGGAAATATCTGAGGCTTTACATCACCACCAAAAAGATTTGATAGCTCATCATATACTATTTTTATGAACCACTCATTCCTTGAAACAAGTGGGGGTGGCTTCTCTTTGAGTGCTCTTTCTTTAATCGAGTTTGTAAGTTGTATAACAAGCTTTACATTTACATCGGCTTTTAAAAGCGTTTTTTGAAGCTCTTTAATAAAGTTTTCAACGGCTACCTCATAAGGGTCTTTACCACGCAAAAAATCCGCGACAAGTTTTTTTAGAGAGTCTAAGACTGAGCTCATTTCGCAATCCTATCAATGCCTACCTGACTCTGACAATGAATCTTCTTCCCATGGCACTCCAGTACTCGACTTCAACTCCTGGAGCTATCTTAGCCCTAACACTCTCATCTGATGGCGCATCAACTTCGAATGTTTCAAATGTTTCAGTGTCCATAACCTGTATTTTGTCTCCCAATACTGCTACAACCTGCCCTATCCTCTTATCTATTATCGGAACCTCCACTCTTTGGTCGGCTGGCCCTACAAGCGTTTTTCTAGAACCGGAAAACAGGCTTATTGCAACCAAATGAACCTTTGCACTACCATGCTTCCCCGTTTTAGCTCTTGATATTTCGACTACCCTGCAGGGCTCCCCATCTATGACAACATAGCTTCCTTCTTTCAGGTCTCCAAGCTCTGCATAGTCTACACTCATAAAATCACCGAATAGCTTATTTTTGTGTAGAGATATAAGCTATTCGCTTGCTAATAAGATTTTGTGAAACTGGTAGTGAAATCAAAATGGGTTTAGAGGAGATTAGGCAAAGTCTTGAGATGCTCTCAAATAGAGATTATGTTGATGCAGACACTCTATACAATCTCTATGTAGAATTTATTAAAGAAGTTTCGGCAAAGGTAGACAATAGATTCAAAGAAATTGAAAAGTGGGACATAGAGACATTGGATGAGGCTGTAGAACTTGTGTGCGACTATTTGAATGGCAGTAGCAAAGTTCTTGATGTGTGGGACAGCATATGGGATGCGAAAATAGATAAAAGGAAAGTTGACAAGAACGTTGTTATGGATTTTCTATACATAGTAAAATTGGCTGAAAGAATGTATGGCCTTTGAAAAAGAGACTATATTTAGCGAATTGATAGAATTCATAAGAACATGTTTTGATGAGTATGCTGTAAGTAGCCTTGAAAACAATTTTCATATGGCTCTTTTCTCATCGTTGAAAGGCTGGACAAAGGTTATGCTATACCCTGCAAGATTTGACAACACATTGCTTAAATCTCTACGCAGTGTTAATGTTGTTGGCACAGGTATGTTGGCTGGTTGGATATGGGGAGGTAGATTCATTCCATCGCCACATTTATATAACTTTATAAAAGGATTTGCAAAAAAGGTTGGCTGCGGCATTGTAGCGAAGCCCCAAGGCGTTAAGGCGTTTCTTTATGGTAATGACCTGCTTTTGGCATCCTTTGAAGAGGGTTTGCCACCGATTTTAAAAGGTAGGCCTGTTGCAGTCATAGATAGAGATGACTATACTGCCATAGGCATAGGTATTGCCCTGCATGATCTAAAAGAAATTGAATCTCTTCTAAAGAAAGGAAAAATGCTTACACCAATAGTTAAAAACGTATTTGATCTAGGAGTTCACATACGAAATGAGGAGTTCTTTTATTAAACTTAAGCTTTTTAGCTGAAAAACAAAGTGAATATAATCTTCAAATAAAGTAGTAGTGAAATCAAAATGTTTTGCCCAAAATGCGGAACATTACTTATATTCGATAAAACGAAAAAAGTTTACAGATGCCCAAAATGCGGTTATGAGACCAGAAACCTCGGTAATAAAGTGGTTATGACAAAATCGATATCACATAACGAAAAAGAAAGGCTAACGGTAGTTGATTCGTCAACAGTTTCAGCACCGCCAACAGCAACATTGGTGAAAGGTCATGTGAGGTGTCCAAAGTGCGGAAGCGAAGAGGTATATGCATGGCAAATGCAGACAAGAGCTGCAGATGAGCCTCCAACAACATTCTATAAATGCGCAAAATGCGGACACACATGGAGAGAATACTAGGATTATTAATTTGTCTTTTCAAGCAAATTAACTAAAAAGCTAATAACCCAACCTCAAATTAGTAACTATAAAAAGAGGTGCAGGTAAAAGGGGCCCGTCGTCTAGTCTGGTAGGACGCCGCCCTTACAAGGCGGAGGTCCGGGGTTCAAATCCCCGCGGGCCCACTAACCCCAGTTCTGTTTCTGTTTTAACAAAACCAGGAATATGTTACTTGGTCGACCAATACTACTGGACTTTGTTTAGAGACGTGCATAATTTCTTTAAGCCTTATCCTAGTTGAATAATGTTTTATCTTGTGCATGTTAGCTCCACCTCCTTTACACCAGTAATTGGATCCATTTCAACAAATGCTACTGTCTTTGCTCCTAGCATTGGATATGGGTTGCTTATTTTGAAGATGTATTCTGATACTCTGCTAACAGTTGGCTTTACGATATATAGCTTGTTCCCAATTTCTACAATCAAGTAAATCGAGAAATTCACTTTGACGTCTTCCATGGTTATCAATATATCTTCATACCACCCATTCTTATTCATGAAAATTATTCCGATCGCTCCAACCTTCATAAAGTCTATACTATCTTTGTTTTTGTATCCTTCTGCCCATAGAGCTGGGCTGTCTGCTAAATATAGTAAATATACTTTATTGTCCACCTTCATTGCACATAGTCCAAAGCTACTCTGCTGATTTTGAACAGCAATAGTGTTTAGCATCAATAGTGCAAACACCGTTGCTAGAACAACAATAGTTATAATTGAAAATGTTATAGCCTTCTTTACCTTTACATCCATATTATCACCTATATATAGCATATGAATTTTACTTTATTTCAAAATAAAAATGATCTTGAGTTACAGGGACAAATATGGAAAATAAGTCAACAGAAACTTGACACGATGTTGCTAGCCATTATTACGTTCATACTAATAGTGATCCCTCTATCATCAGTATGCCACACATTGATTTGATTCAAGTCCTGGCTAAAATTTTTTATTACTATAGAATGTGTTTATCGGCCTTAATTTAATGTTTTATATCATTTGACTAGATTCCATAAAACACTAATACGTGGTCTTCAGCCACAACTTTTTAGCTTATGCCTTTACGCCATGTTTTTAAGCTTGTTTTTCTCTTTATCTTTTTTCGGTGGTTTGAATGGCCTGTACAAAGCCTGTTAAGGTTAAGCTGCCTGATGGTGGGGAGAAGGAGCTGGTTCCAAAGAAGGTTTGGAGCCTATCTCCAAAGGGTAGGAAAGGAGTTAAGATAGGGCTGTTCCAAGACCCGGCATCAGGAAAGTACTTCAGAGCTAAGGTACCAGACGACTACCCAGAATGCAGCTAAACAAAACAAACACACCCATGTAAAAACAAAACTTTTTAAACCATTTTTTATTTTTGTTCGAATCTTTAATTTGCCTCTACTTATGTTTTAACTATGTCAATTCTCCTATTCTAATTAATCACATTTAATCTCTTGCAGATACTAAATACTATAACAAAAGCTACATCTAGAAATTGATTAGAATAGAAATGTTAGTATTGATGCCATTATCGATGGTACCAGTCCATATTTTAGAATCTGTGCTAATCCTTGTTCTATTCTGTATCGCCCCATAATATTCTTTATCAATGTTACCACCACTAATAGTATTAAATACTTAATTATTATCATTAATATACCTTGAGGTGATGTGTGGCTATATGGAAGTGGGCCTCCAAACAATAGATAAACTCCAATGATTAGAGACACCGCTAGATCCATATCATGGAATAGATTCATTAGTGCTAGAAGAGGGCCTGAAAACTCTGTTTCGTAGCCTGCTATAATCTCTTGCTCTGCCTCGGGTATGTTGAATGGCTGGTACATTGACTTGGCCTGCACAGCTACAATATATGCTATTAAACATAGTACCATTATAACTGCTCCTCTAGGATCAAGCCATATACTCAGTACATTTCTATATGCTGAGCTTATACTCATGAAAACTCCGCTTTGCCTTGTTGCCAGATATACTGGAATGATTAGACTTGCAAAGTATGTTGGCTCCGATAGCGTTGCTAGGGATAAGAGTCTTGAAACCCCCATGCTGGTGTATGGACCTGGCATTGAGAGAGATGCTATAACCATCATGAACAATGGCACGACGCTGGCCATGTAGAAGAATATCAGTATATCGAAATCAGAGACAATGTTGTATAGGCTAAGTGGTAGAAGAACTACAGATGCGACAATAGAGGATATTCCGATAAGCAGAGAAATCTCTGCTGCACTTACCAAGCTATATTTATTCTTAACAATCTCCTTGGATCTGAGTAGCTTCCAGAAGTCATAGAATGGCTGTAAAATCCCTAGGGGGCCAACATAGCTTGGCCCCATCCTTCTCTGATACCTAGCACTTAGCTTTCTCACAGCATACTGCGTCAGGAAAGATAGTACAACTAGGAATAGTAGTCCTGGGAATATTAAAATGCTTATTAAGATGAGTATTATCTCATTCATTTTTGTCACCTTGCAAATAAAGTGAATAGCACAAAGGATATTATGGAGATTATAATTAGTATGGCGAGCCAAGATGATATGAATTTCTGCCAATCATGTAGACTGCCAGTATGTATTTTCTCGACAAGAGCTTCATATAAATGCTTTGCAAATCTTTTCATAAAACCCCAGTACAATGCTCCAACACTTGGCGTTATCATCGATACAACATTTTCGGGTTCCCCACCTAGATAAACAGATGTTATGCGAACGCGCTTAGACTTCAATGTGTAATATACTGCTATGGTTACTGCTAGAATTGCTATAGTGAAAACTGTTATTAGGTATATAGCTGTGAAAGGATCCACTATCTTAGCTATTCTCATGGTATCCACCCCCTCAGTTCTGGAGGTATTTTCTTAATAACAGCATCTACATAATTTTGAACTCCTGAAACCAAGGAATTGGAGGAATAGTCAAAAATATATGCAGCTTGTTGAAAGAATATGCCTATAAATAGTGTCGACAAAGACATTATGAGAAGCATTACCTCTACCCAACGCCCAGCAACCCTACCCTCCTTTGCTTCTCCAACACCAAAGACTATAGCTGAAATAGCCTTCATGTATCCTGGTATGGAGAGAGCAGATATAACTATAATTAGGATTGTACCTAGAACAAACCCTATCTTCAGATAGCTCAAAGCAATTAGAAGCTTTGAGTAGAAGCCCATAAACGGTATTAGCCCAGCAAGATTTAGGAACCCAAGTATCAGCGATAGAGACGCCAGTGGATATCTTCTGCCGACACCCTTCATCGCATCGAGGTCTCTAGAACCTGTAGCATCTATGAAGATGCCGCTAGCCATAAAGAGAACAGCCTTGGAGATGCCATGTGCTACAATATGAATTGATGTTCCCATGAGAGCAAGTTTAACAGCTTCTGCACTTCCAATTGCGAATCCTGCTGCAAGACCTACATAGATTATGCCTATATGGCATATTGTGCTATATGCTAACAGCCTCTTAACATCTCTTTGTATCATCATCATTAAAGCTCCTAGAACCCCGCTTACTGTGCCAAGCACAAATAGAGCTAGCAACACAAATTCTCTATAACCAGAAACGGCACTGCCGTCTCCAAACAACGTGTATAGAAACCTTGCAGATGCATAAACACCTACATTAACAACAAGACCAGAAAGAGCAGCGGAGATTGGTGTAGGAGCCTCTGGATGGGCATCAGGAAGCCAGAAGTGGTTAGGGAATAAAGCTGACTTATATGTGAAGACCCATAACGCAAGTGAAATCGATAACATTGCAAGATATTTTAGTGACTGTGGTAGTTCTGGGCGCATCGCAATTCTAGATAGTATAGCCATGTTGACAGTGCCAAATCCTGCATAAAGTAGAACTACTGCTATAAAATACATTATTGTGGCAACAGCCCCTATTAAAATGTATTTAGCCGCAGCCTCAACAGCCTCTGGCCTATCTCTATGATATGCCACCAACCCATATGCCGATATGCTTAGAACTTCTATCATAACAAACAAGTTGAATGCATCGCCCGTGTATAGGCATCCAAGAATGCCCGCCTCTAACCCTAGGAGAAGCGCGAAGTACCATGTTGGCTCATCTATATGGTGCTCATACCAAAGCGAGTAGAGCATTATAGCTAACATTGTTAGAGCTGTAAAGACTCCTATGAGACCATTAAAATAGTCTATTTCATAGGCTATCCCAAAGTGTGGAGGCCAACCTCCATACATGTAAACCAGGGGACTGTTATCCTTGTAAACCATATAGAGAGCCAGCACAGATGCTACAGCAGCGTATATACCACCTATCATAGCTGCCACAAACGGTGCACGTTTACTTTTGAATGCCTTGCTTATGACTGGTATTGCAAATGACAACAAAACTAGAATTGGTGTGGCCATCCCAACTATATGTAACAGGTAATCGGCCATATCCATCACCCTACTCAAAAATCTTTTTACAATATTCTTCAAAAGCTTCAGAAACTTGCTTGCGTGCCTCAACAGGCTCTAGCACTTTAGCATCTATCCAATGAACATAGAAAACACCCTCATTTTGATCAACCTCGAGAACCACAGTGCCAGGGGTATTTGTTATGCTATTTGCAACAGCTGTAATGCCATAGCCTGTCTTTACATAGAATGGTACCTTCACCACCGCTGGGTTCACAGGCACCTTAGGATGTAGTATCCTTTTTATTACATCTACATGTGCCAGCGTCTCATACACAATAATGTATTTGAATGCATAGATAATTGCGTAGAGCCAGCGACGAGGACTAAACACCTTGGCAGGGTTTTTAACAGTTATATGTGAAAATATTAGACCCGTTATCAGCGCGGCAACAAAGCCTGTAACGATATCATATGGTGATGTACTACCTGTGAATACTATGTATGTTACAAATGCAAGGAGAAACACAATAAAGGCTCCGAGGGCTTTCATATGGTCTTCACCCTTTGAGCCGTTTTATCTCCCTCATGTCCAATGTTTTGTAATGAGTATACAAAATATAGCCGAGGTATACCAGAAACAGTGTTGTTGCAAGTCCTATGACTACAGCTGTTAGTACAAGTGCTGGAGGTAATGGGTCAACAGATCTTCTGACAACATCATATATCCCCTCTATGCTTCTATTTGTAATTACAGGTATTGTTGGAGGAACCCCATCTACCCATCTTCTATAGCCTATGTATAGTGTAATGGTATTTGCAGTATCTGAGAGCATAGATAGTGCGATGATCTTCTTAATGTAATGAGGCTTGAAGAAAACGCCATAAAGAGACAATACAAAGTTTGCTATCATTGCTACAAGTGTTACCATCAATAGATAGGTGTTTATTATTGAGATGTCCACTTGCATCACCTCTTCGATTCTATGAGGAGGATTGCGATGAAAGCGATTGTAAATGCTGCTACAACAGCTATAGATTCAAATAAGTTGAAAAACCATAGTATTCCGCCCATCAGAGCTCCTTCAACTTCAGATGGGAAACCAAGTGGTGCGTCAGGCTTTGGCAAACTCTGAAACACATATGCGTTGATACCTAACACCAAGCCTATCACAGCCAGTATGATGGAGACTAGCCCTATTCCCGTCAAGGCAAGCCCCCTTATTATTGCGAGTCTGGAGGGTGTAAAGCCGCGCTTAATTAGGGGTGTTAGTGAGAAGATCACTATTATTAGAAGTGGTAGAACGGCCATCGTTGCTCCTCCCTGGAATCCTCCGCCTGGTGTTAGATGTCCGTGCAAAGCAATTGAAACACCTACTGCTATTATCATGGGTGCTGTAATCTTGGTTACACTTCTAACGATGACAGACAGACCAGAACCAGGTTTTGACGCTTCTTTCTCTTCTTTATAGAGCCCTCGAGCGAGAATGAGACAGCCGGCCAAGGCTATGTAGAATACCGTTGTCTCAAACAATGTATCGAGCCCTCTGTAGTCCCATACAATAGCTGTAACGCTTTCTGTTGCGCCTGCTGTATATGTGTAATTTGGATTGAAATATGTTGTTAGCAAATAGAACTTGGCTAAAGCCCTTATATCATCTGCTGGCACAAGATATTGATAACCCAATGTCAGTAGAAGTGCGAAGCCAAGTATTATGGATATGAGTACAACTATCTCGACTGCCCTCATTCTTTTTCCCACCTCTCAGTTTTGCTGATTAGTATCAGAAAAACCCCTGGTATTAGACCAACAGCTACAGGTAGGTATACCAGAACCACGTCAGGAGTGAGGAGCAGGAAGTATATTATTGTGTAAAGCGCACTTTGAAGAGCTGAGTATATAACTGCTTTGACGAGATCCTTCTCCTTTATAGTCAAGTACACAGCTATTGTTGATGCTATGCTTGTGCAAGCCATTATCAGATATATTATTGTTTCAGCAATCATTCTCCACATCACCCACAAAGATTTGGATCAAGAGCATCTGATATACATGGCTGTACCCTTGCCACATGGGCCCTATGAACAGCCCTGGCAAGTGCGTGTGAACCTGCTGGTGCTAGCAGAAATACTATAGCTGCTGTAACGATGCTTGCACCTGCAGCGAACCACTTAACCTCTCCAAGCTCATCCATAGTCACAGATATTAATGATGCGCCAATCAATGGGAAGACACAGCCCCATATCGTACCCACCGTCGCTGCATGCAATCTCAAATAAAAGTTCTTGAACCTATAGAATCCTATTGCTGATACCAAACCAGCAAAGGCTCCAAGACATAGAAGAGCTGCGCCAACACCCCTTAAAACAGCTTCTATGCTAAGCACCCAGATCACCCTCCTCCAAATATTTTGCAATATAAATATCGAGAGCGTAGATCCACAGAGCAAGGGGTATAGCAATTACTATCAGAAGAGCCGCCTTCATATATATCGATGTTAGCACAAAGAGAACTACGGTAATATATGTGATTACATCTATGGCAAGCACCTGGTCTCCAATAGTAGGACCCTTAATGGCTTTAATGACTAGCAAAATTATGGATATAATGTAGATGATTATTACCGCCAATATTATTTCTGCTATCATCTGCGCTAACCCTTCCTAAGTGTGCTTAACGAAAGAGGGCTCGAATTAATAGTTTTTTCAGCGTTTGCAAGATCATACTTGGGCGTAGTAATATAAGCGTTAAATGGGCATACTGTTACACATCTATAACAAAAAACACATTTTCCATAGTTTATAAGTGGATAAAGTCTACGCGGATTTGTTTTCGGAGCTTCATAACCTTGTGGTATAGGGGTCATAGCAATTGCATTCGCAGGACACTCCAATGCACATATAGAGCACCCTGTACACTTTGTTAGATCCGCATATTGTAACCCCCTATAGTCAGATTCAACAGGCGTTTTCTTACGTGGGTATTCTATGGTTGCAGGCTTTCTGAATAGGTTCTTCAGAGTGAGTTCCAATAATCTTGGTCTTCTCATGGCTTTCCACCTGCAAGTACTTTGAATGGAACTGTGTATTTCACGCCCTTTTCCAAATCAATTACTGTTGCCCTCTCCATACACGATATGCAGGGATCTAGCGAAGTGAGTATTACTGGGACATCTGCTATGGTGTGCTTTAGATACATGAATGTAGAGTTTATGATGTTGTTGAAACTTGGTGTCCTGATCTTAACTCTGTATGGGTTAAGACTCTTTCCATCGCTCATAACATAGTATGTCAATTCGCCTCTTGGAGCCTCTACCCTTGTGAAGGCCTCTCCTGGAGGGAATCTACGTGGCAACTTTCTCTCGTCAGGCACTGGATTGCCATCGGAGGGTAGTTTATCCAGAATATAGATGCTCATTTCAATTGATTCGAGTGTTTCATCCCATCTAACCATCATTCTAGCCCATGTATCCCCCTCGTCTCTTGTAATAACCTTAAACGGTATATCGCCATAGGCATCATACTTGTCGCTAGCCCTGCTATCTATCCTAATTCCCGAGGCCCTCGCAACAGGTCCTAAAAGTCCGTGTGCAAGCGCATCTCTACGTTTGACTACCCCAACTCCTGCAAGTCTTTTGAAAATCGTTTCGTCCTCCTCAAAAACCTTTTTGTAGTACTCTACCTTTGGTCTCAACTTGAGCAAAATATCCTTTAACCTAGCCCTCTTCACATCATCTATATCACGGCGAACCCCACCAACCATCATGAAATCTGCCATCACCCTAGAGCCAGTCAGTATTTCCTTTGCCTTCATAACCATTTCCCTATCTAACATTATCTGCATGAACAGATTTTCAAAGCCTATGTTTTCAGCCATTACAGCGTTTATCAGCATGTGGCTATGTATTCTCTCTAGCTCCATGGAAAGAACACGAAGATATTTAGCTCTGTTGTTCGGCTCTATTCCAAGTATTTGTTCGACTGCTCTAACATAGCAGTTAGCGTGAACCGCATTGCATATTCCACACACTCTACCAACAATAAATATATCTTTGTAGAAAGTGTTCTTCTCACAGAGCTTCTCAATACCTCTGTGGTTATACCCAGTGTTTATCTCTACCCTGACAACCTCTTCGCCATCGGCATAGACCCTTAGCAACAGTGGCTCATGTAACGCTGGATGCTGAGGACCTATAGGAACCTCTGCTGATATTGGAACCTCCACTATTTTTGTAACTGCCATCTCTAGACACCTGCAGCATCTTTTCTAAGTGGATACACCCCCTTATCCACAACATCGCTAGATACAAAAAATCCTCTTCTAAGAGCTGGATTACCCTTGAATACAATTCCAAGCAGGTCATATGTTTCATTCTCAGCTGATAAAGCTGCTGGAACAACATCTACGATGCTATCAATAACCGGCTGATCTCTTGGTATATACGTTCTTATGACAATCGTTCTCTCCTCTGGCAATATAACAACATAGTAATCCAGTCTAAACCTATTCTCTTCTTTCATATCAGACCCAACAACAGTTGACAGATAAAACCGTTCATAGCCAACCTTATCAACAAGCTCCTCAAACAGCTTTCTCACGCTTTCGGGCTTTACAACAAAAAGCATTCGATCAGGTTTGATAGAGCCTTTCTCAACAGCATATCTCTCAACAATCTTTATAACATCATTTACACTCTCCACTAGCCTCACCCTTCTCAATAAGTTTAAGAAGCTTGACAATGCCATCAAGAATTGCCTCAGGTCTTGGGGGGCAGCCAGGAATATACATGTTCACAGGAACAACCTTATCAGCACCTCCAATAACACTATAAGAATTTGCAAAAACACCGCCATCGATAGCACATGCTCCAACAGCAACAACAAGCTTTGGACAGGGCATCTGCTCATACAGTCGCTTGAGTCTTTCACCAGACTTCTTAGTAACAGCACCTGTAACAATCAAAATATCTCCATGCCTAATACTAGGTGCAAGCTTTATCCCAAACCTCTCAGGATCATAAAGAGGGTTTATAGACGCAAGAACCTCTATGTCACAACCATTGCATGCACCAGTATTGAAGTGTACAACCCATGGTGAATATCTCACTAGCTTAGCATTATCCATATTATTTCCCGATAAATGCCCTAAGCTGAGTGAGATAAGCGCAGAATAAAGGCTTTTCGTGTATACCCTATACAAAAACAAATAAAGTTTTAAAAAAAATTATACAAAATTGTTTGCCTGTATAAACAATCTATATTGCACATCCATTCATAACTTTAAATACATAAATAAGTCTTATACATACAAAATTATGCAGATATAAATAACTATTAGCATCACATCACAAACCAAAGCATTGCGCATCCAGGTCTTGCATCGACGATTGTCATATCTCATACCCCTCAGCAAACATTTACACTTGATTCAACAGCTATCGGTTATCGACGGTTTTTGAAACGCTGACTGCCGAAGGCTGTGTACAACCTTATCTAAATAGATGATGATAGCAAATCTCCTACCCTACTTTAATGTTTAGACTAGGAAATGATTGTTATAATTGATTGCTTTGGCTTTTTGGTGCCGCGGCCGGGATTTGAACCCGGGTCACGGGCTCGAAAGGCCCGCATACTTGACCGGGCTATACTACCGCGGCACTAATCTTTGTTGTTGTGTGTAGGGGCTTTAAGCTTTAATGTTTGCTATAGGGCTCTCGCTATTCTCACTATCTTTTCTATTACCTCTTTGCTGTAATACATCTCTAGATTGAGCATATTCACAGCATTTTCAAAGCCTCCAAACTTCTTTGCTAATTCTCTTAGAACTTCGCTTACCTCCCATGGGAAGACTATCCAACTTTTCGTTTCCGCAACGTAGTAGTCTGGTACTGTTATAGACCATGGCTTTAGGTATAAGGTGGCTGTTTTAACTTCTTTGGCACCATAAATTCTTGCAATGTCTATGGCTACTTGAAGAGTTCTCCCACTGTCTGAAACATCATCTACTATAAGCACCTTCTCATCTTTTATACTACGTATAAGTGGTGTTGATACGATAGGTCTTTCTGCTCGTTCTCCAACACCTCTATAGAATTTTATTTCCATTGTAGCTATATCCTCTACACCGAGATAGTCGCTGACAAGCTTTGCCACTATGTAGCCTCCTCTAAGAATGGCTACTATCACACCTGGTCTAAAACCTGACAAGAGAATTTTCTCTGATAGCTCTAAGCTAAGTGCCACTATATCGTTCCAAGTTAGTACGAGAAAATTTCTATTCTCTATAGCCCTACACCTCTCATAACATAGAATGTCTAGAGACTTGCTTTAAAGTCTATAACAACATAACATATACGATAAAAATCATAAGTTTATATTTCTATACACAATTTACATTATTACAATTACCTAGGAGGGTCACAGAATGAGTGCAACGCCATCAGGCAACATAAAAACTATTGTACTTGGAAATAGGCCACTAAGAGAATATTTGCTAGAAGCTATAATAAGCCTTAATAGAGATGCTGATTCTGTTGAGATACTTGGCAGAGGGAGGCATATCCATAGAGCTGTTACGTTATACAACACATTGGCTGCAAGACTTGGTGATAGGATAGTCCTTAAAAATGTTGAAATAGGAAGCATGTTGGTACGGGGAAGAAGAGTCTCATATATAAAGATATCTATTGGAAGAAAATAGCCTTAGCAAATCCAATACAATTCCAAAATATGCTAGATCTATGTTGGGTGGGTGTTCCAAGAACCAAGGAAGTATATGCTATATAATAGCTAATGATACAGCTTGTTGAGATGTTATTACCCCACTAATTTTAGGTGATATCATATCAACTTTTGATTTAATGAGAGATAGCGCGCTACCCACATCTACAGCACCCCTTTCAATATCATCAATAAGCTTCTCTAGGGTTCTGGTAAACTCGATATCGACGAGATCTAGAAATTCTTTTGAAAGTATCTCAGCAACCTCTATGCCCAGTTTCGTTGGTATGGCAACTTTCTTTTTCTTGCTTAGAACAATATAACCATGCCTCACATTGTTGTCGATAGCCTTGGCATATGTGCTTGGTCTGCCGATCCCATGGTTCTTCATCATTGTTATTAGATCAGAGACTCTGTATAGCCATACACTAGACGATTTCATAACTTTAACATCATCGATTCTCACTATAGCGCCTTGACTAAGATTCTTGAATTGTTTGTATATTTTAATTGGGTAAACATATGTAAACCCATGATCAATTATATCTACAGGCAGAGACAAGCTGTATTTACGTCCATCTAGATCGAGAACAATTGTGGCGTACAAGACCTTGGCAGGGGCCATTTGACTTGCCAAGAATCTTCTGTATATAAGGTCATACAACTTCAGATGATCATTTGAGATTCTCGTTATGAAACCCATATCACCACGAAGAATGGCCTCTACAACTTCATCTGCACTTTGCGATGTTGTAGGCCTTATGGCTTCATGAGCATCCTCACCCTTTATATCTCTGTCCCATGATCTGGGGGTATACAGATTACCCAGTTTCAGTTTCTCTAGCGCTTCTTTAGCTATTGCAATACCTGTTGCCGAGACTCTTGTAGAATCTGTTCTGTGATATGTTATCAGACCTAGCTCAAATAGGTTTTGGGCAAGGGTCATAGTCTTCGATGCCGAGAAACCATATAATCTATTTGCTTCGGCTAGCAGGGTATCTGTCGTGAATGGTGGTTGAGGGTTCAACACCTTCTCTTCGTACTTTACATCGATAACCCTAATACCATTTCTACGAATTTTCTCAGCAATTTCCTCTGCCTCGGACCTAGTTATAGGCCCTAAAAACACCTTGAATCCATAGTCAAGAGCTGACACATTGATGGAATAGCCTTGATTCGCTTTATGCTCATTATATCTGCTGACTGTCCATAGAAGCACAGGTGATTGAACCCTGCCAGCGCCAAGCCACGGCTTATCGAATACTGTCTGAAGATACATGCTAATCTCGAATCCAATCCACCTATCAGCTACTCTCCTAGTGATTTGGGCTAGAACCCTATTCAAATCTATTTCTCTTGGGTTTCGAAGAGCTGTAAGTATTGCGTTTTTTGTAACCTCTCTAAATTCTATTCTATACACATTCTTGTTATAACTATAGATGAGATTGTAGATGTCAAATGCTATTTTCTCGCCTTCTGTATCAGGATCAGTTGCTATGAAAACTAAGCTAACTTCTGATGCAAGCTTCCTTAAAACACTGTATACAGAAGCTGATGTATAAACATCCATAGAGCCGCAATAAGGACATGAATCAAAGATCCCCACATGTTGAGAGCCACAACTCCTACACTTTGTTATAAAGTCGTATATGACTGCATAGTCTTTAGACCCTATCTCCTTAACACCATGAAACCCCTCATCAACCACAAGATCTGTTAGATGGCCTAGCGTTGCCATGATCATTGCCACATATACCTTGTCCTCCATAGGAATCACAGTCTCATAGACAATAACATCGCCGTATATCTTCTTGACAGGCTTGCCAAACATCGACGCTATTGTTCTTGCCTTTGTTGGAGACTCAACAACTATTAGAACAGGCTTTATATTCTCAACTTGTATCCCTTCTACATCCCGACTATCCCCACTTCTGCTTTGAATAACCTTTTCATATGATTCGCGTAAAGCCTCTCTACTATACTCTCTAAACCCATTAAACACAGTGAGCTTCTTGAGCCTCTTCTCAAGAATTTTGATAAGCTCATCGTATTTTTCGAAAACAATTGATACGCCATAGCACTTGGTCTTCCCAACTATCCTAGAGGTTCTACCACTTGCCTGGATATAGGTGAAGGGATCTGGCTTAACAACATAGACCTGGTTATTGTCATCACGAACAACAACTCCGTAATTCTCTATCACTATATAGTTATGTTTATCGAGAGCGTCCTTTGTTAACAAGATAAGTTTTTTCTTCAGCTCTCTCAAAGTATTTATTCTTTCAACAATATCTTGCTGAGGCTCTACTACACCTTTTAACATTTTTGAGTAGAGAATTAGCTGAGCAGGTGAAGATCCTTGGATTATCTCTACAACTTTTTTAATATCCTCCTCTACACCTAATCCATATTTGTTTAAAGCTTTGAGTAGTATAAACATGAATCTCACATTATTTAACGCCTCCTCCAATCTTCTTATGGTGTGTGGAACGCCAATGAATATTGCAAATCTAATTCTCTGGGGTTCGTCAAGACCTCTTACAAGTATTCCGTAATACGACGACGAACCTATTAGAACATCGACTTCACCTCTCCTAAACTTGTCTACTGCTCTGTTTCCGCTCTTCGCAATAGAAAATGCAATACCATTTCTCTCTAAAAGCGTAGATATCTCATCTACAATGTTTTTGTATAAGCTAGATACGAAGATTATGCCACTTCCAAAAACCTTAATAATGTTTACAATCTCTTCAATTTTGTCTAGACCAATGTAAAAGTCATCAACATTTCTCAGATACTCAAAAACAGCCCCTGCATCAAATCCTAGCAACTCCTTTAACAAAATAGCCTTTATCCCTCTGGACCTTCCAGTAGCTGACGCAACTATTAGTTGGGTTGTGATTTTAGATAGCCTATCTCTAAGCTGTGCTTCTATCTCTACTAAATCCCTTCGAATCTTATCAGCCTCCTCCTGATTTTTAGAAAGCTTTGCTACAAGCATCTTCTGCTTAGTTTTGACTAGCCTCAGCCCAATTTCTATTACTTCATCGTTGAATCCGAGAAGACGAAGAATTCTGTCAACACTTTTAGAGTTTCTTAGTATAGAGTCTAGATCGTCAGCTATAATAACATCGATCTTCTTGTCCATTATAAGTTCGTGGTGCCTAGAAAGAAATGCTGCAGAGGTTATGAGTATATCGAAGTCACCGCTGATTATAGAGTTCTTCAATGCGCTAACGTTTTTAGCTGTTGAGTCGTATAGCACTAGCCTTATTTTGTTGGCGCTATACCCTTGCTCATCAAGGTTATTGATGTAGTCCAATATCTTTCTATACAGTTGCTTGGCTATTTCCCTCGTTGGGGCAACTATATAAACTTTGCTATTGTACATCAACGCCTTGTAAAGGGCGTAAACAGTTAAGAGAGTTGATTTGCCAACACCTGTAGGAGCTACAAGCGCAAAGGATTCTCCAAATAGAAGCCTCTTGCTCCAGTACTCCTGAAATGACCTCATTTCATACTTTGTGCACTGCTTGAAGAACTCCTTAAAGAATTCAATCTCCTTCTCCATAACATTTTTAAGATCGTTGAATTGGGAAGAAACATTGCTATCTCTCCCACATATAGCTACAACTCCATCTCTCTCACTCAGAGATCTACACGTTTCGTTAAGTCCGTTTCTATACTCTATCCTCAGCAACTTGATACCCAATGCCAAAGCTCTACTCATCCATGAAAAAATACAAAAGAACTGAGAGCCTTGGTCTTGCAACTCTGGCCTCTTTCCAGCCCTGAAGAACCAGGTTTTCAGATGTAAAATACATTATATGCAAATGGGTTGCAAAAAACTCGTGTAGCAAATAAATTTATAATCCCTAGCCGTCTCAAAATTATCTACAAACAAACAAGAATCTAGAAGTAAAAGGTGGATAAGTGATGTCACAAGCCCAAGCACCCACATCTGCAAACACAGTATTGGTTGGCAAAAAACCTGTCATGAATTATGTGCTAGCAATGTTGACACTATTAAACCAAGGAGTTAACGAAGTTGTTGTCAAGGCTAGAGGTAGGGCAATAAGCAAAGCAGTAGACGCTATAGAAATTGTTAGAAACAGATTCCTACCAGGAAAAATCGAAGTTAAGAACATTACAATAGGTAGCCAAACAATAACAGGTAGCGATGGTAGACAAAGCAGAGTTTCAACAATAGAGATAGTCATAACAAAGAAGGATTAGAGAAGATTAACAATTATCAATTATTTTCATAAAAACTTTTTTAGAGTACCCTCAATTGCCAACGCTATTTCTGCTTGCACTTCACATCTATGCCAACAATACTTAAGTTTGCTATGATGTTTTCCAGCCTTTGGTCACATTCAACTATAACAGAACTGTTTTTCAAATCAATTACAACTTTATATCCTCTTGACTTTAAATTTCTATAGAGTCTCTGTATCATATAGCCTAGCAGAAGCTTTTCGAAAGCTTTTTCAAGTTCAACTATATTATAATCTAGGGCCCCGGTCTTCTCAAGAAATCCTTTTTTGACAAGTTTTTTTAATGTTTTTCTTCCAATATTCTTGGAGCCAAATAGAGAAAGAACATCTAATGCTTCGCCCAAATTAAACGATTTGTTGTTAAAAACTTTTCTTAGAATAATATAATAGGCTATCTCTCTTTTACTAATCCAGACCATTGCTTCAGTATCCCCGGTAACATCATTTTAGTCAGCCCTTACAAGGATCATCATATCAAATATAAACTATTTCTTTGAAATCCACTCAAGCTTGCCTAGATACGGCTGACGCATGGTCATGGTAACTCTAGGCGGTCTTCCAACGGCTCCAAGAGAAACGCTTGTTACTCTAGCTCTAACTATATCTCCTTGCATAACAAATCTTTTAGTGTTTTTGCAAACAATAATGTTTCTAGCAACATCATATGAAACTTCGTCATCTGCTATTTGCTGTATGTGTATAAAGCCCTCAATTGGACCTAGAGAAACTGTTATACCACCTCTCCCAACCGTTGCAACCTCCCCTTCAACAACCTCACTAACTAGAGGAACATATGCAACTACAGTGAATTCAACTCTATGATAAGGTGCTCCATCGCCTATAGGTATATAGCCCATTGGATCTACATTAACATCTGTTATTGCTATAACTATGCCAAGATTTTTATCTTTTAGCCCTTCGTACTTCTTTCTGAGCTCGTCAAATGCCACCTCTTCAATAGCCCTATTAATTTTTGATGGGTCTATTCTTACAATATCTCTCAGTCTATACAATCTAAACAAATAGACCTCACCAAAAATTCTATCCACGCTATTTCCTACTACATAAACAACCTTAAAAGCTTATGGTTATAGAGTTTCAAAAATCTTCTCAGAAGATCTATAGACAATAACCTCTATGGACTCCTTCATAGCCTTTTCTCTTACTTTTCTATCAGCTGAAGCTATAAAAACTTTGAATCCTCTATCACGGAGATCCTTTGCAAAAGCTATTAACGCATCATCTACAGATCCTTCAAAGATAAAGTCTTCGATCTCTACCATTGGAATAATGTTTTCTAGAACCCACTTTGCCAACCTACTCTTTTTACCAAGATCCCGCTTCGAAATATCTATAATCTCCTGGAGAACAGGTTTGATAACCACTAGCCTACAACCATAATCTACATCATATATGTTGTCAAATGATGCTAGACCATCTGCAACCAAAAGTAGTATGCTCGTATCCAAAACAATAACACATTTGGCTATCTCGCAATCCCCCAGCCAATAAGTCTCCATCTACCCTTTACCTTTGACAGAATCGCAACCTTACTTTTTTCAAGCACCACAACAGGATTGTCTGTCTTCACCTCCATTTCATCACTAGTAACTCTCTGAACCACTGCACTAGCGTTAGCTGTACCAATAATAAGCAAAACTCTCTCTCCTGATTTAAGTTGAGGAGGTGCTTCGAGCTCTCTAGCTCCAACTATTTTGTCAAGCATTCTATACTCTATCGAAATATCGTTAACGGGGTCTGGAACACTGTGTCCAAGAACTTGCCCCGCCAGCCTATTGTTTTTAGTTAGTGATGGATCAAGCTTTGTGCCTATGGCGACTAGCCCACCGGGTCTAGCAAAATCTGATTCCACATCAGCATATCTAATGCTTACCACCTCTGTTGTTAGGGGTTCGTACTTGACCTTCCCCTTTACCTCAATTCTTACACCAGGTTTTATCTCCACCTCATCTCCAACTCTAATCTCACCCCTTATAACCCCACCTCCAACAACACCGCCAACAAGCATCTCCGGTCGCGTGCCAGGCAGGTTAACATCAAAACTCCTAGCAATCTGCATTATAGCTGGCTTTCCAAGAACCCTCTCAGGCTCTTTAAAGAGCTTTGCAATAGCCATTGCAATAGCTCCAATATTAGCTTTGTGCAAAGCACTCACAGGGATTATGGGTGCATTAGAATATGGTGTACTCTCTAAGAACTGCTTTATCTGTTTGTAATTCTCCAACACCTTTTCCCTAGGAACAACATCAACCTTGTTTTGAGCTATTACAACCTGGTTTATGCCAAGAATCTCAAGTGCTTTAACATGCTCACGTGTCTGCGGCTGGGGGCAAGGTTCATTAGCGGCTATAACAACTATGGCAGCATCCATTAGCGATGCGCCAGAAAGCATTGTTGCCATGAGAATCTCGTGACCTGGGGCGTCAACAAATGACACTGTTTTAACATACTCTGGCTGAGAATTTTCTCCACAGGAACCAGGAGATGTTATGTACGAGTCTGGAGGTTTGAGATTGTTGCAACGGAATATGGATGTTTGGGCATAGCCGAGGTATATGGTCATAGACTTTTTAAGCTCTTCTGAATACCGAGCCGTCCAAACACCTGTGAGCGCTTGCACGAGAGTGGTTTTCCCATGGTCAACATGACCCACAACACCTATGGAAATAGTTGGTATAGGTTTTTCTACGGCAGGCATTTGAAAGCACCTATGTAGCCAGAAAGGTTTCCTATCAAAATAAAAATGTTGTTACCTATTTTCCGCTCTTCAAAATAGCTACTGTGTTTATCTGAACAATATCCTCGGATATGGTATTGCCCCTCACTAACTTTCTCCTTCTCTCTCCTTCTTCTTTAGGTCTAAAACCGGGTCCTGAGGCTAGTAGAACATATTTTTTAACCGCACCGCTTATGTCTTTTCTCATCGGAAAGCCTGCTAAATCTGACCCCCCTCTAATCTCTAAAACAATTTGTGGAAGGCCTATTATCGAGCCATCTATTCTATCACCAATCCTCATTCCAATCAGCCTAGAGGCCTCTGCACCACCTACCCTTAGCTGAAAAGCTGGAGCCCGGAATATCTCTCCTAAAGCCTCTGCAGAGCCTATCTTCTCGCGTAGAAGCGCCTCTGGAACAACCACTGTCTGAATATCAAGTGAAGAATCCTCAACTAGCTTTGTCGCTATATTGACCTTCTCTCTATTTGCCTTGTTTTTCCATATTCTAATTATTGCAACGCCTAGCTCAGGCTTTATCAATTCTATTAGCTTTGGATTTGCCTTACCTACAACAAGTTCTCTCTGCTCCTTATGCTTTTCGCTATACTCGATATCGGGAGAGCCAACAACTTTAACAGGCACTATCCTCAGCTCTCTTACTCTAGGATCGGAGACCACTATCTTGAACTCTGGCATCTACCTTAAACACCTTACTACAGCAGTTGACAATATCCTATCTGACAAACCCTAAAAAGTTATCTTGAAAATCTTTTACATAACACCTTATATTCTGAAATCACCTTTACTCCAGTAAGAGAGGTGACAATTATGAATACAACAAAAAGGCTTAGGCAACCCATAGTAGTTGTTCTTGGACACGTGGACCACGGGAAGACAACGCTATTAGATAAGATTAGGGGTACAGCTGTTGTAAAGAAAGAAGCTGGTGAGATGACACAGCATATAGGTGCCAGTAATATTCCGATATCAGTTATCGAAAAAGTTATAGAGCCTCTCAAAAAAATCATACCCATCAAACTGACTATACCCGGTTTATTGTTTATTGATACCCCAGGCCATGAATTGTTCTCTAATCTCAGAAAGAGAGGTGGAAGTGTTGCAGACATAGCAATTCTTGTGATAGATATTAATGAAGGTGTAATGCCCCAGACCTTGGAAAGCATAGAAATACTAAGATCTAGAAAAGTCCCCTTTGTGATAGCAGCTAACAAAATAGATAAGATACCCGGCTGGAAGCCAAATCCTGACACCCCAATTTCTATAAGCTTGAAAAAACAGGATCAAGCAGTTGTTAAGAAATTAGATAATCTGCTCTACAAATTAATTGCTCAATTATCAAACTATGGAATCTCTGCCGATTTGTTTGAGAGAATCAGAGACTTCTTGGCAACAGTACCAATAGTTCCTGTCTCAGCAAAGACAGGCGAGGGGATTGCAGAACTTCTGGCTGTCGTAGCTGGAGTTGCTCAGAAGTATATTGGTGACAGGCTTTTGTATGCTGAGGGTCCTGGAAAGGGTGTTGTGCTTGAGGTTAAGGAGCAACCAGGATATGGAACAGCTATAGATGTTATTCTATATGATGGTATTATACAAGAAAGGGATATAATAGTGTTGGCTGGAGCCAACGGATCTATAGTCACAAGGGTAAGAGCCATTCTAATGCCAAAGACTACAACAGACATAAGGGTTGCCAAAACAGAGCTTAGAACAGTGGAATTGGTGTCAGCAGCGGCAGGAATTAGAATAGTGGCACCTGGGCTAGAGGATGCTCTAGCCGGGTCTCCGCTTTATGTAGTTCCACAGGAAAATGAGGTGGAGAACTACAAGAAACTTGTGCAAGAAGAAGTTGAGGCTGTGCGATTCAGAAGAGATGTTAATGGTGTTGTGATTAAAGCTGATACGCTTGGAACTCTAGAGGCTATAGTATATGCCCTTACCAAAAATGGAATCCCTGTTCGTATAGCTGATGTAGGGCCATTAACAAAGAGAGATGTTATTGAAGCATCGCTTGTTGCAAAAGCAGATAAATACCTTGGTGTAATTCTACTCTTTAACACAAAGCCTTTGCCAGAAGCCGAAGAACTGGCCAAAAAAGAAGGTATAAAGGTGTTTTCAAACAACATCATATATAGACTCGTAGAGGAGTATATACAGTGGGTAGAAAATGAGAAGAAGATGGAGCTACAAAGAGAGTTTGAATTGGTGATACCACCAGGAAAGATAAAAATCCTACCAGGCTTTGTATTTAGGAGAAGCGATCCTGCAATAGTTGGAGTAGAGGTTGTTGGGGGGCTGATAAAACCTGGCAACCCTCTCATGAGAGCCGATGGAAAAAGAATTGGTGAGATACTTCAGATTCAGCACATGGGCCAAACTTTAAAAGAGGCTAGAATGGGTCAAGAGGTCGCAATATCCATTAGAGGAAATGTTATGGTTGGACGTCACATCCATGAAGGGGATGTTCTATACACAGATGTTCCATTAGAGCACGCAAAACTGCTGGCAACAAAGTTTAGATCTATGTTAACTCCGGATAGTATTGAGGTGCTCAAAGAGATTCTAAAGATTAAAGCGTCTAAAGAGCCTGAATACATGATCTTGCTAAAGAATTTGTAGAATGTGCTGCCTCTATCTCCTACCAAGGTATAGTCTAGTCCATGGCAGTTTCTTTGGATCTCTACCCAATCGATAATTCTTATAGCATTTGCTAGAGCAGAACCACATTATACTACCATCGTTTTGCACAAACATTAGCCCAGTACCAGGCTCTATGCTTTTTCCACAATAGCTGCAAACATGTTTCGAGACCATTTGCAACACCACACCTTTTCATAGCCTAGTTTCTTTTGGTAAAGCTTAAAAGCTCTCTTCAACATATTAAGCCACTATGAGTAGCATTACTTGAAGGTGTTAGAAGTGCCCAATGTTGTTGTAGAAGATAGGAGCAAAGAGTATGAGATAAATGTTGTTGAAAAAATAGGTTTTCCAGCTGAGGTTGTGCAAATAATTGGTAGGACAGGTGTTACAGGCGAGGTTATACAAGTGAGGGTTAGGGTACTTGAGGGTAGGGATAAAGGCAGAATTCTAACCAGAAATGTCAGGGGGCCTGTTAGGGTTGGCGATATAGTCATACTGAGAGAAACTGAGAGAGAGGCTAGAAAGCTTACAGTAAGGAGGTAAATACATTCTATGTAAAAACGATTATTTTATCTATTATAAAAAGTTGTTAATGTGTTTTGTATCTGCTTGCTACTTACCAGCTTTTGCTCTAAGCTCTTGGTACTTCGACGCAAGTTCTTCTAGCTCGGCCTTTGCCTCACCAGGCTCCACTATACATGCTGAAGCTGCTGCAACCTCTATGCCTGCCGCCTCTCCTAATCTCTTTTTGCTTGGTACATAAAGGTATGGAACTTTCTTTTCTTCACATAGCAGAGGCAGGTGTGCGACAACCTCTGGTGGGTCAACATCTTCGGCTATGAGCACTAGTTTGCATAGACCTCTCTCAACACCTTTTGTTACTTCATTTGTTCCCTTTCTTATTTTCCCTCCTGTCTCTCTTGCTTTTTTCAGTGCCTGATATGCTTTTTCAGCTATGTCTGGAGGAACCTCAAATTTTACGTAAAATGGTTTCGACATCTTTTATCCCTTCCACATCTTGTTTACAAAACCTACTCATTCACTCGGGTATTTAAGATATTTTGAAACAGCTTATTCATGGCTATATATAATCGATATCCTTGCTTTAGATATTTTCTCTATTTTTCCAAAGCCCAATCTAACCATTTGTATTATCTCCCCTTCTCTCAACGTTTTTAATGATGACTCTCCAATGCAATGCTCTTTTCGAATCTTCATACCCTCTACCCTCAGCAAATCGACTTTTATGCTATCGTTGCATGGAACCCACTGGATGATTGGAGCTCCCCATTTCTTTGCCTCATCCAATGATGCGCTGTGATACTTGGCAATAATACCATCTTTTGAGTTTCTTTCGATGACGATGTTGAAAAGCTCCATGAGCCTTATAACAGCTCCTTGATTAATGTTTTCAAGATCTTTTGAGGATATGTAAACCTCGGGTTTTGCTAAGACTAATTTTCTTTTACCTAGATCCTTTGCTGGGTGAAACGGTATTTCGATTTCTCTAGGCGTTTCAACACCCTCTATCACAACCTTGACAGGGTTGCATATAACGAAGATCCTCTTTGCTATTGGATCAACGTTCTTTCTATTGATTGCTGCTAGGTTAACCCAGCTAATCCTCGCATCAACAGGGCTGAGGCCAAGACTAAGGATAATTTCCTTGATTGTTTCTGGTACTATCCCTCTTCTTCTAAGGCCGGATATAGTTGCAAATCTAATGTCGTCGAAACCCATGAATTTCTCAGGATTGTTTTTCAGCTGGTTCTTTATCCAGGTTTTGCTTAGTATAAGTCCTTCTAGACCGACTCTACCGAAGTTGACGACTTCTGGATATCTCCACCCAAGATACTTGTATATGTATATTTGCTTTGCAGTGTTTAGTGCATGTTCCTTGCCTCTCAATATATGTGTTATCCCCATGAGGTGGTCGTCTACAGCTGCTGCAAAGTTGTATGTTGGCCAGAGTCTATATCTGTCCCCAACTATTGGATGGGGATTCCTAGTAGTATCTATAATTCTGAACATCACCCAATCTCTTATAGCTGGATCTGGATGCGACAAATCTGTTTTTATTCTTATAACAGCCTCTCCCTCTCCAAACTCTCCTGCAATGACCTTATCGAAAAGCTCCAGATGCTGCTCTGGTGACATATCTCTATGTGGGCAGGCTTTTCCAGCGTTTCTATATTCTCTAAAAACATCTTTTTTACATAGATCAACATAAGCATATCCTAATTCTATCAACTTCTTTGCAATTGAATAATACTTATCCATTCTCATACTCTGAATGTATTTCTCATCCCATGTTATTCCAAGCCATCTTAGATCCTTTTCAATTATCAGATATGAGAATGGAAGGGGTGGTTTGGTTCTTGGATCAGTATCTTCAAATCTAAGTATAAACTTTCCTTTGTACATTCTTGCATATTCATGACTCAAAATAGCTGCTCTAGCATTTCCAAGATGTATCGGAAAATCTGGGTTTGGAGCAAATCTTGTTACAACATTTCCCCACATATCAACATTTGGAAGTGGAGGTAGTACCCTCTCCTCCTTCTTAGATTCGCGTGATTCGACAAGGCCAAGTTTTTCTGCAAGCTCCTTCAGCTCTGTCATGCTTAAACTATTAACATATGTTAGAACCTTAGAGACAATCCCTGCTATCTCTTTGGCCAAATGTCTAAACTCCTTAAGCTCTCCCAATACCTTATTCATTACAGGGCCTTGCTTTGCCTCTCCATACCTTAGCCTATTCTCTACAGCGTATTTCAGTGCTACATTCTCTATTCTCTGTTTAATGGCATCTAGAGACTGTGATGACATTGTCCTCACCAACTATTATTAAAATCATTTTACTGGTTTCGCTATCTAGTGCATCACCTATGTAGACTACTATTCCTCTAACCTCTGCTCGTATAACCCTGACCTCAAATTTGTTTGTCACCACATAAAATATTTTTTCATGCTCTGAAACCACTTTACCCTCAGATACAAGTGGATAAACATTTTTTCCTGAAGCTTCAATGATAAAAGCCTTTGTAGCTGTGTCCACATATAGCAATTGATCATTTTCTGGCAGGTATATAGCGAAACTTGTTTTTACAATCCCTTTCTCTACATCAATTGCAAGCTCAGGTAGGGCCTCATAGACTATTTCCACGAGCTGCTTATCCCCACCTTGCAAGGGCTTATCGTCAAAACATCTTCTCTTGCTGTTTATATAGATTCTCGAGGTCGGATTTACATATCTAAGAAGGTTGTGTTGCGTAGCAAGAGTCTTTATACTTTCTTCATCTAAATATGCGACAGGGTATGCAACCCTTTGAAAAGACTTTTTGAACATTTAATTTTTTCCTCAGCTGAGCTCTAAGTTCTAATAGTTTCTCTTTATCATGAATCCTATCACTTCTTTGAACATTTCAAGGGCTTCTCTATCGTTTGAATCTATGCTCTTAACAATCTCCAGCGCCCTGCTTGCATACATCTCGCTGAGAGAATCTGCATATTCTATGGCTCCGCTCTCTCTAATGATCTGCGCCACTTCTTTTAAAGAGTCTATGTCTGCTTTTCTGTTTCCAAGAACGCTGAGCACCTTTGCTTTTTTACCTTCATCTAAATTCTTCAAAGAGTATATGACCAGTATAGTCCTCTTGCCTTCTCTCAAATCACTGTAGACAGGTTTTCCAAGTGTTTTCTCATCGCCTACTAGCCCAAGTATATCGTCTCTTATTTGAAATGCTATACCTGCATTCATCATTGCATTAAACAGGTTTGAGACCAGTCTCTCCTCTGCTCCTGCCAAGATACCACCAATTTTTGCGGAATATGCGAATAGTGCAGCTGTTTTCTTTGAGACCATGTCTATGTAATCCTCAATATCAGCATTTTCCATTTCTGGTAGTAGCATGTCTAGAGCCTGTCCCTCAGCCACTGTTATAGCTGCTTCTGTCAATGCTTCCAAAGCCTTGGCAACCCTCTCGCTTGGCACAGAGTATTCCAGAGCCTTTAACAAGCATTTATATGCATAAGCAAACAGAAGGTCTCCTGCTATGATGCCCATCTCAACACCCCATAGTTTATGTACTGTTGGAACGCCTCGTCTAAACTCATCCTTGTCGATTATGTCGTCGTGAACGAGTGTGAATGTGTGTAAAACTTCTACAGCTGCAGCACCTGGTATAGCTATTTCTTCGCTACCACCACCAATTCTGCTAGAGAGCACAACTACCAGGGGTCTAAGCCTCTTACCACCGGCTCTGATATAATGTAGCGATGCTTCATATAGTTTTTGTGGATAGCCCTTTAAATTATTGTATATGAAATCTTCGACTTTCTTTGCGACAACATTTGCATAACTCGTTAAATCCATATGGCTTCCCATATTTCTAATAGCAACAATGTATATAAATGTGATTGTTTCTTAGCCTCAGTTTTCTAGAGCAAATCCATTGGGCAAGCCTACCAAGCACCACCGTGGGGGCATGCTTCAGCTCCTCTATATTTTTAGAGTTCACAAGAGCCATTGCGGTTTTGAGTTGTCTTAAAATTGTGTTTACATATTCTCTGCCTCTTCCCATAGCCACGCTTTTGAGAAATGGCTGTGCGGCGGCTGCGAGATCTGCACCAAGAGAAATAGCTTTTGCAATGTCTAGACCGGATCTAATTCCGCCACTTCCAATTACTGTTATATCCTCTGCAACCGACCTAACTTCACATATTGAAGCCGCTGTTGGTATCCCCCAAGCTGTAAACACCTCACCGAATCTAGTCATATCTGCACCGCTTTTTAGACCCCTCAACAATTCTATCTTGACCCAGTTGGTGCCGCCAGCACCAGCAACATCGAATATTTTTATGCCTATGGAATACAGCTTCTCGGCAACCTCTTTTGAAAGCCCGTTTCCAACCTCTTTTATTATTAAAGGAACTGAAAGCTTTGATGCAAGTTCCTTAAGTATGTCAAGCACCCCTCTAAAGTCTTTATCGCCCTCAACTTGGACAAGTTCCTGAGCTGGATTCAAATGGATGGCAAGCGCGTTAGCTTCTATTGCTGAGACCATACCCTCTATCTGGTCAATACCTATCTTCTTTAGCTGTGCAAAGCCAATATTAGCTATAACCGGAACCGATTTTGCTATATCCCTTACAACCTTATATGTGTATAGAAGAGAAGGGTTTTCAATCATGGCTCTTTGACTGCCAACGCCAATTGCTATACGAAACTCTTCGGCTAGCTCTGCCAGTCTCCTATTTATTTCAAAGGCTTTCTCGGTTCCACCTGTCATACCAGAGATTATTAGCGGTGCATTGAGTTTGTGCCCAAGGAAATTTATTGATACATCGATTTCATCATATGAAACATCTGGGATAGCGTTATGAACTAAGACAACATCCTCGAATAGCGTTGTTAGTGGTCCTTGCGACTCTGGAGATAAGGCTATTTCTATGTGCTCTTTTTTTCTATTCTCTATACTCATAGCATCACCACCCTGCTCCCCCTAACATTTTTTCCACAAAGAGCTTTAACGATGTTATCTTTTTTAAGCCCATTGAATATAAGAACCTCTCTTATATCACTATTCCAATATTTTAGACCATATAGAAGCTTTGCCCTTATGCCTCCTGTCACATCAATTCTCTTCCGAAGACTAGTATCAATAGCCTCAATATCTCTTATTCTAACAAGCTCTAGAAAGTGTGCTCTAGGGTCTCTAGGATCCTTATCATAAACACCATCAACATCTGTTGCAAAGAGTATTCTACTCGGTTTGAAAATTGTTGAAAGCTTCCACGCTATTTCATCGCCAGACAAAATTTCTGTGTCATTGTCCCCAAATATTATATCTCCAAAGAGTATTGGTACGACCCCTTTCTTCAGAGCCATTTCAATTGGTTTAGAAAAACACTCTAGCTCTCCTCCACGACTTCGATAAAAAACCGCGTGTGTGTCTAGAGATAGTGCTGGAACGCCATATGCATTCAACGCATCGGTGAAAACAGTGTTCAGCTCTTTCATGAACCACACTATCTGGGTTATCGCTTGCCCACTTTCTATATTCCCATGCTCTACAACAGTTGCATGACCAAAACTCCCACCACCGTGTATCAAGATTATTTGCTTTGTACATAGCTGATATGCTTTGCTAATCTCATAAGCTACTCTATACATTTCGTCAAACCTTATTGAATACTCGACATCCTTGTTTGTTATCACTGATCCGCCAATCTTTAGAATGTTAACTATGCCCATCATATACCTCAAACCTGTGCTACATGAATTTTATTCTATAGAACCCCACTTTGGTGTAGTCCATGACCGGTTTTGCCTCGCTTACCTCGCTATAAACAAGTTCATCACCTAGATAGTCTTTTACAGCTTTGCTCTCCCACGCAATGTACAAGCCAAGCACCTTACTTATTTTATCTAAACCTGTTTCTCCATTTGCATTAACCGTTTGCGCAAAAAGGCCTATCACATGTGTTAGCAACTTGTAAAAGAGCGACAATGTATAGCTATCATATGGATATTCAAGTGAGTTACATTCTCTATCTTTGCACAAAACCTCCTTTACTTTTTCAATAAAAACCCTTGCACTACCCAATCTAACTATTTCATTATGTCCCTTAACTACACATACACTATTGAAGAGATGGGAACATCTCAATGACTCAATATAGCCTGGATCAAATCCAAGCACTTTCTCGTCAAATGGTGCCATATTTTTTAGAGCCCACAGGTAATCCCTTGCAGTTATTCCCAACAACTCCTTTATTATTTCAATTGTTGCTACAGAGAACACAGATATCGTAGGTGGGTCTCTGTCGCAAGAGACATTAACTTCTCCACCAATCCCTTCATAGCCTAGTTCATCTAATACCATACCAACATAGTTTATAATGTTTGCACTAATATCTAGGTGCTTGTAGTCCAAGGTTCTCTCATAGCTTTTTGAGCCTCTTTCAATCCTTGCTATAAAGGTGCATGAAATGTTTGACGGAGCTGATACAAATGGCGTGTAGAAGCCTTTTATTGGAATGCCAATTATTGTAAAAGGAATTGAAACTCTTTTACGTAGCACTCTATTCATTGAATCACATGGTTTATTCAGGTAGGAGATTCAAAGGCTTCGTGAGTAACAGGCAGGTTGTCTGTGGGTCCTATACTTCCCCTCTCTCGTAGAATTTGCCTTGCTAGTATCCAGTACAATAATGCTAGAGATTTTCTGCCTTTGTTGTTGGCGGGTATTGCTAGGTCAACCCCCTCCAATCTGTTATCTGTACTAACAAAAGCAACCACTGGTATACCAATCATTAATGCCTCGTCAAGCGGCTGCGAGTCTATCCTCGGGTCAGTCAATATTATAACATCTGGTTCATAGTACCAGTCAAGCTTTGGATTTGTAAGTGTGCCGGGAACAAATCTTCCAACTACGGGTTTCGCACCAACAAACTCTGCAAATTTCAGCACTGGCTGTTTTCCATATTGCCTTGTCGAAACCACCATTATTTTCGATGGTTCGTATCTGCTAAGGAATTTGCCAGCTATTCTTAACCTCTCATCAGTTTTCTTGATATCTAGTATGTAGAGTCCATCTGGTCTAACTCTAAAAACAAATTTCTCCATTTGCTTGGTGCATGTATGAGTCCCTATGTGAACCCCTGCTTGGAGATATAGCTCTAGGGGCACCAGAAGCTCCACTTGTTGTTGCGCTAATGCTTTCTGCTCTTCCATTTACAACACCTATTTAACACTACCATATTTTATGACATGTCTAAATAATTCTATGTGTGAGATCATCATCCTTCGACAGCAATACCTCTTTATACCAAGGTCGTCCAAAACTTTTGCTGGTTCCTCCCCATTCTCCACACGCCTTCTAAACTCTTCCCATTTAGCACCTATTGGATAACCGCATGTGAAGCATCTAACAGGTATTATCACTTCATCTCACCTATATGATTTTTGTCTAAATCTCCTAGCGCTATATCTCATCCACTTTTCAGGCTCTGTCTGCCTAGGATCGCCAGCCAGCATTGACCTGTCATACTCATTAAAAAGCTGTTTTATTAATGGGTTTTCAAAGTACATTACAAGACCCCTAGCAACAGCTGTTCGTACAGCGTAGGCCTGTGCCATCACACCCCCACCCTCAACATTGACATCTATATCAATAGTATTTCTAAGCTTCTCACTAAGAATATTCAGAGGTTCGAGCATCTTTAACCTTGCCAACTCTATCGGCCATAGCTCAACTGGATAGCCATTAACTCTGAACCTGCCCTGCCCAGGTCTTATAATTGCCCTTGCAATAGCAGTCTTTCTCTTGCCAACACTTATCACAATCTTTTTCCCACTAACTATCTGAGGATATGCGCCAATTAGTCTCAGCTCCTGCTTTTCTTGCGACATCTATTACACCACCTTCTGATGCCAGCCAAGGGCTCTAGCCAACTCAGCTAATGTAATATATTTTTCTGCTTTTCGGCTATATATAGATACATCAATAATTCTTACGATTTCCCTCCCCTCAAACTTGGCTGGCACACCTATATAGGCCTTAACATTTTTAAGTGCCTCTACACCTCTCCAATTATCTTTTGGAAGCATATTCTTAACAGCTTTTTTAAATATTGTTACAGGGTTCCTCGGCCTATGTATAGCGTGTCTATATGGATTTTTATGGGTTTTTACATTGAATAAAAGCTTATAACCTTCTATCACCCTCTTCTTATCTCCTGTCAACATGGCTTTCTCAACATTGACAACATGAACTTTAACATTCATAAGAGCCAGTTTTGCAACTATGCTTGCAAGTCTTCCCAAAACCATGGAATCCGCATCGATAATGACTTCCTTTATTCCCTTCGACAATACGTTTGCATATAGATCTTTTGATGTGCTTTCCACTATACTCATATGATCACCTTTACTCTACTTCCAGTAGGATTCTCTTTAACAAGATCAAGTATGTGCACAGCTCTTCCACCAGCACTCTTAACTTTTTCTAGGGCCACTAGAGAAAAGCTTACAGCAGCGATTGTAACCTTGTGATCTAATTTGCCAACACCTAGAACTTTTCCTGGAACCACAACAACATCTCCATCACTTGTATACCTATTTATTTTATAGATGTTTACTACAACCCTTCTTCTAGCAGGTCTTTCGAGTAATTCGGCCACATATCTCCAAATAGCTGCTTTATTAGCTCTAGCAGCTTTCCTAAGTTCTCTTATGGTCTTTCTCAATATGTAGTTTGTGGGGCCTGTTCTCCTCAACTACCACCACCTTTTTTAAGTTCTTCAATAAAGCTTCTGATTTCTGCAAGCTCTTTTTTCAAGATTTCAAGGGATATTTTAAGTATGGTTTCGGGCTCTAGAGACCCGCTAGACTCTATCCTTAAAATATTTTTATCGTCTATTCCATCAACGCTTATTGCCTTTGGCTGGCATACTTGCATACATTGCTTGCATATTATACAATCAAATATGTTTCTAATTTTGATCTCGTTGCCATCCACATAAAGAACCTTTTTGGGGCACACCTCAACACATTTTCCACAAAGAGTGCACAAACCTTTGTCTACTTCAATTCTAGCCAAGTGTCTAGTGACAGAAACAGTTGCGGGACTCCACTTAGCATGCTCCAACCCCCTACCAATCCTGGCTCTAATCTCTAAAGCAACTCTCTGCCCGGGTGAGAGAACAACTATTGGTATATTATCGTATACTGGTTTTACGTATGGATCCTCAGACTTTATATCTCCAGAATATACTGTAATCTCGTTATCGTGTGCCTCAACCTCGAGAAACATGTTAACAAAGCATTTATCGCATAAATCTTTGGGTGGCTTCTCCTCAGAATCAAGCGAGCATTTCTCACAGGTAGCTACATCCACCTCTAGCAACCTGTCAACGCTTTCCTCACTCCGTAGAGGTACCATTGCCAATCTATGTGCAAGCATTTCATCAAACATAGCTGAGGTATTTGATACTATTGTTACCTCATCTATGGCATATGTTGGAACCTTAGCTAGGGAGTATCTTCTGATAGCATTTAGTAGCGGTAGAGGAGCTCCATCAACAAATAGCTCTATGAACTCTTTAGACCACTCCCTAATCACTATATTCAATAATTACACCCTTCTACCACGTCTGCCGCCAGGCCTTCTAGTGGTATCATGCGGTATTGGGGTTACATCCTCTATCCTACCGATAATAAATCCTGCCCTAGCCAAGGCTCTTATAGCAGCTTGTGCTCCTGGACCAGGTATCTTGGGCCCGTGACCACCAGGAGCCCTAACTCTTATATGTATTGCTGTAACGCCTTTTTCCATAGACTCTTGAGCAACTCTATAGGCAACCATCATAGCTGCATAAGGACTTGGCTTCTCTCTGTCGGCTCTCACAACCATACCTCCAGAGCCTCTGGCAACAGTCTCGGCGCCACTAATATCTGTTATATGTATTATTGTGTTGTTGAAAGATGCATATATGTGTGCTATACCCCATTTCAGTTCTCTACTTCCAAAAGACATCTATCTTAGTCACCTCAGCCTGTCTGTGTTGCTTTAGTTGCACCAGCTTTTGCATATGGAGAGGTTGGGTAAAAATCTATATATTTTTCATCTTCTCTGCTAACTAGATATCCTGGGGATGTGACCCTCCTACCCCTAACAGCTATGTGTCCATGAACTATGAGCTGCCTAGCCTGATGAATTGTCTTTGCCAAACCTTTTTTCCAAACAATTGTCTGTAACCTCCTTTCCAGCACAGCTTCTGTTGAAAGGCTTAGGATATCTGTGATTGTGGCGTTAGATGCCGGCAATATACCCATGCTATAAAGCCTTGCCACCAATTGATTAAGCCTCTTTTCTCTTTCCTCCTCCGGCAAAGCCAGTAAAGATCTTGCTAGATGCTTTACTCTTCTCAGCATCGTTTCAGCAATCCAAAGCTCTCTCTTATTCCTAAGACCATATGTTCCAACAAGCTCCATTTCTCTTTCTAATCTAGACTTTATCCATGGATGTCCTGGTGATTCCCACTTTCTTCTGGATTTCTTTGGATCGCCCATTGCCTACACCACCAAAAAACTACTTCTGTTGTTGCTGTTGTTGCTGCTGGGCTGCCTTCTTTCTTTGCACACCTACAACAGGTCCTATACGACCAGTGGTATGGGTTTTCTGACCCCTAACCTTATAGCCCATTGAGTGTCTTATTCCTTTCCAGCTTCTAATCCTAATCTCTCTATCTATATCCTGTCTAGCATAGTATATCAACTCGGAAGAAGTAAGATGCATGTCCTGCCCAGTTTCATAGTCCTTTCTTCTATTCAGCATCCAAGATGGAAACCCATACTTCAGTGGATTCTTAATGACCTCCTCTATTTGTGCTACATCCTCGTCTCTTAAATAGCCTACAAGAGAACTGGGATCTAAACCAAGCTTTCTACAAATTGCTATAGCCATGTTATATCCAACACCCTTTATCTTTGCAAGGCCCCAGGCCAAGCTAATGTTTCCTGGAATATCTGTTTCAGCTATTCTTACAATATGTCTATAGCTTCCTCCTGACGATGACATTTAAGACCACTATCAGCATATTGACTAAACATAACTTTAAACATTTAAAAAATATTTTGAAGCTGCTTTTAAGCTATAAAGAAAATAGTTTTCACTTTTTCGCATAAAGCCAACATGCAACCTTATGACCATTCTCTATTTCGATCATTGGTGGCTCCTCCCTTCTGCAAATATCCATAGCAAACGGGCATCTTGGGTGAAACCTGCAACCAGGTGGAATGTTCACTGCTGAGGGGACCTCGCCCTTTATATCGATTTTCCTAAGGGCTAATCTATTGCGTGGGTCTGGCTCTGGAACAGATTCTATTAATGCTTTGGTATATGGGTGCAACGGATTCTCTACTACCTTTTCAGCGTCACCCATTTCAACTATTTTCCCTAGATACATAACAGCTATCTTGTTACATACATAACTTGCTACTGCAAGATCGTGTGTTATGAATAGGTATGATATATTTCTGCTCTTTTTAATGTCTAGCATAAGCTGTAGAATCTCTACACGTATTGAAACGTCGAGCATGCTCACAGGTTCGTCAGCAACTATAAGAGAGGGTTTTAGTATCAACGCTCTTGCAATTGCGACCCTCTGTCTCTGCCCACCAGATAACATATGTGGATATCTCTCAACAAATTCCTCTGGCGGCGCGAGCTTAACTTCTTGAAGGGCCTTTAGGATAGTCTCTAGTCTCTGAGAAGGTTTGTCGCCAATTCCATGTATGATTAGAGGCTCTTCCAAAATATCCTTGATCTTCATCCTTGGGTTCAGAGAGCTGTACGGGTCTTGGAATATTATCTGAATTTCTCTTCTCAACGCCTTGTCGATTTGTTTTGGATAGCGCTTTCCAAGATCTATATACTCATTTGTAAAGCCTTGCGATTCAAGATAATTTTTAAGTTCATCGGATGGTCTGTAAAGTATAGAACCTGATGTCGGTGTTATAAGCCTTGCTATCAATCTCCCAGTTGTTGTCTTGCCACACCCAGATTCGCCGACTAGGCAAAAGATCTCTCCCCTATCTATGGAAAATGTAATGCCATCCACAGCCCTCAAATATGTTGGTGGTTTAATTCCCAGCACTTGTAGAAAAGACCCTCTAATCTCATAATACTTTTTCAGGTTGTCAACAATTAGTATCGGTTTTGCACCCACTTTACATCCCCCTCAGTCTAGGCTCTACAACCCTCTCTATAGACATGCCTAAGAGCACAAAGGTTAGAGAGACTATCGATATGGCTATCCCAGGTGGGAATATCCACCACCAATAACTGATATTCCCATAGAGCCTAGCATCAGATAATATTCCACCCCATGTGGGAAGCCCATGCTGAATACCCAGAATAGAAAGCCCGGCCTCAGTTAATATTGCTGAAGGCGCTGAATACACCATCTGGGCCGCTATATATGGCAGTAGCTGTGGAATTATATGCTTTGTCATGATCCACCAATTTGATGCTCCTACAGCTTGAGCTGCTTCAACATATGCCTCAGCTTTTATGCTTAGGGTCATGGACCTGACTATTATTGCTAGACCGCCCCAGCCAAAAACTATAAGTGTGAATAGTATTACCATAAGCATTATTATAGGTTTGTAGGGGCTAGCACCATATGCTTGTTGCACCGAGACCGCAATTAGAATAAGTATTGGAAGTGTCGGTATACTGCCCAAAACATCTATAAACCTTTGAATAAACTCATCTATGAGACCACCATAATAGCCGCTTGCAAGGCCTGCAAACAGCCCTATTATTGTTGTTAAGAATGCTGTTCCAAAGCCTATTAAAAGAGCTATTGGAAGCCCGAAAAACATTGCCTGCGCAAGGTCTCTACCCCTATAATCTGTTCCTAACAAACCATAGCAAGTACCAACAACAACGAATTTAAAGTCCTTAGAAGACTTCAATGCATTCACAACTTTATTCACATCGTCAATAGTCACAGCACCTAAGGTAGATGCTTTTACAACCACAGACACCCTATATACCCCACCCAAAGACACAATCCTTGAGGTATTCGAGTATTTGCCGAATAGATACATAGGATAATTCATGGCAATATCATTCACACCAGCTACTTGCAGAAACTGTGGATATAGCGTTATCAGCGTTGATGCTAGTTTAATTGTGTCCGGATTTAAAAGCATGTTTTCAATTGATATAGATCCGTTGGCCCCAGTTGCCAAATATGTTATAACATCTGGTACTGTAACCCCATCCGGCCTAGTAATATATGCTTCAATCCTTATACTTCTGACACCATTAGCGTAAACTCCATCAATTTTTAGGGCCACCCCTTGTGGAAATCCATCGCCTTTATAGTCATAGGTGAATAAATATGTTAAGGATACCTCATTTGTTGTAACATTTAGTTTGTATCCAAGGGCTCTCAAATCCTCCTCAAAATGTTGCACACATGGATATCCAAAAAAGGATGACCAGCTGGGTGGAGTATTCTTTGGTTTGCCACCCCAATACTTAGGATCATTCCATATAGATACAAAGTTTGGTGGAATTGCTAGAGCGGCTGCCACACCAATAACAATGAGTATTGAAAGTAGTATCAGAGCCGCTTTTCCGCTTGTCTGGCTCCATATGGTCTCTCTTATCTGCTTCCAAAACCCTTTTAGCCTCTCCATCATAGTCTCACCCTAGGGTCGAGAACAACATAGAGAACCTCTAGTATGAGCCTTGCAATAACATATACAAGGGTCAACACATATGTCAAACCAATTATTGTTGCTGGATCGCCACTTGTGATAGCTTCGTAATAGAGTGTTCCCATGCCCGGCCAATTAAAAACCGATTCTGTTATTATATAACCTCCCAAAGTCCCCGCCAAACCAAGAAGCACAGAGGTTATCACCGGCGGTAAAGCTGGTCTCAAAATATATCTTCGCAAAACAACCTTCTGCGGCAAACCACGCGCAATAGCTGCTGTAACGAAATCTTCTCGCGAAACTCTTAAGAGCATGGCCCTAACATTGTAAATCCACGGTCCTAGGAGAACAATAACAATGGTTACTATAGGCAACCATGAGTAGTTCAACACATTTGCAAAACCCATGATGAACCCCTTTAAATCCCCGGATAGAAGTGCTGTTGACATATCACTCAAAGCTCTGATAACACCCCTAAACTGCTGTGGGGCAACACCAAGCCTATAGCTAAAAACGAATATCATTATTAGTGCTAGCCACCACACGGGAATTGCATTAGTTAGAGCTGCATATATTATCGTGAATCTGTCTGCTAACGAACCAACTCTAAATGCTACATAAGGTGCTATAATTAATGCAATTAGAATTGCAATAAGCTCGGCAACAGTTATCATAACAATTGTTCTAGGCAAACAAGCCAAGATAACATCACTTGCCTTTGCAGGAAGTTGCATACCAGCAACATCAGCAACTCCAACCTGCTGAACATCACCAAATTTGAACATAAGTGTTGCATACACCAATGGCAGAACCCTGTAATACCAAGGCTTATCAAGACCATAAGTCGCAATAAGCATCTGCTGATACTCCCTCACCTTCTCCTCTACATAGGATTGATTGACATTTGGCATCTTCGACAATGCCTGTCTATAGGCCCTAACCTCCTCATTTACAATGGCTCTAGCAACCTTATCTACATACCCCGTAGCACCTATTATGAAAGCCGTTAAAAAAACTGCTATAATCAAAGCTAAGACCAAGAACGCCGCTCTTCTTACAATTACCAGGCCAACAGACATTAATACATCACCATCCTATATCTATACCATTCCAATCTAGTCTAGATAGGCATCGATCCATGCATGACACGTCAATGAAATACTTAAGGAATAGTTAATAAATGAAGTTTATAAATTTTATATAGTCTAGATTATGGTTTATTATGGTTTAAAAATATGATATAAAAAATTATTCTTTATATATTGTATTAAGATCTTCTAAAAAGCCTTAACAATAACAGTACATTCGATATCAGCGATACTACAAGCAACGCTATTAACACTATCACGTATGTCTTCATTGATGATACAGCGCTGTTCAGATTACTTACAGCGTTCTGTAAATCGCTAATGGCATTGCCTACAGCAATAATGTTGTTTGATACTGTTGTTATCGAATTGGACACTGCATCAATCTTGCTTGCCAGGGGAGCTATTTGCCCAGCAATCGCACTTGACATCATCTGAGCAATATTTGGCTGGGCCTGGATTGTCAATGTGTACGAGGCTGGGACTGCAACAGCATCGCTAAATGCCAGTATCTGCACTTGGTAATAATTGTAGGGAGCCATTGACTTTGTCACATCGGCTGGAATAACAATCTGGTATGTGAGCAGAGTTGCTCCGCTTGCCACAAGGGTTGCTTCGCCAATGTATTTAACGGCATTTGTTTGAAGATCCTTTACAATGTATTGCACATATATGTTTCCAGATGCAACAGTTGTTCTTCCGCTAACTGTTAGTGTGGGAGGAACAACATTAACCAGGAATGTCGTTGTATTGCCCACGATTATGCTTGGGGTTGCTGGCACCGTTAGTGTTGCTGGTGTTGCAGAGCCCTTCACCCAGTAACCGGGTGCAAATGGATATGATGGGTCTCTAAATGCTTTTAGAGCTGCTTTCTGGGCTTTATCATCGAATGAGTCTAGGTAGAAGGGTCCTTGCGATATCCATGCATGGCCATGTTGGTTAACCCAGTTTATAAATGCATTTAACCTTGTTTTCCACTCATCAAGTGTCATATAAGTTCCTTGCGGTGTTGTAAAGTATTTTGCTGGGAAGATGTTTGCCGATAGCATTTGTTGTGCGAGTGTTGCAAGGTCTTTTGCATGGGCGCTTAGCACTAGATTTAGAGCTGGTATATTCTTTGCTCTGCCTGTTGATGTTGTAAACGCATATTTCTGCATGTCGAACACTATAATGTTTTGCAAAACAAGTAGCTCAGCAGGGTTAATTGGCGTGGAAGCTGCGTAGTCTGCTATATAGTTGGGGTCGAAGTGCCAATAATTAACATATACCTCCAATGTGTTGTTCTGTGGTATTATTCTCAGACCTTTTATGGTGTCGAAGAATGGCTTGTTCGCTCCTGATATAGGTGTTTCGAAGCTTGCCTTAGTATCATTGTAGACTAGATCAAATCCTAGTGCCCAGGCAGCCAGTATGTCGCCCCATGTAATGTTTATTCCGTGGTGCCATTTAGAGCCTATAAACATTGACATGTCATATTTAACAACGGATATAGCTTTTGTTCCAGGAGCTACATTAACCCACTTGCCTTGTTTAGCATCCCATATTATGGCATCGGGTGGCACATCCAATGTTCCGTTGGGTCCTGCTGTCACAACTGTATACTTGGTTCTAATAGGTATTGGCTCTCCATTGAATGGGTCTCTCCATGTTAGCGGATCATATGTAGCCCTCTCTATATCGACACTATAAACATCTGTAAAGCCTCCATATATATTCCAAATTGTTCTTGCTGTATATACCCATAGATGACCTATTGTGATATCTGGTTTGCCTGGTACATACATACCCTTTAGATTGAACGGCGACCTTAGCCCCACTGACATATCCTCTGTCAGTCCTTGCATATCTGCTCTAACAACATGGATATCCATTCTGGTTGCAATCCATATTCTCACAGATTCTTGCATGCACATCGCCACAACAGTTCTATAGGTGTTTACATAGTCATCACGACTCGTGAACTTGCCGAAGTACAGCTTCTGTGTTAAGTTGTCTATTGTGTCGTTTCTGTACCACCACCAGCCCTCTACCTGCCAACCAGGCATATAACCAAACCATGGCGCACAAAATTGAGCTGGTGATGCAGAGTCGTACTTCTCTAACGCACCTTTACCCCAGCCTTCGGTGTATATATGCCACTGAAGCTCTTTTGGATCTGAGTCATATACTATTTCAAGTGCCTGTGCAAAGGTTAGAACCTGTTTATTCACCACAAATCCGAGGTTCTCAAGCTCTGTTGCAATAAGATCTCCAATGTCTCTTCTCTCATCTTCTTGCCTTATAACGAATATTATTTGTATTGGCTTCCCGGCATAATACCATTTGCCGCCTTGCAAAGTTGCTCCTGCAGCTGTCAATGCCTTTTCTATCAACGTTCTAGCATATGCAGGGTCATACCTTATCGCAAACGATGCTATCAGATCTGATATTAGCATGTATGTTGGGTCGTAGTATGAGAGGAATGTTACCATGGGGGCTCCATAGCCTCTATAAATATTCTTGACTATAAAGTCCCTATCAACTATGAAGTTTATGGCATATCTAACATCTTTTAGTGCAAATGGATTGATGTTGTTACCGTCGGCAGCTAGATCAACATATGTAACATTTTTGTCTTTGTCATAGTATATCTGTGATATGACCGCCTTTGGATAGCCAACAGCCTTTGCTATGTCATCTAAGCTCTTCTTCGTCCAGTCACCAGATAGATTAACTGTTTTTACTGGTGCTGGATTTAGAACAATTGAGACTAGACCTCCTGGCGCCGAGACAAACCTTATATTTGATACTCCTTGGAATTGGTCTAGCTGCGTCGGTCTCAAGCCATATATGTATGCATCTATAGATCCTGACCTGAATGCCTCTCCAACTCTGTCAGTAGACACTTGAACAAATGTTATGCTATCTGATGCTGGCCCCTTGTTTGCTTGTTGTGCATATAGCATTATTGGAGATATTATTGATATCATTAAAACAGTAAGTAGAGTATATACCGTTATATTTTTAAACTTCATTCCATCCACCTGCTTGAAATCAAATTGTTTTTCAAAAAGGTTTTAAATTTATATGGGGGCTTAAAATCGTTGTGCTAGGTAAATTGAAGCAGAGACAGAGGCTGTTAGCATTAGCCATAGTTTTATTGCTATCTGCTCTTCTAACTGCTTTTGCTAGTCTATATAGAATTGAATATATATTACAAAATACATTGTATATTTCATTTGAAGAGGGTAGAGTCTATTTTCTCTCCTTAGCCAATTTCACACAAGGAGAAAGCATACAGATAGATAATGCATCTATAGAGATAGAAAGCACCTCCTGCACTATATACATCTCTATTGAGGCTTCACATGGAAACTACAGTCACTTTGAAGCTACTAACAAATCAACTACTATCTCACTTCCATCAACATCGTTTATAGCTTTGGTAAAATCTGATAGAAACTGCAATGCGACAATCAATTTCCATGCCAAGGTTTTTAAGGAGCCGTTCAAGATCCTGTCCACTGTTAGCTTAGCGTTGTTTATCTTGGGAAACTCCATACTGATCTACTTGCTAACCACCCCTCACCTTTTTGCATATAGCCAGCAGGAGACAACATGACTGTTTCCAACATCAATTTGAGGGGGTTCCTCCCTCCTACAGATATCCATTGCATATGGGCACCTAGGATGGAACCTACAGCCTTGTGGTGGGTTTCTTAGATCTGGTGGTGAGCCCGGTATCCATGAAAGGCCCTTTCTTCTTCTAATTGATGGTATGCTGTTTAAAAGTCCTTGGGTGTATGGGTGTAGGGGTTGTGAATATACGTCATCTGAAGAGCCCATCTCAACTATTTTACCAGCGTACATCACAGCTACTTTGTTTGCTATTTCTGCTATTAGGCTTAGATCATGTGTTATGAATATCATTGAAACCTTCTCCTCCTCTCTAATCCTCTTCAACAAATTCATTATCTGAGCCTGTATAACAACATCGAGTGCTGTTGTAGGCTCATCGGCTATCACAAGTCTTGGCCTGAGAAGAAGAGCCATTGCAATAACCACTCGCTGCTTCATACCACCACTAAGCTCGTGGGGATACCTTCTTGCAACATCTGGTGGAAGACCAACAAGTTTTAGATGCTCTTCAACAATTTTCATGGCCTCATCTTTAGAAAGCCCCTTGTGAATAACTAGAACCTCGGCCATCTGATCCCCAACCCTAACAACAGGATTGAGGACGTTTAGAGCTCCTTGGAAAACCATGCTAACCTTGCTCCACCTAATCTTCCTAAGCTCATCCTCAGAAAGCTTCGTGAGATCAATGCCGTCAAGCACAATACTACCGCCAACAATTCTGCCAGGAGGTGGAACAAGACCCATTATACCAAAGCCAAGAGTGGACTTGCCAGAGCCAGACTCGCCGGCAACACCAAGAACATCACCTTCTCCAACATCGAATGAAACCCCATCAACAGCTCTAACAGCCCCTCTACTAGTGAAATAGTATATCCTCAAATCTCTGACACTAAGTACAGTATTTGCCGCCAAAAACAGTCACACCCTCTTTCATAAACACATAATGTTACAACAATCTACTGGCACCATAAAATATAAACTTTATTGAAAGATTACTTTCATCAACCTATTACCTATTTCGAACACCATACTTGTATACGCAATTAATAACATATTCTAGGTTCATCAAACTAACACCAGCTTCAAAGTAATAGTAAATAACAAGACAACAAACTTTCTTGGAAGGCTATATGCATAGGCAATAGAATTGCGGAGAGGTGGCGCCGGGGGCGGGATTTGAACCCGCGCGGGGACATAGCCCCACCGGCTCTCCAGGCCGGCCCCTTAGACCGCTCGGGCACCCCGGCGCGTAAAAGACGTTTATAATATTTTGTTTTACATCAAAAATACTTATTTTCTTCTTATCTCTATCTCTATGTATACATTTTCTGGTACTCTTACCCTCATTATCTGTCTTATTACATGTTCGTTTGCTTCAACATCTATTATTCTCTTGTGTATTCTTAGCTCCCATTTGTCCCATACTTTGCTTCCCTCTCCGTGTGGCAGTCTTGGCACTGGCACAACAAGTCTTTTTACCGGTAGTGGTACAGGTCCTCTTATTTTTACGCCTGCTTTCTTTGCTATGTCAACTATTTGTGAGACTACATAGTTTAGATTGTTGGAGTCTGTGCTCCAAAGCCTTATTCTAACCATTGATGACATTGTGTCTTCAGTCCTTCTTTATGCTTTTGCAGCGGGCTTAATATCCATTACTATTCCTATTCCAACGGTTTTGCCCATGTCTCTCATTGCGAATCTTCCGAGTTGTGGGAAGTCACTGTACTTCTCTATGACCATCGGCTTGAGAGGCTTGAATCTAACTATTGCTATATCTCCCTGTTTGATGAATGGCGGGTTCTTCTCTGTTGGCTGACCTGTTCTTGGGTCTAGTTTAGCAACAATTTCAACTATTCTACATGGTATGCTAGCAGTGTGTGCGTGGATTACGGGTGTGTAGCCGGGTGCTATGGCTGTTGGGTGCCAGACTATCATCACTCTAGCAGTGAATTCGTCGACAACTGTTGGTGGGTTTGTTGGGTGGCCTGCAACATCTCCTCTCTTAACCTGTTCTTTTGAAATGCCCCTCACGTTGAATCCTATGTTGTCTCCTGGTATGGCCTTCTCTATTCTCTGGTGATGCATCTCTATACTCCTTACTTCGCCAGACACGTTGGGGGGCATAAAGACTACTGTGTCGCCAACCTTTAGAACGCCTGTCTCAACTCTGCCAACAGGAACTGTGCCAACACCAGATATCACGAATACCTCTGATATTGGTATTCTTAGCGGCTTGTCGATGGGCTTTGGAGGCTCCTTTACAGCATCTAGAGCCTCCAAAAGTGTTCTAGCACCATTAACACCGTATTTCTTCTTTAGCTCAGCAATCTTCTGGTCGTTCCACCAAGGCATATTTGCACTGGGTTTGGTGACGTTGTCTCCGACCCAGCCTGATACTGGGATAAATGTAACTGTATCTAGTTTGTATCCCACAGATTTGAGGAACTTTGTCAAGAGCTCTACAATCTCCATAAACCTTTTCTCTGAGTATGGAGGCTCTGTAGTATCCATCTTTGTTACAGCTACTATGAGCTGGTCTATACCCATAGTCCTAGCTAGTAGAATGTGCTCTCTTGTCTGCCCCTCTGGGCTCATACCAGCCTCTAACTCACCCTTCTTCGCAGAGACTACCAGCACAGCAACGTCAGCTTGGCTTGCACCAGTAATCATATTCTTTACGAAGTCTCTGTGGCCAGGTGCATCAATTATTGTGTAGTAGTAGTTGTTGGTTTCGAACTTTCTATAGGCAAGCGATATTGTTAACCCTCTTTCTCTCTCCTCCTTTAATCTGTCTAGCAACCAGGCATATTTCTCACTTTCCTTACCAGCCTTTATAGCTGCTTCAACAGTTTCTTTCCATGTTTTCTCATCTACTGCACCAACCTCTACTAACAGCCTACCAACTAGCGTACTTTTCCCATGGTCTACATGACCTATTATAACTAGGTTTAGATGTGGTTTTGTGCTCATATTCCAAACCCTTTCATCGATACTCTTCTAAGAAACAAAAAGTGAGCAGGTAGAACTTATAAGTGTATAGTTGCATCGCATCAAACGAAAAACCAGTTCTCTACCTAGAGCTCAGAGCAATACGCTCTATCTCCTCTTTTCTTTGAATAGCATAACTCTTGCTATCATTAGCCGCTGCCGCGATTATTTCATCTGCTAGACACTCCTCAATAGGCTTGACAGACCTAAATGAGCAGTTGTACGCCCCTTCAGTCAAATGTCTTATAGCTAAATCTACCCTCCTCATTGGAGCAACATCTACCGCAACATGATATACTATACCTCCATACATAATCCTAGTTGTCTCCTCTCTTGGAGCAGCATTCTCTACTGCTCTAACAAGAACTTGTATTGGGTTCTCCCCCGTTCTCACATGGATAATTTCAAAGGCATGTTTAACAATGTTAAATGCCAAATGTTTTTTACCAGTATTCTTCATTTTTCTCATAAGCCTATTGATAAGCCTTTCTACAATTGGCACCTCAGCCTTGCCAAATCTTCTATGAGCATGTTTGCCAGCTGAATGAGGTACAACAACAGGTTTCAGCGATATATACTTTTTGAGACTGGGGTCAAGAACAACTACATCCTTGTAGCTCCATTTGCCGAATAGCTTTAGATTGTCTAGATCAGCCACAATATCAGATAACTTTGTTTGTAACTCGCCAGACGACATATGCATTACCTCAAGGGCTTTTGCTTCTTACCCTTTAACAACTCTGTTAATGCAACGCCGTTTACCGCAATAACCTTGTATTTGACTCCTGGCAGATCGCCCATAGACTTGCCTCTTGTGCCACCGATACCAGCAATTATAACTTCGTCATGTTCTTCTATGAAGTTTAGACCGCCATCATAAGGTACAAAGGCTGTTACAACCTTGCCATTCTTAACAATCTGCACACGAACACATTTCCTAACAGCTGCATTGGGTTGCCTAGCCTCGACACCAACCTTCTCAAGAACTATTCCTCTAGCCATCGGAGCTCCCTCTAGTGGATCATACTTCTCCTTTAGCTTTAGCATTCGTATTCTAAAGTCCCTCTGAGACCATCTAAACTTTAGCCTCTTTAGCTTTAGCTTTCTTGCTGCGTAGAGTCCATAGCCCCCTTTTTTACCTGGCAATCAGCCTCCCCAGATACATTTGACTTATCCTCTAAGTATTTTTGGCATGTCTTAGCTTAAAAACTTATAACATGGTTTTCTATGCAATTATAACATTGTCTATATTGTAATACCTCTTCATGAGTATCCTAGCCCTTGCAACATTTCTTCCATTCTTACCTATTGCAATTCCCTTGTCCTTTGGATCAACATATACATATAGAGTTTTCTTATCAGATCCTTCGATAAGCTGAACTCTGTACACTCTTGCCGGTATGAAAATGTTCTTAGCGAAATCCTCTAGATTGTCAGCCCATCCAACCACATCTATGCTTCTTCCAAACAGCTTCGACAGGTATTTAACGTTGTAGCCTTTCTTGCCTACAGCCAACCCAACCTTGTCGCTATCAACAATAAATATTATTGAATTGAGCTCATCACTAACAACGCAATCTCTTGGTGTAACACCTGTAACATCCTGGAATATCGTCATATAGCGCATTTCCTCCATAGTTAGCTTAACATTGAACTGAGGCTTAATGTCATTAACCTTTGTCGCCATGGCCATACTCACCTAGTTGCAGATCCTACAAAAGATCTTAGTGCCTCCTCCGATACCTGACCAGTATCAATTATACCTATAGTAGATACTGAGAATGGCTTTCCAAGCAATGCACCCAAATCTCTGTTTGTACCTGGATATACTATGACTTCGATTTTTGATAGCTTTGCATAATACTCTAAATCACTCTTCATAGTCTCCGGAATGTTTGACGCTATTACAACAAATTTTAGCTTTCCCAGCTTCACATTTTTTAGCGTTTCTTTGAATCCCACTACAATCTTGCCTGTTCTCACCACAAATCTAAGTATATTATCTAGAGATTGCTGAGCTGACATCTTGTTCTGCTCACCCCTCTATTTTTATATGGGGATTGAAAACAATTCCAACTTTGGATGTGCCCACAGGTATGTAGTTACCCACAATAACGCTTTCCGTTATGCCTGTCACCTTATCTATTTCACCTCTTACAGCTGAATTAACAAGGTTTTTAACTGTTACTTCAAATGCTGCTTTTGCAAGTGGGCTATCCTTTATAGCCATAACACCATGTCTACCTATCTGCTTAACTGTTCCTGTTCTGGTCATCATATCAGCTACTAGCATAACATGTCTTATGTCCACCTCAAGCCCCTGTTCCTCGAGAACATTCATTATCTCCTCTATGAGAAGCGCTCTTGCAGCTTCTATCCCCAAGACCTCCTCAACCTCTTTAACATTATTCGTTCTGATTCTTCTATAATCGATTTCCTCTATCTGCATAAGCTCGCTTAGATTGCTACCCTCGCATACCAGAACATATTCGTCTCCTCTTCTCTGAATAATAACTTTGTTTATCCCTTTGACGCCTTTGATTTTCAGACCCAGTATCTTCTCCCTCAGTCTCTCGACTTTTGTTGGATCTATAGGCTCCTCAAACTGGATTACAACCTCATATGGATTTTCCTCGCTTTTAGTTACTCTAGCCTTCTTCAAAGATTTTTGTATTACCTTTATAACATCCTCTACTTCAACCCCCTTATCCTCAAGCATGTCCCTATCTAGAAGAATGTTTATGGAGTTGTTGAAGAAGTCTACATCAATGCGAAGAGCAACATTTAAAACTCTTGTCATCTCAATTTTTCTTGCAACCTCAATTGCCTTCTCTCTACTGTTCTTGTACTCTGGTTTGAGATACACATATGTCAATGGCGTTGAAGGCGTTTTCTTAGCATCTACAAGCTCTATGAGTCTCGGCAATCCTAGTGTAACATTTAATTCTCTTACACCCGCATAGTGAAATGTTCTTAAGGTCATTTGAGTGCTTGGCTCGCCAATACTCTGAGCAGCCACCATTCCCACAGGTTCGCCGGGATCGATAGTGTTCTCCTCAACCTCTTTCTCTACCTCACTTATGATCTTATCTAGCTGTTCTTTAGATATGCTATACTTTGTCACAACAGCTTTTAGCTCCTCTACAACAGACCTCGGAACCCGTGCACCGAGTCTCTTCTCTATGAGATCAGAAGCATTGAAGCTTCCAACATCTGAGATGCTTGGAGATGTCATTAGATCTCACCCAAGACCCTCTCAACAATTCTCTCAACATTTACTATCTTACCGTGAGGAGCCTTTGAAGGATCTGCCATATCCTCGCCATAAGCAAACTGTATTATAGACCCGGAAGAGTCTCTAACCGTATTGTCGTAGGCAATATAAAGATCCATCAAAGCGTTGACCAATCTGCGCTGCATATAACCACTTTGCGACGTTCTTACAGCAGTATCAACCAGACCCTCCCTACCACCTGCAGCATGCATAAACATTTCCGTAACCGACAAACCTCTGAAGAAGCTATTCACAACAAACCCTCTCGCAATAGCGCCTAGATCATCACGTTTGAAGTGTGGCAATGGCCTGCCCATGTATCCGCGCCATATCCTCTCACCACGCACTGTCATCTGACCTAGTGTAGCAGCCATTTGCGTTAAATTCAATACATTTCCTCTTGCACCTGTTCTTGCCATAATAAACGCATAGTTAAATGGGTTAAGCGACGATACCGCCACCTCACCTGCCTTGTCTCTCGCTTCTGCAAGAACCTCCAAAATCCTTATCTCCAAGCTCTCCTCTAATGATCTCCCAGGAACAACCTCAAGTGTTCCTCTAGAGTACTGCTCAACAAGGTTTCTTACCTTTTCAAATGCCTCACTCAACAGGTTCAAAATTTGTGTCTGCACATCTTCACTTACTGCCACATCGTCTAGTCTTAGCGTAAAGCCCTTCCGTTCCAATACCCTTATAAACAATCTGAACAGCTTGTCCATAAAAGCTGCTGCTACTTCGACTCCATACTCTTTGGCAAGCCAGTACAAAACGCTATCCTGTTGCTCAGCACCAATGGTCTTCTTGTCTAAGACCCCTAAAAGAAGCTTGCCCTGTCTAACAACGACGTACGAGTCCCAGAAACAGTTGATGTCATCACATCTTAGAGGACCTGATGAGATGTTTGCTTTTCCATGGAAGTTAAAGTCCTCTGGCAGGAACATGCTTACAATCTGTTTTCCTGTCCACAGCTTTCTTGGTGACAGAATTGCTGGTTCCGGAGGCTCTTTAACAACACCTGCTGCTGCCAAGAGCTCTATGACCTCTTCTTTCTCAAGTAGTGTAGACTTTATTGTGAGGACATAGGCGCCGCTTATATAGTCTTGTATGGCCCCTATTATAACACCTCCGTATCTGGGTGTAAGAATGTGGTTCTGAACCTTTAGCAGAGTTCTTGCCTCGGCCCTCGCATCTTCTGTTTGAGGTACATGCAAATTCATTTCATCTCCATCAAAATCCGCGTTGTAAGGTGGGCAAACAGATAAGTGTAATCTGAATGTTCTGCCCGGCAAGACCTTTACCACGTGGCCCATCATAGACATTCTGTGAAGCGATGGCTGCCTGTTAAACAATACTATATCGCCGTCCTTAAGATGCCTCTCAACAATGTATCCAGGGGCAAGAGACTCTGCAACGCTTTTCCTGTCTCTCACATATCTCAAATCAATTCTTCTACCATCTGGTGTTACAACATAGTTTGCACCAGGCCATTTAAACGGTCCATTAATCACATATCTCCTCAGCTCATCAATGTTCCACTCATTAACTCTCTCAGGCACGGTCAAAATTTTTGCAACGTCTATGGGTACACCAACCTCGTTTATGCTTAGATATGGGTCTGGGCTAATCACAGTTCTAGCTGAGTAGTCCACCCTTTTACCTGATAGATTGCCTCTGAACCTTCCCTCCTTTCCCCTCAGTCTTTGTGCCAATGTCTTGAGGGGTCTTCCAGATCTGTGTTTAGCTGGGGGGATGCCGGGAACCTCGTTATCTAGATATGTTGTGACATGATATTGGAGCAACTCCCAGAGATCATCAATTATGATCTCTGGCGCCCCTGATGCAATGTGCTCTCTTAGCCTCTCATTTGTTCTAACAATATCCACTAGTTTGTGTGTTAAATCGTCTTCTGATCTAATACCTGTTTCAATTAGTATCGAAGGTCTGATAGATGTTGGCGGAACTGGAAAAGCTGTAAACACCATCCACTCCGGTCTCGCATCCCTAGGGTCATAGCCCAGCAACTCTAGATCTTCATTCGGTATAGCCTCTAACCTCTTCCTAACCTCTCTAGCATTGAGCCTTATGGTATCCTTTGAATCTGGGTACTGCTCTATGAAAGTTGTGGGCTTCTCAAGCTTTATCTTCGGCTGTTTAGCCCCACAATACGGACAAACAGTTGCTTTCATTGCCTGCCTCTTGATATATTCGGTGAAGAGCCTTGCTAAATAGGGGTATCTATCCTTAAGTTTTGCAAGATATTTTCTATATCTTTCAAACGCTTGTGGCGAAATCTTTAGCCTGCCACATTTTGGGCATGTCGCCTTGAGCAACTCATGTATGTGCTTAACAAACAAGACATTTATTATAGGAACTGCCAATTCTATATGACCAAAATGTCCTGGACACCCCTTTATAGTATTGCCACATACTGGACACACCTGCCCAGGCTCTATGGCACCTAGTCTATAATCCATAACTGAATGTGCTCTAGGCGTTCCATCCTCTTCATAAGTTTCAGGGGATGTTACCTGGACAACAGACATTTTTCTTATCTCATCTGGAGATAGAATGCCGAACTTTATCCCCGATACAATCTTCTCCTCACTCACATATCCTCACCTCATATAGCGTATTTCTCATGTTTATCTGATAAAATTAGTCTTGGTTTAATACCCATGCTCATCATCTCCTGGATTAATAGCTTAAATGCATATGGAACCGCCACCGGGTGTAGCACACCCTTATCACCATGTATTGGACATTCATATACCTCCCTCTTCTTGTTATACCATCCAATAAAACCGCAGAGCTCACAAACATAGATGATAGTCTTATCCGAGCTATCAAGCATTCTCTCTCTCAATAATGCCGAGGCTCCGTGGCCTATTATCGCATCTCTCTCCATCTCACCAAACCTCAACCCACCCTCTCTTGCCCTACCTTCCGTAGGCTGTCTAGTCAAAAGCTGCACAGGACCCTTCGGCCTTGCATGTATCTTGTCTGCAACCATATGATGAAGCTTCTGGTAATAGACTATCCCAATAAATATTGGATTTCCTATAAGCTCTCCTGTCCTACCATCATACATAGGCTCTGTCCCATCCATTGGATATCCAAACACGAACAACTGCTTCTTCAAATCCTCTATGCTCTCCTCATAAAATGGTGTGCCATCGACAAACCTACCTCTTAGTGCAGCTACTTTACCAGCTATACTCTCCATAAGCTGACCCAAGGTCATTCTAGATGGTAGCGCATGTGGATTGATTATTATATCTGGTGTTATCCCATCTGCTGTAAATGGCATGTCGTATTGTGGTATTAGAGCTCCTATTACACCCTTCTGTCCATGTCTCGAAGCAAACTTATCCCCTATCTCAGGTATTCTAAGGTCCCTTACCTTCACCTTCACTATTCTGTGGCCCTCAGCAGATGTCGATATGAATACTGCGTCAACCCACCCAACCTCACCATGTCTAACAGTTACAGAAGAATCTTTTCTTCTCTGTGCTAGAATTCCATAACCTCTAAACTCTTCTACAAATCTTGGTGGGCTTGTCTTTCCTATAACAGCCTCGCCTCCTCTAACCATTGCCTCGACCTTTGCCATTCCATCCTCTTCAAGTTTTGTGTATGCCTCCTTGCCCCGATAACCTATAACCTTTGTATCTGGAATTTCAATCCTATCCTCTTGACCGCCCGGATACTTGAGTTCCTCGGTTGAATACAGTCTGAAGAAGTTCGACCTTGCAAGCCCTCTATCTACAGACGATTTATTCATTATTATTGCATCTTCCATATTGTAACCGGTATAGCTCATTACAGCTACAACCATGTTTTGACCAGAGGGCCTATCGTTGTATCCTATTATTGAGAGAGCTCTTGTTTGGACGAGTGGCACTTGTGGATAGTGCAATATATGTGATCTTGTATCAACCCTGAGCAGGAAGTTAGCCATATAGAAACCTAGGGCCTGTTTAGCCATAGCTGATTGGTATGCGTTTCTAGGGGACTGGTTATGCTCAGCATATGGTATTGTAGATGCTGAGACACCCATTATAGCAGGAGGCCATATCTCAACATGTGTTGTCTCCTCGGTTATATCCTCTGGGTTAACCGCTATTAGCGCATTCTCCTCTTCTTCTGGATCCAATAGCTCGACAACTCCCTCTTTCAACAGAATTTCGAAAGGCTCTCCATTTCTAATCCTTTCTATATGTTCTTTTGATATCTTTAATCTTCCATTCTCAACTATGAGAAGCGGTCTGAGCATTCTGCCAGAATCACAGTTGATGTAAACCTCATTTATGTATTGAGTCTTGTAGTGAGCTACATTAACCTCATAACTTATTTTCCCAGCTCTTCTCAGATCCCTGATAGTCTTGACAAATGTTTCTCCATCAGCAACATAACCTACTAATGTTCCATTTAAATAAACCTTACTCCACTTAGACACAGTCTCATAGTCTAGCTCATTGTTTCTAAGCTTGTTGAAAACCTCTATAAGTGGCATCAGTCCTAGCGAATATAAGGCATTTAGCACCTCCTCTTCAGGTACACCAACAGATATTGTAACCATTAGTGCAAGGTTTTTGACAAGCCCGCAGTTAGGCCCTTCAGGCGTTTCGAATGGGCATAGCCTTCCAAACTGTGTGCCATGTAGATCTCTAGCCTCGAAATGGGGTTGGCTTCTACTTAATGGCGAGATAACTCTTCTCATATGGCTTAGCGATGACAGCCAGTTTGTTCTGTCTATTATCTGGCTTACGCCTGTTCTTCCACCAATCCATGTGCCAGTTGCCATAGCATGCCTAATTCTCTCTGTAATAATGTCGCTTCTAACATATAGCCCTATGTTCACCCTTCTCTCCTTAACCTTCGCTCTCTCAACCTGGTATCTCAGATCTCTTAGAAATGCTTTGAAAGCAACTCTAAACAGAAGTGCTAGCATATCCCCAGCAAGCCTTATCCTCTTGTTGGCATAATGATCTTTGTCATCGGCAGGTCTTCTCCCCAAGACAAACTCTATTAATTTGCATGCCATTTGCCCTAGGAAGAGAGCTTTCTTTACCCTATCCTCGGGTCTGGTCCCCAGGTGGGGGAGGAAATAGTGATCAAGTATATACTTAGCTCTTTCAATTCTACTCTCTCTTACCTGTCCTATTGCAACCCTAGAACCTATGTAGTCTAAAGCATCATCGACTGTTGCAATATCACTTGCTTGAACAAAAGATGCAAATAGCTCCTTCTGTATATCTGGGTCGGGAGATACAGCCAATGCAATGTCTCTGTCAGTCTCCATTCCAAGTGCTCGCATCATAACAACAAACGGTATTTTACCTGGAACTGCTGGAAATGAGATGTGTAAAGTGCCATCCTTATGCCTGTCAAGAATCACAGGCACTCTAAAACCTGTTGTAGATGATATCACCTTTGCTGTATGGGTAATATTTAGACCCTCTTGACCATAGTCGACTATAACCCTGTTTGGCGCTAGATCTTCCTGAGCAACAATTATCCTTTCTGTACCATCTATTATGAAATATCCTCCAGGATCTCTTGGATCCTCACCTATCTTAATAAGATCCTCCTCACTAAGCTTCGTTATCGGATCCCTACTCGACTTGACCATGAGGGGTATTTCTCCTATCATAACTTCAACAGGTGCTCCAGCAACATTGTTTTCTATAGGAACTATTGTTAGGTATATTGGTATAGCATATGTTAGATCTCTGTGTCTGCATTCCATAGGCGTTATGTTTCTATTTATACTCCCATCAACTTCTCTTACCTGTGGCTCACCTAGTCTAAAGTCTTTTATAACGAGTTTATAGCCGGGAATTGAAGTTTCTATGATCGGCTCCTCCATTATTATTTCTCTTAATGTTCTCTCTAAAAACGTGTTATAGGATTCTATATGATGCTTTGTAATACCCTTCTCCTTTATAAAAGCCTCTATTATAGCCCATCTGTCATCTGGTGAAAGAATTTTTGATTGTGGATGCGGCTGCGGTATTGGACCTAGCGAAGCATGGACATCGCCCTTATCTAGTATGGATATGCTGCTCATATGGATCTACCCAGGAACAACATATCTATAGACAACTATTTCGCCTGCTGTTGGACTCCTCCTATATATCCTTACTATATCCCCAGGCTTAGCACCAATAGCTCTTGCTACAGGATCGCTTGCTCGAAGCCAAGGCAATTGCTCCGGTTTAATACCATATCTTCGCAGTATCTCTAAACCTTCTTCAACACTTAAAACCTCATGCTTTGGCACAAGCTCATGCTCCAAAACCTTGCTCAAATCCTGTAAAGATCTTTTTCCAGGCATTAACCACACCAAAAACAGCATAAAAACATAGAGTGTGAGATAGATTACTTCAAAATACTGCTTATAAGCTCAACTCTGGAAAAGAAGCATATAAACCTTTTAAACACAGCACCACATAGAATAGCTCTCGAAGATTCGAAAGGGCCCGTAGCTCAGCTAGGTAGAGCGGCGGGCTTTTAACCCGTAGGTCCCGGGTTCAAATCCCGGCGGGCCCGCCACAACCACACATATACACACCATCTGCACCGTTCTCTTTGCGTCCATATAAAATGCGCTTCTACGACTACTATTTTCCACGTTTTCAACAAACATCAGTAATGAATATGCTCTTGGATAGATGTAGAAGAAATGTTGAAGAGCCCTCCCGGTAGAAGATTACAAGAATCTTGTGAGAACACACTACACTTTAACAGCATGGCAAAGGACTGTAGCACCTAGATATACAAGGAACTTGCTAATACATCCCTTCACCATTCTATCATTAGCATCCATGTCAAACATTTGCGCTTTCATTGCTATAGAAGATGCTACATTAACAAATCTTGAGTCTATGGCCTATTACATCAAAGTTTGTCGTTTTATTGTATTGGAGCTGGATTGCTACAAAATGATGAAAGTTTGTAACATTGGTATGTTTTATATTATAGTGTATACTTGTATATAGACAAGGTTTTAATATTGAAAAATCTTAACCAAATCTCAAATTAATGAAGCTTGGGGGTAGCGAGTAATGACACTAGTTGAGACGAGCATGTGGCTTGGATTGATATCAGGAGTAATAGGTGTTTTATATGTCATCGGTTTGATAGTGTACATAACAAGGCTTAAAATTTTGGAGGACGATGAAAAAAGCAAAAGAGCTGCCCAGATACACGGCTATATAAAGAGTGCTTCTATTGCCTATATAAAGGCTCAGTACACTGTAATACTCTCCATAATTTCAATAGTGTCAGTAATTTTGATAGTTATAGGAGTGGTTACCGGCAGTAGTCTGGTGCTATGGACCGGTGTAGCGTATTTCCTTGGAGGGCTGAGCTCTGCTACGGTTAGCATTGTCGGTATGCTCATGGGTGTTCTCAGCAATATCAGAGTTTTAAATATGCTTATTAGGAGGGGTCTAAAAGATGCACTAGCATTGGCATTTAGAGGCGGGTCTGTGACAGGTTTTCTAGTTGGTGGAATAGGTCTTTTGGGTACAGCAGGGCTTTTCATAGCATTGAATGGGTTTTCAGATCCTGTAAACGTTACACAGATATTGCTAGGATATGCCTTTGGTGCTAGCACAGCTGCGCTCTTTGCTAGAGTTGGCGGAGGTATATACACAAAGGCTGCTGATGTTGGTGCAGACCTTGTTGGCAAGGTTGAGGTTGGGATACCAGAAGATGATCCTAGGAACCCAGGTGTTATTGCAGATAATGTTGGTGATAATGTTGGTGACTGTGCTGGAATGGGTGCAGACCTATTCGAATCATATGTAGAGGGCATGATAGCGCCAATGGCTATAGCTGCTGTGCTTGGAAACCTTGATTTAGTGGCGTACCCAGTTCTGTTTAGTGCTACGGCTCTTCTAGCATCAATAGCGATAGCACAATTCGTCTCAATATCACCATTCAAACAACCTGGAAGAACATTGACAACAACATCTATTCTATCTATAATTGGCGCAGCTGTGATAAACGGTATAATCACCTATGCTTTAGCACCATCTATTTCACCAGCATTCATAGTGGGGGTGCTAGGGCTAATCGCTGGTGCTATAGTTGGATTCACCTCAGACTACTTCACCTCACCAATGTACAGACCAGTCAAAATAGTTGCCCAAAACTCGCAGTTCGGACCAGCGCTAACAATTCTAAGTGGCCTATCCATGGGGTTCTACAGCACATTCATACCTAGCGTCGCAATAGCGTTGGCAGCCATAGGGTCATATGCCATAGGCTCTACGCTAAGCACATCAGAAAAGCTGTTGGCAGGAATATACTCAGCTGCGCTAGCAGGTACGGGAATGCTTGCCACAGCCCCAATAGTTGTCGCGGCTGATGCCTACGGCCCAATAGTCGACAATACAGCAGGCTTAGCTGAGCAAGCAGGCTATGAAGAAGATGTAAGGTCGCTTGCAGACATGCTTGACTCTGCTGGAAACACCATGAAATCTATATCGAAGGGATATGCAATAGGCTCTGCAGCTCTAACAGCACTAGCATTGCTCTTCAGCTTTGCAAGCGTACTATCGAGTAGAAGTAATCTTGGAGTAGACAAGGTCATGCAAACCATATTTAATGCTGGGCACCCAGAATATGGAGCCTACTTCATAGGAGGGATAATAATAGGTGTCGTAGCAGTAGCTCTATTCGTTGCAATGGTTATACAAGCTGTTACAGCAGCTGCTGGAAGGCTCGTTGATGAGATTAGAAGACAGTTTAGGGAGAAGCCAGGTATCCTAGAATGGAAAGAGAGACCAGACTATGAAAGAGCGGTACAGATAGTAACATTCTATGCTTTGAGAAGGTTGATAGCACCAGGATTATTAGCAATAATAATGCCGATAATCATAGCCTTAGTAGGACCTGCAAGCGGTGATGTATGGAAGGGTGCGGCAATACTCGGAGGGTTGCTAACCGGTTCTATAGGTTCTGGACTACTACTCGGCCTATTCCAAGGAAACGTTGGAAACACTTGGGACAACGCAAAGAAATTCATAGAAGCAGGGAACTTTGGAGGAAAGGGGACGGAGACGCATAAGGCAGCAGTTGTTGGAGATACTGTTGGAGACCCATTAAAGGATGCTGCTGGACCAGCAATAAACATTATGATCAAAGTGATGGCGGTATCATCATCGGTAATAATACCGCTAATACTATTCGGTTTATAAAGATATAATAAAAACAAGATCCTTTTTTATAGATCAACAACTTTTTGTAAACTCCTTTTTAGATTTCTATGACTAAAGTTTTACCCTATGTAAGATCTAATAAAGTTATTCAGCATGTTTTAATGCAACCAGCTCTGCTACAAAAATCTAAGATAAGAATTGTTTTGGTGGACCGGCCGGGATTCGAACCCGGGACCTCTCGGGTGCGAACCGAGCGCTCTTCCAGCTGAGCTACCGGCCCAACCTATTTAATCAACACAGATATTTGTATGACTCAGCTTAAAAAGCTGTTTTCAACTATTTAATTATATTAACAGATTATTTATTTTTTATTATGTGAAGCTTGTGTAGTGTGATTGAGGGTTATGAGTGAAGCTGTGAATGATTTGCTTGACAAGATTTTTGTGAATACGCTTAGATCTAGTGTATTTGTTAATAGAGATGTTCTGAGACCAGAGTATATACCTGATGAGCTTCCTCATAGAGAGGAGCAAATAGCTAAACTGGGTTCGATACTTGCACCGGCACTAAGGGGTTCTAAGCCTAGCAATGTGTTTATCTATGGGTTGACTGGCACAGGTAAAACTGCTGTGACTAAATATGTTTTGAAGAGACTGTATGGAAAGTCCGTCGAGCTTGGCGTAGACATCATTCCATGCTATGTCAATACTAGACAAGATGATACAACATATAGGGTTGTGGTCAAGCTTGCCGAATGTATAGGATTGAAGTTGCCATTTACTGGAATATCTACTGCAGAAGCATATAGAAGATTTCTAAAGGTTTTGGATTCTAGGTCATCTATAATGATCGCTGTTCTCGACGAAATTGATTTCTTGATAAAGAGAAGTGGTGATGAGATACTATATAGATTAACCAGAAGCAGTGATGAACTGGCCAACTCGAAGATAGCCATAATTGGAATAACAAACGATTTGAAGCTTGTTGAAGATATTGATCCAAGGGTTAGAAGCAGCCTAGGCGAAGTGGAGCTTGTATTCCCACCTTACAATGCGGTACAGTTGGAGGATATACTCACTAGACGTGCGAAAATAGCGTTTAAACAAGGTGCTATAGACAAACCTGTTATTAGCCTCTGTGCAGCACTAGCTGCTAGAGAACATGGAGATGCCAGAAGAGCACTAGATCTACTGAGAGTTGCTGGAGAGATAGCTGAGAGAGAAGGGAGCGAGAAGGTTTTGACAGAACATGTGTATAAAGCTCTAAGAGAAATAGAGGTTGATAGAGCGGGCGAGGTCATATCGACTATGCCTTTGCATAGCAAGCTTGTTTTGCTAGCAATTCTAAACCTTACGAAGGCTGGCAATGGAAAAACGACAACGGGGGAGGTGTACGTCCATTACAAGTCCTTGTGCACAAAAATAGGGATTGAAAGCGTTACACAGAGAAGGGTTAGCGATATTCTAAGTGAGCTAGATATGACAGGCATAATAACAGCTAGGGTCATAAGCCGGGGGAGATATGGCAAAACAAGGGTTATATCCCTAGCAGTCCCAGAAGATGTTGTAATAAAAGCGCTTAGTGAAGATCCATATGTATCACAACTGCTTTCTGGGAATAGATGATGGGTATTTCAACGTTCTCTATAAGAGGTTAGAGCCAAAAAGAAAAACACTTCTAGTTGGTGCTGTAACATGCAATCATAAAATAGTTGATGTCTTTCTAAACTATATAACGATAGATTCGCTAGACGGAACTCGAAAAGCCATAGAAATAGTTGAAGATGCTACCTCTAAATATGAGATCGATGCAATATTTCTGGATGGTGTAACATATGCAGGGTTCAATATCATCGACCCACTTAGAATTTACAATATATATTCTATTCCAGTGGTAACCATGTTTAGACATGCACTTGACCTAGAGAGAGTTCGTTTTGCCTTGAAGAAACATTTTACCGATTATACATATAGATTTTCGATCATAGAGAATATCTATTCACACTCCAATGTCGTAAAGATTGGGGAAACAAACTTGAGATACCACTCCATCGGCTTACCAATGAAGTTTGTGGAGACCATTCTTGAAAAACTGTGCAGATACTATTTCTATCCATACCCTCTTCATGTAGCAGACAGGATCGCATCACTGCTTGGCAGATTATATTTCAAGGAATTCAATCGATAATTCTAAGACTATATCCAGCTTTCTAAATATTTCCTCTGCTCATCTGTTAACACATCTATTTCTATGCCCATGGATCTCAGCTTTAGCTCTGCTACCCTCCTATCTATTTCTAGTGGCACGTTATAGACCTTCCTCTCTAAAACCCCCCTATTCTCGACTATGTATCTAGCTGCCAATGCTTGGTTCGCAAAGCTCATGTCCATAACCTCGCTTGAGTGCCCCTCTGCGCAAACTAGGTTCACGAGCCTCCCTCTCCCCAGAAGGTAAAACCTTTTCCCATTGGGTAACACATACTCTGTTACACAATCCCTAATCTCTCTTTTTGAAATAGCAATCGACTCCAAGTCCTTTACACTAACCTCCACATCAAAGTGGCCTGCATTTGCCAGTATCGCTCCATCCTTCATCTTTTCAAAATGAGCTTTCGTTATAACATTTATGTTTCCAGTAGCCGTTATAAATACATCACCTATTTCAGCTGCCTCATCCATTTTCATAACCTCAAACCCATCCATGACAGCTTCTAGAGCCCTGATGGGATCGACCTCTGTTACTATTACCCTTGCCCCCATTCCTCTGGCCCTCCATGCAATACCTCTTCCAACCCAGCCATAGCCGGCAACAACAACTATCTTACCAGCTATGAGAATGTTTGTAGCTCTTAGTATACCATCTATTGTACTTTGACCAGTTCCATACCTGTTATCAAACATGAACTTTGTTAGCGCATTGTTAACTGCTATAACAGGGTACTTCAATATCCCCTGCCTCTCCATGGCCTTTAGCCTATGAACCCCTGTCGTAGTTTCTTCAGTACCTCCAAACACTTTCTTCGCAATTTCCTGGGCCGCGCTATGAAGATGTGCATGTAGATCTCCACCGTCATCAATGACTATCTGCGGCTCTGCACTAGCAATAGTCTTTATTGCATTGAAGTATTCTTCCTCTGTTTCACCTCTCCAAGCATATACATGAACCCCCTCAGAAGCTAGCGCTGCTGCAACATCGTCTTGCGTAGAGAGCGGATTGCTAGCAGCAAGCCAAACCTCTGCACCCCCAGCTACCAATGTCTCAACTAGAACAGCCGTCTCCTTAGTAACATGCAAAACAGCTGCAATTCTTATACCTTTTAAAGGCTTTTCTCTGCTAAACTCATCTGCAATAATTCTTAAAACAGGCATGTGCATACGGGCCCATTCAATCTGCTTTTTACCCCTCTCAGCAAGACTCATATCCTTTACTTTATAGCTCAAGGCTTTTACACCCCAATATAGCTAATGTTTTGTCTATCATCTTAGGTATTTAAATTAAACGTGTCCATGAGTAAAAAACAATACAATCTATTTGCAAATGAAGATCTTTATACAAATATAAATATCGGATCAAGATTATTCATATCAAAAATAGATTACAGAGCCTTAATTCATAAAAACAGCAAATGATGCTTGCGGAAAAGGTGATGTTAACATGTTGGATCGTGGACCCATATGCAAGACTATTATAGTGCTAGCTGGTTTGCCAGGTGCTGGAAAAAGTGTTGTAGCTAATGTGGCTAGGGAACTGGGTTTGCCGGTTATATCCCTAGGCGATGTTGTAAGAGATGAAGTTATGCGAAGAGGATTAGAACCAACATTGGAAAATGTGCTTAGCGTTGCGAATGAATTGAGAAGAAAATTCGGAAGAGATGCCATAGCAAAACTTGCTTTAGAGAGAATAGCTCGTGCCTGCAACTCCAGCTGCATAATTGTAGTAGATGGTGTTAGAAGCCTAGACGAGATTGAGGCCATAAACAAGCAGATAGACAAGAAGGTTTTTATCTTAGCTATACATTCGTCGCAGAAAACCAGATTTGAAAGAATACTAGCTAGAGGGAGACAGGGGGATCCAAGAACACTAGAAGATTTCAAGAGAAGAGATTTTGAGGAGCTTTCGTGGGGTCTTGGAAATGTTATAGCCTTGGCTGATAAAGTCATTGTCAATGAGGGTAGAATTGAAGAACTTATAAGCGAAGCAAGAAACTTTTTTATTGAGGCGCTTAAAAGTTGGTGTACATAAGAATAGAGACTGAGGTTAGACCTACCGAGGATTTGAATAAGGTTATTAGAGCACTCAAAAACCTATTCAACTTTAAAAATATTAAGGTAGAGGAATTGGGCAATGAAAGAAAATTGATAGTCATAGAAGAAAACAATATAGAAACTTTGACAAAGCTGCGCGATATACTAAGAAAGCAAAGAATTCTTGACACTGCACGCAACATTCTTCTGAAGAGTTATAAAGGAAATGTTGTTGAGGTGAAGCTAAATAAGCAAGCAGCTTACCAAGGAGTTGTAAGCTTTGTGGACTCAGATAATGAGAGTCCTCTAGGCCCAATAAACGTGGTTATCTCAAGCGATAAAATAGAACTGATAATAGATTGGCTAACACCGAAAACCTCTCATGGCAAACCAATATGGGATTTGCCAACACCTACAGATACTTAACAAGTAACCCTATCTAATTGGACTTGTGAGAGATCAGAAGCTATATAGATATCTCCTTCAAACAGCCTTTTGGCCCGCGAAATAAAATCGTTTATCTCTCCACTACGATACCTACTACTTATATGCATAAGTATCAACATCTTTGCTTGAGACTCCCTAGCTAAGTTGGCAGCATCTGCAACAGTTGCATGGTATCTCTCCCTCGCTTTCTTTGCATCATCTCTGTAATCAAGGAATGAAGCTTCATGTATTATGATGCAGGGTCTTACATTTTTTAGAAACTCTAAACACTTGTCTCTGCATATGCCGTCTCCTGAATAGAAAATGCCCAATTCCTTCTCTCTGTGTTTAATAGCTATGAAAATGCCGAAAGCCTCTACATCCCCATGGTCCATTGGAAGCCATCTAACTTTAAAATCACCCATCTGAACAAAACCATTGTTTGCCATAGTATTCTTAGATACTTCAACACATGTAATTAAATCATTGAAATTATTGTCAAATCCTTTGCAAAAACCAGTTGGAGCATAGATCACAAGCTTTTTATTCTTTAATTTCTGAGATCTTACCCTCATTATATAGCTGTCGATTAATGGGTAAACGCCATAAAAGTGATCGCCATGCAAATGTGTAATTACAATGTAAGCTATTTTAGATAGATCAATTCCCGCTTCTATTAATCGCATCTGTGCTCCCTCCCCACAGTCAAGCAACATACAGTCTCTAGAACTACACAAAAGTATGCTAGGCATAAATCTTTCGTGGGAAGGAATTGCTGCACTTGTGCCTAGAAAAATCAGTCTCAAACTTTACGCACCACATAAATAAGCCTTGTGAGAGAGCCATGAACTCTATTAATGTGTTTTTCCTTTATCTCGAAACCATGATCCTGCAAATATGCGTTGATGATAGACTCGTATTGTATTGGTATTGCAAATACCATGTACCCATTTGGCTTTATAACATCAGATGAAACTGTTATGAAATTTTTCAGAAGGTCAAGTATTCCGAAACCCTTTGGAGAGCTCTGTATACCATATGGAGGGTCTGTTACAACAGCGTCCACGGAATACCCTCTGATGCCTTCTCTGCTAGCATCGCCGAGAACGATATCAGCTATTTCATCACATTTAAAGTGCTTTATGTTCTCCTTGGCACACATACACATTTTAGTATCTATGTCACTACATATTGAGTGTATACCCATGGAACAAGCTTCTAGTACTATACCGCCAACACCACAAAAAGGATCTAACATTATTTGTTTTCTTACTGATGAGAGCTTAGCCAAATTTACAAGTGCCCTAGCTAGTCGGGGCTTCATTGTTCCTGGTCTGTAGCAGGGTCTTTTATGAGGTTCTCTATCAAGGAATTTCAACTCTTTTCTTCTGTACATGACATGATATGCTATTGCTATACCACCAATGAAAGCTACTTTAACAACCTCCCTACATCTGCTCCAACTAAAACCATGTAGAAGAACCATTAAATTTTTTATTGACTCTTTGCCAAAGCCTCTAATAGCGTCAAAGCGTATACAGGTATTGGATGTTTTCAAATAATTGATTATCAAATTGCTAAGACCTCCCAAGTCATCTTCATCAAAAACACCGATTATATGCCCCGATTCCAGTATCAATGAAGCTCTGTTGCTTAGATGCATTGCAGTTTTTTCGTCTGTCTCAGCTATGACAAATTCATCTATTTGATGAATAGTTTTAGCAGGTAGATTGTCTGCTACTATAATAGAATTGAATTCTGATAGCGCTATTGAAAACAGTTCATTACTAAGCTTAAAAACGAAGGTCTTTTCATACACAAATGCATCACTAGCCAAGGATTATTATGCAATGTGTTTTTATGGCGCCCTTCTAAGCTCGTTGCATATCAACTCGCTTAGGTCTACTTCAAGAACCCACTCAGGCAAATTGATTTGTCGTTTGACGCTATTTGTGGTTATCAATTTGGTTAAGCCAGCTTTGCTTAAAACCTCTATAGACTTTTCAGATAGCAGAGCATGTGATACAACTGCATAAACTTTGTTTGCTCCAAGATCATAGAGTATTTGACATGCCTTCGCTATGGTGCCCCCCGTACTGATTATGTCATCAACTATTGCAACATTTGCATTTCTAACATCAAGATCTTTAGGCGACACCTTTATTTCGCCTGTGACTCTATCCCTGAATTTATCCAAGTAATCAAAGCTGACACCAAAGGCCTTTGCCGCGCTTTCTGCTCTATGGAGAGCTCCTCTATCTGGGGATAAAATAAAGTCTACACTGATACCAGCTTTTTTGATTGCATATGCATGAGGCAAAATATTCACTACTTCAATTCCCACTAGCGCTGATACATCATGCGAATGGGTGTCTACAACAACTAACCTTTTAACATTGAATAGACGTAATGGGGCATAAATGGCCTTTACGCTTATGGGTTCCCCTTTTAAAAACCTTTTGTCCTGCCTGGCGTAAGCCATATAGGGGATCAAAACAGTGGACACAGTTGCTTGCAAACCTTGCAAAGCTTCAATAGCGAGATAAAGCTCTACAGCCTTGCTGTCTTGGTTTGGGTACATCGACTGAGCAACAACAACATCTCTGTCTCTAACCTCCGATAATATTCTAATATATTGCTCGCCATCTGGAAATAGCTTATGATGACTACTAACAATTTCTAGACCACATGATTTCTGCAAACCATGTGACAGAGACTCTGCAACACCTGAGAGCAGTAACAACAATTTAGATCACACAACAATGTGAGATTTAAAAGCAGAATATAAACTTGATTAATCTTAGGTTGACAAACTTAGGAAATTCTCTATGTCATTAAAATGAGTTTGTATCAATAACGAATTAAAAATGAGCGTTTGACTAAGATCACGCCATCAATTTTAAAGCCTTATAGTTGTTACTATGTTTGAGAACCCAGTGAGAGGTTAAAGACATTGGCTTTGATGAGCTCTGTAGCATCAGTTTCTTTGGTCAATATCGAGAAAATACCTCTCTCATTTTGCTGTAGTGGAGGTATCGCTATAGTCATCAACTTTATTGAGTGCCCCCTCTCATGTGCTATCTGTCCTTGGGAAGCCAATCTTGATGCTAAAAGCTCTCAATTACTTAACATCAGCTTGTATAATATAGTTGAATTAGTTAATAAATACAATCCAGATCTGGTCATGTTACATGGGGGAGAACCCTATAAGAAAAGCGGAGTCGAGGAACTAGTAAAGGAATTGAACAGATTACATAAGTTGCATATAGGAATAAAAATCAATGGAATTCTCCTCGAAAATGAGAAAACATATATCAATCAAATTATCAGACATGTTGATGTAGTACTAATAGAAATTATAGACTATCAAATCAATAGTATCGACTATGAGAAACTCTCTTCATTTCTGAGCTCCTTGGTTCAAGAGGAAAAGCACCTTGAAATAGTATTTATCATGACATCAAATGAGCAATCCATTGATATGTTCGCCAAATCTATAGAGAATCTTTTGACATCCCAAAAAATTCCATTAAATATTCTGTTCATCGGCAACGATCTTTCTATTGATGAGAAGCTAAACATTATTGATAGATATAGAAAGAAGGGTATTGTAGCGCAGGCACCTCTAGAAAGTGTTGTAGAGATTGCTTCAACATTTTGTGTCTCTTGTCGGAATCCAATTATAGTAAGACAAGGGGGTTATATGCTTAGATTAAACATAAAATCTGACAAGACATGTAAGTACTGTGGATATAAATATAATGTTTTTAAGTTTCCAAAGAGAGTAACTAGAATGCCATTAGCAATGCAGATAATGTGATGAGTAGCACACATTGATTAAACAAGTAGGAGTGGAGAACATGTACTACGTATTTATAATGGGGCCTGCAGGATCTGGAAAAAGCTTTCTTGCCAAGGCCCTCAATGATTGGCTAGAAGAACATGGAATGGACACAGCTATAGTAAATCTGGATCCAGCAGCTGATTGGATACCATACAATCCAGATATTGATATTAGAGACTATATAACAACAAATGAGGTTATGAAGAGGTACAATCTTGGACCCAATGGAGCGCTGATAGCCTCGATAGATCTTTCGGTAAATTATGTTAATGAGCTTTTAGATGAAATAAATGAGGAAAAGCCAAATTATGTGATTGTCGATACACCTGGACAATTAGAGGTATTCGCATTTAGGAAAGCAGGGTCTATAATAATAGACTCTCTATCTAGGGGGTCTAAGAGCGTTGCACTATTCTTAATAGAGTCGCAGATGGTTTTAAAACCCACAACCCTGCTACCACTCTTCATATTATCGCTTGCAACAGCGCTTTCGCATAGAAAACCCCAAATACTGGTTATAACAAAAAGTGACATACTTTCCAAAGAAGAATACATTCAGATCACAAAAATGATTGAAAACCCATCCGACTTTATAATATCTTTGAAAAGTCCAGAGCTAAACATTATAAGCGAGTTTCCTTTTGAAGATATATATTCATTTATTGAAAGAGTTGTTAAAAGCAACTTAGAAAACGCCGTTATGGTTTCAGCTGTGACAGGGGATGGCTTAGACAATTTGTATGCAGGTATCCAAAGAATTTTAGCAGGAGGTGAAGATTTTTATACTGAGGAGCCAAGTGAGATTCTGTAGCACAAGTAAAGGTGTGTGAGGCTAGTCTTGTCGAAAGAACTTGAAGAAAGGATTAACGTAGAGCTGGGCTCGATAAGAGAAGAGTTGCAGAATCTGATTATACAAAGAGATGATCTGAGGAAACAGCTTAGTGAAGTTAGAGAAAAGCTCAATGCAAGAAGAGAGGATTTGAAAAAGAAAAGAGAAGAGCTTGCCAATACCAGAAACGAAATCGCTAGTGTAAGAGAAAAAATATCAATGCTAAGAAATGAGATCCAGAAACTAAAGACGGAGCTGGAAAACCTTTTCAAAGATTTTAAACAAGTATCTTCAGAATTCAGACAATTATCTAGGGGAAGAGAATCGTCTACTGCAATAGATGAGCTGAGAACTAGGATTGAACAATTGGAGTGGACACTGATTACCACGCCTTATCTAGATCCTGAAAAAGAAAAAGAGATCGTAAATGAGATTTCCAGACTAGAACAAAAACTGAAGACACTAGTTTCTCTTCATTCAAGATATGGCGAGATTGCTAACAAGTATGAAGATGTCAGGAAAAAGATTTCCGAGATTAGAGACGAGCTTGCGAAAAAGAGAGCCGAGTTAAACAACTATGTGAAGCAACTTACCGACCTCAAGACGGTGCGGGACAAGATAAAAAATGAAATTGGCAATATCATAGAGGATATAAAGATGCTGAAGGGCCAGCGCGACAACATAAAGAGCAGACTTGTAGCGATAAACAATGAGATCCAAGAGAAGAAGAAAAGGTATAATGAATTGCTGAAAGAACTAAAGAAATTGAGAGATGAGTATGAGAAGAGCAAACAGCAGAAAATAGTCCAGGAGAAAAAGGCTAAGATTTTGGATAAGATCAATAGAGGAGAAAGGGTAACTATATACGATCTCTACATACTATATGGCCAAGATGAAAATAAGTGACGATGTCAATGCTTTGACTATATTGCCATAGCCATCTGTTTTATCTTCCAAACCTACGCTCTCTTCTTTGATATGATCTTATAGCTCTGAGCAAGTCTATTTTTCTAAAGTCGGGCCAATAAACATCGCAGAAATAGAGTTCGCTATATGCTATTTGCCATAGCAAGAAATTGCTTATCCTCATTTCACCTGATGTTCTGATAACCAAATCTGGCTCTGAAAGATCTTTCAAATGAGATGTTGAGATGTATTTCTTTATTAGTTCCTCAGATATATCGTCTATCTTAACCTTTCCAGCTACCACATCTATAGCAATGTTCTTGATCGCATCAACTATTTCTTGCCTACCTCCATAGCATAGTGCAATATTCAAGAACCTATCTCTATATTGAGATGAGACCTTCTCAATATTTGATATATCTTCTAGCAGATCCCTGCGCACCAGTTCCAGCTTTCCAAAGACCTTTACATTTACTTTATACTTGTGAATCATACCCTCATTCAATAATGTGTTTAATCCTGATTTAATTAAATTAAATAGATTGTTCTTTTCATCTTCGTTTCTATAAATACAGTTTTCATATGACATTGCATATATTGTTACAACGCGTATCCCTAAATCGTACAGAGTCTGTAAAACCTCTTTCAATTTTTCATAGCCATATCTATGACCCTCTTTAGGATCCAACCCACGTTCTCTTGCCCATCTTCTATTGCCATCTGGAATTATAGCTACATGCTGAGGCATGGGCCCGGCCATTACTTGTTTATACAGGTATTGTTCGTAAATAGAGTACACAGCATCTAGAAATGGTTGAAGAAATTTTTGGACCCGTGGCTTCAGAAGTAGGTCAAAGAATTTGTCTATTAAAGTTGTGCCAAATTTTTTTGACGTTCCTTCTCCCCCACTCTACAGTATATCAATATCTAATACAAGTACACTATAGGCTATGGGGGATAAAAGTTTAAAAGTCAATACCAATACAAATTAATGTATTTGGCTAGGTACATATCAGAGGCTGTGTATAATGGGCTTTTACCAAGGCAATGATCTTAAAAAGATTACAGGAGGGTTGAAGAGAAGACATAGAAAGCCTAGGAAATATGAGATTGGAAGCTACCCTATAGAGACAAAGGTGGGGCAATCCGATGTTAGAGTAGTGGAAAGGGTCTATGGCGGCAATTTCAAGGTTAGATTAAAATATGCGGCCTTTGCAAATGTCTACAACCCGTCTGAAAAGAAATTTGTAAAGGCTAGGATAATTGAGGTTGTGGAGACGCCTGCGAATAGAGAGCTTGCAAGACGTGGTATAATTGTGAAGGGTAGTATAATAAATACGGAGATTGGAAAAGCAAAGGTGATTTCAAGACCGTCTCAAGAAGGTACTGTAAATGCTGTATTAATTGAAGAGACAAAGAAGTAGCCTAATAAAATGATGTAACTAGTCTTTTTAACGTGTAAGTCGATGACATTAAAGCGCATATGGATTCACAGCTTAAATTGCTCGCTACCTAGAAGATTAGGTCGAAAAATTTCTAAGCAGTTATGTGTAGACAATCCAAAACCTGAAGAATTTTTAGAGGCATGCTCAGAACTTGGCATCAAGTGTGAGTATCTAGAAAGTAAGAAGTATCCAAGAGTTTGGTATAGACAAGGTGGCATGATTTTAGTAGAAACCAACTTAAGTAAATATCAAGTGATTAAGTTACTAGCTGAAAGAATAATCAATAGAAGAAAGAAGGCATATAAAACTTAGTTAAAAACCTTCTGCTAATATGTTTTTCAACATTTCCATGGAACTGCAGCCCTCCTTGCAATATAACCTCTCATGTTTTTCAATACAATTTCTGTTATATTGTTTGTAGCAAAGTACTATTTGTCTAATATTTTTAAAATCAGCTGACCGAGAGTTACAATACTGGTGTTACTTAATTGGTTGTGCGGCCCTTGGGAAGCGTACTCCATATCACAAGGTCGAAATACATCATTGTAAAAATACATGATAAAAAGAATTTACCGCTATTGGGATCCGAAGTCTTAGATGCCAACAATGAAATTGTAGGTAAAGTCATTGACATAATTGGGCCTGTTGATAGACCTTTTGCCGTTGTTAAGGCTGTTAAGCCTGGCATTGTGTCGCTTTTAAAGTCATCAACGTTCTTGTTTTATAGAACAAAGAGAATGGGAAAAGGTAAGAGACAATGAGTTGCACAAATGTTATTGTTGATAGTGAAAGAGGATCTCTCATATGTTTAGATACTGGAGAGGTTATAGAAGAAGAGCAGATATTGCTTAGTCCAGATTGGCGAGCTTACACATCAGAGGAGTGGCTTAGGAGAGCACATGTAGGGAGCATAACTTATAAGGTTCATGATTCTGGGCTTGCCACAGAAATAGATCTCTCGGTAAAAAGATATAGGGAATCTGTTAAGAATAGAAGACTTGCATTGCTTCAGAGAAAAACTCGTGTGGACAAAAACGAGAGAAAAATTGTAGAGGCTCTTACCCATCTAAACCAAATGAGTGCCTTAATTAACCTACCTGATCAAGTTGCTGAAACCGCGGCTATGCTTCTACGCAAAATATTCAATGTTATTCAACCAAGAGTTGACAAACTAAAAATATTGGCCTTAGCCTCAATAGTTATAGCTGCTAGGAAGCATGGCATACCGGTAAGGGTTAGGGAAATGCTGGCAAGGTTTGGCATAGATGAAGAAGAATACTGGAAGCTCATCTCAGACATCTACTTTAAAGTTGATATAAATGAGTTTAAGGCATATATAGACCCCCGCAAGTATTTACCGAATATAATAACAAATTTGAAGCTGAGTCAGAAGGCATATATGTTGGCAGCCAAGATAATAGATATACTAAAGAAAGAGGGCTTTACCGAGGGAAAAGACCCAGCCGGTATAGCAGCTGCAACAGTCTATATAGCGTCTATCCTTGTGGATGAAAAGAAAACACAAAAACAGGTTGCAGAAGCTGCCAATGTCACAGAAGTTACTATTAGAAATAGGTATAGGGATATAATCGACAAGCTAAACATAATAGTTTATGTTTAAACTGCTTCAAAACGCCAGCAACATAAAGATGTTTTGTCATTCTATTACAATGCAATACAAAATTTTATGATGAATTTATTAGACCTTATAGCACACCATATATTGTGAGAGGGTTCTACACAAGGTGAGAAAAATATCGTTCGATAATCTTAGTGATGCTGAGAAAATTGTGTATGATATCATCAAGAAGGAGACATATAGTTCAGGAGGTGTTTGGCAGAGAAAGTTGAAAGAAATGCCCGAGCTCAGAAATATAAAGCCAAGAACATTACAACACATTGTAAAAAAACTGATTAAACTAAAGCTGGTTAAAAGATTGAAGATAGAAAGCAATGGCAAGACAGCATACTTCCTAAAAGCAGTTATTGAAGATGCTCAAAAGAAGAGTGAGGATATAGAAATTTTGTCTAAGGATCTTTCTGAAATTCCATGTATAACATGCAAGTATCTCTCTGTATGTGGAATTGACAAAGTTCATACTCCAAGTAGATGTGCAATCCTATCTCGATATCTCTTCACAAAGATATCGAATAACACAAATAAAAACGTTGATGTGGCCTAGAAATGCAATATGATCTTACCTATTAGGTATTATTAACTCGAAGAACCTGATTTGGAAGCTGATTTTATGCACTTAATAACAAGCTCCACTGGTGCATTTGTTACAATCCCATCATCATAGAAAATACTTCTATGGGCCCCGCTACCATGCTCTTTCAAACAATTGATTACCAGCGATATAGGAGGTATGTTTATTTTAAGTCTCTTAGCCAATTGGCTAATTCTTATAGTTGGAGATTCATATTCTGATTCGCTTAAAATGCTAAGAATGTTTAAAGAATCTTTTCTTAGCCATGGCATTCCAGCTGCATTTAGATAAACAGATTTTGTGTAATGTGCGTTATTAAGGTTGCAAATCCACAATGGCTCTATAGAAACCATACTACCTCCACAAATAGGACAGGATCTCTGTACAGATTTTTCATCAATTGCTTCAAAAAAACTATGGCCACAAGATGGACAGTGCCATGCTTTACCAATACATTTAGATATGTAGTAATCGGCTTTGCTAGCACCTTCAAAAACTCTTATAAAGGTTCTGACATAGTGTTTGAATTGATATGAGACTATAGGTTCGATAAATCTATCATAAATTGTGGCAACCCTTAATAAAAATGATAGTAGAGCTCTTGTGGCAATCTCCTTAGATATCTGTGTTTTTGTTCCTTTTATACCATATCTTCTAAGTAAAGTATTGCTATATTTTCCTTCTAGGACGGCAACATCTGTTGCTGTAACCCCTATTAATCCTCCTCTTTTTATTGATGCAATAGCTGAGTGTATGTATGGTGCTGGAGAGCCAAAGGGATCAACGTCGATGTAGTCTATGGCTACATTGTTTCTTTTTAAATAGTATACATGCTCGTTTGCATCCATCAAATTGATTGATATATTTACATTAGAAAAATCGTTTATTTTATTAATACGCAAATTATGTTTGATAACATCAATAGCAGTTGGTGAGATGTCGCCTATGTAGATATGTAGTGGTCTTTTTAGCTGCTCTCCCACTTCTAAGACAAATCTAATGCTTCTTACACCAGTTGCGGCCATTGGATCAACAAAAACGAAATCCTTCTCCCCTCTAGTTGATTGAGCCATGGTTGTGTATAGGACTGCTATTGTGATGTCCCTGTTTTCGACCATTTCAGGGTTGTAGAATGTGGGGGCCCATGAAGGTTCATATACGCCATCCGGCCTTTTATACAGCTCGATGCTTGGTATACAAATCTTTGCTAATCCTTCAAGTACTAGATCATGGTTTGCAGGACATTCGTTTAACATCGTTGGTCACTATATGGTAAGGAGCCAGCATTATTAAGGTGATGCCAATTATGATTGCAGTGAGTAAATGAGGTCTCGGACTATGTTACTTCATGTTATTTTCGATATTTTGTCTCTTATTCTATCAATTATTGTGTCAAACATTTTGTCTCTGTTCATTTTGGTCAGTACTACAATCTCTACTCCTTTACTATGTAGTAAGTCCCATATCTCTTTGTCTCTCATATTCCTATGAATTGTTACCATTAGATTGCTACTTAATTTTATTGCCTTTATTATTGCTTCACGTAGACCACCTATGGAGAGCTCCATGGGGCCTATTTCATCTATTACCAAAACAGCGCTTGTATCATACAACGCTAGAGCTTCTTTACCTATTCTCTCTGCCTCATCATGTATTAGAACATATCTACCAATCTTCTTAAGAACGCTAATGTTGTAACCCATTTCAATAGCTTTTTCAGGTACTAGAGCTAGCCACCCCTCACTATTTTTTGCTATGTCCACTATTTTGAATCCTATCCTTCTTCCTTCTTCTCGAACCTCGGGACAATAAAATCCGTAAACAGAGACGCCCACAGAAGCTATGTATTTAACTAGCTTTAGTAGTAGTGTTGTTTTTCCAACACCTGGATCTCCAGTTATTGCAAGTCTAATCATATGTTATCATCTTTTGGTCTCCTCTACAATTTCCCTAGCCAACTGCCCAATGTTCGAAACTTTGCTTACATAGCCGTATTCTTCAATCGATGAAATTCTATTTCTATCGATATCATCATCTACTACAACAACTGGCATTCCTTTGAATGTCTTTGCAAAAAAGTAATTGTTTTCACATTTTGACTTTATATCATCTTCGCTTAGGCTCCTCTCTATGTAAGATATGAAAAATCTGATGTTTTCATCGCTTGTAATAATATCTGATGGAATGGAGTTGTAAATGTTTGCCTTTAGTCCATAGCTTCTCAATCTGTCTACAATTTTAGCTCTTTTGTCTGTAGAGACTTTTATATTATATGAATGATCTTCAGTTTCTTTTTGAATTATTCTATCCCTGAAGATGTCGACTTCCTCAATAACGTCCTCAAATTCATTTCCAAAAATCTCTAAAAATCTATATGCCCTCTCTACGGTCATATCCATTTTATCATCTTCATAGTCCTTCAAAGCCTTAGCCGAGACGCCTACAGCATTTGCAAGTTCGTGTATCCTAAACCCCTTCTGTTCTCTCAGAGCTTTGAGTTTCTTTCCATCAATTTTAACATATAGCATTCCATTGTATTCATATACAAAGACCTTATCTCCTGCAGCATAATGTTTAATTGTATAAGTTGAGACTAGGCCTAGGCGCCCCCTTATATATAAAACCTCATGCATCAACATCTCATCATTTAGTTTATTGGCTACTATAAGAGAGTTTACGTTTAGTTCTTTTGATAGTTTTTTAAGCTCTTGATACAGCCTACCCCGAGAAGATATATTGTCTGCGAACTTTAACAGTGTCTTGCAGTTTTTATGTTCAATTATATGATCAACCGATCTATCCCTAGGATATGTCACCTTGTGCAGAATATTTGTTCCTCTAGCTTTAACTAAATTAGACAATATCTTATCTACATCCCCTCTAGAACCCTTGTATTCCATATTAGCACCGTCTTTGCTATATCCGTTCACACCGTTTACCCAACGCCAGTATTAGCCGGGGTGTTACATCAAAAATTGTTGTTCAAAATCTTAAAATATGTTCATCAAAGCTACCTACTATTTCTTGTAGATGGCGTAGACCATGGCATGATCCTTATCGAAAGGCTCCAGATGGACAACATCAATTATTTCGAATCCTCTCCTATTTAATGTTTCAATCTCTTTCTTGTAAACCTCGCTGGGCTCTGCTGTAACATCAATGCTTCTCGCCTTTATAGCCAATAGTAGCCATCCACCGCTCTTCAAAAACATGTCTGCATTATCAGCGACTATGCTTGCCTGCTCGGGCTGGGCCACATCTGCATAAACTCCGTCAACCTCTTCAACAATTATCCTATATCTCGCTGGAAACCTTGCATCCTCTAGGATTGGTATAATATTTGGTCTATCATCTGCTACTACAATCAGTTCTCTCATTACCCTTGGAGCGAATTCAACTGCATAAACAGCTCCCTTTAAGCCTATTATATCAGATATGTGGCTTGCTGTTGTGCCAGATCCTGCTCCGAGGTAAAGTATCTTCTGCCCTTCCTTTATAGGCAACTCTTTCAATCCCTTTACAAGGGCTCCAGCCAACTTGCTTCTATAGGCGTTCCACTCTCTGTATTCCCCATCTTTCCATTTGAATAGGTGTTCGCCATACACCCTCTTCCCTGGAACGAGGTTCTTTGTAGCTAGTTTGCTACTACCATCTTCAAGCTCTACAATATATACCCTAGGATATTTAGGATGCTCATAAATGTTTGTTGCTGCCAAATATGACATTGCCTTTCGCCTTTCTCTTATACTTAGCTATACTAAATCAAAATTTTAGCTTATATAAACCTATTCATCTATCTATTTCCGTCCTTCTCTCCTACCTTCTCTGCGTGGTCTTGGCCTAGCCTCTTTAGCTTCCTTCTTCGGTGGTTTTGGATATAGCTTCTTTATCTCCTCTATTCTCTCCATCAATTTCTGCTTCAATTCTTCACCAACATATCTACCCGTGAAGAAGTCTATTCTAGCCGCTATGCTAAGTTTTGTTGCCAAAGCCCTTGAAATCTTACCTCTCTGCCACTTTGGAGCTTTTCTAATCTCTGGAAACTGGAATATTACACCATGCTTCGGGGGTTTGCCACCTGTTCTCAGAGCCCTAAACAACGCTTTTTCTGCACCAAGAACTTGAACTGTGCTTGCTGGTAGCTTGGCCAACTCTTCTAGGCTTCCAGCCAAGCTAAGCAACCTTGCGCCTAGCAATGGACCAACTAATGCTGTTACATTCGGAGCTACCTCCTTCATTACCTGTGTTATATAGTCTGTAAGCTTTTGTCTAAGCTCGAATAGTTCAAGCCATATATTTGCAACTGTCTGGATGATGTTCATGTCCATCTCAGAGAGATCTGCACCTATGCTCTGTTTAGCTGCCTCTGCTATCTTCTTTGCCCTACCTTCTGAGATTCCTAGTTTGGTGAGAGCCTCCGGCGATATGCTATCCCTGAAGCCGAGCTCAGCAACAATCTTTATATACTCTTCGTGTTCCTTGGCTATATCGTCTAGTTCTGGGAAGTGAATGCTGTACCACTCTCTCAACCTTGCCGCAAGTAGATTTAGAGTCTTATCAATATCGTCAATGGCTCTAATAGCTTGAATAGCAAGCAGATCTCTCTTTTGCGCGAATTTTCTGAGCTTTCTTCTGGTAAGCTCAAGGGATATCTGATGCACATACTCTCTATAATCATCCTCTGTCTTAAATATCCCAAGCTTCACAGCCATAGCTGGTAATTCTCTTCGCAAGTTCCTGGCTACAGCATTTGAAACCTCGACAACTGTTTTAAATCCTATTTCACCTACCTGTCTAGCGATTTCAGAATCCTCAAAGACTAAAACAGCTTTATTCACATCAATCTTGCTCTTCAGAGACTCCAATAGCTGAAGCAATGTGTTGCTGGTCTTGCTTTCACTTGTTAACAGCATCTCCTCAACAACTTTACCTATGTCTTTAGGATAAACTAGACTATCTATAACCTCGCCATTTGGATTTAGTGCAAACACTCCTATTGGTGTATCAACAATGTATATCCTTTCACTCATCATATATGCACCTTACTTCAGCATTTTTCTATATGTTGTAGAAGATATATAAATTATATTGAAAGAGCCTATCTTACCCAGCATCTATGCTAAGCCCATATCATGTGCATAAAACCTTATAAGTTAATCCAAGTCTAGAATGTCTAAAGCAGGTGTTGTCTTGTGCCATCGCATGGATCCCTTACAAAGGCTGGTAAAGTAAGAAGCCAAACACCGAAGATAGCCCCAAAACCCAAGAGAAACCTTGTACCTAGAATCAGAAACAGGCGAGAATATTGGATAAGGCAGAGGAAAGCCCAGGGGCTTCCAGTACCTACGGTAGTTCCACCGTCATCTGTTCCAAGAAAAGCTGCCTCTGCAGCCCAAAAGTAGAGGCTATTTAATTTTGTTTTAAACCATTTAATTGTGTAGATGTGTGTAATTACTAATCATTTTCTTTGTGGCTGTAGCTAGCAATTTAGCAATAAAGCATTAAAATCAGAAATGAAGAGACTTGTACTGAGGTGAGTATCCATAGCAAAAGCAGCCTTGACTGTGCCTACAAACATTGATTACAGGGAAGTTGGTTTAAAGGTAGGTCTTGAGATACACCAACAATTGAATACACATACAAAATTATTCTGTAATTGTCCTGTTAAACTTGTTGACGATGAAAAGCTGTCCAAGTCAGTTTCTTTTGTAAGGTTTCTACGAGCTACTAGGAGCGAGCTTGGAGAAGTGGATACAGCCGCGGCATTCGAGTTCCAAAGAAAGCGTCTCTACAAATATCTTGCGCCATTGGATGCGTCATGTCTTGTTGAGCTTGATGAAGAGCCTCCTCACCCACTAAATAGGGAGGCTCTCATAACTGCTTTAGCGCTTGCAATATCGTTCAACTCATTTATTGTTGATGAAGTCCATGTTATGAGAAAGATTGTTATAGATGGCTCCAATACTACGGGGTTTCAGAGGACAGCTATAGTTGCTTTAGGTGGCTATATCGATGATGAAGAAGGGGTTATAGGCATTCAAAGCATAGCTGTTGAGGAGGATGCTGCTAGGAAGATAACTGAAGAAGCAAATGCTGTAACCTATAGCCTAGACAGGTTAGGAATACCATTGATAGAGATATCAACAGCACCGGACATAACATCGCCTATACAGGCAAGGCGAGTTGCTGAGAAGATAGGCTTAATGCTAAGATTTACAGGAAAAGCGAGAAGAGGTCTTGGAACCATTAGACAGGATCTAAATCTCTCTATTAGTGGAAGTCCAAAGATAGAAATCAAGGGGGTTCAGAAACTCGAGCTCATCCCAAAGGTTATAGAAGAGGAGGTTAGGCGTCTAATAGGCTTGAAAATGATTAGAGATGAGCTTAGAAAGAGGGGGGTGACCCGAGCTGAGGTGGAGGCTCAGAAGCCTGTTGATGTAACCGATATACTGCGTCGCAGTTCAAGCAGGCTAGTGCTAGAAGGGATAAAGGGTGGTGGTAGGGTATATGCAGTGAAATTGCCTAAATTCGATGGAATTCTTGGTGTTGAGCTACAACATGGAAGAAGGTTTGGTACAGAACTTGCCGACTATGCAAAGCAATGGGCAGGTGTAAAGGGGGTTATTCACAGCGATGAGCTTCCAGGCTATGGAATAGATGAAGATATTTTAAAAGAGCTTCGATATGCATTGCAAATAGATTCCATGGACGCATTTGTTATTGTTGTTGACAAACCTGAAAAAGCTGTAAGAGCATTGGAAGTTGTTAAAGATAGGTGTGCTGAGGCTATTGAGGGGATACCGAAGGAGACTAGGGCTGCCAACGAAGATGGTACCACAAGGTATATGAGACCCCAGCCAGGTGCTGCTAGAATGTATCCAGAGACAGATATACCACCAATAAGAATAACTGTTGAGTTACTTGAAGAAGCTAAGAAGCTTGTGCCGCCAACAGTTGATGATAAGATAAAGCAGTTTATTTATCAATACAACCTCAGCTTTGAGCTTGCAAAACAACTTGTCTATAGCGATTATCTGACGCTATATGAAGAACTTGTTAAAGCTTATGGTGTAAATCCAAAAACTTTGGCAACGCTTTTTACAACTGTTTATGGAGAGTTAAAGAAGGACGGCATTGATTTAGACGTTGTTGATGATATCTTCTTCCACAAAATTGCTATAGCCATAGCACACCTAGGTGATGTTAGTAAAGAGGATTTGATAACCATAGCCACAGCACTATACCAAAAGCCTGATGCATCTGTTGATGAGATAGTAAAGAGTTTGAGCTTGCGGAGAATAGGCTATGATGAGCTGAGAAACCTTGTCAGAACAAAGATAAACGAGCTAGCCGATGAAATTAGGAAGAGAGGGGACAAAGCCTTTCAGTACCTAATGGGAAAGGTAATGGCAGAGGTTAGAGGTCGCGCCGACGGTAAAACCGTTGCCATGATTGTTAGAGAAGAGCTTGAGAAGTTTTTCTCCAAATAGCAAACAACACCTCATTTATCAAATCGTGATAGAATTGGAAGAGCAAGTAGATGAAAAGTTTTGGAGAATTAGGCGGGAGGAAGCATATAAGAGGTTTTTGGAAGATGTTGAGATAGGCTATGTTGATAGAGATATAAAGGATCTTATTTTATTGGTCTTTAGCAAAAAGAATGTATTTACGACAAGCTCGTGTAGTGGTAGAATAACTGTAGTGGATTCTACATACCCGTGGCAAAGAGACGAAGCGTTTGTAATATTCAAAAAACATGAGCCAATACAGCTCAACGAATTGACTAGCATTATCGAACAAAGGCATATGCATAGATTATGGCTTATTGTAAGCGGGCCTATAATACATTTTAATGCAGTTGATCTGACAACAGCAAACAAGCTATTGATTATAGCAAGATCTGCAGGATTTAAACATAGCGGTATTTTATCCATTGGCAGTGGGGGCATTGTTGTAGAGGTTGTGAGTGGTATATGGGTGCCGTTTCTCCTTAAAGATAGGGATGGCTATGTTGCAAGTGATTTGCCGCGTATAGTAAGCATTGCTAATGAGATGCTTAGAGAGGGGAAGCAAAAGCTTGAAAAGCTATTTAAATTTTTAAGGGATGCTGATATCTAAGAGAATCAGTATGAGTCTTGCGGTGATGGCTGTGAGCGCTGGTATCTGGGACAAAATAAAACCTCTAACACCAGGACAGGAGGAGATGTACAATGCTCTCAACGATAAAAGCTATGAGGTGCTAGGATTTTTTGGGCCCACGGGCACAGGCAAGTCGCTGTTTAGCATAGCCTATGGAATAAACAGTGTTCTTACAGGCAACTATAAGAGGTTTGTTATTATAAAGCCCGTTGTCGATGTGACTACAGGTGAGGAGATAACTCTTGCAAAAGCGCCAGAAGCTTTCATGGGAATAGTCAAGAGCTATATGCAAGATGTTATTGGGGAAATTGTTGAGTGGAGCCAGATAGAGCCATTGATAGGAAGCAAAATTATTATTGCAGATCCTCATTATCTTAGGGGTAGAACATTCGACAATTCTATCATATTTATAGACGATATCCAGCTAATGAAGTCTGAGACAATTATAGAGGCCATCATTAGGGTAGGGCAAAACAGCAGACTAATCGTTGCAGGGGATCCGGTTTTCCAAGCTTTGAGAGAAGTTCAGAGCGATCCAGCTGCATTGATTAGAGAGGTTCTGTTGAGCGAGGAGAAATCGCGTGTTGTAGATCTTGGAGTAAAAGACATTGTTAGAGAGGGGGCTAAAAGAGGGCTGAGATTTTTATTGGAGTACAAGTTAAGGTCTAGGACAATGACAGAAGAGGAGAAAAGGATTTTTGACGTTATTAAAGCCAAGGCACCTGATGCCGATATAATATCTGTTGTTGATGTTGCTCAAGATAAGCAAAGGTATGAAATATCCCCAGAACATGTTCCAGATGCTTTGATAATTGCTAAGCAGGGGCATCTTGGAAGAGTTGTTGGAAGAGGTGGCGAGAGGATAAATTCTGCTGAGAAAGAGTTGAACAAGAGGCTAAGAGCAGTAGAGCTCAACCTAGACTTCAAAGACTTTGTTAGAGCTCTTCATCCTACAGCATGGATTTGGAAACACATAGAAGAAGTTGATTTTGCTGGCCCCAATCTGCAGATAAAAATATATGAGGATGTTATTGGCGCTGCTGTGGGTCAGAGAGGCTCCTACGTAAGATTCTTAGATGCTGTAATGAGAAGACTTATAGGCGTTGGGGTCAGAATAATAGCTATTGAAAGGCCAAAGACAAAAAGAGAGAAGAAAGGATAGCATAAACTAAAAATTAAAAACCTTGTTATCCAATACAATATTGTGTATCAGAGTAGCGCTTTCTTGTGGTCAAATCCATGAAAATCTTAATCGAGAATGCAACCATATTGACAATGAATAGCCAAAAACCTTTCGTACAAAACGGATATCTGTTTATAGACAAAGGGGTCATAGTAACCTATGGCGAGGGTGCTCCGCCAATAGAACTCGAGTTCGCTGATTATGTCATCAATGATAGTTTCGCTGTTGTGTTGCCAGGCTTCGTTGTTGGGATGGGGAATATCCTCCATTACCTATTTCAATTCAACGACAACAGCGACGACCTGTCAAATGCAATCTCAACACTTACTAGATTAGAGCTTGAAACGCTTTTAGAGGTTTCATTTGCTTCCCTGGCGTTTCATGGCGTAACATCTGTTGTTACCTTGATTAGAGAGGCTAATGAAAAGATTGTACAAGCTCTTGCAGAGGCTTCTTCAAATAGCTGGACTAGAGCTAGATTTGTTTTGCCGGCTTCTCTGATATCTACAGTAGATGATTATGAGCATCTCAAAAAGACCTTGTTAAAGGGTGTTAAGGATCAGGATGCAATGGCTAAGAAAATGATTTCAATGGCTCTTCTACTTGAAAGCGAAGGTGATTTAGCTAAGCTGTCGAAGGAGTTCATAGATGTTGTAAACGAGGATAGAACCTATGTTTATGTAGATAGCGAAGTGTTTGAAAAAGCCTTGCCCATAGTAAGAGAAATAAATAATGTGATTCTGCTGAATCCGAAGAGCTATGTTGCATCACCATGTATCTACACATCAATAGACAGCTGGAGGGCTGGTTGCGGGATAATGAGCTATGAAACCGGGTTTCTCAATCCAAAGAGATCTCTATCAATTCTATACTCAGTGTGCAAAGATGCGTATACAACAGTGAGTGCGCTGTCTCATACCAATTCTCTAAACAATAAAATTGGCACTTCATCCATAAGAGAATCCGAACAAGCAGACATTATAGTGCTGAGTTTTAGAGAGCCTCCCTACGGCCCTCTACCAATATCTAGTAAGACGGTTGTTCACGCTATAAGTAATGCTTTCTACACAGTGAAAACCGTTATTGTAGGAGGTGAGATAGTTCTTGATAATGGTCTTCACCTATTTGTTGGAGAAGAGAAGATAAAGAGAGCTGGTACGATAATAAATGAGCTCAGCAAAAAGATGTTGGAGATCTCTAAATAAAACGAATATTGCGCGGATTTTGATTCTGCTCAGGCCTTTGATTTGTATAAAGTTTAACATGTTTGAGAATTGTTAGGCAATCCGAGGCACACCTTATTATTTTTCTGAAATATAAGCACTCTGATTGTGTGGTTAATCTTGGCCTCAATTTCTTCGCCTAGGCTGTGCCTCGATAGAGACTGCATGTCTTTAATGGTAAACTATCTTCTTGATCTATATAGAATCCAGCTGTATGAGTATAATAGGATGATTAAAAGCTATGGGGTTTATCTAAAGCCTATGCACATCGTTGTGAAGAAGAGTGCCACTGGTTTGAAGACATACTACTATTTTGGTAGATATTGGTATAGGATAGAGACTGTGAACTCGAGAGTGAAATGGATCTATTTAGGCAGTAGAAAACCGTTTGAGAATATTCCAGATCCCCCCATAAATCCCATACTCTTAATTAGTATTGAAAAAAGCGATGCCAACTCTAAAACAGTTTGCATACACAACGAAAGTTTTGCTGAGCTCTCTGAACAGATCAGCCGAATAGTCAGAGCCTTTTCTGTGTGTTGCAAGAATTTAGATAGAGCTTCTGAAGAAGAGATAATAGCATGTGTGTCAAAGAGGTTTGAGGAATATAATGAGCATAGCTAAACTTATTTTAATGCTGATAAACGCCAACTCATGTAAAGAGATCTTGAAGAATCTGTTCTTAGACGATACAAAGATTTTCATGGACAGTATTGAAGAGGCTTTAGGGAATGGTCTTCTCAATGGACTTGTGGAAGACAATGAGAACCACAGTCTTTCTGAAAATGTGAAGGAATACCATTTGACTGCCTCGCTAATAGCCATCTCGCTATATGGTAGTGGTGTTCACATTAGCAAGGCTGTTCACAAGGTTCTTGATACTGTCGCTAACGAGTTGAGTAGCTATAGCGACGATGCACTTATAGACTTTGTCAAATCACTTGGAATTAACGCAGATTTTAATGATAAGTGCTTCGCCAGTTCTACGTATGTGACCATGAGGAGAGGTAAATATGTTATTACAAAGCTTTGCTATAGATATAGAATCCATTTTGTTGACTATATTAGAATGGCTAGAAACCTTCTAACGGAGGAGAGCTGGAGAATAATATCCTACCCCATTTCAAAAGGTTATGTGTATATTGATAGAAGAGACAGGGTTATACGCCTAATAATAGAGTATTTGAGGAGCTCCCTAACAACTAAACTGCGTCTGCTTTCAGACTCTTGTCAACAAGTAAAGAGTTTACTCGACTCAACACAAAGTAGTGAAAAAATTAGAGACGCAGTAAAAGCAGGTGGGTTTGGTGCTGAGGAAAAGACTGTTGATAGCCAATCTAATTTGATGGCATCTTCAACTAGATACCATTTTGAGAATATTAATAGCGTTGAAGATTTGTATAGAGTTGCACAGAAGTTATTCCCACCATGTATAAGAGATATTATGGAATATTTGAGCAGAGGAGAGAATCTGTCACATCATCAACGATTTGCTTTAGCAACATTCTTAATAAATATTGGTGTTCCTCAAGAAATTTTAATCGATCTCTTTAGACGTAGTCCAGACTTCAACGAAAGGATAACAAAGTATCAGATAGAGCATTTAGCTGGTTTAAGGGGTTCGAAAAAGAAGTATCTAACCTATAGTTGCAGCACTATGAAAACTTTGGGTATGTGCAAATGGGAATGCGGTATTAGAAACCCTGTTCAGTATCCTTATAGAGTTGCTATGGGCATTGGCAAAAAGGTCGCTACAATCGATAAGGATTTGGCAACTGGGGAAAACATGGATTCAAACACACAGCAGTAGGAGGGGTGCAATACAAATATATCCTGCTTTGCGCTAGATCTTTGCAGCTAGATAGTACTCTGCTTTTCCACCAGAAAACTCTGCTGATATGTAGAGAGGTGCTTCAGAACCAAACTTTACATCAATAATGTTGCTGAGTCTTAGAATATCCTCGATTTTTGCTACATACTCACTATCGTAAGCACCCACAACATTCTCTTTTTTCACATTCAACGATATAACGTTTCCCGAGGCTGTGGTTAGCTTGTATGTGCTTCTCTTTGAGTCGAAGTCCAGCAATGTCAAAGCATCTTGCGTTGCTGTGATTCCTATTGTGCTTGTAACTGATGCTAGTTCCGATAAAGCTGTTCTAAATGGTGATGATAGTACCGATGCCTCTACATCATACTGGGGTGAGAGCTCAGGTATCTCCTCTTCCACAACCTCAATATTTCTAAACTTGTATCTCCTCATCGAAGCCCCCTCAACCAATATTTCGACGCTCTCTTCATTAGCCCCTATAGTAAGCTTGTCGCCTTTCTTCAACTGCTTCAAAATCTTTGTTAGATTTCCGACTGCCAAACCTATGCTCAACTCTTTTTCAGCTCTAAATTCTTGGAAAGACTCTGCAGGAAGTGTGATGGATATCATGGCCACTCTGCTTGGGTCAAGAGCCTTCACATTTACACCCTTTTCGCTGACTTTGAAGAGAACCTCGTCAACTATTTCCGAAAGCGTTTTCAGGATATTTGTAAAATCTTTTGCGCTAGGATACGAAAAGACTACTGCTGGCTGTATTGTAAAAGACAAGCTCACACTCTTCACCCAGGTTCTGGATATGTTGCTACCAAAACTTTTAAGTGGTTTTATTCATAGGATTTCAACTAGATGATGAGGGATCTCCTACTGTATTTGTGATGATGCATATGAATACTGATTTTTAATCGTATATGAATAGTTTCGGTCTGCAGACACTGTGTATGAATTGACCTTTACATACCATTTTATAAACTTGTACAGCTTCTCCAAAAATTGGTATAAGAAAATGATTTGCCCATATTGCAACTCCCAAGATGTTGCATTTGATTTCGAGAAGGGTTACACAGTTTGCAGAAACTGTGGAACAGTTATAGAATCCATATTCATAGAGCAGTTCATAGGTGTTGCAAGTAGCGATGAATGGGAGTATTCCAAGCCTACTACCAGAGAAGCTCTGAACCTTAAGAGAAGCTCTCAATATGCATCAAAGCTTAGACGACTCAACAAAGAGATTAGATTGTATGAAAAATATCTGAGCAGAGCCCGAAACAATGATATTAGAGTTGATCTACACGCATTAAGAACTGTTTTAGCTGGGGGCAAGGCTAGGGTATACAGACATATTTCTGACCAAAACCTTGAAAAAATTGTTGAGGGAGATCATTTGCTGAAAAGAATTCTCGAGATAATAGATGAGGATCCCATACTATCATCTAGAACCTTTAGAAGCAAAGTAGCCATCGCACTCATTCTAAAGAATATTATACTATACGGAGAAGCAGACATCAATAAGATAGCTAAAGAGGCGTCTATAAGTAGAATACACATGCACAGACTTGTTGCAACGCTAAAGAATAGGATAAAGTATATAAAGCCAAAGCTGCTAGAGCTAAAACAATCAACAAGCTTAAACCGCCTCATATCAATAGCTTGAAACTCAACGAAACAAAACACTTTTTAGGCACAAAAACAGAATATGTGAGAAATGGGGCCGTGAAATAGCGGGGTAGGGCAGCCTGGCAGCCCGCGGGGCTCATAACCCCGAGGTCGGTGGTTCAAATCCACCCCCCGCTACCAAAACGGCCCCACCAAAATTCTTAAACAGTTTTTTATTCAATGAAATTAAAGTGGAACAACTTTGATTAAGTTTTATTAGCTATGAGAAGAGTTTTGTGCTTGGCCCCGCTACCTCACGTCTCTCTTAAAGACCCGTTGATGGGGATGGAGATGTGGAGAGATCGGTTAGGCGGGGCACAAAAACTATTTGGTTTGAATAGCCTTCGACTTCACATAGTTTATATACTCATCTAAGCTCATCTCATCTCTGCGTCTTGGAAGCTCTATCAGCAACACCTTGCCATCTTGTATCCTTTGAACTCTTAGAACATCTTTATCCTTGTATCTATAGATATCTAGCTGTCTTAATCCAAGCTTTTCTAGAGCCTCTTTATACTTTTTATAGCTTGCCATGTCTATTCACCACCTACACGTAACATTTTTGCATTGAAAGTGAACCATTTTTAGAGGGCCGCGGCCGGGATTTGAACCCGGGACCTCGGGATCTCTGCGCATTTTAGCCCCACAGTCCCGCGCTCTAACCAGGCTGAGCTACCGCGGCCACCCATTACATTGTTGTGTTACTTGTTTTGCGGTTAAAAAACTCTATATCAAAATTCTATTATGCTATATTCTAATGTCTCTGTATTCAATATTGCAACAGTTCTTCTATTTGTTAGATAGCCGCAAACCTCCCCAGGATTCAAAACAAGTGCCTTTCCAATTTGCCTCACATCAACTTTATGTGTATGTCCATATAAAACAACGTCGTATTTTCCTGTTAGGGCCATCGCCTCTGCAACAGCCTTTGTCTGCTCAGCATCTCCAAATCCATGCATCAAGAAGAACCTTTTTCCGGAGACCTCTATCTGGTGAATCTCCCTCTTCAGTGTTGCTCCAGCTTTTAAGGCAAGCTCTTTAAGTGTAATTGTATCTCCGTCGTTGTTTCCTAGAACAACCACTATCTTCCCCGGATACTCCAGTATTTTCAATAGTGTGAAGGGGGATATCACATCGCCAAGGTGTATTATGGCCTCAACACCGCTTTTTCTGAGTATTTCAAGGGCTTTTGCAACAGCATCTAGATTGTCATGAGAATCGCTCATAACTCCTATTATCATGGTCTCTGCCCACATAAAACATGATGTGTGATGTCATAGCTATTAAGGCGAATAAAGCTTATAACTCTACCTCGACTAAGCTAGCGATAAGAGGAAATAGCTATGAGTAGCCAGCAAATCGATACATCGCATAAGATATTGGCTGAGTCTCTAGGGCAACTCGTTTTGATAAAGCTTAGAGGTGGCAAGTCTATAAGGGGTAGGCTGAGAAGCTACGACCTACATCTAAACATTGTGTTGGACGATGCTGAGGAAGAGCTTAGCGATGGCAATTGGAGGAGACTTGGGACTGTACTCATAAGGGGAGAGAACATAGTTGTTATATCGCCTATGTAGAGGTGGTAAACGGTGAAAGGAACGCCTTCAATGGGCAAGAGAAGCAAGAAAGTTACACACATAAAGTGTAGAAGATGTGGAAGAGTGGCATACAATGTTTCTAAAGGCTATTGCGCGGCTTGTGGCTTTGGCAGATCGAGTAGGATGAGGAGGTACAGCTGGCAAAACAAGAAGTATAACAGGGTTAGGGTTAGATAGGAAGCTGTAGACTCGTACAACGCATCTAAATTCTGCAAAGAAACCAAGGGCTAAAGCCGTCGATTTAGCGCTAGCTGCAACTGGTTAGAGGCTCTACAAAAACGTGGTAATCTGTATTCAAGCTCTCGCACCCCTCACCTCAACGAGTTTTGCCTTGCCATAGTCTAGAACCATGTAATCACATCCAGCAATGTCCTTGGCTATCTTCAGAACAGTTTCCGTGTGCAGCGTTAGCTTAGATGTTGTATACCTTGTGACACCATTTGCTAGACAAGCTAGAGAGACTATCATATCCCCCATGTGACTGTCTAGCGCAGCCCCACTTTCAATCTCCTCTAACAGTTTTGCAGCAGCTTCTCTACCAACAGCCTCAGCGGGCTTCCCCTTTTCACCAATTGCATCAGCCCCCAAAACACTTTTGTCTGCCTCTGCATACAGCACAATACCACTGCCAGGGCCTAGATGAGGGTCTCTGCCAGGCTCATAAAACTCTAGCTCAATGTCTATTGGTATAGAGAGATGCGATAGACTGTCTCTAGCAGCTTTAGCCTGTCTCTCAGCAACATGCTTTGGGAGCTTGACACAGTGTGACCTACCGCCAACCCTCTTTATAGATCCCCTCTCTATGAGCTCTACAGCGCTTAGCTTTTTGGATGGACGAACATATACCTTTATGATTCCGCCACCCCTTGGGTAGTGGCCCCTTCTAATGAGCTCTACCTCCATGTCTAGCCCAAGCCTCTTTGCAATCGGTATGAATACATATTTTATGTAGTCTATTGGTGGGCTCCAGGGCACGTCTGTACCCCCTCTAATCTCTATAACACTCTCCCTATCTAGAAACGGTAGCACAGGTGTGAGTGCTTGTAGAACAAGTGTTACACTACCGGCTGTCCCAACATCGAACACATATTCACCTCCTCTCAAGCCCCTTGGCTCGAAGACAAGCTGTGTAGAGCCTATATAAGCCCCCTCAACCCTCGCACCAGAGATTTGGGCAAGAGCCTTAACAGCTGTTAGATGCTGGTGCTGCAAACCTGGGTTGCTTCTCCTAGCCCTTATATTAATTATTTTAACTGACTTACCAAGAGCGGCTGACAAACCTATTGCTGTTCTAAGTATCTGTCCACCACCCTCCCCAAAACTGCCGTCAACAACAATCAATCTTTTTCACCAAAGCAAAACACTTTTTTCTTTTCCACACAAAAAACCTGGGAAAAAGGCTCTTAGGCGATTTTGAAAATGGTTGAGAGAGGTGTTTACCCAGGCAGGTTCCAGCCAATTCACTGGGGCCATGTAAACGTCGTTAAATGGGCTCTTGAGAAAGTTGACGAGCTTATAATAGTGATTGGGACTGCCCAGGAAAGCCACACGCTATCAAACCCCTTCACAGCTGGCGAAAGAGTTGTAATGGTTAGAGAGGCTCTTAGAGAGGCTGGTGTAGACCTCTCGAGAATCTTCATAATACCTGTGCCAGACATTCTAATGAATGTTGTTTGGGTGAAGTATGTAGCTATGTATGTACCCCCATTCAGATACGGCATTGCCAGAAACCCGCTTGTTGTGAGGCTCTTCAAGGAGGCTGGCTACGAAGTTCTTGTGCCGCCAGCATACAACAGAGATGTGTATAGCTCGACAAAGATAAGAACAATGATGCTTCTAGGCGATGATAGGTGGAGAGAGCTTGTGCCAAAAGCTGTGGCCAGGTTCATAGATGAGATCAGAGGTGTTGAGAGGATTAGGGAGATAGCTGGGAGAGACTAAGGCCATGAGCGTGCCCGCCTAGTATTACCTGCAGAAGCCTTTATATCCCTCACAACAACAGCTTTTGTCAGTGAAAAGTTTTGAGCTCTGAGGCATCCCAGAAGAGAAAGGTTCTTGTTGCAAGAGAAGACCTTGTAAACTCTCTCAGCCTCATAGCCAGGAAGAGAGGTTCAACCCTATATTCTCTAACAAACGAGATAATTGAGCAGACCATCAGAGCAGAGTCGATGGGTGTAACCCTAAGAGATGTTCTAGACTCCTACGAGATTCTAAAGGCCAATAGAAGCGCTGGGCAAACACTCATACCAATAGATGTTCTGATAGCCATGACCTCAAAGCTCAGCCCAAAAGATCTAGAAGAGGTTGAAAGGCTGTGGAGAGAGGCTGGAAGGTGGTACGGAGAATACATAACAATTAGATTTAGAGAAAACTTCAAAGACAGCAAATCAACCATACAGCACCTCGAGAAGATACTAAAGGAGATTAGATGGGAGTTCGTAGACCTTGTAATACAGAACGAGGGGGATGGGATAAGAGTTAGATGCGTCTCTCCACAAATACCAGCAGAGCTAATGAAACTAATATCAACGTTTATAGAGGGCCTGCTAGAGCCATTTGGATACAGAGTCGAGAGGAGAAGCATATTCAAAGGAATTCTAGACATATACGCTGTTAGAGCCCAGCAAAAACAGTAGAAAAAGCTGTATACAGAAACAAGACAGCTATATACAGAAACAACAACACCACAAAAACAGTGCAGACAAAACCCTTTTAAAACCAGCCCATCGCAAGTATTCTACCGAATGTGGGTGAACCCATCCATGAAACCAAATCTCAGAACAATAGCCTCAACAACAATAGCAATACTATTCCTAATACCACTAATATTATCGATAGCACCAATACAAGCACAACAACTTGTTGTAGCAACAATAGTCAGCGTATCATCATCAGCAGGAACTGGGATAGCGGTTCCCGGAGAGCCAGTAACAATAACAATAAAGGTTGATATGTCCACAACAGTCAATGTATACCTCTGTGCCGATAGTAATTGCAGCACCAAATGGGTATCAACATGGTTCGTACCCCCATCACCAGGCCAATACACAGTTAGCCTAACACTCCCACTCAATCTAACAGGTGCTATAGACAGCAATGGAGATGGCATGCTAGATCTATGGGTAGGTGTAGAAGCTCTTGGAATACTAAGGACACAAATGGTTTCAATAGTACCAAAAGTCGTTGTATCACCAATAGAAACTGCCAACGTCGATGCCTTTGGAAAACACATTAATGTAACTATCTCATTCTATGGCTATATACCAAATGATACAATAACACAGATACTATTCAAAGGACCAATAACAGCAACCTATACCACATCTCTACCTGTTGCAAACAATGGAACAGCATCAACGAAGGTTGACCTAGTCACATTAACAGGATATGGTCTTCCAAAAGGAACCTACACAGTTGCTGGCATAGCCTCCGCAACCAACGTAGCTATGGCAAGGAACGGAACCCTATCAATAATTCCACAAGTCATTATATCGCCAAAAGAAGGTAATGGCAGATGCGATGGTAGCGTATGCGAGTTGCAAAACATAAACATTACGGGATATGGCTTCGACCCCAATGTAACTATACTAAAGATTACTCTTTGGAACATCAACTTCACAAATGTTAAATACAACTTCACAGCATCTGGAGGTCTTACAACAACGGATAGCTACGGACACTTCACCTTATCCAACCTAGCACAGTATTTGAGAACCAATATGACGGCTGGTCTATACGTACCAATAGTCTTCGAGACTCCTAAGCCACAAACACTATCTAACACATCATCATTTGCCTTGGGTTCGCAAGGAACTGTTGTAATAAGCCAGAGCGCTATATATAACGCTCTTGGGACAAGAGCATCTATAACAGCAACATCCTATGTAAGTGGAACACTAGATTATATAAGGCAGACAACGGCAATGTCATACACAAAGAGCGATGTTCTGAGAATCAACATAACATATGCTGGAAAGAAGTACATGCTTGCAGCCAACCTAGAAGGTAATCATACAAGATTCTCACTATACAATATAACACCTGCCACACCAGTACAGATGTTCACCGCTCTAGCAAATACATCCTACAACAGCTACTACAATGCATACACCGCAAACATATCATTCAACATATATCCCACAAACTATACCCTTGCCGCACCCACAACACCCGGCCAATACATGTATTGGGCAACATTCTACAACTACAGTAACTACATATTCCTAGAACTAAAGCAATGGGGTCTTAGCATATCGGCAGCCAACCTAACAATAACGTATACAAATGCCGATACAGGCAAAACCATCAAGAGTTTCTATGTGTATCCAACTAACATGAGTGTTTCAGGTACAGTAGTTAGCATTGCAGCTTTGACTTTTAGTGATGCTAGCATTAGCTGGACTGTGTCTTGGAGCTACAATGCAAGTACACAAACTGCTAGCCTGACAGTAACTGGACAGCCAACAACAGGACCTTCGTTCACATTTAGGAACACATACTACATTGTAAGGCCCTTGCTAGTGCTTGTATGGCCAACAGGCATTATAAAGCCTGGCGATACCGTAACAATTGCTGCTTATGGCTATGGACCCGGCTCTGCATGGGGCTACCCAGGATACAATACTTTGAATGTTTACTGGGAGAAAATACTAAAACTGACAACAGTGTCCTTAGGCAAAGATGGTAACGCAACATTCCAAGTGGTCATACCAAGCGATGCATCCTTTGGCGTACACTACATATGGGGTGTAGATGCATGGGGCTATGAATACTCACTAGCTGTAATAATAGGTGCTAAGGCCTATTGGTCGATAGTCTATCCACCGCCATTCACACCACCAGCAAAGGTGGAGCCAAAGGTTAGTGCAGGCTACAACAACCAGAGAATTGTGGCATGCCCATGTCCAGAGACTGTTGTTGGGCTAAGCTACTGTGACAAGTGTGTTACATATGGAGGTAGATGCGACTATCTAGGAGATATCATAAGAGTTACACTATCTGGTTTATCGAATGGAGAGCTTGTTACCATATACTTCGGCAATATCACGGTAAAGAGCTTTATAGCAAATGGATCAACAGCTACAATAGACTTTGTTGTGCCAACAGTTCCGCAAGGCACGTACCAGCTCTTTGCTGTTGGCAGTGTTAGCGGAACAATCTATGTTACAATGTTCTACAACGGAACAACATTCCTTGGAAGCGATACATCACCTGTATATCCACAAGTAGTCCCGAAGCTACTGCTACTAGATCTGAATAAGGACATTGTGCCTATTCTGGTTGGACAAGGCATTGTGAGGGTGATTGGAACAGGGTTCCCACCGGGTGCATCAGTGCTAGCAATGCTCATAAACAATACAGATGCTGGATACTCGCTGAATCTACAAGTGCAGAGATGGGGCTCAGACAACAGAGGTGTCTTGATAAACACATTATCACCTCAAATAACACCGGGAATCTACGTACCAGTGCTAGAGCCTGGTGCATATGCATTTAGCTTGCTATATGTGTTGCCAGGTGCTACTCAACCGAGCTCTACAATGCCAGGCTACGTATATGTGATAAACAATGTTAGCAGACTTGTCGATAAGGACTACTTCAACAATGCGGTGAATAGCTTGAGCAACCAGTTGTCGGCTGTTTCATCAGCTGTTAGCGATGCCAAGGCAACTCTAACTGCCATCTCATCAACGCTACAGCAACTGAACTCGGCTGTTTCATCTGGGTTTGACAGTATTAGCAAGAAGATAGACTCTGCCCAGTCAGCTATAACAAGTGCTGTAACATCTGTTGGCAACAAAGTAGACGCTGTTAGCAATGCTGTTGGTGCTGTTTCATCCAAGGTCGATTCGCTATCTAGCAAGGTTGACAGCATTTCAAGTGCTGTAAGCGACATATCATCCAAGGTATCAACACTCGACTCTGCAATATCAAAACTACTACAAGATGCTATAAATGGTGTGAACTCAGCTGTACAGCAGCTAACTGGTTTGAGCAGTAAGGTAGACTCTATAAGCTCTGCTGTATCAACGCTCAACAGCAAGGTAGACTCACTGACAGGTGCTGTGAACAGCGTCTCTTCAAAGGTTGACAACGTGGCCTCTAAAGTCGATAGCGTTGCAAGCAACTTGGCAAATGCTATAAACGGTGTTGGTTCAAAGGTTGACACAGTCTCAGGCAAGGTCGATGCTGTATCAAGTAAGATTGACTCTGCCTCCGGCGACTTATCTAAAAAGGTAGACTCTGCAACATCAACTCTGCAGACATACATCATAATAACACTTGTGCTGGCACTAATAGCAGCTGCGACATCTATCTACGCAGCTATACAGCTTGGTAGAAAGCTAGCTGCGTAAACCAACGGCAAAAACAATTTTTAATCAAAATATTTTTGATCCAAACCCTTTTTCTCTAATAACATCTCCAAATAGGTTTTCTCTTCAGGCTCTCCAAAAACTCCTATAGCTGATAAAAGCCTCTTCATTTCACTGGCTAGAGTATCTAGGCTTTGAGGCTCTGGGTTGTCGGCCTCTATCTCGATGAAGCTTCCAAGCTCCTTCACATTGTCTAGAAATATCTTGAAGCTCCCGAGTCTGTATATCCTTCTGCTTTTAGAGACTGTGTAAGTCTTTGAGAATCCGAGGTCCTTGAATATCTCTAGAAGCTTTTCAGCACTATCTACCTCAACAACAATCTCTTTTCTAGCCTTTGGATAGCCACCTATCCTGCTGCCCTTGAAGGTGAGCTCACATCTTCTAGAATTGCTTAGAAGACTCATCGACTCTCTGATTCTCAAGGCCATGTCCTTAGACCTCAAATCTATGCATGGCCTCAGATCAACATAGTAGTCAGTTTCGTTGACTATATCGATAAGCTTTGCCCCGAGATCGAGTAGCCTCTTCTCTATCTCTTCTAGGTTACCCACCCTAAGCTTTACCTCTACCTCCAGCAATGGTGAACACCTTCGCATAGCGTGTTTGATAACAGCTTTTTTACCTTTTCGTTAAAAAGGCTTAGACTAGCCGAGGGTGCTAAACCACATGGCTATACCCAAAAACAGCTTCATTTTGGTAGACTATGTGATAAGGGCTAAGGAGACAGGAGAGCTTATTGAGACAACAATTGAGGAAATTGCTAAGAAGGAGAATAGGTATGAGGCTGATAGAATCTATGAACCTCTGCTTGTTATAGTTGGTGAGAACAGGATTATACAAGGGCTTGAGGAGCACATAGAAAACTTTGGAGAGGTTGGGAAAGAGCTACAAGTGGAGGTTCCACCCGAGAAGGCTTATGGTGTTAGAGACCCCTCAAAAGTTAAGATTGTTGGTATGAGAGAGCTGCTAAAGAACAACATCGTTCCAGAGGTTGGAAAAACAGTTGAGTTGAATGGACAGATAGGGATTGTAAAGGCTGTTACAGGTGGTAGGGTACTCATAGACTTTAACCATCCGCTGGCGGGGAAAACCCTTTTGTGCACATACAAGATAGTTAAGGTTGTAGAAGACGATGCTGAGAAGATAAAGCATTTGCTTCATAGAAGGTATAGGAGGGTGCCAGTAGAAAGATTCAATGTGTCTATAGACCAGAACAGCAATAGTGTTACTATAGAAATTCCAAAGGAGATACTGCTTGACAGGGACCTGCAACTGGTTAAAGCTATTGTTGCTGAGGAGATATATAGATTCATAGGGAAATATAATACTGTTGTCTATGTGGAGAGATTTGAGAGGTCCGCTGAAGCAGTAGCCCAGAGCCAAAAAGCTGAATAATGTTCAAAAACCTTTTGTGCTAGTCAAGCTCTAACACATCTATTATTCTCTCTGCAGCCTCTTCGCTAAACCCTTTTTCACCTAATATAGTATACCTCTCAGGCCTAATTGTATGGGCTATTGTGAGTGCCTTCACCATCTGTTCTCTAGAGACATTTATCTGCGATATTTTCGTTGGCGCCCCCATCTCGCTTAGTATCCTCCTAATACTTCTCCAGTTCTTTCCATGGAGATATAATGCTATCAGACTCCCAATACCCACTTCCTCACCGTGAAGGGCTGGGAAATTGGCTACAACATCTATGGCATGGGCTATGAGATGCTCAGAACCGCTAGCAGGTCTGGTGGAGCCTGCTATAGCCATTGCAATGCCGCTGCTTATCAGAGCCTCTACAAGAACCCTCACAGCCTCTAACGGTATCTGCCTAGCGCTAAACATCTCGCTGTATTTCACGATGTGTTTTGCTGATAGAAGGGATAGAGATGCTGCGTAATCGCCGTAGTACTCCCCCTTCAGCCTGTGGGCAAGCCTCCAATCCAAAACAGCTGAAAACTTTCCGATAAGGTCTCCACAGCCAGCAATAATGTTTCTTCTAGGGGCCTTCGCCATTACTGAGACATCGGCTATTACAAGAACTGGTGTAGACGCCTTTACAGAGGTGACCCTGCCAGAGTTTTTTATAGATGCAAATGGAGATGCTATCCCATCGTGCGAGGGAGCTGTTGGAACGCTGACAAAAGGTTTTTCAACCATATGCGAAGCGTATTTAGCCACGTCAATAGCCTTTCCACCACCCACGCCAATGAAAGCCTCTGCCCCAGTTTCCTGAGCCACTTTAACCACCCTATCAACCTCCTCCATAGTAGACGACTTTACAGATATTATCCACGTCTCTACACCAGCCTCTCTAAGATCATCAGAAACAATGCGAGCATATTTGAGGGTGTCTCCAGAGCCGGTAACAATCAAAGCCTTTGAACAGGGGATTACGGCCAGTATATACTCAGAGGCTTTCTCAATAACATCGACGCCAATGACAAACTTCTTGGGCAGTGATATCTCATGCAGATTCGACAGAGGAAACACCAAGATCTTTTGAGCGCATAGAAACTTATTAAGCTTTTCAATAAGAAAAATGCTGTACAACTGTTTGCTAAAAACCTTTCTAAGTGGAAAGGGTTTTGAAAATGTATTATAATGATCTGAGAAGCCAATATCGAAACAGTAAAATGCTGGAGGAGATTATAGAGAAGGTGTACAAAGGCACAACAACTGTTGGCATAGCGTTCAAAGATTATGTTGTGCTTGCATCTGATAAGAAGGCTACTGCAGGGATATATGTTGCACACAAGAATGTTAGGAAGATTGTTAGAATCAATGACAGGGTTGCCATGACTGTCGCAGGGCTTGTTGCAGATGCCCAAGCTCTAGCAGATTATATAAGGGCTGAGGCGACATACTACCAAATACTTAATAATAGGCCGATGCCCCTCAAGAGCATGGCGTCTCTACTAGGCTTAATACTAAATGAGTACAAGTACTTTCCATTTATTGTACAGCTCATTCTAGGGGGATACGACTACTACGAAGGACCTAAAATATTTGGCATAGAACCCTATGGAGATGTTACAGAAGAGAAGTTCACAGCCACGGGATCAGGATCCCCAACGGCTATTGGGATTATAGAGGCTGAGTACAGCCCTGATTTAGATTTGGAGAACTCAATAAAGCTAGCTGTCAAAGCTGTTGCAACAGCTATTGCAAGAGATGTTTTTACAGGTGGTATTGGCGTTGATGTTGTTGTCATAGGCAGGGACTTCTACAGGGAGATAACATATACTGTAGATGATATTAGAAAGTTACTCGGTAGATCAATGTCATGAGCTTTAACATAGACCTTTCCTACATAAGATCAGTAATATTTAAGATGATGCCACCAACAGCACAGCTGACAAGGCTAGAGTTTGAAGGGCCTGAAATAGCTGTCTATGTTAAGAATCCTCAGTTTCTGTTGGAGCAAGGAGAGATTGTTTCGCAGATTGCTAAGCTAATAAAGAAGAGAATTGTTATTAGAACAGACCCGTCTATTAGAAAGCCTCAGAAAGATGTTATAGAATATATAAAGAGTGTTGTCCCAGCAGAAGCCGGTATAGAGAGCGTTGAGCTTGATGATGTTCTCGGGGAGGTTGTTATAAAGGCTAGAAACCCACAGGTTGTTGAGGAAAAAGCAAATCAAATTCTTGTCCACACAGGCTGGAGACCAAAGATAATTAGATCCCCTCCAATGAGGTCTAGAATCTACGAGGAGATTATGAGGGGTTACCTAGCCGAGAGTGGCTATAGGCTAAAGTTTTTGAGAGAACTGGGAGAGGCTATACACAGAGATGTTCTACTGGCAAAAAATGGGAACAACTATGTGAGGCTAACATTTCTTGGAGCAGCACAAGAGGTTGGAAGATCTGCCATACTTGTAGAGACTGCTGAAAGCAAGATCCTGCTAGATTTTGGGCTAAACCCTGGGAGAGGGCTCTCACCAAATGCATTCCCAAGAATAGATCTCATAGGAATTGACCCAAGCGATATAGACGCCGTTATAGTGACCCACGCTCACCTAGACCACGCTGGCCTTGTACCATATCTATTCAAATATGGATTCAAAGGAGCTGTGTACATGACGGAAGCGACAAGGGATCTGACAACACTTCTACTCAAAGACTTTCTAGAGATAACAGAGAGAGAGGGTGTGGAACCACCATTTAGCCTGAGAGATGTGGAGAAAATGCTTCTACATACAGTAACCCTCAAATACAATGTTGTAACAGATATAGCTCCAGACATAAGACTCACACTCTATAACGCGGGACACATACTAGGCTCGGCGATAGTGCATCTGCACATAGGCAACGGATTCCACAACATTGTCTACACAGGAGACCTGAAATTTGGTAGGACAAGGCTCCTAGACAGAGCAGACTATGAATTTCCACGTGTTGACACAATAATAATGGAGAGCACCTATGGAGCAACTGACCAGCCGAAGAGAGAAGAGGCTGAAAACGAGCTGCTGAAAATAGTTCTTGAAACCTATAACAAGGGTGGCAAAGTCCTAATACCAACTCTAAGCGTTGGCAGAGCACAAGAGATAATGGTTATTCTGGCAGATGCCATGAAACAGGGGAGGATACCGAAGATACCTGTTTACATAGAGGGTATGATACACGAGGTCACAGCAATACATACTGCCTACCCAGACCTCTTATCAAAAGATCTTGGAAGAAGGCTTAGAAACGGTGAAAACCCATTCGATTACGAGACGTTTGTTAGGCTAGAGGGTAGAGAGCCTAGAACAGAGATTGTAGAGTCTCCACAGCCAGCAATAATAATAGCGTCTTCTGGAATGCTTACAGGTGGGCCTGCTGTAGAGTATTTCAAGCTCATGGCCCCAAATCCAAATAACAGCATGATCTTTGTTAACTACCAGGTTGAGGGCACTCTCGGCAGGAGAATAAGAGATGGTGCTAGAGAAATAGCGTTTGTGAATGAGAAGGGAAAGGTAGAGATACTGAGGGTGAAGATGCAGGTATATACTATAGATGGCTTCTCAGGACACTCAGATAGGCACCAGCTCCTCGACTACCTCAGGCATGTGCAGCCAAAGCCAACAAAAATTGTTTTAGTGCATGGAGAGAAAAATGCTGTGGCAAGTCTTGCTAACGAGATTGAAAAGAGAAGAAAGTTCCTTGGACTAGGAGATATAGCAGTTGTCACACCAAACATCCTAGACTCATACACACTTGCCTACAACATGTAGAAAGCTAAACACTATTTTTGGACACCTCTTTGCACCACACTCTACATACCTTATCCTTCACATTGGAAGAAGAGAATCCTCTCACTCTACCATCAAGTTTAACGATTTTAGGGTTCAGCCCCCTGTCTTTCAATAGCCTCTCCAGATAGTTAACATCTATTTGGTCTGGTCCCAAGGCAATTAAATCAGGTTTGACATCCTCAACAGGCTTTAGGAAATCGTCTTCAGAACCGATAAAAGCTTTGTAGACATAGCGAATAGAATTGACAATGAAAGCCCTATCAACATCAGCAAATATTGGATCATATCCCCTAGCCCTTTTGTAGTTAGAGTCTCTTGAGATAACAACATAGAGCTTATCGCCAAGTGTAGAAGCCCATTTGAGAAACTCTATATGGCCAGGATGAATAATATCGAAAGAGCCTGCAGCCAAAACCTTCGTCTCCTTAGCCTTAGTCCACAGCCATTCAATAAACCCGAGCTCTCTCAAGGCATCTAGAATACCCTCAGCATAAGATATTGCCACAAGACCTGTTACACAATCGCCTTTCTCAAAATAGTATCTAGCATCGTTATAATACCTCATAGCATTATCCAACAACTTTTCAGCACCAGAGCCAATTACTTTAAGAGTCTTCAAACTTTCTTTAAAGTTTGCAATGTATCTATGTAGCCTGTCACATATATCCACAGCAAACACCGCTAATAATACTACTCATACCATAGCAAAAATATAAGAACAGGCCACAATAACATTAGAGATGATTTTAGAAGTCAACACGGCTTTTAGTGGGCCCGCGGGGATTTGAACCCCGGACCTCCGCCTTGTGAGGGCGGCGTCCTACCAGACTAGACGACGGGCCCCTACACTTTCTTACTTTCTTTTAGAGTGCAGTATTAAGCGTTTTTCCTGGTTTGCAACTGAGGAGAGAAAGCTGTGTTGCTTAATGCGGTTTAGGATACCTCTAACACGTACCTGTGCAGAAGATCTAGAATCCTAGTATTTGGAGGTGCATCTATTTTGAATAGCGTGCGCTGCATCTGTTCTAGCTCTTCATCTGACTGAGCCTGCAAATACTTCTCTATCCGCTCTCTGTTTAGCGATATAAAGTGTTGTCCCCATTTGAATAGCGAGGCTATTTCCAGAGCTTCCTCATCGAATCCTGTTATGATTAAAGCGGCTATCAAAGCCTCTGCCGTGCTTAGTTTAAAGGGCTTTCCATAGTTGATGCTGTTAGCGGCTATCAGGATTGGCAAAGCTCTTTGGTTACCCCTTCTAATCTTTTTCAGAATGTCTACACCTCTTTTCCAAGAAACATCTACTGCAACAATGCCACACGTTTGCACATATACCCTATCAGATGACTTGATATATGTGTTTGCAAAAGGGTTTAGCACAATAGAGCACTCAGGTATTTCGATAAGTCTTCTAATCCTTTTGGCCAGCCCGCGCCTCACAAGCCTCTCCGCTGTACACAGATTCGGGTCATCCTCATGCTTTGAGTATATGAATATCCTTATTGTCTGACCCATTTATGCGACCCATTATTATCTGCTGTACATGATCCAATTCTCAATAATTTCTAAGCCACAGTATTACATAATACTCATAAAACTTATATACCTAACACATGAAACCCTTATACTACTGTGATTTGCGTTATGCCAGAAGCGCTAGTGCTGATAAATACCGATGTTGGCGCAGAGGATGAAGTTTTGGCACAGGTAAAAAGCATAGACGGTGTGAAAGAGGCTTATATAGTCTATGGGATATATGATCTCTATGCAAAGATAGAAGCAGAAAGCATTGAGAAGCTAAAGGATATAGTCTCATCAAAGATTAGAAAGCTTCCAAAAGTGAGGTCAACTATAACAATGATTGTAGTGTCTACAAAAGCCAATTCGAGTAGCGAAAGATGATTGTGTAACGATGATTGAATGTACCATGAGAATATTTGTTGCTGGCACCTAGGTCTAGACGATTTTGACTTGCTTAAATATGGTTGCACAACCCATCTGGCAACATATATTCTAAACAAACTGCAAGAAAAGTTTGATGGTATAGCCCTACTCGACTACCCTAATCTAGTTAGACTAAACCCTTCGATACCATGGAAAACTAGGGGCAATGGAGCAGTAGCAATAAGGTTCTGCATTCCTTGCGACAACCAGAAAACGCTTGAGAATAGCTACACAGTCTTAGAAACTGTAGAGAACATCGTTGACAAATATGTTGATAGGATCATTAAAGAATTCGACTCTGTTACACCAGATTTTGAACCAGGACTTGCAATAGTGCCACACGGCTTGATACATGGTTTGAGGTGGTTTTATGAGAAGGCCCTTACAGATGTTGTTATACTCGACGACTATTTGAGAAAGAAACTTGAGAAGTTGGGTATAGTATTTTCTCAGAGGTTTAGCGGGCGAGGCATTGTAGGTGCTTTAGCAGCAGTAGCGTGGGGTGCCAACGAAAGCGACTACACATACGAGCTATTGACGTATAGATCTAAGAGACTGTATGCAACGCCAAGATGCGTTGATGAGAATAGTGTAAAGCTGTTTGATTCTATGACAAAGGGGATAACATTTAACAACTATGACTATGAAGAGGAAAGGGCTTTGATAATACCAAGGGGGTTCGACCCTATCCTATATGGAGTTAGAGGGGAGAGCCCCGATGTCCTGAAGAAGGCTTTAAATATTATAAAGACATGCGAACCTGTAGTAGCTTGGACAATATTTAGAAGCAATCAGGCAACAGATGCACATGCCGTCCATAGAAACGTTTCTGAATTAAAACCATTTAGAACAGGTAGAGCAAGAGTTGTTATAGCCTCTGAGCCACATTCAATGAAAGGCGGTGTAATAGTTCTGAAAGCTTTTGATGCTACAGGTGAGGTTTTACTAGCTTTTTTCAAGCCCTCGCATTTGAATAGAGTTGCCAGGCATTTGAATATTGGAGACTATGTGGAGATACAGGGACATGTGAAGAAGTGGGGAAATGAAACAGTTTTGCATGTAGAAAAAATCTCTATACTAAAACAGACAAAATCCTACTTATGCAAAGCCCCTAGATGCCCTATATGCGGCTCCAAAATGACGAAAAAGGGGTTTGGAAAAGGATACGAATGCGAGAAATGTGGCTTTATACAGCTAAACCCAAAGCTCATATGCTTAGATACTCCAAGACAAATAGAGGAGAAGATCTATCTGCCGCCACCACACGCCCAAAAACACTTGATTAAACCAATTGAAAGATATGGCAAGGAGCGTAAGCTCTATTTTGAACAAGCTTCGCCAATTCAAATCAAAGACGTCGCGAAAATTATTGAACCCCTGCAGTTCCTGTAGAGAACACTGTTTTCCCACTTGCCAGAGACCCCTAAACTTCTTTTGCAGCAAGTAAAAATGAGTTAAATCAAGACGCACTCTACTGCTACAAGTATTTGAAGAACATGAATATTTTGTATAATCTATATTTTGAGAAGCATTCATTATACAAACTATATTTTAATAGAATATAAACACAGAGATAAAGTAGCAGTAATTAGGAACCTTGCATATGAAGTATAGGGGGCCTTCTCTCAACACATTGCAATATAATCAAGGTTTTTAAGTTGAGATATGGTATTACCGACCCCTTGAGTTCCTGTGGAGAACAGACTCCACATCTGTAAAAGAATGTTGTGGTTCCTGGCCCGCAGTAACCCATCTTCTGTTTCGACTGCATTTGGCTAAGCGGCTCCAACCCCTTCACACAGCAGTTCATCGGGGTTTTCCTTACTCCCCAGAGGCTGGCCGTTTCACCACTGCTGCAAATCTCTTCAGCGGGTTTCTGCCCCCTAGTTACCTAGGGAGCCTCGCCGCCTCATGTTCATCGGTTTGCAGCTGTATCGTTTCTGTGCCAGAGCCTAGGGTGTTACCCTAGCCCCTTGCGGGGCTCTGGTGCTGTGCGGAGGATGGTGTTTCCTCGGGGGTTTGACCCCGTGGCAGTCTGCGGGCCAGGAACCAAAGAAAAATGTTTTTATATGGCTATTATACTTTTATTGTGATAACAATGTATTTGATGTTTGCTATATTGGCGGTGGGAAAAACTTTGTGAGAACTATAACAATTATTGGTGTTGCTATTGACAGGAATAGAATGAGATAAGGATTCAATTTAACTTGTTCTTCGACCTCCTCGTAGAATCTAATCAATCCTACGTAGCTTGCTAGTCCAGGGCCTGTTCTTCTTCTCGATGACACAGTTTATAACCTCTTTATCACAGTACCCTATTGTTGTGCTCTGTTTAAAAACTTATAGAGTGGTAGAGTTAGTATGTCCTAGGTGAGGAAATGTAGATGATCTGTGTACAGAGGATAATATAAGTAGGTATAAGAACTATGATAAATTGTTGGAGGGGTTGAGAAACAAAAGATTTGTTTCACTAATTGACAAAGAATCTGGTGTTGTAATCAACGTTTTTAAAGGGCTTAAAAATGATTATCTGGTATCGCCTTGCAGACTGTGCACCTGTACCGACTTTTTGATTCATTTTGTTCAAGGCAATAGAAGGTATCCGTGTTACCATGTTATCGGCTTCTATATAGCATACAAAGAGCAGAAGGTGGTTGTATTGGAACTTGACAGAGGTTTGATAAAAGACATTGTGTTGGAGATAGCTTTGCAAGGCTTTTCTAGAACTCTGAGGAAGATACTTGGATGATGTACAAGATCAATAAAGTTATTTAATATCCAGCTTCTAATATGAATTGGGTGGCTATTTGTGAAGTGGAGGGGCAGAGTATACGAAACAATAAAGAGAAGTGTTGATAAAGGACAGAAACTCCACTTTACATTGATAGACCCAGAGAAGGTGACAGATCTTAAAGAACTTTCGAATACGTTGAAGAAAGTTGTTGATGCAGGTACAGACGCCATTCTTGTTGGGGGTAGTCTCCAAGTATACATGGATGATGTTGAAAAAGTTGTGGAGATTATCGAGGAGCTTGGTGTGCCGTCCATACTTTTCCCTGGGAGTCCAGCAGGTCTTGCAAGAAATGCCGATGCCATTCTGTTTATATCCTTGCTTAACTCCGACGACCCCTACTATATAATAGGTGCTCATGTTGTAGCAGCACCAATTATAAAAAGACTTGGCTTAGAGGTTCTACCTACAGGCTATATAATCGTCGGTAATTGGAGCGCATCTGTGAGTGTGGTTGGAAAGGCGCGTCCAATACCACATGACAAACCTGGGATAGGTGTAGCCTATGCTCTGGCAGCCAAGTTCCTCGGAATGAAGTTTGTTTATTTAGAGGCTGGTTCTGGAGCACCGCAACCTGTACCGCAAAACTTTGTTGAGAAGGTCAAAAAGGCTATCGATGACACTATACTTATTGTTGGTGGCGGTATAAGAGATGCTGAAAAAGCGCTTGCCATCATAAATGCTGGGGCAGACATAATTGTTACAGGTACTGTAGTTGAAGAAAAATTGGATGAGGCAATAAAAATCATTAGTGCAATTAAAAAGAGGTAGCTGATTTAGTTAATGGAGCAATCGGTTATAGGAACAGTTTCCTTATATTCTCCTCATAAGGCTGTGTAACAACACCTTTTTCTGTTATTATACCTGTAACCAAGTCAGGTGGTGTTATGTCGAACGAGGGATTGAACACATCAACATCTTCTAACGTGATGTAGACCTTGTTCAGAACCTTTCTAACTTCATCTGGGTTTCTCTCCTCGATTTTTACATCCTCTACCCTAGATCTTAGGTCGAATGTCGATGTTGGTGCGGCGACGTAAAACGGTATGCCATGTCTTTTTGCAGCTATTGCTATGGTATATGTACCAATCTTGTTTATTACATGACCATCGCCAAGCACTCTATCCGCTCCAACAATAACTTTGTTCACCATTTTCTTATACATAACATATCCAACCATGTTATCTGTTATTAGTGTAACTGGAATCCCCTCTTTTTTCAGCTCCCATACTGTGAGTCGAGCACCTTGGAGCACAGGTCTAGTCTCTGTCGCTATAACCTTGATCTTCTTTCCCTTATACCAGGCGACCCTGATAACTGCTAGCGCTGTTCCAAAAGCTGATGTTGCTAATGCGCCAGCGTTGCAGTGTGTTAGAATAGTATCTCCATCTTCTATGAGCTTCTCGCCAATTTCACCAATTCTGATATTTGTTTCGACATCCTCGTTATATATCTTCAGAGCCTCTTCAACAACAGCTTTTTTCAAATCATCTACACCTATATACTCTCGTTGAAGCACTCTCTTAATTCTATCTAAGGCCCAGAAGAGATTGTATGCTGTAGGCCTTGTTTTGCCAAGTCTCTCAACAGCTCTAAGGCCTAGAAGCCTCAGCTCCTCAACACTACTTGTATTGGCATTTGCAACAGCTGCTGCAACAGCAAACGCCGCTGCCACGCCTATGGCTGGAGCCCCCCTGATCTCCATGGTCTCTATAGCCCTTGCTATTCTCTCATAATCGCTACTCTCTTCGTATACCTCTTGATGGGGCAAAAGGTTTGTGTTGAGCCATCTAACGCTTTTTCCAGTCCACTCAATTGCTCTGATTTTTATTGGATACATATATGCACCAAGTGAGCACTATGAAAAAACATATTTAAACCTTATTTGCAAAGCACAACAATCTAAATGCTGTCAAACCATTTTCCAAGGGCTAGCAGAGCAATGTCTGCAAAAAAGAAAATTGTGTTGAAGGTTCTGAGAAGTGGTGAGATTATGATAGCTTCTGGTGATCTGAAGATAGAGAGGTTTGTGTCTGGTGAGAAGGGGTTTGTTGACCCGGCTCTAGCTTTTTACCTTGTTTATAGCGGCATGGCTGATGTAGTAGATGAAAACAATAATAGGATTGGTTTTGAGGGGTTTGTAGAGAAAATTCAAGGCAGACTCAAAGGCTCTGTTTTCCTGGTCTTGATGGATCTGCTGAAGAGAGGTAAAAAGGTTGTGTCCGGGCCTTCTGAAAACGAGCTGATTTTAGTGGATGAAAAGGCAAATATTCTTGTACTTGACGAAGACGCTGTTGTCAGGGTAGATGATCTCTATAACTATGTTGATAGAGCTATTAAGCAGGGATACAAGCTAATTATAGCTGTTGTTGATATGTATGGTGATGTAACGTACTATGAGGTTTCAAAAATGTCTTTTCCAAAGATTGAAAGAGGTGGTGAATTCATTTGAAGGAGTTGCTAGAGCCTATACGCGGCTTTAGAGACTATGTCCCACCTGAAAGCGATGCAATAACATGGATTTGCGACAACTTCAAAGAGGTTGCTAGGCTGTTTGGCTACAGAGAGGTGAGGACGCCGACGGTAGAGAATTTCAAGTTGTTTGCACTGAAATCGGGTGAGGAGATAAGAAACTCTATGTATGTTTTCAAGGATAAGGGAGATAGAGAGGTCGCTCTAAGGCCAGAGGTTACACCAAGCGTTATAAGAGTTTATCTTAAAGAGCTGAGATCGTGGCCAAAACCCATAAGACTGTTCTACGTAGCTAATGTGTTTAGATATGACGAGCCCCAGTATGGCAGATACAGAGAGTTTACACAAGCTGGTGTAGAGATTTTGGGTGGAGACAGCATTTACTATGATTCTGAGCTAATAGAGCTTCTAGAGGAATTCTACCATAGGATAGGCCTCACCAGAAGAGTCTACAAAGTAAACAATGTAGCAATATTCAAAAAGATTGCAAAAATGGCTAGGTTTACAGATGAGGAAACTGAGAGAATGCTGCATCTGCTTGACAAGGGGATGTTTCAAAATGTTACAGAGATGTTTGAATCGAAGGGGTTTCCCAAATACAGCGAACTTGTAATGTTTCTAGCAAATGCATACAAAGAGGGCTACAACATAGATGGTGTTATAGCGAAGCTGTCAGAGCTGGGGGTTTATAACGAGCTTAGAGAAGATATAGAGCTTCTAGCTAAATACATAGATATGGTTAAGGGGATTGGCGCCAATGTTGTTGTAGATCCTGGTTTTGCAAGAGGCATAGCATACTATACTAGCATCATATTCGAGGTGCAGGTACCTGGTATGACAATCAGCATAGCTGGTGGTGGCAGATACGACAATCTAACAACAGTTTACGGAGGTGAGGAGCTCTCTTCAACAGGCTTTGCAATAGGTGTTGAAAGAACTTTGCTAGCACTGCAAAACCTTGGGATAGACTTGGAGAAGCTTCTGCATAGACAATCCGCATTACTTCTGCTATTAGATGAGTCGATTAGGAGAAACAGCAATTTGAATGTCTTATTGAAGCAGTTGAGGGGTAGAGGTGTTGTGATTCAGCTAGAGGTTTCGCCACCAGCAAAAATGAGTAGATGGCTTGAATACGCGTCTAAAACGGGCTTCGACTATGTTGTTATAATAGGTAGGAAAGAGGCTGAGAAAGGCATGGCAGTTGTGAGAGATCTGAAGAGGTGGAGCCAGACCGAAGTTGAGTTGAATAATCTGGTAGAGGTGCTCGGACATGGAGCTAGGTGAGGTAGAGGAGCCGTTTCTTTCAAAGGATATGAAGATAGAGGATCTGATTAATCTATACGCAAAGATACACGGCTTCATGGCTTCTCACCTATTTGATGCGATAAACATTGTGAGGGAGATTAGGGACAAATGCGATGTCAGGGTAATATCATTTACAGGCAACATTGTTGCTACAGGTGTTAGAAGCATTATAGCTCAGCTAATCAAGGAAAAGATCTTCAATGTTGTAATAACAACTTGTGGCACTATAGACCACGATATTGCGAAGAGTTTTGGCGGCAGATATCTAAAGGGCTTTTTCGATGCAGACGACTCTGAGCTTCATAGAAGGGGGGTTCATAGGCTGGGCAACATCTTCATACCTGTAGATAGCTACGGCCCACTCATTGAAAGAGTTACCCACAAATTCTTGCAAGAGATAACATCGCAGGAGAAATCAAAGGTGTTTGGTGTTAGAGAGCTTCTCTACGAGATTGGGAAGAGAATAAATGATGAGAGGTCTATACTGAGAAGTGCAGCAATTTCAAATGTGCCCATATATGTTCCAGGTTTTCTGGATGGAGCCTTTGGAACAGCGTTGCTAACATATTCTCAGTTCAACAAGCTTAACCTGGATGTGTTTAAGGATGAGAAAGAGCTAGCAGATATAGTATTCCATGCAAAGTGTATGGGAGCTCTAATAATTGGTGGTGGGATAAGCAAGCACCACACCCTCTGGTGGGCTCAGTTTCATGGAGGCCTAGACTATGTGGTTTATGTGACAACAGCTACTGAGTGGGATGGCTCTTTAAGTGGTGCAAGACCTAGAGAGGCGATTACGTGGGGGAAGCTAAAGGAGAATGCTAGAAACGTTATTGTATATGCTGATGCCACACTGGTACTACCTATAATAGCTTATGCAGCCCTCTATATGAGATAATCTTTCAATTCTTTTTCTAAGCATTTTTGATATTATTGCTTATAATTTCTCTTATAGATAAATACAGTAATTCAGGCAGGTGCTGAGGCGCAGAACTAGAATGAGTGTTGCAGAGAAGTTTAGGAGTATAAGCCCTGCAGAATTTTTCTATCGAAACAAAGAGATAGCTGGTTTTGCAAATCCCGCTAGAGCATTGTATCAATCTGTTAGAGAGCTTGTTGAAAATGCTTTAGATGCTACAGATGCCCACGGCATTTTCCCAGACATCGCAATATCTATTGAGAGGGATCAGAATAAAGCCTATGTATATAGGATAACTGTTAAAGATAATGGGATTGGCATACCAGAGAACTATATACCCGACGCCTTTGGCAGAGTCTTGTTCAGCTCAAAATATGTTTTGAGACAGACAAGAGGGCTTTTCGGCCTTGGTGCCAAGATGGTTGTTCTATATGGTCAGATAACTGTTGGCGAACCTGCAGAGATTGTGTCAGCAACAATCAATTCTAAAAAGATCTATAAATACAAAATAATGATAGACATTAAGGAGAACAAGCCAATCGTACTAGAGAGAAGCTGGTGGCAAAACAAAACCGGCTGGCATGGAACAATGGTGAAGGTAGCCGTTGAAGGGGATTGGAGCAAGGCAAGGCAAAAGATTTTGGAGTATATTAAAAGAACAGCTATCGTATCACCGTATGCCAACATAGTTTTTAGAAGCCCCGATGGAGAGATAAAGATATATCAAAGAGTTGCCAACATATTGCCTCCGCCACCAAGAGAGGCAAAGCCCCATCCACATGGAGTAGACCTAGAAATGCTGAAGGCGATGATAAGCGAAACAAAGGCTCAGACGCTTATCGAGTTCCTTTCAGATGAGTTCCAAGGTGTTGGCAGAGTACTTGCAGAGAGATTTATTTCTACATATGGATTCGATCCTAATATAAATCCGAAGAATCTTTCTAAAGATGATCTAGAAAAACTTGTTAGAGCGTTGAAGGAGTTCAGCGAGTTTAGAAAGCCTAGAGCAGACCATCTTTCACCCATAGGATCCGAGCTCATCAAAATCGGTCTAAACACCATCCTAAAGCCCGAGTTCACCGATGCCATCACCAGAAAGCCTGTTGTATACGAGGGGCACTCTATGGTAGTTGAGGTTGGGATAGCATATGGAGGTGCTATAGAGCCTCTTGAAGAGCCCATGTTGCTGAGGTTCGCAAATAAAATACCGCTTCTATACGATGAGAAGAGCGATGTTGCCTGGAAGGTGGTGTCAGAAAACATTGATTGGAGCTACTATGACATAGTGTTCCCAGCTCCAATAGCCATTCTAGTCCATGTCTGTGGAACCAAAATACCTTACAAAGGTGTTGGTAAGGAGAGTATAGCGGAGGTTCCAGTGTTGGAGCACGAGATAGAGGAGGGGGTCAGACATGTTGCTAGATCCCTGAAACTGTATCTAGCCAAGAAACAGAAAGAGGAGGAGATGGCTAGAAAGGCAATAACATTGATAAAGTATATACCAGAAATTGCACGAGCTCTAACAGTATTTGCAAAAGCAAATCCAGAGCCTATCCAAGCTGAGGTGCTAGAGTCAAAGCTTTTCGACTTGGTTAAAAACAGGTTTGGAGACTCTCTAAAGAATATTTCATCGCCTAGAGATGTAGTGCTGTCACTTGAGTAGGGTGGAGGTAGATGTCTGAAGAACATGTAAAGAAATTCATGTCTTCTGTAGACATCAAGGCCAGAATAAGAGCGGCTGAGAAATTCAGCGAGGTTTTCAATAATGTGGTTAAAGCAGTTCTAAATGGTGAAGAGCCAAAGCTTATAATACCAAAGAGAACTTTGTCAAACACTATATATGATAAGGAGAGGGGGCTGCTCCTACTTGGCCCGGCAACATTTGAGAGAAGCTTTCTAGATGTTAAAGAAGCGAGAAAGTTTATGCAAACACTTCTAATGGCTAAGATAATATACGATGCTCTTATAAACAATGAGTATCCAACTATAAGAGATCTGTTCTACAGGGGTAAGCACAGCATTAGGTATAGAGATCATAAAGGGAGGATTGAAGAGGAGAATACATGGGATGAGCAAAAAGAAAGCGATGCAGTTCTAAGGGATATAGAGGTTTTGGTTAATCTGCTTAGAGAGGAGATGCTGATTCTAAGCAAGGAGAAGGGCAAGGTTGTCGGCGATATGAGGATTAGATCCGGAGATGATGTTATAGACCTTAGTAAAATGGGTCACGGAGCCTATGCGATAGAGCCAACACCAGATCTGATAGAGTTTATCGACGTTAATGCAGAGTTTGTGCTAGTTGTAGAGAAAGATGCTGTGTTTCAGCAGCTGCATAGAGCGGGCTTCTGGAGAAAATACAAGGCAATACTCGTCACAAGCGCTGGGCAGCCAGATAGAGCAACAAGAAGATTTGTGAGAAGATTGAACGAAGAGCTTAAGCTACCCATCTACATACTAACAGATGCAGATCCATATGGATGGTACATATACAGCGTGTTCAGAATAGGCTCGATAACACTTTCATATGAAAGCGAAAGGCTTGCAACACCAAAGGCGAAGTTCCTGGGGGTCAGCATGACAGATATATTTGGGGATAAAAACAAGAAGCCATATCTCTCCGAAGCTGAGAGAAGGAACTTCATAATAAAAGCCAAGAAAACAGATATTAAAAGAGCGCAAGAGCTCTTGAACTATGAATGGTTCAAAACAGAAAAATGGACAAAAGAGATAAACATATTCCTACAAAAACAAAGCAAACTAGAAATAGAGGCTCTAACAGGAAAGGGACTGCACTTCCTAATGGACACATACATCCCAACAAAAATTCAAACACAAGACTTCATAGAATAGAGGGTTGGTACAATAAAACTTTTAACCAGAAAAGCAAATGATACTAATAAACAGCAGAACGCCGCCGTAGCTCAGCTGGGAGAGCGCCCGTGAGCACCCCGCACATAAAATAAAAATAAGTATTAGGGGCGGGTGCTCGGCGAGGCTGAAGACCGGGAAGTCGGGGGTTCAAGTCCCCCCGGCGGCACTTCTAACATCTTCAAAGCATAAGACAACAATGCAATATAGCGATAACCTTATTACTCCTAATAAACAGAAGTATTCTACAGCCAAGCCTAATGTGGGCCGGGGTGGCCGAGCGGTCTAAGGCGTCGGGCTGCAGCGGCCTTTCCGGCAACCGCCCGTCGAGACCCGATATCCCCCGGGTTCGAATCCCGGCCCCGGCTCCACCAAATCATAACATAGGCTTTTTGCCTATCTTGAATTAAAGCTTATAATACTCGCATAAAGATCTAAACTACTGTGGTTTAGGGGCCCGTCGTCTAGTCTGGTAGGACGCCGCCCTGACGAGGCGGAGGTCCGGGGTTCAAATCCCCGCGGGCCCACCAACCTCTAATCATGTTTGTTGCTGTGGCAAATTCTAGGAGGTCTTTGGCTGTCAGCTTTTCGAGCAGCTTTTCAAGAAGCTCGTCGCTTATTCTCCTCTTTCTGTTCTTAATCATGTTTAGATACTCTGGGCTTATACCCAGATCCCTGCTACCAAAACTCTTCACATTGATAACATAGATAGGCAGGGCTTGGGCACAGCAGCATTTTCTCAAAATTAAAGAGTGTTACTTTTTCTTGCTGTCTGCAATAGCATTTATTAATGTGGCTGTAGAGTATCTTGAAAGAAATTAATATAATTGTTATGTGAATGGCTACGGATTTTAGAAACACTATAGGTTTTATGCATCGGGTCTAAGCTTTTGCACAAAATTGGTTATAAATGTGCTCACAACTTAGTATGTTTTTCGGTGCATTGAGCTATATTTCATAGCTTCTGTCGAGAACTTTTTTCTCAATTTTTTGTGCTTCTAGTGATGATGCTATGTAATCGAATGCTTTTTCCGGATCTGTATGTGCGCCACAGCTGTATACATCTACTGTTGCAAAGCTGTGTTCAGGCCATGTGTGAATCGATATGTGGCTCTCTAATACGATTCCCACAACACTAATTCCATTGCCTATTTTCCAGGATTTGATGTCAAGAAGAGTCATGTTTCCAATTTTTGCAGCGTTTTTCACTAAATTTATTAGGTATGTTATATTGGCTAGCTTTTCAGAATTGCAGTTGTAGAGATTTCCTGCCACATGTCTGCCATGTATCACCGTTAACCTCTTTGTGGCGCTCATTTCTGTTCACCGGGAGCTATGTATCTGAAGTATTTATAAGCTTTTCTATCGAAAATTAATTGAAGACCCTTAAAAACCCTATTTAAACTAGTTAATAACTCACTTAATTTTTACGAGGCCCCCTATAAAAATATGGTCTATGCTAGGCTATGTTAAAAGTATTTAATGGCCTTTGAGAATTTAGTTGTGGGTAAGCAGGTGCTATGGACAGCAAGATTTTGTCTAATATCATAAACCACATTAAAGATGAGGATCTAAAGAAAAAAATATTGTCGCTGTCTACAGAGGAGGTTAAGGTTCTAGAGTACTTTATTCAGAATATTTCTGTGGGTACATTAGTTGCTATAAGAGAATTGAAGTTCTTGCATAGAATCAATGATCCAAAGGCTGTGATTAGGAAATTGATTGAGAAGGGATTAGTTGAGCAGGGATATGGTTGCTACTCTTTATCGAAAACACTTAGAGATGTTCTCTACTCCATTATAGCTTCAAGTAAGGAATAATTTGAAGCAATTATTTATTGACATTCTTTGTTTATGCACAAACCCAAAGCAGCGCCACTCAACCTTTACCTTTTTTGGATTTTCTCTTCTTAGCTCTTCTCTTTCTCTTCCTAGACTTGCTCTTCTTCTTACGCTTTGCTACACCTTCAGATATCTTGACCAAGTCACTTGGTCTTATATGCTCTATACCTACATTAGTTACTACAATCAACCCTGCAAAACTATCTAACATTTTTATCGGATTGAAAAAGACGTAAAAATCGCCATGAGAAAAATCAATTGCAAATCCATTACCCTCTTCCTTAACACTTATCTCACCATCGCTAACATCCTTTAAAACAACAATCTTAAGAAGTTTTGCCAGATATGGAATAGGTATGGCAAAGAAACCAGAATCTGCTTTAGGCTCTTTGAAAAATATCGTTGAATATTTCTTGTCATAATAATCGATCGTAGCTCTAACAACACCTTCTTGAAGCTCTTTCTCAAATTTTGAGCTGATCCAAGACTCGAATATTTCGTCATTTTCCACAAACTTGTAGGCTACTTCTTCTTCTAGAGTCTCTAGAGCCTCTCCACATTTTCTTAGAACATATAAGGCAAAAAGCGAGGTTTCATATGGTTGAAAGCAGTACTTCTCTATAGCTATATCAATAAATTTCGTTTTGCTCATTTCTTATAACCTATTTTCCTAAGAAACTCATATCTTTCACGTTTCTCATTAGCGTCTTCAACACCTAGTGGCGTAAATCCATCGACTACACCAATAACTCCTCTACCCTGATCTGTCTCTGCAACAATTACTTGTAGAGGATTTGCCGTAGCAGCATATATTCTAACAACTTCTTGCACATTCTTTATGGCATTCAATACATTAATGGGCCATGCATTTCTGATATATAGTACAAACACATGTCCAGCCCCAATCTTCAAGGCAACATCTATAGCAAGTTTAACAAGCTCCTCATCGTTTCCATCATATCTAACAAGCCTCTTTCCACTAGCCTCATTGAATGCTATTCCAAATCTTATATTAGGAACAGAAGTCACCAAAGTCTCGTACAAATCCTCCACGGTTTTAATAAAGTGGCTCTGACCCACAATAACGTTTGCCCCCTGTGGTATTGGAACGTTTATAACCTCGATTTTTTTAATGGAAGAGGACATAGCAATCTTACCACAGATACTATGGATAGAGTACACTGAAAAAGTTTACGTTCATAATTCTTTAACTCTAACGTTATGCTAAGCATATGTATCATGCGTTTGAATCTCCAACATGGAAGTAGTTAAAGATGCTATAATCGGTGTCTATATGCAAAAGAACTATTAAAGGCGTGGTTAAAATATGAATAATAGTAGCAATTTTAGCTGTGCAATTGGTGCAAAGACTTTGAGATATGCAAAGATATGCTTTGATATAGTCGGTTCACATGCAACTGTTGAACTATACAACGATGATGGAGCTTATGTAGATGGTGGTACATACAATAATGTAAAGTTTATTGAGATAAGTGGTACTGTGAGAATTGATGTGAGCTCTATAGGTATGGGAAAAAATGTTATCTGTATGTTTGCTGAGAATGTGAAGAAATGGAATTTTACTGAAGGTGTTTTAAAGATTGGGTAAAATACAATTCAGAATTGAGGATACTCGAAGCGATACTGGAAAGCATAGAAGAATTGCAAGAATATTTATTGTTGATGACAAAGGGGATATAACGTCACCAAAGATCTCCGAAATTCGGAGATGCAGAGGTGTATACAAAAAAGGTGAGAGCAGATGTGTTAACATTGATTTAGAAAATGGCTTTTTTGCTGTATTACTTGAATTAACTATAAACTGGCGGAAGAAAGTGAAGGGCTATATTTCCGTAGTGAACCAAGATGGTTTGGAATTGCTTAGAATGAAATATGTGGATGGAAAGCTAAGATATGTCTCTGGAAAAAAAGATATGGCCTATTTGGTTAGAAATGCGTTGAAAAATGTTGAGGCTGAGCTGAAGTGAGTGCAATTGAAATTGTTAGAGCAATTGAAAAAACTGTTAAGCAATACGGCTTCCTCATAGTACCTATAGAAAGTGGGAATAGGATAGTGGAGTACCTAAGAAAATTCAACATGATACAACTGTTTAGGGTAAACAAAACTAATGGTTTTATTGTGCTAGAACTCAATGTTTTACCTTGTGATCATGAGTGCAACGCACAGTGCCACAACTACAATGGCTATAGAGACAATGAGTGTTTTACAGAGTGTGTTTATGCCTGTAGAGAGGAAAGGCTTAGAACAGCACTGGACAAGATAAAAGAGCTATCTTAGAATAGACGCAATAACAGCTTTTGCTGTATGCAATCTGTTTTCTGCTTGTTGCCATACAACAGAGTTTGGAGACTCTATAACATCCTCAGTCACCTCTTCACCTCTGTGTGCAGGAAGACAATGCATGAATATGTAATCCTTTTTGGCATAAGCCACAAGCTCTTTGTTTACCTGGTACTCCTTTAAGTCTCTAATTCTCTTATCCCTCTCAGCCTCCTGGCCCATGCTAACCCATACGTCGGTATATATCACGTCAGCGTCTTTAACAGCTTCTACAGGGTTTCTAACTATTGCAATATAGCCACCGCTTTTCTCAGCATAGTCCTTAGCTATGCTGTATAGCCTGGCATCTGGCTCATACCCTACTGGAGTGGCTATGTATATAGAGCCTCCAAGCATTGTAACTGCTAGCATTAGGCTATGAGCAACATTGTCTCTACCATCGCCTACAAAAGCCACCTTAACCTTCTTCATATCTTTTTTAAACTCTAGAATTGTCATCACATCAGCTAGAGCTTGAAGCGGGTGTTCAAAGTCGCTTAAAGCATTTATTACAGGTATTTTGGCGTATTCTGCTAGTTCCAAGAGCGACTTATGGCTATAAACCCTAGCTGCAACGCCATCAACATATCTATCTAACACCCTTGCTGTATCCTTTATCGGTTCACCTCTTGCAAGTTGCAGTTCCTGAGATGATAGATAGAGGGATCGCCCTCCAATCTGCTCTATAGCAACCTGTAGACTTATTCTGGTTCTTGTGCTATGCTTCTCGAATATTAGTGCCACAATCTTTCCATTCAATATATTCAGATATTTCAGCCCATTATAGTAAAGCTCTTTGAGCTTGAAGCTCAAATCTATTAGCGATCTTAGCTCCTCTACAGAAAGATCTGCTATAGATAGCAAGTCTCTGTTGCGCAGGCTGTTCACAAACATTGTACATACCCAACAATATCAGTAGATTTCATTTTCTAAACCACATATCTAGACTTGCTGTAGTCGATTTTATAAATTCTTTGTATCCTTTCTCAAGTCTTTTAATAGCAGTTTCAACTCTATCCAGCGAAAAGTCATGTTCCTGAACTAAGATCTGAATGATTTTGTTTCTATCAGGCTCTCTCCACTCAATATTAACTTTTTCGTTTACTGGAGGATTAAGGAAGTAGGACTTTATTTTCAGGGGATCCTCAGGAAACTTTGCCTGGGGAATATGTTTCAATGCTTTTTCAAGAGACCCATACATTTTAATTAGTTGTAGGGCTGTCTTAGGGCCTACTCCCTCAACCCCATCTGGATTATAGTCAGTTCCTATCAGTATGGCCACATCCACCAATTGCTCTCTGGTTATCCCTAGAGCTTTGAGCAACGTGTCTAACTCTATAACCTCCGGCTTTATCTCAACGTATACGTCTTTGCCTGGGAGTTTTCTCTTACCTGATATCGTGAGGTTTCTCACAAGTCTTGGGCTTCCAAAAAGAAGAGAATCATAGTCTTGGCTTGCTGCTGCCCAGCACAAACCCTTCTTAGCTAGGTATGCTGCTTGCGCCTCTCCCTCCTCTAATGCTTGGACATATGGTATGCCCATAGCCTCTAAAAGCTCCTTTGCATCCCTAACCATATCACTTTCGAGACTCACAGATTGGACAACATATTTTGCAGCTTCTTCAATAGCACCTTCTTCATATGCTTTCTCTGCTAATCTCTGAGCCTTCTCCTTCCTCAACCTCCTTCTCTCTAATTCAGCTCTCTTAAGCTCAGGGGGTTTGCCATCAAATACATAAACAGGTTTTATGCCATTTTCAACCAGGTTTATAGTTCTGTAGAAAAGACCACTTAAATGGCTTGTTACTCTAGATTTCGAATCCATTAATGGCGTCCCATCAGGCTGTCTTATGGCAGCCAAGAACTGGTATAGAGCATTGTAAGCATCTAATGCAATAACCCTTCTTGCAAGTTGTCTTAGATCTGCAATTTCAATTCTACAGCTAGGTGGTATCAAATCCCTTAGATTAACACCCATGTCGCCTTTCCAAAGACTTTTTTACGTAAGAGATTTAAAACCTATTGTGACACAATCTTTTTTGTGGTTGACTTAGGTGTGACTATCAAGTTATCCTTCTGTTTTTTAACATCTACAAAACCCTCAATCTCTAAATACATTATCAGATTTAGTAGCTCACTATAAGAGATCTCAATCTCTTTCTTTAACAGTTCTAGCAACTCCTTGTCCTCGGCCTTTCCATTCTCTCTTACAATGTCTAGTATTCTCTGTTGTATTCTTCTCTTTGTCGACATTTATGTGTACTCCCTATTATATACCTACCCTCGTAATATACACAACCTCCACATTGTCTATATCATCAACACTTTTTATTATTTCCTCAAGATTTTCTGTACCACCCTCGATGTCCTCAGGCATTATAAAGTATAGATCAAGGGCTTTGTATCCAAAAGCTATTTCAACAGGCTCCCACTTCATTAAACTATACACAGTCTCTTTAACTTTCAGCTGAATTTTCTCGATGAGCTTTGTGAAATCCTCCATAACTTCTTTTGGATAAGCTCTTAAAACGACTATAACATTACCCGGCATAGTTTATTCACCGCTATGGCCCCTCAAAACCACAGTTAGGACATTTGTAGGGAACGGTCATTGTTCTACATTTTTGGCATCTCCATATGACAACGCTTCCACAGTTTGGACATCTGAAGCTAACAGCTTTTTCATCAGGTGCTATGAGTTTTTTACAGCTTGAGCATATTCTTATACTTGCTGTTTCGTGGAGCACAATCTTTGTGGTTAATGCCAGCATTATTCACCTTAATTAATGAAAATTTGCTATCAACTGGATTTGTTCAGCGCAGATTTAAAAGCCTATTAATTCTTTCGTGGTGATAGCGAACCATGTGTGAGTGCTAAGATGGGTGAGCTGAAACAAGTAATTGTTGTTAGAACTGATATAAAGATGGGAAAAGGGAAATTGGCTACACAAGTAGCTCATGCTGCTGTCGAAGCTGTTTTACAGTGTCTTGAGAAAAAGTCTTGTAGTGAGATAATTGCTGAGTGGAGGAGACAGGGCCAGAAGAAGATAGTTGTTAAGGTTAAAAGCTTAGAAGAGTTGCTGAATTTGAAGAGGATTGCAGATGAACTTGGGATAAACACAGTTCTAATAGCTGATGCGGGCTTGACCCAGCTACCACCAGGAACCATAACAGCATTGGGCCTGGGACCAGCACCAGCTGAAATAATTGATAAGGTTACTGGAGACCTGCCATTGTTATAGTATAGGTGTTCGAATGTTTCTATCAAGCTTTCTAACAACATCATTACTAGATCTGGTGCTCGGACTACAAGTCTATACATATCCAAGCACGTATTCTCAGTGTGAATCGTTTGGGTGTAGATCTGTTTGGATAGAAAGACCGGATGGCTTTGTAGTCATGGAGAATGTGAATGCAGTCAATCTTAAGGAGCTTTTTGACAAGTTATCTAAAAGCTTCATACAAATTGATAGAGATGTACACAAAGAATACTGTGTTTATATAACTAAAAAGCAAAACATAGACTCAATGTCTCTAGGACAATTCTTGAAGTCTAATCTTAGCTGTAAGGATTTTGAGCTACTGGGTCTAAAAGATGCTCATGCCATAGCTTATCAGGTTGTTATACTATTCGGTTGCAGAAAACTTGAAGGCAGCATTAAAATAGTTTCTGATTCTACAGTTGTAGAGGCGTATCTATGGTTTTGTAGCCAATCAAAGCCGGTCTTGGTGCACAACTCAAATGAATTTGATATAAGGATAATTGTAGACAGGCATGATGCTCTAGACAATTTATTAAGAGCAATCAATATGCTTAAGGATCATGATTACCAGTTTCTAAACTTTTTTGGTTATCAAAGATTTGGGTCTCGAAGACCAATTACACACATTTTAGGTAAAGCACTTATTAAAGAAGATTTTGATTTGTTTCTCAAAGTTTTGTGTAGAGATGCTCCAAAAAAGCTAGGTGTATTGCATAAGAGTTTAGAGGATAGACTGTGTCGAGCAGATAATGTTCGTATCGATGAAGAATTGAAACATTTGTTAAAAAATTCCATGTACAGCAGAATTATAAAGCTTTTTGTAAATGCCTATCAAGCCTATTTGTTTAACAGATTGCTTTCAAAAATATGGCTTAGTGTTGTAGAGACACATAATGTTAGAGATGGGCTGCATGCGCTAAGGGAAAAATATAGATACATTCCCTTGCCAGGCTACAAAATTAATCTTAGTGAAAATATCAAGAGGTTTTTTGATGAAATTGTAGAAACAGAGGGTATAGATATGAAAATGTTTTGCAAAAATAGGCTAGAGAGGCTGTGTTTCTATGGTGACTACAGAGAGTCTATTTCAAAGGCTTTCGGATTTAACTACAAAACAGAAGGCAACGCAATTCTACTTAGCTTTGGTCTTCCTCCAGGATCTTACGCCACAGTTTTGCTGAGAGAGATAATCAGATGCAACCCCCTGTCATATACTTAGGGTGTCAACCTCTTTTTATCTCTTGGAAACAGTGTAACCTCTTTAACGTTGCTTCTGCCAGTGAGCATAAGTAGTAGTCTTGAGTAGCCCATGCCCCATCCAGCATGGGGAGGCATTCCATAGTCAAACCATTTCACAAAGAAGCTAAAGCTTTCAACATTTAATCCACGCTCTTTTAGTGCCTCTACCAACTGGTCCTTTTTATGTATTCTAGAACTGCCAGAAGCCAGCTCTAGGTGCTTCCATACCAAATCAAAGCTTTCGCTGTACGTGGGATCATCATCCTTCGGTTTTGTGTAGAAGGCTCTTATTTTAGTTGGGAACTCGACAATGAAGTATAGGGGAGATTCTATAGACTCGCTCAAAATTCTTAGATGGGTTATCGACAAGTCTTCGCCAGGCTCTACACTAACTCCCTTATCTCTAAGCATTTTAATTGCATCAATGTATTTTATTCTTGGTAAAGGCAGAGAAATGTCTGGCAATGTATAGTTTAATGTTTTGAGATCATCCTCGTTCTCCTCTTTAACTGCTTTCATAACCTCGTAAACAACGTTCTCGAGAATTTTCATAACATCTTCATAGTTCATGAAAGCTGCTTCAATGTCTATGCTTATAAACTCCGCTAGATGATATGGAGTATCGCTTTCCTCAGCCCTCCAAGCAGGGGCTATTTCGAATACCCTTTCAAATGCTGCTGCCAAAAGCTCCTTGTAGAGCTGTGGGCTTTGTGCAAGAAACGCCTCTTTCCCAAAGTATATTACTGGAAATAAGCTTGCACCACCTTCTGTAGCAGAGGCTATGATCTTTGGCGTGAAAACCTCTATAAATCCATATCCTCGCAACACCTCTCTTATGGTCTTCAATGCTGTATCACTTATCCTAGCAACTGCTCTCATCTCAGCTCTTCTCAGATCTAGAACCCTTTCTCTAAGTCTTGTATCAATATCGGCAGGAACCTTACCACTTACATCGAGTGGTAGAGGCTTTTTTGCTACGTTTAACAATTTAATTTCATATGGAACTATCTCAACACCCCTCGGCGCTCTAGGATCTTCTTTAACAAAACCTCTTACCTGAACAACAGATTCGAAAGTGAGTTCCTCGGCAATATCCAGCAAATCTTTTGGTGCACTATCCTTTGATATAGTAACCTGCACAACACCACTAAAATCTCTAACAACTATGAATTTCTTTCCTCCAAGATCCCTTATCTGATGAACCCATCCAGCTATCACAACATCTTTTCCGCTAAGCTCCTTTGTAATATTGCCACACATAACATTCTTATATTTAGTCTCCATGGTGTGACTACCCATATACATCATACTATTAGACGAATAACCACCAATAAAATATTTTTATAAAATCTCCAAACGAATACACGAACAGCTAAATATGTTGCTAAATAAAAGATGATGATAAACGCAGGCCTAATAGATTATAAAGATGATGGGACCCCTTTGGCTGATCTACATCGTATTCACATCTACGCTTTTTAACCAGCATTTCACTACAAACTAAGTAATGTATGGTGGGCCGGTAGCTCAGCTGGAAGAGCGCTCGGTTGGCATCCGAGAGGTCCCGGGTTCGAATCCCGGCCGGTCCACCAAAACAATTCTTTCGGTTGTCCCTCACTGCATATATAATCTTACAGAAAGACTATCTTTTGCGGCAAACAAGGTCTGCTGTATGAATGATGATAGAAAGAGGATTGCAATACTAATCGCTAAAATAATCAATGATACTAATTTGGTGAAGAACCTGTCGCCAGATTCTATGGAGTTTAAGATTGTTGTTCAAAAGCTGGGCTATCTGATTCAAAGAATTGGTGGTATTGACTATGGATTTAAATTTGGGTGGCTTTCTAGAGGCCCCTATTCGAGAGGTCTTCAAAATTATTATCATTATGTAGCCCAATATCTGAATACAGCATACATCAATTCATTGAGTGAGGTGGAAGCTGCAGCAGTTCAGAGAGTTGAGAATCTACTAATTGATGTAAAAAACGTTTTAGGTTCAATGAATTACTATGTGTTGGAGCTTGTTGCAAGTTTAGTTATGTTATGTTCTGATGTTTATCCAACTCCAGATGACGTTGTTGAGGAGCTAACAAGAAGAAAGAACGTGTCTTCAGATATGGCTAAGCAGATATTAAGCGTTGTAAAGCAATATGGTATTTGCATATAGATTTACTTAGCGGCTAAGCAAGAACAAGTAATACTTAAGTACTACAGTTGCTGGTGCAATGTTTTGTACAAGCATAGAAGCAGGGTTATGAATAGTGTAGGCGCAAAGAAAATCTATGATGAGGTTCACGGCTATATAGATTTGACGGAGGTGGAGCTCAAAATCGTTGACACAGCCTATTTTCAGAGGCTTAGATATATAAAACAATTGGCAGTGGCATGGTATGTCTATCCCGGTGCAACCCATACCAGGTTTAGTCACAGCATTGGCGCCACACATTTGATGGGGCTGGTAGCAGAAAAGCTTGCAGAGCTGGGCTACATATATTCATTTGATGATGTTCAGATGCTTAGATTATCTGCGCTTCTCCACGACATAGGACACACTCCGTTTAGTCATGCTATCGAGCCCTTCTATAAAGATTTGCTTGGATTGGGTCATGAAGAAATTACTAGGATGATTATACTTGGAAGCGAGATTAGGGATATTCTCAACTATTTTGGCTATGATCCAAAAACAATTACGGCTATAATAGAGGGTAGATATAGGGAGCCTATATATAACCAGCTTCTATCTAGTGACATAGATGTTGATAGAATGGACTATTTAATAAGAGATGCTATACACACCGGCGTAACATATGGGATAATAGATCTACAGAGAATAATATCTACACTTGTTGTGGATGGCGATGGGAACATAGCTATATTAGACAAGGGTATAGATGCACTCGAAAACTTCTATCTCGCTAGAATGCATATGTACAAAACTGTGTACTATCACAAAACAGTTGTTGGATATGAAACACTGCTTAGAAGAATATACGAAATGCTCTACAACAATTATGGTGACGCTCTTCTTCCAAAAAGTGCAAATGATTTAAAGAAACTCATAGAAAACGGCGACATAGCGTTGTGGCACGACGACTGGTTGATGGGGGTTTTAATAAAGCTGTACAAAGACTCTTTAACATCTCAAGAACTCAGAGATCTTATCAAAGCTTTTCTATTCAGACGAGGATACAAAATCGTAGTAGAAAAATCGAAGTTTAGTAATGATATACTTGATTTAGAAAATGATGATGATGTTAAAGAGCTTAAGAGTATTATAAATGAGTTAAGCAAGTACGTTAAACCATATGAAATAGCTATGTTCGTTGATGATATTAGAATTGTTGAAGAGGATCCTCACGTTGCTCCAAGGATTATATTGGGCAACAAACAATCTGTAGCCATATCTAACATTGAGAACAGCATAATTCCAAAGCTTCCAAAAAAATATCATGTCAAGCGCTTATATGTTCTATCCAGTAGCTGGGATATAGCAACAAAAATAATGAGGGACAAGATTACATAATGCTTCGGCTCATAGGCTTGGGTCTATCAGTTGACTTCATACCACTAGGCAACCTAAAGAAGCTATTGACGTGCGATAAAATAATTGTGGATTCTTATACAAGTGTATGGTTTCCTCACATAGGAATTTTAATAAGGCTTTTATCGAATATAAAAAAAGAGGTTGTTGTTGCTAAGAGAGATATGTTAGAAGGCAAGGCTATAGACTCTATTTTGGGGGAGTCCACAAAAAAGGATGTGTGTATAGCTGTCATTGGAGATCCGCTGATTGCAACAACTCATCATACTATAGTTGTTGAAGCACTTAAAAAAGGCATCGAGATTGATATATCTCCAGCGACATCAATATTCAATACAGCGATTTCAATATCATGTTTACAGGCATACAAATTTGGTAAAATAGCTACTATTGTGAGTAGCAAAAACGGTATTGTATATGAGTATCCACTTATTGTCTTAAAGAATAATCGCAGTCAAAACCTACATACACTATTTTTACTAGAGGTTGATGTAGAGCACGGATATTACATGAAGCCTAATGAGGCTGTGAAAACACTTATAGATATTCAGAAGAGACAAGGAGAAGATGTTTTATCAAACAACGATATTGTAGTAGTAATAGCGGATGCTCTAAGTGACAGGCAAAGAATACTGGTGCTAAAAACAGAGGAAGTAATCAAGAAGGAGTTTATCGAAAATACTCTATATACACTTATAATACCTGCAAAAAATCTTCACCCAGTTGAAGAAGAGTGCCTAAAACTACTACACAATAAAGAGTTGTACAAACCAGCATTAAACGAAACAGATCTGGACAATATAAGTAAATCACTACTCGGTAAAGCCAATTGTAATAGTGATGAATTCACTCCATACTGAAGTATGATGACGTCGGCCTGATCTGAAAGAATAATAAACAGGACATTACCTACTTCAGGAATTTCATTGGTTAGCATTCTCACTGTAAGCCCAATATATTGCATTCAGCAGTTCTATTTCATAGCAAAGAGGTGTTTATACTCAAAAACATTTAAATACTATAACTGAAACTGAAAATATCGATTTGAAGTGAAGCCGCGGTAGCTCAGCCTGGTAGAGCGCCGCCCTGGTAAGGCGGAGGTCCCGGGTTCGAATCCCGGCCGCGGCTTCAAAATAACGTTATTGGAATGTCTCTATTGTTGGTCTTAGAAAGATGTAAACAATGTATTAATTTAAAATATTTTGATCCTATAGTTTTCGTGGAATATGGATGCAAGGAGTTGCTCTAACTCTTTTATCTCCAAAGGCAAAAACCGTGCATCATATCTGGATATTCTAATTATGTGCTGGACATCTCCATCAGGTGTCCAAACACTATTGACACCATGTATTCTTGCTGGAGCTATTATTTGAGCTATTAGGTTTTTTGGATCGGCTTTTCTTATTACCCGTACCTTCATTCCAATCCTTTCGCTTAGTGCTTTCCCAAGCTTTATCAACATTGATTGTGGTATCGAATCATCTGCTTCTAATATTGTTACTACGATGGAGTTTGTCTCATAGCTTTTCACATATGTGGTATCTTTGAGGAATCTATAGTTTGGATCCTGTTCTTCTAATTCTAGCAGGTGCTTCATTATTTCCACTTCTCTTTGTGAATAGGTACCACTATCTACTAGTCTTCTGCATCTAGGACATAAAACACCACTTTTAACGCATATTGTGTCAAGGGGTATTCTCATCGTTTTACTCACTCAATTGAAATGCTATAGTTGTTTTGGTGTTTTACTCCTATGTAATGTGTTGGACGTTTAGCTTATAAATTTAAAACATTTTAGAGCTTATATGAAGTATCCTGAATAATTGTAAGAGAGTGCATATAAAATGCCTGTTACAGATCCAGAGCTAATGAAGATTGTCGAGTCGAGGATTTTAAACAAGAAAGTGTGTCGAAGATGTGGTGCTTTAAATCCGCCGACAGCAACTAGATGCAGAAGATGCAGAAGTACTAACCTTAGGTTCAAGAGAAAGCAGGTTGCTATGAAGAAGTAGTGTTGGGGATGGTTTACGCAATATACATTAAAGCATATTGCAAAGGCTATTAGGGAGCTAGCCAAGGAGGGCATAGAAGGAATCGTAATTGGGGATACATGTTTAAACATTGAGCTTGGAAACAAATCATTTGAGGGAGACATAGACCTATTTGTAACCTCTATGAGTCCATTGCTAGAAGCTGATAGGATATATGACATAGCTCAGAACAGAGGCTGGAGCACAGGTGTTACGGTGCTTGGAACACCATCAGTATCAATGACTGTAAATGATGAGGAGGTGGTTGTTGAGCTTTTTGAAAATGTTATGGATTTCTACATACCGCAGGAATTAATAGATCTATGTAGACAGGAATACGAGATAGGTGGTGAAAAAATTACATGTTTAGCAAAAGAGTGTTGGATTGTGCTGAAGGCAAGAAGAGGCTCGGATCAAGATCTTGCTAAGCTATCGCTGGTAGTCGATCTTATGAAAAGGAATGAGATAAAAATTGATAAAAACAAGATGAAGAGCGCGATTGAGGTTTTTGAGGATGAGGCAGAGCATATATATGAAAGGCTGAGAAACCTAGGTTTTAGCATTTAAAATAGTAATGCTGGTCTGTTGGATACAATAAATTGTCGAGCTATCGGGATTACGAGGAATATCATCTTAAGATTTTACGTTATGTGTTAGAACCATTCGAATTTATACTATCAATTTTTAAGCCTTTCTAAGACTCTTGTATAGATGATAATAGAGTAATTGTCATGGAATTGTATATGGTCTACGGAACATGGTCAAAATAGCTTTTGAGGATGTGTATATTCCTGATGTATCAGTTATTATCACGAGGAGTTTATCTAAAATAGTGAGGAGAGGTTTGGTTAGAGGAAGGATTGTTATACCCAAAGAACTTATAACATATCTTGAAGCTATGGCCAGGAACGGTAGTGCTATTGGGTATATTGGTTTGCAGGAGTTGGCTGAGGTGAGGAATTATGATGTGGAGGAGATAGGAACAGTCATAGAGATTGTTGAGGGAGGGTCTAGAGAGATAAAGGAACTTGGTGTAGATATTGTAAATGGTGTGGTAAGAGATTTGGCGAAGAAGCTAGGTGGCAAGGTCATCACTAAGGATTCTCTACAGCAATTAGTTTGCAAAGCAATGGGCATAGATGTGTTGATTATAGAGGATAAAGATGGTGAGGGATTGTGGTTTGAAAAATATATAGATGAAGAAACGCTGAGTTTGCATATAAAAGAAGGAGCGCCTATTACAGCTAAGAAAGGAAGACCTGGTGATTGGAGGCTTGTTCCAGTCAGTGATGCTCCTGTAACTAAGGCTGAAGCTGAGATGCTTGTTGAGGATATAGTTAGGAGGGCTAGAAGTGGGGAGGGGATCATTGAGACCGAGCGACAAGGAATTATGCTGATTCAGTTAAAGGATTATAGGATAGTGATTGTGGCACCGCCTGTATCATTGGCATACGAAATAACAATTACTAGGCCTATTGTAAAGCTGAGGCTAGAGGACTATAATTTACCTGAAAAACTTGTTAAGAGGCTAAATGAGAAGGCGGAGGGCATACTGATTGCAGGAGCACCTGGTATGGGAAAAACAACCTTTGCGCAAGCTCTGGCAGAATACTATGCTAGGATGGGAAAAATTGTGAAAACAATTGAGTCTCCAAGAGATATGAGGTTGCCACCAACTGTAGCACAATATTCAAAGCACTATGCTTCTTCAAGAGATCTCCACGATATACTCTTGCTAAGCAGACCAGACTATACGGTCTTTGATGAGATGAGAGATGATGAGGACTTCGCTATATATACAGATCTAAGATTGGCGGGAATAGGTATGATAGGAGTTGTTCATGCAACATCGCCAATAGACGCTATACAGAGGTTTATTAGACGTGTTGACATAGGTATGATACCAAGTATAATAGACACTGTAATATTCATAGATAGAGGACGAGTTTCAAAGGTGTACGAACTATCGCTTACAGTGAGGTTGCCAACAGGCTTAAGGGAAGCAGATCTGGCTAGACCTGTCGTTGAGGTTAGAGATTTCCTGACAAATGAGCTTGAATACGAGATATACGTTTTTGGAGAACAAACAGTTGTGGTTCCTGTCAGGAAAATACATGGTGAAATGATAGCTGAAAGAGCATTAAATGTTGTGAGAAGGCTCATGCCCTATGCCAACGTCGATGTAAGTGGTAAAACAGTTACGGTGTCTATCCCCAGAGCATTCTACAACTCCAACACCTTAAAAATACTGAGAAAAATAAGGAAGAAATTAGATAAAATGGGCTTTGAAATAGACTTGAAGATTTCGTAAACAAGGGCGCAGAGTTAGTGCCATGTCTGATGCAAATACGAAAAGAATTAAAAGTAGTGGGGCTAGTGCAGAGCGTGAGCTGGTCAGGAAATTGTGGAAAATGGGCTTTGCTGTTATCAGAGGACCTGCTAGTGGAGCTAAAATAAAGAGGGGGGTATATCCAGATCTAGTTGCGTTAAAAGATTCTAAGATATTTGTTTTTGAGGTCAAAAGAAGAAAGGAATTGAAAACTATCTACGTAGAGTCTAAGCAGGTTCTTAAAATTATTGAATTTGCGAGAAGAGCTGGTGGAGAACCTTTGCTTGCAATAAGGATAGACTCATTAAAGACATGGAGGGTCATAGAACTGAACAAGATTATAGCAAGTGAAACTATATCGAATAAAAATATTAGAATTGGGAAGGAGGTTATAGAAAGCGCTGAAGATCTTTTTACCTATCTCTCAAGAAAGCTCTCAATAGGATTGGACAAATTCATGAATTCAAAATCTGTGTCTGAGAATAGCTTATAAATCCCACGTAATATAATGATGGTGTTTTAGAAAGGGGTCTATATAACATGGCAACAGAATGTTGTATCACGATTGAGATTCCGCCACCAAAGGTTAAAAGAGTATCGTTGGTGAAATACAGAGGAATTGAAGTTGGATTCAAAATTGGGAAAGGATATAGCCTAGGAGAACTAAAAGAAGCTGGAGTAAATTGCAAAATAGCTAAACAACTCAATATACCTATAGATCCGAGAAGAAAAAGCGTTTACAAGGAGAATGTTGAAAATCTAAAGAGGTTTTTAGAACAGGTAAAGGAGCTCGTCAATGCAAAAAAGGCAAAACCAGCAAGAATATTTATAGCTACAGCTACTCAGCAATGATGCAAACAAGTCGGAAAAGAATAATGTAGCTAATGAACAAAGGTACAACTAGGTAATTTGATAGTCTTTTACAAACGTTCTTAATGCTTTTCTCCATATAACTCTTATAGTCATTTTCTTGTTGATGTCGTTGAACATCGGTAATGACAACCTTACATTTCTCTCTTCATTTGCTTCCATAGGTCCTACAACAAATTTTTGTATTGGTAATCCGCTTCTCAATATAATTAATTCAATATGATCAGCTTTTGCAACACCTATGTTTTTTATTACCAAATCTATATTGCTGTTATCAATTCTGCGATGTTCTAGCTCTAAATTGGGATAACTTATGGATGAATATGTTACACATCTAAACAAATGTCTTGCTGATTGATCATCACATTTTAGCGTGATCCTATCAGCTGTTCTATATCTACTTAGACTAGCTTCAATTAAGTTGAAACCTTCTCTTAATATAAATGTATTACTGTCATTACTATTGTTAGCATTTATGAGGAGAGTCGATGGCTTTTGAGCTGTGACACCCATGTAAATAGTTGATTCTTTATAGTCTTTATTGTTAACTGTTGGTAATATCATTTCATAGTCATTTAATTGAACAACTTCACTTATACATGAGACGTAGACATTGTCGTCGTCGTACTGATGAAACGTTAGAAGTGACGCGGTATCTATTTTTATTTTGTCTTTACCCTCATAGCTTATCTTCAATGTCAAATCCGTTGATGATAGTATTTTTGAGATTTCATATGCAAATACTGCTTGATAGGTTTTTTCATCTATTTTTACATCTATATGTGGTCTAAATTCTCGTGTGAGTGCAATGTTATTTAATGATACTTTCCATTTTATAATGTCATTAATTCTATCGTTACTTGAAACTGCTATAATTAGATACCCCTTTAATGGTTTGTATTGGGGAAATGCGATCTTGGAAACAACTTGGGTTTCACGCCCCTGAAATGAGTAGTCCTCAATCAAATTATTTATGGCGAAGGTTGCTTTCGGCATTTCTTCCTCTATTTTAATCCTCATAATGTGCAACCACTACTATAACAGTTTTATAAAATAACACTTTAAATGCTTTAATTCATAATGTTATATCTCTTAATACAGTCTTCAAATAGCTTTTGACAGAAGGTGCGATATCCGTATTGTGCAATTCACTACTTATTTAATACAATGCTGTTTACCAACTCACAGAATTTGCAAATGCTTCTGCCTGGTGCAGTAGGCTCTCCACATTGGGAGCATAGGGGTAGATTCACAAAATTCTCATTGCTTGATTTAACGAAAGGCTCTAAAATGTTGTCTATATATCTCAAAAACCTAATTTGGATGTCAGGATAACTTCTTTCTAATTCTTTAATCATTTCCCGAATCCTTGATCTTAGTGTAGGTCTCTCTAAAATGTATGGGCATTCCGTTTCTTGAAATCTGAAATTTTCTATGTAGGCTAAAAACGATGTTTCATACTCATATATCGTTCTAAGTGGCTTAACCCTTTTCACAAGTAACTTGCTGTGGGTCATGCTTAGGGGGTGTAGTTGTACAAGTCTCATTATATCGCCTCTCAATATGTTTATCAAATAGGTTTGAACCTCATCGTCTAGGTTATGCCCTGTAGCAACTTTATCTGCACCTAGCATTCTGGCGTAAGCATTTAAAATTCTTCTCCTTGCAATACCACAATATGTACAAGCACTTATTTTGAGTGTACCATACTTCTCTATTTGTAGAGAAATGAAATCATCTACACTATAGCCAAGCTCTTTCTTGATGCTGGTAATTAAACAGTCAACACCAATTTCATTGCACACCTTTTTCAAGAAAGCAAACACATCTGCTCTGTTATATTCATGGATACCCTCTTCAATCATTAAACCAACAATCTTTGAAGTACTATGGACTTCAGCTAGTATTCTTAATAATACATAGCTGTCTTTCCCTCCTGAAACCCCTATCAATACATTATCTCCAGGTAATATCATTTGATATCTGTTCATCTGTTCTAGAACTCTTTGCTTAACATCTTCAATAAAACAGTTTTTGCATAATCTTAACCCAGTATGTACTTGATAAAATATAGCATTGTTCTTTTTGCATCTAGAGCAAAGAACATTTACTAATGTGCTTCACCTGCTGCCGATTGTTATCGGTGTAAAAAGCTTAATATGTGGTTATGGACATGTAGACTAGAAACAATAATATTATAAATAAACCAAGTAATTGACTTAAATTTTCAATCCTTAGTCGCTATAATCTCATCAACACTGCTTATCACAGTATTAAGACTATCCAATGTACTTCTTATCTTCTCAAAATCTAAGTCAATTCCCTCTATAGATATTGTTAAGTGAATAGATTCGGCGTCCACATCATTAACCTTTATATCAACGCTCTTAACACCATCAAGTTTCAATAACTGATTAGCTACATCAATGATCGTTACTCTATCAAATATCTTGTAAGCTTGTACAACAATCTTTACTAAAACCATTTAATGATACCACTTAAACTAAAAATTTAAAGACCTTTTTAATTGTTGATGGAATTTAGATGATGAGTTATCCCCGTATTGATGAACACAATGATATGAACTTACCCAACTGACATTACCTTGTGCGAACACAATATAACCCCCTTTCGACACATGTTCTTTAGTCCTAATATCACTTCATATGGTATAGCTAAGTAACAATGTAATTTGAGGACGTAGAAATGTTAAAGAAGATAAAGTAATACAAACTTATGATCAAAGCAACTACATCGGCATTTGTGTAAACGTGTGAGGATTTATATAGTCTACACTTTTTTGTTTGCAACAGAAAAATTAATAACGAGGTTACAAAATGAGTATGGATGCTCTAAGAATTGCCATTCTAGATGCGTATCATCGATATGGTCAAAGATTCTTGTTTGTTGTGAAAGCTGCGATAGCTGCTGCAAGAGAAAATAAGTTACATGGTAACAACATGCTTGGGGATTTCGATTATAGAGGCGTTGTAGAGAGGCTCAACAGTATGGGATTTTCTTATAATCCATCGCTTCTTTTAAAGACTTTAGAGAGAGACTATAAAATTATTGAAACATCGTATAAAACATCGAACCAGCACTGGTACAAATTCAAATACAACGTTGAGATAATAGAGTCTATAATAAATAGCATCTCCAAAGGATCTGAAGAATTAGATGACCCAGATATAGCCTTAGTAAGAATACAGTTGCAAAGCTTAAGGCCTAGATATTGGCTAAACAAATTAAAGACTATGAGCATCAAAGAGAGGCTAACGAAAACTGATATAAGATTGTTTCAACAGTTTTCATTTAATGTATTACCAAAGCTTGTGAAGGTTCTTAAACGTGCTGAAGAATATGAAGATGAGCTATTTGCAGAGATCAACATGCTGAAAGAGGTTATTCAGCTTGCGCAGCTGATTGCCGAAAAAATTGATTATATTGAATTAAACGATAAAATTGTTATTGATTCCCAAGCTGTTCAACGCATGTAGTAACACAGTACCTTTCAACTTCTTCACACAGATCCTCACAGAAGTCATCTTCACATTCATCACAGTTAACAATCTCTTCACACAGATCATTACATTTTCTAATAGCATCTATCTTCAATTCATGCACCACCTTCACTATTACGATAAGGCAGTTTGTTTAAAAATTATTGTAGGTATATCGTAGTCTGTCCACTCAGCAAGTCTTCCAAACAATTTAATATCAAATGGCGAAAGTAGCTCCTTTAGAGTTTCTATGCTTTTTCTATCAATTTTGTTTAGAATGCCATAGCGCATGTCAATATTTTGAATCTCTAGAGCTCTGGTGAAATCTCGTAGAAGCCCGTGTTTTTTAAGCTCAGAATCTATTTTCTCTCCTATTCCTGGTAATAGAGGATAGCTTTGCGAATAACTTGTAACAGCATAAAGTACATGTACATCTTCATGTAATGGTATTTTAATGGCTGTATGAAACCGTGAAGCTTTTGTTGAATGTAGATATATGTTCATCTTCTTTTCTTTACATCCATATCCTTCTATACCTTCTCTAGTAACATATGCACGAATAAATAGGGATGCATACTTCAAAGCCTTTGCAACATCATCTAACGCTAAATACAACTCATTTTTCCTAGTTAAAATGAAGTCTCTTAATATGTCCAAAGGCCATGTATATACAACTTTTTTATATTTTATAGCAAGACCAATTGATAGAGTGATTATCTTTGTGTCAAGGTATATCCTTCTTATACCACTTACAATTCTTTTAATTAGATAATAAGATATTCCCAAGTTTCTAATTACACAGTCGACTATATTTCTTGTAAAACAAGCCTTCTTCATATTGAATAGATCATAAAACCACAGACGCTGTGGCTCAAATCTCTCGAAACCAAGCATCTTACTAACTATATCACCCATCTTTATCGTATTTAATTCTATAGGATAGCAAGAAAATTCACACCCCTCAAACATATTCCTAAGTCCATAATCTATTAGTATAGGAATTTTTGGAAATTTATATGAAGTGCCAACAGAAGAGACACTTCCTCCAAGGGGACCTGGATCAATAATTATAGCACTATATCCAAGATCATAAAAATCTTTGTACGCCTTTAATGCTGCAATACCAGAGCCTATTATCACAACATCAGTTTCTATCATTAAACTACAACCTATGACGATCGAACTTTTACAATAGGATTTATTATCAGATTCTGGTTACATTTCCTTTATCATTTGATAAATGAGATTTATTTGCACAGAAGTGATATATTTTCTTATGCTAGCTTAGTCTAATTTCTTCTCTTATTTATAATAAGCCTAGCGGATAATCCAATACAAAGGCTTTAGAAGTTCTTATTCTATTAGAGCCGCATCAATAAAATCTTCTCTAAGTATGGCCGTTGGTAATAATGCTTCAAAGTTTGTGTGGTGATTAGATGTAGCAAGCTTGACTGCTTCTCGTATGATTTCATTAATGGATGGAGGATAGCCTGAAAATATCTTTTTGCTCCCAATGAATATTATGGGGAGGGAATTTATAGAGGCTTTTAGTGGATCTAGCCACAGATTAATGGGATTTAGAATCAATTTTATTTTATATCTATGGTAAAGAATTTCACTAGCTTTTTTGAGATTATCCAATGCTTGGTTGCTAACATCATCAAGACCCATTAATATTGTAACCTCTAAAACTGTGCCATTCATAGCCGTTACACTGTTCTTAATACAAGTACTGTAATATGAGGGCTATAGAAAAGCTGTGACACAAATCAAACAAAGCAATGCATATGTGCTTTAGAGTATGCTTAGCACAAAGCACCGAAGCTTTTGCAACTCCAGTAAAATTATTAAAGCTACAACTACGTGTAACATAAAAATATTTAAAATTTGGTTATCTGGCTGTTAGATTATGTGGTTCATATACAGGAAGAGTCCTTTAGGTATTGTGGCCAAGGAGAGTATGAAGGTTATTTTAGGAGTTTACACTAGTATAGATGAGGCTAAAAAGGTTATGAACAGTCTAAGCAAATTTCTACTACCAAAACTAAGCATTATTGAACTGAAGCCAGAGAATACAGATAGATTTGCATCATTGGATCCAGATATTACGGATATAATTAAGCAACAAAAATGTTTGGAAAGAGAGTGTTATATCTTAGTAGGATCATGGTCCAGCGAATAGAGGGTTGATTTAAGCATACACTTATAAGTCTAGCTAGGCATAGGCATGTAACAAGGTGTTTGCTGTGTCGGGATCTGATGAGCCTAGAAGGAAAAGAAGAAAATTCTTTGACATATTTGACGAGCTTTTTAGCGAACTGGAAGAGGAGTTAGAGGAGTTGGAAAGGACATTCAGAATTGGTTCCATACCTATAGAGGGAGAGGAGTTAGGCAAGCCAATAATATATGGTTTCAGAATTGAGATCGGACCTGATGGAATCCCCAAAATATATGAGTTTGGCAATGTCAAAAGAAGTGGAAGGGGTAGGCCAAGAGTTATTGTTAGTGAAGAGATGGAGCCACTGGTTGATATATATGAAGAAGATGACAAAATCAGAGTAGTTTTAGAGATGCCTGGCGTTGACGAAAATAAGATTAAGGTTGAGGCATTAGATGAACGCCATATAGTTGTTGAAGGCTCTGACCACGAGAGAAAATATAAGAAGGAGATAGAATTGCCAGTAGAGGTGGATGTGGATTCTGCAGAGGCTGTATACAAGAACGGTGTTTTGGAGATACGATTAAAGAAGAAAAAAGAAGGTAGGAAAGGCAAGCTAATCAAAGTTGTAAAACAGTGAAGAGATTTAGCATCTACTGTAGTTTTTTCGATAGCTGTTTATTATGCCGACACCGTTGTCGCTTCTTATAACAATTTTTATTTTTCTGTCGATGTTTTCATCAAGCAAGGATTTTAGCAGCAGCAACGTTTTAGCGAACTCATCGTTATTTTCAATATGTTGCGCGTTTTCTATCCACTCTACAAGATATGATAATATTGCGTCTACTGTTACTATGCTCCCCAATCGTAATTGGGATAAATCGACTTTTATACCAATATCAGGAATCTCTATTGTGGTGTTGTCAGATAGGTATATGAGCGTTCTTAGATCTTGGGGATCCGACACCTCAATTTCAATGCATTTATTATCAGAAAAAGACGTTGCTATAGACAAAACAGTTGAGTATTTGAATCCACATTTATCACACTTTATTGTCACGATAGCTACTGTTTCATTGTGAGGAGCTTGGTATAAATGTAAATAGGTTAATGCTATAGAACCGCAGACAGGGCACTTCTCAGAGCCTATCAAAAAAGATCTAATTATGCTACTACTGTTTTCCGAAATCATGAAAATTCAGCCTACGCTACACACAAGCTTTCACAGATTTTAAGCTATGGTTATAATGAAGGGCTTTGCAGGAATATAATCAAAGATACATTGTGAAGTTAATTGTATTATTGCATGAAACTGTTCTAGATCTTGTACAAACTATATTAGCAACAGCTATATAGTTTCTGATAATGGGGTCAGTATTTTAGTTAAATTTTTATAGGTTTCTGATAGCCTTAGAGTTGTGATGCCTAGTTTGGCGGTTGTTGCCTCATGAGAGCAAATATAATGGTTGCGCTTTATAGATTTTGGAGCAAACACTCAAAAATTGTTGCTGCCATTGCTATAACAGTCATAGCTTTTTTAGCGTTTTGGCTTAGAATGCAGCAGTATTTCAATGTTGTAAATTCTGGTATAGCTTCTGTTTATCCAGAGGCTAAACTAGATGAGCTAGACACATTTTTTAATTACTGGGTTGTATCTTATCTCGATAAACATGGGCTGTTATCATGGCCCAGCCTTACAAGCAGTAACCCAGCTACATGCATATTTTGGTACCCGTCTTGTAGAAACCTCTTTACAACTGATTTGCAAGGTCACATAATAACCATTTACATGCTCTACGAAATCTTCAAACCTCTTGGAGTTTCATTGTATGACCTAATGGCGGTTTTACCACCTATTATGGGAGCTCTTGCAGCAATATTCATAGCATTATCTGTTAATGAGGCAACAGGCAGTAAAATTAGTTCTATAGTAGCAGCACTAGTCTATGCAATGTTCTTTGTGAGTAGAGAAGTAGCAGGTTTCACAGTTAAATACTCGTTTGGCTTGTTCACAGCTCCTTTAGCTATATGGCTACATCTAAGAGCTTTGAAATCATCAAAACCACTAGATTTTGCTCTTGCAGGTGTAGCACTGGCATATGCAGCTAGTGTGTGGACTGGAGTGGGCCTTACAGCAATTCCTGTATATGCTTCAATGATTCTATTGCCATTTGTCAAGGACCTCTCTTCAAAGAGCATATTCAAGCAATATGCAATGGGTTTTGCTATGGAGTCGACAATACCATTTGTTGCAATGTATCTAATGCCATCTTATCACGGTGGAAGACTTGTACTTGCACTAGCCTATTACATTGCTTTAGCAATATTTGTTTTTGCCTGGGCTCTCCACATCATATTTGGGAGAAGAAAAGCTATGAAAATCTATGCAACACTCTTTGCAGCTACAATAATCTCTGCAATAACCCTTATAGTGCTATTTGATAGTATTCCCGGGCTGTTTGATCAGTTCACAAAGATTCTGCCAATTGCTGGGAAGATTGCACTCGGATTGGGAATTAGACCTCCAGGTGTTGCACTGACTGTTGCAGAATATCAGCCACTATACGAAATGGGATCTCTACCCCAGTACATGGTTCTAACGCTGTTGTTGACAGTGTTCATACTCTTACCCATATCCGTCTATAGCACTATCAAATCAAGAAACATATTCCTATTGACCATGTTGATATGGATTGCACTATCTTGGTATGTAACATACAACCTTAGTTACTTTGTAGATTACATGAATGTTGTGACTGCCACGTGTGTTGGACTATCACTTGGCGCACTATTTCAATACATTAAACCTGAGATCAGGGTTGTTGGACGTTTAACAAAAATTAAGATAACGTTTATGCAAGTAGTTGGAATCATACTTGCTATTATAGTGATTCTAGCATCGATACCGATAGCTTATGCTGAGTTCAGAGCCTACTACTCCTCCTATACAATGATTTCGAGAGCCGAGGGCTTTATACCCACAACAGTATGGCTAGACACGCTAAGATTTATAAGGGACAACACATCGTCCAATGCATTGGTGTTGAGTTGGTGGGACTATGGATACTGGATATCGGTGATAGGCAATAGATCTACAGTAGCTGATGGAGCTACCATAAACTCGACAAGGATCCACGTCTTAGCAGAATTCTTTGCGATGCCATATGACAAAGCCTTGCAGTATCTAAATCAGTTTGGCATATGTAGAAAAAGCGATGTTTATGTACTGATCTTTAGCGGCATTGACATATATGTCAATCACTCCTCAAAGAGAGTATACATAGGCTTGAACGCACCGCCTCAATATGGTTTTGGTGATATGGCGAAATTCATAAGCGCGATAATATATCTGGCAACATATAAATCGCCTATGGGTATACCCCTCAATACAATCACTAGCTATCCTGCTTCAGCATCATCGGTTGGAGGATATAATGAACTAGCATCAAATGAATGGGTTGTTGTAAAGAGGGTAAATGTTAATGGAAATGAATATACTGTAGAATATGGGCTCAACTTGAATTCATCAACTGTTCTCAACGCTACAATGCCAAGACTTTATATGTGGGCTATTCTTCAAACATTTTCAAAGCTATATCCATCATACAGTATAAAGGTTGTTCCATGGGTTCTTGGAAACGAGTTAGTGGGAACAAGTTTTGTGCCTGTTATAGAACCGGCTATAGAGTCGGGGTATTTTGATTCATATGGACTCTATGCAACAATTGAAAAAGTGAATCAATCATTGTATAGCATAGCTTACACAGGTGTTTCGCAACCTGTCAAACTATTTACAGCGCCCAACAGAAGTGCCGAAGCATATAGAGTGGTCTTCATAGCGTTGCTCAAACTTAATGATAACGTTCGTAACAGCATATGCACATAGTCATTGACTGTGGTGAATGATAGAACTTTACAAAATAGGAGGAGAAAACCAAATCAATTAATTTATGTGTAGATATAGACAGAAGCGGGGCAGCCTGTTAAAAATGAAATGAATTTCTTATTCTTCTTCTATCTCTTCTTCCTCTCCCTCCTCTTCAACTTCGGTATACAGTTTGCCTGTAACACCCTCTCTAGTATGGGTTTTCATGTGGTATATCAAATCTTCTATGGAAAAGAAATACAAAGACCTCTCAGGCACAATATTAGAGTACTCTGTATGGCTTGGACACACCCTATTAATATCTATGCATAGAGGGCATAGAAGCATTGACGAGGTAGCGTCATAGCATGTTTCAACCTCAATTCCCTCTGATATCTTTATTTTTCTTCTTATCCATTTTGGTTCCCAGCTATAGCTCATATCATAATCACTATATTTGGTGGGTGTTGGTGCGGGGGGTGGGATTTGAACCCACGCAGGCCTACGCCATCGGGTCCTCAGCCCGACCCCTTTGACCTGGCTCGGGCACCCCCGCACCAATGACAATAGCTAACAATATAATATTGTGTACAGACATTAAAAATATTTTTCTTTATCGTTCTTTATAATGCAGTTGAATTATGTTGATAAAGCCTTTATAATGCTATCAGTTTCTTTGATATTCTTTACAGATATCACAAATACTATTGGCCTTCCTGCAGGTGGGGTTTCACTGCATCTGACCTTTCCGAAATCGTCTACAAATGCAAATCGGCATTTTGTTGTAGGAGGTGGAGACGATATTATGAAAACTTGCTCATCGCCTGCACTTATTATTGTAAAACAGTTTTTATCTGTACACATAAGTGATGATGTCATGCTTACGGCGGTCATTCTAGAATGTAGCATTAGTATCATATCTTCAAATGATTCAAGCTCTATTGTTGATATTCTCACCAATTTCTTTGCACCACTGCAATTTTTACAATAGAATTTTATTTAGAACATTTATTAACTTTATTAGCTATAGCAGTCTAAAAATGCTTTTCATGTACATAGACGATCTCTCCAAACACAATTCTGTTACTAAGTAGTCTATGTATTTTAACTGTGACTCTATGTCCCACCAAAGCTTCACCTCCTCTTACTATTATTACAGGTCCATGCCGCATTGGATATGCAATAAGAAAGCCTGGTTTTTTCGGATGCTTAAGAGCTACAATGGCCTTGATTACTCTGCCAATAATTTTTTTATTCTGTTCCCTGTTGAACTCTTCAACCTTGTCATACAAGAGCTTTCTCATAGGATCACTTATAGCTGGCCCAGGTTTTGGTGCCAGTTCGAAGGCTGTGTAGGGTAATGGTGAAAACCTATACAATACTATTCTTTCTACACCAATATTCCTTAGAATTTCTATTGCTTTAACTGTTTTAAGAACATCTTCATCTCTTTCAAATGGAAGACCATGCATCAAATAAACATATGGTCTAAGACCACTTTTCTTTAGCTTCTCAATCGCACTAATACCCTCTGAACATGTTGAAGGTCTTCCAACTTTTTTCAAAAGATCATCACTACAGCTCTCCAATCCTATGTAGATTGGGGTATCTTTCAAGTATCTTCCTAAAACATCCGCAACCTCATCATTTACTAGACACGGTTTAACATTTTCGACCATCACAGTAGCCCTCTCTTCCGCCACAGCCCTAATTTTAGATAGCCTACTTAAGAGCTCCTCTATCTTATATACATTTGGTGGTGGGTTGCAAGGATCCGTCAAAGGCTCTTCTACAAGCTCGTCTCTTCCAAAATCAAGAAAATCAGGAGCGCTCAATACTATTCTACTCACACCTGCTTTTGTCAACTTTTCAACTTCCTCAACAATGGTAAACAAATCACGTGATCGTGCAGGCCCATGGATTGCCGGTACACTACAGTATCCACAGCCTGGAGGGATGTTTACAGGACAGCTTATTCTGGAGCTCAGCGAACCTTTATAACATAAATCACATCTGGTACAATATCTGCCATCAAATGTTTGTATAGGTCTTCTAAAATTGCTACAGCCCCTTACAACCTCAACATATATTCTCGATGCCCAGAAAAAAGGAAAGTTCTTAAGATCGTTTATCTCAGGAATCACATTCAAAAATTTTTTGGGAGTCCATTCACCTATACCACCATCTATAATTTCCCTGTCCACCTTAATAGCCAACCCCTTTATTGTTGTCTTCGATTTTGATAGATCATAGTATGCTTCACTAAGGCTCTTGTACATAGAGAAAAGTTTTTGTAATGTGATTTCAGATTCTCCTATAAGTGCAAGTGAAAAGTCTAGAGAGGATAGCATCGACCGGCTTAAGGTTCCAGGACCTCCCAAGATAATAATGCCATTATTAACTTTTCTCCACATGTCAATGAGCTTTTTAACAGCCTTGAAATCGCTTACCATAAATGATATTGCTATTGCATCAAAATCTTTTAGAATTTCTTTGTTGTTTAGAATTGATTCATAAGCATATAGGCTCGCCTTAAAACCATGCATTTTAAGAATTGAGGTTACCAACCTAGGGCCAACGCCTATTACATCAACTGTTGAAACTCTCCTACCTTTTTGCCTAGCATTTGCATCAACTACTATCACTCTCTCCATGCAGTTTTACCTTAGTAGTCGCATGATCTTTAAAATGGCAGCGGTTGCCTCTGCTACTGCATTGGGTGAAAAAGATTCGTTCATTTCATTGATTCTTGAAACATATCCCATGGAAATATCCTCTTTGCTAAATGGGGACTCTCCTGCTTGAATAATTATAGCCACGGAATCTGAAGCCATGTCTATTACTTGTTCTATGTCTGGAGCCTCTTTATTGTTTTGAATGATGAATATTAGTTTATCAATAGATAGAAGATCTTTTAGCTCTCTCAGTTGCGATAATACGAAAAGGGATTTTCCATATTTATAGGCTAACTTAAATACTTCTGGAAGACCACTTTGAGCAGCCAGACCAGTTGGTCTAACAACTACAAAACCTGTTACAAAATTGAAGGAATATGCAACCTTTGCTAAATCAATCAATCTATAGGGACTTGATGGCGCATATGCAACCAAATATAGTTTCTTCATAGTTGATCACATAAACTACATTAATATTTTTTCCATTAAAAATTTTGCTATGGCATATGACAAAGGCGGTGGCACCGACTCTCCAACCTGATTAAACTGTTGATCCCTTCCACCGAAAAATATATGATCATCGGGATATCCCATGAGCCTAGCCTGCTCACGAACTGTCAAAAGTCTATTCTCAAACGGGTGTATAAATCTCGATGATCCTAATACTGTTGGTGCAACTTCATATGGCTTTAGCTTAACGAAGTTTGGAAGAAGTTTTGATGAACCATAATAATAGTATGCAGCTTTACCATGTCTTACCCTCGATATTCTCCTCAATTTCTTCTCTGAAATTGGTACGAACTCATGGTTCGGAATAGTTGACTCATAGGGTGGCGGAAGATCTTTCAATGCTTCAGCAACTACAACAACCTTGTTTATTGGTCTAGGATTTATTGGCACATTTGATATAAATACTCTTTTCCTTTTGCTTGGAGTGCCATAGTTCTCCGCATTCAAAACATTAAAGTATATCTGGTTATATCCAACAGACTTGAATTCATTTATTAAACTCTTTTTTATGGGCTCTTCTAGAATTGCGGGAACATTTTCCATGACAAATATTCGAGGTTTTAGTTCTCCCACAAGACGAATAAACTCTAGTGTTAATTTGCCCATGGGGTCCTTGTAAAGCCTGTCAATGGGGTCAACCTCCCTTTTTGGGTTAGCACCTGTAAAAGGTTCGCAGGGTGGGCTTCCAATAACAATATCGTAATTTCTAGTGTGGTAGGTTATATCAGAACTGGTAACATCTTTTATATCTTCTACAAGTACGACAGCATTCGGAAAATTTATTTTGAATGCTTTTCCACATGCAGGATCATTGTCAATGGCGAGGACTATATTAAAACCAGCTTCTTTAAAGCCTCTTGAAAAGCCTCCTGCGCCACAGAACAAATCTATGACTGTGGGTTTCATTATTCCAATCAGCCAACACTATTATCATATTTTTTGAGCTTTTCAATAATATTGCTCAGATATGATACTATTGGTCTATTATCAAATTCTACTAGATCTGAACCACACTGTATACATTGAAAGTTGTTTTCGAATGCTTCCTCAAATGTATATACTGATTGATCATTTGGGCATATGTAGAATGTGTTGCTTGTTTCAAAGTTTAATCTCTCTTGCAAAACTCTAATAACTTCTTTAAGCCTCCTTGCAAGAGAGGCTTTAAGCATCGAGTAATTTGAGTACCACCTATAGCTATACCAATGGCTCTCGCCACGTTGACTACGAATATATGCAACAAGCCCATCTTGGCTCATTTCATACAATAGTCTTCTCACATCATTAACTCTAATACTTGTCTCCTGCGCAATTTCTTCAATTGTTCTTCCATTGGGAGAATTCAAGAGAACCTCTAGAATCTTTCTGCCATTTGCTCCATACATCTGCTCCACGATTTTGATTATGCCACTATCATTCAAAGGGTTTCACCACCTTACCTCTCGCACTGGGCACAATATAGTATTTTGCGTCGGGGAAACATAAGCTCATTTCGCGTCCTTGCCACAGTCTGTCTAGAAATATTGCCAAAGCAGAAACTTCAGAATGGGGCTGATTACCTATAGCAACATTATAATCAGCCAAATCATAAAATACCCTATCCACTTTCTCGGCACCAACTATTACCAAAATCTCTTCACATTTTTCCACAATATCTCTAATCACGCTGTCCACAGGAAGTCCATACATAGTCAAGTGTACAACACATGATTTCTCCTTCTTGAACTGTCTTATGATCTCAAATGGGCTGACACCGTCTACAACCTTAAAGTAGGATCCGCCCCATCGACTAACAACCTTGGCGATAGATTGCTTAACATTTTCGTCTGTAACATCAGCAAGATATAAACCTCTAGCACCAAAGGCTCTAGCTACAAGTGCAACATGTGTCGTAATTCTACGGTCTCTATGTGGTCTATGGCCAAGTCTTAGTACATACACGTGTTTTTCAAGGGTTTCAGCTGATGTACAACTTGACATATAGACTCCTTTAGCATGTCAATATTTATATTCTTTAAGGCTGATATAGGTACTATTCTTGCGGCATTCACATTTTTGCTATGAAGATACTCAGTCACAGACTTAGCTATATCATCAATATTTCTCTTGCTTTCAGGGTTTGGGTTTAACAGGTCGATCTTATTTAGTGCAACAATAATTGGTTTTCCTTCAAAACCTATGTTTTGAAGAATGTCAAGGGCGGTGCCAATCTCATTATACATTAGATGAAGATCTTTGCTAGCATCTATAACAAATAGCAGAATGTCAGCAGCCTTTATTTCTTCGAGAACAACTTTAAAAGCTTCGACAATTTCCATAGGCAGTTTTTTTATAAATCCAATTGTATCTACAAGAACTATTTTTCCAACTTCATCACCACAAATATTTAGTGCATACGTTTTTGGCGTTAATGTTGTAAACAATTCATCTCCTGTAGGTTTATTTAAATTGGTTAAAGCGTTGAAGAGAGATGTTTTACCGGCATTGGTGTAGCCAATCAAGGCTATGTGTATCCATCCTGAACGTCTTCTTCTTTCCCTTTCACTTCTTTTCTTATTTCTTAACTCAGCTAGTTCTTTTCTTATTTTAGCCAATCTCCTTTTTACGTGTTCATATTGAATGTCTATAGCATATCTACCTCCTCCTAAGAAACCGGGTAACTCACCCATTTTGCTTCTTCGTATCCACTCCCTAATTAATGGCAGTTCATGATTCAGTCTAGCCATTTCAATTTGAAGTAACGCCTCTTTTGAACCTGCATGCATTTGAAATATTCTAAGCAATAACATAACCTGATCTACTACATCAACATTTAATTCTCTCATTAAACAAGTTATCTGCCTAGGTTTTAGATGATCATAAACACATATTCTCTTCACATTACTGTTCTCTATTTCATATTTTAACTTCATTATTTTGCCGTATGGAAGATAACAACTTGTATCAGTTTTTGAAATTTTGACAATGTTTCTCGGCTCGAAACCGGCTTCTCTAACAACAGCTGTAATTTCATCTAGATATTGCACATCATCTTTTTTAATGATTAAAATAACAGTCTCTCTTGTTGATTTAATTATCAATCCCCATAATCATTCTCTTATATTTACAATTTCCCCTAGTGTAACCTCCTTCGATACACTTTTGCTTTCCTTGATTTCCTCTTCAACAACCGGCACAAGGAGTCTTATGTTTAAAATTTCCTCAAGTCTTTTTGCTAAGTCGAATGATGGCCTAAGTTTTCCACTTTCTATCCTTTTAATGATATTCTCACCAACCTTTGCCTTGACAGCTAGAACGCTTTGGCTCCATCCTAATGATTCGCGGGCTCTTCTAATTCTCTCGGCATAGTCTTCAACAAGTTCGTAGCGTTCGTATGCAATTGTAGTTCTCTTCTTAGACTCTTTCAAAGCTTTAGAGTCTTGTGAACTTTTTGGTTGTGCTACACCTCTAATTTGAGAAGCAGGTGTACTAGATTCTTTAACTGATGTTTGATCCGCTTTTTTCTTACTTAGCTTATTAAAGCAATTATCGCATACAGTAAGAATTGCATTGTCTATCAAAACTTTGTGAGCCTTTCCATCAATTATCGGATTTCCACATAGCTCGCAATAAACTATCTTCTGATCTTTCAGTCTAGACTCACCTTCTATATAAACTATTGGGAAAAATGTTTTTAGCTTTAGATCAGCTTAATTAATAGTTTAGCAGATGCTGTAGAGGCGAAATAGTTAATGGAATATGAAAACATTATTGACAAACCTAAGGACGATGCTGAATTAAATATAGATTTGTCGGATCCTTCAACTCTAAGAGAGTTATTGCTAAAATACAGAGAGGAAATAGAGTATTACAAGTCTCAGCTAGAGAAGCTTACAGCACCACCACTTGTAGAGGCCACATTAATAGATGTTCTACCAGATGGGAGAGCTATTGTGAGAAGTTCTTCAGGCCCCATCCTAATAGTGAATATTCTAGAGTCTGTTGATAGATCCAAATTAAGGCCTGGCGCTTCTGTGGCATTGAATCAAAGAGGCTCAGCCATTGTGGAGGTCCTACCAAAGGTTGAGGATCCTAGTGTAAGGGTGTTTGAAATTATTGAAAGGCCCAATGTCACATACGCCGATGTTGGGGGTTTGGAAGAGCAGGTCGCGGAACTGAGGGAGGTCGTAGAACTTCCTTTAAAGAATCCCTTGATATTTAAGGCAATGGGTATTGAACCTCCAAAAGGTGTTTTACTTTATGGACCTCCTGGCTGTGGAAAAACCTTGCTAGCAAAGGCAGTTGCCCATGAGAGCAATGCAACATTTATTCGTATCATAGCCTCTGAACTCGCTCAAAAATTCATTGGTGAAGGTGCTAGGCTTGTTAAAGAAATCTTCGCATTGGCGAGGAGGAAAGCACCAGCAATAATACTAATAGACGAAATTGATGCTATAGCAGCTAGAAGACTTGATGTTGGAACGAGCGGTGAGCGAGAGATACATAGAACTTTAACTCAACTATTAGCAGAGATCGACGGATTTGACCCTCTAGACAATGTCAAGATTATTGCAACAACGAATAGAATAGATATATTAGACCCAGCGATTTTGCGGCCCGGAAGATTTGATAAAATAATTGAGATACCGTTACCAGATCTCAAAGGCCGTTACGAAATATTCAAGATTCATACAAGAAAAATGCCGTTAGCTATAGATGTCGACTTAGTTGAATTGGCCAAGATTTCAGAGGGGGCTACAGGAGCCGAAATAAAAGCTATATGTACTGAAGCAGCTCTTCACGCTATAAGAGAGGGCAGAGTTGTTGTAGAGAAGAAGGACTTTCTCTATGCAATAGACAAGATTTTAAAGAAAAGGTTTAGACCGTATGCCACCTCTTCTCAATTAACAGCGCAGTCGTTGAGAAATAGTGATATAACAGAGTATCACTTGTGAAAGAATAAGCTCTCCTAATGTGGCAGGCAATGTCTAGTGTGTCTCAATATTGTAAAAAGCCTGAAAAAAACGAAGTTAATTTATTGATATACCTAACAACATATTTTTATGGAGATGCAGCAAGAAAAGCTATTGAAGATATAGATCATAATGAGCTAACTTTTTGTCATTCCAGGAGAACAGGTAGATTAAGATCCATACTATATAGAGATGAGTTATTTGCATCTATTAGAGCATCTGACTTTAGGTTGATTCCTCACATTCCCCTAGCAATTCTATTACATAAATCACTGCCATTTCCCAAACACCGCGTTGTTGTCGTCAACGAAATTGTGCCAGATGTTCTCGAATCCCATACTGTTTTTTCTAAGCATATTATATACGGTGATGAAAACATAAAACCTTTTGACGAAATTTTGATAGTAGACGAAGAAGATAATTTGATTGGGGTAGGAAGAGCTATAATTAGTTACGAGGCGATGATAACCAGTTTGAGAGGGCCTGCAGTACAAGTACGTGAGAAGGTGGGAAAAGGTGAAAATGAGAAGAGGATATGAATTAAACATACTTGTAGACGCAACTACTATAATAAAGGGTAGGATGGCACTAGTTACAGGTTTCCAAGGGTTTGGCGCAGTTGGGTATTTAACAACAAGGTATTTAGTATCAAAATTGGGGATGAGTTTAATCGGCTACATAGAGCCTCCATATACACCAGATTTTACATCTGTGGAAGAATATGGTCTAAGCATGCCTCACGAAATTTTCTTCAAAGATGCCGGAAATTTGGGTGTTGTCGTACTGCTTAATAGGGTAAACCCAGATAGAAGACATTTAACATCATTTGTCAACGCGTTTAAAACACTAATAGAAAAGCTAAGAATAAGCGAAACGTATCTCATAGGGGGTTTAGATATACGTTTTCGCGAGGGAGACGAGGAATTCAGGTGGCTAAAGACAAAGGCGAGTAATGTGGTATTGGATAAACCATATTTTGTAAAAGGAGCATATATAGTAGGTCCAATAGCATCCCTATTACTCATGTTAGAAAATAGAAATATACCAGCTATTGCAATATTTCCCTACACAGAGCCTGAAAGCGTTGATCATAGAGCTGCAGCTGTAGCTGTTAGAGTCTTGAACTCTTTGTTGGGTCTCTCAGTTGATGTCCAAGAACTTATAAAGTATGCCGAAAAAATTGAGGAGCTGGAGAAAAGCGTGCAAGAGATTTTGTCGGGAATGGAAAAAAGAGAAAGTGTTATGCATACATAGAATTGTTAGCAGGCAAATTCAATTTTCTTAACTTTACTCCCTATATCAGAATTTTCAGCAATTTTAGCTATCTTCCCATATAATTTTTCTTGCCAATCCTCTTTACATGTGACTATCCATACCCCATTTACATTATCTGATTTCAAAAAGATCTCAAAGATTAGATATGCAAGATCAGAAATAGCGTTATCTGTTGGACTGAATCCTAACTCAAAATGCGAATATGGATATACAGAATGTAGCTCCGCAGGAATAACCCCTATAATTGGATAGTATAGATATAGCTTTAGAGTTTGGAGATTAATGTTTAATTCCTTTGAAAAGTGGGCTACAAGCTTTTCTATTCTATTGTTTTCTGCAAGAGAATATGGCAGAAAAGCCAAGGTATTTTCCCCGCCTCTGTTTCTTATCTGAATAGATCGTCTCCTTGAACTCAATATCTTTGGGTTATAGATGGAGTATTCAGATAAGATGAATACAGCACGGGTGTTGGGTTTTGACTGGGGGGAATGCTTATAGAGATATTCTAAATATTTTAGCATTGTCATAAAAATTCTCTTAGCTGCTGGATGGCTGTTTGCCTTGTATTCGAGGTATTCCCACAGTCTATTCTCTTTAATGGCTTGCTTTACTTCATTAATTTCTTCCCTAATTACATATAAATTATGTAGAGACAGAAGTCTTACTCTTTCCTTTTTTGGAAGTTCCAATAGCTCTTTTGGTGAATATTTTGAACATACTGGGCATTGACAGGTACTATAGTCTAGGTTTTTCAGTTTATATGTTCCTCTGCGTGTGATATACCTATCATCTTTAGCGTAGAGTATGTAACTTGCAGAATCGAATAGATCTACACCAAGGGCAACGGCAAAGGGTATTATTAATGGGTGTCCGGCACCAAACAAATGAAGTGGAGCGGCAAATGGTATCTCAGACCTAACAGTGTATATCATTTCTGCTACTTTATCAAACATGTACTGTTCCAATAGTGTTGTTGGACTACCTAAAGCAAATATGCTGAATCCATCGTAGAAAATATCTACAGACTTTTTAGCATAATCACGAAGTATGTCTAGGTGTATACCACCTTGAACTGGTAATGTCCATAAAGTTTCTCTGCATAGGGGGTCAGAAATAATGTTAACAGCTTCTTGAGCTCTCTTCAAAGTCTCGTCTGCGCTACTAAAAGCTTCATCTCTGCTTGCATCAAATCCGGTTGGTATATCGAGAATCACTCCTATATCGCTTTTAATAGCACATTGATACTCAATAATCTCTCTGTTGCTAACCTCAATACCACCATATTTGAGAATTTGATAGGCTCCTGAATCAGTCATTACAACGCCATTGAAATTCAAGTGCTTGTGAACGTCTATCGGTGAAGGAGAAACTTTTTTCAGCAGATAAGCATTTGTAATTATGCCACGAAATCCTATTTCCATTAGCTCAGATGGTTTAACATATTGTTCCTGAAGAGAGGGATCAACTACCGGAAAGAGATAGGGAGTCTCAATAACTCCGGATCTGGTCTTCAATCTTCCTATTCTTCCAGCAAGATCTTGATCTCTAATCTCAAAACAATTTTGTTCAACCCTTCTTTTTACTCTCTATATATTCGTTATAGATTTCATAGATTTTTTGTGCTAGACTGCCAGAACCCTCAACACCTGTCTCGCTAACCTTTATTCTATCATAAATTATAATAGAATTTGTATCCGATAAAACCTTTACAACATCTGGTCGTAACCCAAGGCGCGAGATAATTATTGAGGCAAACTCTTCAGCGCTAAACATGGGCTGCTCTTGAATAATAATCTCTGAAATTCTCGATCCATTGACTATAACTCTATAATATTTTCCACCATCGCTACTTTCAGCATTGCCTAATACAATGTGAAGAGAGCTCTGGTCGAATGAAATAAGTTTGCCCATATAGGTCTTTCCATCAACAAGTCTGACTATTATCTTTTTATCTATGGCCTTAGAGAGCTCTCCGATAATGCTTCTACTACCGTAACTCAATAAATATCACCACCGGTCTATGTGCATTATATTAAAAATATGAAAATAAAAGCTTTAATATTTGCAGTCTAAAAGAAATTCTCTTAAAGAAACATCAGCTTTTAATTACAAAATATAAGCTCAGGCTTATTAATAAGTAACTTATTATAGTGATTTGATAGGTAATGCCTTATGAGCTTAACATTAACATGTAACATAGAAAGTATTACGGATTCTCGTATACCAGAGATTAAAATAATGGAAATGCTGTGCAACAACAATATTAAAATCAAAATGGATATGCACAGAAAATTAAATCTGTTCAAGCCTAGCGAAAAAGTTACTTTTGTTATCTCAAAGAACCTTCCGCAATACAATGAAGGCAAAGACTTTGTTGCCCATGGCTACGTAGTTGCGAAGAGAAGTGAAAACGAGAATATAGTCATATACATCAGTCTCTGGGGGTTTTTAGTATTGCTCACAACCTCTGATGAAGAGGTGGCAAAAAGCTTCAATGTTATGGACAAAGTCTATATAAAGATATCTCATTAGATTCATAAATTGAAGTTGGGAACAATATTAGCAAACTGAAACCAATAAACTTCTATATGCTTGCCAAAATCTGACAAGAACCATAGCCACATGAATTATACACAGTTTTTCCTAAAGCGAAGCATGTGGCTTGGGTTACAGATTTAGCGAGATCTATAAGCAATAGATGAAAGACATTCTTGAAAAACACCTTATTTTTGTGTCTATATAATTTGGGGGCTTTATTGGATGTGGAACTGAATCGTAAAAATCTTGTTATTTACTTTGAAAAATATGATAAGGAGGTACTGCGCATAGGACTCTATCCTAATACAAATATCTATGGTCTTGTTGTAACATTAAAATTTGTTAACAGGAGTGACGAGGTTGTTGAGCAGGGGCATATAAAAAGCACTGGAATCAAATTGCTGGAATCGCTGGTTAATAGAGTTATAGAGCATGGTAAGCGATATATATTGTTAAGCTGTTTGGATTCGGCTAGGGTATCTACACATGTACTGATATTATCTAGTGAAAAAGAGGATGTTAGCAGAGAAGCTGAGGTAATGTGCTCCATAGTCGAAAATGTGTCTAACAACAGTATATATTGTGGTATTGAGAATTCTGGTAATGCAATAAAGATTTTGAAAGAATGTATAGATAGGCATTTGCATGAAAATCCATTCAAATGGTTATTAAACACCTTCCAAAAGAAATTTAACTCAAATAACATGGAAAACGATCTTCCACTTGAACATCCACTATCTTTTGAATGGGGTTACCCTAGTGTAGAGCCTAGCAAATATGAATACCTGTCAAAGATATTTGAAGATGGTATAATAAATCTTGGTTTGGTCTATTCAACAAATATAGTAGCAAAATTGAAAGCAGATCATATAGCAAAACATATAATAATTGTTGGGGCAACTGGAAGTGGAAAATCAACAACGGCATCAATTATTGCTCGTGAAGCTGCTAAGAACGGCTATCTAGTCTTTGTTATTGATTGGCATGGCGAATACCTCTCACTACTAAATAATTTTGCTGGTGTTGAATATTCTAATCCGGTTGGAGGATCAATACCTACTTTTCTTAACTTGAGAAGCATTGTGGAATACGAGCCCCTAGCATTTATAGAAATACTTGAAAACGCTCTTGAATTAACACCACCACAAGTTCACATACTGGAAGAGGCTATGAAGACTCTATTGAATAGAAAATCAATGGATATATATGATATTGATTTGCTAATAGATATTATACAAAACACTTCAATTTCAGCTAGATGGGTTGCCGAATCTAGAGAAGCTTTAATTAGGAAACTGAAGGTTTTATCAAGTGACTATTTGAATATAAAGTGGAGGAACCTAAAGGAGATAGGTGTCGAAAAAGGTAAAATAACGATATTCGATTTATCGCAAATACCTAATACTAGGGTAAAGAGAATTTTAGCATCTATATCGATAAAAACAGCATCGCTAAAAGCTCAATACAATGAAATTGAAAAACCATTGTTAATAATAGTCGATGAAGCTCATAATGTGTTTACAAAAGATAATCCTATATCGAATCTCGTTGCAGAGGTTAGGAAATGGGGAATGGGATTTGTCGTTGTTACACAGTCGCCATCACTATTATCATCGGTTGTGTTAAGAAATACAAACACAAGGATAATTCACACAATGAAATCTTCAATGGATATAAAGGTTTTGTTGGGCTTATCTATTCTAAAAAAAGAATACAAAAAGATAATTCCTTCGCTACGACCTGGTGAAGCACTTGTTTTAGTACCTGAGCTTCCAGAACCTGTTTTAGTAAAAATTGGTTTGTTATCTGATTAGTTTACTTCTCCTCTTCTTTTTCTTTCTTCTCTCCTTCTCCCTTCTTTTCCTCTTCTTTCCTCCTGGCAGCAGCTATCACATCATCTATTCTGAGTATTAGTGTAGCAGCTTCTGTACCGGCTTTTAGAGCCGAGATTTTCACTAGTAAAGGTTCGACAACACCTAGCGATCTCGCATCGACAAGCTTTCCTGTGAAGACATCAACACCTACCCACTTACCATCGGGTTTCATGTGCTCGGCTCTCAATCTCATTAGCATGTCGACAGGGTCTAAACCTGCATTTGTTATAAGGGTCTCTACCACACCCTCTAAAGCTCTTGCAAACGCTTCTACTGCTAGCCCCTCTTTGCCACCTACTTTATTAGCGTAGTCTCTGATATGCTTAGCCAACTCTATTTCAAATGCACCTGCTCCATAAACCACCTTTGGAACTCTATACACATCTGCAACTGCACTTAAAGCATCTCTAACACTTCTTTCCGCTTCGTCAACCAATCTTTCTAGACCTGCTCTAAGAACTATTGAAACTGCTCTTGGGTTCTTGCAGTTCTCGACAAACACCATCTTGTCTTCGCCAACCTTCCTCTCTTCGACAAGGGCACATGTTCCAAGATCCTTCTCTGTCAGATCCTCAATGTTGCTTACAATTCTCCCGCCAGTTGCTCTTTCCAGTTTCTCCATGTCACTTCTCTTAACCCTTCTAACAGCCATAATACCCTTCTTAGCCAGATAGTGCTGGGCAACATCATCAATACCCTTCTGACAAATAACAACATTAGCACCAACAGCAGAAATCTTCTCAACCATATCCCTTAGAATGTTTTCTTTCTCCTCTAGGAATTTCCTCATCTGTAGTGGGTCGCTAATCCTTATTTCTGCATCGATCTCCGGTTTCTCTATTTCTAGTGGTGCATCGAGCAAAGCAATCTTAGCGTTCTCAACCCTCCTAGGCATAGCAGGGTGAACAACCTCCTTATCCAAAACAACACCATAAACAAGCATACTGTCTATTAGTCCAGCACCCTTCTTCTTTATTATCTGGATGTTGTCTAAATCAACATACCATCTATCTGCCCTCTTTTCAGCAACCTGCTTAACAGCTTTTACAACAAGGTCAGCAATATGCTCTCTGGCACCATGCACCGCTTTGCTGGTCAACGAAGATAAAGCTACCTTTCTTAGTATTTCGTCGGCTTGCGCAGACTCTACATCAACAGAGTCAGCAATGTTTTGTGCAATTTGTATAGCATAGTCGAGGGCTCTCTTATAGCCTGACACTATCGTAGTTGGATGCAATCCCTTGTCTAATAGCTCCTCAGCCCTCCTTAACAGCTCTCCTGCAAATATCACAGCTGTTTTAGTACCATCGCCAGCCTCTTCATCTTGTCCCTTAGCTATTTGGACAAGCATCTTAGCTGCTGGATGCTGAACATCCATCTTATCTAATATTGTTGCACCATCATTTGTTATAGTTACATCGCCTAGCGCATCTACAAGCATCTTATCCATGCCCTTAGGCCCATAGGTGGTCTTTAGCATTTCAGCTATTGTCAAGGCAGCCATCATGTTTGCTCTTAGCGCATCTCTTCCAGCGCTACGTGACGTCCCTTCCTTTAATATGATAACTGGTATTCCAGTGGGTTCGTATACAGGTTGTGCTGCCATCGAATCACACCTCTATAAGATCTATGGTTAGTGTATAAAAGAGGTTCTATATAAGCTTATATGCTGTCATTCCATATACATGAATTTGAGAAACATCAAAATCGAGAGACTATAAATATTCATGAATACTAAGACTTAAATAAGACTTAAAATCGTGTAAAATCTGTTATCATTAAATGTAAAGAGAGTCCAGAAGGTGCATTTAATGGGCAAAGTCAGAATTAGTGTAGTTAAAAGAACAGCTCGCAAACTGCTTCAGCAATATGGTAACGAATTTGGAGAGAACTTCCAACATAATAAAGAGGTGGTAAAGAAATTAATTAACACCCCATCTAAAAAGCTTAGAAACCAAATTGCAGGCTATATAACGCATTTAATAAAGGTAGAAAAGCGTAGGCAGGTACAAGCCCAAGAGTCTTCTTCATAAAACTTTGCAAACGTTTTAGGGTGAAGTCAAGATAGTAAAACTAGTTTTTGTTGGCCACATAAAGAATGTGGTGGGAGTTTCAACAATAGAATTCAGACTCAATGAGAAGATGGAGTTAGGCAAATTCTTTCAACTAGTATTAAATACTTATCCTAACCTAGGTAAACTTTTGAATCGTGAAGGACGTATCAATGAAGGAGAGTTTCTAATTTTAATCAACGGTGTTGATATTAGGGTTTTTAGCAATCCATATAAAGACATCGAAGTTGAGGACACTGATGAAATTGTTTTCATTCCTATAACCCATGGAGGGTAGGTGCTACAATAAATTGTACCTAGTAATACAACATGAGAATCCATGTGAAGGTTTGTGTGAGATATTGAAGAGGTACTTTGATGAGAAAAACTTTACATGTATCTCAATTAAAAATTGTTGTTTTCCAATAGAAAGCACTGTAATAGCATTTGCAAAAGCTATGAAGGCATTTAAGCGAGGAGAGAATGTTGCGAAAAGACAGGATATAGAGACTCTTGTTAGACTTGTAGGGAACAGGCAAATAAAAACCGTTGTAAAGCTATTAAATGAAATTAATGAGAGCGCATGCAAAAGTCAAGCTCATTACGTAACGCTGATACATGTAAATGCTGGCGTTAAAACCTTAGAGAATACAGCTACTATAGCGAGTATAAGAGAGGAGGTGTTGCAACAAATTGATACATTAGGATGTTTTGTCACAGATGCTACAAGTGCTGATGTTCTTACCAAGATATGTTGTTTTTCCATAATGAACTACCTATTTAGCTATTGGAACACTAGTATCAGTTGCGACAAATTGATTCTGCTGGGGGTCTCTGGCAACTCAGATATATTTATATCGTGACCACAATTAAAATTAAATCGTAGGCTTAAATCGATGCAATTGAGGCAAACACTAGAGAAATGCTTTTATATACCCACTATCCTATGAATGCTTGAGGTGTTTGTACTATGATGTTTGAAGAAGAGTGGGAAGAAGAGGAAGAATGGTGGGAAGAAGAGGAGGAGTGGGAAGAAGAAGAATGGTAACAAGCTAGTCACAGTCAAAATACGCATGTAAAGCAATGAAGTTTAACAAAATATTACTGTTTTTTAAGGTGAATCATTATGAAGAGAATTGCCACAATAGATTATGAATTGTGTCAGCCAAATAAATGTGGTATTCCATGTATTCGTTTTTGTCCCATAAACAAAACAAGACCGTATAAAGCAATTGAGCTCAGCTCTGAGAAACAGGGAAAACCTGTTATATATGAGGACAAGTGTATAGCATGTGGTATTTGTGTTAGGAAATGTCCATTCAAAGCTATACATATAGTCAATTTACCAACTGAAATAGAGGAAAGAATCGTTCATAGATATGGCATAAATGCGTTTAGCCTATATGGCCTACCACTACCTGTAGAAAATGAGATCATAGGCGTGTTAGGACCTAATGGAGCCGGTAAAACAACTGCAATGAGAATCTTGTCCGGTTTGTTAATCCCAAATTTTGGAATATTAAATGGAGAGCCTTCAAAGGAGTACGTCTTAGAGAGGTTCAGAGGTACGCAATTCTATGACTATTTTAGCAAGCTGTATAGTGGAAAGATTAAGGTGGTGTACAAGGTTCAGTATGTAGAAGCTATTCAGGCTTATGTGAAGCATGGTAGCGTACATGAACTGTTGAGAAAATTTGATGAAAGAGGAATATTAAAGGATGTTATAGATTATCTAAAGCTGGAGAACATGCTATCAAAAGAGGTTAAGACGCTTAGTGGTGGTGAGCTGCAGAAGCTTGCAGTTGCAATAGCTCTTGAGAGAGATGCTAATGCATATATATTTGATGAGCCAACAGCATTTCTAGATATTAGAGAGAGAATTAATTTGCTTAAGGCTTTAACAGAGTTGAAACCAAAGAATTCTTACATCTTTGTTGTTGATCATGACATTATGTTCTTAGACTATGTTGCAGACCTTATAGTGATTGTATATGGAATTCCCGCAGTTTTTGGATATTTCTCAAAGACCTACCCTGCAAAGGCTGGTATAGACCATTATCTAAAGGGGTTTCTCCCAGCTGAGAATATGAGGATTAGAGATGAGCAAATAACATTTAGGTTACATGACTCAAGAGAGAACATTGTAGCAGTCGATGAAAGTGATATAATATTTTGGAGCCATCTGTACAAAAAACTTGGAGGTTTTGAGCTTTCAGTTGAAGAGGGCAAAGTTAAGAAGGGAGAGGTTATAGGGATAATAGGTCCTAATGCGATAGGAAAAACAACCTTCATTAGAATTCTAGCTGGTGAATTAGAGCCTGACAAAGGTTATGTTACATCACCAGCTCTCAAGATTAGCTACAAACCTCAGTATCTTAGTAGAGAAGGAGGCAAATGTACAATAGTTGAAGAATGCTTGAAAGAGGTAAATAAAAACGCGCTTGAAGAAGGTAATTGGCTATACATCGAGGTAATCAAAAGGCTTGGTGTAGACAGAATATTGAAGAAAGAACTTGAGAGTTTGAGTGGTGGTGAGTTGCAGAAATTCTATATAGCAAAAACTCTGATAAATGAAGCCGATGTTTATCTACTAGACGAGCCATCCTCGCACATAGACGTTGAGGATCAGTTATCGGTTGCTAGAGCAATTAAAAGAGTTGCAAGGAATAGAAAGGTGCCAATATTTGTAATAGATCATAACATTCTTTTAATAGACTATGCTGTTGATAGATTAATGGTTTTTACAGGAGAACCTGGGGTCAGAGGTTTGGGTATGGCACCATCAACTGTTTCAAAAGCTTTTAATATATTCTTGAAAGAGGTTGGCGTAACTGTTAGAAGGGATCCAGAGACAGGTAGACCTAGGATAAACAAACCTGGTAGCTACTTGGACAGAGAGCAAAAAGCTCTTGGGCAATATTTCTACACAGCCTAGATCTATTGTTTTGGATGGCTACATTTAATACATTATTTAGTACATTTAATTATTGTATAGTTTACTGATTTTACTCTGATATAAAAAGCATATTAAACAAGTTTATATTTGAGTAAAAGGAGACCTATCTAAAGACACAATTTATGGTGGATATGAGTTGAGTGAAAAACAAAAAACGACAATATCAGTAATAAAGGCAGATATAGGATCTTTAGCAGGGCACCACGTGGTTCACCCTGACACAATGGCAGCAGCTGCAAAAGTTCTTGCCGAGGCAAAAAGCAAAGGCATAATAATCGACTACTATGTGACTCATGTAGGCGACGACCTACAGCTCATAATGTCCCATAGAAAAGGCGTTGACGCTCCCGAGATCCATGAAACAGCATGGAACGCTTTTAAAGAAGCAGCAAAAGTAGCTAAAGAGCTCGGACTATATGCTGCAGGCCAAGACCTTTTAACAGATGCTTTCTCAGGCAATGTGAGAGGTTTGGGTCCTGCTGCAGCTGAAATGGAGTTTGTTGAAAGGCCTGCAGAACCCATAGTCATCTTCATGGCTGACAAGACAGAGCCAGGCGCATTCAACCTACCACTATTCAGAATATTCGCAGATCCATTTACAACAGCAGGCCTAGTAATAGATCCAAAACTTCATGATGGCTTCAAATTTGAAATATACGATGTTATCGCTGGAAAATATGTCGTAATGAATTCTCCTGAAGAAATGTATGATATACTAGCACTGATAGGCACTCCCGGGAGGTTTGTTGTTAGAAGGGTCTATAGAAAATCAGATAATGAAATTGCAGCTGTTGTAGCGGTTGAGAGACTAAACCTGATTGCAGGCCAATATGTAGGAAAAGATGATCCAGTTGCAATTGTGAGAGCTCAATCAGGTTTCCCAGCAGTTGGTGAGGTTCTAGAGCCCTTTGCATTCCCACATCTAGTAGCTGGGTGGATGAGAGGAAGCCACTTCGGACCACTAATGCCAGTATCCCAAAGAAATGCTAGGTGCACAAGATTCGACGGACCACCAAGAGTAGTTGCCCTAGGATTCCAAGTTAAGAACGGTCGTCTGATAGGCCCAGCTGATCTATTCGACGACCCAGCATTCGACGAGGCGAGGAGGACAGCACAGGTAATAGCAGATTATATGAGAAGGCACGGACCATTCATGCCACACAGGCTAGGGCCAGAAGAAATGGAGTACACAACATTACCTGCTGTTCTACAGAAACTCCAGAACAGGTTCATAGAGTCAAAACTATACGAAGTCAAAGGGCCAAAGGTCAAGACCGAGCTACTCCACGACTAAAAATATAATTAATAAATTATTTTATTTTTTTAATATATCTTAATTGCTTTTGGGTTCGCAAACAAATGGTGGAAACACCTTGAGAACACCTGTACTCGCAATCAATTTCAAGGCATACAATACAGCTTTTGGCCAAAAAGCGTTGGAAATTGCTAAAGCTGCAGAGAAAGCGGCAAAGGAATATGATGTAGAGGTTATAGTTATTCCACCAGCTACAGAGCTTAGAAGAATTGCTTCAGAGGTTTCAATACCAGTCTTTGCACAGCATGCAGATCCATATGAATTTGGTGCTTATACTGGGTGGTTGCCTGTAGCAGCTCTGAAAGAAATGAATGTTAAGGGCGTTCTCATCAATCACAGTGAGCACAGAATTAGGCTAGACGAGATTGTGGCCATTGTTGAGGCTGCAAGAAAATATGGGCTTGAGACCCTCGTCTGTGCTGATACACCAATTGCGGCAGCTGCTATTGCAGCAATAAAGCCTGTGGCGCTAGCTGTTGAGCCACCGGAGTTGATAGGAACGGGAATAGCTGTTTCAAAGGCCAAGCCAGAGGTTATAACAAATACTGTGCAGAGGGTTCGTGAAGTAAACAAAGATGTTATCATTCTCACTGGAGCAGGCATATCATCTGCAGAGGATGTTGAGGCTGCGATTAGGCTTGGAACAGCAGGTGTGTTGGTGGCTTCTGCAATAATGAAGGCTCAAAACCCTGCGAAAGTAATAAATGATATGGCTATGGCTGCTGCAAAAGCTTTTAAAAAATAACTTTTTCAAATATTTCTTATGGAGTCAACAAAATCTTATTTGGCTAGAATCAGCTCAGACATATCTAGGCTAGTAGAGGATATTAAAGAATCTGTTGTAACAATAATAACGGAGATACCGCATCTCTTTACACTATTTGGCTACAGGCCTTTCACAGGCTTTGGATCAGGATTTGTCATTGAGCCCGGATACATTATTACAAATGCTCATGTTGTTAGAAATGCTGTAAGCGTTAACGTACTTTATCATGATGGTTCATCAGAAGAGGCAACAGTGTTGGCTGTGGATCACCAAAGAGATTTAGCATTGCTGAGAGTGCGTAGAAGTGTTAAACCAATTGAGCTAGGAGATTCAGATGCCGTTAAGGTTGGCGAGCTTGTACTGGCAATAGGTTCTCCGCTCGGTCTTCCAGGACCATCAGTAACTCTAGGAGTTGTTAGCGCTACTGGGAGAACAATTGTTGGCGAGGACATAATATTAGAGGATCTAATCCAAACCGATGCAGCGATAAACCCTGGTAACAGTGGAGGGCCTTTAATAAATGTTGAGGGGCAGGCTATAGGAGTGACAACAGCTATAATACCATATGCCCAGGGAATAGGATTCGCAATCCCCATAAACTCCGTGAGAAGATTTCTAGAGATGCTTAGAAGGTTTGGAAGACCTGTCAGGGTCTGGATAGGAGTCTATGTAGCGCCACTAAATCCAACAACAGCATCAGTTTTATCGCTTCCAGCCTCAGAAGGTGTTGTTGTTGTACGAGTGGTTCCTGGATCACCTGCTTATAGAGCAAGAATAAGAGAAGGTGATGTGATAGTAAAAGCGAATGGAAAAAGTGTAAAGAGCGTAAAAGATCTTAGAATAGCGATAGAGGAGAGCATTGATAAAGGCTATGTAGAATTGGAGTTGTATAGAGGAAGATCAGTAATCAGGTTAGAGGTACCCATTATGATTGAAGAACTTTGAAACTGTATCAACATATTCGTTCATCGATAGTGCAGTAGGGTAGAACTTAAAAAGAGTGCAAAGAGGCTTTTCTGAGATAAGATTATTAATCAGATTTTATTGAAAAATGTAATAACATTGTGTTAACACATATGCTAAATGTTGGAGATTAATTTAGAATTGAAATTAATTGTGAAGGTGAAGACGAAATGAGTTCGTATTTCATTCTTGTCAAAGGCGTTATAAGGGGGTTTGGATTAAAGGGGTTCATATATGAGAAAATGCGTATAAGAAAGCTACGTGGCTTCATAGAAGACATAGATTCAGATGAAATACTTGTATGTATTGAGAATGCAGACCATATGAATATCAATGAAATTGTTAATGAGATAAAAAATGAAATGCCATATGTTATCATAAGTGACATTGACGTCTTTCCTGTTGACTCATGCAACCCTCGATATAGCGATATTGATATTATTGAAAAAGATTATGGGTAGTAGAATAGTCCTAGCCGATTTCGCTCGCCAACTATATTTGTTCGCAAATCAGGTTAACGATTTGTTCTGTCGGTGTCTAGATATTAGTTGTTGAGGGGCAGTCTTGATATAATTGTTCTATTATCAAGATGCAGTATAGCGGGTATAAGTAGTAAGAGGGATTCAGAATTGTCTAGGATAAAACCTATAAATGATGTTGTCACATTTTCACATACCTTCTTAAAGAGTTTGGAAGATAGCGTTAAAGCTGTCATTCATTCTATATTAGAATCTATAGTAATGGTTATGGTTGGTAAAGATGCTTGTGTCAACGGCCAAACTAATAATGATTGCTTTAACAGCTCTCTTGCAACAGGTTTCTATGTAGACAAGAACATCATTTTATCGGCTCATCATGTTGTTAAAAAATTTGGCAATGGGGATAATCTATATGTGTTGACATACGATGGGGACTATTCAAAGGCTTCTATAATTGCTGAGAGCAAAGATGATGACATCATCTTCTTAGCTACCGAAAGAAATGGTAAGCCCCTGAATATAAGAAACGCAGTGGCTGATATAGGCTCTATTGTTTTATCGGCAGGTTTTGCTTATGGGCTTCTCAGATACTTTATAACATATGGATTTGTTAGCGGATTAGATGTCAAAGCATCGGTTGACGATACTGAGCTCGAGGGGTTAATGCTGTTGAATATGCCAATACTCCCTGGGATGAGCGGCGCACCTATAATTGATATCTATGGAAATGTTGTTGGCATGGCGATCTCAAGATCAGTTCTATTTAACGAGCTTTCTTTGGCAATACCTTCTACAAGAATTGCAAGGGATTTGCTTATGTTAAAGAAATTTGGCAGGATAGTTACAGTCAAGCTTGGACTAAAACTGTTGCAGTCATCTAGCTTGCTAAAGAACCTTAGAGCTGAGAACGGGGTGATAGTGGTTGGCATTCTAAACAAAAAATTGGTTGACATCTGTAAAGTAGGTGTTGGTGATATTCTGGTAGAGGCCAATAACATGAAGATCAATTCTATAGAAGATCTGCGTAACATAGTAGCGATGGCAGTGATAAACAACTCGGCTATTTATCTACAATTCAAGTCTCCAAACAGTGAATTTGTAAAACAGTGTGTGGTAGATGTCGATACGCTGATCATGTAATCTACTCTACAAAATAATGTTGATGGTTATTGAGCTGTTGTACAGCTTGTTCTCAGCTATGCAACCTCTTTTATAAGAGGTTTGCCGCCACGCTCTTTTTCAATTTCTGATCTGCTTTTTGTCTCCTTGACATCAAATATTATCTCCATTTCTTGCGGAACTGAGACTGCTTTCTCTTCATAGATGTATTTTCCTTCTCCAAAATCTTTATATACATAGATGGTGTATCTCCCTTCCGGTACCTCGACTTCTGCCAAGCCACTTTCATCTGTTTTCGTTGATGCTACTACACGCCCTTCTGACTCTATACTCACAATAGCATTATCAAGGTTTTTGCCGCTAAACAAAGTCTTAATTTTCAGCTTATAATATTTCAATTCTTTTACACATAGCTGCAAACCCTTGGAATTAAAGAAACTATTTGTTTTTTGGGCAAGCTCTTTAATTATTTCCTTGCTTTTAGAATCAACATTCTTATCGAACATGATTGTCTTGTAGACCTTGGAAAAAGAATCGCAAAAATCTATATATTTATCGTTATCAAAACGTGTAGTTAAAGAAATTAGTTTATCCCTCAAACCCTCTATATACTTGAACATATCGGGGCCAAACCTAACGATATATACGTTGAAGACCTTTGTTAGAAACTCGTGTATCTCATCCGTCAGACCCTTCTTTACTTCTGCTTCAACCCTCTTATATGTTCTCCAATCCTCTAAAGCCATATTGTTACACCCTTCAGCTTAACCGATATACTATAGTCAAATAGTATTAGACTCATAAAAAACTTTTCTGTTAACAAATGCTGTCTAATGCGACATTACTACTGATTCAATGTATAGTCGATATCGTTATCTCTAATGAATTTCTAACTAGATTGATTAAAGCTTATAATTTCTACCTTAGCGTTTCTGGTTTAGCAACAAACTGTATAGGCGTTGCCCAAAATTTTGTAAAAACAATATTCAATACTATGGTTGAATTGTGTCAAGGTGTTATTTATGGGCTCAACAATCTCAATCTTAATTGTAAGTGCATCGCCAAGGAAATATGGAGTTGCTAGGCTTGTAGCTGAAGCTGCGAGGAGAATGGCTATAGAAATTGAAAATGTTAATGCTATTAAAATCGATGTTTACGACTATGATATTAAGCCTTGCAAGGGCTGTGTCTCAGACGATGTTATGTTATGCAAAGTGCCATGTGTGTACGAAGATGATATGAAAAAGATCTATAGCGTGGTTGAGCAAGCTGATGGAATGATATTTGTGTCTCCAGTCTACTGGTACAACGTACCGGGACCATTAAAGAACTTCATCGACAGGCTAACAGTTTTTGAGAATGCTATATTCATTGAAGGTAGAAGCAGATTAGAGGGGAAAGTAGCAGGATTTATAGCCGTAGGCAATGACACAGGTGCTTTGGCTGTAATACAAAATCTCATGGTAACACTAAATAGTATGGGTGTGGCAATCCCGCCGTGGGCTCTAGCATACCATGAATCTGAAGAAGATCCAATAGAAAACAAAAGCTTCTTACTTGATGTAGCTAACGTTGTCAGGGGTGTGGTGTTACTAATTAAAGCATTGAAAGGTCTTGAAAAACCGGTGTATTGGTATAGGATTGACCAAGAATACCAGAGAAAGGTAATTGAAATCTTCACCAATGTAGCAAACGAATTCAAAAAACAAAAACAAACCACAAACACTTAAAAATCCAATCATTTTATTATTAACAAAAGGCGGCGGTCGTCTAGCCTGGTCTAGGACGCCGGCCTTCCAAGCCGGAGATCCCGGGTTCAAATCCCGGCCGCCGCATTCTTCTCTTCTACGTTTAACCTATATGGGAAAATTCTTGGCAGAACCCAGCTTTTCAGGCCTATAGTAGGGATCATTGACAGGCATATCGTTAGAGACTGGTCATAGAAATATTGTGCTTTAAAGTTTTCAAGGTCTCTTCCTGAAGCCTATGGGAGATTAACTACATAAGGTTTTAACACAATATTATTATTAATGCTAGATGAATCGCATTCTTGGCCACATAATAGAAAACTATTAGTGCTATTTCAGCGACAACTAAGCTGGTAATCCGCGGCTCTGGCATTGGAAATAGAAGGTTCTTCTCCTTGCTGAAGAATCATAATATTTAATTGATTCTATGCAAACCATGAGTGTGTCGGCACCAACTATTTCTTTACCTACCATTACTTTCTACTACTTTATAACTAGTCATAGTCCATATAACAGCGGAGCCTCCAAAACCATATGGCTTAGCTAGTGCAATGAGGTCAGCGCAACCACCTTTTAGTGGTTATATCAACTGTATAGATATGTATGTTGGCTTCATCAGTTGCAAACAAGAGGGATATCACCTAATTTTTCAGCTGAGAAAACCCGGCATATTGGTGTTTTAGAATATTCATGCTAACTATCTTGAACGCTGTATGGTAGGGATCGTTTGAATTCGATTACGCCCATTCTATTCTGAAACAGTTTGTATTTTTATGTTTCTAGTTTGCAATTATAATTAAGACTCAGTATAACTGAGTATAACTATGTATCAGAAACAAGACTAAAGTCTTAAATATAGTGTATGCAAGTCTCTTTAGCTAAGAGGGTAACAAGTTTGATATCAGGCATATTTTATGCAATCACCTCTTTAGTAGTTTTTGTTGTTGCTTTGTTTTACTTGCCAATACTAATTAGATGTGTCAAAGGTTCTGGATGTAGATCTAAAATCAATTTTGTTAAGCCTTTTGAGGGTGGGCTTATAATTCCGGAGCACTTCTATAGGTATGTAACGAGTATTGTAGTGGTTTTGCCTTTGCTTTTATCCATTGAATGTATTGTAACGATATTTCTGTTTACAGAATTTTCTTATTATGCTTTGTTTTCATTCTTGCTGGGTTTTGTAATCTATGTTTTGCTTGCTATACTATCAATTGAAGGTGTGTGACTATGGCAGATGGGCAAAGAAGTGAGCATGAGTCATTTGACAGAAGGCTTGTTAGGAAGAGTCCATGGATTTTCCATTTTAATAGTGGAGGCTGTAACGGATGTGATATAGAGTTTGTTGCAGCGTTAACACCGTTATATGATGTTGAGCGTTTGGGAGCTAAGCTAGTTGCCTCTCCCAAGCATGCAGATGTTCTTGTTGTCACAGGTCCGGTAACACTACAGGTAGCGAAATCCCTAAAACTCATATATGATCAGATGCCAGAGCCGAAGTATGTCGTCGCTATTGGAACTTGTGCATGCAGTGGGGGCATATTTTCTGGTGGATACACAGTTTTGGGTGGTGTTGAAAAGGTTATTCCAGTCACCATTTGTGTACCTGGGTGCCCTCCAAATCCAAAAGAGATTTTCAGGGCTTTGGAGGCTATATACAAAGGGGAGATAAAGGTAGCTGGTGGTGGTTGTGGGGAGGAGCAGAATAGAGGATAAGGCATATACAGAGCCCCATAGTATTGTAGAGGTTGCCAGCAAGACGCTGTCGAGTTATCCACATCTAGTCTCAGTAACTGCTGTGCATGATGAAAAAGAGAAGAGCATAGAGCTTATATACACCTTCAGCGATTTCAGAGGCGCATTAAAAAATATTTCAACTAGAATACCAGAGGACAAGAAGACTCTACCATCCATAGCCTCAGTAGCTCCAGCAGCCTCCATATATGAACAGGAGGTTTCTGAACTCTTTGGTGTGGCATTTGATGGAAACCCATTCACTGGGAAAAGGGTTTTACTACCAGACTGCTTCCCCAATGATGTACATCCGTTGCTTAGGAATGTGAAACAAGAAGATTTGGAGAAGGTTGTAGCAGGTTGCATGTTGGGAGAGCCACAGATTTATGTCACCGGCTCGTCTAGGTATAGTGCTGAGTCGGTTATCCTCTTACCTTTTGGTCCATATCACCCAGCATTAAAAGAGCCGGAGAGATTTATTCTAGTATTGGAAGGGGAGACAATAGTTGATGTAATTCCGAAGATAGGCCATGTGCACAGAGGTATAGAAAAAATTGCTGAGGGTAGGACCTTTCTGCAGGATCTGTTTCTAGTTGAAAGGATTTGCGGTATTTGCAGCTTTATACACTCATGGACATTTACATTAGCTGTTGAAGAGCTTCTGAATGTTAAGCCAAGTAAAAAAGCTGAGTATCTAAGGACTATGATAGCAGAGCTCGAGAGGATTCACAGCCATGTGTTGTGGATAGGTCTCTTAGGCTATTGGACTGGATTCGAAAGCATGTTCATGTGGATTTGGAGATTAAGAGAAAAAATAATGTCTTTGCTCGACCTTTTAACAGGTAATAGGGTTCACAAATCATTTATAGCATTTGGTGGTGTAAGAAGGGATGTGACAGACGAAAAACTGAATACAGTTGCAAAGACTATAGCAGAATTTGAGAAAGACTATAAGAAACTCATAGACGAGATAATGTCGTATGAACCACTAGTAGAAAGAATCAAAGGTATTGGAATGTATAATGCTGAGCATGCAATTAGATTAGGTGCTGTTGGACCAATGATAAGAGCTACTGGGATTCCCTATGACATAAGAAAAGTTGAGCCCTATGGGGCCTACGATGAGATAGATTTTAATGTGGTTACAGGTAAGGGTGGCGACGTGTTTAATGTGACTATGGTGAGAATCAAAGAAGTGCTAGAGTCTATTAATATAATAAGACAGTGTATCGAGAAAATGCCTAGAAATGAGAATCCAGTTCCAAAAACTCTTGTCATTGGAGTAGTTAAAGAAGGAGAGGCTGTGGCTAGGACAGAGGCACCAAGAGGAGAACTATTCTATTATGTTAAAGCGGCAAACTCTAGAAATCCCCACAGAGTTAAGATAAGGACACCTACACTAGCAAATATTCTTCTAGCGGCTGATATGCTGAAGGGCTATACCTTATCAGATGTGCCAGTAATCATAACATCTATTGACCCATGTTTTAGCTGCATGGACAGAGCTCTCGTTGTTGATAAAAATCATAATAGCGTGTTTTTCGTCGACTTTAACAAGTTGAGAAAGGAAAATAAAAGAATTAGGTGAGTAAAAACGTTTGTAGTAGTTCTTACGCTAATCTTTTTAATCGCGTTCATAGTCTTGGCTCTAATTTTCGAATGGATTGAAAGAAAACTTATCGCTAGAATCCAGTGGCGTGTAGGCCCGTTGTTAACAGGGTTTAAAGGTGTTTTACAACCATTTTATGATTTTGCAAAATTACTTCTAAAAGAGGAGGTTGAGATTGAAGGTATGAATACTTATCTAGCCGACTTTTCTATTATTCTCTATGTGCTGAGCTCTGTACTTGGTCTACTCTTTATACCCTTATTTGTTTCGACATCTCTTTACAGCTTCAATGAGGATTTCATTGTAGTACCGCTAACCTTTGCGTTGTCGGCAGTAGCGCAAACTCTAATGGGATTATCTATCCAATCATCATTTACAGTTGTCGGTACAGGAAGGCTCGTTGTACAGTATGCAATGTATGAATCGCTTCTGTTAATAACACTAGCTCTACCTTTTATGCAATGCAACACACTATCAATGTCCGATATAGTTAAAGTGCAGTCTCGGTACCCAATACTATTAGTGCAGCCCCTAGGCTTTGTTGTAGCGCTAATAGCTCTTCTTGCAAAGCTAGAGAAACCACCATTTGATCTACCTCATGCGAAGCAGGAGATAGCTGCTGGCTGGATGACCGAATACTGTTGTAGAAGATTAGCCTTCATACAGCTGGGCAAGGATCTGGAAATGGTGTATGGCGTTGCTTTAATAACAACAGTGTTTCTGGGGGGTGGACAAGGCCCCATGACCTATGATTTTCCCTGGCTATATCCAATATACTTTATTGTCAAGATGATTATCGTATTACTACTGCTTGTAATATTACAAGGCATGGCTGTCAGGGTCAGAGAAGTTTTTATGCCCCAGCGGCTTTGGGAAAGAGGTATAATAATGCTTGTTATCCAAGCCTTTATATTGTTCATATTGAAAGATGTTGGGCTGATATAATGACCCGGTTAACAATGTTGAAGGAAGTTTTGAAGAGCCTTTTTTCAAAACCATCTACAGAGCCTCTGGCAGAGGTAGAAAAAGGTGTTTTTAGCCCATATAGCAGAGGATGCCCCGTATTAATACCGGAGAAATGCACTGGTTGTTCACTATGCGCTATGAACTGCCCTAGCAATGCCATAACGATGAAGATCGTTGGTGAGAAGAATGTTGGTGGCAAGACATTGCCAGTTAGAAGACCGGAGTTCAATTACTTCAAATGTATATACTGTGGTTTATGTGCACAAGTTTGCCAGTTTAATGCTATTGAAATGAGGAGAGATTTAGTCATATTGAGGCCGAGGTCAAAATGCTAGAGGTTCTGCTTAGTTTCGCTGGAGCGATAATGATTGTCTTGGCCTTGCTAGATGTAAAGGCTTGGAGATGTATACTGGAGATCTTTGTAGGGAGCCTTCTAATTGGTGTTTCAATAGGTATTTACATAGCAGTGTATGTTGGTTTGATCGTGATATTCATGTTTTCTGGCATTATTGTAGCTCTAATGTATCTAGCCACACTTGTGCTACCACAGCCTAGTAGCATAAATTGGCGTAGCAATGCCATAAAAATTGTTGTATTAACCATAATTAGCGTTGCTTGTTCTCTTGCTGTTATCGGTGGCCTTGGTCTACAAGCTCAACCCGGCGGAAAAGCTAGTGTTGTTCTAAAGGTGCCTATCCAAGACTTTCTCGCAGTAATACTATTTTTTGTCAGCATAAATGTTGCTATAATAACTCTCATGGGTGAGGGCAAGTGATAGAAGCTCTTATACCGAGTTTAATATTGTTTTTTGCGGGCATAATTGCAATAATTCAATGGAAAAACATGTTGAAGACTTTAATTGGTTTTCTATCAATAGAACTGTCCATATTACTTCTTGCCGCAGTTTTGCTTAGCAACTTGGAAACTGCGCAATGGATAATCATAGTATTGACCTCTTTGTTTGGGGGAGGTGAAGCAGTGCTTATTTCCTTTATGATATCTCTTGCTAGGAAATTCAAGATTGAGAATATAGATGAGCTAAGCTCGATGAGGGGGTAGCTTATGGTTGGAGAATTGATATTGTTCCTAGCTCTGTTCACAAACTTCATAGGTGTGGCATTAATACTGTTGTTTGGTGTTGGTAGGAGGAGGTTAGTTGAGCTAGTATCTGTAGCCTCGACACTCATCTCTTTCTTAGCCTCAGTACTACTGCAAATTGTTGTCAATAACAACACCATTCTAACAATAGCAGGGATAACGTTTAGAGTCGATGCAATATCAAAGATTTTTGCCTTGATGGTAAATCTAATTGGGTTTCTATCAACATTGTATAGCATAGGCTATATGCATAGCGAGAGAGACTATGTAAGATACTATTCTCTATTCGTATTGTTCATAGGCTCCATGACCAATCTTGTGTTAACAGATGATATCTTGCACCTCTTTATGCATTGGGAGCTTATAGGTCTTTGTAGCGCACTCTTGATTGCCTATTGGTGGTGGAAGGAAGAAGCTAGGATTGCAGGGGTAAAAGCACTTGTAATGACGCGTATGAGCGACATTGGCTTGGCTATCGCTGTGGCATATGCATTAATGCATGGAATAACATCTATTTCACGGTTAGAGTCAAGCATTATACCATCATTTGTATCTATAGCCATAGTTTTGTCTGCTATAGGAAAATCAGCTCAATTCCCATTGCACACCTGGTTGCCAGATGCGATGGAGGGTCCGACTCCTGTGAGCGCGCTTTTGCATGCAGCAACATTGGTTAAGGCAGGGGTTTATCTGGTTCTGCGCTTTTCCAATGTCATAATAGCCGATACAATGGCTGCAAATATTCTTTTCATAGCTTTGCTAGCAACATTGTTTTTAGCCTCTTTAGCAGGGCTAGTAGCATACGATATCAAAAGAGTTTTGGCTTACAGCACCGTTTCAAGCATCTCGATAATGCTTCTAGCCATAATCCAAAAGAACTATGCGCTAGCAGTTCTGTATTTCATTAGTCATGCAACCTTCAAGGCAATGCTATTCTATACAGCTGGTGTGGTTGAGCATTCAGCGCATTCAAGAGATATGAGAATAGTTCATGGGTTATATCACCAAAACTTCAAGTTCGAGGCAATAGCGTTTGTTATTGGCGCGTTGAGCGCTGCTGGCATACCACCTCTTTTCTCAGGCTTTGTTAAAGAGCATATATTAGAGGGTTTGACAGGTGTGGTGCCGCATGCAGTAGCATTGACAATTTCCTCGTTGCTCTCTTTTATGCTGGCTCTATTCATTATGAGAGCAGCAATAATAACATTCTTTTACGGCAAACCGGAAAAGGTTTTTGAGCATAGAATTGATTGGTATATGGCAATACCGATAGCTGTTTTATTAGTAGTTGTTTTGTTGTTACCTCTGCCAATAGTCAACATCTGTAGTGTTTGTATTGATACAAGTGATATATATAGCATCAATGCAATTCTCTTGATCTCAACATTGATAGGGATACTAGCATCAATTCTATATTTATATAAGGCCCCAACCACCCTAGTAGCTGAGAGTCCTTGGGAGGAGCTCAGAGATTTCATAGAGTCTTCACTCTATTTAGACAAGGCCTATATGGCGTTGGGAAAGGTTTTCTACAAGAATTTTGCTGCATTGGCCTCCTCTCTCCATACAGGCAAGCCCTCTAACTTCCTACTCTATCTACTAATCTTTGTTTTAGTTGTTATGATCCTGGCTGTTTTGGTGCATATACTATGATCTCCTATGAGCAGCTCTTAATACTGGTAACACTATCCTCAGTAACCCTAATGGCATTGGCAACAATAGTTTTGAAAAGGCTTGGGAGAAGATACGACTTCATCCCAATATACATAGCCATTGCCACTACGTTGGTGCAAATGGCAATAGCTCTTAGCATTCGTGGTTTAACTGGGCTTGTGGGGGTTGTTTCAGCGCTTGTATCGCTTATTTCAGAAGGCTATATAATATCCATTAGAAGGTATATCTACACTCCTAGGAAGGTTCTTATTTCAATGCTTCTCGTCCTGTTCAATTCTCTTACAATGCTGGTAACACTTGCAACAACAACCCAGGTTAACGACATCATTAAGCTGTTCATCTATTGGGAGGGGCTGAGTTACACAACTATAGCGGCTTTGAATATTCGCCACACAAGAGAAGAATATGAGGCAACAATGAAGTATGTTCTGGTGTGTGTTATAGGCTCTCTAATGGCTTTGATAGGAATTGTTCTAAGTGTAGCTGAATGCGACTCGACATCAATTAGCGTAATCTTGAGTAGGGCCTCTGTTCCATCGAAAATGTTTATTGTCATAGGTTTTCTGACAGAAGCGGCTGTGTTTCCATTCTACTTCTGGGTGCCCGATGCCGATGTGTCAATGCTTTCAACGTTGGCAATAATGCATATGGGGGCGGTAACACCGGTTGCAACCTATGTTGCTGGGCTTTTTGCGTATAATGGTGGCGCGCTCATTCGAAACCTGGTCTCAGCCCTCTCTATTCTAACAGCTTTTATAGGTTCGCTAGCCTCGCTGTTCCAAAGCGATTTCAGGAGACTGCTAGCCTACAGCACTGTGGCGCACATGAACTACCTTGTCTTGGCATTTGCAAACAATGTTGTTGACTATGGAGCCCTTCACATTCTGGCGCACGCTCTATCAAAAGTACCTGTCTTCCTAATAGCATATACAATGTTGGAAATGATGCAAATTCGCGAGGTTGGATATGCTTACATGTGGGACAATAGTCTTGCAAGATATGTTATAGTAGCATCTTCTCTAGGGCTTCTGGGGCTACCCCCATTCCTAACATTCTGGTCAGAGCTATTCATTTTCCTAAAAATTTTTGCATTGGGTAGCATCTTCCATCTCTACGCTGCACTATTTTTCATCGTCATCGTAGTGTCCACGGGGTACGCCTTCAAAATAATATACTCGTGCGTCAAAAAATCGGAGAGCGATGGAGATAGAATGAGCGTTCAAAACCCGAAAGCAGCACTACTACTACTTGCAACAACATCATCAGCATCTATAATACTCTTCATGTTGCAGGGCTACATCATTTCATACTTCTTCTAAGCAGCTGTTAGAGGCATTTACCATTATTTGTGAATTTCCCTAGAACAAACCTACCCTTCTCAGTCACAGTATATACACCACCAGACTCTTCCACCAACCCGAGGATACGCAACATATTCAGATCGTTCTCCAGATCCTTGACAGACAATTTGTCGAAGGATTCATTGCATCTGCTCTGCTTAACCAATGAATACAATTGTGATAGCGTTAAACCGTTGTATTTTGCTATTATAGACAAGACTATGAACTGGGGCGGCACACTTTTTCTAGGCAACACATAGTCAAATTCCATCGACATATATACCACAAAAACTATGTTAGCACATGATAATACTTTATAAACAGGGTGTGCCTAGAGATCGACTCGATGATGAAAACGGGGTTTAGATGAATCAGATGAAGAGGCCCTCGATCACTGACCAACTTTTCCATAATTTATTATACCAGCGAATTCTTCTCGAATATAAGGTCTCTAAAACCAATAGCATAGGCGATCACATGGTGCAAGAACAAAATAATGCAATGTATAAAATACTCCAACTCCATGAACCCTATGCACATGCTTTAGCTGATTTAATCCTCTAGACATGTAGAATCATGTGGTGTAGCGATATTTGTTATAGAATCCATGGTACAGCATCCACCGTCCTTCATTTTCCTTAGAAGCCTCGGTATATACTCTGCAGGGTAGGTACCATCACCGTCCATCACAACGATATATCTTCACATACTCTAAACCCATTTTTATTGCATCGGCCTTGTCCCTACCTCTCTGGGGCACCACCAACACATTTTTAGATTTAGCTATTTCTACTGTTTTATCGGTGCTACCACCATCAACTACTATGATGTTTTTGAGAGGGCACCAGTTTTTATAACCTCGTCTAATACTATACCAATAGCCTTCTCCTCATTCAATACGGGGATCAAAACGGTTACTTGATCTAATGCACTGTTTTCAAAGCCCATACACTAAATCGACAGCTTCTCTCAAATTGCGATAGTGAAACCATGCAATTCTTTTATGTGGTGATTGTGCGCACAAAGTTTTTAGGTGCTGTAATATAGACATGATCTGCAGTTTTCTTAGACGTCTCGAGCTCTAGGAGAGTAAACAGAGCTGCCTGCAGAGCTGAATAAGCCATCGACACTGTTCCAATTCACCCACGTTTACTTGTAGCAGTTTTGGGATGATCGTGGGTCCGAGTTACTGATATATGATGAGGGAATGTTAAGGTGACCAATATGCTTACTAATTCGAGGCTATTTCACCTACGATCAATGCTGAACTCCAACACCATCTCTAGGAATAGGTGGTGGGCTTAAGCAAAGGTTTTTAGTTGTATTAAGTGTTGCTCCAAGGAAACTCAATGCTGTAAGGCGGCACACTAAATTCTATTTTATTTTAGTGTTTTTGGCTTTGGCTAAGCAATGCTTAAATAGTTGAAAAGCTATATACTCTCTATGTGAATTCCATGGGTCTCACCGCCGAGGATGTTGTTAGGCTTTTCGAGGTGGATGCCAGGGCTAGGAAGAGGCTTGCTGAGCTACTTGTTTCCGAACCTGACATAAGATTGGCTATGATAAACGCTATTCTAAGAGATGTTGCAACGAAAAGCGATTTGGAGAGGGTTGAGAATGGCTTAAGAAGCGAAATAAAATCTCTTGAAAAGAGCTTTAGAGAGTCTATAGAGAGTTTAAGACACGAATTTTTAGAGCATAGAAAAGAGTTTATGGGCCACATAGAAAATGTGAATAGATCTATTGAAAGCCTGAGATCAGAGGTATTCAACAACATAAACGAGTTGAGGAGGGATATTTCAGAATTGAGGGATAGGGTATCGAAGCTAGAAGGAGCATACACAGAGCTGACAAAGAGAATAGATGATCTAGACAAGAGGATAGATGCCTTAGATAAGAGAATGGACTATATAACGAAAATATCGTGGATATTAACGGGATCGGTAATAGCAACACTAATAGCAAACATAATACTAAGGGCAATACCGTGAATCTCTACAACCAATTCTATTGCCTTCGACAACCCTAGCCCACACAAACTTAATAGCATATGATGTGATGTAGTTGTAAGCTTTAAAATGTGTGTGAGTTTGGTTTAGGTATAGTGCAGGTAATGGTTGCGCTGGCGTGGTGTTTTGCGAAGAGCCTATCTAGTAGTTGTTTTGTCTCTACATTAGTAGGGGTTCCATGGGTCTGAGCCCGCCTTTCACAAGGTCTATCTCTAGACCCAGTTCCTCAAGGGTTACTATGCCGAGTAGGTAGATGTTTTCGTTTCCGAAAACTGCTATTGTATGGGTTTTCATTCCCTGTATCTATATGCCAACGATGTCGATGTCACGCTCAATAACCTGGTTGTTTGCCAGCCTAAACCTCCTCTTCCCAACAGGCTTTACACCAAGCTCCATCAGAAGATTTGTGGGCAGTACTGTGTATATAGCCCTGTATCGGCTAGGAGCTCCACCTCTCTACACCTTGACGGCTCCTCAACATTTCACACCCTTGCACGCACCCTAACATGCCCAACAACACCAACAAGACTTTGCTATACCGTATCAAAGTTTTATATGTTTCTCGCTAGCTCTCTTCACAAACCATTATATAACCCCACAGCTACAACCCATTAACACATGTAGATAAAGGGATTTGCACCTTGAAGGATCTTGAGGCATTTTAATGGGCAGGTAGAAGGTTTGTGATATTATGCTGTTGCAAATTGTTTTAGGAAGGCACTTGCCTTCATGGCTATACCCCCGCTCTTGTTGAGCATCTCCCTATCGTATGTTATAACAACTCCGCCCACTCTCTTTGCCAGCGATAGATATATCGAGTCGTATACTGTGATCTCCTTCTCAAAGGCTATCCTAATAGCGTCCTCGAGCAACTCGGAATCATTTACAACCTCTAGTCCAAGTTTTTGAAGAGCGCCAATGGCTTTAATAATGTCTTCGGGTGTTAGGCCCTCGGTGTATCTAAGAGCATTGGAAACCTCTATAAATAGTAGTGCCGGGATATATGCCCTCACCTTACTGCCTACGATTAAATCCCTGACCCTCTTCATCTCCTCAAATTCATCTTCCCTCACAAACCACTTAACAACAGCGCTAGCATCTAGAACAATGTTCTTCATCTCCTTCTATCCCTAAACTCTCTTATAACCTCAGCCAAAGACCTTACAGACCTAGCTTTTGAGGCTATCTCATCCATGGCCTCAATGGCCTCCCTGACCTCGAGCTCCCTCAGCTTTTCCTCAATAGCTCTCCTAACAACATCACTCCAATTAACACTAGAAAACCTCTCCATGCGCCTCTTCAGCTCTAGAGGAATCCTAACAGTTATCTTGGCAGACACGGGCCTCGCCAGACATACTATGCACAGACATAGCTAATAAACCTTTTTATGTCTAGACACAAAAGACATGTCAACCCCAGCGAAAATATATGAAAACTGTTTGCTTCCAAAGGGGGGTTGTGACAGTTTAAAGTGGTTTAGTCCGCCCTCTAAGGACAAACGGTCAGGAAATTCGCGAAGCAGCCTCTGGCTTTGGAGATGCCGTCATCGTATGGGCTGATCCCAACACTCTTCAGATATTGCTTAAGGGTTCAAGTCATGCATTCATGGTTTACTCGGGGTCGATAATATACTACGATCTAACACGGGGAGGTAGCGTGCCATTTCCGGTGCCCGAGCCATGTTCATCGGCCTAGCTGCTATAGCTACTCTCCTATTATACCTCCTCATATATGGTAGGAAACATGGATTTTAGAAGCTTTTTATTACCCCCTCCACAATCCAGCTGCAGGTCACTTATTTGGGTTTGAGCCTGTGTAAGCGCATCAACCACAAATGATCTGTGTATGAGACATAGGAAACCGTTTTTGATGGTTTGACACTGGATACAAAACATCTTTACAAGTCTAGCCCTTCAGAGCATGGAGGAGGTCAGTACAAGTGTTGATATTTGGTGTTCACTAGGCATGATATCAGCATAAACTTTTGAGGCTGTACTACATAGACATATTGGGGTAGTTATCCTTTGGGTGCAACTCTGTGGAGGTAGCTATTATTGTGCTGAGGAAGCTCTATGAGAAGGCTAGGGAGAGGGGAATAGATGTCGAGCTCTTCATAACAGATTCTCTCATTATGGAGCTTGGGTTGGACCCCGACGAGGAGGCTAGTGTTCATGTAGAGCTCGCTGAGAAGATGTTTGAGAGGGGCAGGGAACTTCTCGATAAAGAAGATGTTATTCAAGCATCTGAAAACTCTATAAGGTTGCTGAAGAGTGTATTAAGGCTTTATCCCTAGCCACAGAACTTGAAGAGGCTGGCGAAGCAAGAGCGAGGGGTAGATGGACCTTAAAGCTGCTAGACTCGGCGGCCCGCAAACTAGCTGAGAAGATTAGTGAGGACATTCTCTACGCATGGGACGCAGCCTACTATCTACATGTTGAGGGGTTCCATGAAGCTAGACTTAGCCAAGAATCAGTCAAAGCCAGGACCAAGCTCATCGAAAAACTCCTAGAGATCAGTAAAGAGAAGATTAGAAAGAAAACGGGTTCCCCTTCCCCCAACACAACGGTCTTTAATTCACAGCTGTATAGAAATCGGAAGATAACTATGTCAAAACATGGCAATGAGAGTATTGTAGTGAGTTATGCTTCTGGCTACAAAAGTTGTTTCTAGCAAAATCGTTTTATAAACGGGCTGAGCCTTGATACAAAGATAGGTGATGGAGACTGAGAGTATGCATCTATGGAACTGTTTTCAATAATGTCCAATATGTTGAGGAATCCATTAAATCGGTGTTTAACCCTAGATACGACATAGTTGTAGTAGACTCTTATTCGACTGATGGGACATGGGAGAAGTTGCTGGAGTTTAGGAAAGAGTACAATTTAACTCTATATAGATACAAATCTTCAAGGGGGTTGGGGAGGCATATAGCTCTATATAAATGTCCAGAAGGCTCTATGACTGCATACTTCGACCTAGACACAATATACTTGGCCGCTTTCCATAGAATAATCGAGTACGCAGAAAACATAGACCCTGTCTACGCATACGGTACCTTGGTAGGAAGAAGAGAGTATATCTTGTCTAGGGGCGGCTGGAAAGACCTTATGGTGGGAGAGGATATAGACTTCTTTGTCAGAGTAGGGTTTAAAGTATCTTTTCCCATACCCCTAGGCCTAAATGCTCCCGCAGGGCTTAAACTCCATGCAAGAGAGAAAAGATATGCTAAAGGACTTCTAGAGTACGTAAAAAGGATTGTAAAAGGGCATCTAGATTACTATTATTCCAGAGGATATACCCCACCCCAGCTATTCATTTTCAGAATTAAAAGAGGCATATTACTGTCGCCAATGTTCACCCTTCTCTACTTTATCAAGGGATCTAACCGCTATTTCAAAAATTTTAGTAATGAAGCTGGATTCGAAATAATGCTTCTCTCTAAGATGAGAAATCCCCGTGAAATAGGCATCGATGATGCACTGTTCCATGTTGGGGTAAGCACTGAAACGGTAAAGATGCTGGGGGGAGTTAGGGAAATCGATGATATTGTTTTGAATAGAGTTGGAAAAGCTTATAGGGTATCACTCAAATTATCAATGCTAAAAATAGTGTATTTTAAGAGCGTGAATGTTATTCCATATGCAGAAGGTTGGTTCAGAGGTTTGTTCAACAAGATAGAATCAATAGATGTAGTGGAACCTTAAAGAATTTTGGTGTTTCACATGCCTTCAAGAACGAGTAGCGATGTAGAGATGCATAAAGCTTTACTTGATTGGTACCCAATAATGAGGTTCTGACCCCGCACTAAAGAGGCAAGACTTTCTCAGTTGTAAGAACATTCGAGGCTATTTAAACTCCTTTATCAACTCAAAACTACCATCAGTTGAAGCATCACCATCACCTCGTAATTATCAAAGTCTAGGCTCCTCAAACCAACATCAACAAAACTTCCATTGTGGTGGTCTAGCCGTATTCAGCATCTCAAGAATGAAATAAACTCAAATCTTTAAGCAACTTTGTCGAATAGTCGATCTCACAAAAATAGCCAGAATTATTCACGATAACCGCCTCGGAGTTGTCAAGGTCTGAGGTTAAAAAGATCCTGATCTCTTTTAAAGCCGTGTTAGCACATATCCGCAAGAACGTATCTACAGGTAACAACTGGGATACGGACAAAAGATATGTTCGAGGTGTGTAGCATATGAGGGTGCTTGTTACTGGTGGCGCTGGTTTTGTTGGTCATAACCTTGCTCTGTATCTAGCTGAGAGGGGCTTTGATGTTGTTGTTTTGGATAGTTTGGAGAGGTCTACAAGCTTTGCTTTGGAGAGGCTCAGAGGCCGTGGCATCCCAATTCTGAAAGTCGATGCAAGGTTTTTTGATGGTTACAAGAACTTTGATGTTGTTGTCCATGCAGCTGCCTATGTAAGCGTCTCAGAGTCTATTGAGAGGCCTGTTGAGTACCTCGATAACAATGCTCTTGGAACTGCTAAAGTGGCGTACAACTGTGCTAGGCATGGTGCTAGACTCGTTTATTTGAGTTCTGCGGCTGTCTATGGAAACTCTGTTAGGCTTCCGGTTCCAAAAGACCACCCCATAAACCCGGTCTCCCTCTACGGCTTTAGCAAGTGGCTTGGAGAGCTAATTGTAAACCACCTCAACACTGTCTACGGCCTGAGATATGTGATTCTGAGGCTGTTCAACGTCTATGGCCCTGGGCAGAACCCCTCCTACGCAGGCGTTGTTGCAAGCTTTCTTGAGAGGGCTTTGAGGGGAGAACCACTAATTATATATGGTGATGGGGGGCAGACAAGAGACTTCATATACGTCGACGACGTCTCACAGGTTATACTAAGGATTATAGAGGGCGACGCATTCGACAACGAGGTGTACAACGTTGGCACAGGCAGGCCAATAACCATAAGGATGTTGGCCGAGGCTGTGAAGAGGGTTGTTGGCAGAGAACTAGATATAGTCTTCAAGGGTCCCAAGCCAGGAGATATTAGGCACAGCTATGCAGACAACATAAAACTGCTGATTTAGAACAAGCTTCACATCACTGGAAACAGGGCTTAGAAAACACTAGAGCTACGGGTTACAATACAGGCAAACCCCGCATAAAGCCTAAAAGATTATGTCGCTAAAGGCTCTATTCAATGTCTAAACTAGATGTGCAGTGAAACCGTTTGCAAGTAGTTAAGTTTAACGGTTGAGACCCAAGGTTTGTTTACGCGGTTCAGCAGGTAAGTAGAAGGTTGGTTGCTGAGCTCTGCTGCCACTGTTTAAATAACATCATTGTATGTGAGTTGCCTGCACTAGGTAGAGGGGATGATTGTTTCTACCCCAAGTGCTTGAGCAGCTTTAGCTTGTTTTTCGTCTATTGTAGCTAGTGGTAGCTTCCTCTCCATGGCTAGTGCAATGTATAAAGCGTCATACACTGTCACACCCGTTTTAAGAGCTATTTCGAACGCTTTCGGCAAATACTTGATCTCGGGCTCAACATCTATGTTGACTCCTACCATTGAGAACAGTATTTCCATCAACTGAGCCGCTATATCAATGCCCATGGTTTTCCTGACTGCAACATCTTTCCACACAGCATTCAACACCTCCTTCAACGCTAAGTCAATAGTCACGCACAACTTCAAGTACTCGGCAAGTTTTTTCCAGCCGGGCTCCTTGCGAATGAAGGCTACTAGCAGGGATGCGTCAATGACTATCACGGTCCTCCCTCACAGAAGCAACCGAGGACCCCCTGGGAGACTCTAGTGGTAGTTGTGAAAGTATCTTGACTATATTCTTGATGTTTTCCTCGGCCTCGAGCATTCTCAACCTGCTCTCGATAAACCTCCTCACCTCCTCGGCCCAGTTCACCCGATCCCTGTACTTATCCATCTTCTCCTTGATCTCCCTCCTAAGCTTTACGCTGAAAACACTCACTACCCAACCACCACAGTTTATATATTGGTAAACCCAAACATTTAAACTTATGATAAACCTTAAAAGTCTACCAGCTCTAAAAACCCAATGTCTTGCCCACTCGCTGAATAAATATGGTATGCTGAAGAATCGAGCTATGCTACTTCCCCGGCAAAACACATGGATAAGCTATTTCTCCCTAGGTGCGTTGACCAACTCATATATGGTGGTTAAAACGAACGTCTGGGATCCCACCTTGTCCGCAGTTACACTCCAAACTGACCTCTTCTCCTCCCCTTAAGGGCGAGGTCTCCTAGTTGTAACTTGGCTTTTGTAGAATGACTTGTGCCAGGTGATGAAGTAGCTTATCGATGTTGATAGACCTAGACAGGCTTTCGCATGGGCGTGTTAATTGCGAAAAAATGTGGAATAGAAGTTGCTCTAATGACGATAATGTCTGTGCTTAAGACTTTTCGATATCTGAAAGTAAATGCAATCTCTATGGTTAAGCAGCAAAAATAAAATATTTGGGCATCTAGATAATTTGGTTGGGAGACATCTATGATCAGATTATATACATATAGAGATTTGAGAGATGCTGTTTATTTGGAGGCTGCATGTAAATTGCACAACATATCTTTTCCATATGACAACGTTGATTGCGAGACATTCGCATCGTTTATTCTGAGCGACCCTAATTTTGATGAGGATATAACATATTTTGCTGTTGGTGATGGAGACAGGGTTCTAGGTTTTCTTGCAGGTGTTGAGGTTGTTAAAGAGCCTAGAGAAGCCATTGAGAAATTTAGGGATGTGTTGTTTGAGAAGGATGTTGTTGTAGACCCTCATCTCCCAGCGGATTTGCGGAGAGATGTTCTATCTACTCTACTCAAAGAGTTTGAGAATGTGGCTAAGGCACGAGATAAGAAGAGTGTTGTTCTCTATGCATATGCTCCATACTATTTCATGCCAGGTATAAACATATTATAAGAAGACTATGTAGAGCTTTTCGAGTATTTTGGGTATGTCAAGAAAGAGGAGACTGTGAGTTATGAGGTTGATTTAGAGCGTTTCTATTACCCAAGAAGAGTTCTGAAAATCGAGAATGATCTGACGTCACAAGGTTTTTTGATTAGAAAGGCTAGAGAAGATGAAGCTGAGAAAGTTGGGAAATGGGTTGGAGAGAAATTCAGTCCTATTTGGCGTTTAGAAGCCTTGTATGCATTTAGATGCAAGCCTCCATCGATATGGTTAGCAGAGCAAAATAATGAGCTAGCAGGCTTTGCTGTTTATCGCCGAATGGGCAGAAACGAATTTGGTCCTGTAGGTGTAGATCCGAACAAGAGGAGGTTAGGTATTGGAACGGTTTTGCTATTCAAGTCTCTCTACGAGTTAAAGCAACTAGGATTTAGATTTGTTGTAATTCCATGGACCTCCCACCTCTTCTACTACACACAAGTCCCAGGGATCGCAAAAATAAAACACTATTACATAATGGCTAAATCAATTTAGATTTTGCCGTAAATACAATAAGATGTAGAAATTGCAGAAATTCGAAGAATCGTCTTATATTGTGTACAAGAATCGGGTTTACGCATAAACGCATCGTCTTCCCGATATACAATCCGATATACGATCTTCATCGCCCGCACCTATTCTGAGTCGCAGAAAGATTAGTGACTAGGTGAAACTTAGAGTTGAATTTTAGCTCTTTAAATCTATCGCCATCTGTAGTCGAATTCAGTAAAGGGTTTTCTATGGGCATAGGACATAAGAGAATATAGACATTCATTTGCTATAGAGTATTGGTCGAGGACTTGAAGATAGAGTATATCGATTTAAAACACATCAAAGGTGCTCCAATAACGGGAAAGTCCATGCCAAAAGAGGCTTTGGGGACAGCTATGTAGAGAATTGAGAAGATAAACATAAGGATCTAAGCAAAGTTGAGATTGGTTCTTAATCTTTTTCTATGGCTCTACATTAATAGGTCTTCGAGTGTCTCTATTCTAATAATATTCGTTAAATCTAGCCTATGTACTTGCTCTTGATATTTTCTCTTAATGCTATTTCGTATAACCTCTTATCACCTGTTAAGAAGAGTTCTGCATCAATGTTTCTAGCTGATGCTATTTGTAAAGCATCTGCGACGTATATGTGGTATTTCTCTAAGAGCTTCCAGCTTTCGCGTAAAACTCTAAGGGTTATAGGGACTAAGACCATTACTCCCAATTTCAACATACGTTTAATCTCGTTTAGAAACCTTCTCTTAACAGTACGATAATCATCTTCAGTGATTCTCTCAAGCCTTCTAGCACGATCAAAAGCTACCAATACTTCTCCCACATTCCACAGACTATAAGATACTACTATCTCCCCTGCATAGGCCTTCTTATAGAGACTTCTTATCTCCAAACTACCAGGCTCCTCGATATACCTCTTAATAATAGCACTACTATCTAGGTAAACTATCTCTTCTTTCATCACGCATAGACCTAACAAGATCACTTACCAAGTCTTTACGTGGTTTAACTGGCTCAAAATCGATTTCATAGTCATTTCCAATACCGAGTTCCTGCATAAACTCGTCTAACATTTTCTCAAATAATTCCTCACGTATTAACTCCTCTAGTAACTTACTTGGCTCAACACCTTTTCTCTGAGCCAGTTTTTTGAATTCTTCCCAAAGATCTTTATCAACATATATACTTGTTTTTACTTTATTCAGTACCTACCACCAGTATAGAACATACCGAAACATTCTATATAAATCTTTAGAATTCTTAAACAAGATATCCATTTCACTAAGCAGCATCATATACTGGGTCATATAGATAGAGATTGAGGGCAGGGGCCCGTCAAAGAGATAGCACCCCATATTCATAAGGCGTAGACAATGTATGGGCTTGGTGAAGAGCTTTTGAAAGAGATCAAGCATAAGATGTGCATTGCTGAGGAGTGTTTGAGGAACTGTCGCAAGTATATGAATGGTAGAAGTTTGCAAAAAGCATTCGATGTACTCTGGGTTTCATGGGTCTCAGCCCGCCTTTCACAAGGTCTATCTCTAGACCTAGTTCCTCACAAGTTTTACTACTGTAACTTCTCTGTGAAAGATGGTGGTGGGGAGAAACATGAATAGATTGAAAGGTGCTTAGGTTTCTTTTCTACTAGAAATGCTTATATACTAGTAGACAACTATTTTTACTAGGGATTACCCTTGGAGGAAATAGTTAAGGTTACACGCAACTACCAGGTGACAATTCCTGCTAGTATTAGAGAAAAAGTAGAGATTAGGGAGGGAGACCTCGTTAAAATTGTTTACGACGAAAAGGAGAATGTCATTAAAATAACTCCATTGAAGAGGAAGAGGCTAACGATAAGGGCTGGTAGGAGGATTAGCGTTGAAGAGATAGAGGAAGCTATTGAGGAGATTATGTTTGAAGCTACTTCTTGATACAAATGTTTTAGTCTACGATACAGTTGAAGACAGTGAACATCATGGTGAGGCCACAGAAATAATTGATAGAGCTAAAGAGATATACATTCCCTCTATCGTGGTTCACGAATTCATATGGGTTATGCTCAGGCTTATTCAAACCCCCATTAACTTCACCCTCTTGAAGGTGAGGGAATATCTAGAGGATCCTAGAACAAGATACATACTAGAACCTGAGAAGGTATTGATTGAAGCACTTAAGATGCTTGAAGAGGATAAGGAGAACGTTAAGGAGATAAACGACTACATAATTCTCTCAACAGCCATTTACTACAGCTTAGCTTTAGCAACATTTGATAAAAAACTTAAGAAAAGGGCCACAGAGAGGGGGATAGAAGTTCTTCCTTAAAGAGCCAACTCCTGCAAAACAGTGTTATAAACCATGCCTTTAACAAACACATTTAACACTGTTGAGACGTGCAGAAGAGATAATATTGTTTTTCGAAAACCTTTTTATAACTGGAAGCCCCATTCTTTAGAGCGGGGGAGGGGTCAGACGAAAATATTGATACAATAGTTTCCTAGGTTTGTTGTTAGTGCTAGCGAAACCCCTCTACAATATACAATCATATAAATTTCGCTATGAGTTTGTAAAACCCTTTGGTCTGGGACTAATGCACACGCTACTTAACCAACTAGGATTATCTCGGTAAAGCATATTTTAGAGAGAAATAAATCTAAAATTAGATATGCTGGGAGAGGGGTAGCTTTGATATCTAGAAAACTATATAAAATTGTAAGGCCTGTCAACCTAGCGATTTCTGCGAGACATTTATTTGAAAATTGGCTGAGCGCAACCCTAAGATACTTGCTGATTAAATATGGACTAGCCGATGGCTACGTTGCAGTTAGGCATGGCGACATGGTGTATATGCTTTGTCCGGAGCTCTATAGATTTATAGTTGATGGATATCGGAGTGGGAATGTTAAAGACATCAAGTTCTGCAATGACATCAGATTTAAATTGGCAGGCGTACCTGTTAGAGCTGTTCCGCCTTGTTTTGTAGAGTTCAACTACATGGGGAGAAGCGTCAGGCTCTTCAACTCGTTTCCATTTCTATACGACATTCTCTTCGAGAACTTTTTTGGAGGGGCATACGATGATCTTGATGTGAGGGGTAGAGTGGTTGTGGATGTTGGGGCTGGTGTAGGGGATACAGCAATACTATTCTCATTGAAGGGCGCAGGCAAGGTTATTGCGTTGGAGCCCTACCCCAAGCTTTTTAGCTTGGCCCGCATTAATGTTAAAGTTAATGGGTTTGAGGATAGAGTCGAGCTTTTAAACGCTGCCTTAGCTACTGGCGACGGCTATGCCTATGCATCTGAGGGAGTCCTAGGATACACTCTCTTCAGGCCGGCGCTGCAGGGCAAGCTGATAAAAACTGTGAGCCTCAAATACCTTGTTGAGAACTACGGCATAGTGGATGGGGTGCTTAAGATGGATTGCGAAGGATGTGAATACCAAGTGCTAGAATCCGTGGATATTAACACCTTGAGAGTCTTTAAACAAATAGTCATTGAGTATCACAATGGAGCTGAGCCCATAGCCAAGGTACTGAGAAATGCTGGCTATAACATAGAGATGAAACCCATGAGAAGTACTAGCATATCAATAGCAAAACAAGGCTACATAGTGGCCAGGCTCTGATAGGACAGTATGATGTGCAGAATCTCCATTATTTAGCTTAATTATAACTTAAGCAGGATAATTGATATTGTTTTGAGGTCTTTTGATGTTGTAGCTGGCTTGGATTATCTATAGGTGATAGATACGAGTTGATATTCGTTGATAAGGAGTCTGCTAATGGGAGTTTCGAGATCATAAGAAATCGTCCTAAGAAGGTAAGCAGTTTGAGGAGAAAGATAATATTATACTTGAGAGAAATCTAGGCTTTACTGGGAGTAATGATATCGGATTTAGAGCTAGAGGTGTGGATCCAAGGTATGTTGTGTTATTAAATAATTATGCTGTACCATTCTTTCTCTACAGAACAGATGTCGTTAAGAAGTGTATTGGAAGAATCTTTTTGTAGATGACAACTTTGTTTAATTAAGACGATAACTTCCCAGGATCAATGTTCCAGAATTGCGAACGCCAGATAATTCCTCATACCAGTTGCCACAGTGGGCACTACAGAGGTGCTACATGGAGGATTACCTAGCTTCCAATGGTGTTTCAGCGTGAGAAATGAAATAGTTCTAGCTATGATCACAAACCTAAGATGCAGTAACTTCATCAAACTACGTTTTCTAAATAGCTTCTACACACCAGCTGTTTTTGCCGAAGTGAAGTTGCGGAAAATTCAGTGATACGCATGAGCTCAGACGAGGTGCCAACTTATCTCTTATTGCCAAGGATGATCTACATGAAAATCGTGGAGAGAAGAATAAAGGTAATTATTAAGAGGTGTTGTGTATTGCTTAGCTGAATCGACTTCTCTTTACAATATTTTATTAAATTTAAAATATTGTAGCGTTTTTGATACTTGAATACTAGGACATAGATCGGGTGCTTTTATGAAGGGTCTTGTTCTGGCTGCTGGCGAGGGCTCTAGGCTTAGGCCATTCACATTTTCTAGACCTAAACACATGATTCCTATTCTTGGCAAGCCAATGATTCTGTATGGTGTTGATGCTCAGCCTGTCGATAACTTTTAATAGTCTCTAAGTCGATGTGCAAAGTAGAGGAAATGGTGTTTTATGTCTGTGGATTATGTGGCTAGAAATGTTGGGTGGGGTCTAAAGATACTTAAAGACATGGTAGCTATCCCAACTACCAATCCTCCGGGTGAGCACTATTGGGATTTTGTCAAGTATGCTAGAGAGGTGCTAGAGTCTTTGGGTGTTGAGGTAAGAATTATCGAGGTTCCAGCTGAATATGTTAGAGAGTACTATCCAGATTACGCAGCATATCCACGCTACATAGTGTATGCTAAATATGGTGAGGGCAAGCCTGTTCTTCACTTTAACGGGCACTATGATGTGGTGCCTGCTGGGAGTGGCTGGACTAGGAAGCCGTTTGACCCAGTTGTTGAGAATGGGAAGCTGTATGGGAGGGGCTCAACAGACATGAAAGGAGGTATAGCATCGTTTCTTGTCGCACTGAAATCCGTTATTGACTCGGGTAAGAAGCTAGGGGGTGGTATTGAAGTTGCTCTAGTTCCGGATGAAGAAATAGGAGGTGAGTCAGGAACCGGGTTTTTGGTGAGAAAAGTTGGTGTTAGACCAGATTATGTGGTTATAGGCGAGCCTAGTGGTAGCGAATCAATATGGATAGGGCATAAAGGAGCTGTCTGGGCATTGGTAGAGGTATATGGGAGGCAGGCTCATGGAGCAACTCCGTGGTTGGGTGTCAACGCGTTTGAATACATGGTTAAAATAGCGCATAGGTTTATGACTGAATATGAAGAGTATCTAAAATCGAGGAAAAGTGTATACGAATACAATGACCTGAGAGGGGTCAGACCCACAGTAACGATTGGGGGAGAGGTTAAAGGTAGTACAAAGATCAATGTTGTTCCAGGATATTCTGCCTTCTCAATAGATAGAAGGGTTGTCCCCGAGGAGAGGTTAGAGGACGTCGAAAAAGAGATGATCGATTTCATCAAAAAGGCGTCGATGGATCTCAGAGATGTTAGGGTAGAGGTTAAGATAGTCAACAAGCAACCTCCAGCAATAACAGATCCCAACTCCAGCTTCGTCAAGACGGTGCAAGAAACAGGGGAGAAGGTTCTGGGTAAAAAGCCAAGGTTAACAGTGTGTCTAGGAGGACTGGATATGAGGTTCTACACAGATGCAAACATACCAGTAGTCGCTTACGGGCCGGGAGCGATTGGCGTTGCTCATGCAGCAGATGAATACCTGCCCATAAGCGAATTTGAGAAAATGGCTAAGATATACTATGCCCTAATCGAGAAGCTACTCACATAAGCTTTTCACCATCGATTTGCAAACGACTTAGAGCCCTTATCCCCACTCTTCATTTATGCTGCGAGGACGCAAAACCAAGAGAACAGGTGGGGGCAAATATACCCTGAAACTCGATAAGATTGAGGTAGGCAATATAACCAAGATAAAGTGTCTACCTTGACATCACTAAACATTTATCTAATTTATCTTTAAAAAATTTCAAGCTAAATAATTTTCATAAATAAACACAAACACAATTCTTCTTCCCTTAATCCATTTATAGGAATCCTCTGTTGATAAATGTTAAGGTGGTTAGTAATGCACTCAGAATAGACCTATGAGTCGCAGAGATTAGTTCAACAATAATGCTTGATAGAAGTCTATTTGTTTATGGTTAAGCAACAAAAACATTGCACCTTAATACTAAGCAAAAATGGCAAAAATATAATTCATTGAGCCTTTTCATAGGGTTTATAAGCTTGTATTACATATTTGTATTACGGAAGTCAACATTGTCTAGTATGACAATTTATATTGGGATTTTAAGAGAGCTGGAGGAGAGACTTAGGAGTAGCTTGGCTGGGAGGGTAGACCCCGGTGTTATAGCTAGGCTTGTGAGAGAGGATAGGGATAGAAGACGAGATATGTGTTAGATACATCAATAATAATAACTCTGCTCCTCGACCACGGCAAAAAGCTAATTAACATTGCTGTTAAAGCTGATTTTTACAACCAAAAAGCCTCGTTCTTTAGAGCAGGGAAGGTCAATATCATGCTTTTTAATGTCTAGTCCCCTTAGATACTTAGCTCACTCAAGCCTCTAAAGGTTCGTATTATGATATTTTTATAGCATAAGCAAAATATTGAAGATAAGTGCTATCAATACAATCGTGCTGGCCGCTACCAATATTGCTAGTAGCGAATGTTCAACAATATACTCAAGCCTAGATAAGATACTTGATATTTTACCTAGTATGTTCTCCAGCTCTGTCTCAAGAATCACAGCTGTGTAGGTTATGAGATAGGGAATGGTTTGTAGATGCATGATCTTTGTTAATTTGCTGTAAACCTTGAATTCAATTAAAAACCGCTTCTTTATTTGTGAAAACAGCTTCATAAATGCTTTAAACATTTTATCGATTAGCTTGACACCTCTAAGTATTGCCGGTAACCTATAGAAAGTAGAGATGTACGGAATCTCCAACTTGGCTAACTTAATTAGTATAGCCATAGATGTAGTGTATACTGCAGAAAATATTATAGCGGTCCATGGGTCGCAAATACAAAGTAATATGTAATAAACTAGTGTAAGAATGGTTATGAAAACTGTCATGCCAGTGGCTTTGGAATATAGCTTTGCTAGTATATCATTAACGATGCTCAAGTAACCTATTGTGAGAACAGTTTTGAATCCTGCTTCCAACAACATAAGATCTTTGTTTGTTATACCTAAAACGAGAGTTATAGAGAAAACAAGTATTGCGTATAGCCCTAAAAATCTATTAGCATAGCTAAAGTTTGGGGTGTAGAAGCTTTTTGCATCATCTCTTTCGCGTTTTATGGTTTTATATATGAGGAGATATAGGAGTAGGGATATAATTGTTAATACTACTGCAAATGGAAGAAGAGTTCTAAGGTATTTCACCTCTGCAAAACCTCCTTCATAGATTAGCAAATAGAGTAGAGGTATTGTAATTATGTATGTGTATACAGAACTAACTAGACAGGACATATTCAACATAAGGTCATCTCCAGACTGATATGTGTTGGCAATGTTGCTAAGAGGTTCTTTACCGAAATGTGTTTTGAGATAAACACCATTGTAAATAACGGATATCATGACCTTGACAACAGTTATTAGCAGCACTATAATGTATATATGGGAGTGGGTAATGTGTTTTGTAATAGCTGTGAAAATAGTTAACTTTGCTAGAAACCCTGTAGAGGGTGGCATACCTAGATAAGAGGCTATGTTCATCAAAATAGATGTTGTTTGAAGAGGGCTTAGCCTATGAATAAATCCAAGACCTCTTATGCTACGGGTATGTGCAACCACCTCAATATATCCAGCATCCATAAACATAAGTGTCTTGTATAAAGCATGGGCAACGCTATATGCAATTGATGAAACTAGAAATATATTGTCTCCAGAAAAAATGTAAAGGCCTATGAGTAAGGATATAAGGCCTGTTTCAGATATTGTGCTATAAGCGAGAAACCTCTTGATATCCTCTTGAACAAGTACTTGAATTGCCCCGTATATGGCTGTTAAACCCCCTAGCAAAACCATTGTTAGAGACGCCAATAATTTATCAAGTTGTTGAAGCGATAGCAGGTAAAGTCCATATACACCCATCTTCACCATAAGTCCAGATAGAAGAGCCGATGCCGGGGAAGGTGCAATGCTGTGAGCATCTGGAAGCCAAAAGTGTAGAGGTATTACAGCAGCTTTAGAGAAGAACCCCAATATAACTGTCGATAGTATTGCTGGATTTTGAAGACCTAAATTAAATTCCATTAAAGGTCTTGTCAAAGCCTCTTCAAATCCAGCCAAGCCCAGCATTATGAAGAGAGATAGGTCTGTAGGTATCATTGAGACTATTAAATACTTTATAGCAGCTCTTATCGATTGTGCATCCCCCTTCACGATATATTCATAGGCTATGAGAAAGAAAGCGATAAGCTCTGTTAGTAGCCAAAAGCCGATAAACTCTATGAGTGTTTTCGCCTGGAACAGAATTATCATAGACAGCAATAACACGTCTGTAAGAGGTGTAAGTGCAAGGTCTCCATACTTGTTTCTAGAATATGAGTAGGTATAGAAAGAGAGTGTAATGCCAGTTACAGACGATGCCACAATCAATGTTTCTGCAAAGATGTTAGGCCCTTGAATGAGAATTGTTGCAAGAGCGAATCCTGCTGCTCTAAGAATGCATCCCACAAACGGTTTTTTGAGCATCACTATATTGCCTAGCAGAATAAGTATGCTGGTCACAGCTATGCTAAGATATGTTTGCTCTACAAGCATTTTAGATACCTCATTGATGTCTCTTAGGGTAAAACATTTGATATGTAGGTCAACACATCAATACTATTTGATGTAAGGTCTAGAAATATGTTGATCAATTTGGGGACAGAGATCAACGCTAAGCCAACGCCTATGACAACAGCTATCAGAAGACTTGCTACTGTGGCTAGAGTCCATTGCATCTTCGTTGTGCATTTAGCTACCATCCCTAAATCGCTTTTCACATCTTCCATATGGAAAAATCTTAGTATCAATTTGAGGTATCCTATAGCACATAAACCAGTTGATATAAGCACTATTACTGCCCCAGCAAGAACCCCTTCTTCAACGAACCCCCAAACCATTAGTGCCTTGCTCCAAAAGCCTGGTACTACTGGGATGACGCCAAATAGATTGAGCAAACCTGTAGCCACCAAAACTTTTGATAAAATATGCAATTTTTTACCACATGCCTTTGCATGAACTGCATAACCGAGAAGCACAGATGTATCTCCCAATGCATTTGCGACCATGTGGAGGATTCCCCCAGCAACAAGTTCTGGCACGCCTAGGACTGTCCCAGATAGAGCAAGGCTTAGCTGAGCTATGGTGCTGTAAGCTACAATTCCCCTAAATGTGGTTTGCCTTGCTGTTAAAAGAGATGAGAAGAGAGCTGACGTTAGAGAAAGCGGTGTTAGCATAGACAACATTGTCTGTCTGAATGTAGCTATCACACTTCTGCAACTAAATGCTATGTGATATAACCTTAGAATGCCGTAGACACCTAAGATGTCAGCCGAAGATGAAAAAAGAATTATGCTTGCTATAGGAGCTGCTCTATACACTCGTGGAAGCCAGAAATGGTTAGGCATTATACCTGATTTGAATAGGAAAACCCATGTCATTATAGCTAGGGCTACCGTAGACGAATGGAGTATATCGCCGAAGACCCTACCCGAAAACGGTGTTGTAGCTTCTGGATTCATAGACTTTAACGCTATGTCAGCCATATTGACAGTTCCATAAGAACCATAGATAAGCACTACTGCTAAGAGAAGGAAATTCGTAATCGCTGTTCCAGTAATTCCATAGATTATCGCAGCTCTAACACAGTTTCTCTTATTGCTATAGAGACCTGTTAGAGCATAAGAGGAGATAGCTACAAGCTCTGTAGAAACATACAAGTGAAATAGATCTCCAGAGAATATGAACCCCTGCGCTCCTGTAGCCAATAAAAATGCTAGTGGATAAAAATATTTTCTGGTATTGTAGTCCATGGTTATATATGCTACAACAATGCTGATAATTGTTGCAAAAGATGATAGGAGTGATAGTATAGAGTTAATGAAATCAGCATAGTAGACAATACCCAAAGGGGGTCTAAAGCCCCCAAATGTATACACCTCTACACTATTTCTATATGAATTCAACATTAGAGCAATAGACATTGCCAAGCCTAGTATAGCCATAGAAACAGCTACAGAATCGAGAAATTTCTTGCCGTATCTTGAAATGCCTAGGAGAGCTGCTGACACAGAGGCTAAGAGGTAGTTAATTACAATACTAGCTGAAATCATGGTCCATCATTCAATCATATTCTTTATAGTCTCCTCTAAATCACCCAAAACCAAGCTTTTGATCTTATTTATTTCAAAGGCCTCTTGGTTTAACCAGTGAACATACAAAACATTATTATCTTTATCGAAGTCGACAGCTATAGTCCCAGGCGTATTAGTTATTGTAAGGGCTGCAATGGTTATAGCTAAATCGGATTTTAGAGATGTGGGAATTTCAACAATAGCAGGATTTATAGCAAGTTTTCTGCTAAGAATGATTTTAGTTACCTTCAAATGCTCAACAACCTCAGCTACAACAAATGTCTTTAAGTATTTGAGGGCATATACAAAACGTTTCAAGATGTTCGAACCTAAGTCAAATTTGATCAGATTTAGAATCTCTATGAAAAGCACAGATACTGTAGCCGTGACTAGACCCGTAAACACTGTCAACTCGTTTACAAGTCCCGAAAAGCCTATGTAGAACAAGAAGAATAGAACGAATATTATCACAATTCTAGTAAACTTCATCTACAATCTCCTCTTTTTCAACTAGGCTAATATTCATAGACCCAAAGTGTTTATAATGCTGAATCACAAAACCTGTTAGAAGTGAAAAAATAGCTAGGTTAATCACAATAGCTGTTATGACAAATGCTTGTGGAACGGGATCAACACTCTGTAGAATGAATTTATTTATCTCTTCTACTGTTTCAGGAGCTGATGGATATATCGGGGGTTTTGGAAAGCCTGGCGTTTGTGGAACTCTAAATCCTATCAGTATAGCGAAAACGGCTAGAGTGTCAGAAAATATTGCAAGAGCTATCACCTTCTTCAAAAGCGATTTATCCATGAAAATTCCATAAACAGCTATAATTAAATTGGCTAAAAGTGCAAATGTAGTTGTTGTAAAGATTAGTGTGGCTAGCTCCATAGCCTACCCCTAGTCTTCTAGCCCAAGCTCTCTTAGCCTCATCGATAACAACATAACTATAAAGGCGATTGAAGATGCCACAACTATGTACTCCACCAAGTTGAAGAAAAATATTGAGCCGCCTAAAGGCGTTCCAAAAAAGCTTGTAGGCATTGAAAACCACGAATCTTCTTTGACAGAGTTTTGGAGATAGTATGTCTTAACTTGACTGAATAGACCATATGCAACAGGTGTTATCGCCACTAGTAAGAGAATTGCAAAAGCGCTATACCTAAGCTTTAAGATTTTACCCAAGGTGATTTTCTTTCTATACATAGCCTCAATGGAATAAGCAACGATTATGAGTGTTGTTATTGCTGCTAGTGTTGAACCGCCCTGGAATCCTCCTCCAGGGGTTAGGTGTCCACAAACCACAATTGATATAGAGGCTATGGCAGTCAATATTACGATTAGCTTAGCTGATATTTTAACTATGGTGCTAAGCCCCCTATACTCACCCAGAAACATCTCTTTAACATTTCTGAAAATCGCTGCCAAACCCGTGACAGCAGCAAATAGAACAGCTGTTTCAAGTAGTGTATCAACTCCTCTATAATCCCATATAATAGCTGAAACAACATTGAGAGAGTATGAGGTTAGCGTTTTGTTCCAGATGTTGTAGCTGTTAGCTATAAATGCTTTTCCGAGATCTCTAAGATCTCTATGTGGGGGAAAACCAATGCCCCCAGCAATTACAACGGTAATGAGCGATGTTATTATGACCCCCAAAGGCATGAATATTAGCATAACTTTTCTAGTGTTTGTCGTGACCATGATTTGAAAACCTCTTTCTACTTGTTTTAGCTATAACACTAAGTATAATGAATGGCTGGAGAATAGTTGCTATGGGTATATACGTCAATACAACATCTGGAGCCATTAATGCAAAGTAGATTAGCGAGTAGCAGACACTTAAAAACGATAAATATATGACTGAGTAAAGAATTCTCTTCTCAATTACAGCAAGATATGCCATAACAGTTGACAGCAAAGAGGCAATCAAAATCAATGTAAATAGAATAATCATGATCCCACCACAGACTCCCTATACTCTTCTCTACGTTGTTTGCTATGAATATAGGCAGATCTTACCAAAGCATGACTTCCTGTAGGTGCTACTATAAGAATTATAATAGCCGATATAATACATAGTGTTGCTAGGTATAGTCTCGATGGATCTGCCCCTACTTTAGATATTGCCAGTAGTGCTACACCGATTAAAGGTAGAACTGTTCCCCCCACAGCCCCAATTGTAAGAGCATGTACCCTTGTATAGAAGTTTGGCATTCTAAAAAAGCCTATGGCAGCTACAAATTCAAAGAATGCCCCAGCGGATATGAATATAAGACCCAGTATCTCAATAATTTTTTCTACCCAGTAGAAAGACATGTCAGCCCCCAACATCACCATATTCAACAAGTTTAGATATATACAAATCCAGTGCAAATGCCCATAGAGCTAGCAAAATCATGGGTGTCGCCATATAGTAGTTCCCTGTGTATAAAGCTATCAACGACATAAATACTATCAAATCGTAGCTTGCTGCATCAACAGCTATGACTTTATCAAATATTGTGAACCCTTTGACAAGCCTAACCACATATAGAATTAAAGCTATAATATAGATAAGCAATATCATCTCTATAACAACATTAATAAAATCCATAGCATCACCGAATAAGATGCATAATACCAAAGTAAAACAACTTTTTGTCAAACTTATAAATTTAAAATTTTATAAGCTACTGAGGTCTGTTGAGAAACTAAGGAGAAGATCCAATCTAAATTATACTAGAGCTTCTATACAAAAATATACAAAAAGAGCTAAGTGGAATGGTGCTACAAATATGTGTTAGTAAGCAACCCTAACATGTATTTTATTGTCTATGGGTACTCGACTTAATGTTTCCATCTCAGCAAGGTTTTATTAGTCTAGGTTTATTGTAGTAGGCTAGGTGTTTATGGGTAGGGTTGTTAGGGTTAGTAAGAAGAATACTATTTACATACCTAAGGATATTGCTGAGAATCTTGGGATTGGCGAGGAGGCTTATCTGGAGCTTAGGGTTGGGGGTAACAAGCTTGTTGCAACCCCAATACCAGATCCATTCTGGCTTGCATTGAAAGGATCCAAATTCGCTGAGACAACAATTGAAGAGATTGAGAGTATTAGTGAGGAGGAGCAGAGGAGGCTTGGAGATAAGAATACTTCTTGACACATCCTTTCTACTACCCATAGTTGGGATTAGTGTTAAGGATGTTGAAAACTGTTGGAGAGTCTGTGGACTATGTTAGAAAAGGTAAGGTTGAAGTCTACCACACAGAGCTGAATCTCCTAGAAATAGCATGGAAACTAAGTAAAACCGCTACGAGCCAGACATTGTTATGAAGGGGCTGATGAGCATCGAAAGAAACTTCATTAAAGTGCCCCTAACAAGCACATCAATAGTCAAAACGCTTGAGCTTAGAAAGAAGGGATTCAACGATCTAGTAGATCTGCTACTATATGCTATAGCCCATGAAAATAAACTACAGTTTCTAACATTAGATGTTGCACTCATAAAGTTTCTGGAAGGTGTGGGAGAGGATACAAATACTATAATAACAACACTTTAACAATCATAGAGAAATTGTAAGAACATAAAACCCATCTAAAGAGATATTGGCATTGCTGATAAACCGGGTGAATCAACTATAAAGATTTACTGGCGATGAATCAAAATTTTTATCTTATTGAGAAGTTCCTTTATGTTATGAAAACTCCACTAACCCTCTTATTAATGCTAAATATATTGAATCATATACCATAACCTCTTTTCCAAAGGATGCAACCTAATGACGTCTCCAACTCTGGGGTGGTGAGCTGTATTGTTCTTAGGTAATACTTAATAAACTTGTTTTTATTTCTGTGCATGTGGGTTGAGTATGTGTTTGCTATATCCATATGGAGATAGCTGAGCATGTGTTGGTGTTCAGGTGAGACAGGTGTCATCATTGTCTCAGGTTCGCTGGGGTCATCATATCTTATAAGTCTTTTATTCCCCGTGATATACATAGTGAAATGGGTAAGCATATATGTTTTTGTGATGATACGACGGTCTCCTGAAATATGATGAGACTTCTCTTCGCTGAGATCGTCAATGGCAGATCTGGTTATTAAAAATTAATAACTTGGTGAGCGGATTCCGATTATGTAAGGTGGTTGAATGAGTTTTATTGGCAATGTTCGTATCGAGTATGGGCAGGGCTTCTCGCAAACCCATTTTCTGCCACATACAAGGTATATGAGTTTATGTATCAACTGTTCTGGTCCCATAGACGATGTCAGGATTTTGAATAGAAATGCATGTGAGAAGTGCATGAATACTAGTAGCATTGTTAAGGTGACCTCATTCAAGGAGTTGCTTAAATATCTGCATTCCCCTTCTAAAAAGGTGTTGGAGCTTGTAGAGATGGAGGAGTTTGTAAATAGCTTCATAGATTTTTTCAGAAAGGCTGTTGGCAACAATCCTTGGAATCTCCAGGTAAGCTGGGCTTTTAGAATTGCCCAGAAAAGCAGTTTTGCGATGATTGCCCCTACTGGTGTGGGGAAAACAACATTTGGCTTGGTTATGGCTCTATTTCTCGCATATAAACACAATAGGAAGGCTTATATCATTGTCCCAACATCTATTCTAGTTGAACACTATTATAAGAGGCTTCAGGAACTGGCAAACAATCTGGGTATTGTTGTTGCAATTGCAGCTATGCACTCAAAGGTTTCTCCAAAGAGAAAAGCAGAGCTGGAGGAGATTATAAAGGATGGTAACTTCGATATACTCATAACAACGTCTAACTATCTGCAGAGAAATTTCGATAGGGTCTTCAAGCCTCTAGTTGATAAAGGCTTTGCATTCAATTTCATATTCGTTGACGATGTGGATGCCATTATGAAGGGTAGCAAAGCCGTAGAATATGTTTTGATGCTTCTAGGCTTTTCCCAAGAGGATATGCAGATAGGGTACAAGTTATCAACCTTGAGAATAAGGCAGATGCGCTGTCTATCGCAAAAGGAAAAGGCTGAAGAATGCAGAGAAGATGGTGTGCCAGTAGACGAGCTAGTGAAGAAATACCAAGCACATATAGCGTCTAAGAGAAGGCAGGTAGGCATCCTGGTAGTAAGCTCGGCTACTGGAAGAGCTAGAGGAAGGAGGATAAGACTGTTCAAAGAGCTTCTAGGCTTCACCATAGGTTCTAGCGTCGAGCTATACAGAAATATCGCCGATGTTTATGTCAGTGTAAGCAGCTATGAACAGGCAGTCGAGGTATTGGCAAACACGATTAAGAGGCTTGGCCCCGGAGGACTAGTTTTTGTACCCCTAGACAAAGGCATTGAAGAGGCCCAGAGACTAGCCCAGGAACTGGTTAACAGGGGAGTAAAAGCCGATGTTGTTGTCAGCAAGAAGAGCAAGAGCCTAAAGGAGTTCATTGAAGGCAATCTAGATGTTGTTGTAGGTGTAGCAACATACTACGGCCTTCTTGTTAGAGGCATTGACTTGCCAGAGGTTATAAGATACGCCATATTCTTCGGTGTTCCAAGACACAAAATCTCTCTGTCCAGAATCGAGTACAATCCCACAACATTGCTGAGGGTATTATCTGTTCTGCTTGAGGTTGTCGATGAGAGGGAGAGGAACAATGTAATGAACAAGATAACAGTGCTGAGAAGAATTGTAAGAAGGGTGTCTCCAACCATTCTTAAAGAGGTTATTGAGTCCATTGAGAAGGGTGTGCACGAAGAGAAGAGAAGCGAGCTTGTAAGAACGTTGCTCGAAACACACGATTATGTGTCATCGCTACTAAAACAACGTGAGATAATTGAAAGGCTGAAGAACAACCCCTCGATTGTGATATATGAAGAGGGGGCGCAACTCTACATGCTATTACCAGACGCTCCAACATATATCCAAGCCAGTGGAAGAACATCAAGGCTGTACATAGGTGGTATAACAAGAGGGTTATCTATAGTGATATCCGACGATCTTAGACTGGTTAATGGATTGGAGAAAAGGCTTAGATTCTACATAGACGACTTCAAGTTCTACCCAATCAGTGAGGTAGATCTCGAAAAGGAGATACAGAGAATTGATGAAGATAGAAGAATAGTTAAAATGATAAAAAGCGGGAGTATGCCCAGCAACCTGCTAACAAAAGTAGAGGAGCTGACAAAAACAGCGCTATTCATAGTCGAATCGCCAAACAAGGCTAGAACCATTGCATCATTCTTCGGTAAACCGACAGCCAGAGACTATGGCACTATCAGAGTTTATGAGGTTGATGTTGGCAGGTTGCATCTCCTTATAACAGCATCTGGGGGGCACATCTTCGAACTTGTTGAAGAAGAGCTATCACAGGATTCTGTATATGGTGTTGAGAAAAGGGTGCAGGGAGGAGCAAAGTTCTTTGTCCCTAGATACGACTACATAAAAAGGTGTTTGGCGTGTGGAACCCAGTTTGTTAAAGGGGATAAATGCCCTGTTTGCGGGTCTTCTGAATTCAAATCATCTAAAGATGTTGTAGAGGCTCTTCAGAGGATTGCTTTAGAGGTTGACGAGGTCATTATAGCTACAGACCCCGATTCTGAGGGCGAGAAAATAGCATATGACGTTGCAGTAGCATTAGCGCCATATGCAAAAACCATTAAGAGGGCTGAGTTCCATGAGGTGACGAGAAGAGCTATTCTACAAGCACTCGAAAATTTGAGGGGGATAAACCTAGCTCTTGTCGAGGCCCAGATAGCTAGGAGAATTGAGGATAGATGGCTAGGCTTCTCCCTATCAGAATACGTCACAAAGCTCTATAGCTCTATAAGCAAGGCTATGGCATTAGACAAGAGGTATAGCGCCGGAAGAGTCCAGACACCCGTGCTTGGAAGGATAATAGAAACAGCAATAAACAGATTGAACACTCTTAGACGTAGCAAAATTATAAGCGTTTCTAATCTACAGTTCGAGGTGCCGTTGGAAGCCTTCAAAAAGCTGAATATAGATCAAACCATAAGAGCATCAGACATTACTGTTGTTTTTCACTATAAGCACTCACACCAGGATATAATATACCCACCTCCGCCATTTACAACAGATGAGATGTTGGCTGAAGCCCAAAGAATTCTACGAATGAATTCTGTTGAAGCTATGCAGATAGCCCAAAACCTTTTCGAGCTGGGCTTCATAACATACCACAGAACCGATAGCACAAGGGTTTCTACAACAGGTATAGGAGTTGCCAAAGAATATCTGAGCACACAATTTGGCGACAAAATTGGTGAGGTATTTGCACCAAGAAGCTGGGGAGAGGGCGGAGCCCACGAAGCGATAAGACCCACGAGACCCGTTGATGCTACTAGGCTAAGAGAGCTCATAGTCGAAGGGGTGATAGAGACCCCAACACCCCTAACAAACAAGCACTATAAGCTCTATGACCTAATATTCAGAAGATTTATTGCAAGCCAGATGAAGCCTGCAGTAGTGGAAAAGTCGCTATACACTGTAGAAATACTATACAAGGAGAATAAAATATGGGAAACAGTGATAGAGGTTCCAACTAACATCATCGAACCTGGGTTCCTCCTATACTACTCTACTATATCCATTGTACCACTTCCAAGAGGCGATGTAGTACTGAGGCCAAGCAAAGTCAGATCGGTCGAGCTAAGCGATGTAAAGTTGCCGACACAAGGAGATATAGTAAGATGGATGAAGAACGTTGGTATCGGAAGGCCAAGCACATACGCAAAAATCATAGATACTATACAGAAGAGAAGATATGTTTATGTCATAGGCAAAAACCAATATTTAGTACCATCACTAACAGGCATACTAATATACAGCCTGCTTGCTGGAAACAACTTCCCTGAGGGCAAACACGATGTGGTAGCATTTATCCAAAAGTTTGTCCATAGATACCCCTTCCTATTTAGAGATGTTAAAGAAGAGGATGTTGAGAAGGTGATTAAAGCATCAGTAGAGAGGGCTGTAGCAGATATAGCAGAAATGGTTTCAACCAGTAGAACCAAACTGTTATACGAAAAAATGGAAAAGATAGAAAAAGGTGAAATAGACTACACCCTAGTGATAAACGAGCTTTTCAACGAGGTTTGTAGCAAGATTGTTCCAAAGATTTACGAAACAGAACTAGACAAGGTGAAAAGCATATGCAGTTAGAAAGTAGAATAGATGTAGCAGCAATCCATACAAACATAGAACTGGGAAGTAGGAAGAGGAACATAGCCAAGATTAAAGACTTAATAGAGAGACTGTTTGAACATCGAAAATATGTTGACATTGTGATACTGCCTCAAATGGTTAATGGGGTCCCAATATATGAGATAGAATTCAAAAAGACGCTCAAAATATCAGGTGAATCAATACCTGGGCCAACAACAGATGAAATAGCTAGGCTGGCTAGGAGCTATGGTGTAAACATAGTTGTTGGGCCACTAATAGAGCGTAGAGGCTCTAGGTTGTACAGATCAGCAGTATTCATAGGTAAAGATGGGGATATAAAAAAGGTTATTAGGCAAGTCACAGCAGATAATAGCAATAAGATCAGTGGATACCCTCAACTTCCATACATGGCATTGGATAAAGCTAAGATAGGATTTCTAATAGCTGACGACATTTTCTACCCGGAAATATCATTCACATTCTCTCTATTGAATATGGACATTATAGTGGTTTATCCAAGCATAAACCAGGATATTCAAAAACAACAGCAGGTAGCTTTTGTAAGAGCTGTGGAATCTGGTAGCATGGGTCTGGTGGTCGGTGGGATATTCGAGTATAAACAGGATGTATTAGCCACAGTGCCAACCGTTGTTATTGATGAAAATGGTGAGGAAATTGAAAAAATTGATGTAGAAGAGAAGGTTGTTGCCATGAGCGTTACTGCAAAGCATGTGAATAGAGCTGATACTAATACAAGACTCAAGATTATAAAAGAACTAAAAAAGGTGTTACATGGTAAAAATGTTTAAGTCAAAGCATGTGAGGTTGTTTAAATAGCTGATATACTTACTCCATCCCCAGCTATGGCTCTTGCCATGGCGCAAACCTACTTTTTGGTAGCTAAGATAATTCGCCTGTTCTTCACAACAATATTTATATTACCTCTTTTAGCTAGCTCACGCAGTATCTTCTTTGCCAGACTATACTTTACACCAAGCTTTTGTGAAAGTGTGAAGGTCGTGGCATAACCACTGCTGTTGATTTCGTCTAGCACTTTCGAGATAAGGTTTTGATCTATAGTCTCTGCACTAGGTATTACGATCTTTCTCTCTTCTTTTGCAGGCTTCTTTGCCTCTTCCTTCTTGGCAAGCCTCTTTTGCCTCTTTTCTAATGTTGATAGTGGTTTACCCCCTTTAGTGCCCATCGATGTAGCCCCAGTTTATATAAAATATTCCCTCATTATCTAAACCGCTCTCTTACTTATAAATTATCATCATCATTTAGATAGGTAGGTGGTGCTAGAGCAGATGCGTATTGTAACAGTAAAAATGCCAGAGTCATACCTCGAGGCAATCGACGAGCTTGTGAAAATGGGAAGATACACATCTAGAAGCGAAGTTATAAGAACGGCCATCAGAGAGCTGTTAAAGAAGGAGCTGTGGGGAAGCGGCTATAGCCTAGAGACACCTAGAAAGAAGGGTGTCAGGTCTAAGGTTGTCGAAGTAATAGAAGAGATATAGTTTTATCCCCTTATCACACAATTTTATTCTAATCTTATTTACCACCTAAACAAGTTTTATATTCTATAGTGGTGATGATGATGGTTGGTATTACTGAGTGGTGATATATGACACCAGTTCTGAGCCAAAATGAGGTATTTAACTATGGCGATTATGCGCTGATATATATAGACAAGAGGAGAAAAATTCTCACAAGACTCAAACAAGGAGAGAAAATATCGTCAGACAAAGGCGTTATAGCAGCCGATGACATTATTGGAAAAGAGAAGGGATCGCAAATAAAAACCTCGTTAAACATTAGAGCATGGGCCTTGAAACCACTTATCCTGGACTATATCGACAAGAGTTTGAAAAGAGTTACACAAGTGATTTACCCAAAGGACTTGGGCTTCATAATACTAATGCTCGGTCTAGGGTCTGGCGCCAAGGTGTTGGAAGCGGGGGTTGGATCTGGCAATACAACTGCCTTGTTAGCACATATTGTCAAACCCGATGGTCATGTATATGGCTATGACATTAGAGAAGAGTTTCTGAAGGTGGCTAAGGAGAATCTCGAAAAGCTGGGATTAGATAAATACGTTACCTTGAGACTTGCTGATGTGAGAAAAGGTATAGACGAAACCGGTTTCGATGCAGCAGTTATTGACATGCCAGATCCTTGGGAAGCTCTAGAAGCTCTACACACCTCTCTAAAGCCATCTGCTCCAATAGCATTCTTTATACCGTCGATACAGCAGCTTATAAAACTGTACAATGCTTTAGAGGACTTCGGCGGCTTCATAGATATTAGAGCTTTTGAGATAATGCTAAGAGAATTCGAGTTATCGAGAACAGCTATAAGGCCCTCTACCTACATGGTTGGCCACACAGGTTTCATAGTGTTTGCAAGAAAAATAGTTAAAAGCACCTAGTTTTAGTGTACATACATCATAGCATAGGTAGGTGCCCGCTTCGTGGTAGCCTCTAAGCAGTATCCAAAGAAATATGGAGAGGGTTTCAGCGAGTGGTTTGACTGGATAATATCTGAGGCGGAAATCTATGACTATGGGAGATATCCGGTAAAGGGTGTGGGTATTTGGCTACCCTACGGATTCCAGATTAGAAAGAGGGTTATAGAAATAATTCGTAGTCTACTCGATGAAAAGGGTCACGAAGAAATACTATTGCCTTTGCTAATACCAGAGACTTTGTTTAGAAAGGAAAGCGAGCATGTCAGAGGCTTCGAGGGAGAAGTGTTTTGGATTACCAAATCAGGTCTAGAAGACATTGACGTCAAATTAGCTCTGAGACCAACAAGCGAAACGGCAATAAGCTATATGGAGAGTCTATGGATCAAGAGCTATAGGCAGCTCCCCAAAAAATATTATCAAATTGTAAGCGTTTTCAGATGCGAAACCAAGATGACGAAGCCTATGGTTAGAGTAAGGGAGATCACAACATTTAAAGAGGCCCACACAGTTCACGAAGATTTTGAGGATAGCGAAAGGCAGATTGCTGAAGCCATTGAGATATATAAGAAGTTTTTCGATTTATTGGGAATACCCTATATAATTTCGAGAAGACCCCAATGGGACAAGTTTGCAGGAGCTCTATACACAATCGCTTTTGATACCATATTCCCTGATAAAAAAGCTGTGCAAATTGGAACTGTACACAATCTAGGTCAAACATTTACAAGGGTCTTCGATGTAAAGATACAGAAAAGGGATGAGACAATTGATTACGCATGGCAAACCAGCTACGGGATTTCCGAAAGGGTTATAGCATCTGTGATAGCGTTTCACAGCGATGATAAAGGGCTTATCCTACCCCCCAATATAGCACCATACCAAGTGGTAATAGTGCCAATATATCAGCAAGAATCGAAGGAGAAGATAATAGAGTATTGCAGAAAAATAGCAGAGATGCTTAGAGAAAGCGGGATCAGAGTATATGAAGATTATAGAGATAATCTAAGACCTGTAGACAAATTCTTTGAGTGGGAGTTGAAGGGCGTGCCTATAAGAATTGAAATAGGTCTAAGAGAACTTTCAAATAACGTCGTAACTATTTTTAGGCGCGACACCATGAAAAGAGATGTTGTTGCAATCAATCAATTGACTGAGAAGATTCGAGTGCTGTTAAATGAGATATTTGAGAATTTGAGCAACAGGGCATGGAAAGAGCTTCTATCTAATGTGAAACTATTTAACAATTTTGATGAGGCAGTAAACTTCGTGAAAGAAGGGGGTGGTGTGGCAATACTACCATGGTGTGGAAACGAGAAATGTGTCTATAGCAAGTTAGAAGGTTTAGAAGGTATAAGTGCGTTGGGGGAGGTATATAAGGACTCATTAAATATGCTTAAAATTAATGAGAAGGCCAATGAATACAGAAGCTGTGCGTTCTGTGATAGGCAAACAAGAGCATTTATAAGCATAGCCAAGAAGTACTAAAAGTACAATAATTTAATTACTATTTTTAAGCTTTGATATAAACACTTGTATTTGAACGGTGGTGTGCGGTGCCCAAGAAAAGAGAGAATAGAGGAAGAAGAAAGGGAGATAAAGGATCTGTAGCTAGAATACACTGTGATAACTGTGGTGCCTTAATACCAGAAGATAAGGCTGTATGCGTTACAAGAATGTATTCTCCTGTGGATCCGCAGCTTGCTAGCGAGCTAGAGAAGAAAGGTGCAATAATAATGAGATATCCAGTGACAAAGTGTTATTGCATTAACTGTGCAATATTCTATGGAATTATAAAGGTTAGGGCAGAGGATGAGAGAAAGAAGGTTACAAAACTGTAGAAATTATCGTGTATGTAGTTTTTGATATATTTTGAATAACCTCTGCAGAGAAGATACAATGCCGAGTAATACAAGCGCACCTATTAAAATGTTTGCCCATTGCACACCTTTTTTAGGGTCAATGGCTATGACCAGAAAGGAGAGAAATATTAGTATCATTCGTTCTCCATGCTCAAGAATTCCTACACCCTCTAATTTGACCCCCCTCCACTCTCCCAAAGCTCTCAGATAACTAATAAGAAGAGATACTGTAATAGCCAAAGAAGTAAGAAGATAGTTTACCTTTAGCAACATTAACGATATGAAGTAGTTTGCTTCGGTAACTCTATCGCAAAAAGAATCAAATATAGACCCCCATGCAGAGGCCTTTCCTTTAACTCTGGCTACGGCACCGTCAAGCACGTCTGTTAATCCAGATATCACTACAAGGATGGGTATCACAAATATGTATGAGCCTGTTGCTGCAAATGCTAGTGAAATAAAGGATGTTGCCAAACCTGAAAATGTTATAACATTTGGGTTGATGTTGATGTGGCTAGCTATGGAGTCTACAGTCTTTGAAACGCGGTTTCTTAGTATACCTAGCATTGTTGTATACCTTAAGCGATTTTTCGGCATAAAGCATATTTTCCCAAAAGCTTAAAACTACTATTGATGAAGAGGAATCCGGGAACTGATGGCGGTGATGTTAATAAAATTGCTGATACCTTGTTAGCTGGGGGGTGGTAATAGCGGTTGGAAATCAGAAGAGAGGTGTTGTACTTTCAATATATAACCCAAGAATCTTGTACAAAGTAGTAGATTTGCTAAGGGTATTCGACATCACATATTCTGGCGTTTATGATAAAAGTTGTTTTGAGAATAGCCTAGCCGACTATATAATGCTTGTAGACGACTATGGCATAAACTATCTAAAATCTATTAACTGCACCTTGGATGGCATTATCATACGGATTGACGAATCTACAATAGAAAAAAGCGTTGTATTAGCATTGGCACTATCCAGAATAGATAGAAGGGTAATGGAAGTTCTGATAGCTGGTATAGATTATGGTCTTAACATAGGCTTGGCCTTATTTGTCGATTCCGAGCTAATCTTTGCTAAGAGCTATAGAAGCGATGAAACAGTTATCAAGATGCTGAAAATGTTTTTTGAAAATATTCCCGCCAGGAAGAAAATAATTAGAATTGGTATACCAAGCAAGCTTATCCAATCAAAGCTCGATAAATTCATAGATAACTTGCTTAAGGAGTTGCCAAGAGACGTCCTAATCGAGTTGGTTCACGAGCATAAAACATCAAGACAACCGATAATTATAGATGATAATCTAGATGAAGACTCTATTGCAGCTATAAACATAGCTTTAAAGGCGCCCCAAAAACATTAATTCATTGGAAAAAAGATCACATTCATAATACAACATTGAGGCGACAGCATTTGGCCGCATCTCCACTAATAATGGTGCCACACAATGTGCGGGCTACAATTACCTTGGATAAGGACAAGATTCTGAGGGTTCTGGGCCCAGCAAGAATACACGTGGAAGATGGATGCATTAGATTACTTGGAATAGTTTTGTGTAAAGGTCAAGAAATTTGGATAAGCAGATATAGAAGCTATGGAATCAAAGCAATTGATGTTGCTAATCTAAGCATATTTATTGGAGAAGGTGGTGGTATAGAGGAGCCACTACCTGGCGAAGAACCAATTGATGTGTGGGAGGCTATAGGCAAGGAAATTGTTGATAGAGGTGGGAGAGTAGTTGTTTTAGGGCCTGTCGAAAGCGGCAAAACATCATTTGCCACACTCTTATCTAATCTGGGAATAGAGCACGGATTGAAAAGCGCGATAATAGATGCTGATATCGGACAATGTGACTTGGCTCCTCCAGGATTTATAGCAATGAAAATTATGGATAGAAAGGTACTTTGGCTAAGAGAAGTAACAGGCGATGTAAAACGCTTCATAGGGTTTATAACACCGTCTCCAGGCATAGCAATTGCAAGGATCATGGCATCTATAGTTGAATTGATAAACATTGCTGAGGAGAGGGGAGCAAATTTGATAATTGTAAACACCGATGGCTGGTTTGGCGATTTGGCATCAATACAGTTTAAAATCCAGCTAATAAAGAGCGTGAAACCTGCATCAATAGCTATAATGGGTGGCAACTCTTTCTGTAAACCCTTTGCAGATACATTTTCAAAGTTCTCAGCGACAAAGGTCTACTGCATTCCATCTCCAGCTGTGGTAAAGAGCAGGAGTAGAGATGATAGAAGACAACTAAGGAAGGTAAACTATGCTCAGTATCTTCGAAATGCAAAGAAGAGATGCTTTAATATTAATGACATAGCCGTTCTAGACTCTTGTCTATTTAATGGGCCCCCATATCAGGAAGGGATTGAGGCGCTGAAAAGCAGGCTTGGTATCGACATCGTCATGGCAAGTAAGTACGAGGATGTGCTTGTCCTAGCATTGCAAAGCGATACAAAAATAGACTCCCTACAATTGGGTCATGAAAATATCTACGTAATTAAACCATCTTTTGCGAGAGGAGCATTGGTAGCGCTTCTAAATGAAAAGATGGAAGAGGTGGGCATGGGGGTAATAGATTCGGTTGATCTCGTCAAAAAAGAGTTTTGTATTCTAACAGAGTATGATGGGGATGTTAGAGGAGTTGTTATAGGGAGGATTATGCTAAACGAGGAGTTTGCAGACAAAGGAAAGATAGTCAAATGTGTTATATGATCACCCAGTTCGTATCAGCATATTTTCAATCCGTTAACAGTTTCAGAAAATCATTGCCCAAAATATGGTATTATGAATATCAATACACTTAAGCCTCTTCATTAATACCTATAACTATAAACCCGTTCAGAGTTTATTTGAGGCATGAAATAATGTCGTTGAGATCGTTCATAAAAGGACTTGATGAGAGTGAGTTAGAGGATCACACATCTAAAGAGATAGACTTTGAGTTAGAGCCTACAAAGCTTCTTGCTCGTTTGGACCCTTCTGAAAAAGTGGTGCTATTCAAGGTGAGGTCATCTAAATATATATGTGTTGGCAATGTACTGAACAGCAGGGCAAGGCTATATAGAAAGGTTCTAAATGTTGAAAATGATGAGGCTGCTTACAAGAAACTTGTTGAGGTTTTATCAAAACCTGTGAAACCCTTGGAGAAGGACTTCCACAACTATTACTCAACAGTGAAAGAGGTTGATTTAACCTCGATACCATTTATAAAGTTTTATCCCGGAGATGGCGGTAGATACCTATCATCAGCAATATACATAGCCTGCCTAGACAACATCTGTAACGCCTCTATCCACAGAACAATGCTGGTAACAAAGAATAGTGTAGTCGCTAGAATTGTTCCCCGCCATCTAAGATACATATATGATCAATATAGGAGAAGCGGAAAAGAAATGCCTGTAGCCATTGTTGTTGGCGCGCATCCAGCTGTTGAATTGATGGCCGCATCTTCCCCACCTTTCGGGGTTTTTGAGCTGGATCTAGTCCCCAATATTTTAAGCGATTTTTCAATAGTATACACACCCAAGTATGGAATTCCAGTACCTGCTTCAGCCGCTCTAGTTCTAGAAGGAAGGGCATCGATAACACAGTTTGTTGAGGAAGGGCCATTTGTCGATCTTTTGAATCTGTATGACGCTAGAAGAAAAGAACCGTTGATAACAATTGATGGCATGTATGTTAATCTTGAAGAGTATTTCCATGTGATACTACCTGCTGGTAAGGAGCACAAACTGTTGCAGAGTTTCCATAGAGAGGCTATGATATGGCAAACTGTAAGCAATGTTGTTCCCAGAGTGTATAGAGTGAGGTTGCTAGAGTCGGCTGGCTCATGGCTTATAATAGTGCTGTCCATAGCTAAGAACACCGATGGAGATGCTAAAAACGCTATCCTAGCCGCTTTTTCGGGCCATCCAAGCGCCAAGATGGCAATAGCTGTAGATAATGATGTGGATGTGGATTCTCTCGACAAGCTTGTATGGGCTTTGGCAACAAGGTTTAGAGGAAAAGAAAGCATAGTAATTGTCGAGAAAAGCAGGTGCTCTACATTAGATCCGTCTTCCCCAGACGGTATATGCGACAAGCTTGGTCTAGACCTTACATTACCTGTGTCGGCAAATAAGAAACTTTTTGAATATGTAAAAATTGAGTGAAGGCAGAAATGTATTTGAATAGAATTGAGGAGAAGATGCTTAGCGGGGAATTTGGGGAAGTAACTAAGAAGGCTATAGAAATCATAGTCAAAGTTGGTGAAGTTTTTGGAGCAGAAAGACTAATAGACATTGCACATGCCCACATCTCAGGCGTTTCATACTTTAATATAGGGGATGAAGGTCTGGAGCTTCTAGTGGATTTGAGTCAAAAAGGCGCTAAAACTAGGGTATATACAACTGCCAATCCCTACTCATTTGCCGGGCTATCTCTATATAATAATGAAGAGTTGAATAGAAAGCAAATACAAATAACAGAAGCACTTATAAAAATGGGGGTTGATCCAAATAGCTTTACATGCATACCATACACACTTAGAAAACCAGCTATAGGAGAACATCTTGCTTGGGCTGAATCAAGCGCTGTAATATATGCCAACTCCGTTTTAGGTGCATTCACAAATAGAGAAAGTGGTATAACAGCTCTGATGGCGGCTTTAATAGGCAAAACATATGACTCTGGCATGCATCGAATTGAAAATAGAACTGCGTCAGAAGAGATCAACATCGAATTCAACATTAATTCAATTCTCCTTGCAAGCCTTCTAGGCCTTCACATTGGGAGATTAACAAGAGGTGTTCCATACATAAAAGCGAAATACTCTATAGAAAAAGAGGCTATGCTCAATCTGCTTCTAAAAAATATGCTTGCATCAATTGCATCAACTTCATCAGCTTCAATGGCTATACTAGATGGTATAACACCCCCAAATACTTATGTCATTGATTCTAGTATTGAAAGAATTCATATAGATGAGAAAGAGCTTTACCAAAGCATTGACAACATGTTGTGTAAAAGCGATGTACTGCTTCTCGGATGTCCTCATCTCACCCAAGAGGAGATGCTGATGCTACTTAGAGATGAATATATAAACATCTTTAAAAAGCATGGAATAAGCAAGATAATTGTGACTGTAGGAGCAAACCTCAATATAAGGAGCGCCGAAATCAGCAACATAATCAACAAGATTAGAGAGCGTCACAAAATAAATGTAGAGATTATGCCTGGTAGCTGTGCCATCGTCTCAAACCTGAGGCTATTAAATATGACATCGGTTTATACGCCCCATGGCAAAGCAATACACTATCTGTACAACTTATCAGGTGCAAAGCCATGCATAATAGGTGTATAGAACTAAGCAATGTTATAACTATTGGGAAGGGCAATGCATTTGGTAAGACAATCAAACTAGATACACTATCATTTCTAGGAGATGTTGATAGAGAAAGTGGCAAGATAATAGCACAAGATTTGAAAGCAAAAGGAAAGAGCCTTGCTAGCACCATATTGGTTGTAAAAAGGTTTCGTGGAAGCACCGTGGGGGTTTATGTCCTATACTCACTTTGCAAAAAAGGGCTGGCTCCAAAGGCGATATTAATGGTTGATCCAGATCCTGTTGTTGTAACTGGAATGATACTATGCAATATCATAGGTGTTGCAAAGCTACCTGAAGATGTATACAATACAATAGCAGATGATGTAGACACTGAAGTAGGGTGCTACAATGGCACCGCCAAGCTCTGTTTTCAATAATATTTTGATGCTTATTGTTATCGATAATCGATATCAGTCTTTTACCTAATTAGAAGATTTTATAGACTCTACAAACTAAACTGTGAGTAAATGAGATTTGTTTTAAAGAAGCTAATACCAAAGTTTATAGGAATTTGGATATGAGGAGGTAATGGTATTGCATCATTTTTTACTTGTTTTTCTGGTGCTGGTTTGCGGTGTCTCAAGCTGTTTTGTTTTGCTGAGCAATCTTTTTATTTTTTCAATTCTTTCTAGAGCATCTAGCCACGCAATAACATTTCTAGCATCCTCAAACTCCGCTTCGCTACTCTTCAATTTATTGACATACATGTTCAACTTATTTGTAATGCTTTTTTCGAGTTCTGTTAATGTTGACAGTACATTGGCTTCGGAAACCTCCTCCTCGGTTTTAACAAGCATAACCCTACCATGTATAGGACATACAACCTCGCCACTTGGAAGCTTGAATAACGGCGAGTTGCATAAGGGGCACGCCTCAGCTAGCATAGTGGCGCCACCTCTAAGTAGCTCTGTAGCTCTCTTAACTATGGCATTTCTATCTATTTGCTGTGTCATTGTCTGGCACCATACAACCATTTCTTGACGCATAAAGATATATAATCTTTACGCAAAACAATATCAATAAAACATCATCTTAAATAGTCTAACGGCACATTAACGAATCCCCTATGAATCCCCTATAGTTTAATAATGTCTGGTGTCTAGGCGATAACATGAGAAAAATACACCCAGCTTTAATCGGCATATTAATAGGGGCTTTCACGAGCTTTGTTAATAGTTACTCATATGCTGTATCAGGATATACAACATCTGAGATATCAATAGTGTGGATTCCAATACTATCCTTATTCATATTCAAATTACTTAACGTGGATTATAGTGTAAGAGACATTGTAATATCATTTGCGACAGCCATAGGTATCGATATTACAACAACACTTACATCTGGAATGTATATAACATATGGATTTCTAAAGAATGTTGCCTTCAGGCTCAAGCCATTTGGATTCGATGTTGATGTGCCCAAGTACCTTTTTAATTATGGCAAAAGCTTTATAGATCTGAACGCCCTTCCTATATACATAACACTCGCTATATCAACTCTTGGAGGAGCTTTTATAGCATATTCGCTGAGAAGCCATTTCCTAGATAAAGAAAGGCTAAAGTATCCTATAGCCACTGCTTCAGCTGTTATCACCAATCTGATGAAGGAGTTTAAAGTGGGCAGAAAATTCCTTTTACTGATCTTTGCACTCGGTTTCGCAACCCAAATGACATTTTTTATCGCTGGACTTAGCATAGATTTAACGCCAGTCACATCAATGTTTCTGCCAGGCTCTGTTTTTGCAATCTCGTTTACCCCAATAGTATTCGCATTATTTCTTCTGCTTCCACTTTCATCACTAAGATCCTTCTTCATGGGATCTTTTCTAACATATCTTGTTTTTATACCAATAGCGATAAAGCTATTCTCTATTCCGCTAATTCCCTCTCAAACATATGATGATATGCTATTTAGCGTTTCCCCTATTGTTCTAGGCATTAATGTTGGATTTGTTATAACCTTTCTATTATATTATCTAATTAAGTATTGGACTCAATTGGCTATGAGTTTTTCAGTAATCCTAAAATTCGGTACTGAAAGAGTTGCATTTGCTATAGGACTATCATACATCGCATTCCTCGGAATTATCGCAACAGTTTTCGCAGTCTATCTTAAACCCATTAATAACATAGTTTTTCTGGCAATAATCTTGGCCTTGTTTCTCCATCTAATATTAATTATAGGTAATCTCAGAGTTGTTGGAGAATCTGGCACAGGATCTCAAGCACTTTTTCCTCTTGTAACAATAGTGATGTATTCACTTGGCGTGCGTAACACTATGCTATATGCTGTTCTAGACCCTTACACAGGCATTCCAATGCCCCAAACAATAGCTGCAACAACAATGAATTTGCTTAGATATTCAAGACTAAATAAAGTAAATGCTATGGAAACCCTAAAATATTTTTGCTTAGGAGTCGCCATAGGAAGCTTCATAACATATACGTATGGGAACCTTCTTGTAGGCATATACGGCTTTAACTCTCCTCAAATGCCTTTATCAAAGTGGATACCAACAACAGTGTGGATGGCAGCTGTATACCAAGGCAAGCTAGCAATGCAGTCGCTAAGCACAATCTTGTTCGCATCGCTGATCTCTATCCTGATAATCATATTCAATAGATTCATCGGATTAGCTCTATTTCCATTTCTAGTTGGGATAACATTGCCGCCAGACATAGGATTCCAAATACTATTAGCATACATAGTAAAAAGCATTGTAGTAAGATTTGGTCCCACATTTCATGAAAGGCTAATTGTGGGAGCCACAATATTTATGTTAGGTTGTGCAGTAGCGCTCATTGCAAATATTATATTGATAAGTCTAGGTGTTGCATCTCCGTGACATTAACATTAGACATCATCATAATAATCTTGTTTGCATCAATACTAATTCTTTGGGGGATTTCTCTATATTTAGCCAGTAGAAAGGGTGTTTCAGAGGAAGAGGAGCTGGTAGTACCTAGACTAGTGTCTCCAGCTTATAAAATAATCAAGATAATGTTTTACAATATTATTAGAAGCATCGAATTAGCCCTAATAATAATTTCCTTGCTTTTAACATCATTTTCAACAGCCTATACATCAACATATCTATACTCTTCATCCGAGATAGAAGCATCTTCCATACCATACACCTATGATATTCTAATGATCTCTAACAACTATGAGCAGGGTGCAGAGTATGTTAAAGGGATTCCAGTAGAATCAATTAAAATAGTGCAAATATACAATGGTTTGTTTATAGAACATGACAATAAAAGTATTTATCTATTGCCATTAGTCATTAACTGCAGCTCGCATGTAAAAATCTATGTTGGAGACATAGACAAGATTTGTAAGCTTTTATCGCAAGGCAATACAGCTATTATTGATAATAAAAAAGCTATTGGCTTAAACACTATTTTCATAGATGGCCAGAGGTTTTTCGTGGTAAAGGAGGATTTGTCTAATTTTGTTGGAGTAGAGATTCTTCCAAGTATCTATTTAGTTCATTCTCTAGGTGCTATAGGGGGTACCCCACTCGTAGCTACACCAACAGACATCATCGTACTCCCAGAGAATGAAAAAGTTATTGAGGCTTTATGCAGCACCGACTGCAATGCTAAAACAATTTTTCTAGCAAGGAATTCAAGCTATGTAGATGTTGCAAAGCTTTTAAAACACTTTGATTTGGTTGCTATAAGAACCAATGGCAAGATACATATCTATAGCCCTAATCTAGTTCCATCATCGAGAACCTTCATCGGTTTGGCTCTTTCAGCACTTTTCTCCCTAGTCTTCTCAATAACTGTTTCAGGTGGTTTGGCGGAGAGAATTAAACTTATTTCTCAGAGGTTGGCTCTATCTGGTGTCACATATGGTATGCTATCATCTTCTTTGGCTATAGTTATGGTTGCAATACTCCTAGTTTTCTATATCCCACTTCTGATAGTAGCTTCCTTAAGCGGTGTAGAGAACATCTTTGGTGTGGCATCTGCATCATATTTACTATCCGCTGCCATATCAATCATGGTTATTGTGTATAGAGCTTCTGCCGGTCTCAAGGTTAGAGGAAGCAAGGTTCTATCAAAACCCTCAATAGTTTTAAATCATACTATCAAGATAGATGTAAATACGTTTAGAAATGAGCTTGAAAAAGATTTTTCCTTAGACGACTTTTTTGCGCTATCAGAGTTCGAAGTTTTGGAGGATACCAACAACATGGTTGAAATGCGTATTGAGCTTATATACAAGAAGGGCTTATCATCTATAGTTAGCATTGAAATATATGGAGAGAAGATCAACGGTATTTGGAATTACAATCTATTAGCCGATGTCTGGAGTTTAGAAGAGCTGAGTGGCCGTGAACAAGAAAAGCTTGTTCTAATGGCTCTGTCAAAAATTCAAGGGGTGTTCACAAAATGCATCACAGAATAATGTTGATGGGAGTGAAATACTCCTATATATGTAATGGATTTAAATATCTTCTTCTTTACAGCTTTACCTTGGCATTCTATCTCCTGTTTTATAGCGATGTAATATCAAGAACAGTTTCAATTGCGCTATCATCTCTAGCAATATTAGCTACATTATTATCTGATAAGGGAAATATTGCACAGCTCATTACAGCTTTTCGCATAGTTGGGTTGAGAAAGAGTGGAATAGCGTTTACAATTTGGGTATTTATAGCTTTGAGAACATCTATACTCATGATTGTGTATGGCATCTTAGCTAGAGATGCAATAGCCTTGACAATACTGTTCATAACCTCAGTTATTATCACCATATTTATCCTATTTTCAATTTATTAGTGGTGGTAAATGTGAAGGATCTCGTAGTCATAGTGAGAAACGTGTGGAAATATTACAATTATATGGGTAATAGAATACCAATACTCAAAGGGGTTAACATGTCGCTGTATAGAGGCGATGTAGGTGGCATACATGGGCCTAGCGGTGCAGGCAAAACAACACTTCTAAAAATTTTGGCAGGCTTGGATAGGCCAGATATGGGAGAGGTTATAATAGAGGGCTATAACTTGAGTATGTTAGATGATGAGGGGTTAGCAGAGCTTAGAACAGGTGTTGTCAGCTTTATTCCGCAAGATTATGGTTTGATAGAGGAGTTCACAGTTTATGAAAATATTGAGCTACCTCTCTTGGTATCTGGCGTACCAGAAGAAGAGAGAAAGGCTTTGATTAACGATATCCTCAATTACATGGGTTTAACCGATAAGATAAAAACCAAAGTCAGGTTCTTAAGCGGTGGTGAGAAGCAAAGAGTTGCTATTGCAAGAGCTCTTGTTGTAACGCCATCGCTTTTACTAGCAGATGAACCGACAGCTAATCTAGATTGGGAAAACGCCAAGAAGGTCCTAGAGCTCTTCACAAAAATCAATAGAGATTTCCAAACAACAATCCTAATAGTTTCCCACGATGCAAGAGTTCTAGAATACACGAATAGAAGATTCGTTCTAATTGATGGCATTCTAAAGGAAGTTTAAAGCATGATGTTCTTTTAGCCCTCCAATAGTGATATATAATTCTTCAGCCTTTCAACAATGTCACGCAACTTATCTTTGTCACTCTTCAAAGAATCGTGGTACCCAGTTACAATAGCGTCAAACCAGTCTAAAGCGGCTAGAGCAGCATCATAAGGGCACATGATATTCCCCTCCGAGTCTTCCAAAATCTCTCTATCAATACAATTCTCATGCATCAAACCTCCACATACACTACATTTCACACTTTTTTCATTGCTCCCTATTTCTCTTCCACATATAACACAATACGTTTTGGTATTATAATTCTTTTGCAAGGTTGTTCACACGGTCCGTGAAATCATCATTGGTGATCAGCTAACCCAGCGTGAGCACATCAATAAAGTTTATTTTTTGAAAACTTATAAGTTGATTTGAGGTGCAAACAGCTTGAAGGTAGTAGTACTTGCAGGGGGTCTTGGAAAGAGATTAAGGCCATTGACGGAGGATAGGCCTAAAATACTTGTTGAGGTGTGTAAAAGGCCTATTCTTGAATGGCATATTAAATGGCTGAGCAAATATGGGTTTAAAGATTTTGTGTTGCTTCTCGGACACGCCAAGGAGAAGGTTGTAGAGGTTATAGGAAGTGGTAAAAAATATGGGATTAATGTGGCCTATGTCATGGAGGACGAACCTCTTGGTACAGGTGGTGCAATAAAGAATGCAGAGTCTGTTCTGAGAAATGAGGAGTGGTTTCTTGTGATAAATGGCGATATAATCACAGATTTGGATCCAACACCATTAATAAATGATGTAGTGAAAGATGATAAAGCTGTTGCTGGCATAGCTTTGGTTTATATGAGAAGTCCATATGGTATTGTGAAGGTTGTTAATAACTATGTTAAGGAATTTATTGAAAAGCCAATTATAGAGTATACAATAAATGGCGGGGTCTATGTGATGAAGCCTGAAATATTTGATTTCCTGCCTGAAAAAGGCGATATTGAGACAACAACATTCCCGCTTTTGGCTAAGGAAGGTAGATTAAAAGGACTTGTGTATAGAGATGTGCTTTGGAAGTCTATAGATACAATAAAAGATTTGGAAGAATGTGAGAATCTTATTAGGCAACGATATCCAAGTTTTTGTGAAGGTCACTAAGCTAAACCGACTTTCTTTTCCATATGCCGAGCTCACTAAATATATAATTGAATGGAAATCCAATTAAAATCCCTATAAGCTGGGCTATAATAGGATTCATAGATAGGCCGTATTTCATCGATACAGCTGAAAGATATTGCACAATAACGCTTGGGGCAGATGATACATGAAATAGAGCAAGGCGGGCCATGGCCTTACCTGAGCGCCTATCTCTAAAAGTCCACACTTCATGGAGCACAAAATTAAATACAACACTAATTTCTATAGATATTGCACTTCCTACAGCAAATAGCTGATTTATGAGCAGCGGGGATAGGAAGCCAATTAGCTGTAGCACACCTAGGTTAACAACCATTCCTGCTAGACCAACTAACACAAATTTGAATGGCCTCCACCCACTTAATTTCATTACATGGAGAATATATTGAATTATAGTCTTTGCTCCAAGTTTACTCTTTCCATAAATCCGCGGTCTAAAGATGTATGGCACCTCAGAAACGGTTTTTGGATTACATCGTTCTAGAATCTCTAGAAGGATTTTGAAGCCATATGGGTTTAACTTCGATAGATTCTCTAAAACAATTCTCCTCTTAACCATGAAGAAACCTGACATCGGATCGGATATCCTTCGTACCGATGGCAGAAACAGCTTCGCTATAAGTGTTGCCGTCTTAGATATTAGTAGCCTTGTTTTTGACCAACCAGCAACACCCCCACCCTTGGTATACCTTGAGCCGATTACGACATCAACATTGGTTTTCTGTGCCTCGGAAATCATATCTTTTATATACTCTGGTGGGTGCTGCAAATCGGCATCGAGCACAAGCGCATAGTCCTTAGAAGAAAAAATTATGCCATCTATAACAGCCGTTGAAAGACCTTTTAAACCAATCCTTCTAACAACAAATATGTTATTTTCAAGCAGTTCAACAGCCTTTTTCCATGTACCATCAGGACTATTATCATCGACAACCACTATCTCATAATCAACATCTGTGGGAACATTCTTTTTTATCTCCCCAAGCAGAATGCCTATATTTTCGACTTCGTTATAAGTTGGAATCACTATAGCTACTGACATCGTTTGCCTAGACATATTTTTTATCCTCGCATACCGAGTTTCCGCTAAAAATATATTAGCTTCTAATACGTGTCCAGCCAATTTCTACAGTATTCATAGCATATAACATATTTATATCCTTTAACTACTAAAAGGTTTTGTGTCTAGGGCATGAATTTATACGAGATTTTAAAAAGATTAGAGAGTGTCTATAGACCGAACAAGGATGAATATATCGTTTTGCATATGATTTCCAAGGATAATCAGGTAAACCACTTTGAGATTTTGATTGGGATCGTTTTGAGTCAGAATACAAGTGATAGAAATGCTATGCGTGCTTTAAACAATTTGAGAAGGGATCTTGGCGGCATAATAGAACCGGAAAGGGTTCTTCGAACCCCAGTTGAGACTATTATAAATGCTATTAAGGTTGCCGGGATTGCCAAGAGAAGGGCAGAAACAATATATGAATTAGCTAAGTGGTTCAAGAGCGATGAAGGCATTGTTAACAAGCTCCACATGCTAGATGTTGATGAAGCGCGAAAAATTCTGATGCAAATACGTGGTGTAGGGCCTAAAACAGCTGATGTGTATTTATTAGCTGTGCTAAGAAAACCGACATTTCCCATAGATACTCACATCAAAAGGGTTTTAACACGAATTGGTCTAGCGCTTGAAAATGAGGGTTATGAGAGTATAAGAAAGAAGATCGTCTCAGAAACTCATAATGATGTTGACATTTTAATGAAATTGCACATTTTGTTGATAGAGCATGGAAGGAGGGTTTGTAAGGCTAGGAAACCTCTATGTAATGAGTGTGTGTTAAGAGACTTGTGCAGTTACTACAAAAAAAGCTGATGCGGGTAAATGAATGTGTCAGACAATCCGGGTACATCACTATTCAGAGCTCAGCTACATCATCATTTAACTATATAATCCAAGTTTATCCAAAAATAAACTTATATTGGTTGCATAGGAATCTGTTTTTGATTTGATCATAGCCCCTCTGGAATGATGGTATGATATACCATTATAAGCCTATTGAAGAAGCATTGAAATCGCTATTACAGCATGTTAAGTTAGAGTTAGGTTTTGCAGAAGTTGAATTGGATAATGCCGTTGGTATGGTACTAGCCGAAGATGTTTATGCACCTATAGACCTTCCGCTATTTGATAGAAGTGCTGTTGACGGTTATGCAATATGTAGCGGGGCTGTGTCATCAGCATCCCCAAACAATCCAATTCCATTGAAAATACAGTTTGGCGACGCTCTAAACTCATGTGATGAAGCGATACCTGTTGTTACAGGACAGAAAATGCCTATAGGAGCTGATGCTGTAGTAATGATAGAGGATGTTATAAGGGATAGCAACACAATTTATGTGACAAGACCACTGTCAAAATATGCTAATGTTTCTAGAAGAGGAGAAGATATTAAAGCAGGAGAGAAGATAGCATCGAAAGGAGAAATAATAAAACCAGTGCATGTAGCAATATTCTCGGCCCTCGGAATAACAAGGATAAGGGTTTTCGAAAAGATCTCTATAGGAGTTATTGCAACAGGCTCTGAGGTTGTGGAACCAACATATGGTATTAGAGCATATGAAGAGGGCTTTATACTCGACTCAACCTCGATACTTATACGAGCCGCACTCTCAGAATATCGTTTTATAAACACCAAATGGTATGGCATTATCAAAGATGATGAAAAGCAAATAAAAGAGGCGGTGCTAAAGGCCCTTAACGAAAATCAAATCTTGGTAATTACTGGCGGCACAGGTCCTAGCGACCATGACAAAACCTTTAATGCTGTTATCAACATTGACAAAAATCCGATAATAATCGCGAGAGGACTTGCTATGAAGCCTGGTAGACCAACATCTATAGTTGTTATAGAGAATAAACCTGTTTTCCTTCTATCAGGCTTTCCAGTGGCTGCATATATAGCTTTGAACGTTGTGGTACTCAACTTTCTATTCAAAGCACTAGGAATAAGCGATGAAATGTTTGTCGAGGTTCCAGCCCTAGTAACAAAGAAGGTGAGTGGATCTATAGGATACGATACATTTGTTAGAGCAAGAATATTTAGATGTGGAGATGAGCTATGTACTGAGCCTGTGCTTCTCCACGGCTCTGGAGTACTAAAATCGCTACTCATTTCAAATGCGTTATTTGCTGTTCCCAGAAATGTTGAAGGTTTTGATAGGGGTGATAAGATATGGGTGAAAATACTGTGAAGGGTTATAAAAAAAGAAAGATATTCCACACTTTGCTGTCTATAGAGGATGCTATTTCAAGACTTGAAAAACTGAACTTGTTGAAGCCTCTTGGTATAGAAACTGTAGATATATCTTATGCCTATAACAGGGTGTTGGCTGAAGACATTCTTGCTCCAATAGACTATCCACCTTTTGATAGATCTGAAGTCGACGGATATGCGGTCTCCATAAAATCTGTGGAAGGAGCTGATGAGCTCCACCCAGTAAAGTTAAAGGTTATTGGTAAAATCTCTATAGGTGAGGCCCCATCAATAGAAATTGGTGAGGGGGTTGCAGTTGCTATAGATACTGGTGCGATTGTGCCTAGGGGTGCAGATGGTATTGTAATGGAGGAGTACGTAGATAGGGAAAACGATGAGGTAACAATATACAGGGGTATTTTCCCAGGGGAAAACATATCATATGCAGGAAGCGATATAGCACTTGGCGAGATAGTGTTACATAGAGGCTCGAGGCTCTCATATCTAGAGATAGGGGTTTTAGCCGCTTTGGGAATTAAGCATGTGAAGGTATATAGAAAGCCTAAAGTCGCTGTTGTATCTATTGGCAATGAATTGGAATCACCCGGAAAGGATCTGGCCATAGGAAAAATCTATGATAGTAATGGCTATGCAGTAACATCTTATCTGCAGTCTATTGGTGTTGAAGCTGAATACCATGGCATATTACCTGATAACGAAGACGATGTGTATGCAGTGCTAGGCAGTTTGATAGGCAAATACGATGTTATTGTTACATCAGGAGGGACTTCAGCAGGCGAAGAAGATGTGACCTACAAGGTATTTGAGAAGCTAGGGGAAATAATTGTTCACGGACTTAAGGTAAAACCTGGAAAACCGACGGTTGTAGCTGTAACAAGAGAGGGCAAGCTCTTATTTGGCTTACCAGGTTTCCCACTCTCAGCGCTCACAATTGCGGCAACATTTCTTAGACCCGTCTTGGAAAGACTTGAAGGTTTGGAACCAACAATCAAGTTCGTCAAGGCCTTGACAACATTCAAGGTGAGAAAAGACATTGGAAGAACATGGTATGCCCCAGTGATTCTAAGTTTTGTTGGCGGAAGAAGATACGCAATTCTGTTATCGTCTTCCTCAGGCAGCGTCTCATCATTGTTAAAAGCAGATGGTATAGCTGTGTTGAGAGAGGAAAAGGACTATATTGAAGAGGGGGAAGAAATAGAGGTTATACCAGTTGGTGAAAGGGATAAGGAGGCTGTAATAGCCGGGAGCCACGATATATTGTTAACTATATTGCTATCTAGATTCAATTTAATTCAAAAAACTTCTCTGAGTTTTATAGGGTCTTATAAGGGGCTTGATCTCCTCAGAAAAGGCTACATAGATATTGCACCAATCCATCTTTTCGACCATGTCTCCGGCGAATACAATGTACCGTTCATAAAAAACGATGAAAAATTAAAGAGTAGTGCAGTTCTGATAAGGGGTTACAAAAGAAGATTGGTATTAGCGTTTAGAAAGGGTAACCCTAAAAACATTAAAGGATTTGATGATGTGCTAAGAGATGATATAAGGTTTGTCAATAGGAATAGGGGCTCTGGAACAAGGGCCTACATCGACAAACTGTTTATGGATCTTTCTAAGCAGCTTGGGCTAAGCTTCAATGATTTAACTAGAAGGGTTAATGGATATTGGTATGAGGTTTCTACACATAGTGGTGTGGCAGCTGCAATTGCCCAGAATAGAGCTGATGTTGGTATTTGCAGTGAGTATGCAGCTAAAAGCTATGGCCTAGACTATATACCACTGACTTGGGAGCTCTACGACTTTGCAATAAATGCTAGAAGTATGGAAAAAGAGTTTATACAGAGATTTATTGAGGTGCTGGCCAGCCCTGAAGCAAGGGATCTTGTGAATAGTTTTAAAGGTTATGAGGCAAGCGAAGACATGGGTTCAAAGATTTGCTGCTGATTTTTTAACCTCTTTTCGCGATATTTCATCTGCTAATCTTATTGGTTCAGGTAACGCATAACCCTTTTTCCATGTCCTCATAGCAAGGCTCGCCGCTTCATCAGCTGTTATTCTATGGCCTATGGTTACATATATCCTGTGCGAGTTGATGACAAGAACATAGCCAACAACGGTGTTCTCGACAACTATAGCCTCTCTATTATCACGCAAAACTATGTCTCCATAGAGCAAATTCTTTGCTATACCAATTGAAGGCATGTTGAAGATCAGGCCTATGTGCGAGGCTATGCCAAATTTTCTTGGGTGGGCGAGACCATGACCATTAATGAATAGAACCTCTATGTGAACTTTGTTCAGTAATTTATTTAGAGCCTTGATTATTAGAGGGGCCTCTCTAAAAGCTAGGAAACCTGGTATATAGGGTATAGAAACCTTGTCACAATATGTTGCATATGATAAAATGCTATCACTTTTAATGTTATATGCTACAGCTGTTGCGCAGCCCCAATCTTTTTTGTAGCTAACATCAGCTCCTCCAACAACATTCACATTATTTATATCAGTACCCAAAGAAGTTATGCAGATACGTGAGCTTAGAAAAGTCTGCGCTCTTTTAGCATTTTCTATCAGGAATTTCATTACTATTCTCAGCGTTATAGAGTTATACTCTTCTCCACAAAACCGTTCTTCGTTATAGCAATAACATCAATGCCGTCGCCGGAGACAGCATCTCTTGATATAGCAGCTTTTATAGCTTTAATTGCAAGCTCCATTGCGTTCTCTATGCTTAGTTCCTTCTTGTATTCAGCTTCTATTATGCCTATAGATATTGGTGCTCCTGTTCCCACAGCAGCATAGTCGTCTTCGATTACAGAGCCTACAGGATCTAGAACATAGAGATGATAACCATTTTCGTCATGTCCTCCAAAAATTATTTCAGATATAAATGGCATTAGCTTATAGCTGTATAAAATTGCTGAAAGAAGCTTGGCGGCAGCTCTAACACTCATTTTAGATGATGTAATCAACTCTCTGTACATTATCTCAGCATTTAATATTCTATGCAATGTCTGCATATCGCCGACAAGGCCAGCGGCAGCCATGGCCATTCTATCCCCTATTCTAAAGACCTTTTTACCTGCTCTGCTGACAATGTATCCTCCATAGCTAATTCTTCTTTCAGCTCCTAGAACCACACCAGAATCAGTCTTGATGCCAACAGCTGTTGCCCCCGTTACTAATCTTTCATAGGACATTTTTAGCACCTTGCACAAGAATCTCTATAGCTATAGCTCTAATAAAAACGTTAATGCTACTTTTGAATGAGCTCAGAAGGGTCATAACCATACAATATCTTAAATAGTTTCTTCCCCTCTTCAGTCATCATTGAAGGATCCCAAACTCTCTCAAGATCCAATTTAACATGAACTTCTTTATCTGGAAACGCATCCTTTAAAGCATCCTCAACCTGTTTAGCAACGAGATGTGCTACTGGGCAAAACGGAGATGTTAGACCTACTATAACATCTATTTTATTCCCGTCAATGTTTATCGAATAGACTAGTCCAAGGTCGTAAACATTAATTGGTATTTCTGGGTCGTAAATATTTCTCAAAATATCTATTATCTTCTTTTTCATCTCATCTGCATTTATCGACAGCTTCATCACCTATAAAGATAGTTAAAGACTTTATTGAATTAATACCTTAACCGTTATAACACTATGTATATCGCCGTCTAATTATTTCAACAGCTTTCTTAGTAGCCTCATACGGATCAGGACTTTTCGTTAGCGCAGAACCCATCACTATTATTTTTGCACCGCTTTGAATAAATGTATCTATATCAACATGCTTTATACCGCCCGCTACAGACACTATGATATCGCTTTGGGATATTTCCTCTACCTCATGTAGTAATTGCCTTGCAGACAAACCTCTTTTTCTCTGTACATCAACTCCTATATGTAGATTAACTATATTCACTCCATAGCTTGCCAGCCTAAATGCCCTATCAACAGGGTTTTGAACATATATTAAATCAACAACTAGATCTACTCCGAGGCTCTTACAAAGCTCTACAGCATCTTTTATTATATCATCTTCTACGATTCCAAGAATTGTAACAGCATTGGCACCTTCATTTGCATATGGATTGAATTCAAGGGCCATAGCATCAACAGTCTTCAGATCTGCTAAAACAATTTTATCTTTTGCAATCTTCCTTATCTCTCGTAGAGCATACAATCCAAAGGATTTTACCAGCGGAGTTCCAATCTCTACGATATCAACATCGGCATTCACAGACTTTGTGGCGATATCTATAGCTGTATTCAAATCTATAAGATCTAATGCTATCTGCAGCAACGGTCTCTTTACAGCTTCTTGATATAGTAAGCCCATGTTTTAATCACCATTTGAATTGAGATATTATCTTCTCTAGAAGTTGCTTCCCCTCTTTTGTTTTTGGATAGCTTACAGTATATATTGATTGTGGAAATGGGGTTTCTTTGACATATTCTACAAATTTTTTAGGCCATTTATCAATGTCAAAACCTTTTTGCGCTAGCAATGCTAGAAGCCATCTTTCACTTCCAAAGCCAGAGCAACCAGTCCAGAGTGTCTCGCCTTTGTTATGCTTTATTCTAAAAGGCTCTGTGAATTTTGTGCCGTGAATAGAGATATTTCCTATCTCAAGCCAATTTTTATTGTCTTCTCTAGGCCCCTTGTATGGAAGCCATGCCTCAAAGTCTATAGTTCCTGGCACATTGATGTTTATCTCTCTCTGCTCCTCCTCTACAACACCGCTCTGCTCATAGAACCATGGTGTTACCCACGCCATTCTCCATTCTAGATCTAGGACCTTGTCCATGAACTTCTCATAGTTTTCTAAAAGCTTGTTCCTAATGTCTATAACCTGCTCTGGTTTGCCTAGCCACACAATCTCTATTCTATGAAACTCTATAACTCTCTCAATACCATGTATTCCTCCAGATTCCCATCTAAATGACGGTCCGCTCATATCAAACCATTTCACTGGTAGGATCGAGTCATCAACTATTTCATTCTCGAAAAACCAGTAGAACGGCTCGCATTGAGCAAAACATAGAAAGTAGGATGGGGGTCTCAAATATTTTTGGAGTTCTTGAGGCTCAACCTCATCCATTACATACATACTGTCTATAAGCTCTTCATATTCCGAAATATCATAGCTTCTTGGCAATGAAGCAAACACCATAGAGTTTATAACACCTCTTAAGTGGCCTGTTTTCAAGCCAACTTCAAGTGGATACATCTTTGGAAATACTGCCTCCTGAAAGCCCAGCGGTTTTACAACCTCATCTAAAAACAGTTTTTTGAGAGCATTTAGAAGATGTGTTATTGGTGGTGTATAGAGCCACTGTCCTATGCTCATTCTCTTTATCCATCCGATGTCCTCTAAGATCTTATTTGGATCCTCAACTACCGGCTTTTCAATCTTGGCACCACTGCTTTTTATAAGAATCCAGTGCTCAGCTTTACCACCCCACTTTATTCTTTTCTCCTTCTCCTCTATTAATCTGAGTAGACGCAGAAACAGAGGCTTCTTCAAATCTTCTTCATGAAGTTCTGAAAGCTCAATTACACTCTTGTCTCCTTCTACACTAATATTTCGAATGAATGGTAACTTCAATGATATGCTAATCTTACCTTCTATAACTATTTTAACATTCTTTAAAATAATGTCGCGAACGCCGATCTTGTACTTAGGCCCTAGATTATTTGCAAAAGCGTTTTTTATACGAAGCGAGGCCTCGTCTGGTCTAACCCTACTGCCCGTCTCTATTCTCATTGATATAATATTTGATGATATGCTATACTCTTTTATTGTTGCAGCATCTTCTGGTCTCTTAGCCCCCCTCTTAAGATAGTCTCTATTGAGAAATTCAACTAGATTTTCAACATCCTTGAGCATTTCATTACTTAAAGGCTTATTAAATACTATTTCAAGGGTCCCAACAAAAATCATGTACTATCACATAGACACAGCATTTCAATTTTTGTTGAAACGTAATAAAAATTTAAGCTATGATGAATAACAAACCAAATACCTCTGTAGAAAGGTTTGTGAACAACGGGCTGTGAAAATATGTTAGACGAATACGAGATTTCTAGATATGATAGGCAGATAAGACTGCTTGGTGTAGAGGGGCAGGAGAAGCTGAAAAATGCAACTGTTTTAGTTGTTGGTGCTGGCGGACTTGGCTCGGCAGTGCTAACATATCTAGCCTATGCAGGTGTTGGTAGACTAATAGTTGTTGACAGGGAGTATGTAGAGTTATCCAATCTCAATAGACAGATTCTATATAAAGATTCTGATATTGGAAAACCCAAGGCTATGGTGGCATGTGAGAAAATTAAAGAAATCTATCCTAAAATACAAGTGGAGTGTTACAATAGAGCATTTGACAGAGAATTCGGAGAGAAAATTGTGAAAATAGCTGATGTAGTTGTAGATGCATTGGATAACTGGGATGACAGGCTTCTCTTAAATGAGCTTTGCGTCAAGTACGGAAAACCAATGATTCATGCAGGGGTAGAGGGATGGTATGGACAAATCACAACAATAATACCGGGCAAAACACCGTGTCTATACTGCATAAGACCTCTAAGACAGACCAGAAGAAGCGATGTTAGAAATCCTCTGCCTGTTATAGGTGTTACGCCAGGTGTTTTAGGAGCTCTACAAGCAGCCGAAGCAATAAAACTCATTACAAATACTGGTCACCCTCTCTACGGCAGACTTCTGATAGTAGATCTCTACTCAATGGAGTTTAGAAGCATAGAAATCAAGCGCAATCCACGTTGCCCTGTATGTGGCAGCATTTCCTAGAGCTAGTGATATCAGATTACAATGAAGAGCAACATCTTAATTAAGGTGTTTGCCTCTAATTCATCTTGAAAATTAAAGAGAAAATGATCTGCAACAATCCTTCACATATCAAATAGGCTTCACAAGATTCAACTCTTTTAATATATTGATTATCTTCCATAGTGTTCTAGGGTCAACGTCTTTGCAGTATTCATTCCAAATACCTTCTCTTATTTCATCTATAGTACGTGGTTTGATCATAAGTAGTAACGGTATGTATCTTGTGAGCAAGAAGTTTGTAAAATCGTCTTCTGTCAGCTTCATTATTTCTTCAAGCTTGTTGTGAAGTCTTCGCATTATATATCTTAGGCTTAGGACACCCTTAGGTCCTACATACACATATTTTTCATTATGATTGTCCCCAAAGCTTTCGACTTGCAAATTGCTATTTGTGTCACATAGCTTGAGTCTGCTATACCCATTTCTGAAACTTTTATACGCGTCAAGAAAAGATTCTTTTGGTAGATCGGCTAGTACTATCCACGAGAAAACGCCTATCGAAGTTCCAATTGCTTTAGCAATTTCAAAATCTAATTTGTGTATATCGTCCTCGTCTGTATGATAATATATGTCAGGCCATTGGTTTAGCATGACTGATGGTATTGAGAATTGCAGGTATATGTCATGATCGCTACCACCTTCGTATGGTAGTATATCGAATCTGTATCTAATGATATTAGCCACTTTGTTGAAGGATGGGTTGTTTGTTGATAGCACATCAATTAGTATCTTTGTTATGAGCGATTCGTATACGGGATTCGAGATGAAGTAGGGTGGGAGTACGAGGTTCAGAGTCGATTTAGTTATTTCTTGTTTTTCGCCAATCATATCTAGATTTATTCCAAAAGAGATGTATTTTTTCTCATCAAGAACCCTCTTCATAAGAAATGGTAATGTACCATAGTATTCTGGGAACCATAAAAAAGATATGCCTTTTTTAGCAATGTGCTTTATGTAGCCCTTGGAAATCAGCCTGTCTAAAGATAAAACTGTTTCTATTAGTGTTGCTGCTCCACTTACATTGTCGTTTATCTCATGACTGGGGTGGCAATAATGAGCAAATATATGCATCTCCTCGGCGTAATCATTATCGTTGAGTGATGCCTCTACCACAACAATGTCAGCATTTGATACAAACTTAGATTCGACATCTATTCTCACAACAACTTTCTCTCCCCTCTCTAAATAAGACAGAATCTTGTTAGCATTTTTTCTCGGTATGGCAACAGCAGGGGCCGTATAATTTGATGCCTCGGCTGGTGTAAGAAAAAGTGATAGGTAGGGAGTAGCCGAGTCGTTGATACCTCTCTTGTAGAATAAGAACCCTATGGCTCCAGCTTTTGAAAATCTTGTGTAGACAATATATGGATTGCCATAGCTTAGAACAATCTTGTTTCTTACTTTATCCTCATTCAATAGAGATTCATTATCGCCTTTGCCCACGTATATTACTTCGCCTTCCACAGTGCCTGGTGGGGAATGGGCAACAGCACAATTTTTGGTGTAGAGAAATGATGAGAGAAGTATATGTGTAGGCTCTATGACTTCAGCTTCGCATTTACTTAAATTCCACCCTGCAACTGGGTCGTGTAAACCATAGGATTCTCCATATGAAAAAACATGTTTTCTTACATCAAATGTGCTGAGCTGTCTCAAGGTGTTATAGATATACTCTGCAGCGTATCTAAGTTCATCGGATCCCTGTATCCTGTGGAACTTAGCTAGGGTAGCTACAACCTCTTTCATTTCAATAATGGAAAAGTTGTTGGCTAAGGTTGATACCATATCAATTATCTTCATATACCAATCCCTCGAATACTGTTTCTAGCATTGCATAGTATAATTTATTTATTACTTGAAATATTGTAATGAAAGTTACTTTAATCTGTAATATAATTGTTGCTATTAAATCGATTGGGGTTGCAATAGAATAAAGCTAAACCTCTTAACCTCTTATCTCTGGTTTAAAACGAAAATGTTGACAGAGATGATTTTAATGGATGTAGCTGTTATTGGAGCAGGAATTTCAGGTTTGCTCTCAGCATATCATTTAATAACAAAAGGTGTTAATGTTACCATATTTGAAAGAAGAGATAGCTTTCCAAGAGCGCATTGCACAGGTATTGTATCAAGGCTCACATTGGAGAATATGCCATATGCAAACAACTTTGTCGTCGGCAGATACAATAACGTTGCCTTCTATCTCGGTATACATGGAAAGATCTCGCAAATCAATATTCGTTTTAGAGGATTTGTTGCCTATAAAATCGATAGATATGCACATGAAATTGCATTGATTCAACACATAAAAGATTTGGGCGTGTCAATAAATCCCCTGTCAACGGTCTTAGAAATTAATGAAGAATCTGCCGGCGCTGAGGTGGAGATTTATGATCGAAATAATGCTACGGCTAAAAGACAACTCTTTGACAAGGTTGTTGTAGCTGAAGGCTATCCTGGTACGCTTTCAGCAAAAATTGGATGCAAATCCTTTTCTACTTCCTTGCATGCAATTCAAAGGGATTATGTTATAAGAGGGGCCTTGCCCGATGAACACACTCTATATGTTTACATAGATCCGCATATATTTGGATATGGGTTTGCATGGCTTGTGCCATTCAGCGATGGAAAGGCTGTTATAGGCTATGCTGGTGAGGGATTTCCATCACTAGCTATATACACAAAGGTTGTCAAATTCTTCAGCAACGTGGTTGGGTTTGATGTAAAAGAGCACACCAGCGGTTTCTATGGGGGTAACGTGCTAATAGGCTATCCAATTGAATTCTTTAGTAAAAAAGACAAAAGTATTTGTATAGGAGATGCAGTAGCTATGGTAAAGAGCATTAGTGGAGGAGGTCTATATGCAATATCTTCTACATCAAAAATGTTGCCAGATTTGGTCATTAGAGAGGATAGAAAAGCTGTGAATAGTTTATACAACATGGCTAAAGAGCTTAGAAGACAATACTACATAAAGAAGCTTTTGTGGGAAACCATTTCTAATTCAATTTACGGTCGTATTATAAGTCTATTGACAAGGCATCGAACTATTGAATTCGAAGTAAAAAACCTAGAGTATTTCGATAAACATGAAAAGATGTTGATAAACATTTTACTAGAACTATACAAGCTATTTTAAGATTGGTGTAAAATTACCTAGGATTTTGCTAAACATTCTATAATTTCATTGATAGTTTTTGAAACCACAGGACTTAGCTCTGTTCCAAAATCGAGGTTCTCTACAACAATACCAAAGAGCTTAATGTCACCCCTAGAAATGTTCTCTCTAAGCAATTCTATTGAGAGTGATAATGGGATTGAATGTGTTGACACAAAAACAACATCCTCATTAACATCCTCCAAATCTAGTGAAACAATATACCCAGGTTCAATAGAATCTGAGATTGCAGCATCGCAAATAGCAATATTATTAGAATTCCTCTCCTTAATTTCATACACACAATTCTCTAAGCCAAATTCACATTCAACAATGCTATCATAGATGCCGTATTTTTTAAGAAGGTTGCAAAACTCTAAACAAGCCCTGTCGTCCCCCCTTAGAAATGTTCCTATGCACACCAACAAATACTTAGATGACATTATATTGCGTAGAAACTCACAAGCATCTCCAATACTAAGCTTTTTTATCATCTTTTACCACGCTTGACAATAACCTCTACAGCTTTTTTAATTGATGGTTCAATACGATGTATTATTTCGGCCAGCCTAGATCCATAGTAGTTCTCAATACCAGCTATATATGGTATGCAGCCAAGATAATCTAAGTTGAGTTGTGTCGCCGTTTTGCGTATTTTCTCGTCCTCGGACACATCCATGCACATATTACCCATGATGCCGGCAACAGGAGCTCTCTCTTGTAGTAAACTGATTGCAAGTTTTTCTACAGATTTGAGTGCTAACAGCTGTGGTGTTGTAACTAGGATTATCAGTGTCTTAGATAATGTAAATAATCTGAGGAATTCGAGATGAGAATCTGAGAACCCTGGTGGCATGTCAACGAGAAGTATATTGCCATTCCATTTAGTTATTGAGAGGATCTCTCTAACAGCATTCTCAATCTCTTTTCCTCTAAGAGGTATAGAAGATTCCTGTACAAAGTACGCCATGGTCATTAACTCCATCTTTGCGGAAACTTTGAATGGTCTTATACCCTTCTCTTCCTCTATTTTAACACTTTTCATATCTAGACCTAGAACCATGTGAAGAGTTGGGTTTGTTAAATCCATGTCCAGCAGAGAGACAGAAACATCATAATTATTTGCTAGTATGTAGGCTAGTATAGCTACTGAAAATGTTTTTCCAACTCCACCCTTAGAACTCATTACAGCAACAAAAGCATCAAATTTCTCTAAATTCTTCTTTATAGCAGCTGCCCTAGGATCTATTGCCATATCAACCACCACTCATAACCTTATATAAACCCCTCTCCCACTAACTATTTCAAAATCATGAGAACCGCATTTAGGACATTGTATAAACCCATGTGCAGCCTCAGGTATAAAATGTATGGATTCTCTAGCCTCAGCACTTAGGCTTGTGTCGTCTAGCTTCCAGACATAACCACATCTATTGCATCTAAAACTTGCCTTCTCCTCAACAATTCTAAAATTCTTTATAATAATGTTGTTCTCCTCTTTTGCAAGATTCCTCAATTCATTAAGAGCAAACTCAAAAACCTCAATATCTATTCCCTGCAGTTCCCCAACAACTATTTCCACACTTTCAATAACGTTTTTGTTCTCGCTTTTAGCCTTCTCCACAAGCGTCAAAATAATGGATTCTGCCAAAGCCCATTCATGCATTCCATTTCACACATAAAATATTGTGAGCATCGTCTCTATGGTGACTAGGGATATATAAGCATTTTCACGATGAATTTAAAACGATGTTTAGCAAAACAACTATGTTAAATCAAATTTGTTGGTGTGAAGCCTTTGGGCACAATTCTCGTTGTGAAGGTGTCTAGAAATTGTTGAGAAACTAACCTTTGTTTGATAGCAATTCTCCAAAATGTGTCAACGCGTTGTACAGTTCTACAATTAATTCACGAAACACATTATCTCTGTATAAAATCTCTGGCTGTACTTTTGATTCTATGGTTATACCAATTTCAGTTCTCTCATTTGTTATCATAGATACTGTTGCTTGATGCCTTCTTAGATTCTTCCCTATATAGAAACCTTTAATAATTGTCACATTAAAATCGTTTATGAGTTTTTTATCAATGGCTTCTACAACCATTCCCAAATCCTTAAAAATCTGTAGTATATGAGCTACAGTCTCGGACTTTAGTGTTATAATCATTCGAAGTATAATTGTAGGCTCTTCTACAATGTTTGATAGAGATAGCAGGATTTTGTTGAGGGATGTCAAGAACTTTTTTAAATTACCTACAACAATTTGAATATCGTTTTTGGCGTTGACAAATGTTGCCAAGGTTCCTTCACCACTTGGCGACATATACACCCTCACCTCAAAATCCTTCCCTACTATGACAATTCTTGAGCAGCTAGGTCTCTCTATTGCAATTGAAATGGCGTCGTCTTTGAATAGTGCATAAAATTCATAGCAAAGTTCGTCAATGTGGCTTACACTTATCTTAAATCTCTCTATAAAACCTATTAAAACATCACTATAATTTGCCATAAATTTTTGTCCTCTCTACGCAAAACTATGTTTCATAAAGTTGAAATTCGGAGAATATGTTTATCGCTCCTACGTTTGAGTATGTAACATCAGCTATAGCAACACCTTCGTTGGGTAAGCCATAGGCTACATAGCCTTTTAGAAGGTTTGTTTGTAAAAACAAGGCAAGTAGATCCTCTTCACCATCTACTATTATAAGGCTTCTTGGCTTTTCCATGGAGCCTTTGATAGCATTTATACAATCAATGGATATTGAACCTCTTGGATTATAGCATCTAGTAATATGTTCAAAATAATTTAGCATGTGTTCTGGCTTATGCGGTTTTCTCATGATATTTCCATCTATTATACACATTCTTGGTATGCCTACATAGAGTAGAAATGTTTCACAAGTGTAGTCTCCTACCACATAAACATCTTGTAATTTGTCATAAAAAATGGATTTGAGTATAGTAGCAACATATTCTCTAGGCCCCTTCAAAACAATGAGATTTTTATTAAATAATTGAGGAGATGAAAGTCTTTTTCTCAGTTCATCAGGCATTTTATAGATCTTCATTGTCTAGTGTGCCACCGAATCTATGTCTTTACAACAACATATATATCATTTTCTTCTATACTCCAATGGATTGCACCCTCAGGTTTTGTAGACGATATTGTTAGCGTGGCCGCTCTTACCTCATTTGCGATATATTTGCTATGTTTTTCTATGGCCTTGACAATCATCTCTGATGGAGAGTAGACAACAATTTCTTGTATTACATGGTCTACAGGTAGATTAAGCTCTTTTCTATACATCTGCACTCTTCTAATGAAGTCTCTTGCCAAGCCTTCGAGAATAGTATCTTCATCTAATGTGATATCCATGAATGTTTCATATGGCTTTTCACACACCTTAACAGCTTTTGGATCAATGCGAAGTGTGTTGTCTCCAACTTCAAGCTCCTTTATATTCGCATATATTTGAATTATATGCTTCACTTTATTCACTAAAGCATATTCTTCATTGTTGCTAACCCTTATCCAAACCTTCCTCAGAGGCCATCTTCTCTTTACATTATGTTTGGCACGTAATGCAAGAATTTCATCAGCTATTGTAAACATGTTGTTGACAGCATTCCACAGGTTTTTATCTATTTCGATGTCCAGTTTAGGCCATTTTTCTAAGTGAACACTTTCCTTAGAAATCCTACTGCCATATTTTCTTGTAAATGCTTGATATAGGTATTCTGAAATGAATGGCGCAAAAGGTGCTAGGATTTTGTATAGAGTTGAAAGAGCTAAAAACAGTGTTGCATATGCTGCCTTCTTCTCCTTTGCCTCTCCCTCAATCCATACCCTAGGCCTTATAATAGTTATATAGCGATGACTAAGGGTTTCTGTGATGAAGTTTAGAATAGCTCTTGAAGCTATATGCAAATCATTTTCTTCAACAGCTTTCTCCACAACATTTATTAGATTGCTAACCTCGTACAGTATCCAATGGTCTTCAGGCATCAGATATTTGATATCTTCGTAGAGGCTGTCAGCATTCCATTTATCTAGCGACATATACGTATCAGCAAAGTTGGTTGCATTCCATAGTATATTCAGAACCGACCTTATATCTTCAGTTTCATCAGGATCAAAATTAATGTTATCCCATGGAGCAGCTTTCGATGTTAGATAAAGCCTTAATATATCTGCCCCCTTCTTTTCCATAAAATCTAGAGCCCAAATCACATTTCCTCTACTCTTACTCATCTTCTTCCCATATTTGTCTAGGACATGACCTTGGCATAGAACCTTTTTATAGGGTGTTGCACCATATAGCGAAACAGATGTAAATAAGAGTGTGTAGAACCATCCTCTTGTCTGGTCTATCGCCTCCGTGATCCAGTCGTAGGGGAACAGTTTTTTAAACATGTCATACTTACCTATTTGATTAAGTGCTGCTGTATGGGCCATTCCGCTGTCCATCCAGACATCAACAACAAAAGGCTCTCTATACATCTCTGCTCCGCATTTTGGACATTTCAAAACGATTTTGTCTATCCAAGGCCTGTGAACATCTATGACCTTAGTTCCACTAAGCTTCTCTAACTCTTCAATGCTTCCCACGGCTATTCTATAACCGCATTTTGAGCATGTCCACACGGGTAGGGGGGTTCCCCAATACCTCTCTCTCGATATGCACCAATCTCTAGCATTGGCTATCCAATCCTCAAACCTCTTTCCAGCCCAGTCTGGATGCCACACAACCTTTCTGTTTTCATCCATCATTGCATTCTTTATAGGGTCTATTCTTAAGAACCATTGTCTATCAGCATAGTACATTAATGGTGTTTCACATCGCCAGCAATGCGGATATTCATGTTCTATCTCACCAGCATAGACAAGAAGACCTTTTCTTCGTAGATCCTCTATAACATCCTTATTTACATCCTTGAACCACTTCCCACTATACTTCCCAGCCTCCTCAGTGAACAAACCATTCTTTTGAATTGGTTTGAAAACAATAAGACCATATTTTTTACCAAGCTCATAATCTTCTGGACCGTGAGCAGGTGCTATGTGTACTATTCCTGTACCATCTTCCATACTAACCCATTCAGCTATCAAGACCTTGTGGTTTGATGGCTCATGGAGTTTATGTGCAGGCACCTCCTCTAACAATGGATGAACATACTTCTTATTGAATAGCATTGATCCAGGAAATGTTTCAATAACTTCAAAATCGCTTATCTTAACCTCGTCTACAAATGGTTTTAGTCTTTTTTCTGCGACTATCCAGTACTCGTTTCCAACCCTTATTTTAACGTACTTTTCGTTTGGATGGACTGCCAAGGCCTCGTTGGCTATTATAGTCCATGGTGTGGTTGTCCATGCAACGAGGTATACATTATCATCAACTAGCTTAATCTTAAAATAGAGACTGGGGTCTTTGACGAGCTTATAACCCAATGCAACTTCATGTGAGCTCAAAGCCGTTTCACATCTTGGGCATACGGGTATTACTCTATAGTCCTCGTAGAGAAGCCCCCTTTCCCAACTGTGTTTAAGAAACCTCCACACAGTTTCTACATACCTTGGATGTCTAGTCTCATAGGCATTATCGTAGTCTAGCCATAGCCCTAAGCGCTCGCTGGCTTTGCGCCAGTGGCTAATATAGTAATCAACAAGTTTCTGGCATTCTTGGATAAACTTGTCTATACCATACATCTCTATGTCTTTTTTTGACTTGAACTTGAGGTTTTTCTCAACCTCGAGTTCTACAGGCAATCCCTGTGTATCCCAGCCAGCCTGATCCCATACACAATAACCATGCATTCTACTGTATCTCAAAACAATATCTTTGAATGTCCTCCCTCTTGCATGACCGACATGCATAAAGCCATTAGCTGTTGGTGGTCCCTCTAAGAATCTGAACAGTGGTGCATTCTGGGAGCAACTTTCATTCTTAACCTTATCATAAATACTGTTTAGCCTCCAAAAATCTAAAACCCACTGCTCAACTTTTGTAGGTTCATACCTGCCCTTGAGATTTGGTGTACTAGATAATGTTACCACCCCCAACGCAGAGTTAGGAGATAAACTCTTAAAAATGGGTTAAATAATTAATATAGATTTTAAGCATTGCATTGAATGTTAACAGAGCTTTGAACCGGGTTTTGCTGTACCATCTACAGTAGCTAGCAATGGTTTATCTCCATCGCATGTAGCTAGCAACATTCCTTGGCTCTCATAATTCATGATTTTCTTAGGCTTTAGATTAGCTACAATAATTACCTGCTTTCCTATGAGATCCTCTGGTTTATACCACTCAGCTAAGCCAGCAATTATCTGTCGGGTTTCCGAGCCTATGTCAACTAACAATCTTAGTAGCTTTTTAGCTCCAGGCACCTTCTCTGCATGCTTTACAACACCTACTCTAAGATCAATTTTCTTGAAGTACTCTATATCAATTACCTCTTGTTGCGAAGACTGCTTGTCGCTCATAGATCTTCACACGCTCTGATATTAGCTGAGGGAGATTTAAAAACTTAGGTCAAGAAAACCCTCTTAGAGCAGAGAATGCAAGTGTTGTTATCAATGGGATAGTCAAATTATCTTCAGGGCTAAACATCTCTGTAACTACAGCTATCATAGAAATCAGCATTGACACGAGAACATTTTTTGTTGCAAGAACCAAGAAGAAGGCAAATACGAGAAACGCAATTGCATAAGATTTTACTGTATGCTTAAAAACTTTTCTGCCTCTTCTGTCGAGTATTGTCACAATAGAGGTAACACTATCTGTTATTGCTAGTGCCAGTATCCCCACATAGGCATCATCTCCAAATAGAGCATAGCTTAGAAATATTGATATTAAAGCAAATGTTACGCTAACATATCCATATCTTTTTTCATAATCCCTCTCAATTCTATCAATAAAACTGGTTAAATGATCCTCATATCTACTAAAAATCCTATCTAACTCTTTGACAATTTCACCTAATGGGATGTTAAGCTGCGATGATGATATGTATTCCAATATCTTTTTTCTGTATTCTCTAAATATACTAAGTATAGGCATGCGCATATAAGGCATTTTTATTTGAATGGTATTGATGAATGCCGACACAAAAAGGAGTATAGAGTATGTTAGTAGTGTTGGGTCTATATTTCGGAATACGCTAAGCATATTGCCAAACAAACTCTTATAAGGGGTAGAAAGAGGTATTAACAACAAAAGTGTGAATATTGTATGTATAATCTTCCTTATAATCTCTGATTGTGTTGAATTCATTGTCATCATCTTGCTAATCCGTAATCTCGAACTCTATGTACTCATAGCCACTAGTTTTCATTCCTTTCCAACCATATATAGCCAAGACGTTGTCTCCTACAACGTCCCACTTCTCTCCCCCTTCGCCAAATCTTACATTCAAAATCTTCGAACCTGGTGGAAAAACCCAGTAAGCCACATAGTCATATTCTGCTGTTTCACTCTCATACACATTCTCATATGTGTTCAACCCTTTTCTTATAGGAGCTCGAAACCTTATCAAGAAAACTATATATGGGTTTTTCCTACTTTTTCTAAACCCAATATCTAGCATGACAACCCTTGGAGAAACCCTCACATTATTTACCTTAACAATTTCAGCATCTAGGAACTGTTGCATATTTGCTGAAAGTTTTGCAACCTCCTCGTCAAAAAGTTCTGGATTTCTAACTATGGTATCATAGTATCCGAGGGGATCATCATAGTCAAATACAATGTAGTATGATATGTAGTTTAGAGATACATAGAAAAATCCTTGAGCATATAAAGGCTCTACCCTTTTACTTGCCTCCTCCAAAAATTTTTGGGAAGGTTTCATAGGATCTTACCTTTGTCAATATGAAAAGAACTCGTTTAGTGTTGTTGACAGGGTATAGTCCTGTCTATTCTTGTTGGCGCTGCTTGGCATGGACATTGATGAGATATTGAGAGTAGCTTTAACAAAGCTCTTAATTTTTTTGAGCACCTCATTGTGATGTTCTCTGCTCGGCCTCCTCCAAGCTTCAGCATCATCAAATATTAGAGGTGTAATAACGTGCTCAACATAAACCTCTGCAACAGGGCAGTTATACACACAGAATTTACATCTTATGCACTTATTCTTGTTTTTGACTACCGGAACAGTTCTACCATCCATTTCCACAACTTGTATTGCTTGGGTGGGGCAATTAGCTTCACAGGATTTGCACCCTGCACAAATGTTCCATCTATATAACAGCTTTAGCAAATCTACGAGTCTTTCTACACCTTTCTCATTATTAAACTCAAATAGAATCTTGTTATCATAGACCTTGGCCTTTCCATCAAACCACTCAATAGTTATACCATCTTTATCGGTATAAACATTTACTGGATTTATCACTGTGTACTGATATTCAATAAATCTTTTATCTATTGGCGTGCCAAAGTCTATTACTATTCTGTTCCCATCCCTTTTAATGTTGGATATCCTTGGATTTGTCATGCTATTAAAAGACTTTTTCCAATTATCTATTCTGTCTTCTATTCCAAGTCTCTTAGCCATCATTGTTCTGTATCTTGCAGGTGCATTCCATCTCCATAACCCATATTCTATCCACTCTCTTGGCAAATCTAGTCTCCGTCTCCAATAATCTAATACCTCAAGCCATTTTGTCCAGAGATCTGGATGGGTTTGAGAAACAAGCTCTAGTTCAGCTAGTGTTGATGCAGGACACATAAAGCACCCTATCCTTTCATATCCCATGAAATAGAGTGGATTAGCATAGAGTTTATGTTTTTGGATATAGAGCCAGACCTCAAACTGGGACCAGTCATTTATAGGTGATAGATTGAGCATTTGTGGCGCCCATCTCAATCTCCACAGCATGGGGCTTCTCGCTCTATCAATAGATTCAAAAGCTCTTTGCCCAACAATGTTTAGGGCTCCACCAGGCCAAGAGCTTTTGACTGTTCTAGCAAGTGGTGCAAGCTTACATATTTTGCAACACCACCTGTAGTCACGTCCTGGAACACCGAAATTGTACACAGCACTCCAAAATCTGTTTTCTGCTGATGCCTCAACTAATTTTAGGCCAAAGTCTTCAACAACCTTGTGCACGGTCTCATATGTTTCTGGAAGTTCGATTCCAGTATTGTTAAACAGTACAACAGGTTCAAGTCCAAGGTTTACCGTTAAATGCAATGCCACCATACTATCCTTTCCACCACTAAAAGAAACCACAACAGGTTTGCCCATTCTTTCGACAGTTAATGCAATGACTTTTTGGGATCGGGCTTCAACTATGTTTAGATGTTCTTCGTTGACCTTCATAACATCGGTTAGAGTAGATTTTGTTTCAAAGCCGTTGAACACTTTTCCCTCTCCCCACCAACTATGCACCATTAGTTTTCCCTTTCCTTTAGAATAGGCCAATCCTACTACATCGCCGTTTCTTCTAATCAACAAAACCTGTTTGTATCTCTCAATATCTTTATCAATACGTATAACGTCTAATGGGCTATACCTTGTCTTATCCACAACAACTTTCTCAACTATATCAGGGTCTACGCTTAGAACCCGTAGTGCACCTACCTTAGAAAGTCGGAATCTCCATGTTCTGAGAAAAGGCTCGTAATAAAGTCGCCCTATTTGAACACCATCAACATAAACCTCCTTCATCTCATCATAGTATGGAGCCTTGTTCAACAGCATAACAGAGTTTCCTAGGAGAGAGTCAACCCCTTTCTCAGTATGGAACTCATTTCTATAGGCTTTTCGAAGCAGTGTATAGTCTCTGTCGAATGCTAGTCTCGCATCACCGGGATCTGAAAGAGGTATCCTTATAGTTCTTGACTTGCATATAGGGCATACAGGCTCCAGAAGGGGTACGTTGCAGTTAGGGCACCAATAAAATTTTTTGGTTTTTGGCCAAAAAATTCTTCTCCCCATGATTCACCATCTTGAACAGTTTATGGCGCTAGCGAATAGGCATTTAGCTTAGCTTCATTGCAATTCTCGCTGAGATACATATTTTTATTAGGCTTTTAAACTAGCATTAACTATGGGGCAGAGTTCATTGAAATTGAATAGTGATGAGATGATATACAAGTATTTCATCGAGAAAGGAGAGCTATTTAGGTTTGTAATGGATTCGAGACCGATGATGTTAAGGGGTAGGAGAATAGCTAAGGGCATAGCCAAACAGCTGTATATGCTTGGATTTGACAAGGGTAGGATACTTGATGTGGGCTGCGGAACAGGTAGGGTGTCCATCCCGCTTGCTGAAATGGGCTTTGATGTAGTTGGTATCGACATATCGCCTATATACATTGATATAGCTAGTAAAAGAGCTGACGAAAAGGGTTTAAGAGACAAAGCAACGTTCTTGCTTTGCGATGCTAGGGAGCTTAGCAAATGCGTGGAGAAATACAAACCGTTCACATCGATAATATTTGTGTGGTCCTCGGTATTGGGATACTATGACGAGGAAACAGATGCTAAAATACTTTCAATGGCATATGAGGTGTCATCAGATAGAGCTGTACTCATAATTGCTGATGCTATAAACAAGGAGTATTTGTCTCTATCCCAATATTTCTGTGGAATTATGAAAAGAGCTTTGGAATACGATGATATTGTGGTACTTGAAAAGACTTTATACAACCCTGCAACAGGCAATGTTCTCATAAAACAAGATTTCTATAGAAGAAATGGAAGTGACCTCAAATTCTTAGGGAATTCCCATTTTGAGCTACATGTTTATAGCGTTGACGAGCTAGTAAGACTAGCTAGCAAAGCGGGGTGGTGTCTCTACAAGGTTTTAGTTGATTTATCTGGTGAGGCAGGCTATTCTCCAATTAACTCAACAAACATTATACTCTCGAAGTGCAGGCAATAAACTAATTTAGCTTTAACCTAAGTATAATAATCTATATAGAAAAGAAGTAGATGATGAGAGAGCTCCGCGGAGAGGATCTAGTGACATGACCACCACCTCTGATCATGGTGCTAAGAAGAGATGGAGGAAGAAGCTGTAAAGTGTTTATCAGACTATATAAACATCGAGCCACAGACGCTTGATTCTATTAGAAAGAGGATTCTAGAGATCTATGTAGAGGATGTCAACATACCAAGATCTATAGCAATGAAGCCTCCGGAAAAGAGAAGAGCATTTCGATACATGCTAAAGTCCGAAAAAGTTTTTCAATATGTTGCAACAACAGTTGGCAAAATAGCTAGGCTACCACCAAAGGAGAGCCTCGAGCCTTTCTATGCCGAGTTAATTGATATAGCTACACAAGGAAACTACGATGAGCTGAGAAAACAAGCCTCGCTCACAGTAAAAATAATATCTAGCATGTGGAAAAGCTACCGTGAAAAGATTTTGAATAGCGGTTCAGACGCAAAGAAAATATCACAAGAATTTGTCGGCAGGGTTGTCTCCATCATAAAGAGAAAACTCAAACTGGTTAGCATAACGAAAGACATATCTTATGTCGCTAAAAACACCCCCTGTATAGACTTCAGCAAACCTCTAATAATAGTTGCTGGTATGCCACAAGTTGGCAAGTCAACATTCGTCAAGGCAGTCTCAACGGCAAAGCCGCTTACATCGCCATATCCCTTCACAACTAAAAACGTTATAATGGGTCATATAAAGCTTGGAGAGCTGGTTATACAAATCATGGACACGCCAGGCATTTTGGATAGACCCCTTGATGAGATGAATGAAATTGAGAAGAGAGCTGTTGCAGCGTTAAGGAATCTAAAATCTGTTGTGCTATACTTTATGGATCCCTCTCCAGACTCTTATTACACCTTCGAACAACAATTAACGGTCTTGACAACTGTTGAAAGTTTGGTTGGGAGGGATAGAATAATTATCGTATTCAACAAAATCGATAAGGTTGATAAGAATTTGTTGGAAAGTCGTAGAAAAATTGTAGAGAACATGGGATATAGTAGTGTGGTTGAGGTTAGTGCTCTTCACAAAATAAATGTATGGTCAGCAGTAAAGGTTGCTTTAAATGTATTCGATTCTTTGTTTGGGACGAACTACCTAGAACTGTTAACATTTTACTCTTCTTCAACTACCTCGATATTTGATAACTCCTCATTTTCCTCGGTCTCTACGTGAAGCTCCTCAGCAGGTTCAGAGGATTCAGCAACTTCAGCTGGCTTGGGCTGGATAGGTTTGATAGTTCCTGAGTAGACCATGTCTAGCAGCTTTGAATAAACCCAGAATTCGTCTGCTATAGATGGTATTGTGTCAAAGTGGTACTCGAATTTGCATGACGAACACCTCACATAGGCACTTTTCCTTCCACTGTTTTTATCTTGTTTTATCTCTATTGAGAGGCCATGTGGATCTCCACACACAGGACACTGCTGGAGACTCTGATAAGCCCTAGTTCTTCTAGCCTCTTGCATCAGCTTTTTCATAATTGCAGTTGTTCTACGCCACTTGCTTCTCCTCTTAGCCAATTATCTCACCCAATCTCTAGTCAGATAGCTAATAGGGTTAAAACAATTTTATATTTTAATGAATAAATTATTTGAATTGTCAATGCTAAAAGGTGTACACAAAGAGGCACCATAAAATAGTAGCAATGTGTTTATGGTGAAAAACACTTTTATTGCTATATCTCGAATAGTTTGGTTGGGCCCGTAGTCTAGCTTGGCTAGGATGCGGGGTACACGGAATTATCCGTGCCCGACTCGGGACCTCTAGGCGGAGATCCCCGTGGTCCCGGGTTCGAATCCCGGCGGGCCCATTAAGACTATCCAACTTCTATTAGGATCCTTCTGAGAGCTGCTAAGAGGGTATTATAGTCAATATCATTTTTCAGCTTGGCTATTGCCAGTCTTTCATGTCCTGTAACATCTTCGGCATAACCCTGTTTGTACAAGCTCATCGATATTGTAAATGCTTTATCGTCTCTAGTCTTTATTGCCACCAGCTTTTTCTCCTCATTATAAACAATAGTTGGGCTTTTCAATAGCCGGTATAATGATGATACTATAGCAGAGAATCTACATTGTTTTGGTAGAGACTTTATTCTTGCAACTCTATAGTTAAACACCCTAGTGGAGCTTATAGCAAGTTCTTCAGCTATTTCCTTCTCATTGCATAGAGGCTTACTTTTATCTATATAAGCATTTATGTAATCATTTACCTGAAACGGTATTGCTACATGGGGTAGAGGCGAACTAATCCATCTAACAAACTTTTCCCACAACTCCTTGTTTTTGGTGGCCGATATATACTTTGTTATGTCTACAAGCATTTTAATTAACTTCTCGTTCCCATATTTTTTACCGCCCTCAATAGCGGAAACGACATTGACAAAACTTTCTATTCTTGGCGTAAGCCTGATCCCAAGAGATCTCAGAAATGTGTAGACAAGTAGTGCTACCGGTGATTTTCCAACAATAAGTTCGTTAACCTTTTTCTCAATATCTTTATAGTGAATGTGTGTAGATAGGTGGTGATCCACATAAACAATATAGCTATCCAAGTTCTTTAAATGTGCTAAGAACTTATCAACATTTGCGTTAAAGGCTATATCAAGAATAACCACATAGTTTTTGTTTTGAGATTTAAAGCTATCTATACTCTCTAGGAGAGAAAGAATTGTTTTTGGTGTTGACGGATATGTATATACTTTAGTCTTGGTCTTGATAGGATAGAGACCAGCTGTTTCCTGGGAATAAACTATTTCAGCTGCAGATACAATTCCATCGGCGTCCCAGTCAGAAACTACAATAACGCTCATGGATCTTAACCAAAGATTGCTTTAATTCAAAATCTTTTCAATAAAAACTTTTAAGCCTAAAACGATAACAACAAGGATTAGTGCCGCGGTAGTATAGCCCGGCTAGTATGCGGGCCTGTCGAGCCCGTGACCCGGGTTCAAATCCCGGCCGCGGCGCCAAACCACCAATTTATATATTCTGTTGCTGGCATACCTACATCTTGGATCTAAACTACTTTTGATCTTTTGTAACATGCTAGAGGGCTCTCAGACATGCACATAGGCAAATATGTAAGGTTGTATAGGATACTGAATCCCGATACAGAAAAAGCTCTTATAGTGGCGCTTGACCATGGAGGCTATGGAATAGTTGAGGGACTCGAGGATATTCTTAGCATTGTGAAAACAGTTGTTAGAGGGGGTGCTGATGCACTCATTCTTCAACCAGGTATTATTAAAAAGGTCTATAAAGAAATTGCTGGCAGGGTAGGGATTATGGCTAGGGTCACAGCTCTTTCACTATTTAATAGGGATAGGGGGTTAATTGAAGCACATACCTATAGTGTTGAAACAGCTGTTTCTCTGGGCGCCGATGCTGTTATAGCATCCTTATATGTTGGTGGAAAATATGAGTCAACAAGTATTGAGGTGGTGAGCAGGGTTTGCGATTCAGCTGACAGATTTGGAATTCCATGTGCAGTAGAGGTATTCCCATCTTTAGATAGGTTCAAGAGTTTCGATGATCCAGAGGGTGTGCTAAGGGCTATGAGAATTGCTATAGAACTTGGTGCTGATATAGTTAAAGCGTATCTGCCTCCAGACCCGAAGTTTATGATGGAGGTAGTTAAAGTATCAGCAAATACACCAATAGTCTTAGCCGGAGGAGAAGCCGTAGCAAAATTTATATGACTGCATATAAAAGCATATGCTCTTCGTGGCTTAGCTTATGTTCCCATCTGATTGTTTTTAATCGCTTTCTTCTATTACCACTACCTTGACTTTCTTTCCGTGTAGCTTCTTTAGCTTTTCTTGGTATTCTTTTGGTGGGTATATCAGGTATTTCCTCATGGTCTTTACAATTTTTGCCTCAAATACGTATATCGAGACCATAGCTCTCACCACATAAACTGTAGAGTGTAAAAGCTTATAAATTTGCACTCTGAATAACTAATGTTGTGAGTACCGATGAAGGCGTCTATCCGCCTAATCGGTAGGTGGATGCCTGAGGGTACATACTACAAAGCTTTTAAGGCAGAGGCTGAGGTTGTCGAAGGGAATGCTAGCGACTTGCTGCGGGATTTAACGATATATAGGTATGCTCTGCAAAAGGTTGTAGACGCTCTATGGGATTTTGATGGGCTTCCAAAGAAAAGCCAGTTGCATCAATTGTTTTACCAAATGCTTAGAGAACATGGTTTTAGAGCGCATGTGGCTAGAAACATATACAGCTATGCGCTAGCCTTGGTTAAAGCCGCTAAAAACAGCAATGGCGACAAGCCAAGTGTCAGAAAACTATCTGCTAGGCTAGACTACCAGGATGCAAGAGTTGAGCTAGACAAAGGAGTTGTCAAAGTTGTTTTGAGAAACAAGCAGTATGCACTGAGGCTGAAGCACAGGAGAGAGTACATCGAGAGGTTCAGGAATTTAAAGTGGAAGGAGGTTCATGTAAAGTATGAAAACAAAAAGCTATTTGTCAGCATAGTATTCGAGGTTAAGTATAATCCATATGTTCCAAGAGGTTTAACAGCAGTTGATGTGAATCTGAGAACTGTTACAACATTTGATGGCTCTGAAGCTAGAAGGTATAGAACAAGATTTGTCGAGGCATTGAGCAAGAGGGCTAGAGCTGAAGAGATTCAGAAGAGATATTCTAAGAGGTGGAGATACAACGATAGGATTCTAAACAGGGTTAGAGCTCTTCATAGAAAAGCTAGGAACATCATCAACGATTTCTGCTGGAAGCTTGCAAAGGAGGTTGTAGTTAAAGCATATAGAAGAGGACACGCAGTTGTACTAGAGGATTTAGAGCACTTGAGGAACTCTATTAATGGCAAAAGCAGTGGTGTTAGGTGGAAGCTAACGCTATTTGCTTATAGAAGACTTCAGCATGCAGTTATGTCAAAAGCAATTGAGTACAACGTCCCAGTAATTGTGGTAGACCCTAGGAACACCTCATCTACATGCCCAAGGTGCGGCACAAAGTTAAACTACATACATAGGTTAGCAATCTGCAGGAAATGCGGATTCAAAAGAGACAGAGATTTTGTTGGAGCAATAAACATCTACCTACGGGGGATGTGGGGAAGCGCTGGGTCTTCCCCCAACGGGGGTGGGATGAAGGATGAAACCCGACAGACCACCCCAAACAGAGATGAGCCGATGACCACTTATATAAAAACATATACAAACATATAAAGAGGTGAACCCGCATCTCCAATTGACGTTTTAAAGTTGGCGAAAATAGCTGTGGAAGCTGGGCTGTCTGGAATCGCTTTTGGTAGAAAAATCTTTAAGTCAAAAGATCCTGAGAGGTTGGTTAAGGCGCTTAGAGAGATTATACACAAGGGTGCAAGTGTGGAGGATGCCGCAAAGATGTTTTCTATAGTGTAGCTAGATGATGTTATAAGATGGGAACTGTTTGAGTTGTTTTCTATTTATCTACATTTAATTGCTGTTGTCATAGCCATGGCATATCCAATCTTCTATGTGGAATAAAGGACTCTGTCTAGATTTATAGCACTATCTCAAGCCTTTTATTTCTTCTAATATCTTTTTGTATGTTGGAGGCTCTTTTCTTTTGGGCACAAATTCTATGACTATATGCTTTGCTTTTGGAACAGCTCTTCGAATTTCCGTCTCTATTTGTTTACTGAAGGTCTCCGTATCTTTTATTTTGATCTCTTCCTCTACCTCAACTTCGAGAATAACTAGATACTCATCCTCTGTTAGCATAACAGCCCTCAATTCATTGACATCCAATACGCCAGAAACAGATAAAGTTGCATTAACCATTTTCAGCATCTCTTCTTTGGGCGGCGCTCTACCTATTAACATCAAGTAGTATTTGTAGCTAGCCGCTATAGACGATATCAAGACTATTATGGTTATGACAAAGCTTCCAATCGAATCAATAACAGGATTTGCTATGGCGATGGATATAAACGCTATTACATTACCACCTACATCGGCAAAACCATCCAGAAGGGTAACTGTTGTTGCAATATCGAAGCTTTTCTTAGTTCTAGATATGAATATGATATTAAGACTGTTTAGTATCAGGGCAATTAAAACAAGTGTTACTGATCTGAGGCTAGAGTTTATTGTTCTATGGGTTGTGAAAGCGTAGATAGAGTTTATAAATGATGTTGCAAATAGAAAACCGCCTATAATTGATGTAGATATTAAGCCTATGACATAGAGCGCTCTACTCATCCCAAAAGGATACGCAATTGTGCTTCGCTTTCTATTTGCAAGCATCACACCAAAAATTATCAGTCCCAACCCAATTGTATCGCCACAATCATTTATTATATCAGCTATGAGCGAGGCTGAGTTCGTTCCAATAAAGCCAAATATTTTTAAGATCAAAGTTACAATATTGATAATGAACGATGCATATACATGATACATTTCTTAGAGTGCCACCTCCAAGGTATATCCAAAGTATAGTAAGTATTTTAAAGTATACAGTATGGATTTGGATTATAAGCTTGATATACACTCTAAATCTGTCAGTTTTTGAACATGTATGGTGTCAATTGATAAACTTTTAAGTGCGTTAAACACTTAATCGTTGGCATCTATAAATTGAATAGATGCTGGGGTTGAACTATGGTTAGAACCTACAGCAATAAGATTAAGGACAATATTGTTTTGCTTCAGCTTCAAGATGATGAGACACGGTATTTCGAATCTTTGTGGGAGATACCAGAGGGGGTTACATACAATGCCTATCTAATACTAGAGCAAGATACGACAATACTTGTTGATGGATGGAAGCATATCTATGGAGAGATGTTCTTAGAAGAGCTAAGAAAATTTGTTGATTTAAAGGATATCGAATACCTTATTGTACATCATATGGAACCTGATCATAGCGGCTCGCTAAAGCAGTTGATACCCCACCTAAGCAGTAAAGCGAAGATCGTTGGGCACCCCCTTGTAAGGGATTTGATAAAGAGTTTCTACGGCTTTGACGTAAACTTTTATCCAGTTGCATCTGAAACAGAGATGAAGGTTGGTAGTAGCACAATAAAGTTTTACCATATTCCATGGCTTCACTGGCCCGATACAATAGCTAGCCTCTATAACAACGAGGTGTTATTCACGTGCGATGCTTTCGGATCATTTGGAATACCATCCTCGATCTTCTTCGACGATATGCCAAGAGAGGAACAGGAAAGATTTCTATGGTATGCACAAAAGTATTTTGCAGACATAATAGGTCATTACATAGACTGGGTTAGTAAAGCGCTACAGAAACTTGGAGAGGTTATCGAGAGAACAAAAATTGTTGCACCAGCGCATGGACCCTTGTGGAGAAATTCCCAGAAAATTGTTGAACTATACAAAGCTTGGTCAAGCAGGAAAAATGTTAAAGGAAAGCTTGTGATTGTGTACACATCGATGTACGGCTTCATAAAAGAGATGGCCAGCACTATTGCTGGTGAAGCCTCAAAGTTCTTCAATACAATTAAGATTTATAAGTTCATAGATGTGCATAGAGATCTCGTAAGTGATATGCTTGGAGATCTTCTAGATGCAGAAGCAGTAATATTAGCCACAGCGACATATGATGCAGATGTGTTTCCCTATGCAAAGTATTTGATAGAACTTTTAATAGCCAAGACTCCAAAGAACAAAAAGATCCTTGTAGTCTCTAACTATGGTTGGGGAGCTGTAGCAGGAAAGAAGATTGCAAGCATTTTGCAGTCAGCAGGGTTCAAAGTAGTGGATGTTATAGAGTTTAGAAGTGGTAGATTGTTAGACAATATTGAGAGATTGAGAGAAGGTGTTGAAAAACTAGCTCGAGAGTCCTAAGCATTTTATCTTTCCTCGAAAGCATCTTGCTTACAGCCTCTTATTTTACTTAGGTGAAAATATCATTTGAAGTATTCAAATCGGAAAAATCTAAAAGTAGTGTAAGGAAAATTTTTTGGAAGTTAAAATGTTTCAAAATAATAAATTTAGAATAGGTAATAAGGATCTAAGCAATTTATTAAAGGAGGCTATAGAGATATATAACAGCTACAGAGGAAAAGAGTCTAACGCTAGGGTGCTAAAGATAGAAGGAGATGAGGTTTGGGTTCTATTTGAAGGTCATTTTTGCTACACATGTGGTGTAAATGACTGGGTTGAGGACTTTGCATATGTGCTTAAAGACTTGGGCATAGAAGCACATCTAGATAAAATTTTGGAGCCAGAGCAGTATGAGGAGCCATGGAGAATTGGAATATTCAAAATTAGGGGTGTTGAGGGAAATGAGCGAGGAGTTTGATGAGAAAGATAAGAAGATAATTGAGCGACTATCCGAAAATGCTAGGATAACCTATACTGAGCTTGCAAAAGAGATTGGATTAAGCGATGTGGCTGTTATTAAAAGAGTTAAAAAGCTTGAGAATAGAGTTATAAAAAGGTATACAGTTGTTGTTGATCCTCGAAGCCTAGGGTTCAAAGCAATCTCTTTAACAGGAATTGATGTGGATCCCGATAAGCTGTTTAGCGTAATAGAGAACTTAAAGAGCAGAGACTATGTAAAGGGTCTGTGGCTAACAACTGGTGACCACCCGTTAATGGCTGTTATATGGGCTAGAGATGAAGAGGAGATGGCTAAGATACATAAAGAGATTGGGGAGTTAGATGGAGTGAAAAGGGTTTGTCCAGCCATAGTATTGAAGACTATAAAAGATATGGAGAAGGGGTTCTATATAGACTAATCCTTCTTCTCGCCTAGAGTCAAAGCCTTTAGTATCTGCATTATGAGATCCTCTAGAGATTTGCTACTCTCTTTTGATATTGGCGGAGATACCTTCTCTCCCTTCATAGCCTTGAGCGCTCTTTCAACGAAGTTTTCGAGAATGAGCTTAAGTTCAAACTCATACATAACCCCCTCATACTTTTCCTGATATTTAATAGTATTACTGTCGTCAACATATAGAACAATTGTTGTGGGTGATGCATGAACATCGAATTTTTTAAATGATTCTGCAGCTGCAGAGGATTTGCATTCTCTTGCAAACCATTCGCAAAGCACTATAACAAATTTAACGTTCTTACCTTTCTCCCTGACCCATTTCTCGACAAATGGATACCAGATCTCGTCGTATCTTTTGCATGCAGAACATTTAGCATTGTCAAAGTATATAACATAAACACCGTTTCCAAAGGGTTCGAAAGCATTTCCATCGCTTCTTAGAAGTTCCCACAGACCAGTTTCAGAATTGTAAAGGTATATTCCGTGTGGTGAAGAGCTGTCTAGACGCTTAAATGAAACTGTCTTGCTCAATAACGTCACCCATAGTGATATACGAGACTAGACTAATACATGTAAAAGCCTAATAAACTTTAGTCATAATGAAGGAGGATTAATCGATGAAATAATTAGATGTGTTAAGTAAACAATTTTCGTTCTCGCCGCTACAAAATCCTTTAATTTATCCATAGAGACCCCCATCAAATTCTTGTCTTTCCCTTCATGGAGTGTTTTATATGCCTCTAGAAATTTTGAGATAGCATCTTGGAATGCGGGATCCTCAATGCTAAGACCTTCAGCTATTGTCAGCAATGATGGAGCGTTAATACCTATCTTGGTTATCTCTTCTCTAACTTCAATGCTATTCTCCCTAACTATTGTAGCCAGCCTCTTTAGGTTAGCCATTTTCAATTCGTTAGCCAGAGTTTCTTTGTCATAGACTATCAATTTGAAGTCGGAGTAGTATACTGCTTCCTCAACTCTTTCTTCAAATTCTCTCAGAGACTTAGGTGGAGGAGTAAATGGATACTTTATATATATGTCAGCAACAACGTTTTCCTCTTCTCCATCAAAGTATGCCAACCCTGTTAGCACCTTTGGTAACGGCTCCTCCTCCAGCATAAGAGAAAGCGCCTCTAAAGAAATGTATCTGAGTGCCCTACTTGGCTTTGGAACAGCAATTCTTTTTTCGCCGAACACAACCCTCATTTTATTCTTCAATGTGATATAGTCGACAACCCTCATAGCAACATCCTTCAATACTGTAAAGTCTATTCCCAGGTTAATCAAATCGCTGTATGCTATTTCATCTAGTTGTGATAGAAGTACAATATCAAGATCATCTGGTTTATATTCCTCCAAAGCTTTTCTGACACTAATCCAATCAATGTTTTCCAAAAGCCCCGCCGCTTCAGGCTCGTGAAGAGAGAAGAATTTCTTCTCACCAATCTTCTCAACACTATACATAATAGTTTCAAACGGTATTCCAAACACCCTTCTAAGAACTATCATGAGATATGCCAAACCCATTCTAAGTAATGTTGAATCCTCTCTGTCGTCAACATCAAAGAGCATGCCATATGTGAAATCTCTATACTCTCCAAATGTGCTAACAGGAACATATATAACCTTCCTATCATAAGTTACAAAGTATCTATCACCTGCTCTAGCTATTCTCGGCTTACTTGATATCAAATGCCATAGAACTCTATTTGGAATTTTCTTTAGCTCTCCAAACCCACTTCTAGGCGTGTATACAATTGCTAGAACGTAGCTGTGTAGCTTGCCTCTTGCTATGTCTCTTAGAAATGATGCCTCTTCTCCCCACCTCATCTTAATATATTTGTATTCCTCAAAAGCCTCTGCCAATGCATCATGAGAAAATATGTTTATCTTCGATAACGGTTTTTCAACAACGCTTCTCACAATCCTTGAGCTCTTGCCACCATCAATCTTGATAACCATTGCATCTTCAGATGGATCCAAACATCCGATCTGAAATCTTTCAACTAGATCGCAATGTCCTATAGGTTCAAGAGGTTTCACAGAACCCTCTTCATACTCTATGTACCTTTTGATTCCGTATGGCGGTCCAAATTCGTAGAAGTTTATTCTCTCCCAAATCCATTGAGCTTTTCTAATGTTTATAGACCCATCTTTTCTAATGACACCAACATTTGACAAGGTTTCATGCTCTTCTTGTGTGAGTTCAGATTTGTACCAAGGTGAAAGAATCTTTGCAATGCCTTTAAATAATGCAATGTATTTGTTTCTAGGATTTATAACAGCTTTTTCTAGGGGTAGTGAAAGCCATTTCTCGAATGCTTGAAGCCCTTTAGAAAGTAGTTCCCAGTCCCATCGTGAAGATGGTATTACGATGGTTTCTGTAAACGGTATTTCTTTGCGCCTTCCTTTTCTACCTTCTCTCTGAAGATATTCTCTGACATTTTCTGGTAGGCCTATGTGCACAACTCTGACAATAGTTCCTATGTCTATTCCTTGCACAAGCGTTCTTGGACTTACAATGATTTTTATCTCTCCTCTTCTAGCTCTATCCTCAATGGATTTTCTAAGATCCTTTGATACTAGGTGGTGATGAGCGGCAACCTTATCACCTATAACCTCCCTTAGAGCTTTTGCTATTTCCTCTGCTCTTGCAATGCTCTTTGTGAAGACAAGTGTAACGCCATCGTCTGTAGAGTACTTTGATAGGATCTCATATATGTTTAGAGAAATGGAGGGCACTTGTATTCCAAGCGCCTCAAGGAATTGAAGAACCTTGTAGGCGTTCTTTCTAAATAAATCAAAATCCTCTAAAGCCTTAACTATATCATCTGGAACATCTCTCTTCGCAATAACGTTTTTCGCCTCTCTTATCTTGCTCCAAGCGCTATGTAGATCCTTTCCCAAGACTATGTAAAGCCTATTTTCAACTCTAAAAGGCTTTCCCTCTACAACACTACAACTTCTTCCAGTCTTCTCTCTAAGATACATGCACATCTCATCAGGATTAGCCAACGTGGCTGTTAAAACAACTATTTGCGGTTTCTCATCGCTTGTTTCTGAAAGGACTTCAATAAGAGCGAGAATTAGTGCTATGCCTCTTGGGGTATAGAAGTCGAGTTCGTCGAATACAATCATATCAACTTTTTTAAATAGGCTGTAGAGAAGTGATGACTGAGGCTTCACCAAATACTTTTTCAGTTCGTGGAAGAGAAAAGCAGGGTTGGTAATAACTATATCAGCTTCGTCAACAGCTTTTCTAACGCCTTGAACACCAAATCTTTTTACCATCTCATCTCTGCTAACTGCATCAAGCTGTAATACCTTTGCACCAACTGCTTTACAGTAAGTAGATATTCTATTGATCTGATCATTTGCAAGAGCAAGAGTCGGATAAACAGCTATTGTCTTAAATTTACCTTCTTTGAATTTCTTATAGAAGTATAGAAACCATACCTCTGTCTTGCCAGAGCCTGTCCCAGAAATAAGAACAAGATTCTCTCCCTTTATTAGAGATTCTAAAGCTTTGTATTGATGTTCATAGAGAGGCTTGTCTGCAAGCCAAATGCCATGTTCCTTGAATTCAGGTACAAGAGCACTAAAAGTTATGTGTGTTGTTGGCGGTTCAATAGAAGGCTCGACTTCTTTGATGTAGTCATATCCAAGGCTATGAAGAACCTCCTCACTATCGATAATTTTCATGGTGATCACCGTGAAAAATCAGTGAGGATTCATGACATCATCTATCAGAGCCCACCACATTCATCACTTAAAGTACTCTATATTTTTCTCATCTTTGATAGCTTTAAATATAACGCTAGTCACACTCTCTTTGATATATGGGCTCTTCAGGATTCGTTTAATGAATGAATTCAGATCATTAACATCTTTGAATAGAGCTAGAATGGCTATGTCATACTCCCCAGTTATGTCATACACTCCTCTGACCCTTGGTTCTCTAGCCAGCTCACGCTCGACATCCTCTATGTGTGGCCCATCAACTTTAAACAGTATAAGCGCCATGAGGTTATACCCAAGCTTTGAATAGTCTATAGATGCTTCACATTTTTTTATCAGTCCCGCCTCATAGAGTCTTCTAACTCTTTTCAAAACAAGCGATGGCGATTTTCCAACAGCTTTCGCAATATCTCTAATACTCCTACTGCAATCCTCTATAATCATGTTTATAATTGCTTTATCCAAGTCATCTAGCTCTATACCCAAAATTAATTCACCAATTCACATAAGTTTCAAGCTTATTCAGATCCAATTGATAAAGGTGTGCATTGCTTCGATACACAAAGCCCGCTCTTGGCTAAATAAAGGCTGTGGTTAGGTAAAGTGCCGGATTTCAAGGTCTTCTCACCAATCGAATCGTTTGGGGATGCATGGCCTCTGAGCTCTTGGCAAAACGACTATGTAAATCAATATGACGTCTCACTCAAGTTCGCTCCTCAAAATGTTTTTCTTAACCAAATTTGATACAAGTCTCCAAAACCTAGTTTCATTCAAGGCAGAGGTATCAAAACCGCGCTCCTCTAAATACTGTTTTACGTTGTCGAAGAGCACATCAATATTAAATCTGTTGATAACGCCTCCTGTCACATCTTTTATAGCCTCCACTACATCTTCATTGCTTGGATACCTCCCTTTTTTACCAGATTTGCGTCCCCGAACGCTTTCTTCATATTCCTCGATTTCTTTTAGCATATCACTAGGAACTTCAAACATCTTTTTACTGAGGTCTTCTGACATGGTCTCATAATAACTTGTTTGTCAAAAGGCTTTATATCTTTATACAAAAGCTTTTTATAGGATGAGATGTTTATGATCGTTGACGATAATGTTATTTCAAGGTACCAAGCTTATATAATCTATGGGAAGAACGTTAATGAGATATTGCGAAGAATAGCAAATTACCTAAATGGATGTAACAATGTTGTTAGTGACATTGAATTGAAGAAGTATTTCGACAGTATATGTGGTGGTAGCTCTCCTAGCTATGTGGAGGTAAATGATGTGAAAGCATTGAACGAGCTGATAATGAGAACCGAGATCAGCAAAGGTATTGTTTTAAGAGCTGAATCGCCGAGAGAAGATGTTTATGCAATAGCATTTATACCTATTAACCAGAGAAACAAAGAAGTTGCAAGTGGTAGATGAGGTGAAGGTGTTGCCCAATCTAGGTTTTAGGATAGATAGTGTGAGGGCAGAGAGATACAGTCTAGAGCCTGTGCCACAGCTAAACATAAACATGAATATAATGTTTGGAAAGCCAGAGAAGAGAGACAATAACTATGTATTTGGCTTTGTGATAAAAATCGACTGCAGCCCTCCAGTGGCATCAATAGATTTGAAGGGGGTTGTAATGGTCTCGCCTATAAATGCTGATGAGGCTAAAATGCTTAGCGAAGAGTTTCAGAAGGGCAGTATACCATATCCACTAATAATGGCTGTCTACAGCTATACCCTACCAATAATCTCGCTACTTTCAAGAGAAATGGGGTTGCCACCACCAGTACAGCCGCCACAACAACCACAACCACAGCAGGCACAGCAAAAAGCTGTAGACTATCACCTATAGCACATAGCTAATTATATAGAGCCATGCAAGCGCAACCAAAATTTGAAGTGTTGTCGTAATTAAGGCTATCCTGAGCCACCTTCCCCACGAGATCTTGATTTTTCTCTTTTCAGCTAGGGAAACAGCAATTATGTTAGCTGTAGACCCTACAGGTGTGTAGTTTCCGCCAAAAACACCTCCAAAAAGCAATGCGAAGTATATTGAATTACCGATAAGCCCTATGTTATTGAAGGTCATTGCTATAGGTGTAAACGCTACTATGACAGAGAGATTGTCGAGTACAGAGCTGAGTAGGCTTGACGAAAACAACATTATAGATAGAAGTGTTATTGGGACAGTGCTTAAACGTGAGAAAGCATAGGCAAGCTTGGCCATCACACCAGTGTATGTAAGCATGTAGCCAAACATGAACAGGAATATGAAGAAGAGTAGAGAAGGCCATTCAACAGACCTTTCAACAAACTTTGAAACTTCGACTAATGGGATAGCAGTTAGCAAGGCTACTACTATGTATATATACGGAATAAAGGATAGAAAGGCATGTGGCTCTATGTATGTCCTGAAAATGTTTGACAAGGACTCAACAATAAAATCATTTAAAGCAACTGTTAATATAAACAGGCTTAGTATTACCAAACCTAGAATAATTCTTTTAGGCATGTGATTCACAACGTTGTTGTCGCCCAACTCTATTCTATGGTGTGATATATAAGCCTCTATTCTATGTTTTGATTCCCCCAGCCTCTTTTTCAATTCACTCACTATAGATTTCTCAATAAGCATTATGGCTATTAGCAGCACCATAAGATCTATGATGGCAAGCGGAAAAGCATTTCTGATGAATTGTGTAACACTCATACCTGTTTTGAATAGGAGGTAAACGCCAATAGGATTGCCTATAGGTAGTGCAACACTGCCTGTGTTTGTAGCCAAGACAGATAGTACTATCAGTGGTGTGACGTCTAGATGGATTATCGCACCTATTTCAAGTATAAGCATGGTAACATATATTATGCTTGTTACCTCACCCAAAACAGCAGATAGGATAAATGCCATAAGCGATATTAGAACCAATAAAACAACAGGCCTGTCCCTAGAGACCTCTACAATTCTTAGAGCCAGGTATCGAAATACTCCAAGCTCTCTCAAAATTCCGCTTAGGGTCATCGATCCAATCAGAAATAGTATGAGATCCCATGAAACAGCGTTTATCAGATACTGCGGTGGGACTATGCCAAGAATTAGCAGGGGCATGGCCGCAAGTATAGCTGCTCCTGTTCGCCACTCCATGCTAATAACAGTTAATGCTATCACAAAAAAGAATAGAGCCAAGGTTAAACCCTGTGATATAATACTATGCATTGAATTGAGCTCGTCTATACATAGAGCATCGTTAAATACATTCAAACCTTTTTCGTTACACCATTCCCTAGCTATTTCAGAACCTATTTGATCATATCCTACATGAATAAAGTACATAAGTGCAAAAGATGCTACGAGTAATGCCATCAACACAACAACAATCTTATATACTATTCTCATACACTACATCCGCTTGATATAATGATCAATGATTTTAGTATTTTGATAGCTTTTTATAAGGAACAGTTAATAAGTTTATCAGATATCAAAAGTATATTTATTGGACATTAAAAGGGACTTGTTTTGGAAGCATCAACATTAGATGATTATAGAAATGTGCTTAGAGATATTATAATTGATGGTTTGAAGGAGAAGGGGTACTTGGGTTTCACACCTCCCCAGGTAGAGGCCTTGAAAACGGGGTTCCTAAGAGGAGGTAACATTGTTGTGTGCGCTCCTACGGCAAGTGGTAAGACGTTGATTGGCGAGATAGCTCTTGTGAATGCTTTTTTGAATGGTTTTAAGGGTATATATACAACGCCTTTGAAGGCCCTTGCCTACGAGAAATATACAGAGTTTTCCTTCTGGGAGAAATATGGTGCGAAGGTAGCTATATCGATGGGGGATTACGAGGTTACTGAAGAGGAGGTGAAGAGGCTTGGCCAATACGACATAATTGTTGCAACATATGAGAGGCTAGACTCTATTCTGAGGAGGAGGCCACCATGGATAAAGAATGTGGGTGTGATAGTCATTGACGAGCTTCATATGCTTGGTGATGAAAGTAGAGGGCATATAGTTGAGATGATAGCGACCAGGGCTAAGATCCTAGGAATTCAAGTGATAGGGCTTTCAGCAACCATTGGAAATCCTGATGAGATCGCAACATGGTTAAATGCCAAGCTTGTCAAATCATCTTGGAGGCCAGTGCAACTATATGAGGTGCCAACATATAAAGCAGGTGACGGCTCTTTTGTAATGTTCTTTCCAAAGGAATTAAATGGCGGATCCCCTGTAATGGTCGATGATGTTACGCGGTATTGGATTGAGAGAGCCGTTAAGGAGGGGTTCAATGTTCTGGAGTTCAAGTATTCTAGGAAAGGTGTTGAAGAGCTGGCTGAAGAGTACAAGGATGTTGTATGCAACTACTTAAATAGTGATGATAAAAAGAGGCTGGAATTGCTAGTCCAGGAAATGAAAACAGAGCTTCCAGACTTCGAATATGAGAAGCTTGAGCATCTAATAAGATGTGGTGTCTCTTATCATCATGCTGGTTTGACCCCCGAGGCAAGGAGAGTTATTGAAAAAGCTTTCAGAGATAGGATAATTAAATACCTGTCTGCAACACCAACACTTGCAATGGGGGTTAACCTACCTGCACGTGTTGTGATAATAAACTCCTATTACTATAGTGGAGGTAGAAGAGAAAAGATAAGTGTTTTAGAGTATAAACAGCTTGCTGGAAGAGCTGGGAGACCCCAGTACGACCCCTATGGGATTGTTATCGTGGCTAAGGATATTAGAAATGTTAAGGAGGCTGAGTACTACATAAGGGGTATTCCAGAACCAATAAACTCTACATTGCTAAGCGAATCGGCTTTGAGAAGACATGTCCTAGCTGTTATAGCCTCTGGAGAGGCCAGCACGTTGAATGACATAATGGTTTTCTTCTCCAATACCTTTGCCGCTATGAAGATGGGCAGGGATATCCTCAGTAAGAAGATATCTAAGATTTTAGAGTTGTTAGAGGAGCTCAATATGGTTAGAAGCAGAAGGATTGCAAATACCAGCTTATATGAGGCAACCAAGTTAGGGACTGTGACCTCAATGCTCTATATAGACCCGTTAACAGCAGCAATAATAGTTGAGGGACTTAGAAGAGTCGAGAAGGCCTCAGAGCTTTACTACCTCTCGCTAATTGGTATGACACCAGACTTCAGCGATGTTAATATCGGGAGAGGTGCAAGAAAAGCCTACTACGACTTGATAGAAAGCTATGCACTATCCAAACAGTTGCCTGATGAAGAGCTAGAGCAGATGTTTGCAGATCGTAAGATAGATTGGGTGAGGGGTGCCATAATAGGGCTGATACTAACTGATTGGGTGAATGAGGTTCCAGAAAGGAGGATAATCGAGAAATATGGTATAGAGGCAGGGGATCTAAGGGTAATTAAAGAAAATGGGGAGTGGCTAGCATACTCAGCTGCTGTAATAGCGAACACACTTAATATGCAATCACACTCGAAAGAGCTTTTCAAGTTAGTTGAGAGGGTTGAACAGGGCGTAAAGGAAGATGCTCTAGAGCTTGTCAAAATACGATATGTTGGCAGGGTAAGGGCAAGGATCATGATAAACAATGGTATTAGAAATATTGAAGATGTTATAAATAAAGAGCATCTTGTGGTTAGGTTGTTTGGCGATGGATGGGGGAAGAAAATAGTTGAAGAAGCGAGGAAGATGAGAAATAGAGGTTAGAGAAATTCATAGGCCAAAAATTTATAAGAGCAAATCCAAAACTGTTGTTCCAAGCAATTACAATTACAATATTATGGTGATAAATCGTGGCAAAATCAAAGGTATTGTTTGCCAAGGCACAGCTCGACAGACTTGATAAAGCAGCTTCACTGCCATATAGATTCATGAACTTGCTAGAGGCTAGCACACTAAAAAACATGATTCAACCAGGATACATAGTAGCTATAAAGATTCATGTAGGTGATATGGATCATGGCGGGTATAGAACAATTAGACCGATATTTGTGAGGATATTGGTTGACTATGTTAAAAAGCTTGGTGGAATACCATTCATTACAGATACGTGGGGATTAAAGCATATCTTAGTTGGTCTAGAGAATGGCTACAACTATGAGACTCTAGGAGCAATTGCATTGCCTGTTTCCGGTATAAAGGAAACAGATCTGATAAAGGTTCGTGTACCAAATCCTTTGAGGGTGCCAGAGATAGAGGTTGGCTCAGCTGTTTACTACGCAGATGTGCTGATAAACTTTGCACATTCGAAGGGGCATCCATCATCTGGTTACGGAGGGGCCATAAAGAATATTGCTATGGGGTGCACAGGTCCCAACACAAGATCGGCTATACACAATCTGGAGAAGGAGGATCAGATTGGCAGAGCATTCCAAGAAGGCTTAGCTGATGCGGTTCATGGAGTGATCTTAAACAAACCGAACAAGGTTTTTCACATTAACTATGTGCTTGATGTCCAGCCAACATGTGATTGTGCACCTTGGTCCGATATCCCGATAGTCCCAGATATAGGGATATTAGCATCAGAGGATATTGTGGCACTAGAGAAAGCAACACTCGATTTAATAAATAACGCTCCTGTTGTACCAGGATCAATAGGAGAGAAAGCTGGCTTAAAGCCGGGGGACAACAAATTCCTTGTGATACACGGCAAAGATCCGTACATCCAAGTAGAAGCTGCCTATAAAAAAGGCCTTGGAAACATAGAATACGAGATTGTTGAGGTATAGGCGGTTGCCAGGCTACAAGGTACAGGTAGACACATCAAAATGTATTGGATGTGCTCAGTGTTATGTGGCATGCCCCAACAAGGTATTTGCAATTATAAACAAAAAATCTGTGCCTGTAAACCCAGATGCCTGTGTTGGATGTAGAGCATGTATAGTTAAATGCCCGACAAACGCCATTACCATTGTTCCTCGTGATATATATGCACATTATGCAAGGTTCTACAAGAGCACATAAAACTATTTGATAATATTTAGCTATAATTTAAAAAACAGGATCTTGAGAAGAGGTGAGGCTAGTTCAAGTTTTTCTCCTGATTTTCCTGGGCTTTAAGCTTAGTGCAATCTTCTTTTTCAACAAATCCTCAAAATCCTGATCAGCATCCTTATAATCCTGACCAGCATCATCTCCCTCTATAAGCAGTTTCTTCTCAATAGCAAATTCATATAAATATCTACGGTCTATATCTCTTAGGGATATAATATCATTATCTACACCCCTTAGCCTAAGCCACTCCACAAATTGTTCAAGCATGTTGTTAGCAAGTATAATATCTATTAATTCTTCACGTGATAGTTCTTTAGAAGACATTTTCTCACAGAAAATGTATAACCTTTCTAAAAATATATACTTTTATTCTAATCAAAACTGATATGGTGATAAGCTTTTAAATTGCGGCAAATACTATTGGTTAGAAAGTTGATTGAAGGGATCTTAGATTGCATATATAGATGTAATTGGAAGGCTAAAAAAGAGGGTGCTAGAATCTCAAAACTATAGATATGAGGAGGCTGAAGAGCCCTACAGAATGCATCTAAATGAGTGTTTATATAATCCTCCTGAACACATTATAAAAGCTGTTACATCTACATTAAGTCAATGTAATTACTATCCAAATTTACACATGTTTAATCGATTTAGGCTCTTGCTAGCAGAATACAATAAAGTAAGCATTGACAATGTGTATCCATTTCTAGGTGCCGATAACGCTTTGAGAACGCTTTTCATGGCTCTTGCAGACCCTGGCGACGCAATACTTTCTGTCAAGCCCACCTTCAGTATGATAGAGGTTTATGCCAGGTTTATGGGTCTAGACATGGTGACAGTACCTCTGCAGGAAAATGATGATGAATGGACAGTTGACATGAATCTTCTAATTGAACTGGCAAAGAATGCACACCTAGTTGTGCTTGTGGATCCAAACAATCCAACTGGAAACGCTATTATAAAAGGGGATAGAAAAATCCTAGAGGCTATAGCACTAAACACAAAGGGTTTTGTAATAGTTGATGAGACATACTATGAGTTTAGCGGATATAGTGTAGCTAGATATGTAAACGAGTATCCAAATGTTATTGTTGTGCGAAGCATGAGCAAAGCATTTTGCCTAGCTGGCTTCAGGCTGGGCTATATAATAGCAGACAAGAGTGTTATAGATAGTGTTACAAAGGTTTTAACACCATTCGACATACCAACACCATCTCTTGCAGCTGGCATAGCAGCTCTCGAGAATTTGGATTACCACTTAAAAATAATTGAGAAGATTAAGCAGCTTCGAGATTACCTGTATTCGGAGTTGAAGAGGATGGGCTTCAAGGTTTATAGAAGCTATGCAAACTTCCTGCTAATAAGGGATGATAGAAGGCTTGATAGTCATCTAAAAAAGTTTGGTATAGCAATTAAGAGGATTGCACAAGACTTATACAGAGTTAGCATAGGAAACGAAGACTCGGTTAAACTCTTCATAGAGTCGCTGAGGGAGCTTGCATGAGAATAGCCATTCCAAATAAGGGGAGGCTACAGCAACCTGTAATTGAATTGCTTAATGCCGCAGGAATTAAATTGTTATCAGCTGATGAAAGGGCGTTGATTGTGCCAACGAATTGGAAGAATGTTGAGGTTATAATGGTGAGACCAGAGGACATTCCATACATTATCGAAGGCGGCGGAGCCTCAATAGGTATAACAGGGCATGACTATGTTGTTGAAAGTGGTGTTGAAGTTGATGAGGTTTTAGAGTTAGATTTTGGAAAAGCAAAGATAGTGTTTGCGGTTCCACGGAGCTGGGGCGTGGAAAGTGTGGAGGATATTGCTAAAAGTGGTAGAGAAATTAGAATAGCGACAAAATACTATAACATTGCATTAAGATATGCAAATTCAAAGAATTTGAAAGCTAGGATAGTTAAAATAAGTGGTGCGGCAGAGGTTATGCCATATCTTGGAGCTGCTGATGCTGTTATAGATGTTATGAGTACTGGCACCACATTGAGAATACATGGTTTGGAGCCCATAGATGTTGTTCTAGAGACTCAGGCGGTTGTTATCGCTAGGAGAGACTGGAAGTCAAGTAAAGATGCCGATATGATTAAACTCGTTGTAACATTGTTCAGAGGGGTTATAGAGGGTAAGAACAAGAAGATGCTATTCATGAACGTTCCTGATGAGAGCTTGGACAAGGTTTTGAAGGTCTTGCCTGCAATGCTTGCACCAGCTGTTACGCGGTTGAGCAAGGGTAATGTGTGGGAGGTTATAACTGTTGTTAACGAGGATGAGATTCCAGAGGTTGTGTCAAAGGTGCTAGATCTTGGTGCTAGGGATATAGTGGTAGTAGACATTGAAAAGGTGATTAGATGATAGTCATGCCAAGCATCGATTTGAGTGGTGGTAGTGCTGTTAAAAGAGTTAGAGGTGTTAGGGGAACTGGTCTCTTTCTTGGAGATCCATTAAAAATCGCTACTAAGCTATATGAAGCGGGCTACGAATATCTGCATGTTGTCGATCTCGATGCAGCAGAAGGTGCGGGCTCTAATGAACCTACTGTAAAGGGGTTATGCGGCATAGGTTTTAAGTGGATTCAGGTTGGAGGTGGTGTAAGGTCTGTAGATAAAGCATCAACTCTTTTGTCGTATGGGGCCTCAGCTGTGGTTGTGTCAACAATTTTCTTTACCGCTAGAAAAGAATTCGAAAGAATACTAGAGGCTGTGGGAGGAGATAAAGTGATTATAGCCTTGGATTATGACAACAACTATATCGTGAGAATAGGTGGATGGAGCAAAGAGGCTATGAAGCTAGGTGATGCATTGAACGAGATCAGGAATTATGATGTTAGAGGAGTTTTATTTACATACATAGAGAATGAGGGTAGTGAAAAAGGTGTTGATATGAGGCTAGGAGAATTTGTAGGCTATGTGAAGGGGTTAAAGGAATATGCAGGTGGTGTTTCAACAATACACGATCTACAGACTCTGAAGAGTTTTGGCATAGACTATACCATTGTTGGCATGGCCTTGTATAATGGCAGGTTATGGGGTGTGAAAGTTGTCTAGAGAGTGTAGAGAGTATAGAGAAACCAGAGAGACTAAAATAGCTGTTGAGTTTAATCTAGATGAACCAGGAGATATTGAGATTTCAACACCCATACCATTCTTCAACCATATGCTTGAAACAATGTTCCTCTACATGAACTCTAGAGCAAAGGTTTATGCCGAGGAAAAGAAGAGTGTTGACGACCATCACATTGTAGAGGACTCTGCAATTGTAATTGGGAGTGCGCTAGAAAAGTGCCTAGGTGATAGAGTGGGTATAAAGAGGTTTTCCCACCAGATCGTGCCAATGGATGACGCACTAGTTCTTATAGCTGTTGACATCTCTGGTAGGGGTGGGGCATTTATAGATCTAAGCTTCTCGAGAGAGGCTATAGGCGGGCTTTCCCTTGAGAATGTTCAGCACTTTATAGATTCGCTAGCTAAGAGGGCTGGTATAACAATTCATGTTGTCAAGCTAAGGGGTTTCAATGATCATCACGTCGTTGAAGCCGTTTTCAAAGGTCTTGGAATGGCGTTATATGACTCGACAAGAATTGTTGGGTCTGGTGTAAGGAGTTTGAAGGGTGTTTTAAGGTGATTAAGAGGATAATTCCATGTCTAGATGTTAAAAATGGTAGAGTTGTTAAAGGAGTTAACTTCGTCAATCTAAGAGATAAGGGCGATCCTGTAGAGCTTGCTGCTAGATATGAGGAGGAGGGTGCAGACGAAATAGTCTTCTTAGATATTTCAGCTTCTCTCGAGAATAGAGCAACGCTGTTTAGAGTTGTTAGAGACACGGCAAGCGTGGTATCCATACCATTGACAGTTGGAGGAGGCATAAGATCGCTTGACGACATTTCAAGTGCTCTCTCAAGCGGTGCCGATAAGGTGAGTATCAATACAGCTGCTGTTGAAAACCCGGATTTGATTAAAGTGGCTAGTGATGAGTTCGGTTCTCAGTCGATTGTTGTAGCAATAGATGCGAAAAAGATTGGGGGCAGATATATAGTTTTTGTGAAGTCAGCTACCGTTGATACTGGTCTAGATGCGATAGAATGGGCTAAGACTGTGGAGAGGCTTGGAGCAGGCGAAATACTCTTAACAAGTATAGACAGGGATGGAACTCGTATCGGCTATGAAATAGAGTTGACTAGGAGGGTTTCAGAAGCCGTCTCAATACCTGTCATAGCTAGTGGTGGGGCTGGGAGCATGGAGCACTTCTACGAGGTTTTAACAGCAGGCAAAGCTGATGCAGCTTTAGCCGCTGGCGTTTTTCACGATGGTGTTATAAGGATTATGGATCTTAAGAGATATCTCTATGAGAGAGGTGTTGAGGTGAGAATATGACAGTTGTACACGGTCTCCCACAGCAAAACCAGTACAGTATTAGTAGTGTGCTGAACTACGTTAAACAGATAATTGATGATGTTAGGAACAGAGGTGATAAAGCATTAATAGAATATACGAAGAGGTTTGACGGTATAGATATCGATACTGTAGAGCTTACCCCCAGTCTTAGAAGCAAATGTCTAGAGGAACTTAAAAATGATGTCAGAAGAGCCATAGACACATTATATGATCTCCTCATGCGTTTCTATCAAGAGTTTAAGCCAAAAGATTTCCAAATACAATTAAGCGGGGTTAGAATGGGTATTATATGGAAGCCAATTGAAAGCATTGGTGTATATGTGCCAGGCGGGAGAAAGTCATATCCATCAACGCTTCTGATGGCTGGTGTTCCGGCAAAGGTGGCAGGGGTAAGTAGAATAGCGGTGGCGTCGCCACCAAATAAAACCGGCTGTATAGATCCTGCAACTATATATGTGTCTCAGCTGATAGGTGTAGAGAATATATACAGGGTTGGTGGTGCACAAATAATAGCGGCATTAGCATATGGTACAGAAAGTGTGAGGAAGGTCGATAAAATTGTTGGCCCTGGAAACATATATGTACAAGCCGCAAAAGCTCTTGTTAGAGACGTTGTCGAGATTGATGGTGTTGAGGGGCCAACAGAACTTGTTGTCATTGCCGATGAGTCCGCAGACCCGAAGTTGGTTGCCATGGATATGGCAGCTCAGGCAGAACATGGTATGGATAGTCCAGTTGTTCTATTGACAACCTCGAGTAGGGTTGCCCAAGCTGTTGAGGAGCTGGTCAGAGATCTTAAAGGCAGCTTCTACATATACGTTGCCAACTCAATTGATGAAGCTATGAAAATAGCTAACGAGTTTGCTCCAGAACATCTATCAATCCATGTAAGAGACGCTGACAAGCTTCTAAATAGAATTCGAAATGCCGGGGCAGTCTCATACAACTACTCACCACCAGCCCTAATAGATTATATTGGGCCAAACCACATTCTGCCGACAAATAAATGGGCAAGGGTTAGAGGAGCTCTAACAGTTTACGACTTTCTAAAGCCAGTTGCAGTTCTATTCGATGATAGGGAGATTGATAAGAATGTTTTAGAGGCTGTTGAAACATTAGCTAGATATGAGGGCTTTGAACTGCATGCAAAAAGTGTTGTGATGAGGCATGTGCGAAACATTTGAAAGGCTATATAAGATTGTGCTAGATAGGTTAGAGAAGAGGCCTGTGGGAAGCTACACAGTCGAGCTTGCATCTAAGGGCAGGGGATATGTGGCTAGAAAACTTGGTGAAGAGGCTGTGGAGGTTGTAGTAGCATCTTTATATGAGGATAGAAAGAGGTTGGTAGAGGAGTTGGCTGACTTGGTCTACCATATGATGGTGCTTATGGCTGTAAACAATGTCTCTCTAGAAGATGTTTGTGCAGAACTTGAGAAGAGGATGAAGAAATGAAGGCTCTTGTTATTAATTACGGTGTTGGAAATCTCTATAGCATTTCCAATGCATTGAGGAGAACAGGATTCGAGGTATTTGTGGATGTAGAGCCCAGAAGAAATGTTGATCTAATTGTTTTTCCAGGTGTTGGAAACTTCAAAGCTGTTTCAAGGTATATCATAAAATATTCAGATGTTCTAAACGATATGAAGAAAAGCGGCATGGCATTTCTTGGCATATGCATAGGTATGCAGATAATGTTTGAATATAGCATGGAGGGTGGGGTGCCTAGCAAAGGTCTCGGATGGTTCAGAGGCTATGTAGATAGGGTTCCCACAAAACTAAAGTTGCCTCGTATTGGGTGGGACAAGATCAGGTTTGTTGGAAATGATAAATGTAGATTATTCCAAGGTGTTGACGGTAAATACATGTATTTCATGCATAGCTATATGGCTCACACTAATGAAGTTGATAGCATATGCTTTATAAGTGAGTATGGCGATGTCAAAATCCCGTCAATGCTACTTAAAGATAGGGTAATAGCTGTTCAGTTCCATCCAGAGAAAAGCCATTTAAACGGGGCTGAGTTTCTCAAAACAGTGTTTAACTGGTTGAGAACGTGAGGCTCAGCACCGAAGAGGCGGAAAAGATAGCTAGCAGGCTGAGGTTTAGACACGAGGACAATACTGTAGTAGCTGTTATACAGGATTACAAAACAAAGGAGGTGTTGTCGGTAGGCTTCATGAATAAAGAGGCTTTGATAAAAACACTTACAACAGGCTATCTCCACCTATGGTCAACCTCTAGAAAAAAGCTTTGGCTGAAAGGGGAGACCAGCGGAAACCTCCAGATTGTTGTTGACGTCAAAGTTGATTGTGATGAAGATGCGGTACTAGTATTGGTGAAGCCGATGGGACCCATGTGCCATACAGGCAATTTTAGTTGTTTCTATAGGAGATACAATGAGATTCTTTGAATGGTTTAAAGCCTCGAAATAACAGCTTCTGTAAATTCTGCTGTTGTTGCACTACCTCCAAGATCGGGTGTGAGGATTTTTCCATCAGCTAATGTAGCTTCAATTGCTTTTTCGAGGGCCTTTCCAGCCTCTACATAGCTCCTACTATTGCTCCTTTCCCCAAGCCATTTAAGCATCCACGCAGCAGATAACATCATTGCAGTTGGGTTTGCGATTCCCTTGCCAGCTATATCGAATGCCGCGCCATGTATTGGCTCGAACATAGCTTTTTCGTCTCCTATGTTAGCAGATGCTGCAAGGCCGATGCTGCCAGATACATATGCAGCTAAATCGCTTAGGATATCCCCATATAGATTTGTTGTTACAATTACATCGAATCTCTCAGGTTTTCTAACAATATCCATTACAGCTGCATCAATATACATCTCATCTATTTCAATATCCGGAAACTCCCTTCTTCCAACGTCATAAACAGTTGACTTGAACAAGCCATCTGTAACCGTTAAAACATTTGCTTTATGGACAACAGTAACTTTCTTTCTCCTACCCTTGGCTATTTCAAATGCCTTTCTAGCAATTCTCTGAGAGGCTTTTCGACTTATAACACGAATGGCTATAGAGACATCTTCTGGTAATACATACTCGGCTCTTACGTAAACGTCTTCTGTATTTTCCCTAACTATAACAAGATCTATATTTGGTTTCAAAGCCTTTACACCGGGTAGAGCCTTCGAAGGTCTTATATTGGCGTAGAGATCCAAACCTCTTCTAATCTTGACAACAACATCGCCTGCAGACTCTCCTACAGGACCCTTTAAAATGGCGTCACAACCCTTTATTGTTTTCCAAGACTCTTCCGGAACAGCAACCCCATACTTTCTAACAGCGTTATCTCCTGCCTCAACCTTTACAAACTCTATTTCAAGTCTGTATTTGGCAACAAGTTTTGCCAAGACCTTGAAAGTAGCATCGATTATCTCAGGACCTATACCATCTCCCTCTATAACCGCTACCCTAAACACTTGTTAAACCCCATACTCCTCTTTTACAAGCTTTATCACTGTATCCCAGGAGATTTTAACTCCTTGGTCTGCCAAACTCTTCACCCTATCCAAGATCCTTTTGACAGCATCTTCTCTAGGCTCTAAACCCATTTGCTTGATGACATATTCTATCGCATGTCTCCCACTATGCTTGCCTATAACAATTCTCCTCTCAGCACCAACAGCAGAGGGGTCTATAGGCTCATATGTTAGAGGGTGGCTTAAAACGCCATGAACATGAATTCCCGACTCGTGTGCAAACGCGTTTGCCCCTACAATGGCTTTGTTTGGCGGTATAACCAATCCAAAGTGATTAGCCACGATCTTTGCTACCTTATTTATTTTACTGAAGTCTATTCTAAGCTTGTAGCCATATAGAAATGCTAATGCAGATGCCACCTCTTCTAATGCAGCATTTCCAGCTCTTTCACCTACTCCAAGCATTGTGACGTGGACCTGGTCAGCCCCATTTTCAATGGCTGTCACACTGTTTGCAACAGCCATACCAAAATCGTCATGACAGTGGACACTCAGTATATAGTTTCCCTTGACATTAGATCTGATGTATGATACTAGAAACGCCATATAACTTGGATACGCAACGCCAACTGTGTCTGCAATGTCTATTCTATCCGCTCCAGCATCAACAACAGCTTGAAACACCTTCGCCAAGAACTGTACATCGGACCTGGTCGCATCTTCAGCACTAAACTCTACTACCAGTCCATGACTCTTAGCATATTCAACAGCTGAAACAGCTCTCTCGATAACCTGGTCAGGGGTCATCTTAAGCTTGTATCTCATATGGAGATCAGAGGTGGCAATGAATGTGTGAACAGCCGGAGCCTCAGCCTCTATGACCTTATCTATATCCTGCTTATTTGCTCTTGCAAGTGCTATAACCTCAGAGCCTCTAACTTCTTTAGCTATCATCTTTACCGCTTTGAACTCTCCTTCGCTAGTAATTGGAAAGCCTGCCTCTATCGAATCCACACCCAACTCATTTAGAGCCAAAGCTATTTCAATTTTTTGATGTACTGTCAGAGAAATTCCAGGCATCTGCTCTCCGTCTCTCAATGTGGTGTCTAGCAGTCTAACAACTCTATTTTCAGCTCTTTTTCGGATGTAGTCTAAACTGTTTTGAGTTGGAGCAATAAGCACACCTCCCAATATTTCTATTTAGCTATAATAAAAGAGGAATGAGAGGGTATATAAGCTATTATGCACCATTAAACCTGTTTAAGTAGCTAAAAGATTTAAAAACCTGCTCATACAAAAATAGCTAGATACACAATTTGCGTGAGGTGAAGGTGATGGAACTCCAAGTCAGCTGAGTGGAGAAAAGACTTATGAAAAATATTATAAAAACGCAGAATTCCAAGTAAGCATGTTAACAGTAGGACAAGGCTCAATCAAGATTCTAATAAGGTGATTTCTATGAAGGGTTCAAAGCTTCTAGCTGAGACTCTGAAGAGAGAGGGAGTAAAGGTAATCTTTGGAATACCAGGACTATCCAATATGGCATTCTATGATGCATTGGTAGAGTATGTGGCCAACAATGACATAAGAGTTATTCTTATGAGGCATGAGCAGGGGGCAGCGCATGCAGCAGATGGGTTTGCAAGAGCATCTGGAAGACCAGGATTTTGTACAGCAACATCGGGTCCAGGTGCGTTAAATCTTGTAACAGGTCTTGCAACAGCATATTGGGATAATTCACCAGTTATTGCAATTACTGGTCAAGTACCTCGATCAGCTTTGGGTAAGCTATCGTTTCAAGAGGCTGATATACCAGGTGTTGTAGCCAATATAACGAAGTTTGTTGTTCAAGTGAGAAACGCTGAGGATATACCTAAATGGGTTAGAAACGCCATCCGTATAGCGTTAACCGGAAGATCAGGTCCTGTTGTCGTGGATATTCCAAGAGATCTATTTAATGAAGAGGTTGATGAAAATAAAATAGAATGGTTCGATGGCACATCGTTTAACGGCTATAGAGAGTTTCCAGAGGTTATAGACCCTGAAAAGGTTAAAAAAGCGGCGAGGCTATTGATCGAAGCTGAAAGACCTTTAATGCTTGTTGGGGCAGGGGCAGTTTGGTCACCTGCAACAGAGGAGATAATCACTTTGGCTGAAATGCTTAGAATGCCCATAGTCTCAACATTGCTAGGCAAATCAGCTATACCCAATGACTACCCACTGTACATAGGTATGATGGGCTATTACGGAAGGGCGGAAGCAAATAAAGCGTTTATGGATGCTGATGTGGTTCTAGTTGTTGGTGCTAGGTTAAGCGACAGAACCATTCCGAATATCAGAGATGTTATAGACACTAAAAAGAAGTTGATACTGATCAACATCGACCCTACAGACATCTACAAGCTATCTTCCTATCTACCTGTAGAATCATATATTGTAGCCGATGTTAGAAAGGGTCTAAGAGAACTCATAAAAGCTGTGAACATGTTGGGCTCCCAAAAAGATAGAAGTGAATGGCTGAGAAAGGTTATAGAATACAAAGAGTACTACTCGCAGATATACTATCGTGATGATGGAAAGGGTTTGAAGCCATGGAAGATAATGAAGACAATTAGAAACATTTTGCCAAGAGACGCCATAGTCACAACAGGTGTGGGCTCTCATCAGATGTGGGCCGGGGTCTTCTGGGAAGTATTTGAACCGAGAACATTCTTAACATCTGGTGGGATGGGTACAATGGGATTCGGCTTACCAGCAGCCATCGGCGCTAAGGTTGCTAGGCCGGATAAAATTGTTGTTGACCTAGATGGAGATGGCTCGTTCTTAATGACGATGAACAATCTTGGCACAGCTGTTGACGAAAACATACCTGTGATAGCTGTTGTGTTCGATAATAGGACGCTTGGCTTAGTTAGACAAGTTCAAGACCTCTTCTTCAATAAGAGGATAATAGCTGTGGACATAGGGCCTGCAACAGATTTTGTGAAGCTTGCACAAGGCTTTGGAGCGCTAGGCTTTGATGCCCAGTCATATGAAGATCTTGAGATAGCTTTGAAAAATGCTATTAGAGAGAATATGCCTGCGGTTATCAGGGTTCCCGTTCAAAGGGACGAAAAAGCTCTTCCAACACTTCCTCCAGGCGGTAGCTTCAGAGAGATGATAGTCAATGAGCCAGGGGGAAGCGACTAGGCAACTAATTAAAATAGTTGGGTATTACGTGGACGCAAGTCTCATAGAAAGGGTCGTAGCGAATCTTAGAAAGCTTCTCATAGATATCGACTGGATCTATGGGCGGAGAATAAATGAGGAGGGCCTCTATGAGATCTATCTCATGGTTAGAAAGAACCCCAATCTCTATGCAGCTGTTCTAAATCTTAGCAAGACTGTTGGAATTGAAAAGGTTGTTGTATTTGATGGAGAGTATGATGAGAGAAAGCTTGAGGAAAATAATAAAACTTTTATTGTTTACGTTCCAAAATCTGGAAAAGTCAAAGAATATTCGTGGGGTGTTGTAAATGGCTAAAATGTATCGAGATGAAAATGTTGATATAAGCTATGTGAAAAACAAGAAAATTGCAATACTTGGCTATGGGAGTCAGGGGAGGGCGTGGGCACTCAATTTAAGGGATTCTGGACTTGATGTTGTCGTCGGTTTGGAGAGGCAGGGTGAGAGCTGGAAGAAGGCTGAGGAAGATGGGTTCAAACCTGTACATACAAGGGATGCTGTCAAAGATGCTGATATTATAGTGTTTCTAGTTCCCGACATGGTTCAGAAGAGCCTTTGGCTCAACAGTGTAAAGCCGTATATGAAGAAGTCTGCTGACATGGTCTTTGCTCACGGGTTTAACATACACTATAAACTGATTGAGCCGCCCAAAGACTCTGATGTCTACATGATTGCTCCAAAAGCCCCTGGGCCAATGGTTAGAAAAGCTTTCGAATCAGGCTATGGAGTTCCAGCTCTTGTAGCCGTATATCAAGATGTTAGCGGATATGCTATGAAAAAAGCCCTAGCTATTGCAAAAGGACTTGGATGTACGAGAGCAGGTGTAATTGAGACGACGTTTGCCGAGGAGACAGAAACAGATCTCTTTGGGGAGCAGGTCATCCTCGTTGGAGGCATCACAGAGCTCATAAAAGCTTCGTTCGAGACTCTAGTCAAAAACGGCTATCAACCTGAGGTAGCATATTTTGAAGTTTTAAACGAGTTGAAACTGATAGTCGATCTAATTTATGAAGGTGGTCTAGTCCACATGCTGAAGGCTGTTTCCGATACTGCAAAGTATGGTGGGATAACTGTTGGCAAAATGGTTATAGACGACCATGTGAAGGCAAATATGGTAAAGGCTCTTGAGAGGATAAAGAATGGGGAGTTTGCAAAGGAATGGATAGAAGAATACGAAAGGGGTATGCCAACAGTTCGCAGAGAACTTGAAGAACTGAGAAACAGTTTAATTGAAAGAGTTGGAGATGAGATAAGAAAAATGATCTTTAAAAAAGTTTAAAAGCCCCTAACATAATATCATACTATTTAAACATTTAAAAAACGTAAAATTTTGTATGGTGAGCGTGGGTGAATGGTGGTTTAGAAATCCAAGGTTGAGGTACTAGATACAACACTCAGAGATGGTGCTCAAGCAGCAGGTGTATCTATTTCACTAGAAGATAAGATAAGAATTGCTTTAGCCCTTGATGACCTAGGCTTTGACTATATAGAGGGTGGGTGGCCAGGCTCCAATCCAAAGGATGAGGAGTTCTTCAAGGAGATAAAGAAATATGGATTGAGAAACTCTAGAATAGCAGCCTTTGGCAGTACACGTAGAAAGGATGTTCCTGTTTCGCAAGATAAGAGTGTTGAGGCTATAATAAAAGCCGATGTCGATACAGCTGTCATTTTTGGCAAGTCATGGACTCTTCATGTGTTTGAGGTTCTGAGGGCTAGTAAGGAAGAGAATCTGGATATGATTTACGATACTATAGACTATCTGAAGAGACATGGAATAGAGGTTATATTTGATGCTGAACACTTTTTCCAGGGGTTCAAAGAGGATCCAGAATATGCAATGAGCGTGCTTAAGGTGGCTGAAGAGGCTGGTGCTAGGGTGTTAGTCCTTGCCGATACCAATGGGGGTATGATGCCGTGGGATGTCTACGACATTGTAAAGCATGTTATTAGAAATGTGAAAACTGTTGTCGGTGTTCATATGCACAACGATTCGGGGTGCGCTGTTGCAAATACGCTGATAGCTGTATACGCTGGTGCTAGACATGTTCAAGGCACTATCAACGGCATTGGAGAGAGGACAGGTAATGCAGATCTGATCCAGATAATCCCATCTATTCGATATAAGCTGGGTCTACACATACTTAAAAATGATGATAACTTGAAGAGGCTTAGAGAGCTCTCTCAGCTTGTCTATAGAATAACTGGCATTTCTCCCAATCCATATCAGCCCTATGTAGGGGAGTTCGCATTTGCACATAAAGCTGGGGTCCACGTTGACGCTGTTTTGAAGAACCCGAGAGCATATGAGCACATAGATCCTGGGCTTGTGGGCAACACAAGAAAATTTATTGTTTCAGAGCTTAGTGGGGCCGCCAACATTGTTGCTCTCCTTAAGGAATTTGGAATAGAGGTTGACAAGAGGGATGAACGGATAAAGAGGATTATTACAAGGATCAAAGACCTTGAAAAGCAGGGCTACACATTCGATAAGGCATCAGCATCAGCACTTCTAATAGCTCTTAAAGAGCTTGGCTATAAAAGCGATGGTATTAACAAAATCAGTTGGACAATATTCTCAAGCTCTGCTGGAACCTCGATAGGCATAGCTGATGTTGATAATGTTGTGGGTAAGGCTATTGATGTGGACCCTGTGAGAGCTCTGGTTAGCGCACTATTCGATGTGTTGAAGAGGATTTATGCCATAGATGATGAGCTTAAGATGAATATGGAGATCATGCTTATCCAAGACAAGATGTTTAGAGTTACAATAAACTTTAGCAACAGTCTATACACATGGTCTACCCAAGCACTTTCACTAAACATATTCGATGCTATTGCAAAAGCATTTATAGACGGTATAGAATACTATAGTGTTTTAAAGACCATAAAACATGGTAGACAGTGGTCAGGTGGGGCTGACCATGAGAAGTAGGATAACTGTTGAAGGCATTGAAAGAACGCCACATAGATGTTTATACAAGGCTCTTGGGCTAACAGACGAGGAGCTTTCCAAACCTATCATAGGCATTGCAAACTCTTGGAATGAGGTGATACCGGGCCACAAGCACTTGAGGGAGATAGCAGAAGCTGTAAAAATTGGTGTTAGGATCGCTGGTGGAACCCCCCTGGAATTCAATACTATTGGACTTTGTGACGGTATTGCAATGGGACATGAAGGTATGAAGTATTCTCTCCCATCCAGAGAACTTATAGCCGATTCTGTTGAGATTATGGCAAAGGCTTACCAATTCGATGGCCTTGTCTTGATAGCTTCATGCGACAAGATTATACCCGGTATGCTAATGGCTGCAGCCAGACTTGACATACCGGCTATATTCATTTCCGGAGGCCCTATGCTTGCTGGAAGATATAGGGGTAGAGATGTCGATTTGCATGATGTATTTGAAGCTGTTGGCTCTTATAAAAGCGGTAAAATCTCGTATAACGATCTTATCGAGTTGGAGAATGTTGCATGTCCTGGGGTAGGATCTTGTGCTGGAATGTTCACGGCAAACACTTTGAATATTCTCTCAGAGGCTATGGGAATATCTCTACCAGGGAACGGAACAGCACCCGCTGTTTCGGCAGAGAGAATTAGAATAGCTAAATATACTGGGATGATGATTGTAGAGCTAGTCAAGAGAGGGGTAACAGCGAGGAGGATATTGACTAGAGAGGCATTCTTAGACGCTATAGCAGTTGACATGGCTCTCGGAGGCTCAACAAACACTGTACTACATTTAACAGCCATAGCGAATGAGGCAGGGGTTGAACTATCTTTAGAGGACTTTGATGAGATTAGCGAGAAAACACCAACAATTGCCAAGCTAAGTCCTGCAGGGCCATATCATGTACAAGATCTTCACGAGGCTGGGGGAGTTCCAGTAGTTATGAAGGAGCTTTCCAAGAAGGGTCTCATACACCTAGATAGATTAACAGTTTCCTTAAAAACGGTTAGAGAAATAATAGCATCTGCCATCAACAGAAGAGAAGATGTTGTGAGACCTGTTGAGAATCCGTATATGAGTAGAGGAGGGATAATGATATTGAAGGGCAGTTTAGCGCCGAAGGGTGCTGTGATAAAGATCTCTGCAGTGCCAGAAGATCTTTACCTCTTTGAAGGTACTGCAAAGGTGTTTAACTGTGAAGAGGATGCTGTTAAAGCTATATTGAATGGTGATATATCTAAAGGAGATGTTGTTGTGATCAGATATGAGGGTCCAAAGGGAGGGCCTGGAATGAGAGAAATGCTAACAGCAACATCTGTACTTGTTGGAATGGGCCTCGACAGGGATGTAGCTCTCGTTACTGATGGAAGATTCTCTGGCGCTACAAGAGGTATTGCAGTCGGACATGTGTCTCCAGAAGCAGCTGAGGGTGGGCCCATAGGAGTTGTTGAGAATGGGGATAGGATAAGAATTGATTTGAAGAACAAAAGAATAGATTTGTTGATAACAGAGGATGAGCTTAGAGAAAGACTATCCAGATTTAGACCCATAGAGAAGAAGCTTAGTGGCTATCTATCAAGATATTCAATGCTTGTAACCTCGGCAAATACAGGTGCTATATTCAAATACTGAACCCGGTTATAGACTCGTAGAATAAAAGAAGATTTTTTGCTGCCGTTGGCAGAAGCTCATACACTTCTCTTGTATGTAAATCGAATAGATATATCTTGTATATTGGTGAGATAAAGTCTAGGTCTTTTGCATTTGGCGCTTCATCATATAGACCATATTTGGTTAGAATCCTATTGACAGCATCTTTTGTCGGGGAATCTATTACCTCCGGCGGTATCATGGGTACAAGACCAATTGGATATGCAAATGCTGCAAATGCTATTCTATTCCTCGATATCTTAATAATTTTTCTGATATGCGAAGAGACTATTGATTTACTCCACTCACCAATACTATCTAGGGGTAGTGTATAATACATTATTTCTATGCATATGTCAACAGAGTCTTTCTTGGCATAAACATCGCACTTCATATCACCTACAGTAGACTCTATGTCACATGAGAAACCCTTTTCAACAAGATATTTGCATAGCAGAATCTCGGCCAGTAGATGGGTTAGAGAAACTCCCTTATCTCTAAGCATCCTCATAGCCTTTGCAACATAGGCACTCTCAGGCGGTATTCCAAGTTTTGATGCATAGCGCAATAAAATCGATAGAGAGTCGCTGACAATGTCCTGATAGTTCATAGAGTAGGCATCAGCCTCAAAGCACTGATCAAGAGGTTTTACACAGTAGTCTATCAGTTTTTAAACCTATGTCTATTTGTCTATAGAGTGTGTGGCTAATGAAAATAGCTATAATATATTCGCTCAGCGATTTAGCAGCTATCGGTATAGTAGAGAAGCTTATTGAAAATGCTATGTGTACCGATCTTGGTGGAGGGGTATATGGAGCCAAAGTGTCTAAGCAATGTGTTTTAGGCAATGTTGAAGCTCTCTTCCTAGGTTTCGATGATGAGATAGTATACCTAAATAGTCTAGAGAGTCTAAAAGGCTTCGACATGTTTATTGCTCCATCACGTCATCAATCGGAGGCCAGGATCCCAAGTCTGACTGTCCATGTGACGGGAAACCCCTGGAGGAGAAGCGATTTTGGCGGTGAGCCAATGACGCTATCGCTTTCCAACCCAGTTCTAATGTGGCTTATACTACAAGATCTCTACAAAGCTAAGAACAGCCACAACACACTCTCAAAGTTCTCGGTAAGCTATGAGGTTACACACCATGGTCCAACAGTTAGAGGCACACCAATAACGTTTGTTGAGATTGGCAGTAGCGAGAATGAATGGAGAGATGTTGTGGCGCAGGAGGTTGTTGCAAAAGCTATTGGAAATAATATTAAGGTGTTCTATTCCTTAAAGGATAAGCCCCCATGTAGAATAGCCATAGGATTTGGAGGCTCTCACTATGCACCACTATTTACCAGAAGAGCGTTGGAAAAAGGCGAGTGTTATGGGCATATGATTCCAAATTATGCTATAAAGGAGCTTAGTGTAGAAGACTTGAAACTCGTTGCAGAAATGGCTATTGAGATGACGCCTAATGCACAGCTTGTTGTTATCGAGAAGATGAGGAGTGAGATGAAGAACGCCATCATAGCTGCTGCCAAGAGCCATGGTCTAGAATATGTTGTTGTATAGCATTTAGAACTCGAGCACTAGGTTATCACCTGTTTTAGGCACCTCAAAATCTATTCCAGTAGCCTCCTTTATTTTATAGCCAAGTGTGTAAGCAGAGTCTTCTCCTCCATGTACCAGAACAACCTTCTTCAAGTTCTTGATGCTCTTGACAATCTCAACTAGATTAGATGACCCAGCATGGCTTGAGAAATCAAACCAGAATACCTTTGCCTTTACCCTCGGACCCCCATCCTCGAGAACACCTTCCGTCAAAAGTTTTCTGCCAGGTGTTTGTGGTGCTTGGTAGCTAACAAGAATTATGGCGTTCTTCGGATTGCTGTAAAGCCTCTTAACATAGTATTGTGCCGGGCCACCCTTTAGCATCCCCGCTGGCGTTACAATTATGCTGCCATTCTCTTTGCATATCTGCTTCCTCATATCAGAACCTTTAACAGCTGTGAATATTCTCATAGCTTTTTCTAGGAGTTGATACTGATTCACATACTCTTTGAATTGCAGAAACAGCTCTAGAATATCTCTTGCCATCCCATCATAGTAAACATTTGAATGTGGCATCCTATCTGCAAGAATAGCCAGAATCTCTTGTGCTCTGCCAAGCGAGAATGCCGGTATGAGCACTATCCCACCATCTTCAACAACGCTTTTCACAGTCTCTATGAATAGCTCCTCTACTCTGTTCCTAGAAGGATGGTCGTATAGACCATAAGTAGACTCCATGATAAGTAGATCAGCTTCTAAACCACTTAGCTGAGCACCTTTGGTCACTCTAGTGTCAATTGTATTAACATCTCCTGTATACAGCACCGAGCCCCCGTCTTTGAACTCTACCCTAAACATTGCACTTCCAGGGATGTGACCAGCATTAAAGACCTTGACCAAGGCGCTGTCTATCTCTATGGTATCGCCATAGGAAATGTTTTTTATGTTGTTTATCATTGTATCTAGCTCTAGATACTCAAATGGTAAATAATATCCAGAGAGCCTAAGCATATCAGCAATCATTATTTTGCTTAGTAGAGCTGTTAAAAGAGTTGAGTAGATAGCGGGAGTCGACGATACATAGAATATTGGTGCAGCGCCAACATGGTCTAGGTGGGCATGCGAAATAAATATAGCCCTGATTTTATTTGGCTGTATGGGCAGGGGCATAACCGGCTTGTCATCCAAATCAAAGTTTATTCCATAGTCAAAGAGAAGATACTGATTGTCAGAATCTCTTTTAATAGCTATAGCAGCTCTGCCAACCTCTCTACCACTCCCAAGTACCAGTAGCTCTAGCCTCATGATGTTCTTACCGCCATCACAGTAGATTTAGATGTGGCTAAAGCAGTTAAACAAAGTTATTTTACTCTCACAATATTTAAGTATTATGAGGAGAGAAAAATGTTTCCAGTCAATCCAAGGGAGCTCCAAAAGCAGTTGAGGCAACTCAAGAGAATGGGTATAAAGATAGACCAGTTACAAAATGCTCAAAGAGCTGTTATAGAGTTGCAGGATAAGAGGATTGTTATAGAAGATCCAGAGGTTATGGTAATGGAGTTTAGCGGGCAGAAAATGTTTTACATAGCTGGCAAGGCTAGGGAGGAGCAATTGCCACAAGTAGCAAACCAGGTAATGGGCCAGGGCACAAGCCAGCAAGCTATAGTAAATATTTCGAGCGAAGATGTTCAATTTGTTGCTGAGTACCTTGGCATCGGGGCTGAGGAGGCTAGGAAACTCCTTGTTGAGGCTGGTGGCGACATTGCAAAGGCTATTGAGATAGGCCAGACAAGATTTAGAAAGAAAAGTTAGCACATCTCTAACTTACCTTCTATCCTATGCCAAGACTCTTCAACACATCTACAAATAGTTTGGAGAATTTCAATGACCTCCTTATTGCTTACAGAGGAGTATTGAGCGTACAAGAGTTTGTTACCTGCGTTGTGCAACTTCGCTAAATTTTCTCTACCGCAATTATCAGCTATATCATCTTCGATTTTGCATATCTGTATTAGTTTGTCAAGTTCTATCACTATATATCTCCATATATAGTAAAATGCCTTTTCGCCGATACCAATCTTATCAAGGTTTTTAAGGCAAAAGTCCTTGAATATCCTCATCTTTTCTTTGTATGAGCAAGCCATGATAGTATATAAACCTTTTGAATGCTTTTAACAGTCAATGAGTGTGTGGCATGGGTATTTTAAGTTATTTTGCAAATGACTTGCCTATAATTGGAGCGGTTTTGGTGGCCACAATAATCTTCTTCTCTATAGCTGTCCTCTTCATAGATGTTCCTCCACAGCTTGTAGATGCGCTAAGGGATGAGATAAAGAGGATGGAGGGCATAGCCAATATTAGTAGCTTGGGGGAAATCACATTAGCTATATTTAGTAACAATGCACAAGTTAATGTCATGCTTGCTATACCTGTTCTAAACATTATTGTATATCCTATGATGTTGCTATCAACTGCATGGGCTCTTAGAATAGCTGTGGAGATGCAACTAACCACTGTGGGCATTGGTGGTGTAGATCTCTTTACAGCTCTTGCTACAGCCCTTGCAATACTTCTTATTTCTCCTCATACATACATCGAGTTTTTATCTTATTCAATAACGTTTGTAGCCTCGTCAAAGCTAATGATATACATGTTCAAGAGAAATATTGATAAGGAGAGGGTTAAGTACTACCTCTTCCTAGTAGCCGTATCCATGGCAATATTGTTTATAGCAGCGCTTATAGAGGGGCTTGAAAGAGAGCTCTTTGTTGGTGCATAAAGTTGAGGAGGTCATGTGGAGTAATAGCCTTGATGACAGACTTCGGATACGAGGATCCATATGTAGCTGCTATGAAGGGCGTTGCCCTAGATATCTGCCCCCATGTAAGAGTTGTTGATATAACACACTCTATTCCGAGCTTTGACATAGACCATGCCGCTCTAACCCTCTTTATGGCGTACAAGTATTACCCAGCTGGAACGATATTTGTCGTTGTTGTAGATCCGGGTGTTGGTAGCCCCAGAAGACCTCTACTCATAGTAACCAGAAACTACTACTTTATTGGCCCAGACAACGGCGTTTTAGTTCTAGCGGCTAGAGATGATGGTATAGAGGCTGTCTTTGCTCTTGAAAACGATTTGTATTTCAGAAAACCTGTTTCAAGTTCATTCCACGGAAGAGACATATTCACACCCGTTGCCTCATGGTTAGCATGCGGCACACCTCCAAATTCTTTTGGCTCTCCACAACCGGTTGATAGCTTAAAAGAACCTGGAATAGCAATGAAAATAAAGAAAATGGATGAGAGATGCCTGGAATTGGAGGCGATATACATAGACAAGTTTGGCAATGTAATGCTGTCAGCATTCTTCGACGACTTGTCTAAGGCTCTTGGCCTAAGCTTGGGGGACACGGTATCGATTTTCATAGGTAATAGGAGATTTGAGGCTAGGGTAGAGAAAGTGTTTTCCGTAGTTAAAGAGGGTGAGATTGTGCTATATGAAAACAGTTTTCATCTAGCCGAACTGGCGGTGAACAAAGGATCTGCGAAGAACGTTCTTGGAATTGGAAAAAGAGATGCTATCAGAATATGCAAAGCAGTGGCATGAGCTAGAGCAGTAGTTTTGTGGGTAGAATGCCGGGGGTGACCCGCTCCGTGCGCATCACATCCCCGGGACATCGGGGGCTTTGCACGGGCAACCGGGGCAACCATAATTATTGTTTTCAGAGTATAAAAGTTTTTCAGTAAGGGATGGAGCTCTTCACCTATCCGATTTGAAGTCACTCATCATCTCATATGTATAAAACATTTTCTCTGCTAATATAGCTTCAACATTGCCAAAATCTTTGGTGTGAGGATAGTGAGCGATCTGAGTGCCCCTGGAATCTACATCCTAGTTATCAATGTCTCAAAGCGCATCTGCCTAGATATAGAGTCTCTCAACAGACCTTGCATAGACTCTGGTCTCTACGGATATGTCGGCTCTGCCAGAGGCCCTGGAGGCATTAGAGCAAGGCTGGAGCACCATCTTAGAAGAGATAAAAAGAGGCTCTGGTGGCACATAGACTACCTAACCACGAAGCAGGAGGTGGTACCCCTTCTGACGATCTATGTCAATACATTGGATGATGTGGAAAGAATATTCGCGGAAACACTCATTGACATAGGATGCTGGCAGGTTGCAGTTCCACGCTTTGGTTCAACAGATAAGAAGACCCCTTCACATTTACTGAAATGCGTTTGCAGTGAAACACAATGTATAGAACACGTCCTAAAATCATTCGAACTTCTTGGCCTACAACCAGCCATTCTACAAATTAGTAGCACAGTTCATGTAGGGCATATTAAATGATTATTATTTGCTAATAAGCTATAGCATATAAAGTATTGTGAGAAGGCTTTTGATTTATTCAAAGAACTTCTTGAAGAGGTTGAGCTACTCTTAGAAGCCGTGAGCTTGAGGCTCTTGGCACCCATAGAAATACTTTATAAATTTGTGTAGTATTTAAAGTTATGGAGTATAGGAGTAGTGCAAAGCGGTTTTGCAGTCATGAGGAGGATTAAGCTTCCCTTTGCCGGCTTGACAATCGATTTTGTTGATAGGGAGTCGGCTTTGAAAAGAGTTTTTGAGTGGGCTGAAAGGGGTACTTACCCTGTTCAAGTTGTTTTTGGTCCCGAGGGTTGTGGTAAAACTGCTTGGCTTAGACAATCAGCAGAGCTTTTAAAGGATATGGGCTTTGATGTCATATACTTTAACCCTGTTGAGAGAGATGTTCTTGTTGAGCTTGGACTCCATGATCTAAAGAGGGATTTTCTGAGATTAGTTGAGGAGCTTAGCAGACAGCATATGGTTGCAAATATTGCTTGGAGCGTAATAGACTTTGCCAGAAGAGCAGTCGAGCATGGGTCAAAAAGAATAGCTATCCTAGTAGATGATATTTTTCAGGATATAGGGATAAGTAAATCGGCCACATATGTAAAAGGGCTTCTCGGTTTGCTTGAACACCCTCCTAGAGAATATGAGAGAATTGTGTCAGTTGTTGCTACTAGCGAGGGCATTTCAAGAAGGGAGATAGGCAAACACGACTGGGCAGATCTGAAACCAATGTGGAATATGGGGAGGGACAGCTTTGAACAGCTCTATAACCTGTTGCCAGATCCAAAACCGGACTTCGAATATATTTGGAGAATGACAGGAGGAAACCCAAGATATCTAGAGCAATTATACAAAGCCAATTGGATTATCGATAAGGTTGTTGAGAAAATTGTTGAGGGAAAAAACATAACCCCTAGTTTTGTGGCTAAATGGAAGAGGTTACTTGAAAAAGCGGTTGAGGATCCCGATGTTTTGTGGGAGCCGGATACCCCCCAAGAGCTTGTTGATGAACTTATTGAGAGGAATTTAATAGTATACCTGCTGTCTAAGAGAGATCCATGGTTTTGGGTGGACACCCCACCGCCTGAGAAGGATCTTGAGCTTGGCATTGGCAGATATGTAGCTTGGCAAACACCTCTTCACAGAGAAGCAGTTAGAAAGGTATTGGAGATGTATAATTGAGTAGGCATTAAAACTCTTGGAGTCGCCAAGGACTGCCATCGGCAATTGTTGCCTAGTGTTTGAACCATGTATCGAGGGTCTTTGTCTTCTTTTCGTATATGAATTCTATGGCTTTTTCTATGATTGGCTGCGGTATGGAGGTCTTTCTTGCTATGAATTCTCTTAGTTCTTGTTCTGAGGGGCTTGTGAGTATTGGTCCTTTGTTCAAGGCGTGTGCAACTGTTTGTCTTATTTGCCAGTTTCCAACGGGGTATATATATTGTGGTAGTATCTCTCTTAGGATAGATACTCTAGCCTGTCTGCCAATTTTATGGAGATATTCTAGAACGCTTGTTCTGGCTGCTATGTATCCCCCGTCCATGTCTGTGAACTTGCCTGGGACAACCTCTCTAATCTCTAGATAGTCTATTGCATTGCTCGGGTTGTAGACGGCTTTTGGATGCCAGACCTCTATCCACTGCGCTTTGTATGACCCTGGCGATAGAACAACTATGTATTTGTTGTATAGATACTCTGAGTAAAACACCATGGTCTCGGACACCATTTGACAGCTTCTTATACGCTCAAGCAGCATATTGCCTATAGCTGTGTCGACAGCTGTTATAGCCCATCTTGTTGGCACCAACTTTCTAGACGATTTCCTGCCTAGAAACCCTATTGACAGTGCTCTAACAATTGTGTAGAACTCTACCCCAGACCTGTAGAGCTCTGCGATAGCCTCTGAAGCCTTAGCATCGTCGAATATAATCTCCTCTAGCTTCCTAGGCATTTTGGCAGAGCCAACAATGTTTATAGTCTCCACCTGTAGCTTTGGACCCATTGGAGGGAGGAGATAGTCGAAGCTGACAACAGGGCTAAGCCTCTTCCTAACCCTAGCCTCGGCATCAACAGGCCTCGAAGACACTACAGCAAGCCCTATCTCACTATCGTAAAGCCTGTTAACATCTGTTACCAAAACCCTTGGCAAAGTGAGCATAGCCAGACCGCTTCTAAGCTCAACAATATCCTCTAGACCAAGCCTAAGATGCCACGACTGGGGGTCATCATAAAACTTGGCCTCATCCCCATAGACATCTGGTGGAACACCAACATACACCGTGACATGCGGATAGCCAAACTCCCCCACAACAGCAGTCGGCGGGGTAGACCCACCCAACACACTACCCTCCAACTTCTCTGCAATAGAAACCCTCTTAGAATAAGCAGACAGAAGAGGACACCTAGACAACCCACACAAAAGCTTGTGCCCCTTGCAAACAATACAAAGCCTAGCACTAACTCTGTTCCACATTACATAACACAAAAATAGATTGCCCTACACAGCTAAAAAACTGACAGGGAAACACTTATCAACATCGCCTACAGCACTACCTATATATTCTTCTATAGATACAGGCAACTTGCAAGCCAAATCCAATACAAAGGTTAGAAGCAGAGGCTCTCAATCCATTATAACCATCCACAATTTTAAAGTGTGTCTAAACCCCACAGTTTTCACTAACCCATGCGCGAACCACTATTGTGTTACAACAATGCCAGAGCCTACCTCCAACCAAGACACCTTCTTGAATAGCGTACTAATTAATTCTAGCATAGCAATGATAGAAAAGTTTTTAGGGGGCTACATGCAGGAATCTAATGTGGATGAAAGCAATGAGATGTAAAACAGCTCTAAAAAATAGTATCCCTAGTACTAGTACTAGTATCGATAATTAGCATGGTTGCTCCAAACACAGTAACGGCTATGGTTAGCCAAAAAGAATACCGCTCAAGGCTTGAAGTCAGAAATTTGTTCGGAGTCTTAGTAGGTTATGCTATAGCAGGGCATGTCATAACTATTGATACAAATCAGAATAGAATTGTACGAGCTACCGCTGGCTCTCTTGGAGCCTATCCTACAGCATGGCTCTGGAATGCTGACTGGGGCAATCCTTGGTGGAGCTATTCTACAGCTCCAGGCAACTCGTATGGTGTGGTAAAGATATGGTTTAAGATATACTCACCAATCTGGTGTCTAGAAGGTGATCTATATAACTACGTAGAGTACTACGGGGGTACTACTGTGTATGTACACACAGTGTTTATAGGAACGGCAGGTAATGGCAGGGCAAAATCTGATACAATAAATATAGCCATTAATCTTGGACCACTTGTCGAGTTAGTACTATCATGATATTGTTTTAAAAGTATTTATTTTTTATTAAAGTACTATCTCGGTTGCTTATCTGGGTGTATGGTTATGGCTATGGGAAGGACAATTGGAAGTGTTGCTTTAATCATATTGTTGTTGTTTGGAATTTTAATTAATTTTTTGCCGACGATAAGATATTATTTGGTTGTCAACCCTCGTTTGAAGGTTGATCTATTTTCTAATGGTACTTTTCTCGAGTATGGTGTAAGTGGAATGTTTGCTCTTGTTAACATTTCAGATGCTTTGGGGAGGACTACAGTAGTTATAGACAGTTGTAAGATACGTCTTGAACCTGTTAATAAATCTGCGCTAAAATATGATTCAAGGGCAAGCATTAGGATAGTCTTTCCTTTCAATGGAACAACTCTTAGTAGAGAACTGAGGTCTGAGGGCCTCGTATCTATAGATTCTCCGTTGGCAAAATTGCTAGTATTGCCAGCTGGTGTAGACACGGTTAATGTGTCGCATATGGCTGTCAAGCTGGAAAAGATTCCGCCAAATGTAGTCAATTTCGAAACATTGTTAAACCCAACTTTTTATCTTAAACCAATAGGTTATCATGGGGAAAAAATATCTGAGGATAATAAAACTGTGGTGGAGCTTGGGTACTGGGAACTGGGAAAAGGGGATCTTCTATTAGCACTGTTTTTCTATTTAGAAACTCAAGCTCCAATAGATAGTATAGCCATTCAACTACTGAAAATGATTTTTAGTGGCGAATCAGACATTATGAACCTGATTGAAGAGCATATTGACAAGTTGAGCAATGTGATACTTTACATGGGAACTAGCGATACTAATCTGCGTGTCAGAAACGATTTGCTTGGTAGAATACTATTTGATTTTACTGTCACATACTTTCCACTAAATATTGCTTTGATAGCTATAGGTCTTATAGGCCTTGTGCTGTTGCATAGGAGGAGGATATGATGAATATCTATGCAGAAAATCTATCAAAATACTTCGGCAGGGTGGCAGCTCTAGCGGATGTCAGTTTCAATATAGATGCTAAGAGGGTTGTTATAATTGGTCAGAATGGCTCTGGCAAGAGCACACTCTTGAGTATATTATATGGTTTGTTGCACCCCTCTAAAGGTGTTCTAAAAATCAATGGATATGAACCTTATAGGATGAGGGAAAAGGCTGCGCGGGAAATGACTATAGCGTTTGAGAGACCTCGTTTCGATGTTAACGTAAGGGTTAGGGATGTCTACAAGATTGTTAGAGAAAATGGTGATGGTGATTGCATCGAATTGTTCTGGGAACGTATAGGTGTCAAGAATTTTGCTGAGACGTTTCTTCCCGACCTCTCATCTGGGCAGAAGCAATTGGTGCAGTTGATGCAGGCGATATGCAGGGATAGCAGAATCAAGGTTTTAGACGAGCCTTTTTCACATCTTGATGTCAAAAATGTTGAATTGATTGGCGAGTATATTCTCGAAAGGGATCTTGAGGTTGTTCTAACTACTCATCTCCCCGAAGAAGCTGAGTGGATTGGTGACTACTTTGTGATGTTGAGAGAGGGGAAGCTTGTGTGGCAAGGTAGGGTAGAGGATATAGGCGGAGAAGATATTTATGAGGTGTATTTGAGGTACCGTGTACCAAGCTCTCTTAGTGTATATTCTAAGCTAGGCTATGTCGCTATTGTGAGATCCAGCTATGAAGAATTGTTAGAGCTTCTTAATGAGAACAGGATTAGAGGCTTCAAGAAACTTGGGGTGAGGAGATATTTTAGCGATTAAATGGTATTTGAAAGGGCTGTTCATACCAAAGCTGTTGATACCCCTTTTTCTTCTAATGCTATTTATCGAGTTATCGCTGTACTATTTCGTCTTAGGGGTGCCGGTCAACGAAAGGATGAACATGTTGATTATGCTCATTCTCTTGATAACATGTTTCTTAAATCCAGTCTATATGATCTCCGGGATGGCACATGTTGTTAGGTCGTGGGATATGACAGTTTTTGAAATTTCGATGTTTGGAGGATGGCTGAATATAGCTATTGCAAAGTTAGTCTCTATAATAATCTATATGATTCCATACACGGTATTTCAGTCTGTCATAGTCTATCTATTCTCTTCTACAACATCGCTAAACCATTTGATAATAGCATATCTAGTGCTATCTATTTATCTATATACTGGACTGGCTATACTTTTATCGCTGGTCAAGAGCAGAATTGCGACTCTATTAACATCTGCAGTAGCGCTTTTCATAGCCCCCCTATCAATAAGCATTATAATCAGCAACTACATAATGTTCAATACGAGGCTTGACCCAGCTCTCTCAGCCATTTCATACATCTTCAATCCTATGCTAACATATTGGTACGACATAGCGTATCCAGGGTTCGTGCAACTTAACCACTTTGACGGCATACTCATTGACATCATTACCATGTTATGCTTCTACATATTATTCATGCTATTGTTTAGAAGAAGTGAGATGAAGGTTTGAGTCCAGCATCACCACTGCTCATCGCGTTTCATGCTAGGATAGGGATGATAATATAAAGAATCCTATCACAAGTAGTGCTCCACTTCAACAAGTTCTGATCTCTTAAGGTAGCCGACATGAGAATGGTGTATTTAAGCATCTAAGAGATTTTCTACAGGAAACTGGGCTTTTGGCTCTCGAAGACATATATCCAGTGTCTAAATACTGTGTTAGAGAGTATGATAAGGGAGATGTATATAGGATATGATAAGGCTTGTAGATGAGGTGCTGTCTCTATTCAAAAAGATCCTGGGTGGCAGGCAATGAGCATGTTTATGGATACCTCAGCTAAGCGTGCTAAACTGGTAAGCGAGTGGAGGCTGTGGGCTCTCAGAATAGCTGGGGTGGCCAAGGAGGTTATTTCAGATGCAGAAGTCTATGTCATTGGAAGTGTGGCTAGAGGTGATAGTGTTGGTGGAAGCGATGTGGATATACTGATAGTGTCGGAATATGTGCCGAAAAAACCTATGGAGATAGCCAAGCTGAAAGCCTTTATAGAGGAGAGGCTGGATCTGCCATACTATCACCCATTCGAGATGCACATTCTAAGTCCAGAGGAGGCCAAGCGATTCATAGAGAGATCAGGGGGATATGTGCTGAGAATAGACTAGAGATAATCAGATCTTCTACCCATTAAATGTTGTCACAAACAGATTTTCGAAGAATTTCTTGACATGGGAGGTAGCTTATGTTGGCAACAGAACCTCTATAAGGTTAGCATTATTACGTTGAACGTTTATTGTCCACCAAAGGCTATGGCTCTATACAGCCATCAGGGACAGAACTTGTGTAGCTGTATCAGAATCTGTACACATCTACTCCTTTCTGCTTAGCATATTCCTCAACTTCTCTGCCATTCAATGTAGCTGCCAGAATCCCGACAACATTTTTGTTTGGATATTTGGACTTGACAACGTCTACCTTAGCTATAAGCGACCCGACATCGCTGTACCTCGGCTTAACCTTGATCTCTACCACATAGACAGTCTTGTCTGTCTCGATAAACAAGTCTATGTCGATGTTATCAACTCTGTGATTCCTTATCCTATGCAACACCTTCTCTCCTCTAGCACTAAGTTCCTCAACCAGATCCTCATATAGATATCTAGCAATAGAAGCCTCTGTCAAAGCCCCCAAAGCAAGCTCAATATTGCTAACCCTATGCTCTAGAGACTCAACTCTGCTAACCAGCTCCATAATTATCTTCGTATGCTCTTCTAACCTCCGCTCAATTGCTTCAAACCTCTTGTACGCCTCCTCCCATCTTCGGTTATTTTCCTCCCATCTCTTATTATTCTCTTCCCATCTTCTATTGTTCTCCTCCCACCTCTTTTCTTCTAGCTCGACGAATTTGTTAAAGTCTTCCCTAAGCTTTTTCAGCTCTAGCTCTATACTCTCGAACCTCCTGTAAGCCTCTTCCCACCTTTTGCTGTTCTCTTCCCATCTCCTATTATTCTCCTCCCATTTCCTCTCCTGCTCCTTTACAAAAACAAGAAAGTCTTCTCTAAGCCTCTTCAACTCCTCCTCATGCCTATCAAGCCTCTTCAAAACCTCCCCAAAGCCAATAAGACCAGCAACAGCTAGTCGAAACTCCTCATCCTCCCTCAAAAGCTTGAGAATTTCCTTCTTTAGATACTCAGCATCTACTATGCTACTCATCCTACATCAACTAAACTACATCTTTAATCTATATGAGATGCTATCCATATAATCTTCGATAGAAAGCTTATATTTTTGTAGCTACAGTATGCCCGGCCACCACGAGCACAATTGTTATAGACTACAAAAAGGCTTGGCTAGCAAACCAAATGTTAGAGGCTCATACAATATCACGGGTGTAATATAGCCGTTACATTGTTAAAGACCGCTGGCTTGGCAATAAGCTAGAGAAGCGGTGGGCTTGGTTAACTCTAAAAGACAGTGCCACAAATCCTCACTGAGTTGATTTTTAAACAAAAATAGTTTTGTATTTTGAAAATTTATTTAATTATCAGAAGATTGAATATTAGCATTGAAGTAAATGTTGTTATGGCGACAAGGGCTATGTATTTCTTGCTAAGCAGTTTTGATGCTGAAGCTTCTTAGTGAGCTCTTCCTGTATCGCCTTCAACCTTTCTAGTGGGATTTCAAGAGACTCGGGAGTGGCTCTGGTTAAGTTACCCGACTCATCCAGCTTGTAGAACACTACTGAACTACAGACCTTAGGCTTACTCCGGCGAACAGCACCAAGAACATAGACGCTGACAACAACCACAGTAACAATGAGGGAACGCAACAAAGCATGGACCAAATCCGTAGAGCCCCACCCTCATCAGGCATTTTATTCCAAACACAGTCTCATTCACAAGCTTTTCTGGTTTAGTTAATAAATTTTAGTCCATTGTCGTATAGACCTATTATTAGAGGATAAAACTTGAAAGCAAATGACGCTAAACCACATTATTCTCAACACGCATAATATATAATGTTCGCAGGAGAAGGATGTTTTAAAGTCCTTGGAGTTTCTGGAGCTGTAAGAGGGAGAAGAAGTTTGTGTGAGGATTAAGAGGTGTGGGGAGGCTGAAAAAGATTGTGGAGAAGTATGGGATAGAGGTTAAATATGCAGATGAGGTGAGCATGTCGAGGATGTGTACAGCATGTATCATGCTCCCAAAGAAGATGTCCATAACTTTGGATCTGCCCTAGGTGAGGTAGGGGCTTAACATGGTATGTGCTGAGAATGTAAACTCCTCAAAATCTCCTTGCTCTATGGGGATCCAGCTCTTTGGGATGAGGATGAGGCTAGGTTGTATTTGCTATTTTTTCTACTTTTTCGAGGTGTCCAGCTCTTAATTCTATAAGTATGTGTGCAATGCTCTTTAGTTCAAGATCGTGTGTAGCTATTATAATAATTTTCTTTTTATCGTATTCCCAAAGCTTAAGTATCATATCTTTGATTACATTAACACTATCTGCATCTATATGAGAAGTTGGTTCGTCTAACAATATTAGCGATGAATTAACAGCTTTTAGGTAGGTTCTTATGAAGCTGATTTTTCGTTTTTCACCACCGCTTAAGGTGGCTGGGTAGCGGTTGGCAAGCGACTCTACCCCTAATTTCTTCATGAGTGTCATTACTTCATTCTCATCTATGGTCTTGAAAAAGAATTTCAAGTTCTCAATTACGTTCAGGTGATCGAGGAAAATATCTTCTTGGAGCATATATGCTATTGTTTCTCTCCTTATACTTGCTCGAGTCTCTTCATCCAGTCCATAAAGATTGATTGTGTCGTTAACCACAACCCTCCCTACAGAAGGCTTTCGAATACCGGCAACAACATCTAGTAATGTTGTCTTCCCGCTACCATTAGGCCCTACTAATATGTATATCCCTGGCTCGAAGACGAGAGATAGCAACTTTAATGCCTCAACATTTCTAGGGTACCTTACAGTTATATTCTCGAGTTTTATGCTGGCGATTCTAACTATGGGTGACTCCCTTTTACTCATACCTAACCACCTGACACGGTTTTAATCAGCCTAGTGGTTGTTTTCAAACAGAATGCTATACCCAAGACAAAAATAGATAGAGCAATAGATATGATTAAAAACAAGGTAAAGGTATTCAATATGGGGAACAATATTGCTCTCCCAACACTATACACATACCCAACCACAATGGAGAACGCTATGGCAGCACCAATTATATTGCCTAGAAGCTCTCCTTTAACGATATCCCTACCAGTAACCCCATGCGATATCAAGAGTTTTACTTTCTTCTGAATAACCATATTTATATCGTGATAGTAAAGGTAGCTGGCAAGCAACATCAACAGAAAACTCAGTATGAAGAGTAGAGGTATAATGCTAGGTGTTAAGCCACCAAGCTCCTCTGCAAAACTCTTCGCCAAAGCCCTGTAGTCAACCACGAAACTCCCCTCACAAATATAACGGGGGTTAACTACACCTATAATCTCTACATACCACGAAGATAAATTCGCACCCAGCTTTTCTTTGAAGTAGCTATCTCTAACAACGAAAGCATTATTAAAGTAATCCATTAGAGCAGTGTATGACTCTATCGATTCTCCCTCGGGATTGTATTCTATTATCCATAGGGGAAAACCGGTATTAACAAGAGTTCCTCTTTCAACAACTATGTCGATTACCGGATATTCCCACAGTGGAGATTCAATGGGAATCAGCGAGACATTTACATAATCTTTGCCGTTTATAAGCTTGGATAGCTCGTCAGCATATGGCGAGTACCGGGATACAAATAAAAGGTAATTGTAGTCTTTATAGCCAAGTGAATCCATTAATTCATCGGAAACAATGATTAGTGGAATCTTCATCTTAAAGGTCATTTCAGCAATGAAGCGACCAGCATCTTTCTCTATTTTTATCTGTATAAACTCTTTATCATCAATTCTTTGTATATGTAACTCTGTTGTGAGGTACCATTTGCTAGACTCCAAATTCTCCTCTAAACCAGCAAGATCTCCCAGACTCGTATGACTTGGTATAATCAGTACCCTGTCGATACCCTTGTCTAAAGGAAAGTAAAACCTGATTAACTCTTCCGAACCGATCGTGAGTGTATATGTACCGATAACAGGGGACAGGGCAGAGAAAAATACTATTGTGGTTAAGAATGTTGCGCTTGCAATGCTTGAAACCCTAGCAGTCCTGTATATAAGTCTACTGAAGAATCTATTGTCGTATACCAGTAGCAGGATAAACAATAAAGCGAGATTTAATAGAATAGCGGCACCGAATATCCTTACAACAACACCAGTTATATGGTATGATCTTAGTAAGAACACTAGGAAAAGTGGTACTGTAAACAGAAGGAACTTAATTTTAGTTGAAGAACCAGTTGATCCATACTTTATTGTGTCAGCTAATGCTTTATAGAGGAATAAACTGTATAGTACAATTGTCAAGGATATTGCTATTAATATGGGCAGGATAGCAGAGTTGTATTCGTAGAACGCGATTTTTCTAAGCAACGTGTTATACGTGGCGAAAATCGATAAGATAGTAGCTGTCAACACTGTTATCGTAGAAAGTAATGCCTTCTTCTTAATGTGTTTTGGAGAATATCCCATACTTGAAATCAATCGTATGTACTTGTAGTAGCTTGGTAGCCACTTTGAGCGGTAAACTAGGTACGTATATGCGAGTATAGCTACAGAAAACGCTAAAAACACAATGGTGTAGACAATAAGCATGGTCTGAAGAGATAATATATAAGACTGTAGCTTTTGCGATACACGGTCGATTATCACAGGGTTATATCCGTATCTGGCTGTTATACGTGATGCGTTACTAAGGAATGATCTTATGGCTTCAGGATCGATTAGTATTTGCCCATTATTCGTATGCGTTGAGAATGCAAACATGAACAAGTAAAGTATGGATTTAGGTTTTTCACTATTTACAGCGGATACATCTAGCATTATTTGCCGATACAGCTCTGTAGCAGGCGCGGAAACTGGTAGAAACAAGTAGACATCGCCACGTCCATACAAAATACTCGGGAACATCTCCTTTAAATCATCAACGTTTGTTTTCACAACCATAACGCTCTGACTAGAAACACTCCCAGGTATCGAGAGCAAAGCTCTATAGACTTCAGTTCTATTCTCAGATTCGGATAAGTAGATCAAGTAGAATGTATTTTCGTATCCATAGTGTTTTTCTATATAGTCTAGCCACGAGGGCTTTCCAAAGTTAGCTAGCCATAGATGGAAGAACTGGTCTGGGAAGAGTACAAGTGAGCGTGAATCATTTATCTCCGCTTCAACGCCTATAAGCCAGCCTATGTAGCCAAAGAGCAGTATTCCTTTACTACCATATTCGCTTGCCAAAGAAACGATATCCTTAGACAAATTAGTGAACACGTTTTTCTCTATATCACCAGAATAACCTATTATCAAATGTATTTTTCGCGAAGAAAACAAGCTATTGTAATCTACGATAAAACTATTATAAAGATAAAAAACGCCTACATGCAATAAAATGATAAGAACTAACGGCAAAGCGGGAAAAAAGTAGTTATATTTTTCAATATTCATTGTGAACTTCCCCAAACTCCTCGTGCGACAGTAATTACGCCATCTCCGTTTGCGATATTATCACCTAGAGTGTATTGTATCTTCACATGCCTTATAGTTATCCCCAATAACGTCATATCTGTCCAATAACTTATATCATGGCATATCATATACTGTATCCTGTAAGCTCTGTTATCATATAGATAAGAGTTCTTCACTAATGGCACTATTGCGGCAGTCATCTTCCATTCATTTCCCCATTCCCATCTAGCCCACGACCTATAGTCTACCCTGGCTGTTGATATTCGCAACCATCCGTTTTCAATCTTCTTATCTGTTGCTGTGTTTGTTTCTGTTACATCATAGAATGTAACCGTAATTCCGCCTTGCACATAATTCGTTCCACCACTAACAGATAGTGAAAAACTGGCACTCTTAGATGGCGCCTCGGCGTCAATGAGCCATCCATGGTAGTCAATGTTTTGGATATCCGAGCTGCTCATATCTCTATAATTCCATTTTACATAAACCGATACTTCATTAGGTGCCAGCCATGAAAACGTCATAGGACTTCTAGCATACCAATAAGTCAATCCTTCCCAGTATCCAACCTTATCTATGTATGAAGCCACAGGTGGTTGCATGATGAAGTTATAGTAGTTTGGATGGCTTGGTGAGTATGAATATATGACATACCCTGTTGTTGCTACAGCAGAGATGTAATTGCTATTTTCAATTCTCTCTTGCAGTAGTGGTAAACCAGGCGAAACTTGATAGAAGCTCTCAAATGTTAATGCTGAAGCTATTATTTCTGCTACGGAGACTGCTATCACTAGTGTTACCAGTCCAGCGAACAGATACTTTGACAGGTTCATAGTATGTAACCCCTATTTTTAATTTGGTTTATACTGCAATATATAAATTTTATTTTATTAAATTTTACTTTTTAATACCCATGCAAAACCTTTATCTCTTTAAAATGTCAATATGTCAGTTCGAAAATTTTGGTAGGCATTGCTATGGTGTTACGGCATCTAATCTTACTAGTGCATGACAGAGGTGTTTTCAGTGAAAATATGTGTTGACAATACAATGTTATCTATTGGCTACGTACTTGCAACTTTTAGAATGCTATTCCTAAACGCCTTAAAGAGCGGAGGTGGTGGGGGGATGTGAGGATCTGCTACTTTGGAGGATCTACACTAATATGGGTATCGGGAGGATTTGGAGAGATTAGCTGATAGTAAGGAGAATTGTTGTTGATGTAAATGCTGTATGTATTGTTGTCAACCTAACTTCTAGCGTGTGCCTAGGTTGTGTAGAAGATGTTTTGAGAACTGTTAAGGATGCTTTAGAGAGCGATGTACATGTAACTGTCGTTCCTGAAAACCATGATATATATTGTAGATGAGGAAGTAAAGAGAGGATTTAACCTGCCACTCAAACTAGCAATGTTTATCAGCCTCGTCGAAAACTCAGATGTACACTGCTTATGGAGAGACCATTATTATAAGCGATATATGTTTTGCAGGTAGTATGGGCTAGCATGATTATAGCTTTACCACCCAAACGGCTAAATTTACCTCAAATTCTTATAGGTGGAAGGTTTTCGGTACGCATATCTGAATTGGCAGGGAGTACACTAAGCTTTTGTTTTTAGATGGATCCACCTAGATATTGCATAACAGGCTCGAGAATCATATTATAAATATTTATTTTTCAATGCTGCAACTACCGTGCTAAATTAACTCTTTGTAGAATCCTTTGTCTACATTATTGTGGCTAAGACCAACTGCGTATAGCATTAGCCTAATTTTCTCTTTAGTATCTCTTGATTGTGCATCCAAATGTCTCGGTGTCCACAAACGTATTGAAACAATTCCATTCAGAAATAAACTTAGAGTGAAAAAGTTTACGGAGTGGTATGTGATGTAGAACAACGATAGTCTTGTTAACGTTACCCTATGTCTCTTTAATATGGTTTTCAAACATGTAGACAATACTCTATTTATCTGCTTTTCTCTATAAGCTTATGTTCCGCTAAGTGATATCGTTTCGGGCAAATCTGATAAGAATCCATACCCACTACCTAGTATATGCTGCAGTGTGATAGGGATTTGCTATTAAAGCTTAGTTTAATATGGAATGACCAGGATCGATAGTCTCTATGAACTGTAGTGTCTTAGTAGGCTTACATTATGTGCGGATTTGAGTACTTAGGGGATCTGCGATCTTGAAACTGAGGATGGCGAATACTATATATTTCATAAGCTAAATAAGACTCTGGAGGAGGCGGAGGGATTCTATAAAAACACATAAATTTATATAGATTTAAGCGGGAAAGACAAAGATGAGTGGAGGATGGTGGAGATGCGAATATTATTGAAGAACGTCACTAAGAGGTATTCTAGGAACATTATCGGTGTAAGAAACGTGTCTATTGATATTGAGGGCGAAGCTATTGTCAGTATACTTGGCCCCAACGGATCTGGCAAGAGCACGATTTTGAAGCTGATTGCGGGTTTGGCGAAGCCTTCAGAGGGTGAGGTCTATGTGGATTCCTATAGAATGCCTTATGAGAGAGATAAAGTAGCTACATACATGTCTGCTGTTATCGAGAATCCCGTGCCTCATAGCAATAAGCTTTCTGTAAGAGAGCTACTTGATTTTGCGTGCAAGGTCAAAGGATTGGGGATGGAGGATCTACGTGAAGTTGTCTCTTTGCTAAACATAGAGGCTAACCTTGGCAAGAGACTAGATGAGCTATCAAAAGGGCTTTACAAAAAAGTTATTCTCGCATGTGCGTTAATGGGGAGGCCAAGGATAATTCTACTAGATGAGCCATTCGAAGGATTAGACATGCCAACAACGTTTCGCTTATCTGAATACCTTAAAGAATTGAGTAAGAAATCTATGATTATATTGGCCACACACAGCCTACATATCGCTAGCTCGTTGTCAGATAGGGTGGTTCTCCTAAGGGATGGTAGCATATATAGAGAGTATGGGAAAGAGCAGCTAGCAGAAATAATCAAGCGTAGGAGAATAGTAATTGAAACTAGAAGCGAAATAGATGTGAATAAGTATGTAGGGACAGGCGTAATCGAAGTTAAGAAGATAGGTGATAGGATATACGAAGTACTTTACGATACTAGAAGAGAGCTTGATGTGCTCAAGATCCTTGCAAGCATTGACATAGTCTCTATCAAGGAGAGAGAGGAAGATCTAGTGCAATTGTATTCAGATCTCTATGGGTGATAGGTTATGGATGGAACCTTGAAAAGGCTTGTAGAAACCACAAGATATTTTGTGAAGTGCTACTTGCATAGCAAGAGATTCTACATTTTATTGCTGACACCATTAGTAGTATTATCAGCAATTAGCATTGTTGACGCAGTCTATGGCGTGCATAACTCTGTTAACGACTACCTCTCCTCAACTGTCGCCATCTTTACAGGCCTATTGTACCCTATTTTGTTCGCTCTCTTCGCAGGCGATTTGGTTGCTGAAGAATTTGAGAAGAGCAAGGCATACTTCGTATACGTTCTACCACTACAAAGAAAGCTGGTCTACTTTTCAAAGGCTCTCGCCGCCATTCTCATAGCATTCACAGTAGTATCTCTCTACAACATAGTGGCAGTAGTGTTCGCACTAACATATTATAAAAGCGTTGTCAGCTCATTAGCTCTGAGCTACGTCCTACAGCTACTATATGCTGGGGCATGGCTATTCCTATCAGCAGCCATAGGAAGTATAAGCAGAAACTCTAGAAATGCCATTATTATCGCTGCACTATTCAACTTCTTCATTCTAAATACCCTAGGATCTGTCATAGCTAAAACAGGTATCCAACCATGGTCTATCCTGAACTACATGTACTACCCAATCTACACAATCTTATCAAACAGTAGCATATCCTCAGTAACTTTCGCAAGCAGTATAGGGGAAGTAACCATCCAAGTTCCCCCAATTGAGTATTTGGTCCTAGTGAGCTCCGCATATATTCTGGTGTGCTTAACCATATGCTACCTCCTCTACACAAGGAGAGAGGTGAGATAATTTAATGAAGCTGGAGATATACGCCTTGAGAAGAAACGAAGAAGTGGAGGAGCTTAAAAGGTTAGCAACCTAATAGGCAGAAAGGGTATGAACTGAGGAACTCCTTAGTAGATATGTAAAGGTTTTGGATCATGATACCAGAGCCGAATTTCATCTAAGACCCTGTAAGAAATATCTTCAGTAGCACCCATATTTCTTAGCTGTTTCACGGGGTCTCACAAGATCATGAGACAATGTAATTGTTTACATTTTGTTTTGGCGGGCCCGCCGGGATTTGAACCCGGGTCCACCGGCTCCGGAGTCCTGGGATGCCCGTAGATCTGTTTCAGTAAGCTAAGTAAAACTGAAACATCAATGCATAGCTGAAGGTGAATAACGATATTCTTCTTTGAAAACTGAAACGTTAAGGCTGACTGGTGAATACCAGCATGGAGCTTCAAGTCAGCTACTTAAAGTCGTTATGCATATAGTGAAGCGTAGCAATCCAGGTGTATGTACCCATAGAGTAAGTCTTAAGCAATGAAATGTGTAAAATAATCGCCATGGCTAAGAATCTCTTCCTTCAAGACATGGGGTAAGAAGAAAACTCTACACAACTACTGAAAAGCGTTGTTAAAGCTTAAGTTCCCGAAGCACTTTTGACAAAGCAAGCATTAGAGACTCTTAGTGTAAACACCTCCCAGCACTTATAGGCAAACTGGACTCAGATGCTACATCTCTTAAAGACTTGAGACCACGTCCTCCAATGCTAATGAGAAACCCAGCAGAGCTTGAGAACTACGACTCTACCAGAAAGAACTAAGGATGCCTAGAGCCTGCGTTTCCGGAGAGGAGAAGAGGCCGGAAAACTATAGTACAATATAATTTTGAGTTAACTATAGCCGCAGACCATATTAAGTCGTGGTCATGAAGTGTTTCACAGACTATTTCAAGCTGTCTTACGTTTATGTATTAGAAATCTAGTCAGGTCCTCCACCCCTTAGATCATACTAGAACGTATAGAAGGGCGCCTAGGAAAACTAGCAGTGGAAGGTATGGTCCCTTCACCATCACAAACGTCTCCTCCTATACATGTATAAGCCTATGCCCAAGCCCAGAACTCCTAACACGATCACTACTACACTCCAGGTTATTGCTGATGCTTTAGGAGCTTCTACTACGACTGTTGTTACTACCTCGCTTGGTAGGAAGCCATCGCCCGAGAAGTACACCCTCAATGCGTACCTACCTATACTTTCTATCCTTATTTTGAAGCTGTAGTCACCAGTAGCATTCGAAGTCGTCTCAGAGGTCTTTGAGCCGTTGATGTAGAGCTCGACCTTCTTACCGGCTAGTCCAGCACCTGTGTCAAGCCTAGTCAACTTACCACTTACCACGAACTCCTCACCAACGCTAACCATGCTCGGCGCCTGAATCGTAAGTACTGTCTTGACGGGTAATGCGACGATGTTTACAGACTGGCTCACTGCTTCCTCATGGGTTAAATCTTCCGCAAACCTCGCTGTAAAGCTCCATTCACCCTCCTTATCGAGCTTAATCCTAAAGCCGAAGCTTCCATCGGGTGTAGACGTAGTTGTCTGCGTATCTGTTGTTCCATCAGGCCTCTTAATGACCAGTTCTATAGTCTTGCTCATGGCCGGGCTTATTGACCCTTTAACCACAACCTCTTCACCAACAGTAACCTCCCTAGGCTCAGCAGAGATCGTTAGGCTCACTGGGATCTTAGTTATAGTTATCGACCCCAATGTCTTCAAGGGCTCTAACACAACATACCCCCAGAGGGTCCTGTAAGAATACGTTACTGTTATTAAGCTAGTTGTGGCATTTTCAGCTCTGAGCCTAAACACCGCCTCCGCAGCCTCCTTCGGATTAACAACTTTTACCGTTGTTTCGATTGGCCCGATGGCAGAGGTGCCGAAGGGCAATGAAAGCGAGACCCTCAAGTCTGATATAGGATGCTTCCCCTCATTCCTGAACCTAAACTTTACATCAAACTCGTCGCCTATCTTAACCTTTGAAGGGGCCGTGAACTCGACCGAGACCGGAGACTCAGGTGCGTAGATGCTAACGCTAACAGTTTTAAACGTTGATCCTGGCCATTCGATACCAAATTTATCGATGACAGAACCCTCCAAGATAACTTGGAGGGAGTATCCTTTGGTCTCTCCGGGAGCGTGGAGGCCGAATCCATCTAGCACCCCGATGCTGATGGGTTTGCTGAAGACAGTCCCACCGATTGATGTAGCGAGGTTTATTGGAACAGAAACTTTCACATTTGCTTCCGCTAATTCTAGAGTGAGCTGCCTAAACTCAATTTTCTGGTTTCCGCCCATATCACCTACTGTCACCGAGGCTTTAATCGATGTATTGTCTCCAATCTTCCATGTGAGGTTGCCTAAGATGGCGATCTCGAACTTCACGCCGTACCAATCCTCAGAGAATTCCGCCAGAGCCTTTTCAAGCTTAAAGTCCACCCGCTTAACCTCTCCAAGCGCCAGCGAAACCTCCGCCGATACATCAGCATAACCGTTAGCTAAAACAACTAAAACGTAGCTCCCGGGTGTCAGGGAAAGCGAGTAGTGACCCATATCGTCCGTTGTAGCCTCAGTACGCACTGACGTAATAACCTTTGACAACGCTATTATTCTAACGCCCTTAATCGGTTTTCCGGTAGCGTTGTCAAAGACGTAGCCCTCAACACCGGTCTCCATAACTCTAACAGGTGCTGTTATCGCTATTGCGAATATCGAGAAGCTGGGAGTCTCGGCCGTGAACTCGAAGTGTGTTACGTTTTCACCTATAGCCTTTGTTGGGAGTCTTAACCATTCTCCGCCATGGTATCTGAGCATAACTACATCATCTTTGGTGGCTCCATGGATTGCCAGCCACTCCTTCATAACCCAGAACGTTATATCTGCCTTCTCGATGGAGGCTTCAGGGATATTTACATCGATCTTATGATAGGCGTAAACTAATCCCGGCGGGCTAGGCACCTCTGGAGGCTTCTCAATGAGCTTCTCGAAGTATATTGTGACGTTCCTGACAATCTCCCTTAGCCTTATGGATATGTTTGAGATGATGGAGTTGCTTATGTTTAGGTTGATGGGCGCATCAGCCACATCAATTATAACCGTGAAGTTCCTCTCAATAACTATTTCGGGGAGCTCCTTGGGCGTGGTAACGGAGATTGGGGCCTTCGGCCAGAAGACCTTCCTTGGAACCTTGAATGGTATTTCAGGTGGCCTCTGATACGGGTAAATGTCTTGGAGGTTCCAGAGAAGCTCTCCTACCTGCCTTTTAACCTCGTCCTTAACTTGGGCAGCTAACTTCTCAAAGTCTATCTCACCAACCTTTCTAGCACTATAAATTATGAGGGCAATGCCTTCGGGTAGAGAATCGCTCACCTCTTTAGTTGAGACCACTTTGCCTACCAGTTCGAAGATTCCAGAGGCCTTAACGAATTGCTCATCCTGATGGAAGCTTGAGACGCCGACCGCGAGTAGGAGTTCATCACGCTTCGGGGGCACACTCACATTATTCCAGGCAACGAAGCCCTCGAACCTCACATCAGTCGCGAGGTTCACGCATCCAACATCTGGGACGTAAACATAGTCCTCACCGCATGGAGTATTATGCTCTATAACCTCCTGAACGCTAATGTAACCGCCATAGCAATTTGCAGTCAACTTAACGACTTTACCTAGATACCTTTTACTGTCCTTCATCAACTCCACTACAGACTGCACACCTTCATAAAGTAGGTCTGTCTTAACATCGTAGAGAATTATTGGGCCCCTAGCTTTTAGGAGCCCTCCTAAGACTGGCATGGACTGCTCAAGTAATGTGAATATTGAGTGGTTAAGTGGAATTACTATCCCGTTAGTTACAGCTTTAGAGTCATACCAATATTCATATTCGAAGTTGAAGACCCAGAGTATTTGATGTTCTCTAAGCTCCAGGAGGTCTCTTATAACCCCCTCATCAATTCTGAAGGTTATCTCTTTAGCTCTCTCCAAAGCCTTACGGACAATCACCAATGGCTCAATGGGCCTCTCAGAGAGGTATCCAATTGTTAGTGGAAACTCGATGTACGGCGGCTCATCTGGATCATAGAGCACCGAAATCTGCCTTCTATAGGCATCGACCTTAACAAGTTTGAACTTGTAGGCTTCTGGATTGGCTAAGATATCACTAAGAACTGTTGGCGAACCTTCTTTCACAAAGGTGACCTGCTTAGCAATAACAACAGCTATGTTTAAACCTGCAAGCTGAATGTGCGTCGGCAAAAGCCAACCCTCCACTTTGGCTAAGCCCTTATCACTTTGCTCAGCAAAAACCAAGTAGAGGCTTTCATTAGTTGCCAGCAGGAAGGCCTCTGATGGCAAACCAGTTGGCAGCGTCTTCATGATATCGCTTGGAATGGAGTTCCTATACAAGGATACATCATCCTTTAGCGTCTCAGGAATGGTGAATGAGGCTCCTACAAGGGATATCGACGGAAGAATTGGCGAAGGCACAGGCTCAACGACTCCTGAGGCGACCGCACTACTGCCTTCGTATAGCAAATCACCGGCAAAGGTGGCTGTGATCTTCACATAGATCCTAACTGGTGTTTGCGGAGCCGTGTAGACAAACGAAACTTTGCCGTTGGCATCTGTCACACCCATAGGCGGATCAACTGTTCCGAGAGTAGCCGAGAAGATAATGGTTTTTCCAGCTAAGGGTTTACCATCTGAAAGCAGGGTGGCTGTAAACGTGAGGCTACCGCCTGAAGTAGCTGTGAAGTTTTCTGGCGTGAGACTCAGTTGCGTTGATCGCCTAAGCTGAGCTGATCCGGAGGAAACCATTAGGCCTAAGGCTAAGGTCAGCAGAACTAAGACTAAAACCGAATTTCTCCTCATTTAAACCCCTTGGCATATCACTATTTTAAGTGCTTTTTAAACTTTTTTGAAAATAGATACCTTCTTCAAATTTACTATAAAATACTCGGAATTACTACGTCATCCAATACGCTTAACAGTAACTTGAAAAGGTGGTTGAAAATGCAGGAAAGCTCGTTGAGGAGAAGGGGGTTATTAGGTTCTTAAGGCTACCGCAATCGCCGAGTCCTAGCATAATAATTGTATTAGGTTTCTGCAAATTTACGAAAGCCTGACACAATGCTTTAAGTCGAAGGCTTCGGCTACTATTTCCTCTGCGGTTACTGATCTATCGGCATTACGTCGTTGGAAACCTAGGCTACTTCACCCGCTTCAGCGCCTTGACGACCACTACTACTCTCTCCAGGTTCCTTGGGTCTCCACGCGGAGCACGCGGGGGTAGCATCAGCTCGGAGAGGGCCCTGAATGCCTCGTAAACTCTTACCGACCTGTCTACCCCCTCAGCGTACCTGGTGACGCCGGTGGTTAGGGCTCTAGACCTCCAGAGCTCACTGGGGATAGCGGCCACACCCCTTGCGTACGAGTTCACAGCTACGGCCTCTACTACTCCCCTCACCCACTTATCGGCTGACGCCAGTATCTGCTCCCGCCACGGTCTCCTAGATGCTGCAACACCCTCGGCGTAGTCCCCGGCGGCAGCCAAGGACCTTCTCCTCCACTTCTCTGCGATCCTATCTAGTGGGCGCATGACTATCGGCATAGCTTCACCAAGCTACGCCCTCTTAGCAGGCTTATAGGCTTTACTCAGTAAAATATGGTGTAGTGGGTAAACTACGGAGGGGATGGGGATCGTTGAGGAGCGACCCCTTTATCTATTTTCTAAGTCGTGATATCTTAAAGCTTCTTAACGTTCTCACTCTCATCCGCACCACCGATCAAGACTGCGGGATAGGGTTATCCACGTAGCTTAAAGGAGAGTGCTTCCCTAGGGAACTCCCCCGGTGATAGCTTGTGTAGCCAGTCTCTAACTCTCTGCCTCAGCTCTACTGCGTATTGGACTACTACTTGTAGCTCTCTCTTATCGAACTCTAGGTCTGGGAAGAGGAGCTTCGTGAAGGCGCTTACAATCTTCTTCACGGCCCTCTCGTCCCTAATCGTCACGTTGCCGAAGAGCTCTACGTGCTTGCCTACCTCACCTAAGAGGCTCTCCTTCCTTAGCTCATGTAGCACCTCGGAGAAGTAGTCTAACGCGATACCGTATCCCTGTGATAGATGGTACCTTGCCCGCCCTATCTTCGGCAGCTCCCACCCAGGTATAACACCACTAATTCTGTCGATCAACGCTGAGTCCCTCATGGGCTTGGGCAGTAGGTAAGTTAGGTCCTCTACCGGTATGTAGGTCCCCTCCCTCTCCTCGACTTCGACGTTGCCTAGCATGACTATTGAAGCACCGGAGGTTACTCTCTGCTTCCCCCTCTCATACTGACTACTCTCCATGAAGTCCTTCAGTTTAGCGACGACTTCGTCCGGGTTCGGAAACCTGACCTTAGATATCTCGTCGAACACCACACAGTCTCTCACAGCAAGCTCACCAGGCATACCCGTCCTAAGGTTGTAGAATAGTGCTGCTGGAGATATCGTGCCCCCGACTATAATCCTGGAGTACCTACTCACGTTCCTGAAAACGTAGGTCTTACCCGTAGCCTTAGGACCGAACTCAGCTAGGTGGAGGTTCTCCTCGACTATTGGTAGGAGCCTGGACAACAGCACCAGCTTCCTCCTCGTATCTCGGTAGACATTATGGTTGTAACCAATAGTGTTTATCAACACGTCTAACCACTCATCAAAGGTGAAGAAACTCCTAGCGTCTCTAAGTAACTTAGGGTCTCTGACAGGTGCTTGAAAAGGTTTAAAATCCGTAACAACTACAGGGTTCTCGAGCAAGTTACCGTTTAAATCTCTCTTAGCAGTCTCAGGTGAGTACTCCAGCTCTACCAGCCCCCACATACCCGTGATCATGGTCATTGGGTAGCTCCTAGCTATCTCAGCTGGAACCCTAACGTCACGCTCCCCTATAGACTGGAGTATGCCCTTGTGCTCACCTGACTCTAGGTCTACCCATACCACTAGTTCATCGATTAGTGAGACCCTCCTCCTCTCGACGAGTAGGTGCTTTACGTACTCCTTCTCGCTAGCCTCGAAGTAGTGCTGGCGTATGAACTCCCTCAGCCTCTCCTGCCAGTCGCTTGGGTACATCTGGGAGAACTCAGTCATCAAGTATTCTGCTACGAAGCCGGGCAACTTAGATACTTCAGCTACCTGAAGCAGGCTCTTGTCGACCGCGTATTCCGCGAAAACCCTCCTAATCTTCGCGAACAAGTCGCTCATAAGGCTACCCGAGCTTCAGCGTGCTAGGCCTCTTAGGACCTGTTGGTAGAGACTTAGAGGATGTAACCTTGAATGAGCCCTCGTAACTGTGCTCTCCGCAGATAAACGTGTACTTAACCTCGTAGACACCCTCGGGAAGGACTACTTCTAGTTTATGTCTACCCTCACCTAAGCTGAGATCTTTGACGCCCCATGGGCCTTGCAGAGTAATCCTCGCCTTATCACACTCCTCCACAGTTACAACGTTGAACTCTACGTAGTCTCTTTGACCAGCAGCTACATCAGTCTTGAGAAACTCTATGGATGGTTCCAATGCTTCTTCCTCTACTTCATCTCCCTCTGGAGCCTCCTCAGCCTTTAAGATAGCTAACAGCCTCCTGATGTCCTGTAGCGCGTCCTCGGGCATACCATAGAGCTCTGCAACTAATCTATCTATCTGCTCCTCAACTTGTGCAAGTTCCTCCTTCGGGTTCCTGAACTCTCCGCAATAATCAGGATCAACTTCGGCGTAAACGCACATGGCAAGCTTGTGAGCTCTCATGGAGAGCTGGTAGAGCTCTCCATGAACAGGATTATTCGGGTTGAACTTGGGAATAGCCAGGTTCTCTAAGCCCTTAACAGGCATGTAGGTTCCAACAAATGCTACTATGCTGGAGTTCAATATGGCACTAAGGTAGTGTGCCTCCTTCTCGTCGTTCAACGGTACCAATACAACCGTGTGATCCGGCACTACTACTTTTTCCCCCAGGTATTTACCACTAAGAGTCCCTATGACCGCTACATGGAATCCTCCAGCTCCCATCCTTGACGACACTTCTTTCCAGACGACCTTGTATGGAGCGAAAGTGTATGAACCTATATCGTATACCGCGTAGAACGGGTTTCCTTTGCCCCATAACTTGTGAATAGATCTGTTCATTAGCTCCTTGCTGAAAATCGAGAAGTACTGGTATGTATGTGGATATTCTGTCTTTACTACCAGCTCCTGTAGAGGTTTTCCAGTCTTTGGGTCGTGAGGTACAATGATGTATCTGTCCCTGAAGTCCACGTACCACCTCTTTATATCCCGTCCCCTGATCAGCGGGTAAACGTAGTCTGGCTCAACTACGGCTTCTACTTGCTTAATTCTCTTCTTTTGACCAGCTTCTGGCGGATTCGTTATCACTAGCTTTCCATCGGGTAGTCTCTCCTTGATTTCTACAAAGTAAACCTGGTTTAACGCCGTATTCACACCCTCATGTGCTTCGTATTGTGATTCGCCAACTAGCTTCCTGACGTGCGGTAGCACTCTTTCCGTTACCTGCATCCAGGGACTCGAAGGATCTCTCTCCATTAACGGCGTCATTACTGCTCTGTACCTCTCAACGGTTTTCAGGACCTCTTCTAGTGGCGTATCGGTTGGAACGGGTTTTTCGCTAACCCATACCACGTGCCTTATCTTCTTGTTCTCCTCCACCAGTTTAACCGTGTCAGGGCATTTCTTTGTATTGCTGATGTCCTTTAGCTCGCAGATCTTTTCGACAACTATGGCTGAAGTTCTGTTCACTGCTCCCTCAAACGGTTTTGTTAACACCATGTCGTGTACAACATGCACTCTTGTTTTGGTCGCTAGGAACCTTCTGAATCCCGCACCAGCTTGGGTTTTGAACACTGTGAACGGCATTAGAAAAGCGTGTTTTCCACCGGACTTCAGGTATAGGTCAAAGCACCTAGCTAGGAACAGCATTGCTAAGTCTCTTTTAACCTTCCCTAAACCTCTACCTCTTGCCTCCATTAACCCATACTGAGACCATAGTAGTTTGCTAATCTTTCTGTACTCTTCTGGTAGGTTTTCCCAGTTCACCCACGGTGGGTTGCCCACCACGTAGTCGAACTTGCCTTTGAGCATTGGTGCGAAGGCGTTTCTTATTATGGAAACCCAGACATCGTTCTTCCCCTCTACCTCGAGCTTTAGCAGGGTAGCGTAGAACCCTGTTAATACCTCTAGCTCGCTGTTCGATATGTCCTTGAAGACGTACTTAATCCTATTCTTGAAGTCATCGGGTGTGTACCTGTTCTTCAGCGTACTGGTTACCTCCGATAGGATCCTCGGTAGGAGTCCACTATCCACGATCCTCACGGGTACTTGGAACTCTCCGACAACAGTTTTGAGCACGTAGACGTTTCCGGTGAGCGTTGTCTTCCTCTCAACCATGAGGGAGTCGGCTAAGTACACAGGTATTTCTATTGTCCCTCTCTTGGGTAAGTCAGCTATCATGAGCAAGTAGTTGGTTCTAGCTGTTAGCACGGCTATAGGGTTTAAGTCGTATCCTACGACGTTGCTTAGCAAGTAGTCTACGAGAACATCCTCAAGGTAGTGCTCTCTAGCGTAAGCTCTAAGCCTCGCAATGTACCTCACGAGGAAGGTCCCCGACCCGCAGGCTGGGTCGAGAACCCTTATCTGAAATGGTTTTAGCGGGTCTTCAGCTCCCATTTTCTCCAGGTTTTCGAGTGTGAGTCCCGCCTCGTCTAGGAGGAAGTCCGCCAGCCAGTCTGGTGTGTAGTACTCTCCCAGCTTGTGTCTTATGTCTCTGGGAACAATGTTTTGGTAAAGCCTCTTCAGCAGGTCTCTAGCGTACTCTGGTTCCAGCTGTGGTGTTGCAGGCTCGTAGTCTTCTAGCCTCCTGACGATCTCAGCTAGTACGTCGGCTAGCTCCTTATCCAGCTCACCGAGGTACCAGGAGAAGTAGTCTCCCTCAAGGAAGTTCTCGTAACCGAAGGTCTTGAAGATACCTCCGCTCTCGAGCTCTGCTAGGGCACCCCTTAGGGCTTCAACTCCACCGCTTGTGTACTTGTCGTCTAGCTCAGCGATGTAGGATTTGTAGAACCTGCCACCACCGTATAGGTAAACGACTTCTGCAGCTAGTAGCTTCATTATGAAGGCGTAGTACGTTTGAATAGCGAATATCAGAGCATCGCAATTAACACTACCTACTATGCCGTACTCCGAGGCTAGTTGACGAAGCTCTTTGAGTTTCTCGGGGTCGTAACCAGTTGCTTGCTTGAAGAGCCTCATCCAGTCCTCGAAGAGCATCCTGGCTCTAGGGTTTTTACTGTTCAGCAACTTCCTATAGAGAGTGTTCACGGCTCTTCTAGCTATTACTGACTGAGGACCGAAGTCGGTGAGTAGGGGGTCTACTTTGAGAGCTTTTCTCCTTAGTCCTCTGATTGCCTCTATGAGCTTAACAACGCTTTCCCTGGTGATCTCGTAGGGTCCTCTGAGTATCCATGTATCCTGGGGCTTATAGTACCTCACGAAGGCTATTCTATCGCTTATTATGACTCCCAGGTACCTATCCCACTCAGCTTTACTGGGTGCCTCCTTAGTGATGTATCTAATTACTTGCTCCTTAGCTTTAGCTATGTCGGATGCTGATGAGAGCTTACCGGGAGCCTTGTACTCAACTATCACGTGACCGTACAGCGCGTCTACCCTAGCACCCGAGACAAGGGTGTATTCGTAGTGACCGTACTGGGTTATACCCAGGGGCTTCAGTATCTTCTCCTCAATGCACCTTACTGAAACCCTTGCTCTAACCTCCTCCTCATTTCTAGCTGTTCTAACACTCTGCTTAAAGCAGTTCACTACATCATCTATATCTATTTGAGGCACAGGAATTCTACTACTCATGCTCTAGCCCGCGGTCTCATTTTAATCATGAACGAGGAACGCTTACCTCTTGGTGAAAAACCCTCGTAGTAGTTGAACACACCTTTACACTTAGGACACTCCAGCATTTTAACCTCGTAGAACCTGAATCTCCAGGGTTCTCTTAGCTTCTTGAAATCCTCCAGGCTCGATTCAAATCCGCAGAACGGACATCTAACCATGTTGTTCACCCCCTGCTTTTCTAACGTAGACTACTCCGTTCTCAAAGACCCACTCGACCTCGTCGTTCTCCCTTAGTTCCAGTAGCTTGCGGACCTCCCTGGGAATAGTCGTCCTATAATACCTACCAATCCTGGTGCGAGCCATAACGGGCATAAGCTCTATAGCACCTACTACAGAATTCTCTAAGAGAATATAAAAAACTTGAGTACTAAAGATTGTTCGCAGGTCTATTCGGGAAGTGAACTGTTTTTAGAGGTTTTCTCTAACTACTCGCTCTCCATATAGAAGTGGGGAGACCTGAGTCTTTGTTAGAATATCCCCGCCGGTCTGTAGAAGTATGTTTCCTCATTCTCTCTGTCTACGTGTTCGCCGGGTATTACTGGGAACCTCTCTACTTCCTCGGAGTGCTCTGAGTTGCCGTAACCCCATAGTACGGTGTCGTTGTTGAGTTCTCTTACCGCTATGTACGCGATTTTTCCCGAGTCGTAGTAGAACTCTATTAGGAGAATGTCGTTTGGGTACTCAAACCATCCATGTTGCTTGAGTAGGTAGTGTAGTCGTCTAGCATTTGGGTACGACCAATAGAGGTCGTGGATGAGGTCTTTAGCAGAGTGTTTTGTGTGATTGAACATGAGTCCCTCCACAAACCCCAACTCCTTTAGGAATTCCGAGAGTCTGCGGGACTTGAAGTAGTGGAAGAACCCTGTCTTCTCCTCACGGTATATGAAGAGGTCGTTTACCCAGAGGAACCAGATCCCAGTTTCCCGAGCCCCTACCAATGTATGTGCGATTAGGTCGACAGCCTTCCAGTAGTCTTGTTTAGCGAGTTGTGAAGCTCTCTCCATGAGCTCTCTAACCTCGTGAGGGGTCTTCGGGCTATCCACATCAACTGTGTTAGTGGCTTCCCTCTGCTGACTACTCATCGCTCCTCGCTTCCCGTTTAACGATCTCTTGATGTCTATGGCTCTCAACGCCTCGTGCATAGTGATCTTTGGATTGAATGCATATCCCTCTGGTCTGCGAATTACTAGCCCCTTTCTAAGCATTCTCTTTAGAACTTCGTGTACTGTTCCCTTGGATAGACTTCTCGCCACCAACATTTCGTATATCGCTTTGATCTCTGCGAAGGTGAATACCGTATTTCTCCAGTCCCAAAGTACCTTTAGTAGAGTGTACTGAGTCCCTTTCTCTCTGTACAGCAACCTATACTCACCGACTTTCTTAACAACGTCTAACAGCTTGTCATCAACCACGACCACTTGGAGACTGGCCGAAGCTAGCACTACCCTCCTCTCTCTATCTAGCGCTGAGATCCTCACACTACGGACTCCGAGTTCTGCCGTAGGTCCCGCATGTACGGTCACTAAGGCGGTGAGCGGTACGACACCAGCGCTAGGTCTGATGTCGGTGTGTAGCCCTGGGTCCGAACTAGAGGATAGTAGGACCTTGACCCCGGCCCCAAACAGGTTAACGGCTACCTTAGCTCCAGACCCCCGCTTAACGTAGACAGTTGGACGCTCAACACTAAACTCAACTACCTCCTCAAACGAACTACGCTGTCTTACGGAAGTAGACATAGACCCACCTAAATAATAGGGAGACAGTTTAAAAGCAGGAGCATATCAACCCTGATATCACGAGAACCCATCCCCAAACAAACGCAGACCGCAGGAGTCGGGGCACCACCGCACTACCTATCATTGGGGTTCTTGCCCCGTACGTTGTTCTTGTTTTTTGTAGAGTATGAGTGTGATTGGGGTGTAGAGCTTTGGGAGTATCTTGTCCATAGCTGTTGAGAGTGTGTGTTCGAGGAGTAGTGTTGCGTAAAACCGTGTGTGTCTGTCTTCATCTGTTTTGAGCCTCTCTATTTCCTTAACTAGTTTCTCCTTTGCCTTACTTAGCTCTTCAATGTGCTTACTTCTTACGTACCTTGATAGGGAGTGTAGGAAGAGTCTGGTGCCGATGAACTCTTCATTTAGGAGTGTTTCACCTTGGAGCTCTATGCGGGTTAGAGAGACCGACTCAGAAATAAGGAAACCTAGATATATTAGGAAGAGGTTGACCACGTGGTCTATTTCTCCATTCTCTTTAAGTGAATCTACAATTTCGCGCCAGCACTCATAGTACCGATAGATGGAATTGACGAATTGCTTATACTTAGGAAGCATCTGAACAACTACTTTAAATACCAGGTCTTTTGCTACTACCTCATCTATACCCACCTCCAACAGGTTTTTGGCTACCTCTGCTACCGCTTCATCCTCTTTCCCGAGATTTAGATAACGTGCCACAGAGTAGTGGAGTATGAGTAGGGGGACGTTAACGACGAGGTCTCCGCGCACGTAGACCAGTCCCTTCTTCCCAAGCTTGTGTAGTATTAGGCGAAGGAGGGAGTCAGACCTACCGACTTCCCTCGCGTACCTTCGGAGTCTGCTTCTCCTCACCACTACCGAGGTCCCCATGACTTGGATAAGACTTCTGGTAGCGTTAGCCAACCTCATAGTTCTTCCTCCGGGTCATCGTCGATCTGTTAGCCACATACATATTATCAATTAACAGTATATATTCACTGGTGAAGTCGATGGCTGAAGAAGCACGCCTGCATATACTTCCAAGGGACATATACGTTCCAGCTCGGGAGGTAGTGAAGCTAGGTAGGGACCGATGGATAATCTACCTACCGAGAGACTTCAACGCCGTTTGGGAGGAAATAAAGCGCAGAGGCTTGAAGGTAAGGATATACATACAAGTAGTTGAGGGTAGACACGGCTAACCATCTCATACTCCTAGCTCTTACCTGAGGGGTTTAGGAGTTGGGGAGGAGGAAGTTAAAGGGCTGGGCTAAGAGTTCTGCTAACCGAATTACTAGTGTTAGTAGTGGAAATTTAAGTTTTAGTAAAAGTGTTAGTACTAGTAATGTTATTGTTAGTAATTTAGGTGAAAGCTATAGTAGAGAATTGCGCAATCTTGTGTATTTTGAGGTGTATGGTTCTGGACGGGAGATAAGGACTGGGAGAGGTGTCTACTATAGGTATCCGGGTATTGTTCTTAGCGGTTTCAGGATAATTGATGTTCTTGTTTCTAGGGATCTGCTAGAGTATCTCCATAGAGATATGAGAAAGAGGAAATTCATAGTAGTTAGGAAGTGTGGAGGGAATACTAGGGTTGTTATAAAATCTAAAGATGTTGATAAGATATCGTATATTTACGATGTAGAGAATCTTAAAAGGTTGACGGGTAAGAATGGAACAATACCCGAAAGGTTGTTGATGAGGTTGAAGACATTAAAGAATGGATGGGTTACAGTTAGATCTCTTGAAAATATTCTTCAGTCCATGAACTATAGTGTATGTGGGGTTCTCATACTCCAGGTTGTTGGTAATCAGCTCGGGATGAAGCTTTACGAAATCGATAAGAGTGGGGTTCTCCGTTTTCCTTGGAGTCAGTTATCTGATAGATTTATTGTTCGATGTGATAGGAATGGGAGGATTACCGTGATTACTGTTTCCAATATTCCCTTCATCACGATGAGGGATATGTTCAGTTCTCTCAATAGCTATGTTCCTCATCAGAGGTATGGTTTTCTCGGGGATGAAGTTGTGGAGGGTGGTGTAGTATCTCATCGCTAGGGTCTCATAACTGTATGTCAAAAGGTCTCATAACGGCATGGCAATGGTTCATCAGTAGGGTCTCGTAAGCGGATGACAGTAGGTCTCATAAGGGCATGTCAGTATTCACTAAATATTGTTATTGTGTATATATATCTAGGGGTCTCATAACGGCATGGTATTGTCTGTTTTCAACTATTTTAATTATTTCCTGATCAAGAATCGATGGTGGGAAAACTGTGGGTGTCATAACGGTGTGCTATACATATACTATTTGATCATAATAATAAATGTAATCATGAGCCGCCCCGTGGCGGGTGATGTGGCGGGTGATGTGGGTCTCATAACAGTATGTCGGGGGATCTCATAACGGCATGGCAGTAGTTGTCGGTGTATATAGGGTTGGTGTGGGTGGGTGTGGTGGTTAGGGAGGTCAGGGGGGTGTGGTTTCCGTATGTGTACTTTGGTCATGGTGGTTTTCTGTCTACCTATGTAATTCTTTATCGTGTTTTTAATGGTTGGGAGGTGGTGTACGTCCCATCCAGATTCCTTTCTTTGGATGGGGTTAGGGTTCTTCCTCAGTTTCCAAGTTGCGATCCGGTTTTTTGTTATTATCTCTCTCCTAAGAGAATAATGGTTCAGAAGATTCCCGAGGTTGTGGTTAGGAGGGTGAGGGAGGTTGGTAGGGTTGAGGACGTGTTGGAGTACGGATATCTTAGGGGGGAGGTTGGTGGTGTGTTATGGAAGTATTCTGTGGATGATCTTATCTCGTTTGGTAGAAAGTTGGATACTAGGGTGGATTTGGGGGTGTATCGGTGGTCTGCTCCGTGGTTTCCTGGTAATCTTGCCGGGTTGGTATATCTTGAGGGGGATGGTGTATTTACTTCTCTGGACATGTATATTCTTCCAGCGCTACTAGCTCTACAAATGGAGGATAAGTCTCGTGTTAGTATTTACCTCATCAATGGATTGGAAGAGATTAAGAGTTTTCTTTTGGTGGTTGTGAAGGGGTCTATCTGCGACCTATGAATGTTATTAATACATTTATATTGCAACCTGAAAGCCTCGCACTTTAGGGCGGGGGATGGTGTGGTAAGGTTTAAGCTATGTATCCTCTACTATGCATCGAGAAAACAAAGCCACACCTCCGGGCTCAGCTCTATGCAGGAACGGTAATGCGCCTGAAACCAGACGCAGACTGAACCGAGAGTGTAGCTCTAAACTTCCCCGGATCCTCGCACCCTAGGGTAGGGAGGGGTCATACTAAAATTGAGCTTCTCCCAATTTTTCTAGGTATTTTGGGTAGTGTTCATCTGCCTCTGATAGGAGGTCTTCGTACCTCGCCTCACTTACCCTTAGTTCTCCGAACCTGCTCTGGATAAACCTCGCTACCTCCCTAGGCATAGTCTGAACCATTATCCTCCATGAGACTTTCCTAAACATCTTCGGCAGGGTTAGGCTATACCTCCTGGCATACCTTCTAACACTATTCCTATCAATATCTTTGGGTGCTAGTGTTTTCAAGAGCTCTATAGTACCTCTAGACATGTATATCCATTCACACGGTTTCTGGTGACCTCTGAGACCTAGGTAGTACCTGCAGAACCTATCGAAGCACACTAACCTCTCCACCTCTAGGTCTATGGACTCTATAACTACAGTTTCTCTAGGGTTCCACGTCCTTATCATCTCCAGTACGTGTTCGAACCTTGCTCCAGACTCAAGCATTGCTCTGTATACTGTGTAGTATGTCTTGTGGTTCTCCTTCAAGAACTCTAGGGTCTTCCTAACATCTTCTATGGAGATCTGGTAGGGTCTTACGTCTAGTCTATACCCTCTTGAGGGGACTACCTCCATTATCCAGCCGAAGGTTTCTGGGGGAATTCTTCTCTTATGGTATAGGTACTGTACGTAGTGTCTGAACACGTTCCTAAGCCATTTGTTCTGGTGTCTAACAATGTAGTCTATTAGTTCTTCGGAGAGTTCTTTTCCTTCTAGGTATCTCTTGAAGAGGTTTCTGTAGTACTTTACGGTCTCTGGGTCTCTCACCTTTCTACGCTTCTTACGTTCCACAAGAAAGTTTTCGAAGTCTTCACTCCACTCAAGCTTTATACCTGTGAAGCTTATCCCGAGCATTTTCCTAATATCTTCCTTAAACTCTTGGACGACAAACCTCAGTACAGCGTTCTTAAGATATTCATCGCTCCTAGCTATGGATAGTATTTCCAAGACCAGACTGTAGTCTACAGTTCCATCGTCTCTCATTATGCCGAGGGATCTGAGTCTGTTCTTCGCCGATACTAAACTCTCAAACTCTGTCTGCGTGAGGAGCTTGAGGAGTGGGACTATGTACTCTGGGTCTACCGGGGATACCCGGTTTAGCAATCTCCACAGCGTCACACGGCTAATACCTGCTTCCTCCATTACCTTCTTCCTCCCATATTTCTCGACTAAATAGGAGAGAATCTTGTAGCGTGAGTCTTCATCAATCTTTGAGACATTTATCCTATTCCACCATTCAGAACTACCATCACTCAAAGCTATCACGCCTGATGTTTCAGCCTGCACCATGAAACTGAAACATTAGGAGAGTTAATAAGCTTTTTTACTTGAGTGATTAAAAACTGGCGGGCCCGCCGGGATTTGAACCCGGGACCTCCGGCTCCGGAGGCCGGCGCCCTGTCCTGGCTGGGCTACGGGCCCTTAGTGATTTATCCTAGTTTTACTTGTTTTGTGGGTTATTTCAGTGTTGTGTTTTCTATGAAGTGGATTTTAGTTGTTCTGATGGAGAATGGGTTTGAGGATTAGAAGATTAAAAAATGTTTTGTTATTGTTTTGGTTGTTGTTTTGGCTTTAGATATATTTTGCTTCCTACTATTGAATTGTTTGGTATTAGAACCTTTGTTCCATCTGCTTTGATTACTGTTGTGAATAGTGTTGCAACATCGTCTACTACACCATCTTCACCGGCTATGACGACAGCATCACCTATTCTGAAGGGTCTTGAGATTAGTAGGAAGAGTCCTGCAATTGCTTGTCCGAGTACCTGCTGGGATGCAAAGCCTATTACCATGCCTAGGAAGCCTCCTAGTGCTACTCCAGCTGCTCCCCCGGCGACACCACCAGCTATTGCTGCGATCATTGCGCCAACGCCAATAATTCTAACAACGTTTCTAATAGCGGCCGCCGTCGGATGATCGTATTTTGCTCTTGTTGACCAGTAGAAGAATGTTGCTACACCGTTTACTATCATATAGCCGAATGCAAGTGCTAGCAGGATCTGTACATAGACCTCGTAATTGGCAACAGCTATTCCGTATCTTGGTAATAGTTCGGTCATCAGGTAGTGGGCGAGGGCTGAGACTAGTACGTAGAGTACTACATAGAGCACAACACTTACTAATGCCGCTGAAGTCTTCTTAACAATTTCGCTAGTTGATAGCTGTTGTGTCTGGGCCACAGCTATACACCGTTATAATATCCCATGCATATCCTTATAAATTTTTTATAAAGAGGCTCAAATACTTTGGATCAGATAAGAATTTTAATCAATGAACTGTTAGAAGAGGTTGGACGAAAATGCAGTTAACTATAGATGATGTTATGTAGCAAATCTGATGTGTGATGATGGGCTCTAATCTGAGGATACATCCTCTAAGCAACTTCTAATTTTCTTCCAGCTTACGTTGAGGTCTTCTGGAATGACCTTGGTATTTGCTATAACAGGCATGAAGTTTGTGTCTCCGTTCCACCTAGGAACTATGTGTATGTGTAGATGCCCCTCTATACCTGCTCCAGCAGCCCTCCCAATGTTGGCTCCAATATTAAAGCCATGTGGATTATAACACTTTCTAAGAGCCTTTAAAACAATTGACACAGTTTTTGCAAGATCGAGCAACTCATCGTCGGAAAGCATCTCAAGACTTGGTACATGCTTTATTGGGGCAACCATCACATGCCCATTGTTATAAGGATACTTGTTGAGAAGAGCTATGCTATGCTTGGATCTGTAAACAACATAGTTGGCCAGATCATCTTGGTTTACAGCTTTACAAAATATGCACTCACCACTATATTGCTGTACCACATAGGATTCTCTCCAAGGAGCCCACAAAACCATTCTTCCACTAAACACTACCTGTAGCCACCCTAGGCCAAACTATTTCTCAGTTTGCAACAATAGTCAAAGCAACTATTAAAGCTTTATCACAAATCAAGCAATAGATAGATAAAACAGAACATACATCACTATATAGATTGTTGCTGAAATAGACAGGAAGGAAACCATTGGTATCCCCCACGAAACAACAATTATAGTGTCTTTGGGTAGCACCCCTAACTTCTTTTTCCAATCAGCATCATCCTCATATATATCAAAAGTAACTCTGTCAACAACCCCCGGAACATAGACAGGGTAATAGAACCTCTTCCTCATATATTCATCAACAGTCATAAACCTGTTGAACGCCATATAAAAAACCTTTTTATGGATGGGAATTCTCATCTCCTTAATGCTCCTATATACAAACAGATTGTGTATAACATTCCTTATAATGATGAATAGCATGATCATAGAATATATTGCTAGAAGCCATAGAACAGGTGGAAACAAGTTGAATAGAAAAACACATCTATTTCCAAGCACAACACTCTTAGCTATAGCAAGTCTGTTGAATGGGTATAAAGCAACAAATGTTGATATAGCCATGAAGTCTGCACCACCAAGCAAGTTCACAACAAAAACCAGAATAGCTATTGTTAAAACAAAAAATACTGCAATGCCTATTTGGAACAGCAGAATTGTTTTATCGTAGGCTTGGAAGGTAATGTAGAAGAAATTGAAGATTATGCCCACAACTATTGGTGCTATCCATATCCTTGGATCAACTTCTCTATTCCTCCAATCAAAAACGCCTGCAACAACAAAGGTTAGTATTGCGATAGAAGCTATGACGATTTCCTCCAAAATACCTGTCTGCAATGTTGAATCTCACACTATACATGATCTTATATGGGTCTTGGACAAAGCGATTTATTCTGGGTCTCTCACACCAACCTCAGTTATTGCGAAAACAGCTTCGCTCTCTGGTAGGTGGGGTGCATCAACTATTCTAGCTATTCTTCTATTGCCCCTACTCTTCTTCAGCTGGACTCTGATTCCAGGCGCATGATATAGCACATGGCCTCCTATAGCAGTTGTTGGATCTCCATAGAATACATCTGGTCTTGCCATAACCTGGTTGGTTATAACAACAGCAACATCGAATAGCTCTGCCAACGACATTAACTGATGCAGATGTCTATTGAGTTTTTGCTGTCTAACAGCAAGGTTTTCTCGGCCTGGATACTCAGCTCTGAAGTGACCTGTTACGGAGTCTACAACTACAAGCCCAATGTCCTCTTTTGGTATCAAATCCTTCAGCTCTTCAACAACAGCCATTTGGTGGTCGCTGTTAACAGCTCTGACATAGAGTATGTTCTCCATGGTCTTATCCGGGTCAAGGCCAAGCCCTCTGGCCATAGCCTCTATTCTCTCCCATCTGAACGTCCCCTCAGTATCTATATATATAGCCTTTTTACCTAAGCCGCCTTTCTCAAGCGGTAGCTGCACATTCACTGCTAGCTGGTGGCACAACTGGGTTTTGCCACTTCCAAACTCTCCGAAGAACTCTGTTATTGTCTTCACCTCCACACCCCCACCGAGTAGATTATCTAGATTCTTGCTTCCAGTGGTTATCTTCGGTAGGCTCATTCTCTCTTTCTTTATCTCTAAAGCAGTTTTGAATCCAAGTCCAAGAGCTGCTCTAGCCTGGGAGACCAGCTTCTGTATTGTTGGAAGGGGTATGGCAAGGTTTTGGCTAAGCTCTTGCGGGTTAGCAGCTGCCAAGGCCTCTACGGTGGTTATCCCCATTTCCTGAAGCTTTTTCAGTATGGTCGATGATATGCCAAGCTCCTCTAGGCTCTTCACCTTCTTCTCTTCTGTTACCACTATTTTCACCCAAATTTCTGAGTTTTATACATTCGAAAAAAGCTAATATATTGTTAGAGTCTAGCCCGAAACAGAATCTCCAAAAAACCTTATATTGAGTCTAGAAGAGTTGCTTAAGCTAGCATACACCCACCTAAACAATGTGGTGCAACATACTTGCGTCTACTGCTTATACACGCTAAGGATTTTTGGTTCAAAGCAAAAGAAAAAGCTGTTGAAAACGCCGATGAGTTGTCGGATGATATTGCAGAGAAGCATCTTGAAAATGTTCTCGTTGTGTTTACAAGTGTTGAAGAAGGTGACGAGAAAAACATTGAAGTAGTTGTTGAAAAGGCTGCAAACGAAATCTTAAACGTTTACAAGAATGTTAATGCACAAGCTATTCTTGTCTATCCATATGCACATCTATCACAATCTCTAGCTCCACCTGGGGCCGCAAAAAAGATTCTAAATGCCTTAGCAGATAGGCTTAGATCGTCCATTGGAGTTGAAAAAGTTTATAGAGCGGCCTTTGGCTGGTACAAGGAGTTTAAGCTTCACTGCTATGGCCATCCCCTAAGCGAGTTGTCAAAGACAATAAAACCTGTTGAAGAGGGTGCTAGGAGGACTATAGAGAAAAAATATTATATTCTAACACCTGATGGTAAACTTGTAAAGCCTGAGGAGTACGAATTCAAAGACGATGAATTCAAAGTTCTTGTTGAGAAAGAGGTTTTTAGAAAAGAGGCTGAGGGTGGCCAGGGCAGGGTATATCAATACCTCAAGAAATTTGGTTTTGAATGGGAGGAGCTATCGGATAGAGGTCACATGAGGTTTGAACCACATGCAACTGTGATATTCGAGGCTGTATCTCAGTACTCATGGAAAACCGCAAGCAGTCTCGGTATACCGGTCTTCAGAGTTAAGGGAACAAACATGTTTAGTCTAGTGGCGGAGCCTGTGAGGCAACATGCTGAGTTGTTTGGCGAGAGAATGTACGAGGTCAGAATGGATACAGACAGATTCATTCTAAGATTTGCTGCATGCTATCAGCAGTTCTCCATATTAAAAGACTGGGTTCTAAGCTATAAAGACTTGCCGCTGGGCATGTTTGAAGTGGCTGACAGCTACAGATATGAGCAAAGCGGTGAGCTGGTACTAGGATTCAGATTGAGAAGATTTCACATGCCAGATCTGCACATATTGACCAAAGATCTTGAGGAGGCAAAGAAAATAGCTCTTCTAGTGAGGAGCAAGATCGTTGAGGAGGCAAAGAAGATTGGAAGGGAGTATCTAGCGATATATAACATCACAGAGGATTTCCTCAAAACAAACTTTGACTACATTGTGGAGCTAGTCAAAAGCGAGGGCAGGCCGGTTCTGGTAACAGTATATCCAGCAGGGATGTACTACTGGGTCATAAATGTTGAGTATGTGATTATCGACGAGCTTAACAGACCAAGAGAAATAGCCACGTGGCAAATAGATGTTGGAAATGCGAAGAGATTCAACATCAAATACGTTGATGAGAATGGAAATGAGAAGTATCCTGTTATAATACACACAGCCATCATAGGATCTGTAGAGAGATATATATACATGGTTTTCGATACCATAGCAAAGAAGGAGAAGGAGGGTGTACCTCCAACACTACCACTCTGGCTTTCACCAATACAAGTAAGGGTAATCCCCGTGTCAAAAGAGTATCTGGAGTATGCCACACAGATTGCACAAAAACTGTTGTCATATGGTATCAGGGTAGACGTCGACGACAGAGATGAGAGCCTTGGTAAAAAGATTCGTGATGCAGGGGTTGAGTGGATACCATATGTGATTGTAGTTGGTGAAAGAGAAGTGAGTACGGGTACAGTGAATGTCAGAATAAGAGCTACAGGAGTCCAAAAGAGCATGAATGTAGAAGAGCTTATTAAAATGCTTGAGAAGGAATTAGAAGGATACCCAAAAATAGACATGGCCATGCCTATATATGTGAGTAAGAGACCGTCGCTAAGCTATCTACAGCCAGTGAAATCACAATGATGATCTGTTGCCCACACTGATGCGATGATGTTATGAACCTCCTCTGACATGATCAAAACCGGCTTTAACCCAAATCGACTGGTGCAAAACATTTGAAAATGCTTATCAAAGTGCCGCTGAAGGCAACATTGTTTGGCGAGCATGCTGTAGTCTATGGAAAGCCTGCAATAGCATTTACACTACCATTACACATTCTTGTCGAGGCTATGGATGTTCATGAGCAGAAAATTGTTGTAGAATTCAACAATGTGTTGCTACCCATAAGAAAAATAGAGTTTAACAGAGAAGACAATCTTTTTAGCAAAACTGAGGTAGACAACGATGTTGCAAAAAGATTTGTCAGCTATATTGCAACAGCTATTGGATTGTGCGAGGATGAGGTTAAACCAGGTAGAAGAAGAGGCTTTATAATGTACCTAAAGAGTCCTGTTCCAACAGGCGTAGGGTTAGGAACATCAGCAGCGGTATCTGTTGCCACAACCACATTATGTCTATCAACATATCTTTCAACAACAGAGATTGAGAAAAGCCTTATAGCAAAGCTTTCATGGAGAACAGAGCAAATTGTTCAGGGAGTGGCAAGCCCGATGGACACCTACACCATAACTTTTGGTGGCATTAGATATATAGATCCTGCTACCCCCAAGGCAGAGCCTCTGCCAACGCCAACAAAAATGAATCTTATTGTTGGATATACGCCAAAAAAGTCGACAACAGCTGTTCTAGTATCGAATGTGAAGAAACTTTTGAAGAGCTCTATAAGCGCAAGCAAGATTGTAGATGCTATTGGCAGTATCGTTGAAGAGGCTCGCAGTAGTATTCTACAAGGAGATGCTGAAAGAATTGGAATTCTTATGAACTTGAACCATGGGCTTTTAGATTCGCTAGGTGTTGTTAGCCTAGAGCATCACACAATAGTAAACACCCTTAGGGGTGCTGGAGCCCTAGGAGCAAAGACATCTGGTGCTGGTGGTGGAGGCGCGTTTATAGCTCTTGCAAGAGATGAGGAACATGCAAACATATTGAAGAGAGTTGCCGAGGCTTTGGGTGCCACAATAGTTGCTACAGGTATTGAATCAACTGGGGTAGAGGTTGTAGAGAAAGGGGAAATGTGATAAGATGGTAAGCTACATAACAGTTGGTGATGTGCTAGAACACTTGTTTAGATATAAAGCACTTGAACCAGAGTTTGTAAAGCTTCTGAGGCCTATGGACAGAAATCTTGTAGAGGAGATTTTTGTAGAAGGTTTGAAAAGAGGATGCATATCTGTTAGCAACAGCCGAATTAACTTAGTGAACCCAGTTGAACTTCTCTTGCTGATAGAAGAAAAAATGACTGTAGATGTTATGAGGTTTGCCAGCTATATAGAGTGGAAAGAATTTGAAGATTACATAGCGGCAAGGCTAAAGTCTGCTGGACTTGATTATGTATCTGGCTATACACATAAAAGGATATCGCAGTTCCAGATAGATGTGCTAGCTCTTGATATGGTTAAGAAGATGGGGTACATTATTGAGTGTAAGCATTGGAGGCGTCGTATTGGAAAATCCTCTGTCTCTAAGATTGTTAGAGAGCATATGGCTAGAATAGACAAACTGGTTAAATACTGTGAGTGGGTGACCTCTGAGGTTCCTGCAATTCGCAAAACAAAGCTTTTCATACCCATAGTAATAACGCTTTATACTTCATCAACATGGGTTTTCGAGGGGGTTCCAATCGTTTCTGTAAGATTTTTAAACGATTTTCTATCCAATATAGATGTTTATATTGATTCTCTAGAAATAAAAAGAATTGATAATAGATGTTACATAAAGTAATTCTTATTTGTAGAACAATATTGATGCATATCCAACAACAACATCTTCGTCTCCTGTAACATCAGCTGAGTGATAATACTTCAATAGCTTTGCCTTTCCATTCAATAGCTTTGTATACTCCATAGCAATAGCTATTGCTCCAAATCCGCATACAGTTGCATTGTAATCTTCTATCAATTTGAGGAACCTTCTTGTATCAAGCTCTGTTATAGCGTCTATAAACCTCTTATCCAATTCTCTAACACTTTGAGATATGTTTGAATTGAAAAGAACATAACCATATATAGAGCCGTGGTGTGTGAAGTCAGATGATGCTATAACTATAGCATCTCTTTTTAGATCATCTACAACTCTTTTCAATGCCTCGGCAAAATCTCTAGCCTCTTGATGAGTAAGATCCTTTACTACTATGGGCACTATTCTGAACTTGTCCCCGTATACATACTGTAGGAATGGGAGTTGAACTTCTAATGAGTGTTCTCTAGTATGGGCAAGTGCATCATCATCTAGAGGTGGGTACTCCTTCTTCAATTTATTGATGAACTCGACATCAATATTCACAGCTCCAAGCGGTGTTGCCCACGTGATGTAATAAGTTGATGTTGTTATCGTCTTTCCAAAACCTGTATGATTTGTTCCAAGAAGAATAACAGTTTCTATAGTCGGCTTATTTTCGGCAAGCTCCTTGTAGAACCATGCTGCACAGGAAGCCGAATAGCTATAGCCAGCATGTGGCACAACACCGCCAATGATTGTTAATCCACCTTGTTTTTTGCTTGGAAGAGCCCCTGGACCAAATCTAGTGTTTGTGAAAGCTCTTTCCAATTCTTTTATAAGCTGGCTCTTATTGAATGGGTAAAAACCCCATGCAGCGGCTTGCGGCTCTCTAATAGTATCTCCATCTCTGTTCAAATCTCATCACTCTACCACTACATTGACCTTAGAGCACTTAAATCTTCTTCTTTCAACACGGTCTTGGAGGCTGTGACATCCTCAACTACATGATCTATATTCTCGCTTTTTACAAGAGCAACGACATTCGGGTTTGAAATAACATAGCTTAGAGCGATTTGGGCCCCAGTTGCATTATACTTGCTTGCAATACGCATAACTACTGGCTGTCGAATCGCCTGACCTCCGTCAAGAGCTGAACAGGCTAGCACAGCGATGTTGTTTTTCATGGCAAATGGTAGCACATCTTTTTCTATGCGCTTGTCCATCACATTATATCTGTTCTGAATCAAAGAAATTTCATACTTCTTTGGCATGTTCAAAACTCTGGCAATCTGCTTGACTTTAAAACCGCTTACCCCGATAAACTTAGCATAGCCTCTCTCAGCAGCCCTCTCTAAAGATGTTAGCTGTGTCTCCAACGGTATTGCATCTTCGTACCAGCCGATCATTAAGGCATCGACATATGAGGTGTTCATTTTTTGAAGAAACTTGTTGAATTTTGTCTCAAAACTGTCTGGATCAGCTAGAATTAGTGGCGAGGCTCTAAATACTATGAAAACATCCTCTCTTTTAATCTTAGCAAGAAATCTTCCAAAATAGTCTAAAGCCAGCCCATTTGCATATGTTTCTGAGACTTCGAATATGTTTATGCCATATTCAACCGCTTTCAACATCGCTTTCTCAGCGTTTATGAAATCCCTTATATTAAGGGTTCCAAAACCTATTGGAGAAACCTTCACACCTGTTTTTCCAAGAACTTTTTTAAGATCTACGTTGATCTGGTTGGACATATCTAACCACGGTGCAAGTCATTAATATAAAAGTGTTTTACCCCCACTAGCAAATGGGAATAACTCAATTGTTTGGCAATCTTCAGGGACTTTATCATCGGGGTAGAGCTGTTTGTTATTGCACATCACTATAATTTCATCTCCATTCATTTCAGACACGCTCATTACCTGAAGAAATTTGTTGACAAGCTGAGAAATGGTTGAGTTTTCATCTAGCAAAATCTCCATATACCTATCTTGCAGATCTTTGAACCCAATAGGTTTTACAATAACCTTTTTCATAGTTTCTAAAACCTCGCTTGACTGAGGATCTCCTCTATATAGTTTATAAATCTGCGTATTGAATCTGGCTCTAGTTTCTCTGCGAGAGGCTCTGTGATTGGTCTTGTGTTTGCCAGTATAACGATCATATCATCTCCATATATGCTGAATAGCTTTTGCAGAGATCTCTTCTCACCGTCGCCTACATATTTTTGTGCTTGCATAGGTATGACAGTTCCTATGGCTGGCCTCTTAACTCTGCTCTTAATTATATCCACAATATTAGCTGGCATACCTTTTTTAGTCACGCCTTCAATATCTATTGCGATACCGATATTGTCCGACTCATTTAGGATCTTCGCAATCAATTTTTCAGTTTTTCTCAAGTCTTTCACATACAGCAATACATTGCTACATGCATCTGATAAGAACATGTATGATTCTATCATGTACATGTCCTTGTATCCATATAGAAGCTCGCCATTTTTATCGACGATTTTATCTAGTATTGTGTCAACAATGAAAATAATCTCGGGTTTCATCTTGCACAAATAGTTTAAAAGATTCCTGACATAGAATACAAATGCTGATGTAAGCCCCGGCTCCTGCACAATAACCTTATCTTTGTGGCGTATTCTATACGCAAACTCGAGGAAACTTGGCACAGCGAATCCAATATGATGATATTGACTTGTTTGCAGATACTCCATCTGTGGATTAGAATCTACAAGTTTTTCAATAGCTTCAATATCTATGTGATATCCATCTCCACAAGATTTGATGAGACCATCCCTAAGCAACTGCTCCATGTAATACTCTACAACATCTTTCACAAGAGGTTCCAAAAAGATTAGATTTTTTGGATCGTCTAGGCTATTGAGTATTTCTCGTAGTCCCATATAAGCCATGGAAATCATTATAATCACCGCGACAAATGCTTTAGAGACTTAGTTTAGCCTGTCACAAATCATTCCAAGAGATAAGATATCTTATAGTATTTAAAAACATTTTAGGCTATACATGTTGAAACAAAGGCGTGGGGCAATACTAAAGTTTTGTGATGAGGCGCTCAGCTCTGATAACATGATGATTTTGAACCTCACTGATAGCTATGAGACTAGCATTACCTTGGGTTTGGAGCTCATTATAATGTTTTTTATTATGCTTGATAACCAGATTCTATCGTTATGTGTAGCCCCGAGCTCGGCAACGGATTTGTGTGGTAATACAATTTTGATTTCCTTTACTCGAATACCTTTAATTTTATCTACCATTTGTGTGATAACATGTTGCATTGGTTTAAAAGACCAGATATACATTAGCTTTCTGTTCATCTCTTCAAAGAATATGCGAGAACTCCAAAACTCCATGATTAGCGTGTCGATGTTGTCATTTTCTTTGCTATTCCTTGGGAAATGTTCCTCGAAAAAAATTGTATTCCGAGTCATAAGAGTAGTGTGTATTTTTGGAAGGATCCAAACATGTGATAGGGCTGCAGTCTCCGTTTTGAAAGTAGCTTTCATCTATTTTATGAGGGGTTATAACCACGCTCTCAACAGATTCAACATCGTGTAGCAAACCTTTGAATAGCCTATAATTTGTGAATTGAGCTATGTGTGTTTCCCTACATCTGTTAATACTCATTAAAGAGTTGAAATCAAGCGATATTATAATGGGTATATAATTTAACAGCAATGGCCACTGATCAACAGGGTCATAGTATACAGCAAATCTTATCGGTATTTCACTAACTTTAAGACATTTGCTCAAGACTCTAAAGATTTTTGTTATCCATGTACTAGAATCAAAAGCTAGGCAGTTTATGCAATGAGGGTCTGTAGGTAGAGGTCTTTTAGCAATAACCATAATTTGGTTTGTGATGAGCTTTAAACCATATTTTCTTGCAAGAAATGGTGCTACACCAATTAATGGTGTAGCCAAACACCTCTCCATTTTCAATGATGACAGCGATTCAATGTATTTTCTAAGCAAGAAACAGAGTCTTTGCACATCATCGATGTTGACAATCTCTAATGCTCTAATGTGCTCAGAAAAATTTCCTTTTCTAGAGATAGTGTACAAAAAAGCAATGGTAGAACTTGTAATAAGATATTTGCTTAGAGACATTTAACCCCCAGATATCTAAACAAAAATATAGCGTGTATTTTGTTACCACCACAGTGTTGCGGCATGGACGATTACGAGATAGAAATTCCACAATATTTCTTCGAGATCTCTCCTATAAAGCTTCTCTGGCTAGACCTGATAGAGAAGTGGGTCTACCTTGAACTAGAGATTGAGTGTCCTGTATGCTTCAAGAAAAACTCCTACACAGTTATGGCAATGGTTAACGAAATCGATTTGATAAAACATTGGAAATGCAACTACTGTGGGTATAGCATAGGAGATCTACTCTATAGATATGTAAACGAAGAAATCAGTTACTTGGATAGATACTTAGCGTCAAATGCTGAAAAATAGACATAACTACGACGTAAACATGGAGACTCTGCAGATTGTCTTATGTACCATGTTTAGTACATAATGTATAGATGATGGTAGAGCTAAAAATAATTGCATGCAATCATAGTTGCTAAAAACACTATATGCGGCGATCTAGGATGTGATAAACAATATCGTTTTTCACTATAGAAATGTTTATAAAGTATGGATTTTTAGCAATAAAGTCGCTACTAGGCGAATTGACATGGTTTTTAAATATGCTCATAGAGGAGATGATGGCTATACAGATGTTGTTGGCCAGCGTGTTTCCAAGGACTCACCGGTGATTGAATTCATAGGCGAACTAGATGAGCTTGTTTCATTAATGGGTGTGGTAAAGGCATATTTGAGCGAATCCAAAGTTCTTGATATAGTTGAATTGTTGGACAGGATACAGAGAAAGCTCATGTTTATAGCAAGTTATGTGGCTTCTATGGGTAGAATGGCTTCTCCGATAGATGATAATGATCTAGCCTCGATTGAGAAGCTGATAAACGATTTTTCCGATAGGGTTGCTCTTCCAACAAAATTTGTTGTTCCAGGTTCGTCTCTTAGCTCAGCGCTTATACATTTTCTAAGGGCTGTTTGTAGGAGGGTTGAGCGTAGGGCTGTTAAACTGCTTAGAGATGGGGTGCTCGATAAAACAACGTATATATATCTAAACAGATTATCAGATCTACTCTATATGCTAGGACTTTACATAAATGCTGTCAGCAATGTGAAAGAGGATCTACTGTAAAACCTTCAATTGGCAAAGCCTTGACTCTCTCTATGCTAGAGGCTTAAGCTATATGCTGTGGAAAAGAAATGCAAAAAGTCCAGCAAAAGCAGCAATCTTCAGAACGCGGGTTGATCTTAGTGCATCAGCAGGTCTAAGAGTTTTTGCATTTAGAATTGAATATATGATAACAGCGTCTACTACGAGCGCTAGTAACGTGTATACAATGCTGTATCTGAGTATGGCTATTGGTAGCAAACTTACTGCAAGCAGAACACCGTAGATCAGTGCCGAGGCTTTGAAGGCTACTACAACTCCATATACTGTTGCCAAAGTCTTTATACCAAATCTTTTATCACCTTCAACATCTTCTATACCCTTTAGAAACTCTCTGCCCAAGTTGAACAAGAAGGCGTAGGTGGCTGCTAAAAAAACATGAATATTTACAGAGCTGAATAGAGAGCCATATACTATGCTTAATGCAGTTAAAAATGCGATTGATATGTTGCCTACTAGAAGAACACGTTTGAGACTATAGGAATAGAAGTAAACAAGTACTATTGCAAGAAGAGCTACAATCCCCGCGAAATATGAAGAGGACAGCGCTATGGCAAAACCTATTAAGAAAAACATTAATGCGGCCACATATGCCTCAAAAGGCTTTATTAATCCAGATGGTATTGGCCTCCAAGGTTTATTAATAGCGTCAACCTCTCTATCAAAGTAATCATTTATTATATTACCTCCGCCACCAATGAAAAACGCTGCGAGAAATGTCTTGGCAGCTTCATAGACATTCATACCTCCACCAACAATGTAACCCACAACTGCAGCTATCCCAAGTGCTATGCTGTTTCCAATTCTTATTATGCTTAACCATGCCTTAACGCTCTTGAGATTCATCTAGACATGGACACCTATGCAAGTACACCATTAAAACATGGTGTAGTGAGATAAAATGAGATATCACATCTTTTCTGCTAGCCACTTTCTATATTCATCGAAAAGCCTCTGCTCTTCTGCTAACCAGTTGAGGTATCCGCTTGGCGATGATGGGTAGTTAAGGTAGAGCTCCTTTGCTCTATCCATAAACTGTTTTAGCCTATACAGTTTTGCTAGAAATGATGGTCTCGACGCTAACGTTAAAAAGCTCTTCACTCTATTTATGATAGAGATGCTTAAATCGCCTTTAGAACCCATGTCATATACCTCAGAACCGTTAACAAGATTCGATCTAAATACAAAATTCAGGTCGCTATTACTCATTCTCTGAAGGAACATCCTTAGAATGTCTAATGAGGCCTGCTTTGCTCCATAAACCTTATGGAATTTGATGTGATAGCTCCAAAGGTTTTCCATAGTTGCATCGCCTTTATCCAACGCCTCAGTAATTGCTTCAGCTACCGTCTTGGCGCTTAGCATTGCCGAGCCTATCCCACCGCCATGCACAGGATTGGCAGTTGCAGCTGCATCACCTATAACCACAAACCCATTCCACACCATACACGGTATTGGTCTTCTTGTTGGGACAAGGCCACCTCCGCTATGAATAACCTCTGATACTCTATTTCCAAGCTTATTCATGATGTATTTGACATACTGTGTTCTCGGATTTGGTGCGCCCTCCTTCCACTGAACTCCAAGCCCTATATTGTAGACACCCCCTCCCTTTGGGAACAGCCACCAATAGCCTCCAGGTGCAACATCAACATTCAAGTATATATATGCATATTTGTTGTCCAGATCAATATCTCCCACAACAACCTCTCTATATGTAATATTATAATCTTCTTTAGGTATTTCCACAGACACCCACCACTCGCGTGGCAGGCTCCTCCTAACAGCAGAGGCAACGCCTGTTGCATCAATTACAACCTTTGCCTCGAACTCCTTTTCAAATCCATTTTTATCCTTCGCCACAATCCCATCAACTTTTGAGCCACTAACTATTGGCTTGACAAAGAAGTGTTCTAGATACGCTTCAACTCCATTGTTTATAGCCATCCTATATAGTTTCAACCCAAAGTTTTTCCTGTTGATGGAGTAACCTCTTCCCTCAACAAAAATTTTATGTTGCTCATCTGGAGAGAATAGCACAACACCATCATACTCATGATCTTTATCAAAACCTGGCACAGGCGGCTCAAGCCCCAGTTCAATAAAGTGGTGCTCGCCGATGGCATCTCCACAAACCTTGTCTCCAATGTTTTTTTCGTCCTTCATCTCGATTAATGCAACCTTAAAACCTTTTTTAGCAAGGGCGTAAGATGCGTAAAGACCTCCAACACCACCGCCAACAACAACAACATCGAACTTCATACTACGTCGCCATACATTTCATAATTATTTTAAAGTATTATACAACCTTTCCAATTCCAAGTATATAAATCTTATCTTGAATTTGACTCATTTTTTAACAAGAGAGCATATGAAGTAACCCTCCATGCCATGTCTATGAGGCCAAATTCTAACACATCTTGCAACCCTATCATCAAATATCAAATCAGAGAATCTTGTTATACCATTTGACCATATGTTAAAGCGTGGAACCTCAACATCTATCTCACTATTAAATTGCAGAACCTTTGTAATGACATACTCGTTTTCCTCTGGCGCGATACTACAGGTAGTATAGACTATTCTACCACCTCTTTTAACAAGCTTTGTAGCGGCATAGAGAAGCTCTATCTCCCTTTTGACAAGCTGGGCTAGAACCTGTTGAGAAGTCTTAGTCTTTCTACTAGGGTCAAACATTATGCCTCCCTCGGCGCTACAAGGAGCGTCTAGAAGGATGTAATCAAATTTTTCCAAACCAATTTTTCTAGGAAGTTCAAAGCCATCCTCATTTATTATAACATAGGACTTGAACCCCATTCTAACAAAGTGTGAAAGCATTGAAATGCTTCTTCTCCTCGAAATGTCATTAGCTATGAGAAGCCCCTCATCTTCCATCAGCAGTAAAATATGGATTGCTTTTCCGCCAGGTGCTGCACACATATCGAGTACAGTTGAACCTTTTTCCGGGTTCAACATAAGTGGTGGTATTAGTGATGCAGGATCCCTATACACATAGTAATAACCTTTTAGATATTCGTGTGTAGATCCGATAGAAGGTGATTCTGGTGCAGAATCTATATAGAAGCAGTAGTCGCACCATTCAAGGTTTTTCACGCTAAAACCCAGATTTTCAAGATTTTTTATCAGTTTGTCGCAGTCATACTTCAGATAATTGCATAATATTGTAGGTCTTTTCTTGAATTTCTCGAAAGACTCAACCAACTTTAGAGCCTCTTCATATCCAAGCATTGATATATATCTTTCGATCATGTATGGTGCATAACCATATTTTTTAGCTATGAATAACGAGTTTTCTGATATCTTATCTATACGAATCTCGTCAAGTATTTCTTCAGCACTAAGGTTTGTCTCCTCTAATGTCAAGACTGATCCACCTGTATAATTGGTTCAGTCGCGGGTTCATCGATCATCGCATAGAGGCTCACACCTTGTAAGTTTCATCACTAAAATTGCCAACGAATTCGGAAACTTTGGCAAGATCGGAATTATCTTTCAACTGCTATTTTACTTATAAAATAATGGTATAGTGGCGATGGTGCTAATGGCCTACTTTTAAATTCAGGATGTGCTTGCGTCCCAATGAATAAAGAGTTGCTGTTGAGTTCCATAAACTCCACAATACTTTCATCATCTAGGCTAACACCACTAACTACGAATCCTGCTGTCTCGAGCTTGTCCAAGAACTTTACGTTTACTCCATATCTATGTCTATGTCTCTCCAGGACAACCTCTTTTTTGTATGCCTCATAAACCTTTCTATTCTTATATAATTTTATACTTATAGCTCCAAGCCTCATAGAACCGCCTAGAGCGTTCACATTTCTTTGCGATGGTAGCAAGTCTATTACCGGATAAGGCGTTGAAGAGTCTAGTTCAGTGCTATTTGCATTGGGCAGTCCCACAACATGTCTAGCCACCTCTACTACCATAAGCTGAAAGCCAAAGCATATTCCCAATGTTGGTATCCCCCTCTCTCTAAGAAATCTAATAGCTGTTATCTTACCCTCAGCACCTCTTTTCCCAAAACCTGGTAGTATCACAGCTCCATCAACATTTTCAAGCTCTTTTGATATGTCTATCAGCCCATTCTCAATATCTGTAGACTCAATCCATTTGAATACTGGTCTAACACCTTCATATGCAGAGGCATGTTTGATCGCTTCAACAATACTTATGTAGCTGTCCCTAAGCTTTGTATATTTTCCTATCATAGCAATCCTGATGGGTTTTGACGCCTTTGACATTTTGTCTAAGAAGTTTAGCCATGGCGTCAAATCAGGTTCTCTAGGTTCTAACAATAGTTTGGCTGCTAAAATTCTATGGGCGTTCTGATGCATTAAGACTATTGGAACTTCATATATATTATCAACGTCATAATTTGAAATAACAGCCTCAGGAGGGACGTTACCAAACAAGGCTATTTTTGCCTTAGCCTCTTCAGTTAATGGCTTTTCACATCTAGCAACTATCATATCAGGTTGTATTCCTATTCTTCTCAACTCCTGAACACTATGTTGAATAGGCTTTGTCTTTTGCTCGCCAGTTGTCTTAAGTGTTGGGACTAGACCAACATGAATAAACGCTACGTTGTTTGCCCCCTCCTCTAGCTTCATCTGTCTTGCAGCTTCAAGAAAAGGCAAACCTTCAATATCTCCCACAGTTCCACCAATCTCCACAAAAACAATGTCAGCACTATACTCTTTTCCTGTCTCCTTAATTCTCTGCTTTATCTCGTTAGTGACATGCGGGATTATCTGAACTGTTGCCCCCAGATATTCTCCCTTCCTCTCCTTCAATATAACCGAATAATATATTTGACCAGCAGTAATATTGTTTTTCTTACTCAAGTCTCTATTCAAAAATCTTTCATAATGACCAATGTCAAGGTCTGTCTCCCCCCCATCCTCTGTTACAAAGACCTCTCCATGAGCATACGGATTCATGGTTCCAGCATCGACATTTAGATATGGATCTATCTTAATAATTGTCGTGTTATAGCCCATTGATTGAAAGAGCATTGCTAGAGATGCTGTCGCCACGCCTTTTCCAACACTACTCAGCACTCCACCGGTTACAAATACATATTTTGTCATAGGCCTGACACATAGTTTCAAACTAAAAACGGTTTTTGAGTTTTATCAGAGAGTGTGGTGGCCGAAACTAATATCTTCAATTCATGTACAGGAAGAACCCCTGTTTCACTAGAAGCAGTAACACCGGGTGTTCACTAGTTGTGGAATTGATGAGGTTAGGGAATACAGTGGTATTATACAGATGTGGTAATATTTTTCGATGATCCTATGTAATACTCTATTATATTCTCTTCCATTTTATAAGTTAAAAACTTTCAATATATACTTATGGTGCCACCAGTAAAATGACGTCAACAACTATCATCTTAATTTCAACAATGCTCCTGATAGTAGCATCTCTCATAATATCGCTTAACAATTATATCAGATTTAAAGGATTGAAAAATAAAGAAAAAGCAATAGTATCCTCTATAGTGGGTGGTGAAAGTGGCTATATCAAAAAGGGGTATGCATATAGTGTTGATGTTGGGGATGCAATGGTTTTTGTTGCTGTCATCGAGAAGAAGCCTAGTGACTCGCTATTAAATATCTTGCCCCAGGAAATACAGGTTAAGGTTAGTGATAGTTTTGAATGAATTTTGGTAATTTGATTTGCATTGCTATATTTCATGTTCTTTTGGTATATAGGATATCACAACATTTGACATCTTCGATGCATAGCTTTCGATACTGTCCTGAATTAGTCTCCTCTCACTATAGTTTATGTGGAACTTCTTTAAAGCCCATTCAACCGAGTCTTCAGTTATAACGCCCTTTCCTTTACTTGCCGCGATTCTGACTAGCGAGTCGAGTTCTGCTGCATTAAACCATTTTGTTCTATATGCAATATCATTAATCAAAGTCTCATTTGCCACCTTGATATTGTAAATTCTGCATAAGTTCAATATTATGCTCTCCCTCATTTTTCTGTCTGGATAGCCCATGAATATGGCTATGTCTAGTCTCCCTGGCCTTATTAACGCTGGATCCATAACCTCTGGCGTATTTGTTGTCATTATTATAAGTGGTCTTTGTCTTTCTTGCAATATGTTTAGCCAAATATTCATCTCAGCTATAAAAGCCTCGTGTATAGCATTAAATCTGCTGACGAGAAAATCAGCATCATCGATTAACACAACTATGTCTTTTCTTCTTCTTAGTGAGGAGAATATTGATGAAAGGATTTTTTCTGTCATGCCATACCACATCGATCTGTATACACCAGGATTTATCCTCACAACTCTTTTTCCAAGAGCATTTGCCAGAGCTTCTGCAGTAACACTTTTTCCAACGCCTGGGGGACCAACTATTATAATTCCGCGTGGAGCATAATTGGCATGAGCAATTATCGGATCTATGATGAGTGTACGAAGATCTTCTCTAATCCTCTCTGGTAAGTCGTTGACACTCCATGTTGGTATGTTGATTGGTATGGTTAGTGATGATTCTTTTCCATAATCTTCTCTAAGTTTAATCTTTATAACGTTGTCTGTATCGAGAGCTAATATGATTGTGTATATGTTACTGAATTGAATGTGCTTCGCAATCTCTCTATAATACTTTTTCCCATGTTTGTTAAGGAAGCCGAGGCTCTTATTTAGTATTACATCAACATCAACGTTTTTGTTTGATATAATCACAGCCACATTGTTTTGATTTTGCTTTATGTAATCAAATACATCGCTTGCAAGACTCTGCTTGTATATGACTGATAGGGCTGATATATCATCGTCGATTACAATCGATATCAGCACTAAATCCAAATCTAGTAACTTCATCTCTGATACTATATGTAGAACCAGTTGCTTGAAATTTACTGCTATGGACCTTAGAGCCCGCTGGTAGTTCTCTCTATCTCTAAACACTATTAGCTTTTTTTGCACACCTCTATACAAAGCTGATACAATTTTTGTTGCTAACGCTAATGTTGTTTCATCGCCATCACCAAGAATGTTCTGGGTGATTATAAATCCTGCTAAATCGCTTGGCAAGAACCTGTCGATAACCTCAAAAGTTGTTGCTTTTGTACTTTTTCTAATATTGTCGCTAATTAGCTCCATACAAGCACAGCCACACACTCAAAATGTGTTGCAGAATCTTAAAAATCTTAGAGTTAGCTCTTCGGCTTCCTAGTATTCCTTTCAAAAACAATTTCATCATCTTTGATGATCTTAATAACTCTGTGAAGTGGTATTGGATGTTCTTCTCCTAGAGCATCTGCAACATAGATGTAGTTATTGTCCACTCTTGCAACCCTGGATAAAGGTATTTTCTTGGTTCCTGAAACCTCAGCTCTATCAACTATGACGATATAGTACCTCTCAATGTCTTTCTCGCTCCACAAGATTTTGTTAATAGCATCTTTTATTTTCAACATGGCATCTCCTTGTGATTAGGCATATACGAATTTGGCTGAGAAGATAAAATATGTTAAACAAATCATTGTCAGCAAATAAAATATTACTGAGATATATCATCAAACTCATTATAACTAGATAATATGGTACTAGCTTAAAACAATTTAACCTAGGCTCAGCAGAAGGCTATCATAGAAATTTGGTGTGAAACAATGTCCAGTTACAGAGTGCTGAGAATAGATGTGTCAAGTGGCAAGTGGTCCATACATGAATATAGGCTCGGAGAGGTTCTAGGTCCAATAGATGTTGGCATAAAAATCCATGAAGAACTGGCTACATGGAGCAAAGACGTTTTCGATCCAAGTAATGCTGTAGTCATAGGCACAGGTCCATTTGCTGGAAGCAAGCTATTTGGCACTCATAGAATTGTTGCTGTATTTAGGAGTCCTGAAAGCAAAACGATACATGTATCTGAAATGGGTGGTGCCGGCTATAGATTCATTGGATGTGGTGTTAATGCAATATCTGTTGAGGGTAAAAGTGATGAACCTGCTATAATATTTGTTAAAGGAGATGAAAAAGGAGTTGCAGAGGTAGCCATAAGGAAAATTCCATTGAGTAAATTGGAAGAGATATACAAGGGGTATGACGGCTATATAGGCGCCTATGCCCTAGAGAAATATCTTATAGACACTTTTTGGAATGAAATATCATCTATGAAGGCAAGACCAATAGTTGTTGGGCCAGCAGCCTTCAAAACTGTCTATGGAGCTCTAGTCTCAATTGATGTAGACTTTGTTAAAAAGAGATTTGTCGATGGTGCTGAGGAATTTGCCGCCAGAGGTGGAGGAGGATCAGTTTTAGCACAAGCACACAATGTTGTGGCTATTGTTGCTGGAGGATCCTATAAACCACAATTACCTAAGCAACTGACAGAAGTTACCGAACTCTATTCAACGATGAAGACACTGCTAGCAAAAGATTTTATACAAGCTGTTAATGAGGCCACAGTCAAATATCGATACGACCCGAGCATAGGTGCGGGAGGAACATTTGGCGTTAACTATCCGCACTATAGAGAGTTGTTGCCTCTATTCAACTTTAACAGCATTTACCTTCACAAGTCTGTGAGAAAGAAGCTTGTTGACCTTATCCTCGAAAATTTCTGGAAACCAGTGAAGACAGAGTCCTTTGACATGGCAAAGACTTGGGCCACATGCGGAGAACCATGCCCAGCCTCATGCAAGAAGATATGGAGAGGGAAGAAACTAGACTATGAGCCAACAAACGCTCTAGGGCCATCCATAGGAGTATTTAAGATTGAGTTAACAAGGAATTTAGTTGACTTGGCAGACCAGCTAGGCTTTGACGCCATTGGCATAGGACATGTGGTCGCATGGCTATTAGAAGCTGTCTACAAAGGTCTTTTGAAGCCAGAGGAAGTAGGACTTGATAGAAAGCCTAATATGGATCCAATGCTTATGAACATCGATGAATGGGCTGTAAATGCGTATCTAGCTGAAAAGATTTTGAAAGGGTTGGTAGAGGGTTCAACAGACGTTTTGAAGATCGTAGCAAAAGGTGTTAGATTTGCATGCAAACAACTAGATATGATGTTTAGTGATAGGGTGAAGAGAACTGGGCTTAGATTCGAGGATCTCGTAGTCTATCAACCATATGGCGAAGATGGGTACATGACACCAAACTATTACTGGACACCTGGCTTCCTCTTGCCATTAGCTGTAACAGGAAAGTATTGGACAAACTATACATCAACATTTACAGAACCTGAAGAATTTGCCAAAGTAGCTGCTACAAGGGCCGTTAAAGAACTAGAAATCTCAAATGCAGGACTTTGTAGATTCCACAGGGGATGGGCCGAAAAGATATTGCCAAAACTGTACGAGTTATTAGGCGTGAAGATAGATCTAGACCAGTATAGCAAGACACTATATCAAAGAATAGCCATGTATGCTATAAAGGCAAATGCAAAGCCAAGGGTTGTTGAAAGCGAGAGAGCAAAGGATGTAATTGCAACTCTTGCTACAGAACTTAATGTAGAGGAATGGAACAAAAAGTTTGCAAGTAACAGAGACGATACAATTAGAGAATGGGTCTTAAGAGCAACAAAAATGATAGCAACTCAGCTTGGGCTTCCTGAAGATTGGTATAAAGATATTTGAAGCCTTTGTGAAAGAAGTCAATAATCATATTTGATATGCTGGCAAATTTAATTTATGATTTTTTCGGTTTTCAAGACAAAATGTTTAAATCTGTGTAAAGCAGTATATAGATACATAGCTAGAAATTTGCTTGGTGGTGTATGCGATAATGGGAACACATGTTGATGAAGAAAAGGTTGATGTCACTAAAATAAGAAGAGGTATATGGATTGAAGGAGATGTTATGTATGTGGCTGGGGAAGAATTTATTGAAAAAGTGGCAAGCGCTTTAGCGTCTCTAACAAGACTAAGGATAATTGGACTTACCTTTAAAGGGGATATGGGGATAGAGGATTTGGCAGACAAGCTAGGGCAAAGCAAGGCCAATATAAGTACGCATGTAAAACGATTGGAGGAAGTGAATATTGTTAGAGCAGTCTATTTGCCTGGTCATAGAGGTGTAAAGAAAATAGCCAAACCAGCGGTTAAGGAGATAAGAATATTACTGTCAGAACTAGGGGAAGAGGTTGAGGAGAGAATTAAGGAGGTGCCCTTACCTCCTGAAGAGGTTGAAGGAGAATTCAAAGAATAGTGAATCTCTGCTTAATGTGTATGAACACACACTCTTCTATTCTTTTTTAGCATGTATAGCTCTCTGGTAGCAACGCTCTAAACATCTGACCTGTTTTAGGGCTTTTGAAAAGACCTATTTTAATCACTTTCCCCATGTGATTTCTAATCACATAAACTTTTTCGGGTGCTAATGTAACCTCTAGATGAGATGTTGGATCTTTAACCTTTACCTGTAGTGAGCATGGCATATTCTTCAACCTTTGCGATACTGGTACAGATCTGAATGTATTCGTGGTGTATATAAGCTTTAATTCCTTTTAGTTATTGAATTATCCATGGGCAAAGTAAATGAATGGTTTAAGAGCTTTCATAGCGATAGAGATAGAGGATACAGAGACCTTGAGCAATATTATCAAGTGGAAAAAGCAGTTGGAAACTCTTGGAATAGATGCTAAGTTTGTTGAGGATGAGAATATACATTTAACTATTAGATTTCTTGGCGAGATATCCATGGCTTCTCTTGAGCAAATTAAGGAATTGCTTGATAATGTTTCTAAGATGTTCAAACCTTTTAAAATAAAGGTTGCAGGCTTTGGTGCGTTTCCAAATGTTTATAGACCAAGGGTTCTCTGGGTAGGGATTGTAGAAGGGTTCGAAACCTTGGCGAACATCAGAAAGTATATTGATTCAGAAATAGTTAGGAGAGGTTTAAAAGATGTGCACAAAGATCAACACGAATTTTCGCCACATATAACAATTGCTAGGCTGAAAAGCTATAGAGGTGTTGAAAAATTGCAGAAATACTTCGATGAATACAAAGACTATGTCTTCGGGTCATCAACCATTACACAAATCAAAATCAAGAGAAGCATTCTTACGCCTAGAGGACCCATATACTCCGATATTCATGTGGCAAGACTACTACTGTAGGTAAAACGGGATTTCAATATTGAAGGAGATACTCAAAAAAGTCCTTACTCTGATAAAACCTGACGATAGAATAAGAGATACGGTGTTCAGAATATATGATGAAGTTCAGAACTTTATCTACAAATGCTTTAACAAAAAAGGTTTAGAGCATTTCGAAGTTACATTACAAGGATCTGTAGCAAAGGACACGTTTCTTAAAGATGATGTAGATATAGACATTTTCATACTGTTTGATCCAAGTTACTATACTGTTGACTGGATAAACAAGAATTTTGTTGAGATAGCTTCGCAGTGTTTGCAGGAAAAAGGATATAGAGTAGTTGTTGAGTATGCTTCTCATCCATACATAGTAACTCATGTTGGTGGTTATGAGATAAACATTGTGCCCGCATTCAAAATTTCGAAGCCAAGTGAAATAATTTCGGCTGTTGATAGAACACCGTTTCACACCGAGTATGTTAGGACGAAATTATGTGAGGAGTGCAAGGATGAGGTTAGGCTTCTCAAGTACTTTCTCAAAGTATGGAATATATATGGGGCAGAAATAAAGACACAAGGTTTTTCTGGTTATCTGACCGAGCTGTTGATAATAAAGTACGGTTCTTTCATCGATACGCTAAAGGCATCATTATCATGGAGAGCTTACAAGACATGTATAGATATAGAGGGCTACTATGCTAGTGAGAAAGAGTGTAGAAGTAGATTCAAAAATGATGTTCTAGTTGTTGTAGATCCTGTCGACGCAAAAAGAAATGCTGCATCGGCACTCTCTATAAAGAGCTTTGCAATGTTTAAGCTACTTGCCAGGCTCTTTCTGGAAAACCCATCTGAAAAATTTTTTGAGATTAAGAAAGACGAGGTTTCTGAGGAATATAATCAGGAATTATTAAGGAATAGAATATTTAATGAAGGACTATGCTATATAGCAATAAAATTCGATGTCACCAAGAAAATTCCAGATGTTGTATGGGGGCAAATCAGAAGAATACACAGCTCAATTAGAAATACCTTAAATGAATATGGCTTTAGATGTACATACATCGATTCATGGGTTGATCCAACTCTATCTAGGGCCATAACCATTATAGAACTCTACGAATGTAGAGAATATGAATATCACATTGGGCCCCCAGCCTACGATCCAAATGCAATAAGTTTTCTGATGAAGAATAAAAATGCTGTAATTGGTCCTTGGATCGACGAAAATGGAAGGCTTGTATGTATAAGAAAAAGAAGGAAAGGTCCTGAGGACATTATAAAAGAGGTTCTAGAGCAGGTATCTCCTTCATCATTAAGAGTAGCTGAGGTTACGAGGGTTTCATCGATACGCGATGTGGATATTGATGGAGACAAATCGTATATGGCATGGCTCAAAAAATTCTTAGAAAGAAAAATCTTGAGTTATTAAATTAGATTATCATTTGCTATGTAATTGCTATGGCGGCTAATCAACTAAACACTATTTTCTTGCCGAAATCACTATATCGACTAGGTCAATGCTGTTATGCAATTCTTTACCACATTTTGGACATTTATTACCTATCCTAACCTTCAATTCCGATAGCGAGGGAATTCCATAGTAGTCTTGACCCGCCCTAACAAACTTGTATAGAGTCTCTCCACAATTTGCACATTTATACACAACAGGCAAGGCGATCAAACCTCTTTGTACAAGAAATATTGATGCAATGAATATTTGAATTATTACCACAGTAATACCACAAAGGCTCCTCAGTAATACGCCAAACGGAGTTACATCAGTCTTACACAGAAATTATTAATCAAAAGCCTTTTAAATGTGTGGCCATAAAAATCATCCTTACAATCCATTCTCACTTAATGTATTAGAATTGGTTTAGTGGGGCCGCCGGGATTTGAACCCGGGACCACCAGCGATCTGGGTACGGGGACAGCTCCCCAGGCTGGCATCCTAGCCAGGCTAGACGACGGCCCCACATATATGTATATATTTAAAGGAACCGTTTTTGCTTTAATAAGTTGTACAGCTAAATCTTTATGATTCTTATCTCATTAGCTCCTTCGCATTTTTCCATTTCGCGTTTCCATAGTATTGAAGGTGTCCAGGCAATCCATGCTGGAACCTTTTTAACAAATTCGTATGCCTCTGCCCACCCGTCTAGGCCGAGCTCTTCTGCAAGCTTTTCTAGACTCATTTCTGTTCTTACATAGACATTCAAAACTTTTACAACCTTTTCGTCAAGCTCAATTTCTTTTTCCCCAACCTTTACAACATATTTTCGGCACACAGACATCTCTTACTACCTTACATTTATGTGCTGATTCTGGCTATGTTTATCTGAGTACTTGTTGTGTGGTATTATAAGCTTTGTGTATTTATCATTGTTGTATCGTCATTCGTTATATCGTCTGCATTCTAAAGCTATACAACTGGTGCATAGCAACCGTCTTTTACCTCATATATTAAACCCTCTCTTCTCATTCTTATTAATACCTCTTCAACGAGTTTATCCTCGATGTTCTCTTCCCTAGCCTTCGCAACTATGGTTTTCACCTTTGCACATCCTTCTTCCTTTGCAAGGGCCCTTATGATGTTTTCTATAATCAGCATCTTCTCTCTCTGCGACTTTGTCTTGCCAGTCATAATAACGTCGATATCTATTTCGCCACTTTCAACATCAATGCCAACGCTTTCCAGCATACTCTTCATAAGTCTTATTGCTTCTGCAGCATCTTCTTCTGTGACAACAGGTTTTAGAGCCATTTTTGCATGGGCTTCAGCTAGACGTATTAAAGCTTCTAGCTGTCTAGCAGTTATTGATATGGGTGAATCGGGTGTTTCAAGACTCTTTCTTCTCATTTCTACAAAAAATTCTTCAAGCATTTTCCTAGCTTCTTCACTTAGGACAGGCCTTACATACTTTCTAGCATAGGCAATATATTTTCTAATTATATCAATGTCTATCAATGGTTTTACCACATCCTCTGCAGCGTGCACCTCTGCTATGTGTCTAGCCAGCCTAGCATCTCTTTCAGTATTTGGCACATCTCTTATGACAAATATCAAATCAAATCTTGATAATATTGTTGGAGGTAAGTTAACGTTTTCTGCTATAGACCTATTTACCAGATATCTGCCGTATCTTGGGTTTCCAGCAGCTAGAACAGAGGTTCTCGAGTTTAATCTAGCTACTATACCAGCTTTAGCTATAGATATTGTTTGCTGTTCCATAGCCTCGTGAATGGCTACTCTATCCTCTTCTCTCATCTTATCAATTTCATCTATGCATGCTATTCCCCCATCAGCTAGCACAAGTGCGCCTGCCTCTAGATAGTACTCACCAGTCTGCTTATCCCTTACAACAGCTGCTGTTAGACCTGCAGCTGTAGCACCTTTACCTGTTGTATATATGGCTCTGGGGGCTATGCGTGCAACATACTGAAGTAACTGAGATTTTGCGGTACCCGGATCGCCTATCATCAGCACGTGGATGTCTCCGCGTATTCTCGTGCCATCTGGCAGGGTTTTGGGTACCCCACCAAATAGTAGAAGTGCTATAGCCTCTTTTATATCCCAGAGTCCGTAGATTGCAGGTGCTATGGATGCTATTATCTTTCTTCTTATCAAAGGATCTTTTGCAAGCTCTTTTATCTTCTCCTCATCTTCTCTAGTAATCTCTATTTCTTCAAGCATTCTTTGGGATACAATAATATTGTTTGCCTCAATATATGTGTCGTATAAGCTTTTCACTTTTTTAGTTCCAGAGCTCCTAAGCTTTAGAATACCAACAACGACAACTCTGTCGCCAGGTCTTGTAACATCAACTAGGTTATCAAATACATCAACCTCTATGGATCTAGGCATTCTGCCTGCTGGTATTTCCTCTGGCTTCTCTTGTATTACCAGCCTCTGGAAATCTCTGAACCTAGATTTTTCTTCAAGAAGTCTCCAGGCACCTGTTGATCTATGGCAATAGGGGCACTGAACAGGCTTTTCAACAACATCACCAACAACAGGCACTATAACCTCGTTACCACATTCGTGTTGGAAAACAGCTTCAACAATTTTTTGCTTTGGGGGAGACGCCCTTACAACTATGCCTTCAACAGCAATTAAATTATTTATTAGATTGCTTCTTATGTCACGTATTTTAAAAGTTATTGGCAGGTTCTTGAACCGTGGCACAACCTCATATATCTTATCGAGATATTCTGGAGCCTCGTATGCAACAATACTTTTTAGTACTTCGGAGAATCTTTTTATAGCGTTTTCAGGATCCCTTATTATCTTCTCCGCAAGCTTTGGATTGAAGCTCATAATGTCGCTGAAGTCTATCTCCACATCATATCTATTTTCAAGAATCATCCTTCTAATGAGCTCTCTATACTTAGCCTTTCCTTCAATCTTATAGCTCTTTATAAACTCCTCGATTGCTTGAACAATATCAAAAACAATTGTTGTAGTTTCTGGAACCTGCTCGCCCATGTTAAATCACCTAATCAAAACATATTTCTTCAGCCATGTCGACATTATTTTTTGTATAAGCATTGAAAGAATTTTTTCTTCAACGGTAAGCGATTTTGATATTGTATCAAGACTTTGGAATTGTATTGCTCTTACTATATGTGAGAGTCTTATATTTGAAATTTCATTGAAGTCTTCCTTAGCTCTATCAACTATTCTTAGCAACTCTATATCGGTTTCCTTCTTAGCCTTTTCCCCAAGTTTATTTATCGCTGTAACAGTGTTTATGTAGAAGAAGTCATCTAATTTACTCAATGTAGCTCTTTGTTGTGTATGAGAAAACCTTATTCTAGTCAGCTCTTGGGGGCTGTAGGGCTTCTCGAGTATTTCAACAAACCCTTTTTCTTCAAGAATTTGAGCAATCCATCTAGGCACTTTTTCCTCGGATCCTTTTTGTAGTGCGGATCCAAGTAACGGGTTGTAAGGCACACTTCTTAGAACCATTACCTTAACTGGGGTTGAATAATATACTATGTCTAGTAGCGAAAACTCTGTTGCGATGGTTTGGCACCAGTTAGTAATTATATGGACTTATCTAATTTATAATCTGTTTAGCTTTAGGGTTTACAAGCAAATGTGAAAAATGATGTACCTTGGATAAAGAGACAAAAAGTATTAGTATTCTTTAAAACGCTAAGAAAATAATTTAGTGTATGGGTGGAGGCTAATTGAGTGCAAAAATTGCTGAAATGCTATGGGTTGAGAAGTATAGACCAAAGTCGCTAAAGGAGATGGTTAACCAAGAAGAAATTGTTACAAGGCTTATGAAATTCGTTGAAGAGAAGAATATGCCCCACCTACTCTTTGCAGGTCCTCCTGGCACTGGAAAAACTACTGCGGCTTTGGCTTTAGCACACGATTTGTATGGAGAAGATTGGAGAAGATATGTCTTAGAACTTAATGCAAGTGATGAGAGGGGGATTACTGTTATAAGAAGTAAAGTCAAGGAATTTGCAAGAAGCAAGATAACAGGTGAGGTTCCATTTAAGATTGTCATACTTGATGAGGCTGATAACATGACTGCTGATGCCCAGCAGGCCTTGAGGAGAATTATGGAGATGTATGTAGAAACAACACGTTTCATACTAATAGCAAATTATGCAAGTAAAATAATTGATCCGATACAATCGCGATGCGCTTCGTTTAGATTTGTACAGCTTAAGAAAGAGGATGTTGTGAGTAGGCTGAAATGGATATGCGGACAAGAGAATGTGGTATGTCATGATGACGGTCTAGAGGCTATATATGAGATTAGTGGGGGTGATCTAAGAAAGGCTATAAATATTCTACAGGCTGCAGCAGCTCTAGGCGAGGTCACAGTGGCTAATGTTTATAAGGTTGTTGGGCTAGCCCATCCAAAAGAGATAAGAGAGATTCTGAATCTGGCTCTATCAGGCAGATTTATCGAGGCTAGAGACAAGTTGAGAGAGCTTATGGTTATATATGGTCTTAGTGGAGTAGATGTTTTGAAGCAAATGCATAGAGAGCTTTTTTCAGCTGATCTAAAGATACCTGAAGATTTAAGGGTTATGATAGCCGATTACATAGGTGAAATACATTTCAGAATTGTTGAGGGAGCAGATGACGAGATACAGTTGACGGCTTTGCTCGCCAGACTTAGCCTACTTGGGAAGAAATAGATGAATAGTTTTGAGGCTGGAGGGAGTGTCACAAGAAAGAGATAGAATACCTTGGGTCATAAAGTACAGACCTAAGAAACTGGATGATGTTGTTAATCAAGAGGAGGCAAAGGAAAAGGTTTTGGAATGGTTCAAGAAATGGCCCAATGTGCAGAAAAAAGCTCTATTGCTGTACGGTCCTCCAGGCTGTGGTAAAACATCGCTTGTAGAGGCAATAGCGAATGAGTTTGGATACGAGCTTCTTGAAATGAATGCAAGCGACTTTAGGAGGAAAGAGGACATAGAGAGAATTGCGGTTAGATCCTCAACAATACAAAGTCTCTTTGGGTCTGAGAAAAAGAAGATAATACTTTTAGATGAGGTTGATGGAATAGCAACAAAGGAAGATGCAGGTGCTCTCGACGCTATTAAACATCTTGTTGAGGTAACTAAAACACCCATAATAATGACAGCTAATAACCCATGGGATCAAAAACTAAGGCCTTTACGCGAGCTAGCGGAGTTTATCCAGTTTAGAAAACTAGAGAAAAGAGATTTGATAAAGCTTCTTCTGCGAATATGCTCGGCAGAGAAGTTGAAATGTGATGAAAAAGCCTTAGAATACATCGTAGAGAGGGCAGAGGGTGATGCGAGAGCAGCCATAAACGACCTTCAAGCTGTTGGCGAAGGCTTTGGGGAAGTAAGTCTTGAAAGAGCCAAGGCTCTGCTTAGGCCAAGAGATAAGGAGAGAGATCCATTTGAAACACTTAGAGCGATATTTTCAGCATCGTATGCCTGGCAAGCAAAAAATGCATTAAACCAATCCCAGCTGGATTATGAGCAGCTAAGGCTCTGGCTTGAAGAGAATATACCTTTGCAATACACTAATTTAGGTGATGTTGCAAGAGCATACGAATTTCTTAGCAAGGCTGACACATATCTTGGAAGAATTGTTAGATCAGGAGACTGGGATCTGTTAACATACAGTATAGACCTTATGACAGCAGGTATAGCAGTAGCCGCTAAAAACAATCCCAAAGACAAGTTCAGATGGACGAAATACAACTTCCCACAAAGAATATCACTGATGTCTAAACTAAAAGAGGTTAGAGAGGTTAGGGAGGATCTAGCAAAGATAATTTCTCAAAACCTTCATATCTCAACTTCAGCTGCAAAAAGCGATGTAATACCAATACTAAGAGTGATATTTCTGACAAATCCAGATTATGCTGCTAGAATCGCTATTGGTTTGGGGCTATCCGAGAAAATGATTGAACTGTTGGCAGGGTCTAACAAGACGAATGTAATGAGTTATTACAAAAAGTATAAGGAGATTATGGAGAAAGAGGCTAAAAGAGAGTTAGGTTCTGTAACCCATGGTGAGGGGGATAAACATAAGAAATCAAAGCCGAAGCCTGAGGATAAAAAAGAAAAAAGGGATCTGCTATCCTTTTCAAAAAAGAGTTGATAAGACAACAACCGCTTTAAACATCGTTTACGTAATATAATCATTTATACAAAACATTAAGAATGGTCTTCACATATTCATTATCTTCATTCAATTTTATCAATCTTACCCTACCCATTTTAATCTCAGTAATCATGTCAAAAGACTTCATTAATTCAACGCATCTTACAACATAGCTATAGTTGCTATTAAGTTTTGATATCAAAGATGTTATGTTAATTGTTTTTGCATCTATTGTACTTAGAATTGCTATAATATTCCACACACATGGCCTTCCAAATACATCAATCTTCCTTTTGATTTTCTCAGGTAATGTTGTAGATCTTTGGAGTAATTCCATCGGTTACAAATCCCCATTAAAAACAAGGAGGGTATTTATAGCGTTAGCTGTTTGTTTCGCCTTCTACAATTCTCCTGTCTATCAATTCATCTAATCTTTTTTCGAAGGGGTCTAGAGGCACTGGCAATGATATCAAGGTTGTTCTCCCTCTTATACCTTTGCTAGATGTTCTAGCATATATTATTCCCATGTTCTTCAAGGATCTTACATATTCGTAGACTTGGGTGTGTTTTCTAGGTTTAATATTATACAATTGGCATAGATACCTATACTCTTCTTCCACATCACCCATTTTTACATAGGCTTCACTACTACTTCTCAGCTTCCTCACAATAGCTTTTAGTACTATCAATTCGTGTAGATGGAGGAATTGGAGATTGTCGGAAATCTCAACAAGTAGCTCCTCGTTTATCTCGCCAATAGCTTTTCTAACATGCTCTATAGTGACTTTTTGTGAGCCCTCATAATCAGCTGCAATACCTGCTCTCAAAAGTATTTCTATTGCAGCTCTGGCATTTCCTTTTCCTCCCCTGTCATAACCTTCAGAATCAGCTATAAACTTCAGGATACTATCGTCAACTGTATTCTCATAGAATGCCAAATCTCTTCGCTGTTTTAGAATATCAAATAATTCGCTTGCCTTATAAGGCTCAAACTTGATTATGTGCTTAGTTATATAACTTTCTGTAGCGGGATCCAAGGCTCCTAGTACATCAAGGTTTCTTGTAATGAATATGTAGTGAAGTCTTTTTTCAGCCTCTGGATATTCGTCATATAGCCTCACCAAAAAGTATATTGCATCGTTTCCTGCAACACGTATGAAATAGCCAAATTCATCTAAAGCTATAACCGCATACATATCATTCTTTTTCATATGATTAAGAATAATCAGCATCATTTCTCTTGGCGACAGCCCCCTAAATGGTATGGCTAAACTAAAGGCAGCTGCAATACTCTGCACAACGCCATACAAGGTTCTAGCGCTATGGCAATTCACATGAACATATCTTAATTTTATGCCTTTCTTTTCAGCAACTTTAGTTAGTTCTCTGCCAAACACATATGATGTAACTGTTTTGCCAACACCAACATCTCCTACTAAAAGAGCCGTTATCGAGACTGTACCAGGCGATGTAATAGCAGGTCTAAAAAGCTCTGCTAGCATGGCTAGCTGACGCTCTCTATGGGGGAGCTGGTCAGGAATATAAGATCTGTCTAGAACGCTTCTATTCTTAAATACAGAAATTCTGTTTATAACACTTTCGACAATGTTATTGATACTCATGAAAACTCACACCACTGTCTGATATGAGTATCTAATGAGCTGTATAAAAATGTTGTGGTTTACTTCACATTTAACATTTCCGAAACTTTTAAGCCGGTACAAATTGTATACTAAAACCAATTCTAAAGATGAAATATATAGATATTTATTAACACTTATTATATCGGTAAAGCCTATGTAAAGTATGAGATGATGAGTCCCCCGACTGCTCCTATGTTGATAAATACTAATGATAGAAAGGACTACCCACTGAAGACCCAAGATTAATTTTTTAACTCAGTTCTCTTATCATATTTGTAAAGAAATTTGGTGAGATGTAATCATGTCATTCATGCCCGCGGCAATGGGCTATGATAGGGCATTAACAATATTTTCGCCTGATGGAAAACTCTATCAAGTTGAGTATGCAGCTGAGGCTGTCAGAAGAGGCTGGACATCGCTGGGTATAAAGTCAGAGTATGGAGTTGTGTTAATAGCTGAAAGAAGAAGGGTTGCACCACTTCACGATGTAATGGATCTTGAAAAGGTTTTCATAGTTGACTCACATATTGGGGCCACCTTCTCTGGGCTTGGCCATGATGGAAGGGTTTTAATAGATTATGCAAGGCTTTTAGCAGTAAGGCATAGGCTGACATTTGATGAACCGATAGATGTCGAGCTCTTAGCTAGAACGATATGCGATATAAAGCAGGCATATACTCAACAAGGTGGTGTGAGACCTTTTGGAGTTTCCATAATATTTGGTGGAATTGACAGAAAGGGTATTGAGCTTATCAAAACCGAACCAAGCGGGTTGTATTTCAAGTACTATGGTGTTGCAGCAGGTGCGGGAGAGCAAACAGTTGCGAGTTATCTAGAAAAACATTACAACACCAAGCTAAGTGTTGAGGAGATGATAATTCTGGGGTTGAGAGCGTTGAGGGCATCTCTTGAAGAGCCTTTAAAGGTTGAGAGAGTGGAGATTGGTGTAGCCGATGTAAGTTCAAAGGTCTTTAGAAAACTTGGTTCAGAAGAGGTGCAGAGTTTCTTAGAGAAAGCGGGTGTAACTACTTGAGCAAAAAGGAGTATGTGATTGCAAGGCTTGTTGTTAAGGGGAAGAGGTTTGAGGTTCTTGTAGATCCTGAAAAGGCCTATAGGTTTAAGGAAGGGGAGAAAATAAGCATTGAAGAGGTTGTTGTAGGGGATTACATATATAAGGACGCAAAAAAGGGGTTGAAAGCATCTCCATCAGAACTTCAAGAGGTTTTTGGCACTGAGGATGTGTATAAAATATCGGCTGAGATAGTTAAACATGGAGAGCTCCAGCTGACAACAGAGCAGAGAAGAAAGCTATTGGAGATGAAAAGAAAGCAGATAGTTTACCACATAGCTAAGTCGGCAATAGACCCGAAGACGAAGACCCCGATACCCCCATCACGTATTGAAAAAGCTATGGAGGAGGCGAGGGTTAGCATCGACCTCTACAAATCTGTTGAGGAGCAGGTTCCCGAAATAGTAAAGGCGATTTCCAAGGTTATTCCAATAAGAATTGCTAAGGCTCTTGTAGAAATTTCTGTTCCAGCTGAATATGCATCAAAAGTAGCTGGTCAGATTATGAAGCTGGGAGAGGTTAAGAAGAGTAATTGGCTAGCAGACGGCTCTCTAATAGTCCAGATTGAAATACCTGCCGGGATGCAGAGCGAGCTTATAGACAAGGTAAACGAGCTTACAAAGGGTAATGCGTCTGTTAAGGTGCTTAGCGTTGTCTAGCTCTGTTCAGAGAACAATTAGGCTTCCAGGAGATCAAATAGTCCTAGACAAGAACATGTCTATTGAAGGAGCAGGCGTAGGAACATCTTTATATAGGTTAAATGAAAATACATATGTTGTTACAACAGTATCTTTGCAGGATGTTGAAGAGAATGAAAAAAAGAAGATAAGGATAATCCCTTTGAAAGGGCGTTACATGCCAAAAGAGGGGGATATTGTAATAGGAATTGTATACGATGTTACCCTATCGTCATGGTTAATTGATATAAAATCGCCATATCTAGCCGTGTTAAATGCGTCAGACTATATAGGAAAGCCATTTAATCCTGCAACAGATAACATTCGGAAGTATCTTGACATAGGGGATGTTGTGATAGCCAAAGTAGCTCAATTCGACAGAACAAGACAGCCACTGCTGACGGTTCAAGACAAAGGGCTTGGCAAGGTTATTAGCGGGTCTCTCGTCGAGATAGAGCCAAGCAAGATTGGTAGGGTTATAGGAAAGAAGAGGTCTATGATATCAATGCTCATGGAGCAAACAAAATGCGATTTTGTTGTTGGGGTGAATGGTAGGGTATTGCTTAGATGCCCTGATGCAGAGTTGGAATACATTGCAATACTCGCTCTAAAGAAGATTGAGGCAGAGGCTCACACAGCAGGCTTGACTGAAAGAATAAAAGAGTTTATTATAAATGAGAAAGTAAAGAGGGGGTTGATAAAGTATGAAAGCTAACAAGCCTCAGTTAATTATAGAAGGAAAGAGAGTAGATGGTAGAACACCTTCAGATCTAAGACCAATAAAAATGGAGGTGGGGGTTCTAAGGAATGCTGATGGGTCTGCGATAGTCGAAATAGGCAATACGAAGGTTCTGGCAGCTGTCTATGGACCTCGTGAGGTTGTTCCAAGGCATGAGGAGCAGGTTGATAGAGCTATAATAAGATGTCGGTATAGAATGCTCTCGTTTTCGACAATGGGCGAAAGAAAAAGTCCTGCTCCTAGCAGACGTGAAATAGAGCTTTCAAAAGTTATTAGAGAGGCTTTGGAACCTGCAATAGTCAGTTCTCAGTTCCCTAGAACAGCCATTGACATCTTTGTCGAGGTACTAAATGCTGAAGGAGGTACCAGAACAGCGGGAATAACAGCAGCCTCTCTCGCTCTAGCAGATGCCGGGATACCCATGCTAGACCTTGTGGCAGCTGTTGCGGTGGGGAAGGTTGATGGGGTTATTGTTTTAGATCTTAATGAGGTTGAGGACATGTATGGCGAAGCAGACATGCCTGTTGCCGCTATGCCTTCAATTGGGAAGATAACCATGATTCAGCTAAACGGTGTTTTAACCCCCGAAGAGTTTAAAAAAGCCTTGAAATTGGCTCTCGACGGTATAAATAGGATTTACAATTTGCAGAAAGAGGCTTTAAAAAAGAAGTATGTTGAGATAGAAGAGTAGAGGGTGAATAGGCATGTCATCAACGCCTGAGACACCAATTATTCCAAAGATAAAGATGAATGCAATACTGAATGTGTTGGCAAAGGGTAATCACATTGATAAGAGGCCTTTGCTAAGCTATAGACAGATCGATGTTGTGAAAAATGTTTCTCCCAATGCAGATTCCTCAGTGCTTGTTAAACTTGGCTATACGCAAGTCTTGGCAGGAGTGAAGCTAGAGGTTGGCCAGCCATTTCCAGACAACCCGGAGGAGGGTGTGCTGATAGTCAATGCAGAGTATATTCCAGCAGCATCACCAACCTTTGAGCCAGGGCCACCAGATGAAAATGCTATCGAGCTTGCAAGAGTCATCGACAGATCCATTAGAGAGCCAAGGGCAGTAGCACTTGATAAACTAGCTTTAATTCCTGGAAGAAAAGTGTGGGTTGTATGGCTCGACATATATGTGCTAGATCATGATGGCAATCTTATCGATGCAGCTATGATTGCATCGATTCTTGCACTTGCAAATACTAAAATACCTTACTATGAGGTTGATCAGGCAAGCGGCAATGTGAAGATTGATAGAAGTAAAACTGCTGGACTACTACCAATGAACAAGCTTGTAGCCACTGTAACCATATACAAGATAGGCGATGTACTAGTAGTTGATCCAACTGCTGAGGAGGAGGCACTCGCGAGTGCCAGTTTGGCTATAGCTGTGAGCGAAGATGGTAATATTGTTGGTATGCAGAAAAGGGGGTTGGGAGCTTTTACAGAGAAGGAGCTGGAGCAAGCAATAGAAATTTCTCTCAACAAAGGAAAAGAATTGATAGAAACAATTAGAAAATTCATTACGTAGCTACAGAATGAATGCTTTTATTTCCTCAGCAAAAACATTTCTATTAAGAATACGAAATTGGGTATAGGTGCAAAGACAACATGGGCAGGCTGAAGGTTGTTGGTATAGCAGGGAGATTTGGGGCTAGATATGGCGCAAGCATAAGAAAGAAGTGGAAGGAGGTTATGGAAAGAAGATACGCAGAATATCAATGCCCATATTGCGGAGCAATAACAACATTTAGAAGAATAGCCTTCGGTATTTGGGAATGTCCAAAATGTCATAGCAAATGGGCTGGTGCAGCATATACCCCCTGGACAATAGAAAAATAAAGAATGATTATGTGTATTTAGGGCCTGTATAGCATAATGAAAAACACAAAAATTTTAATAACATCATCTCATAGGCCAACAAGAAACACCAGACGATTTATTAAAGCATTATCTAAAGTAGTACCAAATGCAGTAAAGGTTAACAGAGGAAAGCAGACTTTCAAGTTGCTGGCTCTTCAAGCTGTAGACATCAATGCAGATAAAATACTGGTTGTTAGGAATAGAAAAGGCAATCCAGGCTTCATAGACGTATACAAAGTAGCTGTTGCATCAATGGAGTTGGTAAAGATATGTACACTAAGAATTTGTGGTTATTCCATAGATGAGGCATATAAAGGCATACACCAAGTGGAGACATCTATAATCAAGAGAGGCAGTGCTCTATTAGAATCAGAGTTTCCGTCCGATACGCTAGAATGTATACTCAAAGCATTCAACATTAGTGCATTTCAAAGTGAGCAAAGGGTACAAAGAAACAGCATATGTGTTGATATAGAACATTTTAAGACTAGGGGTAGGATGGGCGTAGAGGTCACCTTTAACAGTTGTAATAGTGGCACAAGATATTTGGTGATTAGAATATGTTCTAGATCTAATGATTCAAGCTAATAAAATGTTCGTTTATCTATGGTTATGAAAATGAATTTAAATAATGTAAGCATCTCTCTTTCTATTTAGGAGAGATATAGAGATATTAAGATGTGGCAACAGAAATGAGGAAATGTAGATCGAAGTTTTAGTGGTGTATAGAACTTGTTTTTCGGTGTAAAAGCTAGGTTGGCAATAAAATCTGAGGGTAATTGCAATATTGTTGAGGTGCTCTATAACAGCATTTTTGCTGAGGTGGTTAGCCCTGCTAATGTGGGTAGGATAAAGCCGTTAATAAGGATGGATAATTCCTGCTCCCTATATTTAGAGGTAGAGGCTGATACATTAAGTCATGCTAGGGCATTTATAAATTCTATTCTATATTTAATAAATGCTTCAATCGAAACAATGAATATACTTGAAGGTTATAGATCTTAAAAATTAATATATTCGAGCTATACAAAACTGATACTACAAATAATGCATCTAGATGGTGTTGAGATTGGCTGAGACTCTGCCACCCGAAGTACAGCAACAGGTTGTTAAATATCAACAGCTACAAACTCAGTTAAATCAGTTGTTAGCTGAAAAAAGTGTTATAGAACAAGAGCTTAGGGAGGTAAACAGAGCATTAGATGTTCTGAAGAATGTCCCAGACAATGTTGAAATGTATAGAAGTGCCGGTCATCTTCTAATAAAAATCACTAAGGCTGATGCAGAAAAGGAGCTAAATGAAAGAAAGGAGCTGTTAGAATTGAGATTGAAAACTCTTAGCAGGCAAGAAGCTTTAATTAGACAACAACTAAGTGAAGTGCAGTCAAAGCTTCAACAATATGCCTCAACGCTTTACAGAAAACAGTAAAGTAATTTGAGTATCTAGACAATCAATCTTGTGATTGAAGTTAAAGATGAGAAAGGTAAAGCCACTTAATCTGGATCTAAATAAAATCGATTTCAATGTATTGTCAGAGCTTGCCAACATCATAGAAAATACCATTATCAATTATCTGAATACTGTATTAGGAACAAGAGCAACGGACTACGGCATTGCAATAAGTGTTAAGCTTGACGATACTTTAACGATATCTATTGATGTAGATGCAAAGGCATATTTTATTAGTAAGCCAAGTCTAGAAGCAATAATAGACACTGCGGTGAGTAAGGCTTTTGATGCAGCAGAACAATTTTTATCAAGATTTAGATGCTATGAAGAAAATGATAGAGAATGCAAAGAGAGTTGTCATAGTAACTCACGTTAATGCCGATCCCGATGCCCTTTCATCTGCATGTGCGTTACATAAACTGGTTAATAGCATAAATAGAAACGCATTTGTGGAAATTCTAGTGCCAGAAGGGATAGGGCTTGAATGCAAGCGCATATACGAATTCTGCCAGGGAATGGATATACCGATCAATGTGATTAAGAAATATCATCAGTTAGAGAGTAGGGAGCCGTGCGACACCTGTATAATAGTGGATACAGCTTCATGGGAGCAGCTCAGAATAATCAAAGACTATGTTATTAGATGTGACAACATCATTGTTATTGACCATCATCAATATCGAGATATCCAGGCTTCAGATAAAAACAAGAGGATACTGTTTTTTGGGGATGAACAGCATTATAGCTCAACTGCAGAAATAGTTTTCGAAATTATTGTAAACCATGATCAGAGACTTGATAATTTAAATGAGCTGGCTACGATCCTTCTAGCAGGGGTTTTGTGGGATACAAAGAGGTTTCAAAGAGTTGCTAGAAACACTTTCCATGCTGTAGCAAAGATGATGGATCTGGGAGCAGATTATGAGGAGGCTATGAAGCTTACAGCTGTTGAGAAACCTCCGTCAAATAGAATTGCAAGAATAAAGTGTGTACTTAGGCATAGAGGCTTCAAGATAAGGATAAAGGGTAGCGAAGTCTTTGTCGCCATATCTAATGTTGGGGCATATGAATCAGATTGTGCGTCAAGTCTGATATCGATAGGCTATGACATATCATTTGTTTTAACTGAGGATGAGGATCTAAAAGCGGTGAGGGTCGTATACAGGGGTAAGGATGAGGTTGTAAATGCGTTAGACATTGATATTTATAGCAACATTCTGAAGAAGTTGGTAGAAGTCTATGGCGGTGGTGGGGGAGGCCATAAGGTAGCTGGGGGTGCTATATTAAGAACATTTAACGTTAAGCATGTGATTGAGAATCTAATCAAGATATTAAACAGTGTAAGCGAGATAGGTGTTCTAGAATTTGTTGAGGAGCGTAGCTGAGGTGGCTGCAAATGGTTGTGGTATATGTTGATGAGCGGGAGAAGAATTCGAAAGTGCCTCAAATTCTGCTTGGCAAAGGCGTTACAGTCATATTCAAATTTCTTTCTGTTGGCGACTATGTAATTTCCAACAGTATTGGCATAGAGAGAAAAACTGCTTCAGATTTCATAAAATCTCTAGTTGATGGAAGGCTGTTCGACCAAGCTACAAGGCTTGTAAACGAGTTTGAGAAAGCCATCATGATAATAGAGGGCAGTTTGAAAGAAGCTGCAAGGCTTTCCAATGTTAGGAGAAGCGCCATTATCGGCGCATATATAACACTAGCTCTTGACATCGGCATAATAATGCTTAGTTCTAGGGATGAGGAAGAAACGGCCGAGATAATTAAAAGAGTTGCTGTGAGGGAGAGAAGATCGAGGAATACTATGGTAAACATCAAAAAACCCACTCAAAAATCGCTATCTTCTGATACAACAGAATGGCAGTTGTATATACTACAAGCGTTTCCGCATGTAGGCCCAAAAACAGCTGTGAGAATACTGGAGAGGTTTGGATCCATATACAACTTCTGCACAGCATCGCTATCTGATTTAACGAAGATTGAGGGGCTTAGCGAAAAAAGAGCTGCAGAGATCTATCAGGTGATACACGCTCTATACAAAGGTTTTAAGGATCAGAAGAAGGAGCAGGGAAAATCCATCATAGACTATTTCTCAGAGGGTAAGACCGGTTAACCTATGGTATAAAGCTTAATAGGTTCTGGCCAGCTATACTTAATTGTATCAGGATATAAAAAATTAATAAGCCTTGGAATAGATAGAGACTTGGATAAGGTAGGGTAATAAAAATGAGATTTGTGAAAAGCGTTGACCAAATACTAAAGATAATGAACAACCCAGAGCAAATCAGAAATGTTGGTATAATTGCACATGTAGATCACGGAAAAACAACAACAACAGATAGTCTGTTAGCTGCTGCTGGGCTAATATCCCCTAGACTAGCTGGTCAACTCCTTGCAATGGACTTTTTAGACATTGAGCAAAAAAGGCAGATGACAGTCAAAGCAGCTAATATAAGTTTGTACCACGAATTTGAGGGAAGACCATACGTTATAAACCTAGTTGATACGCCTGGCCACGTCGATTTCACTGGAAAGGTAACTAGAAGCCTTAGAATGATTGATGGAGCAATAGTTGTTGTCGATGCTGTAGAGGGGGTTATGACACAGACGGAAACTGTTCTTAGACAAGCATTAGAGGAGAGGGTAAGACCTCTGCTATTCATCAACAAGGTAGATAGATTGATAAAAGAGTTGAGAATGAGGCCGGATGACATTAAACAGAGGTTTGTAGAGATCATAAAGGAGGTAAACAATCTAATTGAGACATATGCAGAGCCTGAATTCAAAAAGAAGTGGATTCTAGATCCTGCACAAGGCATGGTAGCATTCGGAAGCGCAAAAGATGCAATAGGTCTAACAGTCCCATTAAGCAAGAAGAAGGGTGTAAAAATAGATGATTTGATAGAAGTTTACTCAAAGGGAGATAAAGAAGGGCTAGAGGAGCTCAAAAAGAAGATTCCACTTCACGAAGCACTTCTAGATATGGTTGTAAAATTTGTTCCTAACCCAAGAGAGGCGCAGGCATACAGAATACCGAAGATTTGGAGAGGAGATATAAACACCGACATTGGAAAGGCTATGATGGCGGCCGATCCTGACGGCCCTGTAGTATTCTTTGTATGTGACATGCGTTGGGATCCACATGCAGGCTTTGTAGCAACTGGAAGGGTGTTTTCAGGCACTGTATACAATGGCCAAGAGCTTTATCTAATAAATAGTAGAATTGTTCAAAAGGTTCTGCAAGTAGGTATATACATGGGACCGTATAGAGAGGTTGTAGACAGAATTCCAGCTGGTAATGTAGCTGCTATACTAGGACTTGATCAAGCAAGGGCAGGTGAAACTGTTGTTGATCCAAAGCTGAGGGATGTTATGACACCTTTCGAGAGGATGAGGTATATATCAGAGCCCGTTGTTACAATGGCTGTTGAGCCCAAGAAGACAAGCGATTTAACAAAGCTAATTGACGCGCTAAAGAAGATGAGTATAGAAGATCCGAATCTCGTTGTTAAAATAAATGAGGAAACAGGAGAATATCTAATCTCGGGTATGGGTCATCTACACCTTGAAATAGTGTTGACACTTCTCAAAGAAAGGTTCGGATTAGATGTTGACACATCACCTCCGACAATAGTGTATAGAGAGACCGCTAGAGAGAAAAGCAAGGTTTTCGAAGGCAAGTCTCCAAACAAGCATAATAGGTTTTACATAAGCATAGAGCCATTAAATGAAGAGACTATTAAGCTTATACAAGAAGGTGTTATTACAGAGGATATGGATACACACAAGAGGGCTAGGATACTGAGGGATCAGGCTGGCTGGGATTACGATGAAGCGAGAAGGATATGGGCCATAGATGAAAACATAGATGTGTTTATCGACATGACATCAGGAATACAGTACCTCAGAGAGGTTAGAGATACTATTATACAAGGATTTAGATTGGCTATGAAAGAAGGTCCCTTAGCTATGGAGCCTGTAAGAGGATTGAAGGTAATTCTACATGATGCTGTAATTCACGAAGACCCTGCACACAGAGGACCCGCACAAATATACCCGGCAGTTAGGAATCCGATATACGCAGCAATATTGACATCGAGACCAACTCTACTAGAGCCTCTTCAGAAAATAGAAATAAAGTTCCCAATGGACTATCTAGGGCCAATATCATCAGTTATAACGAAGAGGAGAGGCAGAATAATAAATGTTACTCACATGGTGGGTAACCTAGTTAAGATGCTGGCAGAAATACCAGTTGCTGAGTCTGCTGATCTAGCAAACGAGCTTAGAAGTGCAAGCGCTGGAAAAGCATTCTGGGGCACAGAATTCAGTCGCTGGGCACCTGTACCAGACTCTATGCTACTTGACATTGTGAGGAAAATTAGACAGAGAAAGGGTCTGAAGCCAGAGCCTCCAAGCCCAGACGAATTCATTTCACTATAACGTTGCAGTATATGCTGTGAGCAAAACACGAAAAGATAAACTATTCAAAAACATTTTAATCTTGCTAATAGGGCATAACACCTATTTTCACATTCTTTTTGAGTAATCCCCATACCCATTGGAAGATATGCTTAGACACAAATCTAAAATGTTGAAGCAGGTATCCGAAGATAATACATAGCCGAATTGCATGGATATTTGCAACGACTATTAAGATATTCCTGGTCTGGTGAAAAGCTTAAAATTGCATTCGTGTAAGTATTTTACAGCAAACAGATATGATACATGCGATGGGCCCGTAGCTCAGCCAGGTAGAGCGGCGGGCTCTTAACCCGTAGACCAGGTGCTGGGCGGAGGTCCCGGGTTCGAATCCCGGCGGGCCCGCCACATTTTCAATCAATTCACTCTAAATGTTTGTGCCAGATCTCAAGCTTCTATATTTCTCAACAAGCTCTTTTGCTTTATCGAATGTTATCTTACCTTCTCTTATCATCTCCTCTGCTACAAGCTCTATGAGATCTCCTTGAGCTCCTGCAGCAATGGCTAAATTCCTGGCATGGAGCTTCATATGCCCTGCCTGAATACCTGTAGTAACAAGTGCTCTGAGAGCTGCAAAGTTCTGTGCCAAGCCAACAGCTGCCATGATTTCTGCCAACTCTTTTGCTGATTTAATTCCAAGGATCTTCAGAGCTATTTGAGCTATTGGATGGGTTTTCACAGAACCGCCTATTGTGCCAACTTGTAAGGGTATTTCTAACACGCCTACTAAATAACCTTGGGAATCTATGTCCCATATGCTAAGAGGTTTATACGCACCATCTCTTGCGGCATATGCGTGTACACCAGCTTCAATTGCTCTGTGATCCTGTGCTGTTGCAAGAGCAACAGCTATTATACCATTCATTATCCCTTTGTTATGTGTTACAGCCCTGAAAACGTCTGCCTCAGCAATAGCACTTGCATCAACTATTTTCTCTGCAACTTCTCTTCCACCGATTTTGTCCACGTCTATTCTTACCCATGCCCTTGCAAGCCTGTAAATTGCGTAGTTAGACACTATTCTCAATCTTGCCTCTCCACCTGTGAGTTTTTCGAGATATGGTGCCACAGCTTCAGCCATTGTATTAACGGTATTAGCACCCATAGCATCAATTACATCAACCAGTAGGTGGACGACAACTACAGGCCCCCTCCTAGTTTCGATGACCCTTACACTAACATCCTTAGCACCTCCACCGATACTAACAAGAGTTTTGTTAGTGGAATTGGCAAGTTCAAGTATCTCATCTTTTCTTCGCATAATCTCCATTGCTACAAAGCGTGGCGATGGAACTTTCATTAGATGTATCTGTCCTATCATCATCTGTTTGTCAGAGAGAGCCCTTATACCATCACCATCATTGGCCTCTCGAAGCATTTTGGCAGCGTTGCTTGCTGCTGCAACAACGCTTGGCTCTTCGATAACCATTGGAATCAGATAGTCCTTTCCATTGATCCTAAAGTTGGGGGCGATAGCAAAAGGATACGACATTGCACCTACAACATTTTCTATCATAGCATCGGCTAGTTTAGCTCCGAGATTTCCAAAATTTCTCAGTAAATCGATTTCATCTTTAGTTAAACCAGCCCAATTGGCAACAATATTTAGTCTCTCATCTAGGGAGAGGTTATAAAAACCTGGTATTCTAGATGATCCCCTATTATTTGAGCTCAATTAGGTGTCACCACAGTTGTAGTGAAAACTCCATAGATTTAACTATTTATGCTAACAATAAATTAATTGGATAATTCAACTCCAGACCACTCTACATAGGGATATCTAAGAACACGTCGATTATTGTGTTTAGCAATGCTTTCTCTGCTGTCAAAGGGTCGTCTGCAAATGAAATTATTGATGCATCTCCATATTTAAGAGACAAGAATTCCTTGAGAAATCTTAGAGTGTGGTACCTGCTTTCATTCAAGGATTTGTCGGGGGGTATGTATGCAGAATCCTCAACAAAAATTATTAGTGCAGCTTTTGCGCCATAGCTAATTAATCTATCTCTAATAGCTATTATCCCATATTTCTTAGCCAACTCAACACCATCTTCTATTACGGCAATCCATGAATGGGGGCCCAACATAAAGTCTTTTGCTATTATCATTGATATGTCCTCTATTTTGCGAACAACACCTCTTATCTTTGTAACGATATTCTTACCTTTCTCTGTAAGGAGGCATCCACCAACATTATCAACAAATATCAAATCATATTGTTTAAGTCTCTTAATTAAAGTTCGGGTAGAGGCAACACCTATACCTAGCATTTTAGACAGGAGATTTCTGCCGATAGGCTCCTTTTCATAGAGCAAAAGCAAGGCCTTTAAAGCATGTGCGGGTTCGAAAAGGGGTTTAACGCCTCTTCGGCATGAGGCGACACCATAGAAAATACTTTTTATGCTCATCCCAACTCTCACAATATAATCAATTATTTACACCAATATTAAAATTTATGATATGTTGCTAATGGTTGACATGTTGAAATATCTCACTTGTTAAAAACATTTCCAAGATTTTCACTGTATACTAGCGAGAATCTGGATAACTGCCTCAAAACATTGTCAACAAATTCATCTATGGACTCTGGCGAGACCCCATTCTTTTTTGCAATATCCTTTACGATATTCTCGACAACTTGATAGCTTTTGTAAGACTCGTTAAGTTTTTTCCATGGGATCCCAGCTAACGCTTTGGCTATCCTTTCATCATATGCCAGATAACCTTTTAACATAAGAAAAGCTATTATGGGATAGCCTATATACCCCCTAAATTTTGTGCCATTATCATCGCTGTAAACAATCCCCTTCTTTACATCCACATAAACATGGTATTCCCTACTACCATCAGATGACGATACAATAGCTTTGTTATCGTCTATTTCTCTAATCCTTTTGTCTGCCAAACAGCCTAAGGCCTCCATAATCTTTATTCTTGGAGGAAGTTTGAGCTTATTAGGCATATATCTAGGGTCCCAAACACAGTTTTTGTCTAACAAACTTAAAAAGTATGTTAGGCTAGTCTAATAGTGATGAAGAGTCCCGCGCTCTTGACGCAACTGGATGAAGAGAATCGCGGCCGCCACGGATCAGTATGCTCCTGAGGTGTTGTTAGACGAAGCTGGGTGTGATATGCAAAAGCCTCGTCGAAGAAGATTATACACTATTAGATATTTTCGTTCGCTATATAAAGAAATTCGAGTTTATACCAATGGAATTAATTGTAAATAGACTCAATAGAAAATTTACACAAAAAGAGATTGTTGCTAGGATTCAGAAGCTCACTAAGCTGAAGCTTATCGAGCGACATCCAACATCTGAAGCCTATAGGCTGAGATTCCTAGGTCTAGACTGTCTTGCGATACACCGGCTTGTTCTAAAGAATGTTCTTAGTGCTTTTGGCGACAAAATTGGTGAGGGTAAGGAGAGCGAGCTTTACCAAGCAATATCAACTAGCAACTCTCTTGTTGCGGTAAAGTTTCATAAAATTGGAAAAGAGTTTAGGAATGTGTCTAAAGCGAGGTCATATGGCGAAAATTTAGGTGGCTCTACCTGGGTTATAAGAAGTATTGTGTCTGGTCGTAGAGAGGCTGAGGCATTAAGTATACTAAACAAATTCGATATTCAAGGGATCCCCAAATTCTATGGCAACGCTCTTCACAGCGTTGTAATAGAGTATATAGACGGTGTAAACCTATTTGAGGTAAAAGATCTTGAAGACCCTGCTGAGATATTCTATCAAATAGTTGACATAGTAAAAAACGCTTATTGGAAGGCAGGTCTTGTTCACGGCGATTTAAGCGAATATAATGTAATTGTTGATATAGATAATGGAAAAAGCTATATAATAGATTGGCCACAGTACATCACAACAGTAGATCCTAGGGCCCTAGAAGTCTTGAGGAAAGATCTGCAACATATAGTGTCTTTCTTTAAGAAAAAATTTAGATTGGATGTTGACCTAGACGAGGTTTTCAAGTATGTTTTAGAGAAAAGGCAGTAGCCAATGGCTATATCTTGTTCAGTATAACTTACATTTTTAAACCCTTATACAATATATATTGGATAGTTGGAACCCTTACTACATAGGGAAGGATGGCTAGTTGAAGTGTTATTATGAAGGTAATGGGCATAGACATTGTTAAGGGAAGCCCATTATCACGAACAAATCCGCCTATATATGCTGTAGTGGTGATTGATGATAACAGTAATGTAGTTTACGAATCTGTTGAAACACCTTTGAAAGGTTTGATCAGGATTGCATGGGACTATAAAGTAGATAGGGTTGGTGTTGATAATATTTTTGAGATAGCTCCAGTGAGGAAAGAACTTGCTAGAATTCTTGAGTTGTTTCCGCCAACTACAACAATATATCAGGTTACCTTGGAAGAAAACAAATTTGTTGATTTATCGAAACAGGTACTGAAACTAGGTCTAAGTTTATCAACAAAGCCAAAGCCTCTTCAAACCGCTTATCTCTGTGCCCTTCTAGCTTTAAATGGCATTGGCACGGTGATTAGAGGTGTTGGTGCACGAACGAAGATAGTTATTTCAAGAACTAGATCGCCTGGGTCAGGTGGTAGTAGGGCAAATATATTTGCAAGAGCGATGAGAACAGCAATCTTTACTGCAATGAAGGAGATTAGAAAGAGGCTTGATGAGGCTCAGATAGCTTATGATATAGTCTTGAGAAGAGGAAAAGGAGGATTAGACAGCGCTACAATCATAGCCTATGCAGATGTTTCAACAGTGCGCAGATTTGTAAAGCCATTCCACGGAAATGATATAAGGATTGCTATAAAGCCTGAGTATACAACAATAGAGTTTGAGAATGAAGGTTATAGCAAAAGATATGTAATAGTAGGTGTTGACCCTGGGATTGAAACTGGCATAGCTGTAATAGATCTGTCACTTAGAACCTGCTACACCTATTCATCTAAAGAACTTGACAAAGTGGCTGTGGTAAGCAAGGTATACTCAATTGGTACACCGGTTCTCATAGCAACAGATAAGAATCCGCCTCCAGACACTGTCAAAAAGATTTCTTCGATTCTTGGACTACCCCTTTACATACCCAATAGATCTCTAAGTGTCGAAGAAAAGGAGTATCTAATTCAGTGGGCTACTAAGCGCGGTCTAAATGTGGAGATCAGAACCTCGCATGAGAGGGATGCACTTGCAGCTGCGCTAAGGGCTTATAAATCATTTGAGAAAAAGTTTGTAGAGGTTGAGAGGAAGATTATTGAGCTGGGGCTGGATGTAGAGATAGATGATGTTAAGCTACAGTTGCTGAGGGGTAAGACAGTCAATGAAGCAATTGAATATGCTATTGAGGAGCACCTTAAAAACACTTACTATACAACACTCAACCAAGATACGGTAACACCATCTCAAAATACATATAGTAACTGTGTGGATAGGGTTAAGATAGTTGAAGAGAAGCTGAATGAAATTCAAAAAGAGAAGGAGATTCTCAGAAGGCGTGTAATAGAGTTGGAGAATAGATTAAGTGAAATAGAATTTGAGAGCAGGTTCAGGACTAGTGAGAGGCTAGAGCCCGAAATTATGAGGGATAGAATTGTTAATGAATTCAAAGAGAAACTAAGACAGTTGCAAACATATGTAGAGTCTCTTGAGAAAGAACGTGAAAAATTGAACGAATCTAAGAAGGCATTCGAAGAAATTTTAATGGGGATTGCAAATAACAAGTTTATGGCCATTCCCATTGCCAAAAGCTTCAGCGAAGAATATCAAGTAACTGTAGAAGGGATCTATGTTATGTACATGGACAGAGACATTATAGATTTGTCCAAATTGAAAAACATTAGAAGACCGACAATACTAATAATGAAGACATGTCCACAGACGCTCTCAACAGACATCTTCGATTTGGAGCTTGGGATTGTCTGTGAAAATATAGCACCAGTCTTAGTCACAGATAATGTGGTGGTTTTCGATAAAAAGCTTTTGCAAGAGGCTGTAAGAAATGCCTATAACAAGTTGCTAGACTATTTGAATAAGAAACGGGAGAAGGAATACTTAGATCCTAAAAAGCTTGCTGACATCATTAAAGAGTATAGACTGAGCTTATTAAATAGCTGAGTATTTGTTTAAAATAGACTAACCTTGTTCTCTATTATATAATTCGATATCTTCTCAATGTTTTCAAGAACCTCATTAGCAATGTTCTTTGCCTCGCTGACCATATTTTCTGTTAGCCTATCTTCTGGAAAGATCTTTATATCAACAACCAGCGGATCGTTTATAGGTCTTCCAATCTGGCTCAGCATACTGACATAAACTTCTCTAACACCCTTCACCTCTTCATAAATCTTATTTGCTATCATTGTTGATGCGACATTATAGATCTTGCCGACATGACTAATAGGATTCTTGCCAGCAGTTGCCTCTAGGCTCATGGGCCTCATTGGAGTTATTAATCCATTTACTCTATTGCCTCTTCCAGTTGCACCGTCATCACCATGTTCAGCAGAGGTTCCTGTGACCGTCAAATAGAATATTCCCTCCTCCGGCTTGTCAGCAGCATTTATAAATACCTCAATATCGTAATTGTGAACCTTTTTGGCTAGATAGTCAAGCACCTTCTCTCTTATCTCCTCCTTTAATGCCAGGTACTCTCCCTTATCCTTTACAAATCTAGAGATCATTGCAACAGCTATTGTCAGCGTTATCTTTTTATTTATTCTAAGCCCCATAACCTTAACATCTTCGCCAACAACAGGCATCATATTTTTGAGATTCTGAGAATTCAGAAACCTCTCAACATCGTACACAATCCTTTCAAGCGTTGATAGCGGTGCATATCCCACACCAAAGCTAGTGTCGTTTGCTAAAGGAATTCTCTTTAGCCCATATTCGAAAAGCCCTACTAGATCGGCGCTTCCTTGACCAATTTTATAGTCTATTATGACATGCTCTTCTGGGTCTAGAAACCTGAAGTTCTCCTTAATCCAATTTCTGGCAGCTCTCATCACTATTGTTCCAACAGGTATGAATTCTAGACCATCCTTTGTTTTTACATATGTTGTGGCTCTTCCCGATACAATTACATATATTGGTTGTAGTACTTCGCCACCTCCAAAAACAGGGTGTGCCTGTCCTCCTACTACAAGAACCTTATCCACGTTATGGTGTAGAACAAGCCCGAATCTTTTTAGATAGTATTTGCTAAGCTCTCTACTTACAGCTTCGCCTATGCTATCAGCTATATAGTCTGGGTGGCCCACACCCTTTCTCTCTACGATTTCAACATTTAGATTCTCTATACCTATCCATCTGTGTTCTGATACCTCTATGTTTGCCATTGTCCTTCCCACAGCTTTTAAATATCTTAAACCTTATATTTTTTATGTATCTTATCTTATTGGTTATTCAGTATTTTATACAATAACGCTTACCTAATGCTCCTACTAAGCTTCTCAGCCTTGGTGAATGCCCTGAGACACTGGTCAAAATATTTACACAGTTTGCATTCAATGTTATCTAACGAAAACTCGAAGTTTATTGGACATGAATTAGGTAGTCTTAAACTTTTCCCTGTTTTTCTATAACTTTTCATAGTACCCTCACGACGATGTTGCTTGTCTAAGCTTTGCTTCGGTATAGTCAACACATATGTATAGAATTTGGCTTCCCCTAATCAATATTCTACCATATTTTGCCACAACTTCCTCCCCACCATCTTTATACTCTGTTGCATCCTCTAGCACAACATTCATTGTTGGATCTGTCATAACTAGTTTTCCAACGAATTCTGTATTTTCCTTAACCTTCACAAGCACCGTTTTATTCATAGATCCTCTTAGTAGCTTCATGGGGGTTATCGAAGGTTTTTGCTGTGCTGTTGCCATTCAGATTCATCCCACTCTAACTCTATTTCGCTTTGATCGCAATTTAAAAATTTTTGTTTGTAAGCTTTATAAGAATGTTGGTATGTAGACAATGCAGATTGTGGTAGAGCATCTAGAACCTTGTGTAAATAGGTGGCTTTTTAAAGAATATGAGTTTGTGTCGAATCTCTTCAGAGGTAGAGTCATTTTCACTAATGTAAAAAGTGATAGAGATGCACAGTTGCTAAAACCACTTGGAAAAGTGTATAGAGAATCGGCAACGGTGTTGCTGAGTAACAATACAAATGTTGTTGTTTTGGATCCTGCTGCAGAAGAACCTCTTACTACTAGCGATCTAAAGAGTAGTGAATATGTGGTTATAGGGGGTATAATGGGCTCTCATCCGCCAGCTGGAAGAACAAAAAAGTTAATCACCTCAAAACTTTTGCTAGCCAAGGCTAGAAACATTGGAAAGCATCAGTATACCATTGCTGGAGCCGCCTATGTTGTTAAGCTTATAGAGAATGGGAGGAGGCTTGAGGAGATAAAGTATGTGTTTGGCTTGAAGATAAGCAAGAAGCTTGCACATGACATGGAGCTGGAGATAGAGTTGCCCTACGCATTTCCTATCGATGATAGTGGAAATATTGTTTTGCCAAAAGACTACATAGCTATTGTAGCAGAATTCTCTCCTATATACGAAGCTAGGGTCTTAGCTGGCAATAACAATATTTGTAAGTATGAAGATGACGAAATACACTGAAAAACCTCTCAAATAAAGTTCAAATCTCTTAGTTACTCCAAGTGCTTTAACAATCGCTATGGTTGGTATATACAAAAGTATTATTAAGGTCCATGTAAAGTATGGGGCAATAGAACCTAATAAACCTGTTAGGACAGACTCGTAATATGCATGCAATGAGAAGATAGTTACAATAGCGGATGTTACCAGGCCGTAAAGACCCCTGATGAGCAGTATCTTCAGGCGAAGTGGAAATGCCTCAACAGGATGTTGTGTCATTGCAAAAACGCCAGAAAAATTCTATGAGCTGGCTAGATATAAGTGTATGGATTAATGAACAGAAAAGTCATGTCGAGAATTCCTATATAGACAACGTGTACATATACTCAAAGAACTTAGCCATTTTAAAGCTCAGAAAAGGGGGCGAGATAAGACCACATTATTTAGTTATTGAGCCAGGCAAGAGAATATCTTTATCTGATTCGAAGATAGATATAGACCATTCAAAGAATTTGACCAGCCTTTGGAGATCACACATAAGAGATTGCAAAATAGCTTCAGTAGATCAGTATGACAGAGAAAGAATAGTTGTTATGAAAATTGTGTGCGGAGATAAGGAGAAAAGACTTATTATAGAACTACTACCGCGAGGCACAATCGTCCTTACGGATCCTGATTACAATGTAGTCATAGCATTGGAATATAGGAAAATGAAGGATAGGGTCATAGCACCAAAATCAAAATATGTGTTTCCGCCAAAACAATGGCAAGACGACATAGAAATTACGAAAGTTCTAGAAGGGATAAGAAGATCTGATGAGAAAAAACAGAATATTGTTTCCTATATAATAAAAACGTTTGGGTTTCCCCCAGAAGTGGTTGAGGCAGGTGCTTTTTTATGCGAGAAGGGTATGAATAAAAATGAATCGATTGAAGACATCATAAAATGTGTTATTGATAATATAAAAAATATTGTTGATCAAGTTACAAAGAGGCCAGCTCCTTGTATAGTATATGCAAATAACATTCCACTAGGATTCTACCCCTTTATACCACCCCAGTTTACAGTTGGTAATACATATAAAGTTGAAACAAGCCAAAGTTTTAATGACGTAATCAACAAGTTCTTTGCATATGGTATTGAAGATCTTGTTAAAAATTCTAGAATAAAGCCGATTATCGACAGAATTGAGAAACTGAAGCACACATTACAAGATATGGAATCGACTCTGAAGACATATGAAAATAAGAAAGATCTTATCAGCAAAATTGTGTCGGCTATTGAGGAGAATTACCCAGAGATAGAGAATTTGCATCAATGTGCTCAAACAGTTGTTAAACAGTATGGTTGGGAGCATATAAGTAGATGTAGCAATAGAATTGCTGGATATGATCAGAGCAAGGGACTATACTATATAGATATTGGTGGGATTCGCATCGAGTTGAATGTAAGAAAATCATTGGTTTTAATATACAATGAGTATAGAAAGATGTTAAGTGACGTATCTGAAGGTATAGAAAGGACAGTTGCAGAAATGAAGAGAATAGAAGAGGAGATTAAGAGGCTAAGCGAAGAAACTAGTGTTGAAGAGAAGAGTGTAAGGCTCTCAATTTCTAGAAGGAGGGAATGGTTTGAAAAATTCCATTGGACAATAACACCATCCGGTTTTCTAATCCTGGGTGGAAGAGATGCAAGCCAAAATATATATCTCATTAAAAAGCTTCTGAGAGATGACGACATTGTGATGCATGCTGATATCCATGGTGGTAGCACAGTAATAATCAAAACTGATAATAGGCAAGTCGATGAAGAGACTCTAAGAGAGGCAGCTGTTTTGGCAGCATCCTATAGTAAAGCATGGAAGCTCGGTCTTCACACAATTAATGTTTTTTGGGTTCTAGGCTCTCAAGTGTCTTTATCACCACCATCCGGCGAATATCTTCCACGTGGAGGATTCATGGTATATGGTAAAAAGAATTTCATAGACAATGTGGAGCTTAGAATAGCCATTGGAATGGAGGTTTCAGAAACTAGTGAAGACCAATGCGTGGCTAGGATCATTGTCGGCTCTGAGGCCACAGTTTCGAAAAAGGGTATTTGGTACATGGTTTTGCAGCCAGGAGATCTAAAAATTGAGGAGATTATTGAGAAGCTTGCTACTGAATTGAAAAAGAATGGTCTAGATGTGATTGTAAAATCTATTGACCTAGATGAACTGAAAGCAAAAATACCGGGCAGAAGCAAAATAGTTAAAATGGTTGTAAATGAAAATGCTAGAGAGGTGCTGAAAAAATGCTTAGAGCATCTGACATAATGGTGCCCAACCCAATTTGTGTAAAAGTAGATGCAACGGTATATGACGCGATAAAGGTGATGGAGAGATACAACATTGCCTCGCTAATAGTTGTTGATGAAAATGATGTTGTTTTCGGCGTTGTAACAGCAAAAGATATTGTGATAAAAGTCTTTGCCAAGGGGTTAGACCCCAAATCAACCAAAATCACCCAGATACTCTCTAGACCTGTCACCGTTGTAGAGCCCAATACACCTCTCAAAGATGTTATAAACCTCATGATAGGTACAGGACACGGTCATATACCAGTTGTTAACAATGCTGGGAGGGTTATGGGAATAGTTACAATCGATGATGTGCTTAAATATGTTCCAGAGCTACTTGAGTATATAGAGATAAAGAGCTAGTGCATGAAATTCTAATGAACTGTTATCAATAGTAAACAATTTATAGTTTATTGATGTCTAAGCTACGGCACCAAAGTTCTTACCCCACTCCTCATAGAGTTTTAGCATCTCTGGTGAGATGCTGGGTTTTCTATGCTGAATAACCTCTATAAAGTCTTGCATTGTTATGGGCCTTGGATTGTCATTTATGTTGTTAGATCTAAACAATTCTCTTACAGTTCTGAGATAAGCCTCTAAAACAATGTCTCTTATATCGCTAGCTGAGTAGCCCTCCGTCTTTTCTGCTAGCTGGTCGAGGTTTACATCTGGAGCAAGTTTGAAGAACTTGGTATAGTACTCGAATAGACTCTTCCTAGCCTCTTTATTTGGAGGTGGTATATATATCCTTCTTTGGAATCTCCTCAAAAAGCCTATATCAAGCTTCCATGGCTTGTTGGTTGCAGCAATCACATATATGAAATATTTTTTGCCTTTATCCCCTAAGCCATCTAGTTCCTTTAGAAACTGGTTTCTAACCCTAGCCTCACCACCAATCTCATTCTCGTAGACTCCAAGAAGGCTGTCGGCCTCGTCTACGAATATTATAACAGGTTTTGACGTTCCAACCTTTCTGGCGTATCTGAATATTGCAGCAACTCTTTTCTCAGCCTCACCCAACCACTTAGACATTAGATTAGCCGCATCAATTTGCATGAACACCCCATCTATTTCATTGGCTACAGCAGCTGCCAACAATGTTTTTCCACAGCCTGGCGGACCATATAGGAGTATATTTCGAGGCCAGCCAAGAGGGAATAGGTCTGGTCTCTTTGTTGGATAAACAATAGAGTCTATTATAGCTTGCTTAGCCGAATCCAATCCTATAACATCCTCGAATTTAACAGAGGGTTTTTCTATCAGTACATAGTCTTTTACAACATCCTCATCTGTCTCCTCTTTTTCACCACCTATTGATACAGAAACCTTTGACTCTTCTTCTAGCTCCTTCGCCTTATTAATGTAGCTTTCGGCCAAGCTCTTGTATATATGTATCATCGGATCGTTTTTATAGTTGTTTATTATCATCATTATTATTTCAGCAGCCTTCTTATAGTTCTTCGCAGCATCTATTTTATTTCCAACCTTCTCATTCATCATAGCTTCATGGACATATTTTCTGGCCAGTGCCTCTAAATACTCACGCCCTCCACTCATATCGATCAACCTGAATTTGTAGTGAGAAAAATGATGAGGTTACATAACCACTTTTATCAAACCTTTTTGTTCTAGGCGTTTCAAAATGGCTATAACATCGTCCTTTGAAATACCAAAAATACGTGCACATTCATCTACTCTTATCATGCCTCTGTGCGAGACTATGTAATTGTATATCTGATATTCTATTCCACTATCGATGCCATGTACCGGTACTTGTCTTTGGTATGTAAATGATGTTGGCACCATCGCGGTGGCTGTAGATCCCCTCTCTATCAATTCTGAATGTTTCATAATCTCCTGGCCTGCCATTTGATTAATAACATTCTCTAGCTGTACTGGTATAGGAGCTAGCGTGCTTCTCATCTTCTCTTCGGCTTGCTTCTCTATCTCTTTTAGTATCTCCTCAACCTCTTTGGTTCTCGTGGTTACACTAACATTGAATTCTGGTGTTTGGGTCTGGGCAACAATGGCATTCACGTTAGTTACAATGGTATCGAGTGTAGAGGCCAGTTCTGGCATTGTGTTAGAGAACATTGTCTTAAGTTCGTTTAAAACACCTAGAGTTGTTGACAGAACCCTGACATCGTTAACTATGTTCATAGTCTTCATACGTTCTAGCAGCCTTTCTATGGCCAGCAGGGCTATCTGAACAAATTTCATAAGTCTTCTAACTTCAGCTATCTCCGCAGCGTATATCGAGGCTCTTTCCCTGTCATTCATGTTCAATGCTTTGACAGCATTTGTTAGCAACTCATCATCTCTATCTTTAAGTCTCTTCTTGATCTCCTCTAACTTTAATTTCAACTCATTTAGAGACGAAACTATATATACCAAAGCCCCTTTTTGGGGGTCACGACGTGATGAGATGCCGATAATCTTAGTAAAATGGTCTATTATTCCAGCTGGTACAGCCATGAAAATCACTGGTTATTATATTAGCTACTCACAACCTTTACTGCTATTGGTGTTGTGGCAGATACTTGTGTTGCAATGTTTTGAGCAGGTGTTGCAATTGTTTGCTGTTCTTCTAATCCAGATACTGTGGAGGCTAGTTCCTGCTCTAGTTTCTCGATTAAACCAATGTGCTTGTCCAAATCTTTTCTCTCATCTACGGCAGCCTGTCTAGCAAATCTCATGAAATCAGCTGAAACCTTAAAGCCGTTTTCTGGTATCTCTCCCGCTGTGTAGCTAACCATTAGATGTGTCATAGCCTTTTCTATGTGGATTATAAAGTTTTCCAACTCATTTATTCTTTTGCGCAATAACTCTTTAACACCTTTGGTTTCTATCTTGATACGCTCAATCTCTTTAGCGAATTTCTCTTTAAGTTCCTTATAAGCATGTGCAGCTATCTGATTCTTTTTATATAGTTCCTCCATGGCCTTGAATCTCTTTTTAATCACATCAAGTTTTCGCTCAACTTTTTTTGCCTCAACAAGCCACTCTGGAAGCACCTTCAAGCCGTCTATCCCATGTTCTAGTCTCTCAGCTGGCAGTGTTTCATACACCATATCGTTTGTCATTATCTCAACAGCTGTTACCTTGCCATCAAAATCGCTGTAAACACTAACCAAAACACCAAGTTTTCTTCCATATACATCTGTTACGGTTTGACCAATATTTGGAGCAATACTTTCTACAGTTATACTCATAATCTTAACCTCGGTAGTATGGCTTAACAAATTAGAATTTATATAAGGTCTCACATACTTAGACATTGAATTGCTTCTCTGTAGCAACGACTATTGCTAGCCATGCAAAAATATTAGAACTGTGGCTACTAGCCACAAGGAGTATAGCATAGGTAGTGATATTTTTAGATACCTCAGAATAGATGAGCCAATATCCGTTGCAACATCTAGCAACTCGAAGATTTTATTACCTGCAACCCTAACTTTGAATACATATTTTGTGTATTTACATGAAGCAGGCTTTAAATCGTTTAGAGAAGACTCTAAAGCCCTTTTTGCAGACTCTATGAGTGCATTACTAATGTCGATGCTGTGATAGGGGACATCGAATGTGATACCAGCACAGCTATGATCATCGAGGGTTACAATCTCAGCATCTTTGTATCCCTTTTCTAAGATCATCTTTCTTAGATTCTCTCTAACACCTACTTTGGCATTGTTTCCATAGAGATATACAATAGAGTACAAGTTTCCATTACATTTTATTGTCAGCGCCTTCACCTTGTTCCTGCACACACCCCTAACGTAATCCCTTATGCGCGATTCCCCATAGCCAACTAAAAGCTCTTTACAAATATTGCTTCTCTTTGAGATACCGGCTTTTATTAGTGAATTGAAAGATGAGACATTGATATCCCTCTTACCCTCTACATTATGAGCATCAACAATAACAGCATCTCTAAAACCATACAATCTAGCAACATCTTCAGCAATTGGCTGAAGCTCATAGGGCATATCATCGCCTCCCACTGCAACAGGTGTTATTATCAACATTGCTGTTGTATCAGTTTGCAGAACCATTGCCTCGCGAAAACCGTTGAAAACACGGAATGGCTCATATGCAAACTCTGTTGACAGATCCCTACAATCTTTCGACAATCTTAGAGAAAGCTCAGAAGCTAACGCTGTTCCATAAGACCTCTTAGTCAGATCCAACTCATGGGAGCCTGCGCCATGGAATACAAAAACCTTGAACCCTCTACCCTCTAGCGCCGACTCTATATCGTAGGGTAGAAGCGTGCTTCCAATAGTTCTATAGGGACCAAAGTGAATCGTTGGTGTAACTAGGGCTATAACATCAGACCCTCTATCAAACAATAACACCTTTGTTTGCGCATCGAACTCCACGCCAATATCATCAAGAGCCTCTTCCAAATCACTTCCATCTCCAGAAAGCATAAATTTTAACCATGCATTAGCTATTCTAAGCACATCATAGCCTCTACGCCTCTTCAAAGATCTTATAACCGTGAGTGAGGCAAGCTGCATCAGAGCAGCTAGGGAATATCTCAGCAACAGAAGTTTTAGATTCTCCCTATTTACATAAGAAAATATCGTCTCTATAGCTAAAGGCACAACCGTTGTATATACTATGCCATTAACTAGTCCAGCGAGGTGTACAAAAGCGATTGTACCAATCAATGGTGTAACAGCATATGATATTCCATAGAGCCTGATATATGAAGAGATGAATTCGAGGGGTATGCCAAAACCAGTTGTTATAACCATAGCATTTACTATCTGTCTTAGCTTCATATATCTAACCATAACTTTCATCGAAGTAGCCAACATAGCGATTGAAACAATGTGGAGGGTTATTATCATAGAAATAAACTCTAAATTAATTGAGCGACTAATTATAGAGGGGTAGACATCAGCTATTACAAGTAGTGCAAGAAAAACTAGACAGGCTACATAATATCTACTTGCAATAGATGTTGGAATCCTCAAAAACCTATAATACCTTAGCGCTAATCCATCAAGCATCAATACATCACATCTTGACAAAATCAAAGATAAGGATATAAAAAGCTACCCACAATTTCGATAATGTATAAAGTGATGCAATTGCTAGATGCAAATCATATAAAAGATCTGCTCAAGCAAAAAGGGCTTGAGAAAGTTTATCTAATAGAAAAAGAGTATAACTGTCTCCTCTTCCTTGGAGAAGTCAGGGGATCGCATGTGATAATTGGAATATATCAAGGGTCTAGGTCTATATATGCGAAAATTGTAAATGCACAACATGTTCTGGAGCCCTACTGGAAATGTGATTACCTAGACTATGTGCCCCACGGACTATACACATTTTCAAACAATATTGAAGAGCTTGTGGATAAGATAATCATGAAGATAGACAGGGTTTTGAGGGTACAAAACCACTAGCCAACAATTGATTGTTTCATGCTCTATTCAGTTAAAGGCGTTATTGTGAATCCCTTTCCAGGTACTATGTCTACTTTGAATGCGTTTTTTGCATGGTTTGTCATTCTCATCTTCTTTATTATCATGTATCTTCTAACCTCTTTCGAGCTTTCCACATCATCCATCCATAAGTGAAATACGCCATCGGCTATATGCTCTAAGCCAAAGCCAAATGTAGACTTTGTCGTCATTGCGTATTGGCTTACCAGATAAGCTGTCACATTTTCTCTGTGAGTAGATATTTTAAGATCGTAGCTATATCTCCTAGCCATAGCTGGTTTATCTGCCCAGAAGGCGCTCATAGAATCTATAACTAGTCTAACATGTCTAGCAGGCGTTTTTCCACCCTCTTTCAAAACACCGAGTATTTTGTAGGCCTCTTGAATAGCCGTTACAAGTGTTTGTATGTCTAGAGCTGCAAACCTTCTCTTCCTAGCACTCTCAGCATCTGTTGGTATAGCCTCGCTCATCTGCCTAGCTATTTTGAGCAAGCCAAATATGTCGATAACAACTATATTCGGCGTTTCAGAAGGTTCTTTAGAGCTGGAGATATCATATATCCTATAGCTCTCAAAGTCCATACCAAACATCTTAGCCTGCCTAACAACATCTCTGAACTCAGCCTCTGTAGTCACATAGACAACTGGGTCCCCAGCCAGTATCCCTGCCCAAGCAAAGTGCATACAGAGAATAGACTTTCCGGTTCCAGGTTCCCCTGTTATAGCAACCCAAGACCCCTTCGGGATGCCGCCCTCCAAAGCTCTGTCAAGCTCGGAAACACCTGTTGAAACCCTTGTTATACCCACAGTCTTTGTCTCTCTTCTTACCTCTGCTCCAACTCCTTTCCTACTAGCTTTACCCTTTTCCAGCTCCTCTAACTCCTTCTCTATTTCTAAGAGCTCATCCTCGCTTATATTCACATCGCTCTCTTCTTTTTCATATAGCATAGCATAAACACAAAAGTATTTGTAGTTTATTGAAGTTATTAAAGTTGTGCATCATTAGAGCGATTCCATATTTTAATGGGATCTGGACATGGCTGTAGACAGTGGGAAAAGGATAAGAATGAGCACAATATTTGATGCGGCACATGATTATAGGTTCCTACTTTCTAGAGGATATTCTCTATCGCAAGCTTTGAACATTGTTTCTCAACACTATCTGCTAAACGAGTATGAGAGGCTATTGCTCTTCAGATGCGTTCACAGCTCTAAATATGTTCATGAGACTGCTAGAAAGCTTTTCTGTCCAAGCAAAGAGAATTTGGGTAACAATGTTCTCGTAATAGACTTCTACAATATAATACTAACCATTTTAACAATGATTAAATCAGAGGATGTATACTTGTGTGACGACTGTCTTGTTAGGGATTTGAGAGGATCCAAAATAAGGGATAGCGAAAGAGAGCTATTGGATAGGGTATTCAATACAATTGCCAATATACTGGCAAGCTATAGAAATGTTTTTGCAGAAATAATTGTTGTTGCTGATAAAAATGTTAGTCACAGTCTAGATGATGTGAGAGAATTTTCAAATACCTTACGCAAGGTTTCTCAAGAAGCTAGGGTAACTTTCATACTATCTCCCACACCAGACTCAAAAACCGTGTCAATGGCTGTAAACAGCGTTATTGCATCGACAGATTCTGTGATAGTAGAGAACTCGTATAGGATACTTCCACTAACCACTTTAGCGCTTCATAGCATGGGGCTGAAACCAGTAATAGACTTCACAAATATATTTGGTCATACCTGCCAATATTGCGATAGCAAATCATAGACATGCTAAAATTTTCTATGCTATATTTTATACCGGTCGAATATAATAAGATCGAAAAATACTTGTTTACGGCTGATTGGAGGGGCAAAGATCATGTAGTTGTAGGTTCTTGGAGAGCGTCTGCATGATGCGATGATAGGCTCTTGGATAAGCCTACTATTCCATATATTAGCAATATAAATTCTATGGTTAGCGGTATGCTTATGCTTAGTGCTGCATAGCTATTGCATCGGCTTGGATCAGAACATGGTATATATACAAAAGATGGTGGTATTACAACATGTTTTTGTGTTGCTAGATAATTCAATTCGAAATATAGTCCAGCTATATAAGAGTACAAACTCGCAATAGAAATCACTAAAATGCTGAGCATATCCCTTATTTTCGTGTTGTCTACAAATTCTCTAACGATTAACAATACCAACGTTGTGTAAAAAGTTGCTACAGCAACGGTCCTTGGATTATCAATGAAACTGCTTTCAAATTTTATTGGAATTGCCATGGATAGAAAATACAATGCTATGAGTGGCACCGAAAGCATTATAGCAACAATGTACTTAATATCCGTTATGGCGATTCTCATTGCAGCTACACTACAGATGCAGTAGTGGTGTGATCCGCAAAACTATTTGAATATGGGCCCGCGGGGATTTGAACCCCGGACCACCCGGTTATGAGCCGGGCGCTCTACCTGGCTGAGCTACGGGCCCTAATGCTCACAAATATTGCTCTAGGTTTATATGCTTTTCTTCACCTATTTTCATAGTATCCTATAGTATCCTAAAAATTAATTAACTGAGAACCGCTATAGCCTTTGGCGATGCAATCTATCTTGTGTTGGGGGTTGGTTCATGTGGAAATTTATTAAATATCAAAACAACATAGATTTTAAGAAGAGTATAGTAGTTGTTGGCTTTCCTGGTATGGGTCTGGTCGGAAAAACTGTTGCAACACAGTTGATAAATTCTCTAGATGCAAAGCTTTTCGCATCTATCTATGGAACCAGCTTCCCTGCACAACTAATTGTCAATTCTAGTGGTGTTGGCGATATCAATAAGGTTCTAATATATGTCTCTAGAGTGGGCGATCTCGGGATATTCGTTGTTACGGGAGATTCCCAGCCCGTTAATGATTCTGAACAGCATATGCTAAGCTACTATATTCTCAATAGGCTTAAGAAATACAATGTTGTAGAGGTTATAGCTGCAGCAGCCTTTGTGTCTGATGTTGTTGTCACCGATAGGAAGGTGTTTATTGTTGGAAGTAATGAGAAGGTTGCAAAGAAATATATTGAGAAGGGTGCAGTGGCACTTAACGAGGGGGTTATAAGTGGATTGAATGGAATAATTGTGGGGTGGGCAAAGGTGTTTGGAATTGACGGTGCTTGTGTGCTTGGAGAGACTTGGAGAAGTATTGTTGAGCTAAATTACGTAGATTACACAGCCGCCAAGCTAATTATAGACTTGCTAAATGGTGTGTGGGGTCTTGGGGTAGATACAAGAGATCTTGAAGCAAAAGGCAGGGGTGTGGAGAAGGAAGTAGAGCTTGTACTAAAAAGCTTTGCTCAACAAAGAGAGGAGGGCGGAAAAGAGGGGGAGAAAAGACCTTATTATTATATAACCTAAGTTTGCTATAGCCCTACCCTAAAATATTTTTTAGTATATCTTCTCGATATTTCTTGAGGAACTCCTTGTATTTGACTATACTTCTTGTTTGTAGAGGGTCAAAGCCAAGCTTCTCTGCAATTCTAACACTTGCTATACCTGCTACAAGAGAGCCGAAGAGGAGTCTCTCAATAATGTTTCCACTAAGTTTGAGGTAATATATCGTGAATCCAATATCCTTTAGGTAGTCGGCATAGAAGTTAAGTAGCATTTTCTCGTACTCTACATCAGAGTCTATAACTATTGCTTTATCATCTGCGTGGAACCTCTCCCAACCAACTATATCATTGTGAAACAGCTCAGGTATTATCTCAATTTTTACAGGCATCTTCGCATTTTCATTAAGCTCATTCTTAAATCTTATGGCGAGTGAAGAATATTTGCTTGTAGCTACAATCAAAGGCATTTTGGAGTTCTCCAAAAAGTCTGCAAGCTCATCTCCAATCTTCTTTGCATGGTCAGTATCTCTCAAAATGCTTATAGAAGATCTTAAGGTATCCTGTGGCACAACCTCCATTCCACAAGAGTTGAGAAGCTTGATGGAGGCCACCAACATGAGGGGCATAGCCGACCGTGGAGCAAGCCCAGATCTCACAACGACGTAGGGCAAGCCAAACCTTCTCGCAATATCCACAAGCTCGCCACCTGATGCAACAACACCTACTGGGATCCCCCTCTTCAGCAACTGCAGTGTTGCAGCAACAGTTTCTAGGGTATTGCCAGAGTAGCTTATCGATAACACAAATGTGTTGCTATCGACGAAACCTTTCGGCACATAGAAATCCTTAAATGTGATTAGTGGGATGTTTGAATAGTTTTGTGCTATAACACTAAGAAAGTCTCCCACTATGCCACTTCCACCCATGCCAACAACGACAACTCTTTTCACATCTCTATACTCTTTAGCGTTGACAACATCACTCTTCAAAACTTCTTCAACCATGTTATACCAGTCGAGATATTGATTAAGCATGAGATCACCGCACAACACTCAAATCAATGCCCAGCCATAAAAGCTTTCTTAAAACCTTAATTCAGCGCTACAACCAATACAATCAAAACTGATCACAATCTAGGGTAGCCACGACTTGTGAATCCTCAACCAGCAATAGAAGGTGATAAACTTATAAACCATTATCCTCGCCTAAAAAGAAACGGTCTTAAGCTATACTAGCTATCTTAAATTGGTGAATTGGAGATGCCTATATTCGTAGCAAACGAACAAGAGTTTTTGGAGATAGCGAAGAGAGCTGAGGAATGCAGAGTTAAGAGAATACCCAAGAAGAATATTGCCAAGATTAAGGCTAGAACAAAAAGATATTTGTACACATATAAATTGGAGCTTCAGAATGTAGATGCATTACTAGAGAAACTAAAGAGTGTGTGCAAAAACATTGTCGAAATTTAAAACAGTGGTATAGCAATCAACTCGTTTTTTATAAACTGTGCAAATTAAATGTTGGAACAGAGGTTAGAAACCCAGATATTTGGATAGTGATGTGTCTAAAACCCCATCTGAACACCATTGTGATGACGGCTGGCGCTTCTGATTCTCAACTAGCTATTATTGAACAGTATTTAGATGTTCCAAACGAATTCTTTTGGTATTGCTCAAGTTAAGTACTATAAAAACTTTTTAACTCTTACAACAGAAAGGTTGTGTGGAAATACTACAGGTTTATTTAAAATGAAACATGAAATCATAGACCACGAGCTCATCGGAGTAATGGCTTCGACAGCCTATGAGGCCCCCTCTATAGTTAACTTTAGTGAAATACCTTTTGTGAGTAGCTCTATAGTTAGAAAGGCCATTGACATGTATATGGATGAAGCAATAAAGTTTGTATATGACGATATCAAACTGAAGCCCATATCATATGAAGCCCTAGCTGAGGACGCCTATACACTTTGCAATAATGGGTCGCTGATATACATTGGAAGATTTGCAGAGGGGATGATACCAAGTAGCAGACTCTACAAGCAATACAAAGATGTGTGTAGAGGTAGAATATTTTTGCACACCCACCCAGTGCCCATTCCAATACCATCTCCAGAAGATGTTGTTTCAGCAAGTCAAATAGGCTATGAAGTAGAATGCGTAGTTAGCAAAATTTCGGGTGATAGAGCGGTCTTAACATGTTTAAAGCCGTTGAATGGCTGGGACAATGTGTTAGAGGATTATAGAGAGGTAGAGAAGATGATACTAAACATTTCACGATTTGTTGTAGCAGGAGATGGAAGCACAATTACATTTTTGCCTTTCCCAACTGCGGAAGAAGTTGAAGAATTAATTAAATACTACAGAAAGCTGCTTAGCAATTCTGCTACCTTGATTCATGTTAGCATAGATCTCACGAACAACGTCTACAGCATAGAATAGATATAATTTGTGGCGACCCCTACCAGAGACTGTCAAACACTTTACATACATTATGCAAAAACCCAAAGCACTTAACGATGCAATATTGCATTATTTTTAGGGTTCTTCATATAAGTGTATTAATTGCTTTAACGCAAAATCTAGCGTGGCATTGGCGTTGAAGGTATGTGTACATGCACATGGATCTCGGAAAATATAAGATAGTTAAAGACCCTGTACACGGATATATAAGGATTTACGAGCACGAGCTTAGCATTATCGATGTCTTTGCATATCAAAGGCTTAGGAAGATAAAACAGCTTTCAGTTGCCGATTTTGTCTACCCTGGTGCAACCCATACAAGGTTTAGCCACAGTCTTGGGGTGGCACATGTTATTGAGGCTCTCGTTAGAGATGTTATGAGAAAGTATAGAGTTGGTCGAAGCGATTTGAAGAGGTACATTGTTATGATGAGGCTTCTAGCAATATTGCACGACATTGGGCATGGCCCCTACAGCCATTCTTTCGAAGAGTTCGTCTTATTCTCTAGAGGAGTGACGCATGAGGATATGGGAGCGAAGATAGTTCTGCAGGAGTCGCAGGTAGCATCGGCTATAGAGAGAATTGCTTCTGAGTATGGATACAAGCTAAGCGATGTTGCAACAGCGTTGAAATGTGAGAATAGGGATTGCTGGCCCTTTAAAGAGAGCATATATGATGCTGGCTCTGAAAAGGCTTTGTTCTACATGTTGAAGGGTGCATATAGTGCAGATATCATAGACTATCTCCTGAGGGACTCCTACTACACTGGCGCTAGATATGGTGGGAACATAGACTGGCAAAGAATATCCTATTACCTGGGTATCCGAGGAGACGATGTGGTAATAGACTATAGAGCTCTTGACGCCGTCGAGCTTCTAATGCTTACAAGAGTATACATGTTTTCCACAGTCTACTACCACAAAACCGTTAGAGCTGCAAACAGGTTTCTAGGGAACATCATGCAAATTATCCAGGATAGAAAGATAATAGACTTTGACGGCGCTATAAAAGATGTTAGCGAATACATAAAACTAAACGACGAGAGCATTCTGTATAACCCAGCTGTATTCAGTCTAGAAGAGGTGAGGGACTTCCTCTCAAGGAAAATCCCATACAAAGTAGTAGCAGAGCATAGAATACCCCTGTCAAACACTAAGAATGCCGTGGAACTTGTGGAAAACATGGACAAGGGAAAGAGCGTTATAGAGACGATATTAGAGGAGAAGGCGAGGGGCAGAGGCATAGAAATAGAGAAGAACAAACACTTCTTTATAGACACACCCAAGCTATCTCTAAATCCGATGCTCGGATCAGAAGACGTAATGGTCATGTTTGAAGGAGGGCAAATAACAAAGAAAAGCATATTCGACTTCACATGGTTCAACATACCAAGGTTCGCAGTGCTAATCAGGCTATATGTAAGGAGAGAGCTAAAAGAGAAAGCCGCCATTCTAAGGGATATATTCAACGAGATATTGAACCTCGAAGAGATAAAGAGTGCAATAGAACAGCAGAGATGAGCGTGGGGTTCAGGTCTAATATGGGTTGATGTTAATTGGTGTCATCCCCTCATTTTTGTCCCCCTGCATCCCTTCTTGGGGTTGCATCGGGCTTGGGGGCGTTCAGGGGCACCCCACATCTTGAGTATCTAGTGAATAGGTTTATGCATGCTATAACGTCTCTGTCTCCTATGAAGCCACACTTCTTGCACTTCAGAATTCTGTGTTCAGCTTCAATTAGCTGCTTCTACATCTTGGACATCTCGATGAGGTTTTCCTAGGGCTTGCATGAACTGCCTCTAAACCTTTCTCAAGAGCCTTATACTCTAAATGCGAATTGTATTCTCCTGTAGAACCAGAGGGGCACCCTCTTGTTGAAGCTTCTGCTCTTCTTAGCATTCTCTCTAACATTCTTCAAGTTCTCAAACACAATAACCGAGTCATACCCATCAGCTAGTTCTGTTACTATGTTTCCGAGTTTCTATTCTTATTGTTACTAAAATTGTTTAGAGTTGTCTGAATTGTACAAAGAGTGTTGTAAGCTTTTATAGCTGACAAGAGTTTGTAAGGGAATTGAAAAGGCTATGAGCCTATTTGAGAAATTCGCTAGAAAGTATTTTGAGGAAGCTGTGAAAGATCTTGAAAGGGCTGAGAGAGCTCTTAGATTTAATGACTATCCCCAAGCCGTTTTCTATGCGCAGCAAAGTGTTGAAAAAGCTGTTAAAGCGATGCTTGAAACAAGAAAGAAGGTTGTTTATAATCATGGCCCCGAGCTTGTAGGCATTTTTGTTGAGGCTTTTGAGAAAGAGTGGGTGGAGGGGTACAACGTGATTGTCGAAGCTCTCGAGTTTTTAACAGAGTATTATACGAGGTCTAGATATCCATTTGTTCTAAGAGGAAATGTTCTGGGACCTGAGGATGTCATAGACATGGAGACAGCTTTGAAGGGTGTTGAGCTGGCTAGAAAAGCTTTGGATGTGGTGAAAGAGTATCTTAGACGAAGAGGTGTTATCCAGAGTTAGAGATGTTTTGAATGTTTTCGGCAAGAAGATGAAGGCTGTCATCATTTTTGGTAGCAGTATCTACAACCCTTTAAAGAGTAGAGACATAGACATACTCGTTGTTGTGGACAGGATAGGGGACATCAAAGAGAAGCAGCTTCTAGAACTGGAGATAGCCAAGCGCCTAAGACCCATATACATGAACAAACCCGTGGACATTGTGGTAATGGACACCGACATGCTCAAAGACAATGCAAGGGCCGGCACAGTTGTGGCAGGTCTTATTGCAGGCTATAGATCTCTATACGATGAAATCAACATAGAGAACATTGTTGAAAAACTTCTAGAAGAGGTTGCAGAGGCTGGAGAATATATAGTATTCAAAAATGGTAAAAGGCTTAACCTAGGCTCTATAGCCAAAGCCAAGAAGGCTTCACACAAAGCCTAGTTAGTGGCAGGCCAGAGAAGAAAAGCAGTAAGACAACTGCATACAAAATTTTCCTCACGATATTATTGTGGAACAATCCTACTTTATAGGCTGGAGACTTTCATAGTTGTGCTGTAGAACTGATCTTTGTCTTTTTTATGCAAGCTTTTTACTTTTTGCTGCATAATATCACTTCGATGATGAGAGGTCCGCGTCGGATTTGTGATGTGAGAACCCGAGTCTGATCCTTTGGGGTAGTGTTATTTGGTGTTATGTCCAGTTTTAATTTGCATCAATCGCATTTTACATTTTTTGACGCAAATGTTTATTATTTTTGTTAGAACATATTATGTTTGGTGGGTGTATGCTTAGAAAGGCTATTTTTCCTCTTGGTGGTTTGGGTACCAGGCTGTATCCGTTAACCGTTGAGACTTCGAAAGCTGTTGTTAGATTTCTTAACAGGCCTTTGATAGAGTTTGTTATTGTTAAGCTTGCTAGTCAGGGTGTTACGGAGTTCTACATGGGTGTGAGCGGGTATTTCAATTATAAGGAGGTCTATGATTACTTTGGGGAGGGTCTGAAGATTAGGCTTAAGTATGGTTTTCCCGATGTTAGGATTAGGTATCAGCCTAATGAGGATAGTGTTGGTAATGCTGATAGTGTTAGGATTATCATGGAGTACTACGATATTAGAGAGGATGTTCTTGTTGCTCAAGGGGATCTGCTATTCGATATAGATTTGAAAAGCTTCTATTCTATGCATAAAAGTAAAGAGGCTTTTATGACCATAGCTGTTAAGCTTATCGAGGAAGACAGGGACATTAGGCAGTTTGGAGTTGCAGACATTGACAAGGATTGGAGGGTGAGGAGATTTGTTGAGAAGCCGAGATCAGTTGAAGAGGCTCCGAGCAGATATGTGAATACGGGTATATATCTACTGTCAAAAGAGTTTAGAGAGTTTATATCATCGCCAAAGGCTGTGGAGTATAGAGAAAGGGGTATGATGGACTTTGGACAGCATATAATACCGCTTGCAATAGAGAGTGGGCTACCTGTATACGCCTATGAGCTAACGGGCTATTGGTTCGATATAGGAACTCCTGAAAGGTATCTAGCAGCAGTTTTCTATATGCTTAGGCATCTACCCCCCGAGGAGCTAGAGGCAAAAACGTTGATACGAGGCGTTAAGGTTCAGGGAAAAAGCAGGGAATCCCAAGAACTACATAAAGAGATACTCCAAAGTATATCAAAAGGAGAGATAAAAGTGGATGGGGAGAACTTGATTGGTCGGCACGTCAAGATAGGAAAAGGTATTTCATTAGCGAATAGCGTGATAGACAATTACACTGTTGTCAACAATAATGTCACAATAAACTATAGTGTTGTGATGGATAGATGCAGAATAGACTCTGGAACAACCATTGAGCATAGCATTATTGGCAGGCATGTAAAAATAGGAAAGAATGTAAGAATAGAGAACTCTGTAATAGGAGACGACACTGTTATAGGCGATGGAGCAACGCTTAGAAATGTGAAGGTGTGGCCCCATAGAGAGATTCCAAGCGGTGTGTACATCGAAAACATGATAATTAGATAATGGCTATGAAAACTTGATGTTATCAAGTATTCTATGAACCTCTACAAGCCAAGTCTTTATCACCCTCGGGTTCCAGAACTCTGTCCACCAATAGTCACTATCTATAGCATGGTACAAAGCCCAGTAGGCCGCTCTAATATCTTGAGAATCTCCAACTATGTACCTATATAGTCTGAGCCTGCGATATGCTTTTTCAATTTCAAACCACATATATTTCTGCTCGTTCAACTCCCCATCCCATTTATGAAAACCGTTTACCCATGAATTTGTTGGTATGTAAACAATTTTTCTACAACCTTCACCACAAGTTTTCACAGCTTCATAGCCTGTCATACTCTTTAAAAATCCTTTTTCCTGTAGCACACTAACATATCTGTAGAAGTTTATGAAGAAGGGATATGTATTCTTGGGATACTTTGAGAATATCATCCAGTTTTCCCCGTCCAAAGCAATTGTCACAAAACCCCTTCTACTAACAACATTTAATATGGTGTCGAGAGCCGCTTTTAGAGCCTCAACTCTATTGACAAAATTGTTTCTAAAACCTATCAAATCACTGATTGGCTGATCCCTAAATAGGATTCTAATTCTTTTACCATTCCCATCAACGAATTCGTATGGCTCATATATAGTTGCCTTATCCCCGATCGCCTTGGGGAAATGGCTTTTTCCACACAAAACAGTGTAGTCTATCCCTAGATCGGCATAGATTGTGCCAAGCCTGTTATGCCAGGCCATTTCAGGTGTCCAAACACCATGTGGCTCAATATCCATAACCTCTTTTGTTATCTCTATTCCCAGTCTGAGTTCGTCTTTAACAACCTCTTCCATATCAAATCTGTATATGATATAGCCAAGTATTGTATGGGCATAGACAGATGTCAGAATCTCTATGGTACCTTGATTCGCAAGCCTCTTATATATTTCCAGAGCCTCTTTTACCATATCAATTCTTTTATCGCCTGGCAGAACCTTCTCCCCACTCTCCAAAACATATCCTTTTTCAATAGCCTCTCTCCACTGGATCAAGAGGCTTGGAGAGAGATGAACTGTTGTTTTAACCTTTGGAAACATTTCATAGACTTTAGCATGTATGTAGTAGGGCCCTCCAATAGCATAAGGCTCGAACAGGTTGTACCAAACCCATTTGAATGGATAGTCTGCAAAATACGTTTTGTTGGGTAGATAATTAGGTGGCTGGTGATTGTGCCAAACAATAACCAGGTTCACAAGATTTTTAGCAGCTCCATATACAGGTAGCTCAACTTTTTCAAAAGACTCTTCACCACATCCTCTAGCCCTTGCCGACAACCTTAGAACAGCTTCTGGCGAGTCCACAGCAGGAATTTCGAAAATGAATTGTATAGAGAGCTCAGCACCTCCCTTCAAAGTCTTAGACTCATAATAGACTCTCTTCTCACCTCTTGAAAAAATAGCTGTCGCTTCAAAAACCACATCAAATTCTGTACAAGTAGTATCGCTATGCAAAACCACATCAACTTTTGCAGAATCGCCATAAACATATATTGGCGAATCCGGCAATACCGCAATGTCTAGCACTCTTCTCACCGTATAGCCCCAGCATTTTTAGATTATTAAAATATCATTATATAAAATTGCTGACATATACAACAAATCTTAAAAATGTTTCTAGAGATACATGAGATACATGCTCAAAAATTATAGATACTGCAAACCGAGACAGCATAACTCTTATTTATCGCCTCAACACCTAAATAAGGATTGATAAATTATGCAATGGCAGAAGATAGTAGTGAGAGATGGGGATAAGGAGATAGAGCTACAAGTCTCAATAGAGAAAGAAAATGTTTATAGGATTCGAATCGATGATAGAGAATATATAGTGGAGGTAGCGAGAAAAAGCTATACAATATCTAGCACACCTCCCAAAACAATTCAAAAGCCGGCCGGATTCCTTATATCAGCTGAAATTCCTGGAAAAGTTGTAGACATATTTGTTAAAGAGGGGGACTATGTCAAGGAAGGTGATGTTATAGCAGTGCTAGAGTCCATGAAGATGGAGATAGAAGTTGTTTCACCTAGGAAAGGTGTTGTCAGAAGGATTTTTACTTCGAAAGGGTCTTTTGTAAATGTTGGCGATCCGCTTATCGAGCTTCAGGAAGAGAACCAATAAAGGCAAATAAAAAAGAAAAAGAATTTGAATATGATTTCAAAGCATGTAGCTACTTCTTGCCTTTCTTTGCCTCTTTTTTCTCTTCTTTCTTCTCAGGCTTCTTCGACATGTTATATCACCCAGTTAACTATTCACATATATGTTGGAAACTTAAATTTTTGTAGCATAGACTGCTAATACACCCACCTAGTGTGATAAAATAGTTTCTGCGTAGTTGAGCTCTATAGAACATCTATATAATAAACAATTTTTATGTCGTGTGAAGATATTTTGTCGAGAACATTCTTCGATATATAGACTGTGGATATGCCTAGAACCCTGCTATTTCGCGATTTAATAAATGCATTAATAGCTTCGAATTTGTCTAAATCTGTAAGAGTTAAGTCTGATAGAAACACATTCTTATCTTCCTTTATACAGTGTTTTGGGTATATCAACATCTCCATTTTTTTATGTATATCGGAATAGTATGTGATAACCTTTACAAACTCAGGATTCAAATTTTCGTTGGGTAGTGGTGTGCATAGATCAGCACCAATTTCAATGCTTAATAGTGTTGCAAGGTTCGAGGCTTCTTGTGATAACGAAACCACAATATCTATATCGCTATTCTTCAAAGCCTCTACTATTTTCAGGACATAGAGTTCTAGGAAACCAGTGTTTATAGCAAGCATGTAGGGGCTTGCTCTAAGCTTCTTCGCCTCGTTGAGCAGAATTTCATCAGCTATTTTAAGATGTACCAACTTGGTATGGATGTTTTCAACAACCTCTTCGCTAGGCAGCCCTATCAGATTTACATATTTCCACAGACTCTGAAATGGAACATCGAATATCTGTTCAAGATCCCTTAAGCTGTAGAATTTGTTTAAAGCCTTGAGAATCTTTACTATTGCCAGTTTCTCTTCATAGCCTAAGCTTCTCTCACTTTTTTCTGACATCGAAAAACTGCACCGGTTTCAAAAATGTTTTCACTTGGACACCAAGATATAAGTTTATGAAATGCTGACGCTCTTGAAAAGCCATTCGAAGTTCGGAGCGTTTTTCCTCTCTATGTCCTCCTCGTACAAGGCTTGGGCTATTAGCGGAAGAGCTATTGTAGCATCAACATATACAACCCTTTTCTTGGCTTTTGGCGATACCTTACCCCAGCTAACAGCCTCTTCTAAAGTGGCTCCTGAAAGCCCACCCCACTGAGGGGCGTCCATGGTTATTTGAACTACGTATTCTAATGACTTGTACGTTTCCTCACCCTTCTCCATATAATCTATAAGTGTTTGCATAACGGTCACCAGATTTACATAATCCTTTGGAACCCCACCACCTATGTATATAGCAGACATCTTTTTGGCTCTTCTACCAATCTCAACAATTTGGTTGAAGTCTTTCACCATGTCGAGAACTATATTATGTCCTCTCTCCCTTACGGCCAAAACAGCTGCAACCCCATAACCACTATCTACTAGAGCTGGCGAGAAAACTGGGACGCCAGCTCTATATGCAGCTGATACTATGCAGTCTATCCCTTTCTCATTTAGGTATTTGCCGAATAGGTGTAGAAACTCTGCTGTTGAGTATTGAGATCCCTTTGGCAGGGTGTATATGAACTCCTTTATGAGATTCTCCATCTTTCTATAGTCAATCTCACTTGCAAAGACGTCGTAGAACCTATCTATTTTATACCTTAGGAGGTCTGCATCATCTACATTGGGAGAGCCTTTGTAGTAGCTAAAGCCCATAGCCTCGTAGATATCCTCAGATATGTTTGCACCGGTAGAGACAACAACATCGACATATCTTTTCTCAACAAGCCATTTGATTATCTTCCACATTCCAGCTGTGCTCATAGAGCCTGCCAGCCCTAGAAATATGGTGTTATCTGGATCTCTAATCATATCAACTATTATTTCGTATACCTCTCCCAGCGCCCTACCCTGATATGCTGTATTTGCCATATCTCTTAGTAGCTCCTTGACACTTCTACTCCTAATTTCAAATGTCTTCAGTTTTTCTACAAAATACGGGTTTTTCTCTGTGTTTACGTCTCTGTTCATTTTAGTCACAGAGCGGGGTTTGTTATGCCATGAAGGGAGTAAGTTAATAAACCTATTTCATCATTCAACTACATTTGTGTCGAATAATCTCTAGATATTGAATTGGAGGTGATTAAGATGGTTGACGTTGTCTTCATGTTTGAGTTGCATCAGCCTTACAGGTTGAGAAGAGATTTGCTTAAGCACATTCTTTTTAATGGCAATAGAAAAAGACTGTCTCTGGATAATCTCTCCGATGTAATATTCGATGATGAGACAAACAGAAGTATATTCACTAGAGTTGCTGAAAGATGTTATGTGAAGGCCACGAAAATACTTTTGGAGAGCATCAGAAATGTTAGGAAAATGGGGAAGGACTTCAAATTTTCAATGAGTTTAAGTGGTGTGCTAGTAGAGCAGGCAATGAAGTGGGATAGAAGGGTTATAGACGTTATTAGCGAGGCTGTAGCAGAGGATGCTGTTGAGCTTGTTGAGCAAACATATTATCACAGTTTAGCATCGCTCTTCTCTGTAGATGAATTTGTTGAGCAGGTAGAACTCCACAGAACATTGATTAAAGAGGTTTTTGGTGTCACACCTAGGGTTGCAGAGAACACTGAGTTCATATACAACAATGAAATTGCGTGTACATTGAGCAGACTTGGCTACAAGGTTGTTCTAACTGAGGGTGTGGAAAGGGTTCTTGGCTGGAGAAGCCCAAACTATGTCTATAGCGCTAGAGGATGCGATGTAAGGATTTTAATGAGGAACTACAGACTTAGCGATGATATAGGATTTAGATTCTCGGATAGGAACTGGGATCAATATCCATTAACAGCTGATAAATATGCATATTGGCTTTCGAAAACCTTTGGAGATGTGATACTAGTGGCCATAGATTATGAAACTTTTGGAGAGCATCACCACCCATCGACAGGGATACTAGAGTTTCTAAAGTGGCTTCCAATTGAAATTGCAAAACATGACAATATATATGTGGCATCTCCTTACGAAGCAGCTTATAGAAATAGTCCAAGGGACTATATAGATGTCAGTGTCTGGGAAACAATAAGCTGGGCTGATGAAAGAGATTTATCAGCATGGCTTGGCAACAGCTTTCAGAAAACTCTATTCGAGTATTATGCGAGCCTCGAGCCATATGTAAAAGCTGTTGGAGGCGAGGCTCTTAGAATCTGGAGGCAGCTCGGATCAAGCGACCACCTATACTACATAGCCACAAAAACAGGTGCTGCAGGAGATGTGCATAACTACTTCTCTCCCTATAAAGATGTTGTAGTGGCTTACACAACATATTTAGAGGCACTAACAATGCTCGCCACAATTGTTCTTGAGGAGGTGTCCTCAAAACCATTGGTATATGCAAAAAAGATTGTTGTTCCAGACAAAAAAGCTTTCCACTTTTACCAAGGTCCTGGAAGACCGCTGCCTTACAAGGCTCGGACGATTAAAGAGCTGGAAGCCCTAATAAAGATGGTGCCACCGGAGTCGCTAGCCTACCACATTATGAGAAGAGATTTGGCGAAATGGATTAGAGAAAACTTCTTCCTAGACGAAATTGCAAAAGAGTTAGAGGATCTGGCCGAATATCTGCGACAGAAAGCTATAAGCGTTGACAAGCTTAGGGAGGAGGTTCTTCACATACTCTCTAAGATTATGTAGCATTTTCGAAGCACCAAAGACAAATGCAGTTTATCTTGGCTCTAAATCCTATTGAAGAACCTCGATCTTGAATACACTTTAGTAAGTCTTATTTATCGCTGTCTCCGCATGTCTTTGAATGTGGTGTTTAAATGGATTTTGCGAGGAAGGAGATAGAGGAGCTGAAGAAAAACATTGAGAAAGCAAAGCTTGGAGGCGGTCTTGAGGCGATAAACAGGCAGCATGCAGCCGGCAAACTCACGGCAAGGGAGAGGCTAGAGCTGCTGTTTGACAATGGTATTTACACAGAGTTCGACATGTTTGTGACACATAGGGCTACAGAGTTTGGTATGAGCGAGAAAAAAGCTTTTGGAGATGGTGTTGTAACAGCGTTTGGCAAGGTCAATGGCAGAAACGTTGTTGGTATTGCACAAGACTTTACATTTATGGGTGGATCTGTGGGTGAGATGCATGCAGCGAAAATTGTTAAGGCTATGCAGTTTGCTTTGAGTGTTGGTGTTCCAGTGGTTTTTCTGAACGACTCTGGCGGTGCTAGGATCCAGGAGGGGGTGGACTCGCTAAAAGGCTATGGCGACATATTCTATATGAATGTATTGGCTTCCGGCTCGATACCACAGATAGCCGTTATAATGGGTCCTTGTGCTGGTGGTGCTGTCTACTCGCCAGCTCTAATGGACTTTATCATAATGGTTTCTAAAACATCTTATATGTTTATAACAGGGCCAAAGGTGGTTAAAGCTGCTATAGGTGAGGAGGTCACAGAGTATGAGCTTGGAGGGGCTGAGATACAGGCTAGCAAGAGTGGTGTGGCACACTTTGTTGCGAGGGATGATAAAGAGGCTATAGAGATTGTTAAGACACTTCTCTCGTACCTGCCATCAAATAGTCTAGAGCTTCCGCCTAGGGTAGAAGTTGGCGATGATCCACAGAGATTAGAGCCTATGCTAAACAACATTGTTCCAGAAGATCCTGCAAAGCCATACAACATGTATGACATAATAAATGCTGTTGTAGATAGAAACACGTTCTTCGAGGTTCAAAAGGATTTCGCTAAAAACGCTATAGTGGGGTTTGCCAGACTTGATGGATATTCTATATGTGTTGTTGCAAACCAGCCGCTCTACTACATGGGGTCTCTAGACATAGACTCATCCGATAAGATAGCAAGGTTTGTGAGATTTTGCGACTCCTTCAACCTACCAATAGTAACATTCGTTGATGTGCCAGGCTTCTTACCTGGAACATTCCAGGAGCATAGAGGTATCATCAGACACGGGGCAAAGATCATATATGCATATGCAGAGGCTACAACACCAAAGCTAACTGTGATTGTCAGAAAAGCCTATGGAGGAGCCTACATAGCTCTGGGCTCAAAACACCTTGGAGCAGACTTTGTTGTTGCGTGGCCAACAGCCGAGATAGCCGTCATGGGGCCGGAGGCAGCAGCCGAGATAGTGTGGCGCAAAGAGCTGCAGGCTATAAAAGATGAGAAGGAGCGTGAAGAAATGTTGAAGAAGCTTGTTGAAGAGTATAGAAAGAAGCTTACAACACCTTACTACGCCGCCTCTAGAGGGTATATCGATGCAATTATAGAGCCCGCTGAGACGAGGAGGGTCTTAGTAGAGGCGCTAAACTTCTTTATAACGAAGAGAGATATTAGGCCAAGACCTCCAAAGAAACATGGTTTAATGCCGCTCTAAAGGCATTTTATTATGAAATACGAGAAGATTATCGATGACAAAGATCTTGCTAAGTATGTAGAGGCATACAATATTCTAACACATGTTGAATACATTATTGAGGATATGCTCGAAGAGAAGAGGCCCATAAGCTTTTGTATAGATGGTGATATCTTCGAGGGAAATACCGTCAAGGTTCGGGTTCTCGGAGATGATAAGCTGTGCAACAGTAGGGAGCATATCCTTGGAAGAAACATTGAATTTGTTTGTGAAGAGGAGGCAGAATGTCTAAACACAAGTCTTTCATCCATTCTGCAAAAACTTTTCAATGCCTTTTACAATATTACCAAAACACATCTCCACAAACATCTATTTGAGGATGTTGAGTATATGGAGGTTGTGTTGGCTAAGGGAATATCGATAGTTGTTCAAGGCTTTGAAAAAACTGTTTACATACCCCATATAGAGGATATTGTATTCATTGCACATACACACCCAAGGGGATATCCACCTATACCATCTAAAAAAGATTTGCTCTCCATGAGGGACGTTATCGCTGGGAGGGGGCTCGGCGGATGTGTGCACAGTGCTCAAGGATCTTTTTGCATGTATAGAGTTGGCATACCTACATGGAGAGACTATGAATCGCTAACACTTTCAATAAATAGAGGGGGTGAAATTAGAGATGTTTGCTCGTCTTCTCTAAACATCCGGTGTTTTACAAGCTTCCCTACTTTGGATAGTATCTAAACTGTTTAGAATCTGTATACACGAAGATCTCTATATAATCGCCCAATAGACTCGTTCTAATTTTTGGCATTAGAACAACCTCAAGCTGGAAAAGCCCAGCCATATCACCCATGTAGACAGACACTCTAATAGGCTTTGAATCACCTCTTTCAATCTCAACACGCTTTATGCTTAGCGCTGAAATGGCATGCATATCGATTTTCCCGAGTTTGTATGGTATCCTGGCCCTCCCCTCAGCCATGTCAAGTCCGTCAGCTACTTTAGTTATTCCACATTCTATTGTTAGGCACTGAACATTGTACTCGGTAGAGTATATCATATGCATAACCTCTTGGCGCAATTCAACAACTCTTTTCCTGTCAAATCCAAGCCGGGTCAGAATTCTATTCAAAATATCTTTGGCTAGCAAAGCACCTATAAACTCATGTTGAAACCTGTGCACGGCGTTTCCAATGTCATGCATGTATCCGGTGAGCATCACAATAAGCTTGACCTCATCAATGTTCTTTGTTGTCCCATCTCTCATAGTTGTGAACTCAACGCCATGGCTATTCAATATATCAACCATTTCTAGTGCCACACCAGCAACTATCCTAGCATGTGTGAGGCCATGGTCATTGTACCTCAGTCTGGTTACAGCCATTATATTGCTCATCTTCAAAAGAGTTGAGAGCTCCTCATCACTTTCAATTGCTTGATAGGCTTCTTTGAGAAGGCTCGACGACGAGATATGATAGTTTATCAAATTTGGTGATACAACAACCATGGTCTGCCACAACCTATAAAAAGTTTCTACATGACTAAAATTTTTGCGGTCTATAATATGGAGAATAGAAAAAGGGTTTACGAACTGGTTTCAAGTATTGAAACGGAGCTGGGGGTAAGCGGAGCAATAGTATTTGCTAAGGGAAAGCCCATATGCCCTGACAACCGATGCATAAAGGTTTTTGTAAAAGATCTTGAGTCTTTTGGGAAGATCTTAGTTGCCTTGGCTAAACAGGGAATCTCAACAGGGGGACTACCAATAATTGTTGTTGAGCATGAGGAGGCAGACACAATTGAATACTATATCCTCGATTACATAGACAGTCTATTGGTTGTCTACACCACTAGTAGAAGCTGACTGACACAAATTTTCAAGCATTTTCTCTAGCTGGTTCAAATACACCGCAATTTTTTTCGCTTTTTCTAAATCGGCATCGCTATTAACAGCTATTATGCATGCCGATGATGGCAGAGGAAGCTCAATTCTTCTAGCTGTACATGCCTTGGCTAGGTAGACGTCTCTTTTTGAAGTCCTCTGTATGATTACAGTTCCATCATTGGTTGGTATATAGCCTACTATGCGCTGGAAAGCCTTTGGCGCTTTCACAAAACCAGCTTTGGCAAAAACATTTTCAATGTTTTCGCATCTGAATACAGACCTTATCTCGAGTGTGGCATAACCCTTAACTTTTGAGACACACTGGATTTTGCTCACATCGTTTACTATTATTCTAATGGTGTTGTAAAATGTGTCGATGCGCATGTTTTTTGGGTCAACGCCACAGTCTCTCAATACTCTACTAGCCTTGATGAGGCCAAAAGACTCTTCAACAGCTATGTCAACAACTATAAAAACCATTTTGTTTCACAAATCAAATTTTTAGAAAAGCTCCATAGCCTAGCTCTACAAACGGTTTTTCAGGTATTCCAAAATCTACTTTGACCACCTTGTGCAGATTTTTAATGTCTTTTGCGAACATCTCAAGCTCTTTTGGTATGTACAAAGTGGCTTTGAGCTCTTCTGAAAATCTAATGTTGTTCTCTTTCTTGTATTTCCAGATAGCACTGTTTATATTCATCACCAAATCAAATAATTTGCTTAGGTTCTCAGCGTTTTCGGGTAGAGCAATTTTTGATGGTAGCATCTCTAAGTGTATAGAGGTCTCTCCATACATGTTCCTCCATATATAGTCTGTTACAAATGGCATTATGGGTGCAAGCAGAAGTAGAATCGATTTCAAAGTGGTGTGTAGGGTGAACCAAGCGCTTTTCTGTTCAAGCTCTGTATAATCACTTTTTGCAGTGCCATACGCTCTATGCTTAACCATTTCTAGATAGTGGTCTGCGAATATATCCCATGTGAAGTGGTATATTTGGTGGATGGGCTCGTAGAAGTCCATGTTTTCATATCCTCTTCTAACAACTTCTATTACATTGTTGAGCTTTGCCAAAAGCGCTATGTCAAGAGGATAAAGAACTTCAACCTTCTCGATTATTGGGAATGCCGATACAAATCTCGCTATGTTCAAAAGCTTTACAACGAATAGCGAACCTGTTTTTATCATCTGCTCTGAGAACCTGTAGTCACTGCCTAGCTTAGATGCCATCGCGCTCCAAAATCTGAAGGAGTCCGCGCCGTATTTCTCTAGGTAGGGGTCTGGGAGAATAACATTGCCCTTGCTCTTGTGCATTGCCTCTCCTCTTTCGTCGAGACCCATACCACTTACTCTAATATAGTCAAAGGCTATTTTTCCATAAAGCTGGTATACTCTCAACAGGCTGTAGTAAAGCCATGTCCTTATTATATCGTATCCTTGTGGTCTCAAAGCCTTTGCATCTCCATTTAGGTATAGCTTGAAGACATTGGGATACTTCGTTATTCCAGCTGCGTAGAGAACAGATATTGATGAGTCGAACCATGTGTCGAATACCTTGGTCTCACCTACTATCCTATCCTTTGGCGCTCCACAGTATGGGCATTTATCCCACGGTGGAGGCTCTTTCCATGGTCTATAGTATCTCCCAGGCTCTGGCACTAGAATAGCTCCACAGTTTAGGCATCTCCATGTAGGTACCTCGGTTGCATAGTATCTTGTTTTAGAGATTGGCCAATCCATTGTTATAGACTCTATCCAGTTAATCAACTTAATTCTGTGCTCCTCGGGAACGAATCTAGCTTCTTTAGCTATCTTCAGCATAGCATCTTTGAATTCCAGCTGTTTTAGGAAATATTCCCTCATATGGATTATCTCTATCGGTGTTCCACACCGCCAACAAACTGGCACATTTCTCTTAATCTTCTCTGTCTTCACAATAAATCCTTTTTCTCTCAGCATATTCACAATGGTCTTCCTAGCCTCTTTGATGCTCAAGCCCTTTAGCAGCTCATCTGTTAGCCTACCCCTTTCATCAATCGATATTCTAGGCTTTAAACCAAGCTCTCTAATTATCCTAACATCTGTTTGATCACCATAGCTACAAATCATCATAATACCCGTGCCGAAAGAGGGGTCTACAGATGGGTGTTCAACGATATTTATTTCATAGTTGTAGAGTGGTACAAGGGCCTTTCTACCCTTCAGATGCTTGTATCTAGCATCATTTGGATTGTATGCTAAGATTAGGCAAGAGGCTAGTAGCTCTGGCCTTGTGGTTGCAATAACAACCTCTCCACTGCCTATCAACGGAAATTTAATGTAGTAGATTTCAGCATCTTCTTCTTTATACTCAACCTCGGCCTCAGCAAGCGAGGTACCACAACGTGGACACCACAAAACGGGTCTCTCAGCCTCGTAAATCAGACCTCTTTTCCATAGCTCTATAAACGTTGTTTGAGTCACTTTCCTATATTCAACACTGTCTGTTCCTTCTCTCCAATACTCGAAAGAGCATCCAAGGGCTCTCCACAAGTTTATGAAGTCCTTCTCAACATTATCTAAATGTGTTTTGCAGAGCTCCAGAAACTTCTCTCTTCCTTCAGCTGTTTTTGCAACTTCGTGTGGGTTAATTCCATAGGTTCTTTCAACAAATACCTCAACGGGTAGTCCGTTTCTGTCGCCATAGAATGGAACGAGGACATTATAGCCAAGCATTCTATAGGCTCTTGCCACCATATCTATCTGGACATAGTGTGCAGCTTGTCCAACATGTGGCTTGCCTGATATGTATGGAGGTGGTGTGTCGATTATCAATGTCGGTTTTGACGAATCGAATCTGAAGTTGAACAAACCTTCTTTTTCCCACTGTTCAATAAGCTTCTTCTCTATCTCCTTGCGCCATCTAGTTTCATTGAATCTTGGCTTGAACGACTGTTGGTTTGTCTCTATAGCTCTACACCTCTTAGTATACCTCTCTTTAGAACTATGCTGATAGGCTTTTTATAAACCTTGTTTTTCTAATGGATACGATATCCAATTGGTTTTAAAAGCTTATATTTAAGGAGTAGAGACAGTTTTTAGAGGTTGTTGCTAATGCTTGCAGTGTTTTGGTATATACCAGCGTCTATTATAATAATGTCTTTCGTTTATGGAATACCATCTTTCTTTAGTGCTATAAGCAATCTCAAGAATAAGATCTGGCTAAACATCAGCATAGATAATGGTGTCAATGGCAATAATGATGATCCGTTTGATATAGCTGTTCTTGTCCCTCTATACATGGAGGATGCGACATCGATAGAGGAGACTTTCAAGAGTATTAGCAGGCAGAGGTATAGGCTTGGGAGAGTAGATGTCTATGCAATTCTTGAAGATTGTGACCAAAAATCTCTTATTAGCGTGCTCGAACTATCTAGCATTGTTGTTGAAAAAGGGTTTAACCTTTACATATATGTGAATAGAGATGGTAGAAAGTCTAAAGCGTCATCGATAAACTCTATTCTAAAACATATAAAGGGTTTCTATGGAGCCTTTGTCGTCTTGGATGGAGGAGACAACATACTGGATAACACATATTTTGAAAAGGTTGCGAAGCTCGTTATGAGTGGCTACAGTATTGTCGGTGCAAAGGTCTATAGAGTTGGCAACAATGTTATTGGGAAGCTGTCATATATAGACACATTTCTTTGGTATAACGTTGGATTGCCTGGGTTAGCAAAACTTGTAGGCATGCCTCTTGTCAGTGGAGAGGGCTTGACAATTTCATCGAAGTTCATAGAAAAGATCGGTGGGCTGCCAGAGGTTCTAGCGGAAGACGCATATCTATCTATACTAGCATCATTCTACAATGAAAACATAGCACTTCTGGATAGCCCTATTATTGAGGGCGCACCATCAAATTTGAGGAGCTTGATCAACCAGAGAATTAGATGGTATAGAGGCACACTGCAATGTTTTAAGGATACTATAGTAAAACATAGAAGGTTTTTGAACAAGAAAAAACTTGTTCTACTGTCGCTAACCTATCTGCAGCCAGTAGCATTGACAGCACCATTCCTAGCAGCCATAGTGCTGATAGCATCACAATTCATTCAAGTACCCGCCTTTACAGTTGTCCTAGCAAAAATAGAGTTGATTTCCATAGCTCTTGCGCCAAGCTACCTAATACTACACCAAAGATTCTTAGACCCAGTACTCTTGCTTGTTCCAGTCAACTGGATTTTCCAAGGCTTTCTAGCACTAATAGCAATGGCGCCGGTAAAGATTCCGTGGCTCAGAACCCTAAACAGAGCAGCTACCCAATTCAATGGTGTTTATTCTGCAAGACAATAGGAATTCAAAGGTATCATGCCAAGCAATGGAGCGGCTACACAATCTCTGTTATTACCCAAAACGCTTTAAAGCTCACCTCATTGAATGATACAGTGGTGCAAAAAATGGCTAAGGTAACAGTGGATAAGGAGACATGTATAGCATGTGGAGTGTGCTGGGCACTAGCACCAGACATATTTGAGCTTGATCCAGCAACAGGCAAAACAAGGATTAGGGATCCCTATAGAAAGAGTGATAATGAGAAGCAATCAGTTGGTGAAATCCCTGATAACCTAGTTGAAGCAGCAAAGAATGCTGCATCCTCCTGCCCAACAGGATCGATAAAAGTTGAATAAAAAGGTATTTTTATTATAAAGTTTTTTCTCTAGAATGTCTTTACATGGTTTTACACTATCCTTTGCATGGCTCAGCATACACTGATTTTAGATCTTTTGAGGTTATCATTGAGGCTATAGATGACCCTATTCTGTTTTAGCCATCTTATCATTGCAGAAATCCTTTCCTGTTCCATCCAATAGCCATAGGCTTTACCCCTACCAATGAATTTTGCCAGCAGAGCCTTTTTCTCAGGGCTAAGCGGTTTAGCCTCTAAGTCCGAGAATGGTGTGCCAGGTAGTGGTATAAATGTGTGGAGGTGGTATCTAACGTTTTTATCCTCCATCCTCTTCATAAAGGCCAGCGTTTCTTCAAAGTCGTTTTCGTCTTCGAATGGAAAACCAAATATGAGGTCAACATCTATTGCAAACCCCTCTTCACTAAGGATATTGATAGCGTTTTCAACATCCTCGATGCTATGACCTCTGTGAATCATTTTCAATACTTTGTTGGAACCGCTTTGCGCACCGATTATAACCCTTCTATTGTCTGCAAACCTTCTTAGCATGTCAGCCGATTCCGTATCTACTGAATCTGGCCTTATTTCGCTTGGAAAGGTTCCGAAGAAGATTCTACCCCCATTTTCGCTAGCCATAGTATGTAGTTTGCTGAGTAGGCTGTAGAGCATTTCATGATTTGGCTTCACACCGTCTGGGCTTCCATAGCCAAGCGAGTTCGGCGCTATGAACCTCAAATCCCTCAAGCCCTTTTCAATAGAGATTCTAGCATATTTAACCACGGTCTCCACGCTCCTGTATCTAGGTCTACCAAAGGTGTATGTCACTTGGCAGAAGAAGCAGGCTGACGAACATCCTCTCATAATCTCGATCGGATTTACAGCACCTCTCCAATATGGAAATGGGGGATACGAATCTAGGTCAACAGGCTTTGTCCTCCTCCTAATATAAACCTTGTCGCCATCTAAATACGCTGTTCCACAAACTCTGTACTCCCCACTATCGCTGTAACTCTTAATAATATCGTTTATAGTGTCCTCCCCCTCACCATACACAACAACATCAAAACCAAGTTTTGTTAGAGTTCCAAGAGGATCGCCACTTGCATGGGGCCCTCCAGCAACAAGCAATGAGTTGGGAGCATACAACTTAACTAATCTAACCAACTCTCTAACAACTAGGATTTGTGGGGTCATGAACGAGAATCCAACAATAACTCTCTTACAATACTTGTTCAAATCAATGATTTGTTGGATCACGTCAAACGATTTGTATAGTGGTATTCTTGCTACATGTAAACCAGGGTTTCTAGATTCTACAGCTGCTATCAAGGCGTTTGCACTATATCTGTTGTCCTTGTCGTATACTATTGCAAGACACACATCATTGATCATTTTTAGTGTTCCTTAAGATGTGTGCTAACTTGTTAACTTGTATTAACATTCATATTAACTAAGCTTATATTTCAGAACAGCTCTAATTTATGATGATCTATGCCATAAGTGGTTTGAGTGGCTTGTTTTGCTACTTGTCGACAAGTGGGGGAGGGAGCTCAGAAATCTAAGAATTAGTGTTACAAGTAGCTGTAACTACCACTGTATCTACTGCCATAGAGAAGGTCTGGTAAACGATGGTCGTGGGCTTTCACCAGAGGAGTACAAGGCCATAGCATATGTAGCCACTTCTCTCGGTATAAGGGAGTATAAGATTACAGGTGGCGAACCACTTGTCAGAAGAGATATAGTGGAGATAGTAAAGGCTATTTCAGATCACAAGCCGAGCGACTTGTCTATGACTACTAATGGCTATTGGCTCGAGGTATACGCAGAGAAGTTGGCGGAGGCGGGTTTGAGGAGAGTTAATGTGTCTGTCCCATCGCTTAACAGAGAGAGGTATAGATATGTCACAGGTTTGGACGCATTAGACAAGGTGCTAAAAGGTCTGGAAACAGCTTTGGAGGCTGGCCTAAAACCTGTTACAATAAATGTCGTAGTATTGAACAGCATTAATGACGATGAGTACAAAGATTTCATAGAGTTTGCATCTAGCCACGGATACAGACTCAGATTCATAGAGCTCGAACCGATATCCGTGCCAAGCACTGTTTTCAAAAAGCTTTACAAGCCTTTGGACAGCATCATAAAGTATCTAGAAGGTGTGGCAACTAGGAAATATTTTAGAGATTTGCATCACAGACCCGTTTACATTCTTGATACCGGAATCGAGGTTGAGATTGTCAAATGGTTGCACAACACATATTTCTGTATGTACTGCAACAGAATTAGGCTAACAGCAAACGGTGTTTTGTTGCCGTGCATAATGTCTGCAAGGGGGATCGATCTAAAGCCCTTTCTAAGACCCAACATAGATTTGGATGGAATTAGAAAAGCTTTTATAGCAGTCAACGAGTTGAGGCGTCCATTTAACATACGCCGGTCAAAGTAATTCTGAACAATTTCTTAGGATTCTAAAATATTGGCCTTGGATTGAAGTAGTCCAGTGATGGTAGACGAACATTAGATGGGTATGGTAGACCTGAAGGCATAATACCATTATGAAGAATGGAAAGAAACAGTTTCAATGCAGTAAAGATGTAGCTGATGTTTTCAGCTCCAAGGGGGTGCAGAGGGCGGGGAAACCAGAATGAACCCTAGCAGTAGGAGATGTGATCCGCCATGAATTGATAAATGTTGCTATGGCTTGGGCAAATGGTTAGGCTCTTAAGCTCTTTATGCCAGCATAATACAGATAATCAGCGGTGATCCCATGAATATTTACATTGATAGAGTTAGATATCAGGAGACTGTTACACAGATTTCTTATAGGGATGGCTCTATCGAGATAAACAGCCTTACAGCTAGCGTTATTGGCGCTAGGGTTAATAGAGGTGGATGTTGGTATATAGTCTCTAGGCAAGGTGTTGATGCAGACCCTAGCGATTTGGAGAAGAGGGCTTTGAGTCTAGCAAGAGATAGTGTCTGTAGCGATTTTTCAGAGGCTGAGCTGTTCAAGGGATCTGTTGAAATAGGTAAGGAGTTTCCGTCAGAGGATGAGGTTGCTAAACTTGTTACAGAACTGTGTCAAGAGGTCAAAGCCTCTTATAATGTTAAATGTGAAATTGTTGTGGGTATGCATCATAGGGTGAGGACTATCTCTAGAGAGGGTGGGGATGAGGCCAAGGAATCAAAGAAGTTTGTAGATATTGAGATAGGGTTTCTCGGCACAACAACATATGGTCAAAACATTTTTGCTTCATCTCATAGCGCCTTTGTTGCATGGTCTGCAAACTCAATTGTGAGAAATATAGATCTGCTGTTCAGAGACACTGTTTCGAGGATCGGTAAAAACATTAAAGTAAAGGCTTTGAAGCCCTACGAAGTTGGAAGATCTCAGATAATCCTAGGCAACGAGGCTACAGCTGCTCTAATCCACGAGATATCCCATATGCTAAGCCCATTGTATCCACATAGCATAAGGCTAATTGGGTTTAAGCTGTTTCCAGATGAGTTCAACCTATATGACGAGCCGAACACACATGACACCCCAGCTATAAGGTTCTTTGATGACGAGGGCGTTACAACTAGGAAGAGAGTGCTCATAGAAAATGGTGTTATCAGAGACCTGCACCACACTAGGGCAACAGCAAAATCATTTTCATCAGAACCGGGTTCGGCCCACGGACTCTTCACAAACCCCACGCCATTCCACACAACACTTGTTCTAGCCTCTGGAGACTGGGGCGAGAGGGAAATGATAGAAGAAACTAAAAGGGGTTTTCTCATAGATGGAATATCAATAGCAATGTTGGAAGAGGGGTATATAAGGATTGTCCCACAAACAAGTTTTCTAATAGAAAATGGAGAGATAGTTGAATCCATAAAGATTAGAGAGGTTAGAGTTCCTCTCCAAACACTCAAAACAGTTAATGCAATATCGAAAAACCCCAGAACTAGGGTATCAGAAGAAAAAGGTTGGATCGTAAGTGAGATTGCCCCTCAAATTAGACTTGAAGGATTTGTATATTAGCAAAGAAGAATGCCAAGAAGATAGCATCAAGTATTATAGCTTTCAGCACATTTAAATCGAATCTACATCTAAACCTCAGCTTTATAGCCTCATCAGCAATGGTGTAAACAGCTTTCAACTCCTTCAAACAGCCAATCTGCGTGCTTCTGCCCAAGAAATCTAGAACCACATCAACTATTTTACCAAGATCGCTGTTGGTGTAGAGAGCATCTAGAACACCATAAAAAATCTTTTTCCTACCATCAAACACGATAGCTATTGACGTTCCACCACAGCCCCTTATAGTAATAATGCACTGTGCTATTTCATTAAAACCTTCAGCAAAAGCCCTTATACCATTTTCGAGACTCACTACAACCCCCTGGACATTGGCGGTGTTTACCTGTATACACGAATTATTTAGACGTCTATACACCTCCCCCTTACCACTAAACACACCGCAAATGGGTCGAGGCACATACACATAACATTTTTTATCGCTGCTACTACAACTCAAGACAACCACTCGCACAGATACTCAAAGCTACAAAACCATTAGCATATCCAGTTCTTTAAACCTTATATAGCAGACAAGAATACCATTGTTTTAGATGATGAGTGGCGATGGCAATGAACTGTGATGAAACCGGAGTAGCTCTGAAGCAATCGAGGCGAATAATATACCAAAGATAATTTAAAAAAATAGAGATTTGATTTAGCTTAACCCAAGAAGCGACGGGTCTATGCCAAGGTTCTGCACAATCTGCTTGTATTCGCTTAGAGATACCACGGTGATCTTCTCTCCTGTTGGTGCTGTGAATTCCATGTGCTGTGTTCCAACGAGGTCTACGCCAGTATCGTATATCTTGTTGTTTGGATAGCCAGGTATGAAGTTCTTGAGTGCGTTGTCAACACCATACTTAGTCATATTGTATAGTAGCTTTACCCCATAGTAGCCCATGAAATACTGTCTCTGAGCAACAGTAACAAGCGCGTAGCCCTGTTGAAGTGGTGGAACATTATCTGATGTGACATCGAATTCGACTAGAATCACCTTCCCCGGCGGTACACCAGCTTGTTGCAGAGCCTTTGCCCATGCTGGACCGTCGTAAGCATATACCCCGAATGCTATTGTTAGATCAGGATTGGCTTGAATAGCAGATAGCGCTAAGTTTAGTGCTTGTGTTGGATCCTCCTGGTCATTGTAAGGTCCAAGCCAAATAATATTGATGTTGCCCTTTATATCGGGGTCTTTTTGAGAACAGTTCATTATAGCATCTTTGAATCCTGCCATTCTCTCAAGGGAGTTCATAGCAGTTAGAGAACCTGTTAACATAGCTACCTTTATTGTTGCCCCAGGCTTTATATACCCTTTTTCCTTGGCTAATTGCCATGCCACTAGCCCTGCTAGCCAACCAGCTTTATAGTTGCCTGTTCCGAGATACGCATACCTATTTGACTGCGGGGCATCGGTATCTATCGTTATTACAGGAATCCCCTGCTGAATAGCCTTGTTAATATATGGCGTTGCAGCACTTGGGTCAGATGGTGCAATAGCTATTCCTGCAACCTTCTGAGCAATGTAAGAATCCATGGTGCTCAACTGGGCCTGCACATCCTCCTTCTGTGGAACCCAGAAAATAGCGTCAACACCAAGCTCTTGACCAGCCTTCTTCACGCCAGCCTCGACAACAGACCAATACGGGTGTACAGATTTGCCTATCACAACAAATACAAGCTTGCTGGGCTTTGGCTGTTGGTGGGAAAGCCACCACCATGCACCTAAGCCACCAGCAACTGCAATAACTATGATCGCCACTACAATTACTATTAAAGTTGTCTTTGTTATTCCTTTCATTTGCCACCCCCAATTTAGCCAATTTAGTATAGCTGTAAAACCTGGTTTAAAAGTCTATATTTTTATGCTTAAGTGGTAGATATAACTCTGTATATTACCTAACTCCTCTAACTCTTCTATACAAGTCTATTGTAACAGCAACACCAAGTATGACACCAGTAATTGGGTCATACCAATATGGTGTGACGCCGCTTAGTACAAGGGCATTTCTAATTAATGTTATTAGAAAAGCGCCTATTGCTGCGCCTAGAGCTATTCCCTCTCCGCCAGCTAGGCTAACCCCACCTATAGCGTTTGACGCTATGGCGTAGAGTTCTTGTCCTCTTCCAACACCTGGGTATCCTGTCATCATTAGAGCTGTAAATATTATCCCTGCAATACCTGCGCATAGAGCGCTATAGCTATAGGCAAAGACTCTGGTCTTGTTGATGGGAACTCCACTTAGTCTTGCCGCCTCTATGTTTCCGCCTATTGCATATATGTATCTACCTATGATGCTATATCTCTGGATATAGATTGATATAACTGCTACTATAATGAGTATTAAGGCTAGCATCCATGGAGTTGCTATAACCGATAGATCTGAGTATTTATATAGCGGTATTGGCCATCCTAGTGTAATTGCTGTTGCAAATCCTCCCCAAAATATGTTATCGGCTAACGTGATTATGAATGCCGGCATTATTTGCGGTAGTGGAGGTGAGAATATACTTACGAAAAACCCGTGAAACATTCCTATTAATGTGGTGACTATTAATACAAATACTATTGAAAGGGCTAGAGGAAGGCCCCATCTATCCAAAGCTATTGCTAGGAGCATAGATGAGGCAGATGCTATTGATCCTACAGATAGGTCTATACCACCAGTTATTAAAACCATTGACTCTCCCATAGCCAAGACACTAAGACCTAGATACCATGTTAGAAGAGCTTGCCAGTTGCCAGGCTCCCAAAACTTGGGGTTTATGAAGCCTGTTATAATAGCTATTACCACTATTGCTATGAATATATTGAATAGTGTTACCCTGCCCCTTACTATATCCTCTAACCTCACGCTCATTGCTACAACCTCTAGGCAATAAGAGATTTAGAATGTTGAAAAAATTTAAGCTTTTCAACTTTCAATACTGGATAGCAACCAGCAAAATAACTGTTAAAGTGATGCAGTTGAACGAGAAAAGAGTTATTTTATCGGCTGAAAATATTTGGAAAAGGTTTCCCGGTGTTGTTGCAGTAAGGAACGTTTCTATGAAGGTTAGAGAGGCCGAGATTCTTGGGCTCGTTGGAGAAAATGGTGCGGGAAAATCAACTCTTTTAAAAATTTTGACAGGGGTTATAAGGAAGGATAGTGGCAAAATAACTTGGCTTGGAAGAACAGTTGAATTTTCGTCTCCGTTGGAAGCGCTAAAACATGGTATTATGTACATACCACAAGATATCGTATTGGTTTGGAATTTGTCTTTGGCGGAGAACATATTTCTCGGTACAGAAAAAGGCTGGTTGTTTAGTCCAAAGTCAGAGTCTGAGGAGATAGAGATTGCACGACAATTGTTTAAGGAACTTGGTATAGATATTGATCCGAGGATAAAGGGGAAGGATGTTGGAGCTGCAGTAGCCCAAATAACATTGATTGCCAGAGCATTGTATTTCAAGGCAAAGCTGGTTGCCTTTGATGAGCCCACGTCAGCGCTGGGGCCATTCGAAGTAGAGCAGCTGCTCAAGTTAATGTTGAAGTTAAGGTCGATGGGCATATCAATAATTTTTGTTAGCCACAAAATCGAAGAAGTTATGAGGGTTGCTGATAGAATAGTTGTTATGAGGGATGGAGAGATAGTTAAGGAGTTTTCGAAGGAGCAATTCGATATGAATGAGATTATAAAGGCTATGATAGCTAGGGAAGTTAGGGAGTTTTTCCCAAAGGAGCATGTAGAGATAGGCGATAAGATTCTTGAGGTTAGGAACCTCTCCGATGCAACTGGCTTCATAAAGAATGTGTCGTTCTATGTTAGAAGAGGAGAGATACTGGGGATATATGGCATTGTAGGTTCTGGAAGAACAGAAATGGCGCAAACACTAATAGGCTATAGACCTAGGGCCTCAGGCGAGATCATCTTGGAAGGCAAGGTTGTAGACATAAAGAAGCCTTCTGATGCGATTGCAAATGGCATTGTGTATCTGCCTGAGGATTGGAGACAGGCCTTGGTATATCTCATGAGCATTAAAGAGAATATATCGCTTCCAATAGCAAGCTCCTTAAAAATCTTTGAAATGGGGCTAATATCGCCCATCAATCTGAGGAAAGAGCATCAAATTGCCAGCTCCTTCATCGAAAGGCTTAGAATAGTTCCAAGAGATCCCCATAGAAGAACAATGTATCTTAGTGGAGGAAACAGGCAGAAGGTCGCCATAGCAAAGCTTTTGGCTACTGGAGCAAAGGTTCTAATACTTGATGAGCCTACACATGGCGTTGATGTTGGGGCAAAGGTGGAAATTAGAAAGCTTATGGTTGAAGCTGCAAAGGAGGGCAAGGCAATAATTCTAATATCCTCGGAGCTCCCAGAGGTTCTGAATATGAGTGATAGAATACTTGTTATGAGGAATGGCACGATTGTTGCAGAGTTTAGTAGAGGTGAGGCTACAGAGCAGAAGATTGCTGAGGCAGCTATATTAGCGAGATGAAAAAGATGAAAGGGTATGAAGCACTTAATTTGTATAACCTCTTAAAACTTTATATACAAACTTGTTAAACAGATTTTATGGTGTAGTTTATGAGTAAACCACTAATGGAGTTAAGCGATGTGAGGGCATATTACAGACAAGTCATAGGACCTATTCAAAGAATTATCAGAGCTGTTGATGGAGTATCTCTCAAGGTGTTTGAAGGTGAGATTGTTGGTATTGTTGGAGAGAGTGGATGTGGCAAATCAACGCTTGCGAATGTTATTATGATGAATATTAGACCTCCACTGTTTTTTGCTGGTGGATCCGTAAAGCTATATGCCCAGGACGGTGTTTTAGAACTTCAAAAGCTTGGCAGAGACTTTTTGAAAGAGAGGGTGTGGGGAAGAGAGATAGCCGTCATACCACAAGCAGCCTTAAACGCTCTAATGCCTACACTAAGAATTAGAAGGATAATTTTAGATGTTGTAAAATCCCATGATCCTAATGCAGATGAAGATGAGGTCATTGGACTTGCTTTAAAGAGATTCAAGGAGCTGGGATTACCTGAAATGGCTATAAACATGTACCCATTTGAATTGTCGGGTGGTATGAGACAGAGGGCCGTGATAGCAATAGCAACTCTTCTGAATCCAAGGCTTCTCATAGCCGACGAGCCCACATCAGCACTTGATGTTGTTACACAAAAGATGGTTTTAAAGACCTTTTTGGATGTATACAAAAAGAATATTATAAAAAGCATCATATTCATAACACATGATATTGCAACCGTAAGGCAGTTAGCAACCAGGATAGTTGTTATGTATGCTGGTAAAATAGTTGAGGATGGGCCAATCGAAGATGTTATAGGGAAGCCTCTTCACCCATACACAGATGGGTTAATGGGCTCTGTCCTAACGCCAGAAGAGGAGGTGAGAAAACGAGGGTTGAAATATATCCCAGGACAACCACCAGATCTGTCTAACCCACCCTTAGGCTGTAGGTTCCACCCTAGGTGCCCATATGCAATGGATGTTTGTAGGAGGGAGGAGCCGCCTATGATAGAGGTTGAGAAGGGGCGTTTTGTTGCATGCTGGCTTTATGCAAAAAAGTGAGGTGAGACCACATGAGCACAATTCTAGAAGTAAAAAACCTGACAAAAATATATGAAGCAGGATTCGTAAGAAAGAGAAGGATTGTAGCCGTCGACAACGTTTCATTTGATGTTAAAGAAGGGGAGGTGATATCACTCGTAGGAGAGAGTGGATCGGGGAAAACAACAACAGCTAAGATGATACTAAGATTGCTTCCCCCAACAAGTGGAGTTATAAAATTCAATGGAAAGGATATTTGGAGGGCTATACGCTCTAAAGAAGAATTAAAAATGTATTGGAGAAACGTGCACGCAGTTTTCCAAGACCCATACGCAAGCTACAACCCTGTCTACACAATTGACAGGGTTCTTAACCAGGCGCTGGAACTTATAGGCATAGATCCGTCATCTAATGAGGGCAGGAAACTAATAAGAGAAGCACTATCATATGTTGGTCTAGTTCCAGAGGATGTTCTCGGAAAATATCCTCACCAACTATCTGGAGGGCAGAGACAAAGAATCATGATTGCAAGATGTTGGCTGCTAAAACCAAAGCTTATCATAGCCGATGAACCTGTTTCCATGATAGACGCATCCATGAGAGGAGCCATAATAAAGCTTTTCATCGACTTGCGAGAAGATTACAGAACATCAACAATATTCATAACCCATGACATGGGATTGGCATACTATGTGTCAGACAGAATCTTCGTCATGTACAAAGGCAAAATAGTTGACATGGGGCCTCCTGACGAACTACTTAAAAACCCGAAGCACGAATACACCAAGCGTCTGCTTGAAAGCGTCCCCACATTGTATAGGAAATGGACGTGGGAGTAATGAGTATAGCTGCAGAGCAACAAAGATATTTTTTAACTGTTTTGGTATGGGCACTTCTTCTAGAAATCTTTGTCATATGGTACTATATGTCCAAAGGAGACTTTGGCTTTATGTTGCAAATGACGGCAATATTGATGGTCATAACCGTCTTAGGCATATATGCAGTCATACACAAAATTAGGAAGGAGATAAAGGAGGGATACATGTAGGATTTATATTCATGCTAAAGAACTGTACTCTATGCTTTGGTAGGACATACTCAACAAAATGATAGAAATGCAGAATGTTTTTTAGCGGCGAAGACCTTTCTAACTCTTCTAAACTCTGTTGCCAAAGTTTTTGTGTTGGTAGAGGTTTGATAATATGAAGCAAATATGTTTTGCAGCCTATAGTGAAGAACCTAGCCAAGAAGTTGTTCTAAGAGCTATCAGGGTTGTCGACCTTTTAAAAGAGACGTGTAGCAGGTTGGCTATTATTATTGGCGGTTACTGGGGGCTTATGAAACACGTTGTCGACAGGGCTATTGCTCTAGGTCTTCCGGTTGTTATAGTGTCTCCGATTGCGGGAGAAGATACGAAGTTCCCAGAAGAAGCTATTGTGATCAAGCCTGGCGCTGACTATAGAGTTAGAAGCGTGTTTATGGTTAGATCATGTGATGCATTAATAGCTCTAGGTGGGGAAGGCGGCACAATACAAGAGATAGTAACCAGTTACACAGAGGGGAAGCCCGTATATGTTCTGAAATCAGGGCTTTCAAGCGATAAAATAGAGCTTCTAGCACCGTATATAGACAGAAGAGCCTTGGCAGAAATAAAGATCTTTGATGAGCCGCAAGATCTCGTAGAGTCTGTTTCAAAAGAGATTTGTAGTGAAGAGAATAAGAAGGGGGGTCTTGCAAAACACGGCTAGAAGCTCACAGCATTATAGCAAATTGTAGAAGGCTATACAGAGCTTGATTGCCCGGTTTTGGAGCAAATTACAGATTCGGTAAACTCTCTTTGAATATAATCCCTCTCAACCCCTATAATACTAGGATATTACTATGGCTATGTTGAAAGCAGTAGAGGAATGATTATGTGTGTGAATCAAAATGTGTACAAACAAAAAATAAGTGTTGCTAAGGTGTATTGAATTGTCTAGACAGTCTCTAATAGAGGAATATTTAAATGGTTCGGAGTGGGCTGTTAGAGACAACGCGAATGTGCCTGTATCAATATCTGGTTTAATGGCCCATGTACTAGGTTCTGCAATCTATGAGGAGGCTACTGGGATTCTTCCCAGGTCATCTCTGATTCTACATGAAGAGGGCTGGATATATATCTACAAGCTTAGGGATGGCTCAATTATAAGACCTTATTGCGGAGGCCTCGATTCTAGACCGATTCTTGAAAAGGGTCTTAGAACCCCCACGGTCGTTTCAAAGCCTCCAAAACACCTAGACTCTGCTGTTGACCAGCTTGTAAACGCTGTTTATATCTTCAGCCAGGAGAGGACAGGCGCTGTCGGCCTCTACGGCATAGACGTTGTGTTATCGCCATTCATAAGAGGGGATGGCTTGGACTACAAATTGGTAAGGCAGAACATCCAGAGGTTCATATTCAATTTGAACTATCCGCTGAAGAGTGGTCAGAGCCCCTTCTCAAACATTGTCTTTGCTGCTAGCAACAGGTTCTATGTGAGGCAGCCGGTTTCATCATCTGGGCAGAGGTTCAGACTGTCGTCTCCAGAAACCTATGAGAGCTTTTTGGATGAGGCTAAGCTGGTTGTAAAGGCTTTTGCAGAGGTTTTTGCTGAGGGCGATGCTGTTCACCAGCCATTCACATTCCCAATACCGACAACCATTATGAATAAGGATATGGAGAAGATTCTTGAGAGCGACCCAGAGCTTTGGAGAGCCTACTGGTCAATGGTTGCTAAAACAGGTCAGATGTACTTCCTAAACGGCTACAACACCAAGGCTGAGGACATATTCAGCTTCTGCTGCAGGCTTCTATCGGACATGGGCAGGGTTAGAGAGGTTCTTCACCAGGCGAAGGGGGTCTGGGACATGCCACCATCTGTAGGCTCTGTAAACGTTGTTGTCATCAACCTGCCTAGACTCGCAATGATTGCTAGGACATCCGACGACTCTAAGATGCTTGACAAACTCGACCAGCTTCTAGAGATCTCTAGGGCAACTCTAATGTGGTTTAGGGCGAGGTACCAAAAGCTCTTTGCAATGGGTATGTATCCAATGACGAGAGAGTATATAGACCCTGTAGACCCATTCAAATTCTACTACAACACAGTGGGGGTCATTGGAATGGCTGAATATGTCTCTATAATGCTTGGAGACCCGTTCTTCTGGTTCAATGCACAGCCAAGCGACATACCGAAGATAGTCAAGCTGTACACAGATGTTCTGAGCTACATCAGCAAGAGGCTTTCGGAGTTTGAGGAGGAGGACAACGTCCTGTACAACGTGGAGGAGGTTCCGGGGGAGACGCTTGGAGTCAAACTGGCGTGGAAAGACATAGAGTTTGCAAAGAGTCTCAGCACATCAGAAGACCTATCGGCATACATACCAGTTGGCGAAGTGGATGGGAGGAAGGCACCGTTCTACACAAACCAGCTCACACCGCCATACACAACACTCCATCTGAGGTGGCAGCTTGAGATAGAGTCCAAGTGCCAAAAGCTGTTCACAGGCGGTGTAATAAAGCACATATTCGTTGATAGAGAGCTACCGCCAGAAGCAGTAGCAAAGTTTGTGACTAGAACACTTAGAGACACGGACATAGTATACATGTCTATAACACCAACAGTCGCTGTCTGCCCATCCTGCGGCTACAGAACAGTTGGAAGAGCATCGAAATGCCCAAGCTGCGGAAAACCACTTGACATGTGGAGCAGAATAGTGGGTTACTACAGACCTGTGAAAGCGTGGAACAGCGGAAGAATAGCAGAATTCAACACTAGGAGAGACATGTCCAGAGAAATCATTGAAATGCTCTAAAACTTTTAATTCTATATACCAAGAATTACTCTATAGTGGGAACAGCATGTCTTTACCAGTCAAAGAAATTTCCATACCCATTGAAATACCTGTGACACCGCTGTCAAGAAGAGAGATAAAGCAACTCGAAACAGCATTAATAATAGGCACTATGTTCAGATCAGATGTTGTTCAAACAATTCTATCTAGCGAAGAGTTCACCACATGGTTAGACAGCCTAGCGGTTGCAGCAGCAGCTCTAGCAATGGATAAAGCGGGCTACCCAATAAGTAGAATAGCTGAAGAGCTGGGGAGAACAGAGGCAACAATTAGAAAACATTTGAGGGGAGAGACAAAGGCCGGTAAGCTGGTCAAGGAAACCTATGAAATGCTTGTAAAAGGTGAGCTAAAGCTCTCAATACCTGTTGTAGAATCTGCAAAACCTGAGGAAGTTGAGAAGCTTAGTAAAGAGGTTGAGGAGCTAAAGAGAGAAAACGCCATGTTGAAAAGCAAGGTAGAGGATTTGAGATCTCGTCTAAAATCAATTGGTGTAAACATAGAGAGAATTGCTGAGAATGTTTCACAGATTAAGAAAATTGTTGAGGAATCTGAGAAAATGTAGTTGAGCATAGACATCTAATTCCGTGATTTTTGTATTTTCACCCTAATTCTCGTTATAATTAGGTAGAATAACAAGACAAATGTAATTACATGAATCAATGCCGCTAGATATCTGTGAAAAGATGATTGGACAAAGTCTTCGGATAACATTGTATTGGTTACGTTAAAGAGAAGAATTATAGATATAGCTACCAATACAATGGTTATGGCATTCGAAGCCAATGAAACTGCGTTCCAGTTTTGAATTCTCTGCTCGAATTTCAGATCTAGGAAATTTATTATCGAATTCAATGTTTTATAGAAGTTTATGACAATAACAATGTATGCTATTATAGATGTTGCCACAGCCATTCCTATACGCACGTTTTGTGTTGGTATTGGAATTGCAGAAGCTATGTATGTAATATATGTGGCTAGAAGTGATGGTATTAAAAACCTGACCAATTCTGATCCAAGTTTAATGGAAGTTTCACTACTCTCTAAAAGTAGATGAGATAACATTGTGAAGAATACTCTGACATTTCGTGGCATTAAGCCAGTTAGGATTGTGCTAAATCTACTTGCATTGCTGAATAACATTTGTGATAGGATCATCGATATGATGACTGTTGTAATTGTCATGGATTTGAATGTTGGGTTTAGAACACCTTGTTGGATAAGTGTATCTGCAAATACTATTGATGTTTCGCTAATAGATGATAAAGATGCTGCATAGTATGGTATGGCATCAGCTCTTACTGCAATAAATAGTGCGCCGAGGGACAGGGATATGAATCGTGTAAAAACACCTGCGATCGCATAGACAAAGCCAAGCGTCATGATATTCGATAAACTGGCTGAGGTAGAGGCTGTTATCTGCGTTCCTATGGAAGAGAAGTAGAGGAGGAGTCCAAGTTCTCTTAAACCACTCATGATACTGATTTCATCACCTCTCACATAGCTAGACAACACAATGCCAGCTATGAACGCTCCAAATAGTGTGGGCAGGTTAAGGCCTTGAACAAGGGTTGAGTATAGCAATGCTATTGAGAGAAACAATAGAGATCTGGATAGATTATCCATGTTATTGATCCATCTATAAAATCTCTTCATAGCTAAGTTGAGAACATATGCTAGAAGACCTGTTAACCCTATTACTCTAAGTACATTGGTTAATATAGCTATGAGATCAGGTTTTGCAATCCCAGCTGTGAAGATCATTGAAAATGCTATGAACTGGGCAAGATCCTCGAAATTTGATTGTACTATTGCTAGGGATCTTATGTCATCGTCACTTATTTTACTAACTAGGTTTATGGCCACCGACGAGCAGTCCATTAGAACCAGAAACAGGAATATCCTTTCGAATGTATTTAGAGATGTTTCAATAGATAGCAATGCTGTTAAAAACCATATGATGGAATATGCAACCATTTCAACAACGATAACTCTGCTTAGAGATTTGGTGAGTTTTTCAATACCTATTGAAAGCCCTATTTCAAATGAGAAGAGTGTTAAGCCAAGGCTCTTCAAAAAGTCTAGTTGAGAGGCAAAAGAGCTTCCAAAGCCTTGTTGCATAATTAGAGAAGCTACAAAACCTCCAATAACATAGCCGATGAAACTGCTTTGACCTGCACTTCTAAACAGCCAGCCCAGAACAGAACCTAGGAGAAGTTGGATGAAGATCTGATATGTTGCATCCATGATCTATGTACCAGACGCAAAAACCTTTGTCTATGCCATTCTGGTACTTGGTCTAACAAGCTCTATGGTCTTTGCAAGCGAGCTTCTCAATATACTTATATCTGTCATTAAAGCCACGAATCTGAACCCCATTTCAATAAACTTCTTTGCAGAGTCTACATCGAATGCATGTATACCTGGAACCTTATCGAACTTTTCACAAGTTTTTAAAACCTTATGTAGAGCTTCAACAAATTTTGGATTATCATATTCGGTAGGTATCCCAAGATTTGTTGTCAGGTCCATTGGCCCAACATAGTATACATCAATGCCTTTGACACTCACAATATCCTCTAGATTTTTTAAAGCATCTTCAGTCTCGATCTGGACTGCTACAACAAGATCCTCTGCCTCGAACCTCTTATAGTATTCTAGGAAGTTTATAGCGCCATAGAGAACAGCTCTTCTAGGGCCCACACCACGCATGCCAGCAGGGGGATACCTAGTAAACCTAACAACATTTTCAGCATCTGCTCTTGTATTCACCCATGGGACTAGAATACCTGTTGCCCCAACATCCAAAACCCTTTTTATCGTTACCATGTCGTTCCATGGGACCCTCACAATAGAGGCTATATCAGGGTTTCTCACACCCATTAGAAGAATCTCTAGCGTTGAGATATCTAATGGCGCATGCTCCATATCAAATACGAGCCAATCTATTGGAAGAGTCGATATGGCTTCAACAACATCTGGATGCCCTATGGTTATCCAAGTTCCTAGCGCCACCTCTCTATTCCTTAGCATCTTTTTCAGTCTAGACAACTCATCCACCACGGGCTCTAGCTATTCGCAAAAATCGCAAAAATTTAAAGTTATAGCCTTAGCTAACTTTTTTTGTGGTTCGTAATGAGAAGGCCCAGGGTTTTACTAACAGCTCCTATACATGATGAGGGTATTAAAAAGCTTGGAAATGTAGCCGAGGTTGTTATAGCTCCAAAGCCTCTTAGAAAAGAGGATGAGGTTATCAACGCTATAAGAGACTTTGACGCTGTTGTATCTATGGGTGCAGAGCCATTTACTAGAAGGGTTTTGGAGAGCTCTGAAAGGCTTCTTGTTGTAGCCAGGCACGGCGTTGGATATGATAACATTGATGTTGATGCTGCTACAAGGCTTGGCATATGGGTAACAACAACACCTGTTGAAGAGCTTTTCGATGCTGTGGCAGACCACGCCATAGCACTGCTTCTCTGCTTGGCTAGAAGGGTTTGTGAGGCAGACAACTTTGTCAGGTCTGGCAAATGGTTTGAGAGCCCATTTGAAAACAGGTTTCTTGTTGGTTTTGGCTTAAAGGGGAAGACACTAGGTATTGTGGGTCTTGGCAGAATAGGTTCTAGGATAGCCGAGAGGGCTAGGGGCTTCGGACTAAAGGTGGTATACTATGACATTGAGAGAAAGACCGAATACGAAAATAGGCTAGGGATAGAATATGCACAGCTAGACGAGCTACTCAAAATATCTGATTTCATAGTATTGGCCGTCCCCCTAACAGATAGAACAAGAGGGTTGATAGGAGAAAGAGAATTCTCTCTAATGAAACCAAACGCCATCCTAGTCAACATTTCCAGAGGAGCTGTAGTAGACCACAAAGCCCTTGTAAAAGCGCTGAAGAACGGCAGAATAGCTGGAGCAGCACTCGACGTCTTCTATGCAGAGCCACTACCACCAGACGATGAAATCACAAAACTTGGAAACACCATACTAACACCCCACATAGCATGGCTAACAGAAGAGTGTAGAAAAGCCATGGCAATAGCAGTTGCAGAGAACGTCATAAGCGTTCTCAGAGGCGAAGAACCTCCAAACGCTATAAATCCAGACGTCAAGAACTTTGCTAGAAACAAAAGATCTAGAACTACATAGCATCTGGTAGAACCTACCTTAGCAATGTGTAATAAAGATTGCTCGACTGTGATTATTTAAGAGTTGTGTAGCAATGTAAATCGATACACAATATCCATAGTTGATATTGTTTATTTTACTGGGCATCAAACATCTGAAATTATTGAACTCGGGTACAGCATTAGATAGTATTGGTCAAGAGGATTGTAAAAGAAGCACCTATAAAAACGTATGTTATTTTCCTACCATATAATCTAAATCTCCTTGCCATTATTATGAGCATTGATTTTTGATAGCTCTATATATTACAGACAAAATGGATATCTCCAGTGAAGAAAGAGATTTTTACTGGAAAGTATGTCAGGTTTTTACAGAATAATGTTTGTAGCAGAGGTGTTGTTAAGAGGTTTTGAATATGGGTGTGCAGGCTAAAAGGGTTTGGAAGGATCTTATCGATGGTGTTGAGGTCGAGGTTATGGAGTTTAGCGATACTGTGGAGACTGTCGAGAAAGCCTCTATGTTAAGTGGCTATCCGAAATCATCTATAGTGAAGACTCTTCTAATGAGGGCAGACAACGAGTATATTGTAGCTGTTGTGAGGGGCGATAGAAGGGTTGATGTTGAGAAGATGCAGAGGTTGCTTGGAAAAAGGGTTGAGCTTGCCAAAAGCTGGGAGGTCAAACAGGTTCTCGGTGTTGAGGTTGGCGCGGTTACACCATTGTCACCGAGGGTAAAGTTGTTGAGGGTGTTGATGGATCCTCAGATACTGTCTTTAGACTATGTTGTATGTGGTGGGGGATCTCTAAACAGGTTGTACAAGGTGAAAGTCCAGGATCTTCTGAGATATCTGAATCCCCAAATAATAGATGTATTCAGGTAAAGTGGGTTTCACAATCCAAGCTCTGCAGAGATGTTCTTTAAGCTTTCTAGTGCTAGACTGAGAAACTCCTCTAGCTTTAGACCAAGCTGTTCTATCTCCATTATCCTGTTTCTGTCAACACCTCTTGCAAAGTCCTTTGATCTAAACTTCCTCATCAGGGTCTCTAACCTAATCTCAGAGATTTTCTTATTTGGCATGACAAGCGCCGTCGCTATTATCAGTCCAGATGCGTGATCAGAGGCTCTCAGCCCGTGGAGAAGCCTCTTAGCCCTATCACCTGTTACCGCAAATCCGTTGTGCTCGTTGTGACCTGCTATAGCCTGTAAAGCATCGTCTGGTAGTAGACCCTTCAAAATATTTAGTGCCTCAAGTCCATGTCTCCCCATATCCCTATTCACATAGTCGTAGTCTATATCGTGTAGAAGGCCTGTTAACCCCCACAGCTCCTCATCTTCGCCTAACCTCTTCGCCAAGCTTCTCATAATCGCTTCAACAGCTATGCAGTGTTTTACCATCTTCTCATCTCTGAGATACCTTCTCAAAAGGTTCAGCGCCTCTTCTCTCGAAATCATATTGAATAACCTCTGCTGGATACAGAACATCGTTTCAGCTAATTAACTCTTTTGCGTAGAGGCTATATCTGATAGCTATGAAAAGTTTTGATATTCCGGGAATCGGCAAGGTCACTGTAGAGGAGGTTAGTACGACCTCTGCTAGGGTATGTGCGGATATAGCTGATTATGTAGAGGTCTGCATTGTTTTGGAGTTGAAGCCTTTGAGAAGCGATGCAGAGAAAGTTGTTAACGAGTTGTTTAGAAAGTATGAGGGTATTGTTGTAGAGGGCTTTGTAAAGGGGTTGCAAAATGTTGTTGCATTGATTGAGGCTGAGAACAGGGCTAGCAGATCCATTAACTATATGTGATGATAGAGGGAAGAGCTGATGAGGTGATGATCTCACCCTTTGCTGATAGATTTTCTAAACCTTTTCTTTATATCTAGGAGAACATCTCCTGTTATCTCAACACCTCTTTGGATTAGCTTGTACACCTCTTCCTCGAGATCAAGCTCTGTGAATATGCCAAGCTCGTTGAGTTTTCTTCTTGCACATTCGATGTTTTTACAATTTTCGATGTACCTTATGACAGGGTTCAGCGATGCCACGACAGTTGAGTCTAGAAAGAAGGTCAATAGATTCACTGGTGATATGAAGGTCTCTCTACTACCCTTTCGAAGAGAAACGTAACCCCAAGCACCTTTAGCAGCTAATAGTGTTGCCCTACTAGCCTCGCTCTCAACAAACTCAAGTATCTTCTCAAGATTCTCAACATCTTCTCTAGTAACGCCCCTGGCCCCGAGGTAGCCACCATGCTCTGCTATGAGCGAGATTCTCTTCAAAACATAGTCTTGGGGTAGCTCCCCATCGCCTCCAGGAGAATGAACAGCTACAACACCTTTTAGCTGGGCCAATGCCGCAAGCCCTGTGAAATCTGCTAGGGGGCTCCACAAATCCTCTTCAAAACCTGTTGCAACAATATCTCCCCCAACATCAACAGCCACAACAGTTTCGCATCCAAAGTGATTCAACACCTCTTCCAAACCCTTCCTAACGCCATAGACACCACCTACAAGATCGATAATGGCAATAGGCTCTCCAAGAAACCTAGAGGCTCTAGCCGCCTGGAAAACAACCTCCCTACCACCTCTAAAAGCCTTGGAATTGCCATCAACAAGCATAGAGCAATCGCCTATACGCCTACCACCAGAAATCTCATCAAATTTGATAGGGCCTGGAACAGGATCCACAACAAACCTCTCCCAAACTACACTAGCAACAAAAGACCTTAGACCAAGTCTTCTAGCAGCCAGCGCAAGCATAGATGCTGTCGCAACATCACCTCCACCACCAACAGCGAAAAACAGCAGACATTTCTTGACACCTAAAAATAGCTCCAACAAAACCACCAGCCAAATACGTGGAGACTACAAAAATTCTGATAAACACAGAAAATAAGCTAAGCACACATTTTCAGCACTCTTTAAAAATCCGATAGACTAAGGCAGTAATGTGAATAGGAGATAAAAAAGGAATTGATTTTAATTCATTTAATTCATATGTTTTTGCTGTGCTACTACTCTACCTCGGCAGTAGTAGTTATCATTCCTGCTGACGTCATTATGACGACGTCTACGGTTTTCTCTGATAGCGATGGGATGATGGTTATGCTAACTGTTATTGTTTTTTCAGCCCCTGGACCAATATCTGCATTCACAATTTTTGGTGGAATTCCTGGCATCATAATACCTACACTCAATATCTTGACTGTGCTATTTCCATTGTTTTTAATTTTTAGGGTAAGCTCATAGTTATAGCCTTTGACATGTTCTAACCTTGCCTCTTCGACCTCTATGGAGGTGATCTGCACAGGTGTTGTGGTCTCTTTGGAGGTTCTGATGAGCATGTTGTACAAGGGCTCTAGTTGTGCTTTGACCATTTGTAGCATTGCATAGGCTCTATTTGCAAGTATTAGTGCAGTCAAATTGTTGCCTGCGCTATACTGTTTAACAGCTTCGTTGATGAGATCCTCTGACATGTTGATAGCGTTCTCTACCCACTTCATGAAGTTGGCGTTCATGAATCTGCAGAATGGTGGTAGTGGATATGTCTGTATGCACATGGTACCACCCTTTGTGTTGTTTACTATGTAGCTGTACATCTTCTTCACCTCAGATAACAACTCCTTGGCTTTCTCAATAGTTATGTTGTAGGCCTTCTCAACGTCTCTTACTGGCAGTATCTTTGGTATCTCTATATTTGGCATCACTGGTTTTCCTTCTAAAGACTCTCTAATGATTTTGACCATAGCTTTTATCTCGGCTAGCTCCGGCATCCACCTAGCCAAATCCTCTACACTTGCATTGGCAATTCTCTGCTTCAGCTCATCGACTTTCTGCAAAAGCTCGTCTACTTGTTTCATGATAGAAGTTGCGTTGACCTCCATAGATATGTTCTTCAGGCTCTGCAACTTGGTTTCTAGCTCCTCCAGCTCCTCCAAAGCCTCTTCAGTCTTGTTTTCGACAATCCTTGAGATAGCTTTGCTAATGTTTGCAGGTTTCTCAACAGCTATCTGCTTAGAGATGTTGGCAACAATATTTCTAGCTTCAACAACTTTGCTGATAGCCAATCTAAGTGCCTGTACAGTTGTCTCGGATACATTGGCTTTTTCAAGCCTCTCAACGGTTCTGTTTAGAATGGCTATAGCTATATCTAGATGCTTCAAAGAATTCTCCAAGTCCTTTGTTGTACCCCTGGAAAGCTCCATAGACGCTATATTCAGTGTTGCATTGGCGAATCTATCCATCTTTTCATACTCAAACTGTTTTCTAAGCTCCTCTAGATACCTGTTGAACTCTCTGATGTCCCTAGCCCTCGACATGTTGGCTAGTACGCTCTCAACAGGGAATGTAATATTGTATCTCTTCTCAAATTCTCTAACCCTATTCTCAACAGCTATTCTAAGCCCATTCATGAACCTCTCCAGAGCAACTCCAACGGCATATGCCTTTCCACCTACTCTAATCTCCTTATTGATATCTGCAAGAGCCTTAGATGCGTTGGCAACCCACACCGTAAGCTCATCAGCAGGTAGCTGGGAGATGTTAACAGCTAGAAGCGCTGATATCTCTGATTTAAGCTCGGCAGATATATTCAGAGACTGTGCCTTGCCGAGCATCTCTCTAAGTATAATTGCTTTTGCCAAAAGCACTTGATAAGAGACGTTAGCGGTTATAGTGGCATTTGCTTGGCCAGCTTGTTGCGTAGCTGCAAATGCTGGCAGTGGTCCAAATTGCGGCATTATTGCTAGGCCAGCCATTACTATGAAGAGCAGGCCCAACAGAGTTTTTGTAGCATTTCTCATTTTCACACCTCAATATAGAAGTTACAGACTCTAGTTTTAATAAGGTCTACTATGAAGCATGCGTTTCATTTAATATAAACAGCTAATAGGTTATATAGGCTGCGAACAAAAGTATGATATAAACCAATGTTTGCATAGTTTATGTATAAATATTTTGGGATATGTAAACGTGGGGTTTATATAGAGTATTACACGATTAAAGTAAATGTGGTTAAAGTGTCGATGCTACAGCTTATCTATGAAGGTAAGAGCAAACGCGTTTATGCTGTTGATGAAGATACTCTTGTGATGGAGTTTAAAGATGATGTTACAGCTGCTGACGGTCTCGTGAAGGCTGTTGCCCTAGGCAAGGGTGTTCTAGCTGCTAGAATATCTGTGTTTTTCTTTAAACTTCTTGAAAATGCTGGAATTAAAACTCATTTCATAGACTATGATGGTTCGAGAAGAATTAAGGTCAGAAGACTTGAGATTATACCTCTAGAGGTTATAATCAGAAACTATGCTTATGGCTCTCTAATCAGGAGAATGCCTCTTTACAAACCTATGCAAAAACTTGAGCCACCTCTCATAGAATTTCATTACAAAGATGATGATCTGCACGACCCGCTTATCTTGGAGGAGGATGCTATACGGACAGGAATTCTAGACGCTCGTGATATCGAAACTATAAAGGGTGTTAGCCTAAGAGTAAACGAGATTTTAACTAAGTTCTTCGAGTCAAAAAACCTTAGATTCATCGACATAAAGCTCGAGTTTGGCAGGTCTAGATCTGGGGAAATAATTCTGGCTGACGAAATTTCTGGAGATACATTCAGAGTTGTTGACGAGAACAATAATCATCTTGATAAAGAGATTTTTAGAAGGACTAGAGATGTTGGTCTTCTTCTAAAAGTCTATCTTCGTCTTGCTGAGGTTGTTGGGGTGAGGATAGACGATGTCTACGCATCTTATTGAGGTAATCATAACAAATAAGAAGGGGGTTAGGGACCCAGAGGGAGAGACTATACACAAGCATTTGATACTGAGGAGAGGCTATTCAATGGTTTCAAGAGTTAGAACTGGAAAGTACCTATTGCTGGAGGTTAATGCTGAGAATGCTGAAGAGGCTGTGAAGATAGTCAAGGAGCTCTGTGAAAAACTTAGAATATACAATCCAGTTGTACACGACATAGAGCTGAGGGTCCATGCCTAGGGTAGCCATTTTGAAGTTTCCTGGAACAAATTGCGACGAAGATGTTCACCATGTTCTGAGAAATGTTATAGGTATTGAATCTTCTATTGTATGGTACAAAGACTTTGTGCTCAAGGATTGGGATGCGATTATAATACCGGGCGGCTTTAGCTATGGCGATTGGCTAAGAGCAGGTGCCATAGCAGCTAGAACAAATGCTGTAGAAGAGCTTGGTAACGCCAGATCTAGTGGGGTGCCCGTGCTAGGCATTTGCAACGGTTTTCAAATTCTTGTGGAAGCAGGTCTACTCCCAGGCGCTTTACTGCTAAACGAGTCAAGCAAGTTTGTGTGTAGATGGGTTAGGACACGTGTTGAGAATCCTAAGGGACCGTGGCTCAGCCTAGTCAGCGATGGTCAGACACTTGACATGCCTATTGCACATGCGGAAGGAAGGTACTACATAGATAACGAGTCATATAGTGTGTTGGTCAAGACATCTCCGATTATAAGGTATCTACCAGGCTTCAATCTAAATGGGAGTCTCTACGACATTGCGGGAATAGCTACAGAAGACGGTATGATCCTTGGTCTAATGCCCCATCCCGAAAGAGCCTCAGAGGATTTTCTAGCGCCGAGGGGGTTCAAGACAGGTGGGAGGATAATATTTGAGAGTATAGCACATTCCCTTAAGAGGGGGTGGTAATGCCCCTAACAAATGAGGAGATAGATGAGATTAGAAAAATTCTTGGGAGAGAGCCTACAGTAGAAGAACTGGCAATGTTTGAGGCCCAGTGGAGTGAGCACTGCTCATATAAAAGCAGCAGAATCCTTTTGAAGCTTCTTCCAACAGATGGAAAACATGTTCTTGTCGGCCCTGGAAAAGATGCGCCAGCTGTAAAGATTTTCAGAGACTACGCCATAGTCTTCAAAATTGAGAGCCATAACCATCCATCGGCTGTAGATCCGTACGATGGAGCGGCAACAGGGGTTGGAGGGATAGTAAGGGACATTCTATCCCTTGGTGCAAAACCTATAGCGCTTTTAGACATGCTCTACATGGGCGACCCCAGAGACCCTCACGCAAATTGGCTGATCAGAGGCATTGTCAAGGGTATTAGCGACTATGGAAATAGGATAGGAATTCCAACCGTAGCCGGCGACACATGGTTCGACAGCTCATTCAATACACAGCCTCTAGTCAATGTGGCATGCGTTGGCGTAGCAAATATCGACGACCTTGTGCTAGGGGCTCCAAAGCCTGGAGACCTCATCATAATTGCTGGCAATGCTACTGGAAGAGATGGGATACTTGGCAGCAGCTTTGCTTCAAAGCCCCTCTCTGAGGATAGAGACAAGGATATCGGGGCTGTTCAAGTTGGTGATCCTCTCACAGAGAAGCTTCTCATAGACGCTCTACAGTTTTTAGTTAGCAAAAAGCTTGTTAGGTACATTAAAGATCTTGGTGGAGGCGGATTAACAACAGCTATAAGCGAGACTGCTGCCGACCATGGTCTCGGAGCAGTTGTACACCTTGAGAAGCTTCATACAAGAGAGAAGCTGAGCCCCCTAGAGCTCCTCGTTTCCGAAAGCCAAGAGAGAATGCTGATAGTTGTCGATCCATCCAATTCCAGAACCGTTGAAGAGATTCTCAAAAGATTTGATCTGCAATACAGCATCATAGGGTATTTCACAGACGACGGGATTATAAGGGTCTATTTCAATGGTAACAAGGTTGCTGAGGTACCTGCAAAAGAGCTTGCAAGACCCAGACCGATTAGAAGGGCTTCAACTCCTCCGCAAGATGCTTTAAAGGGACTAAAACCAATTTTTGTCCTTCCCCCGGAGCCCAAATATGAAGAGGCTATTCTAAAGCTTCTTGCGTCCCCCAACATAGCCTCTAAAAGGTGGATATACCAGCAATACGACCATGAAGTCGGTATTAGAACTGTTGTAAAGCCTGGCTATGGTGATGCAGCTGTTTTGAGGCTGTTGGACGGTAGTAGAAGGGGTGTTGCTGTAAAAGGTGATGCAAATCCCAGATACACATCTCTGGATCCATTCAACGGAGCAGCCAATTCTGTTGGAGAGTGCTTTAGAAACCTAGTCGCTGTTGGTTCTAAGCCGATTGCAATAGTTGATGAACTCAATGCTGGCAACCCTGAGAAGCCAGAGCAGTTCTGGTACTTCGAGATGATGTTGAAGGGCGTTGCATGGATGGCTGAAGAGCTTAGACTGCCTGTTGTTGGCGGCAAGGTAAGCTTCTATAACGAGGATCATATGGGGAGACAGGTAAAGCCGACAACAACTATAGTTGGAGTTGGTAGGGTAGACGACATATCCAAAGCAATGACCGTTGAATTCAAAGAACATGGATCAGCCATAGCCATTATAGGTGTTACATACCCTGAGTTAGGTGGGAGCGAATACCTCTATAGATTGTTTGGAATTGAAGAGGGTGAGATACCTAGACCAAGGCCTGTGTCAGAAATCAGGAATGCTAGGTTGATACAAAAAGCTATAAGACTTGGACTAGTCAACGCAGTTCACGATATTGGTGTAGGAGGGCTTATAGCGTCCTTGGCTGAAATGGCTATCATGGGCAGACTCGGATTTAGCATCGATGTTGCAAATATCTATGCTAGGGGTGTTCAGAGAATAGATGAGTTGCTTTTCTCAGAAACTCAAGCAAGATATGTTGTTGAGGTTAGAGGAGATAGAGTTGACGAATTCACCAAATTGGCGAGGAGCATGAATGTTAGGTTCAGTATTATTGGCAGGGTTGTCGACTCCAATAGGATTGTAATAACAAGCAATTCTAAGACTGTTGTAGAGATAGATTTGGATAGAGTTGCTGATGTGTACAACAATTCATTGGAAGTGGAGCTAGAGGGCGAGGCATAGATGTGTGGAATAGCTGGCTATATGGGTTCAGGTGATGTAATAACAACAATTCTATCCCTTCTCATAGAACTTCAGCATAGGGGGCAGGAGTCAGCCGGTATAGTTGTTGCTACAAGAGGTGGCGAAATACATAGGGTGGTGGGGAAAGGACTTGTTGTAGAGGCTCTAAACAATGAGAAAATCTCACAGTTAAGAAGTGTCGACGAGATTGTTGGGGGTATAGGGCATGTAAGGTACTCCACATCTGGTGGATACCTCGACTCGCAGGCCCAGCCAATTCTAGTAGGCGATGAGAATTTTAAAATGGCTGTTGCTTTCAATGGTACAATAGCAAACTTTTTTAGCATGGCAAAGCTCCTCGGGATCGTGGATGCTGATGGAGATGCCAAAGTTTTGGCAACATTTCTATTTAGGTTGGCTAAGGAGTTTGGAAACGATGTTGTCGAGGCTTTGAAGGTTCTTCCACACTATGTTGTTGGGGGATACAGCATTGTCGTATTGACATCTGAGCCGAGGATTGTTGTTGCAAGAGATCCGCATGGGTTTAGACCCCTAGCGGTATTGCATACAGGTAGCGATTTCTATGTAGCGTCGGAAACAGCTGCACTAGACATTGTTACCGGGCATCTGTGGAGGTGGAGAGAGGTTTTGCCAGGCGAGATCATATCTTATGATGGTTCCTCACTCGAGTTCACCAAATCACCAATTTCGACCCCAATATCTCCATGCGTTTTTGAATATGTCTACTTCTCTAGACCGGATAGCGTATTTAATGGGGTTAGCATCTATGTTGCTAGGGTTAGAATGGGCGAGGAGCTTGCAAAAGCTGCTCCGGCAATGGGCGACGTTGTTGTTCCTGTTCCTGATAGCGGTAGAGCTGCTGCAATAGGTTTTAGCAGAGCTTCTGGGTTGCCGCTTGAGGAAGGCATTGTTGTTAACAAATATGTTGGTAGAGGGTTTATAGCGCCTCCAAGGTCTAGAGAGATCATATCTAGGCTCAAATACGGTTTTATAAAGAGTGTTGTAAGTGGTAGGAGGGTTGTTCTCATCGACGATTCTATTGTTAGGGGCACTACCATGCGGAGTATAGTGAGGAGGCTTAGGGAGGCTGGCGCTAGCGAAGTGCATGTAAGGGTCGCCAGCCCCCCATTCAGATACCCGTGCTTCATGGGCATAGATGTTGCCTCTAGAGAACAGCTACTGGCTTGGAGGGCAATGGGCTTAGACGAGATTGCAAGGGCTTTGAATGCTGATAGCGTTGGATACAACACTATAGAGGGGCTTAGAAAAGCTGTTGGAATACCTCTGATATGTCATGCCTGCTTCACTGGGCTATACCCATTCAAGGGGCTTGATGCTGATGCCCTAGAAAAGATGTTTATTAGGTGATGTGATATGAGTGGTCTCCTAACTATCTATGCATTCGATGAGCTTTGGAACCTCTCAAATATTCTAAGATACGGATTGATGGCTCTACAGCATAGAGGCTCCCAATACTATGTGGTCTGCACCAATGAGAGTAATAGTCTCAAATGCTACGAAGATGAAGATATTGATGTTGCAAAAAAGATTTCAAGCCATGTGGCAATAGCCTCAACCTATAGCTATCAAACTGAGAACCTTTTCGATGTAAAGAAAAGCGATGGCTATGAAATTGTCGCTATTGTTGATAGGCCGTGGAGCGCCATAAGCGATTTTACATCAGCTCTGGTTGTTTCGTTGAAGAACAGCAGAAATAGGATTGATGCATTCAGAAATATTATAAAAACCTTCCAGACAGATCACAGCGTTTCAATTCCGTCGCTCATGGTTTTGACAAGCGATAGAGAGGTTTTTGTTTGGAGGGGTCCACAAGGATTTACAACATTTGCTTTGGGTAGCTATGGATTTGACATGGCTATAGCAGCATCGGAAAGCGTTGCTATAGATATTCTTGGTGGTGATTTAAAGAGGTTTCTAGGATGTGGAGAAGGTGTTTACATATCGAGGTACCTGTTCAAAACATTTTCAACAGATTTCAGCAATGGTTGCAGCGGGGTTTGTCTCTTCGAGCTTCTCTACCTATCTCGACACGACTCCATTGTCCATGGCATTAGCGTCTACGAGTTTAGAAAGGCTCTTGGCGCAGAACTTGCAAAATATCTTGATAGAGAAGTTGATGTTGTTGTTGGTGTTCCTGAAACGGCTTTGCCATATGCTATAGGCTTTGCAAACAGCATTCAAAAAGCCTTTGACATGGCCTTTGTTGCTACAGGTGGTAGAAGGAGATCTATGCTGGCAAGCGATCCCTTCGAAAAAATTGTTGCTATACACCTTAAGATGAATCCTATTAGAAGCTCGCTAGAGGGCAAGAGGATTGCAATAGTTGATGACAGCATGGTGACAGGATCTACCATGAAGACCGTTTCCCAGATCCTAAGATTCAGAGTTGGTGTAAAAGAGATCCACCTATTCATAGCATCTCCACCTCTAGTGCATGGCTGTCCCTACAACGTTATGAGGCTTGATGTACAGAATCTTCTAGCGGCGAATCTGTCTAAGGAGCTTGCTAAAAGCTACTTGGAGGTTGACTCTCTTCACTGGCTCTCGAAAGGAGATGTTGATAGGGTTGCTAGAAGGTTTGGGATAAGATTTTGTGGAAAATGTTTTGGTGTAGACTATTTCGGGGGGTGAGAAGTTTGAAGGTTCTCATCATAGGATCTGGTGGAAGAGAACATGCCATAGCTAAGCTCGTTAAAAGAAGTGGTTTAGAGCCAAGGATATTTGTTGCTATGGACTATAGAAACCCTGGTCTAGAGAGAGAAGCTAGCGAGACTGGGGGTAAGTGGTTCATAGCGCCTACCACAAGCCCTGAAAAGATTGTTGGGGTGGCTGAAGAGGTATCCCCAGACCTAATAGTCGTTGGTCCCGAGGAGCCGCAGTTCGCTGGTGTTACAGATGCTTTAAGAGATAGGGGGTTCACAGTCTTTGGAGCATCAATGCGCTGTGCAGAAATCGAGAAGAGCAAGGTGTTTGCAAGAACCCTCATGTGGAAATATGGTATTGAGGGCAGGCTATACTTCAAGGCATTTACGGATGTCGAGGAGGCTAGGAAGTTCATAGAGTTTGCAGGCGATGTCGTCATAAAACCTGCTAGACAGGCAGGTGGAAAGGGTGTTAAGGTTGTTAGAGATACCCAGGCATATCTTTCTAGGGATAGGGCGGAGGTGAAGAAAAGCTATGTTGAGAAGCTATTCAATGAAATGAGCAGTTATAGAGATATAGACTACAAGATTATTGTTGAGCAGAGAGTTGAAGGAGTTGAATACACAGCAATGGTTATAACAGATGGGGATACAGTTCTGCCGCTACCCCTCATACAGGACCATCCACATGCCTTCGAATATGATACAGGCCCTGAGACTGGCGGTATGGGCAGCATTCAAGGTCCTGGATGGGTACTGCCATTCATAACAGATGAGGAGTATAGAAAGACCATAGAAATTGTCTCGAATGTTCTGAAGGCTCTGGTCAAAGAGGTTGGAGAGCCGTATATAGGTGCTTTCGCCGGGCAAATGATGCTCACAGGTGTTTGGGGGCCAACAGTAATAGAGTTTTACAGCAGGTTTGGCGACCCCGAGGCATCTAACCTTGTTCCAATAGTTGAAAGCGACTTTCTAGAGATTTTGGATAGAGCTGCTGAGAAAAGGCTTGCAGGAGCGAAGCTCAGGATAAACGAGGAGATTGTAACAATAGTCAAAGCTGTTGCGCCCGCTGGATACCCAGATAACAAGCATCTTGCCAGCTCCCATCCAATCTCTATCGACGAGGCTAGGATAAGGGAGCTTGGTTGCGAGACCTTGTATGCAAGTGTTGAAATGAGGTCTGACGGGATCCTCTATACAAAGGGTTCTAGAGCCTTTGAAATTGTTTGCCATGGAAATAGCTATGAAGAGGCATACAAAAAAGCTGAAAATGCTGTTACACACATCAGTACATTGGATGGGTGGCCACTGTTTTACAGAAGAGATATTGGCTCTAGCGAGCTCTTGGAGGATAGGAAAAGAGTTGCAAACAGAGTTAGACAAGTGTATATGGCTAGGGCAAAGAATGGTTTGATTGGCAAGATTCTTGTCTGGGTTCCTGGTGAGGGCATATTGGAGAACCCCCTCATTGGTTTTGTGAGGTGACTCTATATGGGGTATAGGAAGAGAGAGTATTTGTCTACACCATTGTTTGGAGAGTCTATAAAGATCATGCTTTTGGGTGGGGGAGAACTAGGCAAGGAGATAGCCATAGAAGCGCAGAGACTTGGTGTAGAGGTGGTTGTTGTTGATAGATACGACTGGGCACCAGCAATGCATGTCGCTCACAGGAGATATGTCATAGATATGCTAAACACTAATGCTGTTAAAGCTGTTGCCGAAAGAGAGAGACCAGATGTTATAGTGCCCGAGATAGAGGCTATATCGTATGAGGCTCTAGAGGATCTAGAGTCCAGGGGCTTTTTCGTAGTCCCCAATGCCAAGGCTGTTAGAATCGCTATGAACAGAATAGAGCTTAGAAGATTCGCCGCAGAGAGGCTCGGTCTTCCAACAACCAAATACGCATTTGCCGAAAGTCCTGACGAAGCTGTTGAAGCCTGTGACAAGGTTGGCTATCCATGTCTGCTAAAACCCGAGATGAGTAGCAGTGGCCATGGACATGTAAAGGTCTCTGAGCCCAGTCCAAAGCTTGTTAGAGAAGCTTATGAATATGCTGTGAGGCATTCTAGGGGTAAGAGCAGAAGGGTTATAGCCGAAGAGTTTGTCCAGCTAGAAACAGAGTTTACTGTTCTTGCATACAGATTCGTTGGAGACAACGGAGTTGTTACAGACACTTGCGAACCTGTTGAGCATTGGAGATACGGAAAATATCACTATATAGAGTCTTGGCAACCATCACAAAAGCCTGTAAATGTCCTTGACAAGGCTAGAGAAATAGGAGTTAGAGTAGCAGAGGGTCTTGGAGGGCTAGGAATATTTGGTGTAGAGATCTTCCTGACAAAAGACGGCAAAATACTGTTTAGTGAGGTGGCTCCAAGACCACATGATACCGGCATGGTTACCATGGCTAGCCAAGAGCTCAGCGAGTTTGCAATCCATGTTAGAGCCATCCTAGGGCTTCCAGTGCCGAGGCCAAGGATATTAACGCCCGCTGCATCGATTGCCATATATGCTGAGGTTGACAATGTGTGGGCTCCGAGGATAGCAGGTGTCTACGAGGCTATGAAGATAGAGGGTGTTGATGTGAGGGTATTTGGAAAACCGTTTACATATAGAGATAGAAGAATGGCTGTGGTGCTCGCGAGAGGGAGAAGCGTTGAGGAGGCTTTGGACAAGGCGAGAAAAGCAGCATCGCATATAGCTATCATGTAGTGGTTGTAATGTCCTCATGGACTTACAGCATGGCTGGCGTAGATCTAGACAAGCACAGGTCTATGCACAGATTTGTCCTCTCATTGATAGAGTCTCTCAATAAGGAGCTCGGGTTCGAGGTTAGTGGGATAGGGGGATACACAGCATCAGTCAAATACAGTGGGCTAAACCTCTCTCTGCATGTTGATGGTGTTGGGACAAAAACTATTGTCTTGCAGAAGCTGGGCAAGATGAGGGTTGCTGGATGGGATTGTGTGGCTATGAATGTAAATGATGTTGTGTGCGATGGGGCCAAACCCATCGCAGTTGTAGATTATATCGCTATGCCGAAAGCAGATGAGGAGACGTTCAAAGATATTGTTGAGGGTGTTGTAGATGCTGCAAGAGTTGCAAGAATAGCTGTTCTCGGTGGTGAAACAGCGATTCTACCAGATCTTGCAAACGGCGTTGATGTTGTGTGTACAGTGCTTGCGGTAAGGGACAGTAGCTTCAGCAACACTACGCATATAGGTGATGTTGTTATAGGTGTTTCGAGCTGGGGGCTTCACGCAAATGGCTATAGCCTTGTGAGAAAAGTTCTGGAAAGTAGAAACATAGGCTATAGCTCCACTATAGACGGTATCAACCTAGCTGATGAACTTGCCAAGCCAGTGGCCATATACTCGAATCTGGTTCGAGATCTAATAGATCAGAGGCTTGTAACAAGCGTTGCACACATAACTGGAGGGGCCTTCACAAAGCTGAAGAGGGTTACACCACCAAATGTAAACATGGTGCTCGACATGCCGAAACCGCCAAAAATATTCGAAGCCATTATGGAGCTAGGCAACATATCTGTCGATGAAATGTATAGAGTGTTTAACATGGGTGTGGGACTCATCTTAACAGCATCTAAAGAGAATATTCATGATATTGAAAACATCATTAAATCACACAACTTTGAATTCTATGAGCTTGGTCGTGTTGTTGACGGAAGCGGCAAGGTGGTTCTGAATACAGTCTATGGAAAAACAATAGTATTTTAAAATAGGCATGCTGTTGGCAAACATTGTTTACACATCTTGCATATTTTTCATATCAACATCTATTAGCATGACCTTCACCTCGTCAAAAGGAGTTTTCACAGCAAATGTTACAACACCTTTGAATATATTGGAAACAGCTCTCCACGCTTTTGCAAGACTAGATGAAGACACCATGACAAACCTCTTTGATACTCTAACCAGCTGAGACACAATATCTATATATACATTCTCATCAATACCGCTACATAGTTGAACCGATAGTGATGCTGGACACGGCAAATATGGGGGGTTGGATAAAGCTAAATCAAACGATTTTTTCCTTAGACAATGGCCAGATAAGCATTGGACTATATCCAATCTGCTGAAAACACCAATTTTCTTAGCATTTATTTTAGAGATCTTAGCAGCGTTCTCGTCAATGTCTATGATCACCGCATACAGGTTTTCAAATTCTTTAAGAAGCTCTATGGCTATGTATCCAGACCCACTGCCAACTTCGCAGAAACTCTTTATGCTAGTCACATTGTTGAGAACTTTAGCCGTTATTGCAACAGCGTTGGATGAGACAAAGTAGAAGGGTATGAAGACTCCTTGAATCACATACCCCTTGATACTCTTCTTTCTCCATAGAAGCCTGTGGAGAGCCTTCAAAAACAAGGCTATGACAAAGGATCTTATCAAGTTTAGATACCATGAATTTCCACAGCTATTCTCCTCACATGGTTGTAAACAGATCTCGTCTCCAGCAAATATATCCTCTCATCGTTGCGCAGCATAATAGCCCCGTTTTCAACTGGGATAACAGCATTTGTCGATAGAATTGTTGAGATTAGATGTGCATATGCATTTCCATGTCTCCAACCTTCAAATGGTATTAGCCTTGTTATGAAATTCAAGAACGCCTCTTCCTTGCCAACCTCAAGGACTACAATGGCTGGTGTTGCCCCTTCAACTGAGATCCATATCAAACCGTTTTTGACGCCACTTTCTTTGATACAGTCTGTTACAATATCAGTAATGTTGTGTAGCACCATTGGCCCGTAGGTTTTTACTTCAATTACCTTTGAATACACCTTCAAGGACAAGCACCACAGACTTGCTTCCCTCGATTCTGGATATATCTACAAATACTATTCTCTTGAACTGGCCTAGAAACATGGATCCTTTTACAACAGGTACAAAGACATTTTTCCCTATTATCACATTGCAAAGCGACTTGTCTACACATCCAACTCTATGAAGAAGCTGTTCGAGGTCTGCGAGTAGTTCAGGCTCATACTCTATTTCAGTAACGCTACAGCCCCTCTCATTGGTATATAGAACTGCTATTCCATTTACAAGACCACTCTCCCTAATAACATTAGCTATATGTGCTGTTATATCCTGTGCCTCATAGCCTTTGCTCTCAAATGTTAGTCTATACATCTTCAAATCCACGAAAACCACCACAAAAATGTTGCTTGCTGGCAGCAATTAAAAGTGGTTGTTGTGCCAAGTTGGTTCAGCCAAGGCTGACCACATCACTATTCAGAGTCGCCTGAGCTCATCACATTTTCTGAAATGCGCTTCTTCTGGAACCTGATTCTAGATTCAGTAATATTTTTATGCATTACTATGTAACTAATATTCGCTGTGGTACGAGAAGCCATGCTGCATAGCGATCTTGATAGAGCTTCAGATGAGAGCCTAGCCGTTATAACAGTTATCGGTGCTGACAAACCTGGTATTGTAGCTGGCATAACATCTGTTCTAGCAAAATACAATGTGAATATTGTTGACATTTCCCAGACAGTTGTTAGAGGAATTTTCAGCATGATAATGATCGTCGATTTGTCTACAGGTAGAATCGACTTGCCTAAGCTTAGAGAAGAGCTTATTGCAAAGGGTAGGGATCTCGGTGTTGAGGTGAGCGTTAATCATATTGCTGTTTTCAGGGCTATGCAGAGGGTGTAGCGCTTGCCAAGGATATTCGCTCCTGAGGAAATTGGAGAAGTTGTTGAGATGCTACTTTTTCAAGATCTGGACATAAGGTCTGTAACACTTGGTTTAAGCATCCAGGATTGTATATCGCATAACGTAGCAGACTCTATTGGCTGTGTAGAGAGAAAGGTTGGTGTATATGGCGAGAAGCTGGTTAAAGCTGTTGACAAAGTTGCCAACAAATATGGTGTAAAGATAGTTACCAAGAGAATTGCGTTGACACCGATATCAATTGTTCTAGAGGCTATAGCTAAGAACAGTATCGACAAGGCTGTTGAGGCTGGAATAGAGATCGCTAAAGCAATTGATAGGATTGCCACAAGCATTGGAATAGACTATGTTGGTGGGTACTCAGCCTTTGTACACAAAGGCTTTACACATGGAGATATAGCTGTAATAGAGTCGTTTCCAGATGCACTAGCATCGACACAGACAATAGCATCCATGATTAACGCAGCATCAACATACACTGGAATAAACGTCGATGCGGTTAACACAGTCTCTAGAAAAATTGTTGACCTTGCCCACAAGACTCCGAAGGGAATTGGATGCACAAGATTCGCTGTTATGGCTAATGCCCCAGAGGACAACCCATTCGTACCAGGGGCTTACCACGGTCTCGGAGAGCCGGAAACAGTTGTCAATGTTGCTGTTAGCGGCCCTGGGGTGATAGAGGCTGTCATTAAGAGGCTTGGAGAAAAAGCTGATATGAGAACATTGCACGACTATGTGAAGAGGGCAGCATTCAAGATAACTAGGCTGGGTGAGCTTATCGGGAGAGAGGTTGCTAAGGAGATAGGCGCACAGTTCGGTATTGTCGACCTTTCTGTCGCTCCATCGCCAAAAATAGGGGATAGCGTTGCAAGAATATTGGAGGCGATGGGCTTGGAGGTTGCCGGAGCCCCTGGCAGTATAGCAGCTCTATATATATTGGTTGACGCGGTTAAGAAGGGCGGTGCAATGGCAACTTCGAGTATAGGGGGATTGAGTGGGGCATTTATACCAGTTAGCGAGGACTGGGGGATGACTAGAGCAGCTATGCTAGGGGCTATAACGATAGATAGGCTAGAGGCCATGATGGCTGTCTGCAACACCGGAATAGACATGGTTGCAATTCCAGGTGATACACCGCCAGAAACAATAGCCGCTCTAATACTAGATGTTATGGCTGTTGGAATAGCACTCGACAAAGCACTTGGGGTTAGAATAATACCTGTACCAAATGCAAAACCAGGTGATGTGGTTGACTTTGGGGGGCTGCTAGGATCAACCGTAGTCATGAATGTGCCTAGATACGATACAAAAAAGTTTGTTGAAAGAGGGGGTCTAATACCCCCATCGATAAAGAGGCTTGACAAAGGTTAGAAAACAACTATACATACAGAATTTAATAGAAAAGCTTTTTGTTTTCTCCACAGTTATCAAACCCAAGTTTGATGAGTTATAAACTATGAGAATTTAGCTGGGTTGATAATAGTCATACTGCTTATAGCATCACTCATAGCTAGAAGTCGCAGGCCCCAGACACCTGTGTGGAGCATAATGGCCTTTCTATCGTTTATAACAATTCTCTTCAGATTGGTTAAACCAGATGAGCTAGACAATGTTATCGACCTTGATGTAATACTGTTTTTAATTGGCATGTTCTCAATAGTTGGATTGGCCGAGGTGTCAGGGGTTCTAGAAGCCATCTCCACATGGTTTATTGGTCGCTTCAAAAGCAGGTATACGGTGATATATGCCTCATCTATATTGTTTGGTCTTCTAGCAGCTATAGCAATGAACGATACTGTAGCGTTCATGGGACCTCCAATAGCATACACTATTGCAAGAGCTATTGACGTTGATCCAAAGGCTATGTTCCTCCTACTCGCATTCTCGCTTACAATAGGCTCTGTTACAACACCCATTGGAAATCCGCAAAACGTTTTGATAGCTGAGAGATCTGGTCTAGAGGCCCCTTCATAAGATTTGTGAATTATCTGATTATACCAACCATCATAAACCTCTTGGTGACGCCATATATAATCATAAAGTATTTTAGGATAGAGAATAAGAGGGTTCAACTTGCCTTAGTACCCCATGAGGCCATAAAGGATAGGAGAGAAGCGCTACGGGGGGTCATAGGGTTGCTATCCTCTATAGCAGCTCTTATCGTCAATGATGTTCTGCAGATAATGGGTTTGCCCTACATATCTAAGAGGGGGTTCATACCATTTATAATAGCGGCTGCTCTATACATAATGTTTAGGAATCTGAGAAAGGTTCTATCGAATGTTGATTGGGGGACAATAATATTCTTCATAACGATGTTTATAACTATGGAGGGGGTTTGGAGAAGTGGTGTTCTAAACCCACTTCTAAACATATTCATACCGAGGAAGCTCAGTGGCATAATGGATATACTCTCTATAACAGCTGCGTCTATAGTTGTAAGCTAGGTCATAAGCAATGTGCCTTTCACAAAACTGGTTATAGACTATATGAAGAGCCTTGGATATGCAAGCAACGACCAACTATCTTGGATAACACTAGCAATGGCATCTACAATAGCTGGGAACCTAACGCTTCTTGGCGCAGCATCGAATATAATAATAATTGAGTATCTAGAGTCAAAGATGAGCACATCAATATCGTTTACAGAGTTCCTAAGGATAGGGGTTATCGTAACAGCTGTAAACACCTTGATATACCTCGCCCTACTGTGGGTACCGGCTATAGCCCTGCATTGAAGTTTATCCAATAGCTGTCAATATAACGGTTCTTACAGTATATATCTTTCCTCTAGATACTCTATTGAAAGCTGATAGCGTTTTAATATCTGTGACAACATAGAAATTACTATGGTGAAAACTTTTGAGTAGTGTAAGAAGAGATGCTTATGCGATTAGCATAACACCTGATCTAGCGCTAGAATCAGGTTACACATATGCAGGTGGTCTAGGGGTTTTAGAGGGAGACAAGTTTTATGCTGCTGGGAAAATGGGGATGAGATATGTTGTTCTAACACTTCTCTATAAGAATGGTTATGTAGACTACGAATTTGATCCAGATGGTACTCCGAAGCCAAAGCCCCAGCCACAGCCCCAAGAATTTCTCAATATGCTAAAGCCTGGCGACAAGTTTACGATAAAGTTGAGAAATAGTGATGTAGTTGTAGAGGCTTTGGAATATACATATGGAACTGCAAAAACAGTTTTCTTCAATGTTGACAGCCCTGCTTGGGCTAGTAAAATAGTTGATAGAATATACATTGAAGACTCTACAGAAGAAAAGTTCTACAAATACACACTGCTAGCAAAGGCGGCGGCAGAGTATATCAGAAGAAACATTGGATTGGAGGACATAGCATATATAGATCTTCAAGAAGCGTACACAGCTTTGCTGCCCCTTCAGCTTAGAATCCCTGGAAAGTATAGAATGGTTATACACACCGCCGGCATATGGGGCCACCCATCATTTCCAAGGGATCTCCTGTCGCTAGAATATGAATATAGATTCATAGAGTCGGAGGTGTATCTAACTGAAATAGGTCTTGCCGTTGCAGAGCAAGCGTTTGCTGTATCAGCCAAACACTACGATGTTCTCCTTAGAATATTTCCGCACTTCAGCGACAAGCTTGGCTATATAACCAATGGTGTAAACATCGATAGGTGGATGCATGAAGAGCTTAAAAAACTCTACTCAGCAACGTCAATAAGTCTAGATGCTCTTGTAAAGATTAGAGAAAGGATTAGAAACCGCTTTGAAACTTTTCTCCAGCAATACAAAAAGGATGTTACAATAGATGACAAATTCGTTGTTGTCTGGGCTAGAAGGATAACAGAGTATAAAAGACCTTGGATGGCTATAAAACTTGCTAGAGAACTCAAAGACATGCCAATACTCTTTGTACTTGGAGGGAAAGCCCATCCATATGACTATGTGGGCCTCGAATACATGAAACTGTTTAAGAAGCTACACAACGAGCTGCCAAACGTTGTATACATACATGACTATGACATTCAAAAGGCAAAGATAGTTCTATCATCTGGGGATCTGCTATTGTTCACACCGTTCTCAGGGCTTGAGGCATGCGGCACAAGCTTCATGAAAGCAGCCATAAATGCTGTTCCAACTCTTGCCTCAAGAGATGGCGGGGCGCTAGAGTTTATCGTAGACCATGTGAATGGGTGGCTCTTTGGAGAAGACATAAGAGATCCGATAGATGTCTACAGCCAGAGAGCTGGTGAAATCAACGAAAGGGAATATGCAGAGTTGAAGGCCAAGCTCTTACAGATATTTAATTTGTATAAGAACAATCCCGAGAGATACTATGGTATAGCCCTCTCAGCATTTAGATCCTTCATACCTAGAGCAAGCATGCAGAGGGTCTTGAGGGAGTACTACGCTGACTTAGTAAAGGCTCCAATATTCTAATTCAAGTGCTTTAATATGCGTCAAAATCTCTAGACCTAGAATTTTTCCAAAACATCAAGTCATCTTGAAACATGTTTCAATCCTTAATCATCCCACAATTTGCGTCTCTCGAGATCAAAATTAGAGAAGTCGATCAGAAAAGCCCACCTATCATCAAAACTCAGTTACGGCCACAATCATCATCCACAAATTCTATAGGCACCTCAACGACATTGTCATCGACCATCCAGGCTTTTGAGGCTCCTGTTAAACTATCTATTATTATCCATGGTATGTCCCAAAGCCTCATGTTTTTCATGTCAAGGTTGCTCGGATATGGTGGTGCAGGATGGCTGTGGATAATAGCCACAATCTCTAGCCCATTCCTTTCAGCGTATTTATATGCTGTATATATACATAGGGGGTCTGCCTTAAATTCTATTTTAGTATTTTCAGCAATGTTCCTACATTTAAAAAATTCGCTGATTATAATATCGCCTTCCTTTGTATTTCCAACTCCTATGAGGACAATCTCATCAGAGCTATTAGTGGCAATCTCTATCAGCACTTCAAAAACTTTTTTCGGTATTTTTAGTCTCATTCTAACAGACCTAGAGAAGAAAGCGCATCTCTTATTTTTAGTCTCACCTCAGCTCCAAGTGGTTTTCCAGCCACTCTATTGGTTAGCTTGCAAAAAGAACATATGTCATCATTTGATGGAGCTCCACAAACCATACATTTTTTCAATGGTTTTGTGGTAGAAAGCGCTTTGTATACATGGATATTCCGTGCCACAGCTCTTGCAAAAGATATTTTGATTCCGGGATGCAGACTCTCTAAACTATTTAAGAACTCCTTGACCTGCTTATCAAGATTCTTCTTACCTGCGTAGGGACACTCCTCATCTACAAAAGGCAGGTTAGAAAGTTTTGCGTAGAGAGCTATCTCATGTTCTGAAACCTCGTATAGAGGTCTTATCCTGCCGACAAGACCATTTTCGCTCTCTGTTCTAGGGCCGAGTTTAGATATTTCGAAGAGGTTTTGAAGAATAAAGTTTTTGAATATATATGGCAGTAGGTCGTCGAGGTGATGTCCAAGCGCTACAGCATCAGCCTTAATCTCTTGTGCAACAACATTTATCAAATACCTTTTTAACAAGCCGCATATGCTACATGGAGGTCTTCTCGTTTTGTGCACAAACTCAGGTAGGCTATAGCCTGTGAGAGTCTTGAGATCTAGCGTAATGAGTGGGATTCTAAGCGATTGACAGAAATGTTCTACGGTTTCCCGCGAGATCTTTGAGTACATCCCTATACCCAAGTCTATGTGTAGAGCAATTACCTTGAAACCCATTTCCATAGATGCTTTGTGAAGCATATAAAGCGTTGTGATACTGTCTTTGCCTCCGGATACAGCAACCAGTATCCTCTGTCCTCGTCCAGCAAGTCTATATCTATTGATGGTTTCTAAAATCCTTTTCTCAATGAACTCAATAAAATGTTTTTTGCATAGCCACAGCTTTGCATAGGCTATCCTTGTGACAGCCGGTTCTCTACATAAAGAGCATCTAATCTCTTTGCCGGACTTCATTTAAAATATTGCTCTGTTTAGCATAGTTAAAGGCTTTTTGGAGAGTCTACAGACCAGCTATTCAATACCTTGTCTATGTACTCCCTAGCCCTTAAGCTAAACAGTCTAGCCACGTTTATTGCCTCTCCAAGGTCTATAGATGGGCAAGACGATTCGCAGACCTGATGCAAAAAGGTATTTCTTAGGCATCGAAGAACCCTAGCAACTCTTCTAATAGCCTTGTATTCGTCCTCCGAAAGAAAACCCCCTTTTCTCAGTATTGCCAAAGCCCTGTTTATCCTCTTTTTAGAAGAGAGTCTACATAGGATGGCCTTTAACTTTCTCTCACCGGAAGCTACAATTACGTTTGCAGAAACCTTTTCAAAGTATGTGTAGAGCAGTATAACCTTTATAGGGTCGGCTAGCTGTGGGTTTGAAGCCTCTTCTAGAAGATTTTCAATATCGTCGCTTGGTCTATACACATACTCCACGAGAGCCACCAACTTTTATCACGCTACAAGAATTAAAATATTTCAAGATAATATAAAATTGGAGACGCCATTGACAATTGGTTTGCATAGAAAGAGCAGATTATTTTGTGTGACTCCTCCTAAGCCTTGCATATATCGACCCTGTTACATGCTCTATAACAGGCTTTGCATCAGGCATTAAAATGCCGATCCTCTTATGCGAAGAAGCAGAATACATGTGTATAACCCTCTTCACAACATCCTCGCTAACCCCTGTGGCCTCGGGTATCATATTTACTGGCATTCCAAGATCGAAAAAAGTGAATAGAACTAGATCAATATCTTCATACCTTAGGCCAAGCTCCTCTTCAGCTAGATGGCCGGGCCAAAGCCTTGGCGAACTGGGTTTTTCAATAATTTTTCTTGGAACACCTAGAAACTCTCCAAATCTTCTAACCTGTGTCTTCAGCAACACTATTAGAGGCGCTATATCCGTTGCACCATCGCCATATTTTGTGAAGTAGCCAATTAGATACTCGCTCCTATCACTAGTGCCAAGAACCAAATAGTCAAGTTTATTTGCGTAGTAGTATAGAATACACATTCTGATTCTAGCTCTCAGATTCCCAACAGCAAGTGTATCACTGTTTGAGGCTATTGGAATGCTTCTAACATATGATTCAACTATATCAGATATTTCAACAATGTTGTACCTCCCGCCAAATCTGTTGACAAGCTCGATGGCGTCATCCACATCCTCTTTTGGTGTTGTATTCTTGTCGGGCATTATAATGGCTAAGACATTCTCTCTACCCACACTTCTAACAGCCAATGCATAGGCTGTAGCAGAATCAACACCACCGCTAACTCCGATAACAAAACCTTTTTTGCCGGAAGCTGCCAGGCTGCTCTTCAAGAATTTTGATAGGTAGTCCTCCACAAAGCTATAGTCTATCTGTGTTATGTCATCTATTGTGATTCTCATACAGCATCGCCGAAATGTGTTCAGTCAAGATTTATCTCGATAACAATTCTTCTCCTATTATCCTCAACCCCTTTGAGAGACGATATAAACCCTTCTATGGTAGACCTCAAAGCGTTTTTAACAAATGGGTTTAGCGGCACATTCCTATCATTTACAATCAATTTGACATCTAGTTTAACGGGACACCAACCTGTTTTCCCCATTGCAAAAGCCTTTGCAAATGTTCTACAAGACTCGAAGCCACAATACCCGCAGTTTAACTTTGGTGTCTGAGACTCTATATAGCTAATAGCCTTGTCCTCAACTAGGTTAGCCAGCTCATCTACATCGCTTTTTGTGAAGACCTTAAACTCGTGTTTTCCTCTCAAGGCGTCTGCAAGCTCCTCGCTAGCAACAACGGCAATGAGGTTTTTAAGGCTCTTTATAGACCCTATCTCCTCAGCCTTGTTGACAATGGCTACAGAGTCTCCCATGCTCGAATCTCTAAACCCTTCAACAACAACTATTGGTGTGGTGAGATATCTGACAATGTGGCTCAGATCGTCAACCCACTTGCTATAGAATACAGCGCCCTTGCTAGGCGCTGAAACAACAACTACATCGGCACCGGCATTGGAGTATACATAGCTGTCTTTGTCAGCAACATCGATTTCGTCATAGGAATGTTTAATTACGCCAACTATGTAGCCCCTCGACTTAAGCTTTGCAACTATCTGCGAAGCTAAGCTTGTTTTGCCGCTTTTTCTCGCAAAAGAAACGAATCTAATTACATATGGATTCAAAATCCTTCCCATTATTTTATGCGGTCACAATCTTATATATCTAATCGCTGTAAATAATGCTGTGGTGCAGTATGATATGCTAGAACTAGAAGAAATAGTTTATTTCATAGCAGCTTTAGGCTCGGCACCAATAATATCGCTAGTAGCTATAAACACCAAGAATAGGAGGTATTGGCAAGCAGCTGTTCCAGGAACTGGAGCATTAGCATCTTTAGCTGTGTTTGTCTTGGTATTTGTAGCGCCGTGGATTATACAAGGAGGTGAGAGCTACACGCTATACAATGCATACAAGGTAATGGGATTGGCAGGCGATGTTTTTGCAAAGTCGCTATTGCTAACCTCTATATTTGCAGCCTTTGGAGGCGTTCTATGGCTGGCTGACATAGTCGATGGCAGGGGAGTCTTTTTAGCATCATCATCGATAGGATTTGGTATAGCACTAGGGTTTATATCATCAGCAACAGCCATAGCGGTGCTCGGGGGTGTCGGCATAGAAGCGATAGGGTGGGGTGCATGGGTCTCTATAGCTCTATACTCATTGAACATTGTTCTAGGTTTGATAAGGAGAAGAGCCAAGGAGCCAAAGCAGCCAAGTAACAATAGTTTAGTGGCTATCTACCCAAGCACTACAGAAAATGAGATGGTTAGGAAAATTATTGAAGAGGCTAGAAAAGCCCTTTCTAAGTAGCTTCAGTAAAATTTTAACAGAATAGAGTTGTTAAACTTAAATTTCTACGAATACCTACATAATTTTTGTGGTTGTATTGAGAAAAACAGTTTTTTATATAACAATAGCTATAATTGCATTAATTATTGTTACTATAATAGCATATAAGTATCTTATTACCCCAGAATCCACCTCAATTGGTATAAGCATAGAGAGTGTGGTTAAATCTGCAAGAAAATCTATATTGGTTACCAGCACATCTTTTAGCAATGGCTCGGTAATACCCCAGAAATACACATGTGATGGAGAGAATATATCGCCACAGTTAACAATATCCAATATACCCCAAGAAGCCAAAAGCATTGTTTTAATTGTTTATGACCCTGACGCTCCTAGCGGTGTTTTCTATCACTGGATTGTTTATGGATTAAACGGGGCAAATATAGATATTAGCGAGGGAGAGTCTAAGAGCGGTAGTCTAAGACAGGGTTTGAATAGCTTTGGACATGTGGGCTATGGGGGGATGTGCCCCCCTAGAGGAGATAAGCCGCATAGATACATATTCTTGGCTATGGCCCTCGACATAGATTCTGACTGGGGTAGTGGTCTAATGCCAGAGGATGTGCTGAGTAGAGTGAATGGGCATGTGATTGCATATGGGTATATAGTAGGGTTTTACTCGAGGTGATGTTATTGACAGTTTTTGTAGCGGGTAGAATAAACTACGATACAATAATATCTGTTGGAGGTGTGTTTGAAAGGGGTAAGAAATTTGTTGGTAGGGTAATTGCTGAGGGTGTGGGGGGAACAGGCGCAAATATAGCAATATCCATGGCTAGAGCAGGTACAAGGGATGTTAAACTCTTTGGTGCTGTTGGGCACGATCTAAAGGATTTGATTATGGGTTTTCTCAGCTCAGAAGGTGTTGGTACAGAACATATAGTTGTGCTCGGCAAGGCCACAGGTAGGGCATATGTTATAGTAGACGACTATGGAGAGTCTACAATAGTGTCTATTCCAGGTGCAAACAACGAGTTGGATATTTCCCACATTCCGCAAGAGATTGAAAAAGCATTGGCTGTAGTGGTGGCTAACATACCGAGGCATGTAGCTGTAGAGGTGCTTGCAAGATTTCGTGGGAACACTGTTTTTATGGATCCTGGAAACATTTGGAACCCGCTGGAGATAGTCAACAACGTAGAGTATGAATGTTTTATAATGCCAAATGAAAACGAGTATTTGCACTACATTAGAACTAGAAAGGGCGGTGGTGCTGAAGACTCAAAATCGAATTGTCTGATAATTGTTAAGAGAGGTGAGAAGGGGGCAGTGCTATACGACTACAAGAGGGGTAGAGTCATAGAGGTTAACGCGCTTCCACTAAAAAAGCTTGGTCTAAAACCCTATTCCACATCTGGATGTGGAGACGTCTTCACAGGGGTATTTGCAACAGTGTACCTAGAGAAAAGAAGAGTTAGCGAAGCGCTGGTATATGCATCTATTGCAGCTGGGTTAAAAGCAACACGCATATTGTCATATGATTCGCCGAAAAGAGAAGAACTAGAGAAGTTTGTTGAGAGATACTCAAGTCTGCTCAACGTAAACGAGTCTAGAATATAATCAAAACCTTAGCTATTCAATTTCCGATTAACTACTTCTTCAAAGCTTTTATAACAATATCAATATAGAATGGAATTATGATGAATATTGATATCAACTCTGGTATGGCAGCACCAGGCGGTATTTTGTAAAATAGGTGTAGTATCCACAAAGCCACACCAACTGCGAGTAGGGCTAATGGCATAATCCTTTTTATTTTATTTGATGTAATTAGAGAGTATATTACTAGCGATGTTGCTAAAGAGAGAAAGAATGCTACAGAAACCCAGAAATGCAGTTTGCCATATCTGTTGTAAACCTCATCAAATACAGCCACAAGAATTAATGTATAGCCAGTAACAGACGTGGAGATAGCCATTGGTTTGCCAGCTCTGATTATTATTGTGACTGCTGTTACAATGATTAGCGTTCCTCCTAGGCTAAGACCAAAGTTGAATATTGGGGAGACTTTACTGTTGATTGCGTGGCCCAAGTCACTAAGAGCATTGCTTGTTATGTTGAACCATGGGGAAAGCGCTATTGAGATGGCTATGCATATCAATGGAATTGCTATACTAGCTAAAGGAATTGCAAGCAAACAGCTCTTCATGATGTGTTTCCCGGCCCGTTTTTGTGAATGAGCTGGGCAATCACATCCAAGAATATGATGAATAGTAGCAGATTCCTTATGAAAGCAATCCACTGAACCGGCGAGTCTATGGTCCAAGGCGAGAAAGATGTTGATATGCTAATATAGTTTGATAACCAGGCTCGGATAGCCGAGTCTTCAAAAAACAGTAGTATGATTAGAGCATTAGCGGAGTCTGCTATAGCATATATTGTAAGCATTCTTTGGGGTAAAACAGCTATTGCCAATGGTGTTAGCATCAACATCATTTGAGGGGAGAACACATAGTTCAAAACAGTACCAACGGCGATGGATGAGAAGGCCACGCCAAACAGCTTCCAATTGTATTCAATGTTGATAGTCATAATGAGTAACATGAACAATGTTGCCAATGCGTAGAATAGTATTTTGTGAAGCGGACTATAGATATTCTGGATAAATGGAAGATATATGCAATTTTCACAATACCACGAATAATGATGGTTTACAAAATCTGAAAAACCTTTGCTAAACAATGTTGCCACAGCTGCATAGGGTATGCCACTTGTTGCCCCCAGCCCAATTAGATACATAGCTACATCGTTGTATCCATGGCTGTTGGAATTCTTTGCAAAGGCTTTTTGCAGAAGATCATAACCAATTGCAACACCTGCTAATACTGGTATGAGTTTTGCTGAAACAGCTAGACCTAGCAGGGATCCGCTAACAAAATAGCGCTTGTTGATGAGGTAATATAACGACATTACGACAAGTGTGGCTGTTATAACGTCCCAATTGTATGTGGAGTAGATGATGGTCGATGGAAGTAGAAACAGTAGGACGAGTCTTCTATAATCAAAGTTTATTATCTTGGCTATTTTAAGCATGTATAAAACTAGAATAGAGGCGAAGATGATAGTAAAGGAAACTTGTATTGCGAAGTGCATTGGAGTAACATATTCAGAGACTATGGATCTATATTCCAGAGGGCTTCTAGGAACTTTGATGAAGTTGTATGTGTATAGAAATGAGGTGCATGTAGAGAAATACCATAGAAGTGCTATCATAGGTGGATACTCAAACTTGTAGTCTTTGTATGGAACAGGACATGTGAATATATTGACACTGCCGTTAACAAGCCTTGCCAAAGCATCTCTATTATACCAAAACTCAGAAACCTTGGAATCGACGAGCCCAGTAGAAGAGACTGTGTCGAGAAATCTCGGGGTAAAGACACCATACACAATATCGCTGTATATAAAGCCTAGATCATCGAATGGAGCTTTTCTATCTGGGGGGTAGGGCACATGCATATATATCGACAAAGAGAACGAGACTATAAAGGCAGCTATAATTGTAAGAACAGTCACATTCGCTCTAAGTCGCTCTATAAACATGGGCTCAGCACCATCAAAAAGCTATTAATTATTTAAACCTCTCCAGCAAAGCTATTGCATGGACGCAGTTTTAAATCTTTGGACTTGCTTTGCCCATATATGCTCGTACCTAAGACCTTTATGCATTAAGCGACACAGTCTTTTGCTACAAGTTGAAACGAGTGGTTGAGCTGAAGGTGTTTAGAATAATTGCATGATAAATTGGGGTTAGAACAATCAATATACTAAGGAACTAGAGTCTAGTCCTAGACTCCAGTCTTCTAACAGCTTCTACAACTGTCTTCAGCTTATCTATAGATATAGCATATTCCTTCTCTTCATCTCCTAGGCTCCCCCTCAGACCTCCAAAACCACAGTCACCTGACACAAGATCTACCCTGCCTCCAGATCTTTCATACACCTTCAAAAGTGTTGTATACGCCTCGTCCACACTCTCAACACTTGGTTTTGATGCTGCAACTATCCCCGGGGAGACTATCTTGTCGTATTTGTCGAGAAGACTCTTATCTATTAAATCTATATTTGATGGTGTTGCGAAGAACTCGAGGCTTAAATACTTTATTTTATCAACTCTTGACACAATCTCCAATATCTTGGGGTTGAGGTGGCCGCATATGTGTATGCCCACCTCAGATGTTGTGGCACTTTTAGAGACTTTGCTGAGAACTTCTATTATCTCCTCTTCTGTCCATCCATAGAGAATCCTCCTGCCAACTATAAATGTGAGCGCCGGCTCGTCTACGAAGACTATATTGTATCCTAGACTGCTGAGTCTGTTGACCATGTTACCCACGAATATTGTGAAAAAGTCTTTGACTATATCCTTGTCTGCGAGAACCGTTGACTGCAAACCCTTTGAGACATCCTCAGACAGGTAGATTCTAGAAGATAGTGTGAAAGCTCCTGTGACAGGCCCTCTCAGCCACTTAAATGAGAGCCCCTCGCTTCTAACTATCTCGATAGTTTTTTCAGCGTCTTCTATAACAACCTCTGGAGGGGCTTTCTCAAAGTTTTTCTTGCTGGAGAAATAAATTCCTCTCCTACTATATACAATCCCTAGAGATTCCAGCGGCTTGAGATAGATGTCTATGAATGATCTGAGCTGGGGATATGTAGGCACATCAAGTCCTATCCTCTTCAAGTCTCTTAAAACCCTTCTAATGTTGTCTTCAGAGTATGAGAGGGGAAAGCTGCCAACATGGCTTGTTCTAATCATCTCCATCTCCAATTAGCATCGCTAATAACTATCGTTTTGTCGCAGCCTTATATACTTTGTCAATTAGACACATAAAATTGCGATTGGATGTCTCATCTTATTATTTCAGACCCCTTGTCAACAGCGTGCAAAGCTATGGTTGATACAATGATGTCTGCTGTAGAACCTGGGTTTACACCCAAGTTGCCTAGCTCCTTGTCAAAGTCATTTAGAGAGCTGCTACAAGCTCCAAAGTCTTTTTGACAAGTTTCTAGCAGCTTTGCTGCTCTCCCCATAACCATCCTGGCTACAGCAACCCCATGCTTCCTCACCACCAAGCTGTCTAGCTCTCTCGACAGTTGAAAGAGATAGGTTTCCACAACAGCTCTATTCCAATCCCCATGTTTGTTAAGTCTATTTCTCAGGAAAAACACGTTTGTCTGCGACCTTGGATAGCCATTTACAATCTCATGCGATACCATATCCCATTTAGAGCTATGCAATAGTATATGCCACAGTGTATACCCACCTCTTCTTAGCCTAGCTTTATAGTCTTTGTCCCAGACATTGGGAGGGTCTACAACGCCATCCTCTTTCCTTATGTAACTCGGCCTCGCAATTCTAATAGCATTGTAGAAATGTATTGAGTCTAGAACCGTCGAATATTGCTGAAGGATCTTGACAGAAGTGCTACAAATACCTTGGATATTCACCGGTTCACCACTGCATAGAATATAGCCGCTTGCAACAGCCATTGGGAGCAAGAGGAGAGATGAACCAAGGCATGTATTACCCCCACCAGAAACATGCTTATAGTCTCTCATAATACCCTCAATAAGATCTCCGACCAACACCCTGATTCTCTTGCCATCTCTAGCAATTTTACATCCCCTAGCAACAGCCTTTGAAATGTAGTGATGTCCAACAACACCTGTTATCAGAAAATCTTCAAATCTAGTATCAGAGAAATCTCTTGCTCTATGAACATTCCCAGGCTTTGGATACGCAGCTACCTCGAGAATAATGGCAGATGCTATGAGGTGTGCCACAAGCCTAGCTCTATCACCATACCTGTCTGTCACATTAATCACCTAAAGAAAAGTTGCTGAACACACATAAAATTCCTATTCATTAATATCAGATATCTAATACCACATTAAGTTGTGGTATCAACAATTGTATAGTAATGCTATTGAACATTTTAGACAAATGCGCTTTGCCTGAAAATCATTGAAGCATTTGAACAGCAGCTTAAAAATAGTTGGCCATTATAAGAAGTTTTTGATGATTAAATGGTGAGCGATTTAACTAAGAAACTTGGTTTTGTGGATTTCGGAGATATTTGCAAGAATTGTAAAGTGAATTGCTGTAGAAGGTTCTATGCTATATTATTGCCGGAGGAAGAAGAGGAGTTCAAGGACGTGGCATTTGAAATAAAAACAAGCATTGGTAGTGTAAAAGCTATTGGCTCGAGAAATGGGCAGCCATGCCAGTTTTTGGATAGCAGTGGCTTCTGTAGAATATATAATCGCAGGCCATTTGATTGCAGGCTATGGCCACTGATACTATACTATGATTTTGCTACAGGTGAGAAGGTGCTTTACCTCGATTTGGAGTGTCCAGCAGCAGAAAAGGGTTTAATAAGCAAAGAGTTTATTGAGAGAGTTGCGAGCGCACTTAAAAATGCTAGCATTGATGAGGAGTGGCTAAAAAGGTATACCCTTGCTCCATGGCCCAACAGATTAAAAGAAATAACAAGGTTTAGGTGAATTCAATACCTATACACTGAACCCTTCCATGCATCGAATACGGCTTAACAAATTTCTCAGCAAATGATATGAGTATAGGGTCTTTCGACATAGATACAACAGTATATAGATGATATGCAACGTCTTCACATGAAAGATTGTTCTTCAAAACCTTTGGAACATTCTCATATTTGATTGTGGCCCAATGCCATTTGCCATTGCTCTGAAACATATTGATGGGGCTTGGAAATCCATTGCCAAAACCATATATTTCGACTGTGCCAGAAGGAGAGACCTTTATCTCTAGACCATGACATCTTTTGCTGTCGAGAAATTCTATAAGATTTATATCACAGCAGTCCCCATGTTTTCTAATGGATATGAGTCTCTTATTCATAACTGGGTCAGTTATATTTTTGCTTAAAAGGTGTATTACTCTTTCGCATATATAAGAACTTTATAAATGTTTATGGAGATCATTTCTCAAGTCTTGCTATGAAAAAGCCCTCACTCTCATCTATATGTGGAATTGTCCTTCTAACCTTGTCCCATATCTTATAGGTTTTATAGCCTCTTGAGGCAGGTATCCTAGGATCTGCAAGTCTGTGGCTTGGGCTTGTGGCCAAAACCCTTTCAATTACCTCCTCACCCTCGTCTGGAAGTAGAGAGCATACTGCATAGACTATTCTCTCCCCATGTTTTAGAGCGTTGAGCAGCATGTTGGTTTGGATAACACTCATTTTTTGTGGGATTCTAGGATCTCTTAGAATAATCTTTATTGCTGGATCCTTTGAAATAGCCCCACTACTACTACAAGTGGCATCGACTAGGATGGCGTCAGCCTCTCTACTAAGTGATATTTTTGTGCTGTCAGACAGAACTAGGTCTACCCTCGATGTGTCCACGCCATATCTCTCCAAAAGTGTTTTCATAGACTCTAGTCTTCTTCTAGACAGATCAAATGCTACTACCCTTGCTCTATTCTCTGTTAGTTGCATTATAAGAGATGTTTTTATGCCTGGGGCTGCAGCAAAGTCGTATATCAGCATATCAGGCTCTGGCTCAAGGGCTAGAACAGTCAAGACGCTGGCCTTGTCCTGGATTATTATGGAGCCGTTTTTGAATAGATCTAGCTTTCTAATGGGTTTCTTACTCTTAACAACTCTAAGGAGAAATGGTATGTCTCTGTGAACCTCGTAGTATACATCCTCCTTCTCGAGAAGCTTCAAAGCCTTGTCTACATCTATATTCAAGGTGTTTACCCTTATCCATAGAACCCTCTTATTCATAGCGCTAAGCATTTTAACAACCTCTTCACTAGGCATAACACTTGCAAGTCTTTCGAAAAGCCACTTTGGATAGGATAGTGCAGCCCAAGGCTCGTCAGGCGATATTGCAACATCTATTCTAGGCACATCTCTCTTCACAGACTTTCTAAGCTTAGAATCTATCTTCTCACCCCTTTCAACAAGCCACAGATACATAAATACCCTTGCCAACACTCTGTGGCTGGGATTTCTGATATTCCCACTATTCTCCACAATGTACAGAACCTTGTAATAGCTAGAGACAAACTCTTGGGCTAGCCTATACAGAAACTCTCTTTCTAGCAGAGCCTTGCCACATCCAAATCTTTTGCAGGTGTATGCAAATGCCTTTCTAGTACTAACTCTCTTTCTCATAACTGTGTACAGCACGTTGGCCAGTATAGATACAGTAGCATCAATGTTCATTCGAATCAGGGAAAATGTTTCTGAGCAGCCCTAAAAATGCTATCTCTTGTGAAGAACTTTTCTAGGGTCTTTAATAAAGACTATCAGAATCCATATCAGAATCGCTATTAAAAGCATTGAAAAGCCTAGAACAGCAGCATCTACAGAGATCTCCATGAACTCCCCACCTTCGCTGAAATAGCTGTAGAGATGGTCTATGAAAACCATGATCGTCGCTCCCCAAAGAATTGCAGCCAGATATTTATAGCCATAAACATCATTCTCAGCTTTGCTATACCAAAGCATAGTCGATATAGCTGCTGCATAGGCTAGTATCAAGAGCCACATCAAGCATCACAAAAACTTATATATTTGGTGCACAATAAAAGCCTTTCGGTGCACAAAAATGGCGTGCTTCATAGCACCAACAATACTAGCAGTTATAGTATCTGTAATAAGACGACTGTTCAAAAGTGTAAGCGAAAAAGTTAATCTAGGTCTTCTAGAAGCAATGCTATGGGGAGGAGCAGCACTACTGGCATTCGAGCATCTCTGGCACGGGGAAATAGTGCCATGGCCACCATTTCTAACAGCAATGAGCTCACCAACAGAATGGGCAACAGCATTACATGAAATAGCGACAGCAGGGGTGGCGATGAGCATTGCCGTTACAGCTACATGGGGTGCGATAGTATTGGTTCAAAGACATTTGATGAAGGCTCCCAGAGTTCAGAGCATTGCTATTGAGAAGCAAATAGTAAAGACTGCTCAGTGAAAAGCTAGCTAAAACATTGTTTATTTTTAAATAATCAATTATGATGCGTTTTTTTGAGATTATGAACTAGATATTGTTTTCCAAAATTTGTTCGCGGCATACGCTTAGTTAATGCTCCTGGCATTTGCTTGGCACACCCTCTAACCCGGCCAGCTTTACCCCTGCTATAAGAGATGCTTCTAGCGTCAACGCTCTTAGATCCTCTTTCTCCAACCCCTTAGGCGAGGTTTTTCCAGCTAGCTGTGAGAACATGCACAACTCTTTTATCATTGAATGCAAGAGATTCTCTACAGCTTTTGCAGCCCTCTCTACATCTAGTCTTTTCCTGAGAGCAGGGTTCTGAGTTGCTATTCCATAGGGGCACCTACCCGTGTTGCAGAGTCCGCACATTGTGCATCCCATGGCAACTAGAACAGGAGTTCCAATGGCAACAGCATCCGCCCCTAGTGCTATGAGCTTTGCTATGTCAGCACCATTTCTAACGCCACCAGATACAACCAGCGATACCTCGTCTCTTAGCCCCAGTTCTCTCAAAGCCCTGTCAGCCTCTACAACAGCTGCAATAACCGGGTATCCAACATGGTCTGTGACTAGATTTGGTGAAGCGCCTGTCCCAGCCGGTTTAGCATCGACAACAATGATATCTGCACCAGCCTTAGCCGCTATTTTCACATCGTCTCTTACTCTCCCACCAGCAACTTTGACAATTATTGGGATTTTCCAGTCGGTGGCCTCTCTCAGCTCATCTATCTTCATCTTCAGATCTTCGGGTCCAACAATGTCCAGATGCCTGGCTGGGCTTATAGCATCTGCTCCAACTGGTATACCCCTTAGCTGCGCTATCTCTTCTGTTACCTTCTCCCCCATCAAGAGACCTCCTTGTCCAGGCTTGGCTCCCTGCCCTATCTTAATTTCTATGGCATCGGCATTGAGTAGATAGTCTATTGTTACACCGAACCTTCCGCTAGCATATTGTGCAATAAGTATTTTTGCCTCAGCCCTCTCCTCTGGCAGCATACCACCTTCACCAGTGTTAACAGCGATCCCAACTCTTGAAGCTGCCCTAGCAATGGCTATTTTAGCCTCTTTACTTAGCGAGCCATAGCTCATAGCACCTATAATTATAGGTGCTCTGAGTCTCAAGGGCCTTTCAGCAAATCTAAAGCCTAAAACCACTTCAGTGTCACAAGGCTCTCTATAGCTATCGATAGGAGGTCTCGATAGTTGTGCAGGAAGGATCAGCAGTTCGTCAAGTGATGGCAAGTTAAAGTTTCTTGCACCAGTGCCCCTGACTAGAGGTATTCCAGTAACAGAGGTCTGAATGGTGTAATTAATTGATTCTGTATCCCAAAAGCCAACACGTCTCAGATCTGGCAAGGGAATTACATGGATGGCTTTATTGGGGCATGCTCTAACACATGCATAGCAACCAACACATTTGTTTATATTGCGTGGCACAACCTTGTATTCACCATCCTTCTGCACAGCATAGAAAACGCCTTGCGGGCATGCCTTAACACATTCTCTACAGCCGTTACAAATATCATACAGAATTTCAACCTTATACTTTGGGATTAGAGGTTCTGGCACCCCCAAATATTGTTGGTGTCCATATACAGGTCTTCTGCTTTGTGGAACAATTTTGAAATAGCTGCTCTTACCCTTGATCCCATAGCTGCTCAACACATTGTTTATCTGCTCCTTCTCCTCTTCTGAAGCTTCTTTAACAATCGCATTTTTTCCAAGATCTTCATACCCACCGCCAACATAGATTTCGCCACCAACCATAAGCTCTCCTACATATTCCCCAACATTACCCAATACAATGATTTTACCGCCGAACATGTACATACCAGTCATAATATCTGTCTTTCCATTGACAATAACAGTTCCTTTCTTCATTAACGCACCTACACGGGCACCGGCATCGCCATTAACAACTATTGTCCCACCAAGAATGTATTGACCAGTACCATTACCAGCATCACCCATTATCACCAGCTCTCCACTAGACATATTCTCCCCTGCGAACCAACCAGCATTGCCTTCTACATATACCCTAGGCCCATGCATTAAAGCTGCTACGTAGAATCCAACAGACCCTCTAACATATATGTTGATAGATCCTTTTAATCCCACAGCAAGGTAGTGTATACCATTAGGATCGCTAATCTCTACATCTTCTACACCCTCACTAACAATTTGTCTTAGAGCTCTGTTAACATCTCGTGGGCTTAGATTCTTAGCTGATAGCGTTTTCATCTTTTTAGCCTCCATACAACAACTTCACCTGAGTTCAACTGTTTTTTACGAAACTTTACATTATATTTAGATTCAAGAACTTGTAGAGCCCTTTCCTCACTTGCAGCAGCATGAATAGTATCAGAAATGCCGATAACAAGTGGTCTTAAACCAAGTCTATCACATGCTACACCAATCTCGTCGGGAGTAGCGATAATGAATGCAAAAGGACCTTCCAACACATTTATAGCATCTTTGAGTGCTGCCTCTAGTGATAGTCCCTTAGACATTTTGTATGCAACATAGTGAACTATTAGCTCAGAATCATTGTCTGTTAGAAATTCTACGCCCTTCATCTCAAGTAGCGACCTAAGCTTCCAATAGTTAGTTATTTGCCCATTGTGAACAACGGTTATGTCAGGATTCTCAAGGTCTTGAAATGGATGTGCATGAAATATATCAACACCGCTTTCTGTTGAGAATCTCACATGTCCAATTCCATGAGATCCTTGGAAACCAGAAATATTGAAAATACCATTGAATTCCCTCACAGTTGTGGTGTATTTGTATATAAGAGCTCTTCTACCAATACTCACAACCCTCGCTACACCAGTAGACTCCACAGCATCATACAAATGCTTTATAGAACCCTTATAGACTATCTCTATAGAATCGTAGCTATAGCCTTCCTTCAAATAGAGCCCCATAGCAATATTTCTGATGTCTCCATGAACAGAGGCAATAGCTGTTGCAACCTTGCCTAAAGCGCCTACAACATCTTTTGTTAGAACATGTAGCTTAATGGCATCTTTCTCTACGTACCCTGCATTATATACAGCTACACCCACAGAGTCTTTTCCGCGGTGCTGGAGAGCCTCCAAGGAATCTATAAGATAAGCTCCAACGGGGCCAAAACCATCTGTGGACATTACGCCTACTATACCACACATAGGTATTGCTACCTTGTGGCTTTTCTGCTAAATTATAATCAACTAAGTATATCTTAATTGTTTAATAAATTTAAGTATGTATAAACACGTATGAAAATGTTTAGTAGTTTATATAGTTGTATATTTCTGCTGGCGATGGATATGACTGTATCTTCCTAGCCTCCTCCCTCTTCAACTCTATATAAGTCTCTATCAACTCGCTTGGATAGATAGGCTTTAGCCACTCGTTATCTGTTTCCAGCTCATCTAATGCCTCGTCCAACGATCTTGGAAGCTCTTTTATCCCAAGCTCTTTTCTTTTCTGTGGACTCATCTTATACACGTTCTCATCTATCGGGTCACCGGGGTCTATCTTCTTCTTGACCCCGTCTAGACCTGCTAGCACTATTGCTGATAGGGCTAGATATGGATTTGCTGTTGGGTCTGGCGGTCTATATTCTATTCTCTTAGAGTGGCTATTGAGTTTGTGGTATGCAGGAACCCTTATGGCAGCGCTTCTATTTGCCTTGCTCCAGACTAGGTAGACTGGAGCTTCATAGCCCGGTATAAGCCTCTTGTAGCTATTAACGGTGGGGCTTACAAGTGCTGATAAAGCTCTTCCATGTTCTATCAAGCCTCCTATGAAGTATCTCGCATATTGGCTTATTCCTGCATATTCATCGCTTGGATCATAAAATAGGTTCTCACCATTTCTCCAAATGCTTACATGTACGTGCATGCCAGATCCATTATCTCCGTAGAGAGGCTTTGGCATGAATGTTGCTATATACCCTTTCTTACTGGCAATAGATCTAATAACATATTTCACAGTTTGAACAACATCTGCAGTGTTTGTTACCTCACCACCTCTGAAGTTTATTTCATGTTGTGAAGCCCCGGCAACCTCGTGGTGAAATACCTCGACATTTATGCCAAAGAACTTCTTGAGTGTTTCACCAATCTCGATTTTCAGATCCTCAAACTTATCATTTGGATAGGTAACGTAGTAGCCTTCCTTCAGCACATTGAATGGCTGTGTAGAGGTCCAGTACCCCTCGGAACTCATGATCTCGACAAACTGTCTCCAAGTGTCTATAGAGACTGTGACCTTGTCAAATATGAAGAACTCTAGCTCTGGTGATACAAAAGCCCTTAAGCCATTGTCGCGAAGCAGGCTATCGAGACCTTCAGCAACATTTCTGGGATCCTTGGGGAACCTGGCGCCACCTCTATATACAGCACATATCATTCTACCGACTCCGTTGAGCCATGGAATAACAGCGAAAGTCTCTTTAATCGGCTTAAGATTTAGATCGCTTTCTTCAATACCTGTAAACCCCTTCACACTACTGCCATCAAGCTTTCCCAGCCCATTTTCAAAAGCCTCTGGAGTGAGCAACTCCCTAGACACGGTAACCTGGCGGAATATGCCTACAACATCGGTGAATTGGAGGTTGACCCACTTTATCCCAAGCTTATCTAGTTTTTCTGAGATGTCTTCACCCATTTTATTTCACAGCAAAACGGCTTATACACGTAAAAATATATTCTTACTGGTAATAGTCAATAAAAATCTGTTAAAATGTCCATTCAACTATTTCACTATGTCTATGTGAACAGAGCATGCATGTGCTATTCACATAACGTGAACAAGTGTTCACAAAATTTGCTATAGCCTATGCATGGCAATGCTTGGGAGGCAGGCAATGAGATTTGGGTACGCATTCATATATACTCAATATAATATTAGGGTATAGCTAAGCAGAAAAGCCTGAATCAAAATTGATCAACATTTACAACGCTATTTTGTTGAGTTGCCTAGAGCACGTTTGAGCTTATAATCCTAGACTTTTACTATACGCTTTGAGTTTTTAAGGCGTTGTAGGTGCTATAATGGAGAGTGGCTGGACTCCATTCAAGGAGTTTGACACTGTAGTCATAGTCAATTTTGGTGGTCAGTATGCTCACTTGATTGCTAGAAGGGTTAGGGAGCTCAATGTTTATAGCGAGATTGTCAATTACACTGATTTCAGTGTTGATGTTGTTGAGAGGATTAGGCCCAAGGCAATCATATTGTCTGGCGGGCCCAGCAGTATTATAGCATCTCCCAATCCCCCGGTAATAGGTGGCTGGGTACTTGATGTTGGTGTGCCTATTCTAGGTATTTGCTATGGACATCAGCTTCTAGCCTACTTGATTGGTGGCAGGGTTGAGAGAGGTGTTGGCGAGTATGGGAAAACAGAGATAGAGATTGTAGCACACAATGATATTTTTGCTGGTTGGGGCAAGAGAGAGTTTGTGTGGATGTCCCACAGCGACTATGTGGCTGAGGTTCCTAGGGACAAAGCCATTGTATTGGCAAGATCTGTTGAAACAGGCTATATAGCAGCGTTTAAGCTTATCGATAGACCTGTATATGGTGTTCAGTTCCATCCAGAGGTTTACCACACCCCAAAGGGTAGGAAACTCATTGAAAATTTTGTTGTGGGAATAGCCAAGGCTAGACAAAACTGGAATCCGGGAAACATAATAGATCGTATTGTAGATGAAATTAAATCTGCTGTGGGAAGGGATGAGAAGGTCTTATGCGCAGTTAGCGGCGGTGTTGACTCAACTGTAACAGCTCTCCTACTGAAAAGAGCCATTGGAGATAGGCTAGTAGCTGTTTTTGTCAACCACGGTCTTCTTAGAGAGGATGAGGATAGAGAGGTTTTGAATATGCTTAGAAGCCTTGGCATTAACCCGATATACATCGACGCATCGCAGAGGTTCTTGAAGGCACTCAAAGGTGTTAAAGATTGCGAGGAGAAGAGGAGGATCATAGGAGAACTATTTGCAGAAATATTCAAGGAGATCGCCGAAAGCAACAAAGATATAAAGTGGCTTGCCCAGGGAACAACATACCCAGATGTCATAGAGAGTGGTGGTGCAGTTGGCGCAGATAAGATCAAGAGCCACCACAACGTTGCTGGACTGCCAAAATGGCTAAATCTAAGGGTTTTAGAGCCTATAAGACATCTATACAAAGATGAGGTGAGGAAACTGGCTATAGCGCTTGGAGTGCCGAGAGAATGGGCATATAGACACCCGTTTCCAGGTCCCGGACTAGCCGTTAGGATAATTGGTGAGGTAACAGAAGAGAAGCTGGCGATAGTCAGAAGGGCTTCTAAAATAGTTGAGGAAGAGCTGAGGAGGGAGGGGCTGTATGAGAGGGTTTGGCAAGCATTTGCCGTTGTTGGAGAGGATAGATGGGTTGGTGTAAAAGGAGATAGAAGAGAATTGGGATACATAGTTACTGTGAGGATTGTTGAAAGCGAAGATGCCATGACAGCTGATTGGAGTAAAATACCGCTCGAGATTCTTGAAAGGATATCGAATAGAATAGCGCGGGAAATACCCGGTGTAACGATGGTTACATATGCAATATCGTCGAAACCCCCCTCAACAATAGAGCCATGCTAAAACAGTAGAGCTAAGGGGTGCATAAGACTTTTTGCTAGGTTAAGCATTTTACAGTGGTAAAAGATCTGCGAGAGTAGTTATGCTATACGAGATTTACAATGGTATCTACGGTGTCGATGATCTTCCCATAGCCTATCTCTCTACCGGTAGCTTGAAATCTCTTGTTGTTGCCGATATCCATCTTGGTTTTGAGGAGTATATGGCTACGAAGGGGATTTACATTCCTAGAATGCAGTTAAACAAGGCTATAGATATTATTGAAAAGGCTCTGAACACAGTAAATGTGGATACACTTATTATTGTTGGGGATATAAAGCATCTGTTCGACAAGCTTGGTAGAAGAGAGTCTAAGGATCTCCACGAGTTTATACTCTACGTCAAGAAGAGATTCAATAGAGTTGTTCTGGTGAGGGGAAACCACGACAACTTCATATACTCTCTCTCGCAGAGATATGGAATAGAGTTTTATGAGTCTATGGAGATTGAAAACATGCTTTTTGTTCATGGGCACAAAAAAATGGATTTGGGAGATAACGCAAAGCTGGTTATAATGGGTCATGAGCATCCGAGCATAGCGTTAAAAGATCCTGTTACAGAGACTGTTACAAAGCTTCCATGTTTCCTGAGAATTCCGCTTCAGAACGGGTCAACAGCTGTTGTGCTACCTGCAGCGGGAGCTTATCAAACTGGCACCTCTGTTTCAACATCACCTGAAAGCTACTTGTCTCCAATTATAAAGAGGTTTGGTGTCTTGAGAGATGCAAAGCCCTTTGCAATAGTAGAGAACGAAGGTCTGTTCGAACTTCCAACACTATCAGCTGTAGAGGATCTTCTAGCAATGTTTTGATTCATTGCCATAATTTAAAAAGAGCTTATAAACCTGGTTAGAGGTATATAAGCCTAAGTTAAAAACTTGAATTGAGAGTGAGATTATTTCATCCTTAGACTCCTATTATAAGCAATTTTACGAGAAATACCTCCTAGACCTAAACAACCCGTTCATAAGTGTTAAAGTTGAGAACATAGTTGCCACAGTATCGATAGGACAGACCATAGATCTGGACTACCTAGACAAAGTACTGCCAAATGTCGAGTATGACCCAGAGCAGTTTCCAGGGCTTGTACTGAGAATGGACAATCCAAAGGTTACAGCACTTGTCTTCAGATCTGGGAGAATGGTTGTTACAGGTGCTAAGAGCACTCCAATGCTCATAAGAGCTGTGAAGAAGATAATCAAAATGCTTCTAAAATACTATGTAACAATATCGTCCAAGCCGAGGATACAAATACAAAACATTGTGGCATCTGCAAACATTGGTTCAGAGGTTATGCTAGAGAAGGTTGCCTTCCTATTAGAGAACACAATGTATGAGCCGGAGCAGTTCCCAGGCCTCATATACAGAATGAGTGAACCCCACGTCGTTCTACTCATATTCAGCAGTGGGAAGATGGTTATAACAGGTGCGAAAAGCGAGGATGAGGTGTTTCTAGCAGTTAGAAATGTCTATATCAAGCTTAGGGACCTTGGATGCTTGAGAGAGACTAAGAAAGAAGAGGAGATATTGTCGGAGGAGTTAGAGTCTATTGAGAGTGGAAGGAGCAGAAAGAAGCTAACTCTAAGAGACTTGGAGATCTAGCTCCTTTTTCCCATACCTACTCCAAATACCCACAGCATCTATATCCATACCACTAACTTTTTCGCTAACCAAATCAATTCTAGTGGCAGCTGGTATCGGCACCCATTCTCCAAGCAATATAGCTTCTCCAATGTTGAGACCTGGCAGCTCCTCCATAACATCCTGCATAACGGGCTCGCAATACTTGGATATATATGCCTGGTCCTCTGGATGAACTATCCGAAGAATTGCTAGGTTTCCTAACTGGCTAAGGATGGTTGGGTCTAATCCCCTGGGTCTTTGAGACACTATGACAAGCCCCAAACCAAATTTCCTACCCTCTCTAGCCACAAGCGATGCGCTATACTTTGTAGCTGTGTCCTCATCAGCCGGTATGAATACATGGGCCTCTTCTATAACTGCTATAAGTGGCGTTGGAAACCCTCTTGAGCCATTGCTCCACACACTAACCTTTCTAGCCTCCAAGAGCCTTGAGAGCCAATGTGCTATCACAGCATCAGCGTGGTTTAGATGCAACTCGCTCAAATCAACAACGTTTATAGCGCCCATCACTATCCTGTCTATAACATCGCCTGAATCCTCTTTGAGAATCCTCTTCAAAAAGTTTTCGTAGACTGTTAGAGAGTCTAGAACCTTTTGGGCAGATGTGCCATATCTTGCAACCCTCCCTTGAACACATCTCTTCATTACATTGAAAAACTCTTTAGCTGTCTCCTCATCGATCGAATCCAAACACTCTTTGAGCACCATTCTCTGTCTAGTTGCGTTCCTTGGTATGTTCAAAAGCCTTGCAAGCTCATCTAGGGTAAGCCTCAATGGGTCTAGAACAGGCTTTATCAAAGTAGTGTTTCTAAGTGATGTGTACTCCCCGTGGTAATCGAATATAACTATTGTTCCTCCAAGCTCCTCAACTCTCTTGGCAATCAATGCAACGAGGTTGCTCTTCCCCATTCCAGTCATTGCAAGCACTCCCAGATGCCTAGAGACAACTTTGTTGATATTTACCCTAACCTCTATATCTGGTTCTCTCAGAAGCGTGCCGATTCTAACATAGCCGTGTCTCCTCGGGCTAAACACCATCTCTAAAACTGTTTTAGGGGCTTTGTATACCTCTGTCCCTGGCGGAGGCGGTATAGCTGGTATGTGGAGCTTGTGACCATCGTTCTCCACAGAGCCTAGAATCTTGATCACACCCCTATGATAGAAAAGCCTCTCGCCAACCCTCACACTCTTAACAAGTCTCTCAACATCTCTAGGATCAATCAAGTCTCTTGATATAACTGTGCTACCAGTTATCGAGTTTGCGACAAATGCTAGCACCCTATACCCATGGTACTCCATATACAGGTACTCGCCCATTGCAAGAGGTCTAAAAGCCAGGATCTCAGCTCTATAGGGCTTAGACTCTCCAACTATGTAGCCAACAACCTCACTCTCTTTAGCGGCATCCCCAAGCTCCACAAGTTTTTGCAAAGCCATTTTCAACCGCCTACAAAGGCTCTCTATCGTATGGATCTGAGGAGATGCCTAGTACAGCGGCTATTCTATCAACATCTCCAGTGCTAATATGGGCTATTTGATCTGCTCTCATAAGTGGGTAGGGATAGCCGGAGACTATGTATTGTGATAGAACGTCTATCAAATGCCTGACTCTAGGCTCTACAGGCTCGCTAGCCTCTCCAACAAATTCTATTCTGTATATTCTTGAAAATGGCTCGAATCTAACATAAGACATGTAGATGGTGGCATCAATACCTGTAACCCTCTTTACACTTTGTCTAAACGTCTTTGCAGTTACTGCAATACCTATATGCCTAGAGTTGGTAAGATCAACAGGTTTTGTATACCCGGGCAACCCGTCTGTATATCTCTCGAAGTAGTATATATCCCCTTTGACTAGGCCGAGAACATCCTTAGCTGTGGAGTTCTTCGATATGAAAAACACTTTCCTTGGATACAAAGAAAGTGTTATCAGCAGGTCATTCAAAACGTTTTTGATGTTAAACCCCTTTGCCTCAACAAGCTCGTTATCCCCATCAAACAAAGCCTTTCTAAACTTTGAGAACACAGCTATTAGACTACCATCAATCAAAACAATGTCAGAGCTTTGAATGAGCTTGCACATAAAATCTATTTCTCTTATCGATGAGAGTAGAGAAAGATCATACTCTACGTTGCTACTAGACACAACATCTATATCGACTACACCATTGCTCATCTCCTCGCCACCACCATCTATAGAAACCCACACCGTATTCTGTATGTAGAGTGCATATCCTCGGAACTCCCTATAGTTGTATCCACTATCAATTGCCGTTATCTTATACCTCTTTTGATAAGAGTTTCGATATCCCCTATAGAAAATCCACATAGACTTGACGTTTCTAGCAACATCAAAGCTTATTACCTCATCAACCTTACTTCTAATAGTGCCAAAATGTGTTAGTGCGAAGTCGAGGGTGTTTGAAAGCACATTTATCAGCCGTGGTAGCACTTGTGAAATACTACAGTATTATTTAATTGAGTAGAAGGTTATAAAGGAGAGAGATAGCCGAAAATAAATGGGGTTGATAAAAGTGAAGATAGATGAATGTAGTGTGGAATGCCTAGATACGGTCAAAGCTATTCTGACTAGAAACATGGGGTGGTACCACACCTACTTTGCTACAACATGTCTAGAGCTGGGGAGGTGTAGGGCATTGATAGCATTTGTTGATAACGTTGCGGTAGGGTCGCTGGTGTTTTACAAGGCTGGGCTTAGCCCAGATGACTTGACTGTAATATATTATGTGGCTGTCGATGAAAGGTATCGGGGGAGGGGTATAGGCAAGGTTCTTGTGTCCTCAGCCGAATACATATCTGGTAGTAACATGTATGTGGCTACCACGCATAGAGGTAACATAGCATCGATTAAAATGTTTAGGGGTCTTGGCTACATCGAGATACCTTTTGAACATCTTAAGGAGAGCACCATAAACTTTTTAGAAAGGCTTGCATGCTCGTACGAAGACGACACAGTCTTGTATAAAGGGCATCTAGAGCTAGACTACATAGCATCGCTACCTCAAAATAGGGTTGTGGCTAGTCAACTGTGGAGAGAGCTTTGCTTCAATCCTTGGAGAAGACTTAGGGAGTCGAAGGCTGTTCTATTTTGAGAAGCTTCTCCACAGCCTCTAGAAACTTTTCTTTGCGTAAATCAATTATATACTCTCCTCTTAGAGCATAATTCAGAACATCTCTATGCATCTCAATAACCTTTTCAGCACATGTAGCATCCTTGCTACACATCTGCGGATCCACATAGAAAAAGTTTTCTATCCATGTCAGTGAAAACACCAGCAACTTGTAGTCTAGTTCCCCAGCAGGCTCTAGACACAAGACCCTATATCTTGAGCACATCTCCTTAGCTATATCAACAAGTTTTTGCATCTCACTTTCAGCTACTCGCATACCACTTAGCTTACCCTTTTGCAGTAACTATCACTACTGTAGCTATCATTTGGAGCTATATATAAACTTTCAAACTCATCCAAGAAACTAAACTTCAGCTGTGCTTGCAATATTCTGAACGAATCTGATTAGACTGGGAACAACTTCTCTTAGCAGTTCTCTCCAGCTGGTATTGGAATTGAGGTATGTTTCTACATGCTTTGAAGCCTCAGACGGGATCTCATCTACGTACATACCAAGCTTTTTAACAATATCATAATCAACTGATATATATATTACAGGCTCTGTCGGCGCCATCCAAACCCCATTTTCCTTCGCCTTTAGCAAAGCCTCTATAACCTCTCTATCACTAGCATCATCCTTGAGATTCATTAGAGCTGCGTAGTGATGGTCTATATAATGCATTACGAAAACCGCTTTGAGAGTGCCGTTCTGTCTGCAGGCGTATAGACCATACTCAGACGAGTCTGGTAGCACTGTGTGCGCCTCTTCATCTACAGTACATCCGAGGCTTCTAAGGTACTCTAGGAACTTTAAACCGTTTTTAGCATCTACAAAGGATATTAGCATAGACACCACGAATATGTTTTAACAGTTTTTTCAGAGGTTAAAATCTATGTCTGTAAAAATGGTTGATGTGAGTGAAAAGCCCGAGGTTTTCAGAGAAGCTGTTGCAAGAGGGTGTATAAAGCTTAGGAGAGAAACTGTTGAGAGGATTAGAAATAGGGAGATTGAGAAAGGCGATGTTATAGCAGCATCATCTCTCGTGGCGATATCATCTGCCAAGCTAGCACATATGATACTGCCTTTCTGCCACCCCATAAAGATAGACTATGTAGAGCCCAGGATCTGGCTTGAAGATGAAAGGCTTTGCATAGAGGTTTTGGTTAAGACCCGTGAGAGAACAGGTGTGGAGATGGAGGCTCTAACAGCTGTTTCAATAGCACTTCTAAATGTGTGGGATATGGTTAAGAAGTATGAGAAGGATGAGCAGGGTCAATACCCATACACAGTGATCGAGGGTATTAGGGTTGTTGAAAAAGTGAAAAAGAGTTGATTTTTTACTTCTTTGGCTTGTAGAAGGGGTGTGCAACAGTATCCTTCTTTGCAAGTATCTCGTCTATCTTTGGCTCTCCCTCCATAGCCCTCTTAATAGCTAGCTTTGTAGCTTCGTAATTGAATTTGAACACCTTGTCAGGGTCTTTAGCAGCTGGATGGACAAACACCCCACAGATTATAACAACATCTTCAACAATATCCTTTGGTATGATGCCCTCGGCAACAGCATCAGCAACAGCTTTCGCAACAGCGTATTGTGCAGCACCAAACACAAGCTCTGCCTGCTTCAAATTCTTTATAGTCACCTTGGGGACTATCAGTGTAACAGGTTTGACAAGGAGATTTGGTGTTAGAACGGCAAACAGTTTTGTGTGTCCATATGTCTGGTGGGCTAGACCAAATGCAAAGCCTATGCCTGCAGGCCCATCTTTATCCCCTATAATCAAGTCTATGTGGGCGACCTCAGGCTCTTCGCCAACAAGAGCTTCTCCAAACCTCATACCTATTTTAGCCATTTTGCCAACACCATTTGCAGAGTTTGTTACAAGATTTGCTTAGTCTGTTTATAAAAGTCTTTATTCGGTACAGATCTTTTGTATAGATCTAGAGGGTTTTTATCGGGTAGATAAAATCTCCTGCATCACCAACATACAGTCTATACTTGGTGGAGCCATCTCTGTATCTAAGTAATTCGACTGACCCTCTTGCTACGACTGTGTCCCCCTTCTTAGCTATTTCATTGAATCTCCCCCTGAGACTATAGACCTCTTCGACATAGGCTCTAACACCGTCTATGAACTCCTCTACCTCCACCTTGTATCTGCATGGAGTGTATATAGAGTCTGAATCGTCTTCTACTCTAAGCTTTAGGGTTGCCACACCAATTTTTGCACATGTATAAGAACCGTATGTGTCATCTCTTCCAGGCTCTTTCACCAACCTTACAAAGTATCTCCTCCCCCTGAACAAGCCGTCTAAAACCCTCTGAGACTCTATCTCAGCAAATTTCTCAAATGGTATGGGGGTCTCAGACACCCTCTCTCTATACAGCTCCTGCAAAGCATTGCCAGAGTACTTCGCAAATCCAAGGCTCTTATCACCGATAGCATCTTGTAGAAACCTATACATTTTAATTGAGTCGCGCCAGCCATAGACAACAATGTCGATGTCCGAGTTGTGAGTGTGCAGATTTGCTAGAATAGATCCTGAAACACCAATGTTTCTAACACCGCCAACCTCATTGGCAAGCAGTATAAACTCTCTAACACTTCTAATAACATCGTCTTCAATCACTCTATGCAATAATATCTCCTCAGCTTTTTCAAGAGGATTCAAAACCGTTTCTATATCGCTTAGAGGTACTGTGGGAACTGGTCGGCAGAAGAAACTGTCGTAGGCTATGTAATGGGGGTAGTTGCTCAGTAGAAACCTCATCTCATTGTCTACACCAGGTATTTTTGCATATCTAAGCCCGGATGGATGTATCCTATCCCCATCGCTTCTAGGCACATATTTAGGAAAAGCCACGACCCTGTTCGGTGGGTGGGAAACCCCCTTGACATAGAATATGGACTTATCTCTCAGAAGCAGATAAAAACCTTCAACAAGTCCGAACATCGTTAAAATACACCCCCAGCCCATCTTCTAAATACTTGGCAGAGATGTTAGATGTCGCTAATAGCGAGAGGCTATATAGCATCTGGACTTATTAATAATTGGTGTCAATAAGTCGCTGGGATATTGTTATGAGCCCTGAGGAGATCTTGTCTAGCATTCCAGCTCCTGTGAAAGGGCCTTTCAAACCATCGTGGGACTCGCTGAACATGTACAAAGTCCCAAAGTGGTTCACAGACTCGAGGTTCGGCATATTCATTCACTGGGGAGCATATTCTGTACCTGCTTTTGGCAGCGAGTGGTACCCTAGAAACATGTACGACCCTTCGCAGCCAGAGTACGAATATCACCTAAAAAACTTTGGCCCCCACAGAGATTTTGGATACAAAGACTTTATACCCATGTTCACAGCCGACAACTGGGATCCAGACGAATGGGCTAGGATATTCGAGAGGGCAGGCGCAAAATTTGTTGTTCTTGTTGCGGAGCACCACGACGGCTTTGCATTGTGGGACTCTAGCTACACAAGATGGTGCGCTACTAGAGTTGGCCCGAAGAGAGATATTGTCAAAGAGCTTAAGAAAGCTGTTGAGGATAGGGGGCTAATATTTGGTGTGTCCTATCATAGGGCAGAGCACTGGTGGTTCTTCAACACTGGGATGAAGATAGACTCTGATGTTAGAGACCCAAAATACTTTGACTTATATGGGCCCGCAAAACCCGCCTCGCTCGACCCCAGGGCACCGCCATCACCGGATAATGTTCCTCCAGACCACAGCTTTCTAATGGATTGGCTACTAAGAATTGTCGAGGTTGTTGAGAGGTATAGACCTTGGATAGTGTACTTCGATTGGTGGATAGCAAACCCGGCCTTCGAGCCATACCTAAAAGCATTTGCAGCCTACTACTATAACAGATGCTATGGCTGGGGCATAGAGCCTGTTATAGTCTATAAGCACGGTGCCTTCCCCAAGGGTGTGGCAGTCCCAGATCTAGAAAGAGGGAGTGTGGCAACGATACAGGACTATCCGTGGCTTGCCGACACCTCTGTTGACTACAAGTCATGGGGGTACATAAGAGATGCCGAGTATAAATCGCCAGAGACTATAATCCGACACATGGTGGATGTTGTTAGCAAGAACGGTTCTTTTCTATTGAACATAGGTCCAAAGCCCGATGGGACGATACCAGAAGAGCAGAAGAGGATACTTTTAAACATTGGCGAGTGGCTGAAAATCTATGGAGAGTCTGTCTACGGCTCAAGACCGTGGATAGTGTTTGGTGAGGGGCCTACAAAAGTTGAGGAAGGTTTCTTCACTGAGAGGAGACTTGCCTTCACCGGAGAGGATGTAAGATATACAACAAAGTATGCATATCCATTCAAAGAAATTGTCTATGCCACAATATTAGGCGAGCCAAAGCAGGAGATAACGCTAAAAGCGTTGGGAGGCGTGCACGAAGATATAGTCAGCATCGATATACCCAACACACAAGAAAAGGTTTCTTGGAGTCTAACAGAAAACGGCTTGAAAATCGTTTTGCCAGACACAAAGAGGTTGAAGAAGCCGATAACACTTAGAATCATAGTCAAGTCGAAGGATGTGCCATAGAAATGTTGGATTTTTCTACAGGAAAATCTTTATAAAGTCACATATGTATAAACCGATAGAAAGATACGATGACGCAGATAATAGGGAGAACAAAGGCAAGGCTCTACATATACGTTGATGACCTCCCCCTCGTGGGCCACATAGCATTTGGCATTGTTGATAGAGGGACAAACGTTTTGCAGATTAGACCGACAACGATATGCCCCTACAACTGCATATTCTGTAGTGTTGACGCTGGGCCCTTCTCTAGACACAGACAATCAGAGTATATTGTGGACTGGAGACACTTGGTCAAGTGGGCAAAGCATGTGAGAAATGCCAAGGGTGGCGACGTGCTAGAAGCTCTCATAGATGGTGTGGGGGAGCCCCCAACACACCCAAACATAGTTGACATCGTTAGAGAGCTTAAGAAGATCTTTCCAAGGGTTGCTATGGAGAGTAGGGGACAGACACTATCCAAAGCATTGATAGACATGCTCGACGAGGCTGGCCTAGACAGGCTGAACATCAGCATCGATACACTCGACGAGGAGAAGGGCAAGACCATCCAGGGGGTTCCGTGGTACAGCGTTAAAAGTGTTATGGAGATCGTCGAGTACATTGTTAAAAACACCAGGATAGATGTCCATCTAACCCCTGTGTGGATACCGGGTCTAAACGACGACGATATAAAGAAGATTGTTGAGTGGGGTCTCAGAATAGGGGTTGGAAAGAGGTTTCCACCCTTCGGAATACAGAAATATGAGGTTCATAGGTATGGAAGAAAGGTTCGAAACGTCAAAGAAGTTTCTTGGAGCACATTCAAAAGGTTTTTGGAGGATCTGGAAAAAGAATATGGAATTGCTCTATACTATAAAAGGCTTGATTTTGGTATTAGACCCGCTAGAAGGTATCCGATAAAATATGGGAGAGGCGATGTCATAGACGTTGTCATTGCTGTTCCTGGGTGGCTCAAAAACGAGGTTATAGCTGTTGATAAAGACTATGATGTTGCAATTACTGTGGTTGGTGTTCAGTGGTATGATAGGCTTGTGGGTAAGAGGATTAAGGTGGAGATTGTGTCTAGCGATGATGGGATATACATTGCAAGGCCCTTGAACGGTTCTCTACCTAGCTAGCTTCTCCTCAACACTTCTAATCTTCGACTCTAGATGGGCATCCTTGTCGAATCTCGCATCAATTGCAATGTCTATCACAATTCTCTGCACACCCTCGCTTCTGAGCATGTTTGCGATGTCCTCTAACAGCTTTGCTATATCGTCAAACGTTTTAACCTCTATAGATGTTCCCATAGGACTTAAGAAGTAGTTGTAGCCTCTACTCTTTATCAACTCGATAACCTTTGCTACATAGCCACTCAAACTAGTTGTTTTTGTGCCTACAGGTACAACCCTAAGCTCTACAAGTATGGCCATGCTGTGCAACACCTATGCAATGCCTAGAATAGCCAATTTTTAGTTTCGGTTCACACAATTTAAATTTTGTTTAGCAACACAATAGACTGGGCGTGATATGAGTAGCAGTCTATGTATTTTGTGCAGAGGGGCAAAATATCTTTGTGGAAGGGCTTACTGCCCAATACTAGCAAAGACAAGGGCATACATCAAAGTCTCTAACGTTTCTGACACCGTCTTTGGCTCCTCACCCCCATCAGTCTTCATCGGGAGGATCGGATATCCAAATGTTTTCGCAGGGCCTATGGCACCTGCCGAAACCGGTGACACATCTATCTACGACTATCCAGAGCTTTGGCAGTCTAAGCCTGTGGACGAGGTTGTTTCTATGAGGCTCAGCCTATTTCTTGGTAGAAGGGTTGTTGGTGTAACGAAAATAGATGATAGGTTTGTTCAAGAGCTTCAGCAAATGGTCTTGACTCTAAGGCCTGTGGATATAGAGATGAGGTTTGCTAAAAGGCCTAGGGGATATAGCTTCAGCGAGTTCGAGCCTCCTATAGGCCCTAGAGCACCTATAGACAGCTTTAAGGTTGTTTCAATTCCGTCGACATCTAAAGTTGTTGAGAGAATTTATGGAGATGGCGATGCAACAGCGTTGGAGGCTGTTGTTGAGCTTTATAGGGGTGGGATTCCAGTTTCACAGATACAGAAGATCTTTAGCGTGGGTGCATTGGGCGCTGCAAAGAGGAGGAGACTTGTTCCAACAAGATGGGCTATAACAGCTGTAGACGATATAATATCGAGACACTTGATAACAGAGAGGATAAGGTTCTACAGCCATTTGAGTGAGATACAAGTTTTTGTAAGGTTCTATGCGAAGAACCTATTCATATCGATTCTCATTCCAGGTGAATGGAGCTTTGAGTGGATGGAGGCATGGTTCCCAAAGTCGACGTGGAATCCAAACGGTAGTGAAGTTGTTGTAGAGGGAGACCACGAATTGTTTAGACCTAGAGACGAATATGCGTCTATAGGTGGGTGCTACTATGCTGCTAGACTTGCAACAGCTGAGTACTTGAATAAGATAGCTAGACAGGCTATAGCAGTTGTTTTGAGGGAGGTTTACCCAGGTTTCGACATACCCATTGGCGTCTGGTTTGTGAGGGAGCAGCTCAGGGCTATGTATAGCCAGAAGCCTTACAGGGTTAGTAGCTTAGATGAGGCTCTGAAGATAGTCGACAAATACTCTGCGCTGGGGTCGAAGATCTGGGTTAGAAAGTCGAGAATTCTAACACTTTTGCTAAAAAATAGTAGATTGGATAATTATTTTAGGTAGTTCCTCACTTCTTTGGTAGCTCCGGTCTTTTAGCAGCTCTCTCAAGAAACTTCTTAGCCTCTTCAGCTTCCTCAGCAGGTATCTCCTTGTGGCAGAACCACCAGTCAAAGCACTCATACTTCTTCAGTCTCTCCTGCGCATCTGCAACAGTTGTTGGTGGTGGCACAATAGCTCTCTCGCCAATCAGTGCATTGTTTGGCCAGTTGGCAGGTAGCGCTACACGGTATTTGTCAGATACTTGAAGAGCCTTCAAGAGCCTTAGTATCTCATCCAAGTTCCTGCCAGTCTCGGCTGGATAGTACAGCATGGCTCTTATAACACCACTTGGATCGACTATGAACACAGCTCTGATGGTATGTGTGCCCCCAACAGGGAACATATTGAGTTTTGCTGCAACCTCACCAGTTGGATCAGCTATAATTGGGAATGGTATTTCAACACCCAATTTCTCCTTTATCCACTCAATCCACTTGATATGGGCATAAACACTGTCAACACTAAGCCCGAGCAGCTCTGCATTAAGCTTTTTGAAATCCTCGTATCTAACAGCAAATCCCACAAATTCTGTTGTACAAACTGGTGTATAGTCAGCTGGGTGGCTGAAGAGCACAAGCCACTTTCCCTTGTAGTCGTCGGGTAGCTTCTTGACACCATGGGTTGTTACAACGGTCATTTCAGGGAATTTAGACCCTATTTGAAGAGGTATTTTTTCTTCCATTTTCCTGCACCTTCTAACAAATCTTTTGTTTCCTGAAGAAATTTAAACTTTTTCATAATGAATTTTTATGAACAATATTATTAATATTTTTATTGGCAATATCTACAAAATTTATTGAGCTGGTTAGAAAAACTATATTTTGTAAAAGGCATTCTCCAATTTCTGAATGTGAGGTATCTTTATGTTCATAAACCTTATCAGTTTGTCAATGCTTTTGTGGTCTAGCTCGCCATCATATCTGTAGACCTTTAGAGCGTCTCTAAGGAGGGCAGTATCTATTCCTGTTAATGTTGAGTACCAGTCGAGGAATCTGCTAGGCTCTCTCTTGAAAACATCTATTGACTGTCTATAGATAGTAGCTATTTTCTCGACCATCTCAGGAGGCACCCTATCAGAGATTGCTAGTGTGCAACAATGTTTCGTCTCCTCAAATTCTATGCACTCCCCAACTCTTTTTCCACCCATCTTCTCTATTTCATATGTGATTGGGTGCCAAACAACAATGTTTCTAGCGCCTCTGCCTCTGGCAATCTCTATAGCCTGTTGCGAGCTGTTGAAATATAGAACACTTTCTTCGTTGATCAATCTCCTCTCGCTTGCAACAGCTCTGCATAGATCCATTGTGGAAAGCTCGCTTGATGCTACAACACCTTCTGCGCCATCGCCAATCTCATATATAAAGCCACCTCCGATTGCGCCACCGCCAACGATTTTAAAGCTCTTTGAAATTGGATACAAGTAGAGCTGTGTTGCGAGGGGGCTTAGAACAGCATCGACATCGCCCATTAAAATTGATAGGGTGGCTGAAACAGCATTTGGATAGACCTTTACATCCAGATCCATTGAAAGAGAGTCTCTAAGCATTTTAGCAAAATGCCCTAGAAACAGGTATTCGCTCGACCAGACAATTCCAAGAACAAGCCTCTTTCCATGGAAGCTCTTAGTAAATGGCTTGGCAAGTCTAACAATATATGTGTTGCCGATTCTAACCCTATGAACAACACCTCTTCTCTCAAGCTCTCTCAAAACGATGCTAATATAGGACTTGGAAAAGGGTAGAGCCCTATACAAAAACGACTGTGGAACCCCATCGGCATGCCTCGACAGGATATCCAAGATACTTTCATATGCATCCATATAATGTTACCTGAAACCCAGAATCTATCTCTTTATTAAAAACATTATAAAATTTGATCAAAGCAAGGGATAGAGCGGAAAACCGTATTGTTTTCATACAGTATTAGATGTTGAGTGCCTGCGATATATCCTCTTTCAGATCCTCAACATCCTCTAGCCCAACCGAAAGCCTGACCAGATTCTCTGTTATTCCCAGTTTCACCCTATCCTCTGGCTCGATAAACATTGAGCCTGCCTTTACTGGTAGCACGGCCATGGACTCTGTCCCCCCAAGACTTGGGCATCTCCTAATCACCTTTAGTCTTTTAAGGAATTTTATAGCGTCTTGATAGGTGCCCTTTATTTTGAAGCTTATCACCCCTCCAAACAGCGGTTTTTCAAATATTTTCTTCGCTATTTCGTGGTATGGACTGCTCTTCAGTCCCGGATACATAACCTCCTCAATTCTTGGGTGATCAGCCAGATACTCTGCGATTGCCTGGGCGTTTCTGCTATGCTTCTCGAATCTCACCTCAAGTGTTTTAACACCTCTTAGAATCATGTATGATTCGAATGGTTGTAGTATTCCTCCAAGCATTCTCCTCCAATCCCACAAGGCAGTTGTGTAGCTCTTGGAACCCGCAACAACACCTCCAACAACGTCGTTGTGACCTCCAAAGTATTTTGTCATGCTGTGTACAACGAGGTGTGCACCGTATTTAACTGGTTTTAGGATTACAGGTGTTGTGAATGTGTTGTCGACTACTAGAAGAGTTTTAGAGAGGTCTAGGTGTTTATACAGATACTCAAGATCTATAACCTTGTTTGTGGGGTTGGTCATAGTCTCTATAAACACCATAGATGTTTTGCTGTCTACAGCCTCAACTATTGCTTCTGCAGATGGCCAAACCTTGGCGATTTTCAGACTAAGTTTCTCGGCTAGGTTGTTGAGGAGAACTATTGTGGAGCTGTATAGCTCCATCGGAATGACGATCCTGTCCCCAGGTCTAAGCCTCCACAGAAACGTTGTCGATATGGCTGCCATGCCACTATTAAACGCTAATGCATCCTCAGTATTCTCAAGTTTTGCAACAACTCTTTCGAGAGCTCTTGTGGTGGGGTTCTCCTCTCTTCCATATCTAAGGTAGTTGCCCCTATCAATGAATATGGCATCTCCGGACTCATAGTCGATATATTCGTATATCACACCTAGGTAGATGGGCGGTATGTGAGATCCGAGCGCATCCCTGTGCCCATGCCCATGAATAGCATCTGTAGAGAGTTTGGCCAAAGCGATTCTCACCTCTATTCGCTTGCATATCAAATACTTTAAAAGCTTTATTCATTTAACAATAACGTTGTGGCTATACCATAGTTGTGATCCGAGCTAGCGATCTAGTATTGGAGATAAAGACTTTTAAACCAGAACCTGTTTGTATGTGTACAAACGTTTAATGGTGAAAACATGAGAAGGCTATTAACAGCACTGTACATAGCCCTAGTGGCTCTTTTCTATGTACCTATGAGCCCAGCCTTCTCAAATCTTCTATACAGAGCCAATGTCATGGGGCTCTTCATCTACTGGACAGCACTAACAGCTGTGTGCATTGTTATTGGTTTTGTTCTATTGGAGAAGGGGCTTAGAGGGGTGGCTAGAAAATGATCCTAGAATTTATTGCCATGCTTGTAATATTCTTTGTTTTGGGCACTGCAATAGCCTTTTTGAGTAGGAGGTACCTAGGGGTAGGATCAAAAGAGTTTTTCGTTGGCGGCTACAGGGTAGGGGGATTCATATCCGCTATGACATATGCTGCAACAACCTACAGCGCCTTTATGATGGTAGGCCTAGCAGGTCTAACATTTGCAACTGGGGTTGCATCTCTTGGTTTCGAGCTTGTCTACCTCGCCGCAACAATACTCATACTATCTACTGTAGGTGTCTACATGTGGTATGGGGCTAGGGCTAGGGGGTGGGTCAGCCCAACAGACATGCTATCAGATTTGTATGGCTCTAGAGCACTAGGCATTATAGTAGCTATCCTCTACCTATTTGCATTAGTGCCATATACATCAGCACAGCTCAAGGGCATTGGAGAGGTTTTCAACGCTGTTGGAATAAGCTATGAGATAGGCGTCTTGTTTGGAGCAATTGCAATAGCTTTGTGGACTGTTGTAGCCGGTCTGTGGAGTGTTGCAACAACAGATGCTTTTCAGGGGATATGGATGATTGTAGGAGCTACAGCGTTTTTTGTGTGGGTACTGCAATTCCTCTTGCCATCGGCTGGGATAGACTGGAACAGGTTTGTAGACTTATTGACTAGAAACCAAAACCTACTGTCATTTACGTGGAGTACGCAGATGTTTGTTGGTATGACACTCCCATGGATATTCTTCGCATTGACAAACCCACAAGTTGTCCAGAGAATCTATATACCTAAGGATGAGAGGGCCTATAGAAGGATGGTGAGATACTTCTCCATCTACGGCCTCATCTACACACTTCTCTGCGTTGTTCTGGGGCTGGCCTATAGAGCTTATCTAGAGGGTGTTGGGATGGCGGGCAAGTTCATGGGCAACAGAGATGCTGTTGCACCATACATAATATCTCTGTCCCATCCAATACTAGCATCGATTGTCTATGTATCCATAGTAGCAGCTGCAATATCAACGGCAGACTCCATAGTTTTGTCTGTTGCAAGCGCAGTTACAAGAGAACTCTATGAGAAGGTAGCTAAAAACCCAAGGGAATCAACATCAAAAGCATTTTCATATACATCAATAGCCATAATAATGGTTCTTGCAACAGTATTTGCCATAGCTAGGATAGGGTATGTAGCAGAGCTCTCTGTAGCCTCATCAGCTTACCTACTCCCACTAGCACCAATAACACTTGCAGGCATAGCCAGAAAAGGCTTGGGTAGGTGGAGACCAATAGCATCACTAGCACTTGGAGAAGCTATAGCAACATATGCAACAATCCTCTACGGACCAGCAAAGATGCTCACAACACAAATAGCCTTTGGAGCACCAACACCGCTGTGGATACTAATAGCATCTACAATACCACTCCTCCTATAGAGAAAGGATGGGTAGACACCTCTCTATGCATATATAGTAGTATCGTAGTGTCTAGGACTAAATACACCTAGCACCAATGCAATAACAGCTAATAACATAGTTTTAGCCTGCCTCAGATTCTATACCCAATTTTTGTACCAATCCTAAACTTGTTTCTTGTGACGGTTTTAGTCTAGACACTGGACCTTGAATGATCATCTATTTGAACGTCTTTTGTTTAGCAAATAGATATCCATGTAGTTCTAGAGAACATGTTTTGGCATCAAGTGTTTGAGGTAACTAGGTTAGGGGTTCTGGTTTCATAGCGGTTCATGATGGTTGATATCTCCGCTCGCCTCATCACCCCCTGTCTGGCTTTTGTGCCCGCCCTTCGGGAGCCTGCCTCCCTCGGGCGAACACAGAGCCTCATTGAGCGACTTCCTCCCTCTCGCAACTGCTCATCGAGTTCCTTGTGTCGCTCTCGATATAAACATGTAACTGAAAAGCTTATAAGTTTTTCTGTCTCTTACCTGTATTGGAGACGGAAGATGTCTGAGGTCTATGTGTTTAGGGCTACTATCTCGAAGCTTGGTAGAGGGAGGTCTCTAGGCATCTACATCCCTAAGAGCGTTGCCGAGAAGATGGGGCACCTGCATGGAAAAGAGGTGGTTGTAGTTGTCTACACTACTGCTGAATAGAGAGAACATAGAGCAACTCATAGAGGCGGTAAGTAGATAAGGTATTAATCCACGCCCCTTTCAATATTTCCTTGGTGCGCTGCTATGCACCACCAGATCCACCAGATATCTCTTATGAAAGTATTGCTCAAGGCGTACATTAAGAGGCCAAGCTGGCTTATGATTGTAGCCTTAACAATCTTTTTCACCTTTTTGCTACTTCGATTCAGCAGCTTCCTACTTTTACTTCCTATGGCAGTACTAGGGGATTGTATCCACATACTATTTCTCCTCTACTACACTCTTTTAGCTGTGATGTTGGCACTGTCTGCTAATCCACTTCATGTTCTTGGAGTTGAGCATCTTCTGGTGGCTAGGAAGCTTCTGATACCCTCTGTATTGCTGAATACATTGGTGTTTCTAGTTCCAGCTGCTGTAGCAGTTTACATAGGGGTGCTAGAACCTGCAAAAGCTGTGATAGTCTTATTCTTCTTTTCGATAGCCTATCTAACTCTTCTTGTTCGCCCACTCTACGGCGTGATAGCAGGTCTAGTTGTCTATGCATTTGATGCATACACAGCCACAGCCTTCATAATACTTTCGATTGGGGGAGAAATAGTCTATGCGCTTGCAAGAATACCAAAGGTTAAGCTGTTAACAATAGGCAAAGTGCCTATAGCTATCCAGCACCCGGTTTTCGTAGCCCTTCTTATAGGGCCGGTTCTCCTTTCGTCGCTAGTCCTTGCATATATTATTCCCAAAGACCAGATCCGGCTCTTCGCCAGCCCATTATCTACTTCTGTTGCCATTGTCGGCCCCTTAGATCCGGCAAAGCATTTTGAGATCTACGCTATTGCCTCGCTGTGGTCAGCCCTTCAATTATTATTGAGGCTTCTAGAGTCCCTGCCTTTTGCAGCCACACGCTTCATTGAAGCGCATTTTGCACCCTATATTCGTGGACTTTACGGAGCATTGATTGTTGCAATAAACATAGTGGTGTCGATGCTCTATGGCACAGCAGTTCTCATAGCTGCATTTGCATCCTTTGTTATAGCTGGTATCGGATCTCTCTCAAACCTTGAAGCAGTTATCGCGGCCTCGGTAAAAGCAGCAATTATTAGTCTTGTCGACCCAGAGAACAAAGACACTTATTCGAGGCTCATACTCATCTACATAGCACTGATGTTTGTGTATGAACAGCTTGTTATACGCTACAACCTATCTCTCACGACCTTAGCCATAGCCTCTCTAGCCCCAGTCCTTGCGGTTTACCTCATAGCCATAGCCAAAGGCCTCATTCCTCAGCTATATACGTTCCATGCAAAGAGGTGGTGATGATGAAGTCAATTATTTCTAACCTTCTCCTTCTTATAAGGCGCGTAGACCCGAGACTGCTACTTCTCTATGTGATTGCCGTAATTATAGTTGTGCTACCATGTCTCACAGTATTGAGGTATTGTACAGTATGGAAAGCCATTGATGCCATGCTATATGTTAGCTTTGGTTTCATATTACTATTTCTACACGAAGTTGGTCATCTGGTACCTCTTAAGAACAAGGAAGTTGCTGTGTACTGGCAGGGTATGAGGATTGTAGTAGAGGTTGATTGTACAGATACATCATTGCTGTTGTGCTCCGCAGTCTGGAGCCTCATAATACCCTCGATCTTAGCATTCCCTGTAATATTCATATCAAGAAATACAATCTATATTATGCTCTACCTTGTCATGGTTGTATTATCTCTAGCAGATTTTATAGGGGCATTTAATCAATCTATTGACATGAGGGGAAAGATATGGTGAAAGATGGCTATGTGCTTGAGACTCAGGGACTTGTAGTAGGATATCCAGGTAATCCGCTCCTTGGCCCCCTCAACCTTAGGTTGCGGCTAGGTGATGTGCTCATAGTATTTGGACCCAACGGATCTGGTAAGACAACTCTTCTCAAGACGCTTACTGGGCTTCGAAAGCCCTTGCAGGGGCGAATAATCTGCTGTGGAGGTGAACCTAGTAGAACAGCAAGCTTTATTTACCTAGTTCCAGAGACCACAACACTACCAGTAAGTATAACAGCTGAAGATTATGTCAAGACTATAGCACTGCTCTACAAGGCTGATAGCGAATCTGTGGAAGAGGCTCTGGCTATTGTTGATATACCAAGAAAGGTGCTTATAGCCAAGCTTAGCCAAGGCCAGAGGAGGCGTCTACAGCTATCTACAGCAATTGTGGTAAAGAAGAAGGTGCGGTTTATAGCAATAGACGATCCCACTGTGGGGCTAGATGACGAGGGCCTCCCACTTCTTGCAGACATTGTGAAGAATATCAAAAACTATAGCGCAGTAATTATAACAAGTAGAGAAAATCGCCTTATAGAGCTATTCCACAAAGAAATTCCAAACACAAGCGTACTTCATACAGATGAGTTGCGCTATAGAGCAACAAAGCAGACAATAACCCGATCCACTGCCTAAAAGACATGTGAAACAAAGTAATCTTATGTGTTGTATCTCCATTAGCACCTCCTTTATTTCCCTTTTTATCCACATTGCAAAAAGATATTAACCAATGTAAGAATAATTATATTCTGTTATGCATTCCTACAACATCATGTTTAAAGCTAAGTGTAAAACAATTACGTGGTGAGTCATCTAAGAGTTTTGGTGTCATATTCACACCCACTTCTGAATAAATCAACAAGATATCTTCAGAAACTATCTTTTCTTTGCTTGCCCATTTCATCTTTTAGACAATATCATACATAAGTTCGTGCTTTTAATGAACTAGTGTGCATGTTCTAAGCATAACTTCTATTGTATTACTCTAAAATTTATCATGGTGATAAAAGTTGAAAACCGTCCCAACCCATACTATGTAATAGGGGGTTAGAAACTATGAACCACAGTGTTGTGCGATACATTGCCTTAGCAGTACTAGTCATAGTATTAACGTTACTGATTAATACAATATTTCTTATAGGCATTGCACTGTACTCCATTGCAACACACAGTACTCCAAGCCTGCTTGTCAATGTGGAGAAATCTGGCAATGCAACAATATTTGAGGCCACACCACTTCTCATCATAATAAGTGTTGCAATCGCATCTACGATTACATATGGTATTGCCCGTAGAACCTCAAGAAAGCTATATATCCCGTAGTAATTGTAGTGCTTATTATAATAGTAATAGCAATATTCGGCATTCTAGCAGCTTGTGGTATTGCATGTCCCTACTTTACATGCGGAGGAAGGGGGTAGAATACTGCGATATGCAAGTAGGCTGGGTATATGTAAAGTACATTTGCGATTGTGCTTAAATCATATAGCCTGAAGTATTTTAAAATGTTTTATCATGAATAACAGTCCTACTTCATAGGAGTCCTACTTTATAGACTGAAGGCCATCATGATTGTGCTACAACCATCCCATATAATTAGTATTGAGAAAGCTTGTGGCAACTCATGCATTATTTGGGAATCTCTTCAAATTCGCTAAGGATCCTACGGTTAATCAGGAGGATAAGCAAATTCGCTAAGAGACAACTTGTGCCACACAGAGTGCTAAAGAGCTTGAAGAAGGACTACGTGTGGTGCTTGTAAATCTAAAGGGTGCATCTAATTCAGACGAGTGCAAGAGAGTTATGAAAACAAGAGGGCTAAACAGGCACACAGTATCTACATATCTAGTGACACCAAGGTGACTAAGCAAAATTGATATCAACCAACATGAACTCTCATGAAAGCTAGAACAGTAGCAAAAGGATCTTTTATAATGACGCTTATACCTATATTCCTCATAGCCACCTCCTCGACCATGCTTATGCAGTTCCTAGCCCCTATAATAGCAGATTTTTGTATTGCTTCTGGTGTAGATGTAGAGGTGGCAAATGAAGTTTATGTACCACTTGTCATGAGCATATCTGGTATTTTACAGAGTTTGGGGGCCTTTGCATGGGGGTTTGCTACTATGTGATTGGGTATTTTTACAGCACTCCCCCTTCTATATTCTCTAGAGACAGCTACAGTTTTCCTAGCTCTAAGCCTTACTGGATATGGCGTGTACCCAGTCATCACAATGTTGTGGCTTAGATTTCTAGCATTTGGAGGGGAGCCTGTCGTCCACATGCTTCTCATACCAACACTTTTTGGTAGAGAGAACATGGGGAGGTTGCTTGGCATACAAACATCAGCTGTAATGCTGGCATCTATTACTGGATCACTAATAGGGGGTCTGGCAAGAGATTTCAGTGAATCATATCTAGCAACAGCTTTACTCGCAGGCATATTCTCTCTAACAGCAACAATCATAGCAATCACAATTATAACGCTTCTGAAGAGAAAACAGCGCCAAAATAATTAACGTGGCATAATATAAGCTAAATTGTTTAAACCTTAATCATCTCCCCTACGTAAATTAAAAATTCAAACTTCAGTTGAGTATAGCCTTCTCTATAAATAGACTTTAGCTAGAGACAGCAACTTCTGAGAGAGCTGCCAATACACAACCTCCTTCAGCATAAAACATGTTACAAATTTATCTCCCCACCCCTACATCCAAGCACCTTCACAAAATCTTTATACTCTCCCCCAAATTATCTCACCTCATTCTTTTTACATAGCTTTTCTCTAAGGCATTGCCATTAGAAAGATGTTAAATCTCATTGATTTTAGTGTATCTGTAAAACATTACTGACAAATTACAGAGAATGTCTAAAATATTGATGTGTAGTGTTGATGCCTAGTAATAGTGTGAGGGGCTGGAATAGTGGATATGTTTTATGGCTGTTCTAGCTTATTCAAGGTTATAAGGTTTTATAAGCCTTTAAGTCAATGAATATAGTGTGTAATCTTAGTTTTTCAAAATCCTTGGCTGAATCGTGGTAAGGACTAGGGAGAATATAAAATGAAGGTAGAGAATACAAATGTTTGCTATTTGGGGTGAGAAGCTATAGCGGGGTTTTAATGTTTTTGAAAGCTTTTGTGGTGATGGTCATTGGTTTCTAGATATAGGGACTGGCTAAGACAATCTGAGAGAAATTTGAGTTCTGCGCATATTAACTACAGTGAGGGTTTATATGAGGAGGCATGTTTCGAGTCTCACCAGGCTGCTGAGAAGGCTGTTAAGGCTCTTCTAAACTATTTTCATAGGGAGAGGAGAGGCCACTCGCTCCTCTACCTAGTTTCTGAGGTTTCTGTTGAGGTGCCAGAGGATGTGAGGAGATGCATTTTGGAGTTGGATAAACACTATATCCCCACTAGATACCCGGATGTATATGATGAGGGTGCTCCTCTAGACTACTACTCTAGAGAAGATGCCGATAGATGTTTGGAATGTGCTAAGAGGATTGTAGAGTGGGTGAAAAGCATTGTTAGATGATTTGAAGAGCCTGGTTGAAAGCTATAGAAATAGGTTTTTGCTAAAACTTGTTATACTCTTTGGCTCTAGGGCGAGGGGGGACTACACAGATGAAAGCGATATTGATATTTTGGTTGTTGCGGATGACCTCCCGAAAGACCCTAGAGAAGCGTTCTCAATGTTGCGAGACGCTAGGTATCCTAGCGTCAACCCCATAGGCTTCAACACAGAGGTGTTCCTCAAGAAAATTAGAGCTGGCAGCACATTTCTACTCGAAATACTAGATGAAGGTGCTGTCCTATACGCAGACAAAGAGTTTTACACAATGGTAATGAAAATCTATGAAGATGTGAGGAGAAGATATGTTAGAAGGGGAAAAACATGGATCGAAATCTCCGAGCAGTAGCAAAAATACGATACAAGATCAAGGCTTCTCCAAAACACTATCAGCCAACCTCAGAATACTTCAATCGCGGAAGTCAATAAAGTTATACACAAATATTCGATGATCTGCTTCAGCTATGGGCTCATCAATGCAGTGCTACATACAGCTTTTCTTTTTAATATAGCTTTTTACTGTTTGCTCTTTGCATCTATTCCATTGAATTCAATGAACTTCATCAATCATAGGACATACTCTTGCAACTGAAAGCCTCGTCCTTCGAAGCAAGGCGTTTTATGATCATTTAACATAAAGTCTCTAAAATTTAAAGGCTAAATTGCGGAAGTTTTTGAGGTGTTGTAGATGGTGGTTACGGATCCAAAAGGGCTTTTGAATGTTCTCAGGTTGTGGCGCATATTACGCTGGCGGAAAAGCATCTTGAAGAGGGTAGGAATTTAATTGATGGAGATCCTGTTCAAGCGGGTGAGAAGCTCTACAAGGCTGCTGAGGAGTGTGTAAAGGCCCTAGCCCTATATCTAAACCTTGAGGAAATAGTTGCAGAAGCTGAGGAGAGGGGTAGATGGACTGTGACAGAGCTGGAGAAGGCTGTTCTAAGGGCTGCTCAGAAAATCGGGGAGTGGATACTGAGCTCCTGGAACCATGCATGGGCGCTTCACGTATAGGCTTCCACGAAGCAAAACTCGACACCGAAGACGTTAGAGCAAGGCTACCATACATAGAGAAGATTGTGATAGAAACAAAGAAGATAATCTCTGCAAAGTAGAGAGTCTCATTAAAGAGTCTACAGCATCTATGCACATAGTTATACAGCAACACAGACCTTCTGCTACCAACTCCTATATTTCTGCCCTTCTCCATGATGTAGAGAACAAGACTTTGAACAAGATCTTTCTCTATCAAACCACAAAAGTCATTTAATTCGCAAATGCTTTGAAAGCACTCGGCACATTCTCCAAGCTTCGTTCCTAACAACTACATCCACGCATCTCGATCAATCAATATCTGAATCTTGTAATCTGGTGCGGGTTAAGGCTGTGATAATTTAATTCAACACCTACGGGAGCTTGTCTCCGCCAAAGACTTCCATAGATTATGCGATGAGCAGATGAAAGTTTTTAAGGGTTTAGTAGCAGATAATGGAAAGAGATGAAATGTCTGGAGTTCTATTTTCTAGGATCAAAAAGCCTATAAGATTTAAAATTTGGCTTTGAGGAAGTTGGGGGTGTTAGCTGGTCGAGTTGATTTGATTAATGTTTTTAAGTTTGGGTCTAATACGCTACATTAGGTGTTTTTCATGAGAGGACCGTTTTCATCGGCTTTGGCGATACTGCTAACATTGTTTGTATCGGTATTTGCTGTAGTGCCAGATGTTTTGTCTGAGTCTAGGCTTGTGTACAGCTATGAATATGAGGGTCTGCGTATACAAGTTTATGCACCCTATCAGGCGAGGGCTGGTGGAAATATTGTTGTTAGGGTTAGGGTGGAGGCTCTCGAGAATCTATATAGTGTTACAGTCTATCTGGAATTGAGAGGCTCTAGAAACTATGGATATGGCTCGTGGAGCTATGGCTGGTACCACCTGCAGGGTATCGATCTATCTTCCGGTGTTGTGAGAGATGAGACGTACAGCATTTCAATACCATCGGACGTGGACCCCAGTCTAATCTACGGCTGTGTCTATCTGAGCTGGTCTCACTACGAACTGCTCATCCAGAGGAGCTACACGCATAGAAGCTGCTTCAATGTTGCATATCTAACAAATCTTCTAGAGAGCTACCAATCTCTACAACAAAGCTATAGTAGATTGGCATTAGAATACAACGAAACACTTTCAAAGTACAGGAACCTAATCTCTGATTACAACAATCTAAAATCAATGTATAGCACCCTAGAGGATAAGTACAACAAGCTTGCGAGCGGGTACACAAATCTTCAATCGAATTACACCAAACTCTCTTCCAACTACGAATATCTCAATAGAGAATATAGCAATCTATCCAAAAAATATAACGAACTACAATCAAGCTACAGCGACCTCCAAACAAAATGCAATGCCATATCAAATGAACTGGCACTCAGTAAAGCACTAAACTACACCCTTGGAGCAATTTCAGCAGCTCTTCTGATAGCAATAGTCATTCTAGTCGCTAGAAGGCAGAGGATCAGAGAAAGGCAAGTCGATATGTCTTCGAAAATTTGAATCAAAGGGCTTGGGATAGCGCATTTTCAATAACATCTATTTGTTTTATTGTGTAAGGAGAAGAATAAAAGAGAATACAATCCTGTTGGAAGCGAATTTAGGGGTATAATATCGTCACGATGATGTATGCAGCTGTGATTATTGCCATGAACACATAGTCTCTTTTCCCCATTCTAAGGCTTTTGTAAAAACTTCTCCTTGTGCTATATCCAAACCCTTTGATTTCGAGGGCCTCTGCCAAATCCTTTGCTCTGAGAAGCGAGCATATAGTAGTTGGTATTAGTATTGGTGTGAGTGACTTCACCTTTTGTCTAATACCACCCTTCTCTAGTTCTAGTCCCCTAGATCTCTGGGCATCGTATATGTTCTTCATTTCTGTGAATATCAATGGGATGAACCTGTAAGCCACTATGAAAGGGTATAGATATGTGTATCTAATGCCCATTTTTGCAAGCCCTTGAATGAGATCTGATGGTGTTGTGGTGGCTATTAGTATGAGTATGGGGATTGCTATTGCAACTATACGCATAAAAGCTCTTGCCTGTGTCTCTAGGATTTCCACCCAATCAACTGTTTCCGCAAACAGAACCGACAATGCTATGTTCAGACCTATTATAGCGATTATAAAGGGTGTCAAACCTTTTATGAAACTAGCAAGCTTTGTTAGAAAACCCCTATAAAGCATCGCAATGACAATGTTGACTAGAACCACAACCACTAACTTGGGAACATTATTCATAATCATGGTAACGATAGCTGTTGAAATTATGTAGAATAGCTTTGTTCTTGGATCTAGGAAATGATAGAACCCCTTATCCTCATCAAAACTTAGTGCAATGCCTATATCCTCAAAGAATCTCCTCGTCATTCAAAAGCACCTTTCAATGGCGTTCACAAATTCCTCAACGGTCAATGGATTTATGCAGATATCTAGCTTTAGAGCTTTTGCCAGTCTCACCACCTGTGGAAGGCGAAATACACCAGTCTCTTCTATCTTTGGCGAGTAGAGAACGTCTCTAAGGTTCCCCTCGCTAACAACTCTTCCATTGTATAAAACGACAACTCTATCCACATTTGCTTTGGATAAGAACTCCATGTCATGTGTAACTATTACTATTGTTTTATTCTTCTTTCGAAGCTTATTGACTACCTCTAGAAGCTCCATCTTAAGCGCATAGTCTATACCTGCTGTGGGCTCGTCCAATACAATCACATCTGGTTCATAGGCAACAACACTTGCTATAGCCAGTCTCCTCTGTTCACCGACAGAGAGTTCATATGGAGACCTGTAGGCGACGTGCTCCAGTTTAAACATTTCGAGAATCTTCATTGCTCTATCTTCTGAGTACTCTATCCCCATGTTTCTTAAGGTAAACATAACCTCTTTTAATGCTGTCTCCTCAAAAAATTGGTGAAGAGGGTTCTGAAATACTATGCCAACATGTCTAGCCAGCTCAGCTACACTATGCATTTTAGTGTCTTTGCCAAAGACCTTTACATAGCCTTTCACAGGCTTTAAAAGGCCATTGAAATGCTTTATAAGAGTTGTTTTCCCAGAGCCGTTGGGACCTACAATAGCTAGCATCTCCCCTCTATAGATATCTAGACTAACACCTCTCAAAACGTATCTGTTGCCCGAATAAGCATACCAAACATTGTTTAGCGATATTGCCACCTCTTTGTCTCTAGATCTTACCGCATTTCTGTTAGCACTAACATTTTTGCATCTGCATATTCCTTGAGTTAAATGTCTAGCTAAGACTCTGGAAGCATCTTCTACAGAGAAGACAGGTTTTGCATTGATGCTAATAGTAAGCTTTGTGACAGGGGGTATTTCTACGCCAGACTCGATGAGATATGGTATGCTGTCCTCGGCTCCACCATCAAAAATTATCTTCCTATTCAAAACAATTACTCTTGATGCATATTTAAGCAACTCCGATAATCTATGCTCAATAACCACAACAGTTATGCCTTCTTCACGGTTAATTCTGATGAGTAAAGAAAGCAGATTCTCCACACTAGTAGGGTCTATGTGGGCAAGCGGTTCATCCAGTATTAGAATCTTTGGCTTGTAAACAAGAACACTGCCGATAACTACCTTCTGAGCCTCTCCACCAGACAAGGTATATGTTGCTCTGTTTAGCAGATGGTCGATTTCTAGATTTTTTGAAACCTCGTATATCCTTTCCCTAATTACTCTAGGATCATACAAAAGATTCTCTAGTCCGAAAGCCAGCTCCTCTTCTACAAGCAAACTAGCAATCTGGTTCTCGGGAACCTGTAGAACAATACCAACCCTGCCTATAACTCCTCTAACCCCCTTCTCAATTACGTTGACTCCATCAATATATACCTCTCCACTAAGCCTACCACCATAAATCCCAGGTATTAGACCCACCAAGATTTTGCAAAGTGTTGACTTGCCCCCACCGGATGGGCCTGTTATGATAGCAAACTCTCCGTAATCAATTTTAAAGTTTATATCTTGCAGAGCCGGAGTATCTGAGTTTGGGTAAAAATATGTTAGGTTTCTAACCTCTATGGCCACACCCTATCACTTTCTACTGCCTTGCCACTCCCTCAAATACCTTATGTGCAGAATTTCGGATAGTCCTGGCACTCTAGTTAGAGCCTTTATAAGCGGTATGGCCACGGCGAACGCCACTATAGCCTCTAGGATATACTCCACTAGGTAGAACATTGGGCTCACAAGATACAGGCTCCTCACTTTAGAGACTTTGGTGATGCCAAATATATCTCTATACACTTGTGGTAGTGCAAATACAAAGCAGCCAAACGCCTTGTCAAGCTCTCTACTAATGAACATCGTAATGTATAGAGCTATGTAAAATAGGAATGTGTTTTGCTTTTTGCTAATCCTATTCACAATTATCATTAAGATTGGTGTGAGAATTAATGCAGCAATTTTGTCGTAAAATGCCACTAGATATACGTACCAATACTCCGTCACAGGATAGAATGGCGGTGCAAACATTGCTGCTATAAGCATTGCTAGCATGACTATGGATACCTCAGCCCACCTCTTCTTCACAAGCATTCCAGCACCAAAAGCTGATAGGGGTGCTGCAAGCAAAAATGGAATCCCATAAATGTTTGGCGTAGGAACAAAGGTCTTTATAGCATTCCCTATGAGTACAGCCAAAAACCCTATGTAAGGCCCTAGAACAATTCCGAATACAGGTGATAGTGAAGCACCAATCTCCATCTTTATATTTGGCAACCCAATTACAGGTATGCCTGGTAGCCACAACAATATGTAGTATACCGCAGCGCCAATACCTGCAAAGGCCGCTATAAGCGATGCCCTATATCTCGCACCTAAACCTTCTTTCAACGACATTCTTTTTCCCTGTGTAGCATGCTACACAAGAAAACTTTAAGCTTTGCTGTGCAAGAAAACTACACAGCGAGGGGCGGATCATGAGCAATAAAGAGAACAGTTTTTGGCCTTTCATAGTCTTTATGCCGATAGATGTGGATAAGAGGGCTTTGTTTCTATCAACTCTTTTCTCATCTAAGATAGCTATAGATGTTCTTAGACTGTTTAAATGGAATGAAGATCTATGCCAAAGCGATATAGTGAAAAGTTTTAGGATGCACTCCAACAAGACTATTATAGCTACTCTAAAAAAGCTTGTTTCATTGAATATCCTTTCAGAGGAATATAGATTTGAGGAGAGGGGTAAGAGAAGAGTTAAGGTGAAATGCTATAGACTTACTGAACTCGGCAAATGGTACAATCTGCTGTTCAGAGACCCCCAAGAGCTTGATAGAGATACTGTAAAGATATATCTGACAGAGGTAGTTAGAGAGTTTATAGAGAGAATCACGAATTTTGCATCAAAATTCTCTATCCCCCAAAGTAGCTATATAGATATTGCAGATATTGCTAGAACATTCCTTGCAAAACCTCGGTACAAAGATTTTGATGTTATTGTTTTCGGCTCAAATGCTCTTGATGTGTATATAACCCATGGCTATAAAGCGTTCTTCGGAGGGTCGGGAGCCAATGTCGCTGTGACCCTGTCTCGGCTTGGACTAAAAACAGGCTTTGCATCAAGGTTTTCAACAGATGTCATAGGACTTCAATCAGCCTATAGCATTGCTAGAGAAGGAGTGGATATAAGTTTATCCGTATTCGATAGGAATGCAGAACCATCTATTTGTAGCATTGTTCATGGCGACAAGATAAAGATTGAATGTAGATATGATAGAGGTAGACCACCAGTTGTAACAGAATTGTCTGAGAAATTGGTTGAGGCATGCAGAAAAGCTAAAGCAATTTACTTGGGAGAGGGGATAAACAGTCTATATGTAAAGCTCATCAGAGAAATCGGTGGGGAGAAGCTCATCGTATATAGACCCAGCGCAGAAGCCATCCAGTATTTCCTAGAAGAAGTCTTATCAGTGTTTAGACAAAGTCCAATAGTGATTCTAAACGAGGATAAAGCCGAGTTGTTCTCCAGAAAGGGGTTTGACATCCCAAAAACATTCTATGACCACGGAATTAAACATCTAATAATAACACTGGGGAGCAGAGGAGCCAAGATCTATAGCTACCCACAGACAGAGCCAAAGAAAATAGAGGCTCCTCAAACAGAGGTCTTAGACCCTATAGGCGCTGGAGACATATTCTCAGCTGTCTTCATATACATGCTACTCAGAGGAGCGGATATAGAGTCAGCTACAGAGAAAGCCGTTAAAACAGCTTCTGCCTCACTATCTCAGCTAGGCCCAAGAAAACAGATTATAATAAGTAATCTGGCATAGTAATACAAATCGATAGTAAATTTTGCAGAATGGCTTTTCGTTCAAAAGCTGGTAAGAAACATTGTCAACTTATATTTCACATAACCTAAATAAATTGTTGATGTGGCACTTACAAACCTGTTAGTCGCAGATATGCTACTGTTTTGCTGCTTGTATCATTTTCATGTATTCTTCTGTTGTTTTCCATCTTTTTCTCGATTCTCCGCTGTTTATTTGTTCCACAAATGTTTTGAACCATTTCCAGTCTCTTTCGTATACGTGGTACGAGTCTGCTACGTGTATGTATCTCCCCACCTCCACTCCAAGCCTCTCTGCAACATATTTTTGTAGTTCTGTGAATGCGTACATGTTCATGTAGGCCGCTTTCAATGCGTCGTTGCTTCTCATGTGGACATGCATAACTAGCTTCCCGTTTACAACTCTGAACCACATTCTCTGTAGGCATGGTGGGTGCTCTGTCTCTAAATCTTTCCAAGGTTGCCACGTTATTGCCTGTGCTCTTCTTGTGTATGGAGCTTTTCTGAGCTTCTCTATAACCTTCTCAATCTGGTTTACCACCAACCCGTTTGGCAGTCTATAGCTGAAGAGCCTTTCGTGGTATGTGTAGCCAAACTTTTCTACGAGATGGTCGTGGGTTCCCTTGACAACCTCGTCAACATATTCCAGAAGACCTTTGAGAGAGCCTGCTACAATGCCCTTTAGATGTACTCTAGGCTCTGAGAAAGGCTCTTCAACAACTATGAAGGCTGGGGCATCAATAGACCTCTCATTGTATTCAGTCTCTATGACTATTCCAACCCTCGACAGCTCGACAAGGCTCTTCTCCCAAGCCTCTGGAAGGCTCTTGGCATGCACATAGACAACACTCATTTCAGACCCCTAGAAAAGATCTCTGTGTAACAAAGTATATTTCCTATGAGGCTCAACCGAAACAGTATCTGCAGAGTTCATACACAACTCGCTTATTAACGCAGAATACATAATGGTAAAGGTATGTCCAAAGCGGTCTGAGTGGTATTGGCCGTGAGTGGAGAGGGCAAGGCGTCTAGGGTATTTGTGAAGAACCTTGGAAGAGATGTTTTATGTGCGGCCTCAAAAACTTTTTTGGATTGTTTGAGAGAGGCTGGGATCTCCATAAGAGCTGATTGTGGTGGTATTGGCGAGTGTGGCAAATGCAGAATTGTTGTTGAAAAAGGTGTTGCATCTCCTCTGACAGATTCTGAGAAGAGGGTTCTAGGTTCTGAGGATATCTCAAAGGGTTTTAGACTTGCTTGCCAGGCTAAAGTCGTAGATGGAGACTACATTGTTTCTGTTCCCCACGAAAGTCTTGTCCAGAGGTATGCCTCTGCCGATATCGGTTTTGAGAGGGCAGTCCCTCTAAACCCCCTAGTAAAAAAGGTTTTTGTATCCGTCAACCCGGCTTCTCTAACCGATGTTACAGCAGACTTGGATAGGATTCTAGATGAGCTCAGCAAAAAGACTTTGGCGGGGGACTACGACGTTGATGTGCATGCTGCTAGGATTGCTCCCGAAGCTCTGAGATCTGGGAACTGGTCTGTAACTGTTGTTTTATGGAGAAACAAGGTGCTCTCTATAGAGCCTGGAGACACAACAAACAGCATCTATGGAATTGCCGTTGATATCGGCACATCGAAGATTGTTGCCCATCTCGTCGACCTTGTCAAGGGGGAGACAATAGCTGTTGAGTCCATGCCAAACCCCCAGGCAAGCTACGGAGCAGACATAATATCTAGAATCGCCTATGCTAGCAGAGATAGAGAGGGTTTGGAGAAGCTCCAAAAACTCGTTGTATCAGCTATAAACATGCTTATAGAGAAAATGTCTTTGAGAGCCAATGTAGATAGGAATAGAATATACGAAGTTGTTGTGGCTGGAAACACAGCTATGCACCACATTTTCCTCGGGATAAACCCCAGATACCTCGGCACATCCCCATATGTGCCAGCTGTTAGAAGAGGTGTGTATCTATATGCAAAAGAGATTGGTGTTAACATCAATGAGAGGGGCATTGTATATGCACTACCTGTGGTAGCAGGCTATGTAGGGTCAGATGCCCTAGCAGATGCAGTAGCTGTCGGGCTTAGAGACTGTGATGCTCCATGTCTCCTAGTGGACATTGGAACCAATAGCGAAATACTTTTTAATACAGGTAGAGAGATATTGGCATGTTCAACACCTGCTGGACCAGCGTTTGAAGGTGCCACAATAGAGTTTGGAATGAGGGCTGTTGTCGGCGCCATAGACCAGGTCTTCATATATTTCGACAGATCCATTGGAGATTACAACGTTAGGTACAATGTTGTTGGAAACGCAAAGCCCATTGGGATATGCGGATCAGCAATGATAGACCTCATAGCCAATCTATACAGAAACAACCTGATAGACTATAGGGGGAGGTTCAGAGAAGATATAAAGACAAAGAGGATTGTTGTTGACAATGGGAAGAAAAAGTTTGTTGTTGCATGGAGCCACGAAACAGGGGTGGGGAGGAGCATAACAGTTAGCGGAAAAGACATAAACGAGTTTCTGCTAGCCAAAGCAGCTGTTGCATCGGGTATCAATATACTGCTTAAACACGCCAACATATCTGCCAACGACCTCCAAAAAATATTTATTGCAGGGTCGTTTGGGACACATATAAACATTGAGAACGCTATGGCCATAGGATTACTGCCAAAGGCAGATGCAAGGAAATTTGTTTTCGTGGGCAACACCGCTATTAGCGGTGCCAAAATGGCTCTAAAATCAAGTGAGATAAGGAGAGAGTTCGAGGATCTCGCCAAAAGTATAAGGTATATAGAGCTCTCGGCACATCCACTATTCAAGCAAGAGTTTGTTCAAGCACTCTACTTACCAAGGCAACGCTAGGCATTTCTCAAAGGTGTTGCCAAGCATTTTCAACACGCTTTACATAGATTATGTATATAGCTACATATTTGTTGTACACAGAGCTTATTAGCCTAACGTGGATAGCGTGTAGCGTGGTGTATGTAAAATGCCCAAAACACCATATATCATAGCAGTGGTCCTATTGATAATAGGTATTGTAGCTGGTTATGTAGCAGGATATTACATAGCAAATCCAGCTACAACTATAACCATAACAACCACATCGCTAGCGACACAAACTACATATCTAGCTGGAACTGACCAGAGTGTTCCCCGAGTCCAAACAGTCACAATAACACCCATACAACAAATAGCTACAACAACATTAACAGTTACGAAAACCGAGGGAGTTGCATATACAGTTCCTCAGAAGATCAAAGCTGCATGGATCTATGTTGGGCCTGTTGGAGATTTTGGATGGAGCTATATGCATGATGTTGGTAGGAGGGTTGTGGCAGAGCTCTATAAGGATTGGCTCGAAACAACATATGTTGAGAATGTGCAGGCATCGCAGTCGCCAGCTGTGATAGACGATCTCGTTAGAAAGGGCTATACAGTGATATTCACAACAAGCTTTGATTTCATGGATCAGACATATGAGAAGGCACAGGAGTACAGGAATGTGATGTTCTTCCACTGCTCTGGCTACAAGAGACTGTCCAACATGGGCACATACTTTGCCGATCTATATCAGATATACTATTTGAATGGTCTGATGGCGGGGGCGCTAACGAAGACAGGTAAGATAGGGTATGTTGCGGCGCACACAATTCCAGAGGTTGTTAGGCACATAAACGCTTTTGCCATAGGGGCTAAAGAGGTTGGCGAGCAGTTAGGCAAGAACATAACAGTGTATGTTATTGAGATTGGCGCCTGGTTCGACCCGGACAAGGCCAAGGCTGCTGCAGAGACTCTCGTCAACCAGTTCAATGTTGATGTGCTTGCATTTACAGAGGACTCAACAGCTGTTGTAGAATATGCTGAGAGTCTATACAAGCAGGGCAAGCAGATATATGTGTTTAGCCACTATAGCCCAATGTATGAGTGGGGCCCAGACGTTGTTGTAAGTGGACAGCTTGTTAGATGGGAGGTTATATACGCCGATATATTGGCTAAGATCAAAGCAGGTATCTACACCCCCAGCAACCTCCAGAACGTTGACTACTGGTACCTTCTGAACACAGGAGCAGTTGATCTGGGAGCACATGTCTATCCAAATGGAAGTGTTATGAGAATCAATCCAAAGTTTGTTCCACTGCTCAAGAGCATAATGGTAAAGGATGTTAGAACAGGCGAGACACTATCTGTCTACGACCTCGTTATGAGGAGATACAATGAGATGAAAGAAGCACCACTCCTACAGCCTCTACAAGGAACTGCTCTAACACATCAACTCGAAGTTCTAGCAAATATATCGACAGGGTCTAGCCACGTACCAGCAGCCACAATAGCCCCAGTATTCGACCCCTTCACAGGACCTCTAGCAGGCTACTGCATAGCCGGAATGCACTACTCCAGATTCTGCACAGGACAGCCAGACAATGCTCCGGTGAATGTGCAGCCTGGTGAGAGGCTAACACACGACGATCTGTGGAACATGGACTGGTTTGTTAAGTGGGTTGCCTTTCAAGGCACTATCAAATAAACATATATGAAATGAATGACCTTTTTTATATCCTCACATCCAAATTATTTGTGTTGAGGAAGGGGACATGAATAGGACATTCATAAGAGTTGTTGACCTTTACAAAAGGTTTGGTGATGTTGTTGCTCTAGATGGTGTGACACTAGATATTTTCTTCAATGAGATTCTAGTGGTTCTCGGAGAGAATGGATCGGGAAAATCGACTCTCGCCAAGGTTCTCTACGGTGTTTATGTCCCCGATAGAGGCAAGATAATAGTTGACGGCTCTGAGGCTAGATTTTCATCGCCATTCGATGCCAAGAAAAAAGGTTTTGTAATGATAAGCCAGCGGCCGCAGCTAATAGACGATCTAAGCATTCTAGAGAATATAGCTCTCTTCATCGGAGAACCGCCTTCGGGTACCCTCGCCAAAAGGATTGAAGATTTTTTGAAACGTTTTGACATAGGCATTGATGTGCATAAAAAGGTTTTTAGCATTAGCTATACAGAGAAGCAGTTCATCGAATTGGCAAAAGCCTTGCTGATAAACCCCAGGCTTCTAATAGTTGATGAGGCGGCTACATATCTGCCACAAGACCTGAAAACAAAGTTCTTTGAGATTCTAAGAAGGTTTGTGTCAGACAATAGAGCGGTTATATATATTACGCACAAGATACCGGAGGCGCTTGAGATAGGAAATAGATTTGTTGTACTTAGGCGTGGAAAAGTTGCTAGGGTTTTCAATGGTGCTGCCAACCCCTCGGAGCTTCGCCATGCAATGTTTGGAACAGAGGAGTATCTCAAACTAGTTTCGAGACAGCTTTTGCAGAGACTATCAAAAGATTCTAAAAATGTTCTCTCAGTCGATAAGCTGGTTGTTCTCGACGACTACGGGAAAACAGCTGTGGATGGACTTTCAATTGATGTTAGAGCAGGTGAGATTGTATCTATTGTTGGTGTTGCTGGGAATGGGGAAAAAGAGCTGGGGGAGGCTATAGCCGGTCTCAGAAAAGCTTCAAGCGGTTCTGTAAAGATCGATGGATTTGATGTGACGAAGAGCCCTCCGAGCGAGAGAACCAGAAAAGGACTTGTATACATACCTGAAGACCCATTCAAAGAGGGTACAGCAGTAACGCTATCGATAATCGAGAATATGAGGATGTATGCTAGGGAGAGGCTGAGCCAGGATGTTGTTCTAGACGCTATTAAGAAGCTTGGCATAGTTCCTGAGAATCCAGCTATACAAGTATCTAAATTGTCTGGTGGAAATGTTCAGAAGGTCTCTATAAGCAGACTCCTCCTAACAATGCCGAAGGTTGTTGTAGCTCACAACCCCACGAGAATGCTTGATGAGAGGTCGAGGGCTTTGGTGCTAGACATTTTACAGAGGTTTAGCCTGTCAGGCGGTGGTGTTCTTCTAATCACAGAGGATGTTGATGAGGCTGTTCAGATATCGGATAAGGTGGCTGTTATGGTGGATGGTAGAATAGCTAAGCTTTTTGAGGGCGGCAATCTAGAGAGTTTTAGAAGTGAAATCGAGAAGGCTATGGTGCATGGCTAGAATAGTCGTTGTGAAAAGGGTTTTGCCGCCAAGTCTAAGCATTTTAACGAGGTTTTTAACGGCATTCATAGGGTTTTTGATAGCAGTCTACATAACATCTGTTGCCACAGGATTGGGATTTTCTGAAACGCTTCGAACAGCTTTTGAAAGCTTTTTAGATCTAAATGTTTTCAGATACATCTCTGTTTTCCTGCCAATTGCACTCGGCTTGGCGATAGCGTTCAACGCAAATCTGTGGAATCTTGGTGCAGAAGGCCAGCTTGTGATGGGGGCTGTAGGAGCAACATACATAGCCTTGTTTACACCACTTGGGAAAATGGATTATATAGCCCCGATAGCCTCCCTCGCTTTTGCAGCAATCATCGGATTGCTGTGGGCGCTCATACCATCTGTTATGAGGCTTTATCTAGGGGTTAACGAGGCTGTTACAACCCTTCTAATGAACTATATAGCCTATTACTTCTCTAGCTACCTAGTCAAAGGCCCTTGGAGAGGCAGGGGGGTCTACGGCTATACAACAACAGATATGATTCCAGATGCATCTAAGCTACCTGTGGTACCAGGCTACAGCTTCTCTTGGTACATTGTTGTGACAGCCTTTGTGCTTGTTGCCATAGTTTATCTACTGCTCTACAAAACAAGATTCGGGATATCGCTAAGAGCCCTAAGCTCTAGCATAGCGGCTGTCGAGCTTGCTGGCATATCAAGCAAAAGACTTGCACTAGCAGCGTTTTGCATATCAGGAGCCTTTGCAGGTTTTGTCGGTGGTGCAGAGATTCTTGTCTACCATAGAAAGCTTGTTGAGGGGAGCATTGTTGGCAGCGGAATGGGCTTCACATCCATAATGGTTGCATGGCTCGGCGGCTTGAATCCAATAGGCATTGTGATATCGTCTTACTATACAGCTGCTCTATATAGACTGAGCTTTGCTCTTCAAATTGGGAGTGCTGCTATAGGCGATGCATTGGCGAAGTCCATAATAGGAACACTGTTTGCAGCCACAATAGTCGCGGAGTTTGTATCCAAATACAAGATAGTTGTTAGGTGAGGTATGGTGGAGCCCATACTAACTATCTTAGCAGATCCGCTGGCAATAGCACTGACTCTGTGGATCCTAGGAGACATAGTTGTTGAGAGGAGTGGTGTTATAAACCTTGCGATAGACGGCATAATAACCTTCTCGATAGCGGTAACGTTTGTGGCCGTTCAAAACATTGGCTATGTCCAAGGGCTTCTCATTTCGCTGGCATCAACAATAGCTTTATCGCTAATCTTCGCAACATTCATCAATGTATTGCATGCACCACACGTTTTGACTGGGCTATCTCTAAACATAGCATTCTATGGTGTTGGAGCACTAATAGGGCTTAGATACATGAAGAGCAGATCCCTGGTCCCAATAGGTATTGGAAAGCCGATTCTAGCTCTGATAGGCGTGGCAACAGCGGTTTTAACATGGTTCACATTATATAGATCGAGGCTTGGAACAGAGATTAGGGCCTGTGGATTCAATCCAAGAGCTGCTGAGGCAGCTGGTGTCAGGGTGTGGAGAACAAGGTACATAGCAACTATAATCGGATACACGCTGGTTTCCATAGGCTCCTACATCTACACAACGATTTATAGAAGTGGCTGGTCACAGTACACGGGCATGGGATACGGGTTTCTGGCTATAACCCTCGCAATGGCATCTTCGTGGCACCCCCTAATAGCATATCCCATAGCCATTGCATTCGGATATCTATACACATCGTCATACGCTCTACAACTTCTCTATGGAGTTCCAACAGATGTGGTAAATGCACTACCATTTATGGTATCGCTAGCGGTAGTGGTCATTGTGTATGCCACTCCACTAAGCAAAAAAGTTGCGATGCCAAAAGCTCTTGGAGAGGTGTACTTCAGGGAGGAGAGGGCAGCGTAAAGTCAAATTTGTGGTGATGGACCATGCCCACTCTTGTCAACTGGAGGATAGCCTCTATCGCAGAGATTCTGCCTAGAGTGGTTAGCGAAGAGCATAAGATGAATGTTTTTGACTCTAGGTTCTACCCAAAATCGAATGAGCCTCTAGAGCAGGTTCTGATGTACTTCCTGACCATGGTTGCAATGGATCATAGACTGAGCCGTCCTGGAAAACCCTATGAGGCTATTATAGATGGTGAGAGGCTTAGAGGCGCGGATCTGCTGTACAGGCTAGGGATCGAGATGTATAGAAACAACCCAGATTTCTTTAGTCCAGAGCATCTGGCTAGGGTTAGAGAGGATGAGGTGGCGAAGTGGCTTTCTGTAGGCGATGCCAAGCCGGTTGACATTGGGCTTAGAACGCATCTGCTCAACGACTTGGGCCAGAAGATAATTCTGGTCTACAGCTCTAATCCAAAGAATATTATCTTGCTATCCAGAAACTATATAAGGTCTTTGAATGGCTACGGCCTTGCAGACCTGCTAAAGGTGTTCAAGGCGTACCAGGATCCTGTAGAGAAGAAGATTTTTCTCCTAGTCAAGTTCCTAGTCTACAGAGGTCTGTTCAATCCCATAGACAAGGAAAATCTGCATGTGGCTGTAGACAACCATCTGACGAGGATAGCACTGAGAACCGGTGTTGTAGAGCTTGAGTATAGCCTATCCGAAAAGGCTGTTAGAGGCTCCCCCATATCGCATGACGAAGATGTGTTGATTCGCCTGGCTGTTAGAGAGGCGTATAAGGCGATGTCAAGGCTTAGTAGTGTTGACCCTCTCCTGATAGACGATTTCATGTGGTATTTTGGTAGAAGCGTGTGTAGATATGATGAGCCTAGATGCAGTGTTTGCCCATTCAAAAGTTTTTGCAGGGCATATGAAACGGGGGTTTTTGTCAACGAGCCTTTCTACTACGACACATGGTATTACTGAACAAGTATCAGAACCTGTATTCTAGGCCATATCTAGCGATTCTCTTGTCACATAGCATACCAATGAAGTAGCCTAGAGCTGTGTACACAAATATCATAGCTACACCAATTGCTACGAGAATGTCTGGGGGTAGTGTGTTGGTGTTGTATCCTATTCTAAGGATTTCTGCCACAATTGTTGGGGGATTTGCAAGTAGTATCCATGTGTTTGGAAATGTTTTTGGCGGTACTATTGTACCCAAGGCTATTATCATCTGGATTATGTTTATCCATGACCCGCTAATAGAGGTTGAGGCCATTAGATAGCCGATTATAGAACCTACAAGTAGATATGTTGGTATGGATAAGGCTATTGCTAGGAAGAGGTACAAGTAGCTCTTTGGGAGGGCAGCCTCTATTCCAAGCCCCAGATAAGATGCCATTATATATGCTGAGAGGATGTATGTGGATGTGCCAATCACTACAGAGTCCACTACAGAGTTGCTTAGAAGATAGTGGAATACTGTTAAACCGTTCTCTCTATACATGTCGGTTAGCCCCTGGTAGACATTCCATCTCAGAAACTCGGTTGATGTCCACATAGCGCTGCTTGCTACTGTTAATGCATATATGCCTGGTAGGAGAACGGATAGGGCCTCTAGAGGATATCCACTGAATATTACTGTGGGAACAAACATTACTATGAACCACAGTATAGAGTTGACAATAGATGCTATATAGCCTGCTATATGCATTTTAGACAATACAAATCCTATGTAAAGCACATGCAGTATTCTCCTCATATTCACCCTTTCCTCACCCTGATGTCGGCACTCTTAGACAGTAGCCCAGAGACAGCCACATATAGTGTCATTGCAAACGAGGCTATAGCCATGAACCATATTAACTCTCCTGGAACCCCTCTCAACGCTATCAGGTAGACTATTTCACAAGACTCTGGAACAGGGGTTGTATATGCGAAGAGCCTTAGAACAGCTGGCACAAGACTAACTGGGATATACACACCAGCACCAGCCAATATGGCAGGCGCTAAAACATTTGATATTGTCCAGGGCCTTGAAATCCTCGTGTAAAAGGTTAGCACAAGGGCTATAGCTGTCGCATAGAATCCTAGGGCAATGGCCGTCACCTCGAAAGCTACTTCAAGTATCGCAAATGTTGTCAAACCGTTTAAACCGTCTAAATAGGCTAGGATTGGTGCTAGATACAATGTTGTTAGAGGTGTCATTATAGCTGGCCTGACGATGGCGTTGGCAATTCCATATCTGGTTAGACTTGTGGTCTCCAGTATCATCCACCCAACCTCCATAAATCTAAACTCTGAGAATATTGTTTGGATAACATCGTTTACTGTTATGGCAACTATGTTCACTATACCCGTTACAGAAAGTGCTAGCATGTAGGCTGTCTTCAAATCCATTTGATAGTCGAACATAGAGCTCATTCTACCAACAACTGTGTTGATATCGGATATTGTTGCAGGTAGAAACACTACACCTAGTGAGAAGGCTAGGGGCAGTATCCACGAAACAATGTAGTCAGAGGCGAATCTTTTGAACCACACGATCTCCCTATAGGTAAGAGCTCTTAGAATGTTAATGACCATGACCCTCACCAACAACAGCTATATAGGCATCCTCAAGCGTCGGCTCCTCGACAACCAAATCAAGTATTTTCAAATCTAGTGTGCTGTGCATCTGCATAATGCTCTGCACAACCTCTTCTCTACTAGCCTTGGTGTAGAAAACGATTTTTGTAGAGCTGTCGAGGGGCTCTATGCTAGCCTTTTCAATTGGTATAAAGCTTTTTATTTTCTCGAGAATTTGGGGGGTGTGAAGACCTTCTATTCTTGTAGAGACTTTGAGCATCAAGCCCAGCTTTGCTTTGAGTTCTGATGGATTTCCAGATACTATCACACGACCGCTATCTATTATAGTTATCGACGAGGCTATCTGCTCTATCTCATGCATGTTGTGACCTGTTATAAGAACTGTTCTACCCTCTTTGGCAAGATCCGTGATCAGCTTCCTCACAGCCTTTGCACTTTCAACGTCTAGGCCGAGTGTCGGCTCATCTAAGAGTAGAACAGGCGGATTTGTCAAAAGAGCCTTTGCTATTGAGAGTCTAGCCCTCATCCCAAGGCTATATGTGTAGTAGGGCCTGTTGTGGGCATTCATTTCGTAGAGTCCGACAAGCTCGAGAACCTCTTTCGCTCTTCTCCTAGCCTCTTGATAGGAATACCCTTTTAGAAGAGCATAGAAGACAAGATTCTCGTAGCCGCTTAGTGAGGTGTAGAAACCTTTCGAAACATCTAATACAATGCCGATAACCCTCCTAACCTTCTCAGCCTCTCTAACAACATCATAGCCGTCTACATATGCTCTTCCAGAATCTGGGAGAAGAAGTGTTGCCAGTATCTTGACAAGAGTCGACTTTCCGGCTCCGTTTGGCCCTAGAAGAGCATGTATCTCTCCACTGCCAACAGTTAGCGAAACCCCCTTCAAAGCCTCGACAACACGCTTCTTCCTAAAGCCCTCCTTACTAATATAAGTCTTTTTAATGGAGTCAACAACTATTCCCTTCATTCACAACAACCACGGTAGAGTATCCATCTAGGTCAACATTTCAAATAATGAGGATAGTATTCTTCATAAACTTAAAAATTTTGTTGTGGGATAAAATTCTGGTCTTCCACATGTCTATGCTGATACCAGGTTTGGAGCCGCTGAAAACAATGTTTCCTGAGGGCATACCAAGAAACTCGTTCATTGTAATAGCCGGCAAAAGTGGTTCTGGCAAAAGTGTGCTTCTTGCAAAAATTGTTGGGAGTGTTCTTCAGTTGGGAGAGCCCGTTTTATACCTTGCTCTAGACGATGATCCAAAAACGGTTGCTCTACAGCTTGAGAATCTGAAAATAGATGTTATAGAGTATGTTAAAAAGAAGCAGTTTTTTATTGTAGATGGATATAGTGAGAGGATAAGAGACAGAGACTTCAAGTCGCATATATCTGTGATAGCCAAGGTGAACCCCCAGAACATTGAACATGTAATTGAAACGCTTTTAGGTATTGCAAATGAGATGGGTCTAGAGAGCAGGGGCCTTATAGCGATAGACTCTCTAAATGAGTTTCTGTGTTTCTACAAAACAATGGATTTGGCAGAGCACATAAAAGTCATTAGAGCAAACTTCTCAAAGGCTAAAAACATTCTAACGGTTGCAACGCTACATACATCGACACCTCAGGCAAGGGAGTTGTTAGCAAGCATTGAACACAATGTAGATGGGGTGATAAAAGCTGAGAAGATTTGGTATACAACGCAGCATAAAAACAAAGCCGTTTTGTGGAGAGCCATGGTGAAGAAACTGAAAATAACTAGACACAACCCCGACTGGGTTTACTACACATTCAGTGCTGGAGACATAGAGATTGTTCATCCGTTGCAGATGTGATTAAGCAACTTTGCTACACAATATGATATGGGCGATTGCTTAGCTATTAGATGTATGGTTCCAGCAATAGTTTATTTTACCTTTGCTAACAAGAGTTGGTATCTGGTGGCGTGTTTTGGTTAGAAGGGTAGTGGTTATAGGTGCTGGTGGCAGGGACATACACAATTTCATAACTGTGCTGAGAAGGGATCCAAGTGTAGAGGTTGTAGCATTTTTGTTTACTCAAATACCGGGTGCAGAATTTAGAAGAGTGCCCGAGGCTGTTTCTGGCGATAGATATTCCAGTGGCATCCCCATATACCCCCTAGACATGCTCCCGAATATAGTCAAGTTCTATGGCGTTGACGAGGCCGTTTTATGTCTAAGCGATCTGACTTACGAGGAGCTCGGCAGGATAGTATCATATGTTCTCTCAACAGGTTGTAGCTTCAGGATCCTAGGTTTGAAAGAAACTATGCTGGACTCTGTAAAGCCTGTGATAGCAGTTACGGCCACCAAGACCGGAGCTGGGAAGAGCACTGTCTCAAAGGCTGTTGTCCAAGAGCTTAGAAGAAGGGGTTTGAGGGTCTCTGTTGTCAGGCACCCCATGATATATAGAGATTTTGGGGTGCAGATAGTCCAAGTGTTCAAAAGTTTGGATGATCTGGACATACATGGCATCACCATAGAGGAGAGGGAGGAGATAGAGCCCCACCTAGAACTTGGATCAACTGTCTTGCTTGGTGCAGACTATACGAGAATCCTCATAGAGGCTGAGAAGCTTGGGGATGTGATACTGTGGGATGGTGGAAACAACGACTGGCCATTCTATAGACCGTGGTACTGGATCACCGTAACCGATAGTACAAGACCCGGAATAGAGATTGGCGCATATCCAGGCGAGGTCAACATAAGACTAGCCGACGCTGTGATAATAACCAAGGTTGGGGAGGCAAAAGAGGAGAATATCAGCAGAATCGTCGATAATGTGAGGAAGATAAATAGAGATGCTCATATAGTCAAGGCAGATTTCGTTGTGGAGGTCAACAACGCCAGTGTGATTTCAGGAAAGAGTGTTGTAGTAGTTGAGGACGCCCCAACCGTCACGCATGGTGGAGCATCTTATGGGGCTGGATATGTGGCAGCGAGAAAGTTTGGAGCTGAGGTCGTCGATCCAAGAGATTATGCTGTTGGCTACATAAAAAAGGTTTACGAGCTCTACCCCGGCATAGGGCCTGTGGTGCCAAGCCTCGGCTACACACCCCAGCAGTTGAGAGATCTTGAAGAAACCATAAATAGAGTTCCTGCAGATGCTGTTGTGCTGGGAACACCAGCAAGAATAGAAAGGGTTATAAAAATCAACAAGCCTGTGGTGAGGGCGTTCTGGCATATGAAAATAGTTGAGGGGCCGTCCATACAAGTGCTTATAGACGAATTTCTCTCTAGATCAGCGCCCAAGAACATTTATTAGCATTAAACAGCTGGCTATTTATGCTAATGCAAAAGCTTTGTAGGTGTGTATGTGGATGTGTAGAATACTTCATTTTGTTGGCGTTGGCAAGACAGGCAATCTAATTAAGGTTGTGAAAGGGTTTAAACTTGCTACACAGCATGATGTTGTTCTCGATAGGGTTAGAAGGGGTAGGAGATCCCATAACCATGGATGGGGGGCAGCATATGCATTCATGAAGTTTGATGAAATGGGGTTCGCCTACTATAAAACATCGCTACCCCTACTAGACGAAGATGTTAGGAGATTTGTCAAAGGCATTCCAACAGATGTACAGTGGATCCATATGATAATGCACAGCAGACTAACTTCTTCAGAGCCTATAAACGTGTTCAATTCTCATCCATTCCACATAAGCATACCTGGAAAACTCAGCCTGTGGTTTGCGCACAATGGCTCTGTCAATAAGAATCTGCTTGCAAGAGAACTTGGATTGGAGGGTCTTGTGAATAGCTATGCCGATTCATTTTTTGTTGCATATTGGATAGCGAAAAACATTGACAGAATAGATGTAGAGTCGCTGGCAAAAGCTATGGGTAGGGTCATAGAGATTGGAGCTGTGGAAACATCTCTTAACAGCGTTGGTATAATAGTTGATGAGGCGAGCCATAGGGCGGTATCCTTCTCTTTGAATTACATAACTGGCGAAGGGGAGAAGAACAGAGACTATTACCAGTTGCTAAGAATAGAAGTAGATGGGGATAGCATGGTCATAGCATCTTCAACAGTGGGCTACTACCTCGAGAAGCTGTTTGGCTGGAGAGGCGAACCGCTAGGCAATGGCGAGATGTACTTCGTTGAGATTAGAGACGGCTCCATAGAAATGAGGAGGATGAGGGTCATATAAAGAGTATGTAGATAATGAATGAGACTATGGATAAAATCATTGCAAGACCCCATCTAACGACATCATATCTGAAAACTTTGTATCCATCGAGAGGTGGTATAGGCAACAAATTGAATAGGGCTAGGGAGGAGTTTACATAGCCCACAACACGAGCATACACAGATATTCTAGGCACCATAGATAGCGGTATGCATAACAATGATATGACTACATTGGTTGTGGGGCCTGCGATAGCAATGCTAGATTCTATCGATGGTAGATAGATCGGCATATAAATTTCGACAGCTCCGGGAGCAATAAAGACAAACGTTCCGCGAGTGGCTATCGCAAGAACAAGAGATATCAAGAGGCCTAGGTACCAAGCCCTATAAACAGCAAAAACACCTTTTGACCTAGCAACAGCTCTGTGGGCAAGCTCATGAAAAACAAATGCAGTTGCTGTAGCGAGGAGATAGGAAACTAGCATTTCATAGTTAGGCGGATTAATGTAGGGAAGAGAGAATATTACAAAGACAACAAAAGCAGATGCTATAAGATCAAAGAGCTCTCTAAAATCCATAGAGCATCACCATCCGACAAATGCCTTCTCATCACTGTTCAGACCCAGGGGTACTCTTCACAATATGTATAACCGCTACCGAACCAAATATATTTGCTTACCGTTTTCTCTGCTAAGGCCATAACAATTCCATTTCTACTACCTGATATTTTACAGACATAGACAAAAAATTTATAAAGCCTTCTAAAGAATATGGCTAGACTGGGGGTATACTAGTTGAGTAGTGCAGGAGATGCCCTGGCTAGACTGTGGCAATCCTTTGTAGACACCCTACCAAATTTGATTGCTGCACTAATATGGGTTGCCATCGGCGTTATTGTCGGGTATTTAGTTGGCGAGATAGTGAATAGAGTTATCGACAAATATGTTGAGAAGCCTTTGCTGAAAACAGATGTTGGTAAGAACATTGCTACGCTAGAGCTAGATTTGTCGAATCTTATTGGCGGCTTGACAATGGCTTTCATCATAGCTTTGTCCCTCGTTGTTGCCATTGGCTACATTCCTCTTGGTGGCGATGGAGGTGCTCTCATATATTCTGTTGTCTCCTATATACCCTATCTAATTGGCGGTGTTGCCGTTATAACTCTAGGCACCATACTATCTATACTACTATCAAAATATCTTGGCTCTGTGCTCTCCAGAGGCTGGGGAGAATCATATAAGTACTTGGTCAGCTTGATAGAGAATGTGATACTGGTTGGCTTGATAGCCATAATGCTAACAGTTGCATTCGCCTTGTTTAAACTCCCATCAGAGATGATATACCCTCTGCTTGTAGGTATTGTGGCCATCGCAATGGGTGTTATAATAGTTATTGACGTGTCTAAAATGATTCTACAAGAGCATCCAGATTTTGCAAAGGTTGCTCCATATCTTCAATTCATTGTGATGCTAGCATTTATACTAGTTGGGTTAGCAGCCATATTTAGTAGATATGGCTATGTAGGCGATGTGCTGAAGATGCTTTCAATAGGAATAGCAATAGCGTTTGGAATTGTTCTCATACCAATTGCATTCTATCTAGTCAAATTAGTTTTGATAGAGGCAAAAAAGTAAAGTAAAATAAAAATTCTTTTTTTAACTAGATTCTTAACCTTGGTGCAAAAATTTGGAGGACTTGTTGTTATACGCCCTGCAGATTGCAGGGGAATCTGGGGCAAAATATGCTGAGGCCAGATACCACAGGCTAGAGTCTCAGGGTATGAGCTCTAGAAATGGGGTGCTAATATCTGCTTATAGCGAGATAAGCGAAGGGATTGCAATAAGGGTTCTAGTCGACGGCGTTCTAGGATTTGCATCAACAAACAATTTGAGTAGGGATGGTGTTAGAGAGGCTGTTCAAAAGGCTATTGCTAGAGCGAGAACGCATAGGAATGTGGTTAAGAGGCCTATTGAATTGTCTGAGGCAAGGCTTGGCAGGGTCAAATACTCTGTGAATCCCTTGAAGAAATTCTCTAACATTGATTTTGAGGAGAAGATTGGTTTGCATAAGCTATTCTGGAACTCTGTATCAAATTCTGTTAGGGAGGCGAAGGTGCCTGTTGCAACGCTTTCTTATGTAGAGTGGGTTGAGGAGAAGATTGTGGCTAACAGTGATGGGGCCTATGTGGAGAGCTCTATTCCAAGAATATCCATGGACTACAACATAGTTGTTTACCATCCGCAGAAAGGCTATATCCAGAGAGCTAGAGGATTAGGGGCTTCAGGTGGCTTGGAATGGCTTGAGAAGTGGAATGTTGTTGGGGCTGCTGCTGATGAGGTTAGAAAGCTTGAGGAGATACTTCTAACAGCTGTAGAGCCGCCAAAGGATAGTGTGCCAGTTGTTGTTGGCAGTGAAATAGTCGGTCTAATAGTTCATGAGAGCTGTGGCCATCCAAGTGAGGCTGACAGGATACTTGGTAGAGAGGCTGCCCAGGCTGGGAAGAGCTTCATAAAGCCAAATATGATCGGCTATAGAATAGGGAATGAGAATGCAACTGTAGTTGACGACCCTACAATCCCTGGCAGCTACGGGTTCTATCTATACGATGACGAGGGTGTTGCAGCCAGACCCCGCTACCTATATAAAGAGGGTTTGATAAACGAGTTTCTGCATAATAGAGAAACCGCAAAGACATTTGGTGTTGAAAGTAATGCGGCTGCCAGAGCCATGGACTATACGAGCGAGCCTATAGTGAGAATGGCCAACACATATCTAAGACCAGGTGACCACAAGTTCGAGGAGCTCTTAGAGGATGTGAAGCTGGGGGTGTACATAAAAAGCTATATGGAGTGGAACATAGATGATGAGAGGTGGAGCCAGAGATACGTTGGCTTAGAGGCTTATCTAATTGAGCATGGAGAGCCGACAAAGCTTGTTAGAAACCCTGTTCTAGAGCTTACAACAAAATCCTTTTATAGTAGCATAGATGCTGTTGGGAAGGAGCTCAGATTCTATGCTGGGACATGTGGCAAGGGTGAGCCGATGCAAGGTGTTCCGGTATGGTTTGGGGGACCTGATGTAAGGTTAAAGAGTGTTAGACTTGGGGTGGCGGTGCAATGAACATAGATGTTGATTTTGTGGCTAGGCTCGTGAACGAACTTAGCAAAATGGGTTTTGAAGATGTGGCTATTGAAGCGACTATTAAAGACGTGGTGATGACTAAAATAGCTAATAGCGAGGTTAGTGTGGTTCAGAACTGGAAGGGGGTTACAATAGATCTTTACCTAGCTAAGGAGAAGAGAATATTTGTTCTCAGATTCGAGCCAAAGAGTCTAGAGGAGCTATACAAACCAGTTGAGACGCTATTGTCGTTGTCTAGAAGGATAGAGGAATCGCCTATCTATGCACCTCTGCCCGAGCCAAGCAAGATTACATATAGGGAAGAGGTCTTCGACAAGGGGATACACAATAATATAGACAATATCGGCAAGTTTGCTGAAATGGTTATAGAGGCTGCCCACAGGGAGAAGATAGATAGCGTGGCTGGAATGCTTCAAATGGGTGAAACAGAAACTGTTTTAGCAACTTCTAAGGGGGCATTGCTAGAAGAGAGAAAGACGTTTCTGCAAAGCTATGTCAGAGCATTTGCAGAACCGGATGGAAGTGGACAATGGTGCTTCACATCAACATCTCTAGACACTAAAGAGCTTGAGACAATGGCTTTTATAGCATCTAGATACGCTGTAGAGTCTAGAGGTAGAAGCGAGATTGAGCCAGGCGTTTACGATGTTATTCTAAGCCCCATGGTATTCGGCAATCTGCTTGACTACATAGTTTCGATGGCATCGGCATACTGGGTTATAATGGGCTGGTCGATGTTCATGAAGAACAGGCCTGGGGATAGAATCGCATCAGAGCATCTAACCATTTTGGACGAGCCAAGAAACAGGGAGCTGCCAAGTTACAGAAGCTTTGATGATGAGGCCCTAGAGACATTCAACAAGCCGATTATAGAGAGTGGCACGCTGAAGACATTTCTACATAACACAAAAACGGCTAGGTTGCTGGGAGCAAGCTCGACGGCTAATGCTGGTTGGATAAGCCCAAGACCGTGGAACATTGTTGTAAGGCCTGGTGATGCGACATTGGATGAGATGGTATCGGAGGTTAGGAGAGGCATTTTGGTAACAAACAACTGGTATACAAGGCTTCAGAACTATGTCGAAGGGATCTTCTCCACTGTTGCTAGAGATGCAATATTCTATATAGAGAATGGCAGAATAGCCAGGCCTGTTACAAAAATCAGGATAGCGGACAAACTATCGAATATATTGAACAATATTGAGATGGTGGGAAGAGAGCTATACAGAATTCAGTGGTGGGAGGTTTCAACACCATCGAAAGTACCATTTGTGCTTGTAAGAAATATAAACATATCCAAGCATATGATGTAAACCATGGTGTAATTGCCATAGAAGCTATTAAAGACTCTGCATTGTATTAGAACTAGTCATGTATTAAAACTATTTGTGAGTCGTCTTCACTCATTTTGAAGAGCTCTAGATAAGCACCCCAAACAAGAACATTTTTTATAACATCCCTGTTTATTCTTCTGTAATGTTTCTCAACTATGTTTTTAAACTCTTCTACAGGTATAGCCCTTCTCTCCTTTAGTATTGTGTAGATCTCGTAGAGAGGCTCAATTCTGTTTAATAGAACAATCTCTCTAAGAATTTTCTTCAGCTTCTTAGCATTGGCTTCAGCAACCTTTCTACCAAGCTCTGTTATATATAGGTAGCCGTTCTCATATCTCAACAGGTTCAGCGCTTCTGCAACATCTATAGCCTTTGGAAGAACATCTATCGACTCGCTTGTGATATCGCCTATGTGCATGGGGTCTGCCGAGCCACCCAAGCTATACAATGCCTCTACCAACCCTATAACATGGTCTGGGAGTACATCACGTGGGATGAAACGAAGGTTTTTATCTGCCTCTTTTGACACCTCCGATAAGCACCTAAATAATCTAATTATCTAAAGAGCTTTTTAAATCTATGTTATATCTATGTCAATGACCGAGCACTGCAAAAGGTTGGGATGTTGGATGTTGTACTCCTAGTCCTAGCATCTTTGGCGAGTTTCGGAAGAATGCTTGCTGCATATATACTGTCTCTTCTAGTTGCCATCTCACTAGGTATTCTAATGGCTAGGAGAAGAACTGCAGAAGCGATTTTGATGCCTATTCTAGATGTTCTCCAGTCCATTCCAATACTAGGCTTCTTCCCAATAGCAATTGTGATTTTCGTGTCTTTCCTCCCTAAAAGTATTGGACTAGAACTTGCAGCAATCTTTCTAATAACAACCAGTCTTCTATGGAACATGATATTCGGTGTCTACACTTCTGTAAAGTCTTTAGATCCTAACATGTTTCACATGGCTAGTGTATACAGACTCAAAACATTTTCTAGAATTGCATACATATATGTGCCGGCGGCTAGAGCAGCTATAGCTGCTAACAGCATAATTTCGTGGGCTGGAGGATGGTTTTTCCTAACATCAGCAGAGGTCATATCGGCTGGATCCGAGGAGTACAAGCTTCTAGGCATAGGCTCTCTAATAATGGACTTGTATAGCAAGGGAGACATGCTAGAATTTTACATTGCTACAGCAGTTCTGTTTGCAATTATTATAGCATCTTATCTACTCATATTCAATCCAGCCACAAATCTGGTGATACAGCATCACCTGCTTCCAGCATGGCATAGAGCGTTCTACTACATCTATAGATTTGTGTCTATTGTTTGGGAGCATATCATGCATCTCGGAATAAAGTTTGAGTCCAAGGGCATGGCAAAGCATAACATGGTTATTGCTGTTCCACTACTAACCCTACCTCTTCTATACATCAATGTCGTTGCAAACTTGCAGAAAAGTCCTTTATTCATATTAGAGTTTATGACAAACTTCCTAATCTCTCTTGCTAGAGTTAGTCTAGTAGTGGTAGTCTCTTTTATGATAACAATTGTCATGGCATATCTCTCTCTTGTAAAGGGCTTGGGCCCGATAATAGCTATTGTAGGCGAGATCCTAGCATCTATACCAGCTATACTGTGGTGGCCTATCCTATCACCGCTGGCAGTCAAAGCATCTTGGCTGGTTTCATTCATAGTCTTTCTACAAGGTTCTCTCTGGTACGAATTCTTCAATGTTATGTTGTTTGGAGTGCCAAAGATTAAGATGGAGGTTCTAGAGCTGGCAAAGGTCTATAGCATAAGAGGATTCAACTACTTCAGATATATTCTAATACCATCGCTTCTGCCATCGATAGCCTCTGGCGCTTTAAGTGCTTGGGGTGGGGCATGGAATGCATCTATAGTTGCAGAATATTTTGAGAGTGGTTCTACAACAATTGATCTTGGTGGTGTTGGCTCTATGCTAAGCAAATACACGTATGGAGGTAGATATGATATAGTTCTCTATACAGTTATTCTGTGGGCTCTAATGATAGTATTGTTAAATAAGTCTGTGTGGTCGCAGATTTTTAAACGTGTTGAAAAGTCTTTTGTGGTTGAATAGACATGGCCCTTGTTAGCCTCATCAATATCGTTAAAAGCTTTGGCGAAGGAGGCAAAGTCCTCAGGGTATTAGATGGTATAACACTTGACATTGGCGAGGAGTTCATAGCCATTCTAGGTCCATCTGGCTGTGGAAAATCGACTCTGCTTAGAATTATAGCAGGTGTTGAGAAGGCTGACAGCGGTGAGATAAAAACAGTTGGAAACCTTGTCTATGGATTTGTTTTCCAATCCCCTACCCTGCTACCCTGGCTAACAGTTGTAGACAATGTTGCCCTCCCCCTCATTGCAAAAGGTGTTGACAAAAAGGTTGCAAGGGAAAAGGCCTTGAAGTATCTATCTCTCGTCGGTCTCAATGGCTTTGAGGACTTCTATCCACAGGAGCTCAGCGGTGGTATGAGGCAGAGGGTGAACATTGCTAGAGCGCTTGTTGTTGAGCCCACAATACTTCTAATGGATGAGCCGTTCTCGCAGCTAGATCCGCTAACAGCTGAGGCTCTCAGGGCCGAGATACTCGATATATGGCTATCTGGGGTAACAACAGTTAAGAGCATAGTTATGGTCACTCACAATGTTGAGGAGGCTGTGCTCATGGCAGATAGGATAGTGATACTGACGCCGAGACCAGCGAAGATAACTAAAATAATTGAGGTTAAGTTGCCAAGGCCTAGGGATAGAAGATCGAAGAGTTTCCAAGATGTTGTAGACCAAGTCTATGAGTATGTGAGCTGAGGATAGAGCTCATAGGGCTTAGATTTTTTAAAGAGATAAGCACAGTTCTACATATTGTGCATAGCTGGGCTTGGATAACAGTTTTTTGGTGGTAGACCATGGCTAAAGATGTTAAATGCTTTAATAAAATTGGCTGTGTATCTTCGTTGGGCATGGGTACATGGGGCATTGGCGGCGGTTATTGGGTGCCAGACTATTCGATGGATAGGGAGTGGGTAGAGGCTTTGAGAAAGGGTATAGAGCTTGGTATGACACTTATAGACACTGCTGAAATGTATGGTGGTGGACATGCCGAGGAGATTGTGGGTCTAGCTATAAGGGGTTTCAAAAGAGATGAGCTTTTCATAGTTTCAAAGGTTTGGCCCTCCAATGCCTCATACGATAATGTGCTGAAATCTGCTGTGGCAAGCTCTAAGAGGCTGGGGACATACATAGACCTATATCTCCTCCACTGGCCAAGCGATGCTGCACCAATATGCGAAACTATAAAGGCTTTTGAGAAGCTTGTTGACGATGGTGTTATAAGATTCTATGGGCTTTCAAACTTCTCTGTGAGGGGAATAGAGGAGGCTAGGTCATGTACAAAGAAATACGATGTTGTTGCAGTACAAAACCATTTCAGCTTGCTTCATAGAGACGATGAAAAAGATGTTATACCATATGCACAGCGAGAGGGTCTTATGTACATGGCTTACACACCACTTGAAAGAGGCCAGCTCGCGAGAAACGCCTACCTAGAGAATATTGGTAGGAAATATGGCAAGACAGCAGTGCAGGTAGCTTTAAACTGGCTTATATGCATAGACAACGTTATCCCAATACCAAAAGCTGCTAGTATAGAGCATGTCAAGGAGAATGCCGGTGCAATGGGGTGGAGACTGTCTAGGGAGGACTGGCTTGAGATAAGCAGGGTGTTTGGATCCAGATAAAAGTTATGTGATTTGCAAGACAATAGCTGATTTCTTCGGCATTTCAACAATGGCCTTTCTACCCTCGGCAGAAACAATCTTTGCATCTCCCCCAATTTTCGATATGCTCTTAGCTTCTCTTCTAATCAGAATCTCAACCGTTTTGCTATCGCCGTGGTTTACAGCTATGACTATGTCTGATCCACTGCCGTAGAACGGCTTTACCTCCACCTCGGGAGATGTAGACTCGTAGACTATGCTCACATTGGATTCTGCTGCAATTGATTTGTATAGCCTCTGGATCCTCCCACTCCAGTCCATATGCACTGAAACAGCTTCTATAAGCTCTATCGGTATTGTCGATGTATATGCATAGCCATTGCCTCTCCTAGCTCTGAAGATAACAGGCTCTCCATTGCCATCAACAGCTATAACCTCTGCATCAACGGCTCTACACCTATATGTGTATATCGGTATTGGGATGTTGACATCGATTTTCTCTCCCTTTCTAATTTCTCCAAGATCCTTGACAAACTCTATAGAGATCTTGCCATAGTATACGAAGCCATATGACCCAGCCTCAAGAATGTTTTCGATTCCCATGAGCTCTGTCCACAGATGTGTTGCGGATTCGTGTGAAGCCTTGAAATCTCCAAATCCTTTTACAAGTGATGTGTATAGCGATCCACCTCCATCTACATATTCTAGAAGCTTTCTCCATGTCGAGGACAAGGCCAATATAGTTGACGGCATTATCAGTAGCTTTTTGTTTTTAACAACCCTGTCTATGTCTAGTTCAAACACAATTGTGTTGTCCACCCCACAAGAAGATGCTATTATGCTTGCGGCTATGACTGGCTGTATAACCCTCCAAAAGTCCAGCGCATTTTTGTACCACACAAATTCATAGTCTTTGAAGAGATAGAACGGAGATACAATTGATACCTCGGGTCTTCTCCTAAACACAGTATTTATCTTGAGCTTCTCAATAGTTTCTAGCTCCTCTGAAAACCTCTTCACAACTTCTGCAACAGGCTTTGGAGAACCGTCTTTTCTGACTATGCCAAAGCCTAGTTCAAGAGGTCTCCACTCATATGGCGGATCGCTCTCGTGGATAAAATCTGAGAAGCACCATATGAAAGCACCTGAGGCTCTGTGGGCTAGGGATGTGTATAGAACCTCGTTTACGAATCTTGCCTGACTCTCCTCTGAGTATTGGTGTGTGCTAAAACCAAACTCCTCTAGTATCACAGGTAGTGTACCGTCATTTGAGAAAAGCTCTATCATAGCTCCATAGGTATATCCATGTCTGACTGGATCGGTGTCGTATAGATATAGATGGGGTCCAACATAGTCTACAATAGATTTGACATTTGGTGTTTCCTGCAAATAGCTGTCTGGCACATCGCCAGAGGAGACCAAAACATTGTTTGCCAATTCCTTGACTGTTCTGGAAAAGAGTTTTAGAAGTGCTAGAGCCTCTTCCCTCTTCTCAGCCCTTTTAACAAGACTAAGCTCGTTGCTTAGAATCCACCCCTTGATCGATGGATGGTCAGAAAAGCTTTTGACTATAGCCTCTACAAATCTTATAGTCTTTTCAATTCCGTGAGAGGTGTAGATCTCCTCCGGTTTTAGCCATGGAATCTCCCAGTTCTTCCCACTCATGTGCCCCACAATAAGAGTTGGAAAGCCAATTAAGCCGTTTTCTCTTAGCAGATCCAGAAACCTCCCCAGCTTTCTCAGCGCATCTGGAAAAACGTTTGCATCTTCATCAGCAAAATCTTCGTTCTTTATAAAGAATCTGACAGCCCTGATACCAAGAGATCTCATCAACTTCAAATCCTCTTTAATCGCATCCTCATTCCAGTCCCTCCACATTCTAATATTCAATTTTCTGGGCCAATAGTTAACACCTAGCAAAAACTTGAATTCCCCATCAATTAAAATGATGCCATCATCTATTGCTACAGACATTTTTAGCCCCTTTTTTATTGCGTGATAAACTGTGGCTAAGGAAAAAGTATATATACTTTAACCCTTGCTATACCTACTAGATTGATAAATTGATTGGGTGGCGCATTATGTTGAGTAGAGATGTAGCTGTTGTCCTAATAGCCACGGGGATCCTAGCCTTTGTTATTGGATGGGTGCTAATACTATCTAACTACGGTATCGACTTAAAGTCGTGTTCAACATATGTCTCAGTACCAAACAAATTCGAAGGCGTCTTATCTCTGCTCAGCAACTACACACAGTACGTCACAATAGTTTTTGGAAAGATATCAAATGTGACGCTAAGCCCTGGCGAAACATATAGAGACACAATCTCTTTGAATACATCAGCTGTCTCACCATTTCTAGTGAAATACGACATAGTGTCTGAGTCGAAGAATGTTACAGGATCGATAACAGTGAGGGATAGTAAAAATGCCACGTTGCTGTACATACCCTTGCAGTACAACACATCGACTGTTTCAGACAGCAAATTCTTCCTATCGCCACCCTCAATGCCAAAAGGCGTTTACACAATTGAGATCAACGCATCGTCTAAATTCAGGGTTGTTTCATTCAATATCTCAGCCCTCTCATTCGAATCCTCACCATCGATAAAATTCGATTTGTCACCATCTAGCTGGAACCAAAGAGAGATAAGATATGTGTGTGGCGTAGACGCCAGAGGGATGTTTGTGGCGGCCGCTCTAATAGGCTTTGGAATAGCCATTATAACCTTCGTAGCACTTGATGCATATAAATCTACTGAAATAGCTAGGGTTAAGATATCAGCCCCAAAGAAAAAGAAAAGGTAGATAATAAAACTGCTTTGCTTATACATCAGGGGCACAGAATTTTTAGAGGCCTAGAAATATGCTTTTAGAGGTGCTTTTTAAGAATACAAATAGCTCTCTTGTGATAGATGTTGAGAATCATAGCAATTGTATAAAGTCTTATATTCCATTTAAATCTGAGGCTACTACATGGAAACAAGAGATATGCTTTCCATCGCCAATAAAAATAGATTTCAGCGAAAAAGATTTTGTATACCGTGTTAAGAGGGGAGGTGTATACTATTGGCCACCACAAAAAGCTATATGCATGTTCCACGGCTTTTCACAGCCCTACACACCAGTGATACATATTGGTGCTGTGGTGGATGCTCTGCACACAATTGCTGGTTGGAGTGGGCCCGTTGAAGTATTTGAGCATGTAATTGATGAAAGATTCAAAGACGTTGTGAAAAAACTCCAAGACTTGGGTTATAGAGTTGCAACTCCATTGAGAAACGGCGAAAAAATTGTTAGTGCATATAAATATAGTGGCAGAAACAGAATTTCGTTCAATGTTTATGTTGAGGAATATGGCATGCATCTGGAGGGTGAGGGTATCGCAAAATATGCTAATGACATTACAAATGTGCAAAACCTCTTATTCATAAAAAGAACTGTTGAATTATTTAAACCAAGGTATGCAAGACCAGATATTTCAGAGAATAACGATATCGTTATTACAGCTGGTATTAATAACATTGATGAGCTTGAAGTAGCTGTGAAAGAGCTTGAGAAGATCTATAAACAATTTGAGGTGACTCAAGTTTGACCATAATACTACTGCCTTTCCCTAAAAAGGTTTCTAGCGTTTCTGTTGAGGAGGCTATTCTTTTGAGGAGAAGTGTTAGAGAGTTTTCACCTGATCCCATAACAGTTGAGCAGCTTTCAATGCTTTTGTGGGCTGCCTATGGAGTTACAGACCCCAAACACGGTTTTAGATCATCTCCAAGCGCTGGAGCAACATACCCACTAGAAATATATGTTGTCGTCGGAGAGAAAAGTGTTTTAACAAATAGTACATACCTAGAACCAGCAATATACAAATACAACGATAGAGCACATGCAATTGAACTGATAAAGCATGGGGACTATAGAGAGGCTCTATCAAAAGCGGCTTTGAATCAGCCATGGGTTAGAGAAGCACCCATAGACATTGTGATAACAGCTGTTTTTGAAAGAACAACTAGATTCTATGGCGAGAGGGGTAGAACAAGATATGTGCCTATGGATGTGGGTCATGCAGGGCAAAACATATATCTGATGGCAACAACCCTAGGCCTTGGAACAGTCGCTATAGGAGCATTTGATGATAGAAGAGTTGCCGAGATATTAACTCTGAAAAGTGGCGAGACACCAATGTACATAATACCTATTGGGAAACCAAGAACACAGCGAAAAACAGAGTTTGCAGACATAGCAAGATATATCGAAAGCGTTAGAAAGGGGGTTGCGTAAAAGTATAGATTTCTACATCAATATTCTCAATTGTTTTTATCATTATATTTTGTGTTAAGGCCTATAGCCATAGTGTAATATGCAATCAAAATGTGCTGAGGGCTTTCGGTGCTGGACCGCCCTAATCATGTTTCTATAGTTCTTGAACCATCTTCAGTCCTGATCCGGTAAGTGGAACAAGTATCCTAAGTCCTCTCAACTTCTCTTTGATCTTCTCAAATGCTGCATATACTGTGGCAGATGTTGGTTCTACTAAGAATCCCATGTCAATTAGATTCTCAAGGGCTTTTCTTATTTCGCTGTTTCCAACTAGTATTACATCCCCATCATACATTTTAATCGCTTTAGCCACCTCTTTTAGTCTTGGTGGGTTTTGAACCATTATTCCCTCTGCTAGAGTTGATTCCTCTCCAGCTGATTCGAACCCTTTAACCTCTTTGAATATTGGCTGAACACTGTAGCCTTGGACTGCTATGGGCCGGGGAACCTTTTTCCCTTTCCAAGCTTTTTGAGAATTTCAAAACCCTTTATAATGCCTAGCAACAATCCCCCAGAACCTGCTGGGGCTATTACAGCATCGGGCTCGCCCACCTCTTCATACACTTCAAATGCTATTGTTGCTGAGCCGTATATGTATAGAGGACTCCATGTATGAGCAACATAGAATCCTGTCAAAGATAGTTTAGCAGCGTAGAGAGCGGCATCACGCCTTGTGTCAACCTCTACAACATCTCCTCCCACAACTCTAATCAGATCTCTCTTAGATCTAGAAACAGTTTTGGGTATAATTATCGTTGGTTTTAGCCCGTAGACCAATGAGTATAGAGCTACCGACAAACCCGCGTTTCCACTCGAGTCCTCCACCACTCTTCTAAAACCCATTCTATAGGCATAGTAGATGGATAGAGCTGATCCCCTATCCTTAAAACTGCCACTCGGATTCATATACTCAAGCTTAAGCAACAGCTTAACACCATCAATGGTCTCCTCAACAAGCTTTGTCTCCCCCTCACCCCTATACCTATCAGGCGTAAAAGGAAGCAAACCACGAAACCTATCAAGACCCCTACCACCAAACTCATAGACAGGCTCATAAGATATATCTATCGGGGATCCGCAAACAGGGCACCTCCAATAATAGCCATCAAATATGTTAGCACGAAAACCACAAGACCTACAAATCCACGATGCCTCCAATCACTATCACACACAGTATTATACACTATATTTTTCATAATTTAAGATTTGCGTAGCCATAGGATTGATCAGGGGGTAGGGGCAACATCACATATCAGCAGAGGCTACAGCCCTCATCACATCTGTCATAGTTACTACAGCTCCACACTATGGATGAAATATAATCAAAAGCTTTTAATAGTATTTTTTATTCATGTATAGATGTGATGATGATAGAGGCCGCGATTTGAATTGTGATAACAGCTATACGCACTGATAAACATTTTATACATATACATATTTTTTGTGTTTTTGATGCAAAATTTTGATGATGATCCTCCACCGCTGTTGATTGATGATAGGAGAGAATTGCGCTGATATAATCGATGCTAACTTTCTGTGTCTTATTTGGCTTAGTAGAGAATATGTTGTCAGTGAACTCGGCCATCATCACTGATCAGAGCGGCGATCTTATCATCACTTGGTGTAGATGTTTCGATCTCTATTGCTGTTTTTAGACTAGAAGAGATAAACTATATATATGTGTTTACATGGTTGCGTATACTGGAGGGAAGATATGCAGGCTGTGAATATCTTTCAGTTAGTTGAAAGGGTTGGGAAACAATGTAGTCTAGTGGTACTGATTGTTCTTATAGGAATTGCATTGCATGCATCAATTCAGAGTCTGTATGGCCAGGTCATATATTCCAATGACTATGTTTTTATACCGCCAAAGTCTTTTGTAAGGTTTCAGATTAGGCTAAATCCACTAGATAGTGTGGTTGGCACAATAAAGAGTAGAGCTACATGTACAGTCGATTTTTGTATAGATGTAGCTGGAATTGTTTTGGATCCGCAGAATTATCCTGTGGCCATTTTTAGAATTAATGCAACTAGGCAGCAAACAACATTCTCTATTAAGACTATGGCGGGCGGCAACTATACCATTATACTAATGAATCTCATATCTTATGAGGCATATGTGAGCATAAGCCTAGAGAGGGTTAGCGGCTTAAATGCCACTACACCCCAAGTCCTTATACCAACTACAACAATTACAGCGACAACAACACTTCTATCAACAGTAACCCTCACACAGCTATCCCCCACCACAACAACATCAACAGTGTGGGCTCTTCTTTTACAACCAACAACAGTTACTGTGGAGCGTATTACACCAACAACAGTGCAGCAAGTATCAACCTACATCAGCTTAATTACCTTAACACAGAGAGAAACTGTTCAAGCCCCATCACAGCAAACAGCTACACAATTTGCGACAGTTACTACAACAAAAACTGTGTCATCCCAAGAAACTGTTTTAACAACAATCCTCTCTACAGCAACACTGGAAAAGGTTCCTCAGAACACCATGAGTATTATATATGCGTTGGTGGGAGGCATAATCATAGCTATAGCACTGCTTCTATGGTGCTACACCAACGGATTCAAAATCTTTAGAAAAGCAACTTAGCCCACTATACAACACCAAGGAATTTTCCACAGCTCTTAAACCTCATGTCTATGCAAAAAACTGAAATTACCTTGCTCAGCACACGACTGTTCAATCATCACTCAACCTGACGTGCACTCATCATCAAAAGCTTTTTTCGCAAACAAGGCAAAAACTTTTGTTTCCTCAACAAATATCTATGTAATAGTGTTAACTCCTGGGTTTCGATGGTGGGGTCTGCCATGGTGTGGTGAGGAGGTTGAGAACCAAGGAAATAGATTTGAGGGGTGTGCCAAGCTCTTGCAATTCGCATCCCATAGCTGTTTTAGTAAATAGCTTGCGTAGTATTTCTAGAGAGGAGGTCGAGGAGATCAGAATCATATTCAATGCAAGCGACATACCTGTGAATCTTCTTCGCTTTTTCCTATCTAGAGAGGGCTTCACAGTAGTAGAGTTAGTGTACTTTGACAAAAATGCTGTAGTTGCTATAGCTAGAAAACATGGGAGATAACAAATAATTAGTCTAAATATTAAAAACCCTTTCTATGCAAAATGTGCATGTAAAGGGGGTGCCAATGAACGGCAAGAGATTGGTTCTCATGTTGGCTGGTTTAATAGCTATTCTCGTATCTAGTTGGAGAATGAATATCTCGATATTCTATTCACATCTAATGAGCTACTATAGCATTGGCGCTGTTACACTGCTGTCCCTAGGTCCTATGCTATCGGGTGTGGCATCTGTGTTCTCATCTTATCTTCTTGGTGGTCTATACGATAGGAGGGGGCCCTCGGTTGTTATTTACATAGGTGCTTTAACACAGCTTCTATCAGCCTTTGTATTTTACCCCATGAAGTTTTTCTCATGGGGTTTATCTATGTGGATGTGGTATGCGGGAAATGTTGTGGCTGGCCTTGGCGCAACAGCTCTAGTGTTGAGCGTTAATCCCGCTCTGCTAATGTCATTCTCTGACAAACCTGCCATTGCCTTGGCTATTGCCCAAAGCGCTAGCTATCTAGCTCTGACTATGTGGTCTCCTATAATATCTGCAATGATAGAGGTGTTTGACGTGTTTGAAGTATTTCTTGCTCTATCAATAGTATCGTTTATAGCAATGATTGTTTGCGGCATTATATACTCTAGACAAAGCCTATATAGAGATTCTGTAAAAGGGTCTTCGACAACCTTTGCAAAAATCCCGGCAACATTCATATTCTTACTTGCTCCAATATTCTTCGCTTTTTCCTATCTAGAGAGTTCTTCATAGCTATGTCATCCACTATACTCCTCCAGTTCCTAGCACCTATAACAACAGATTTCTGCAAGAACCTGGGCATGGATAGCACTACTATATCTAGAAGCTATGTACCAATGGTCATGAGCGTATCGGGTGTGCTGCAAAGTGTAGGAGCCTTTGCATGGGGGTTTATAGCTATGCGCCTAGGTGTTTTAGAGACTCTCCCACTGCTATACGCTGTAGAAGCAGCATCAATGTTTTTAGCGATAAGCTTTACCAAACATAGCATAGAGGCGGTAGTTTCAATGATTTGGCTGAGATTTCTAGCATTTGGCGGAGAACCAGTTGCACATATGCTTCTAATACCAAAGCTGTTTGGACAAAACAACATGGGGAAACTACTGGGTATACAAACATCAGTTGTAATGGCAGCATCCATAGCTGGTCCACTAATAGGAGGTTTAGCCAGGGACTTAACAGGCTCATTCATTACAACAGCTCTCCTCTCAGCAATATTCTCAATAATAGCAGCGGTAATAGCTATAGCAATAAACATTTTAATAAAGAAAAGAAGCAAATAGCTCCAAACACAAAAAACATTGCTTTTAGCATTGCTGCCCCTACCCCAATTAAAAAACAGAGAGGTCAGAATCTTTCAGCTAGACACATAAAATGTTTCGAAAACACATTACCCTTCCCTGATTTTGGAATCCTTTGGAAAGAGTTGTTGCATTGCCTATGACAGGCTTTACCCATATATACAAACTGGGCACATATCTTTACACCCGGTGGATCCCCTCGGACTTGGTGGCGGTGAGCCAAGCCACCAACAAACACGTGTATTGCCAACAATAGGTAGCCCAGTTGTTCTATTTACAGCCATTTTTGCCCCAGCACAGTAGGTTATGTATATCGGTGGGAGTATGCCTACAATAAGCACATATTTTCCATAAGCCTCTCCTTCAACTGTCGATGCAGTTAGATATACTTTGTGATAACAGTCAGATACAAGCATTGTTGGGGTATAGGATTTGCATTCACTTCTGTCTATAGCCGATACTATCACCCCTATTACTGGAGACCAATAAGTTTCTATTCTGAGTATGGTCTCGGCATAGACTATGGAGCCTGTTGCTATCTGGGACCTTAGCTCATATAGAACTGGTCCCGGGGCCATTGCGGGATCAATGTTGATGCCATCGATAGTTGTATATTCTTTGCCAAGACTATTCAAATCAAGTTTATAGCGATAGACAATAAGCTTCTCTACAACCTCTGTGGGGATGCCAAGCCTCTCAATATCGTTTTCTGTGATGTTGAGCCTTGATTTCACTTCATCCCTAATGCTCCGCCTATTCTCTAGAACAATTTCTCGACTATAAACAAGGTATCTAGCTGCAGAGATGCTGACAACCCTACTGCCATTGAATTTGGCAACATATATCGATATACCGCTACCATTTTTAAGAACCAGAAATGCTATTGCCTCATCGCTTGGAACCCTATAAATCTTAACACATTCCTCGCTACTGCATCTCTCCTTAACAGGTGTATGCCTAATTATCCTCAATATTATTGTGTATAGATGCTGCTCATCAATATTGACGCTAATGCCAACTCTCTGCCTAAGGGAATGCGCAATAGCATAGGCATAGTTGTTTGGGACAGGAACTATGGATGTTCTTAAATAGATCCTGTCGATCCACGAACCATTGGTTCCACCATAGATCATCATCTCCCTGGAGAACACACCAGTCCCGTTACAATACTTACCAGGTATAATAATACAATCCTTATGATCATATGTACAAGTGGCGCAACTAAACAAATTCCCTATAAAGTCTCTTATAGAGTTCTTCAGAAATCCTCCGATACTCTGCAATGAGGAGCTAAAACTATTCATAACATCAATACTGTTTATCGCGAAATATCCAGGCGCAACACCATGTATTATTATTGCTACGGTAGCTACAAGGGCTGACACAACCAGTGTTCTATGCCCACGAAAGATTGTGGTAAGAGCCATCTGCTCACCTCATAATATAATGTATAGCTGAGCAAGCTTTTTTTTAACGGTGGAAAACAATGTTTATAGAGTGTACCAGTAATACTCAGTTCAATAATTTATAATCATTTATTATCATTCTACATTGGATTGCAAATTAATTTTCGCTGTTCTCATAGCCATAAAGTTTTATGCTCGATCCAACATAGTGTACACCATAAAGTATTATAAGTTTTTGTTTTGTGAGAACAGATTGATAAAGTAAATAGTGTAGCTCGATAAATGGAGTCGAAATGATTTAGGGTGTATGCTATGGCTGTTTCAAGGGTTTTTGTAATAGCTGTTTTGGTTGTTTTAGGTTATCTAGCCTCTTTAGTCTCTATAGCGTTTGCTGGGGATTCTAATGCTGTTTTTGTTGATCTGGCTATGAATGTAGATGGTGGTGCATTGACTTTTCTTCAGAGGGTTTTTAGGGATGCTGGTGATAGGGTTGTTATTCTGGGTATCAATAGCTATGGTGGGTATCTATCTGTTGCTGACGAGATTGTTAATACAATTGTTGAGAGAAACATAACTTGCTATGCGTGGGTCCCCCCAGGTGGATATGCTGTCTCAGCTGCATCTATGGTTGCATTGGCTTGCAGAGGTATTTTCATGGGCTCTGGCTCTGTTATTGGCGATGCTATTCCCCAGCCATCTGACAAGAAAACAGTTGAGTATGTAGCTGCCAGGTTCAGGTCTTTGGCTCAGAGGCTCTTCGGCAACAATGCGACTCTTGTTATGGTTGCAGAGTCTATGGTTAGAGAGGGAAAGACTCTAACAGCTGATGAGGCTATATCGATTGGTTTTGCTAGAAGAGCTGACTCTCTAGAGGAGGTTGAAAAAGCTATTGGAGTCTCTGTCTCGGGTGTGTTTAGACCTGGTTTATGGGATAGGCTAGTCTCTGTATTTTCACTGCCAATAGTGTCTATGATTCTTCTAGTCTCTGGAGCTATTTTGGTTGTGGCTGAGATTCTGACAGCTGGTTTCCAGGGATATGCAGTAGCTGGCGCAATACTTATTTCCCTATCTCTCTACTCAATGAATATTATACCCCCAGACATATTTGCATTGATAATAGCTGTTTCAGGGGCTACACTATTAGCAGTAGAGATGTTCACACCTGGGTTCGGCTTATTCGGGGTTAGTGGTATAGCACTACTCGTTATTGGAGCTGCCTACCAGATCTATCTAACACCCCCACAGCTGCTTACCCAAGCTGTCTACATAGTTATTGGAGGCTTGGCAACAATATCATCTATAATGGTTTTTGCAGCGTATAAAGCTGTTGAAACCGCTAGGAGAAGAAGACCATCTTTGGAGCAACAGCTTCTATCCTCTATAGGCATCGCCAAAACAGATATTGGTGAAACAAGCCCTGGCGTTGTCTATGTACTTGGCGAGGATTGGACAGCATACTCTGTTAGGGGGGCTATACCAGCAGGCTCTAGAGTGAGGGTAGTTAGGGTCGATGGTCTAAAGCTATATGTCGAGAAAATTGATTAGAAAAGCATTTATTTTACAGCCAAAAACTATGTGTTTTGGTGGCAGATATGGATGTGGTCTCAATCTTTCTACTAATACTGTTTTTGATAATTATACTAGCAATTGTGGTTCCAAGGATAAAGGTTGTGCCAGAGTATAGAAGATTGGTTGTGTTTAGGCTTGGTAAACTTGTTGGTGTTAAGGGGCCTGGAATAGTCTTTTTGATACCCATAATAGACACTGGTGTAACAATCGACTTGAGGGAGTTTGTAATTGATATCCCTCCACAGACATGCATAACAAAGGATAATGCGCCAGTAGATGTTGATCTGCTTGTCTATATGAAGATATTCGATCCTATAAAAGCAGTTACAGCAGTTCAAAACTATGTTAATGCGGCTACAGGTATAGCAATAACCACTCTAAGGGCTATAATAGGCGATATGCTTTTAGATGATGTGCTTGCAAAAAGAGAGTACATAAACTCTACTCTTAGGGCTAGGCTAGATGAGGTCACAGATAGATGGGGGATAAAAGTAACATCAGTTGAGATAAAAGAGATTAAACCGCCAAAGGAGGTTCAAGAGGCGATGATAAAGCAGATGGCGGCTGAAAGAAATAGGAGGGCTATGATAGCTGAGGCCGATGGCAAGAGAACAGCGGCTATTCTAGAGGCTGAGGGCCAGAGAGAGGCAATGATAAAGAAGGGTGAGGGAGAGAAACAGTACCAGATACTTGTGGCAGAGGGAAGGGCGAAGGCACTTGAGCTGATAAACGAGGCGGCGGCGAAGCTAGGGCCAAACGCCATTCTGCTTCAGTATCTAGAGGCGCTCAAATCGATAGCAGAAGCACCATCTACGAAGATAGTCATTCCACTAGAGCTGCTAACAGCACTAACAAAGATGGTTGGCAGAGGCGAGCAAAGAGAATGAGGCTATAAAAAACATTTTTTATTAAATCAAATCATTTTTAAACATGGCATTCTATTGGGTTTAGCCCCACTTGCCCTTCTTCATATGGGTTTCAAGCTCAGCCATAATCTTCTGAATCATCGTTAAAGCGAACTCCTTCTCCTCATTTGCTATCTTAACACATGGTGGATCCAGATTATCTTGGATAATCTCTTCAGCAACAGCCTGAAGCTCTCTTAATAGTGATAGAGCCTTCATGTGGAGATAGTTAGTCTTTCTAGACCTTAGAACAAGCTGCTCTTCTTGTGGTGAAAGCTGTTTGAACTGTTCTTTGGGGGCGCCACACTTAGGACATTTCTCAGGGGGCTCTGGACCCTCATATACAAATCCACACACCTGGCATTTCCAGAGGGGCATGCAAGACCCCGTATATACTATGGCAAAGGCGACCTATATATAGATTTTCCTTTTGAAAAGATCCTTGTCTTAGAGCATAGATGTAAACATACAACTGTAAGGGCTTTATAAACGACTTGCGATGTTGTGTAAAAATGATGTGACGATGTAAAACTCTTTATGGGTTTTTCATTGCGATTCACTATCGCTATTCTTATATTGCTCTCCAGCCATCTATTCTAATCGGTGCTTGACACATGTCAAGTTTGGATATGAATAAAAAGGCAGAGCTAGTTAAAAACATGTTGAAGGCCATTCACAGAGGAGAGAGTGTAGAGGAGCTCAAGAAGAGGTTTGGAGATATACTTAAGCAGATATCCCCATTTGAAATTCCTTTGATAGAGCAGCAACTTGTTGGCGAGGGCATATCAATTAACGATATTCTAAAACTCTGTGATCTGCATGTAGAGCTGTTTAGAGAGTATCTTGCCAGTAGAGAGCTCTCAGACGTTCCAAAGGGCCATCCTGTAGACCTGCTCATGAGAGAGAATGAGTGGATATTGAAGCAGGCTGAGGCTCTTGGCCTCCAGTCCTCCATACTCTTAAGGGCTAGGGATGCTGACGAGGCTTTGAGGCAACTCTCAATACTAATGGACTTAGCTAGTAATCTAAGGGCTTTAAGAAGCCACTATAGAAAGGTACAGATGCTCATATTTCCATATCTTGAGAGAAGGGGGATCATAGCAGTTCCAAGAGTTTTGTGGGGTAGAGAAGACCAGATTATCGTAAAGCTCAGAAAGTTGTTTGATCTTGCCACAAAGGCCCGGAACAGCAGATCACTAGAGGATGTCAGAGCTGTTGGAGAGCTTGGAATGGAGATTGCTAGAGAGATTGGAGAGCTTGTGTTTAGAGAAAACAAGATCCTGTTCCCAGCTGTGTGGGCGCTATTCACAGAGGGTGAGTGGGCTGCTATATACGAGATTGCTAATAGGATTGGGTGGATAGTCGAGGCGAAAGACGGTGTTTGGAAGCCGGGCTCAAAACCGGTTTTGCCACATGAGCTAAAGCCTGTTGTAGAGCCACAGCAACTTGAGAAGCTCCCACAGGAGTTCAAGGATGTTGTCGCTAAAATGGGTTTGAAGCCAGATGATTACAATATTGTAGAGGAGAACGATATAGATCTGGGTACGGGGTATCTAAATGTTGAGGAGATTAAGGCACTACTCAAATCAATTCCAATCGAAATAACATATGCGGATAAAAATGATAGGGTAACACTATTCAATGAAAGCAAACTGTTGAAGGGGTTCATAAGAACTGAGACCATTCTTGGTAGAAGAATAGAGTTTTGCCACCCACCAAGACTAGAGAAGTTGGTTAGGGAAACCGTGGATGAGCTGAAAGCCGGCAAAGCAGAGTATAGAGAGTTTTGGACTAGACAAGGAGACAGGATATTGAGAGTACTTATAGTCGCTGTCAAAAATGATAGGGGAGAGTATCTAGGAACTCTCGAGATAGTCGAAGACTTTACAGACGTTATAAACAATGTTGAGGAGATAAAGAAGAAGATAGTGGTTCTATAATGAGATCCACATACGAGCTAGCATCAAAATATGTTGTCCCAGCAATAAAAAGAAGACTCGTTTTAGAGCTTGCGAAAAAGGGTTTAATGGGTGTGGAGATAGCTAGGAAGTTGGGTATATCACAATCTCTAGTAACACGATATTTGAGTGGGGAGAGGGGAAGCTACATCAATATAGATGAGTATACAGATATTGTGAAGCTTGTAGAGGGTTTGGCGAACAGGATTATCGAAAATCATATGAGTGAATACGATGTTGTGAGAGAGTTGGATAGAATCGTAATGGCTTTCATGGTTAGGAAATATCTATGCAAAAAACATAAGGAGATAGAGCCATCGATAGACATTACAAAGTGTAATATATGCCCATCTCTATACAAAGTCGAAATATAGTTTTTGTAATTTTATCCACTCCATTTAAACACTACTCATACCCTATTGTTGCCAGAGTTTTTTGGAGTCACATCAAAAACCACAGCCCTGATCTTGCCGAGCTCTAGAAGCTTTTCAGCCACTTTCTTCAGATAGTCTATACCTATCTTGGGAACCTCAGCCACGCTAAAGTTCTCTATCTTAGCAACTCTTATCGCTATCACATAGTCTTCCTCTCTTTTCACTGAGCTCTACAAGTATATGCGGATACCTTGACATGTCAAACAGTTTATATATTGTATATAGATTGTAACCCCTACTTTAACTAAAATGAGGTGGCCATAGCTATTTCCTCTCAATTATATTTAGAGATGTGTTTCACATTTTGAATAGTAGGGCTATGGCGAGCGTTATCTGTGCTATTCCTAGGCATGCTAGTGAGGTGATGGGGCTTACCCCCTCGTCAATTCCCATACTAGCTCTTATTATTAGCACCACATGTGTGAGTGGATTGACTAGTACTGCTGCTCTAAATGGATTTTCCAAGCTGTTGATCGAGTAGAACGCTGGGGTAAACACTACTGTTGCTAGTAAGATTAGTGATAGTAGTGGATCTAGCTTAAGCTTATTTTTGATGGTAAGGCCCAGCAAGATGCTAATCTCTAGCGCTATGCACCATAGTGTGAACAGCCCAGAGGCTAGGAGCACTCCATCCACTCTTCCTAGAGATAAGGTTATTACGATTATAAATTCGATGATTACTGGCATCGAAAGTGCTGTATATGTCCCTATGTAAGCCAATAGCATTTCCCCCATGCCCAGGGGTAGAGACGCCAACAACTCGATCACATCATCTTCAAACATGTTGCTTACCCGCTGAGCCAAGGGCAGTACCAGCGTTAGGAATGTGGAAACCACAGTAAATCTATTGAAAGATAGGAGAGGGGAACCAACATAGTCATGGTTGTTATAGGAAACCAGAAAAGCCGTAGGGACTTAAGCTCGAAAATCATTGTCCTCCAAACATTTTTAACTGCCATCGCTCCTACCCCTCACCTGCTATCTACTATAGAGAGCAGGGCTGATGTGATTGAAGGGTATTCTAGAACAAGCTTAAGCTCAAGACCGTTTGCCGACAAATCCGCTAAGCTACTCAAATCCTTAAGCGCTTCGCTAAGTGTTGTATAGCTGACTAGCAAAGTGTTTTCCTGTGTCATTGTCACACCATGTTTTATCTTCTTCGCAACTTCAGAAGGTTTATGCGTGTATATTCTCAGCTCTACACCACCAAGTTTGCTGATATCGGTGATACCCCCATTATATACTACCCTCCCTGAAAACATCACATATACTCTATCGCAAAGCCTTTTAACCTCCTCAACATCGTGGCTAACGAGAAGCATCGTTTTATTCTGGCTCCTCAGCTTTAGAATGGTTTCCCACACAACCCTCTTTCTAATAATATCAACAAATGTGGTAGGCTCATCTAATACAAGAATCCTAGGATTTTTAGCTAGAGCCATAGCTATTAGCAATAGCTTGCGCTGACCTAGGGATAACTGATAACCGAGCACATTCTTTGCATCCTCTAGATCCAGAAGTTTTAGCAATTCATAAACCCTAACACGCTTCTCACCAGCTAGATCAACCACATACTCTAAAACCTCAGAAACCTTATGTGCAGGAAAGGTAAGGGGTGATTGAGGAACGTAGCCAACATTTTTGCGAACAACATGTTGCTCCATAAATGGATCTACACCTAATACGCGCACCCTCCCAGAAGTAGGTCTAAGAAGACCCATTATCTGACGAATAAGCGTAGTCTTGCCAGCACCGTTAGGCCCACCAAACACACAATTTCACCACTACATACCCTAAGCGACACACCTCTGTTTGCTACAACACCATTGGGGTAAATCTTAGTCACATTCTCAACATCTATAACTATGCCACCCATATTTATCACACCATGCATTTAAACTCTATATATAGTTTTACTAAATGCATTAGACTCTCAACTCCATAGATATGTCTTAAACACGTGCTTATGCTCTTGGATTTCAAGTAACTACAGCCTCCTTATCCCATACAGAGTATTGAAGCACAGAACATTCCACAGAACCCACAGAAATTGGGATCCTCTACGCTTGTTATTTCCTTCTCAAGGACTGCTATTCCTATTTTTTCCTCTTCCTTCATACGCGTCTCAGCCTTTAATGTTCTCATGGGTTTCACCTAGAACAGGTCTGCTTGCCGAGTTTATAATTTTTTCGTATATTTCCGAATTCCCTTATTCTAGTTTCTGGAAAAAAGAATTTTCGAAAAGCGTTAAATTGCTTGAAAACAGCTTAGAGCAGCAGGTGTTTGGAGTGTCTAAGGAGCTAAAAGATGCTAAGGATTTGTTTAGCAGGCGTGTCTATGTTATTGGCTACGGTGAGGTTATGGATAAAATGATGCTGCTCGACAATCCTACGAGGAGGGCCATTGTGTATCTGCTTGCTACAGAGGGTGCACTCACACTTAAGGAAATAGCTGATAGATTGGGTCTAGCCCCATCAACAGTCTTTGACCATTTGAAGCGCTTGAAGTCTAGCGGAATTATTTCTGAGGCTGAGGATCAGCCTAAGAGGTTCAAGGTTGAGATATACTATAAACTCTCCATTCCATTCTTCTTTGTATCAGAACTAGAGGAGCTCCGAAGAAGACTTGAGCCAATTATAGAAGAGCACTCCGAGCATTTGAAGAAGGTGTTCGAGAAGTTCAAAAATAGTTTAGAGAATACGGATTTGAGATGCATAAAAAGGAAAAGTACGTCGCTAGATCTAGCCACAGCAGCTCTAATATCGAATTTGGACGGCTTAGTGCTTAGAGAACTGAATTTGGCGCCGCCATCACTAGTCTACATAATCATTAATGATAAGGAGCAGACTGGCGAGACCCGATCTTGATGCTATGATACATTAATTTGAACTGTAAATCCATCATCATAGCAGCTAAGTTGCACATGTATCGGCAAAACAAGCAATGCTACTAAAACTTTTTCTCAGATCATGTACTGGGGTATGTTATCAGGTGTGTAGGCTATTCGCGGATTTAGTCTATTCCTTTTCAGAATCTCTATTACATGGGGGTACAGAATAACGTATTCTTCGTCTATAGACTCCACAAGCCTTGGATGTATCTCTCTCAGCCTCTTCTTGAATTGTGCGTAGGATTCGTCTGTGCTGAAGCTAAGCATTATCGCCGGGTAAACATCTTCCCCAGGTTTGAAGCCCTCTTCCAAGAGGTTCTCCAACGCTTTGAACTGATATTCGTAGAACTCTGGTCTGGCTCCCGTCAACATGTAGAACTCTTCTTTTGTAGCACCCTTGAAAGAAACTCTAACAACCACTCTATGGTTTGCAAGAGCTTTTGCATAGCTCTTCTCCCTCCCTATTAAAAGACCGTTGGTCTCTAAGATGAATATGTGGTTTGTTTCGTCGAAGAGTCTTAGAAGTTCGAGTAGGTGGTTGAAGGAGAGTGTGGGCTCACCCCCACTTAGCCTGACATATGTATACCCATTTCCCTCAGCAATTTCATAGAGCTTCTCAAACACCTCGGCAGTGCTGTAGAACTCGCCTTTGTTTGTTTGGTGAGTAAATCTCCAGCTCCAGCAGAATTTGCATCTCAGATTGCAGCCAACAACATCTCCTGTTGCTATACCCCCATACCATCTCCCTCCTCTAAACCTGTAGTACTTCCTCATCTCAACAGCGCCAACAACTTTAGTAACATCTTTTTTAACTGCTTCACCAAGTTGGAAAGGGTCGTAGCCCTGCATTCTTGTTAGCATCTCCAACAACTTTTTCTATAACCGCCTTAACAATATTCTCTAGAGACCTAATATCTCTATGCCCCCTTGGCACGAGGATCTCCTCTATGGTGTTTCTAGCCATGGACATTCTCTTAGACAGGTATGCCAACGACTGTATATACCCATTTAACTTGCCGAAGATTTTTGTAGCTCCATACAAACACCTTTCTCTATATGGGCAGCTGAAACAGTTCAGCTTGCTTCTAATGCAAACCTCCTTCCTAATCTGCACATATTTAAAGCTTGGAAGAGTCCTCGACAAGTACCACATGTAGTGCCTGTCGATGGGGGCATGCTCCGTCAATCCAAAAGCGTGTAGAAGAAAAGCTGATACTGTTTTTAGACCCACGTACCTTAGCCTGAGTAGCGATATAGCCAGCTCATCTATCTTCTCAGTGCTGTCGAAAGTCCTGTCAACACTTTCTCTAATCTCCAGAAACTGTTTAGTTATATAGCTACCGCCTCTAATACCCCCTGTATACACAAGTTCTTTTAACCACCTCAAAGTGTTGACAAAGTAGTCTGTGTTTCTCGATAAGAGTATTGTGTAAAAAACAAGTCTAGCGTCTTTGGGGCTGTAGATCAGTGTTATTTTCTCAGCAACGCAGTTGTCATAGCCATAGACTCTACACAGTTCTTTAAAGCCCCATCTGCTATCAATACCAAGAACATGTTTAGAGTATTCAACACAGTTTGGCGGGATTTTGCAGACCGTTTTTAGAGAGTCTCTATGGAAAACACACTCAATTCTACTGCAAAACCCTACAACCTTTCTAAATACGAACCCATTTTCAGTTGGCTCTATATCGAATAGTGGAAGCAGGTATGAGTAGTAGAGAGAATAGCCATAGTCAACACCATCTACCTCCACAATCATTTTCTCTGATACCCTTTCTAGCGATTCCCCCATCTAAATAGCTATCTCGTGTCAACAGCTTTAAATCTAAGGTGAGACAGAGCATTAGCAGGCTCGGTGCTCTACCTTGAAAAGCGTTCCTCCAAGGCTAAAGGTTTGTAGCGTTGATGAGATGAGGAGGATAGATGAGGAGACCTCCAAAGCTTATGGCGTGCCCCACGAGCTTTTAATGGAGGATGCTGGAACAGCCATATTCAATCTGATAGCTGCTGAAATCGGCTTATTCGATAAGAGGTTCTGTATAGTTGCTGGCACAGGTAACAACGGTGGCGATGCACTTGTCTCTGCTAGAAGGCTCTACGCAGCTGGATGCAGTGTTGAGGTGTATGTTGTTGGAGACCCCTCGAAGGCTTCCGAGCTTGCTAAGAAGAATCTTGAGCTGGTGAAGAGAATGGGGATTCCGGTGAGGGTCATCCAAAGCGACGAAGATGTTGAGGCTTTTCGCGAAGCTGCTAAAAACTGCGATGTTCTTGTTGTTGGGATTGTTGGCACTGGTTTGAGGGGCGAGATAACAGGTTTTAGAAGAGGCGTTATAGAGGCTATAAATAGGCTTGGAAAAACTGTTGTGAGTGTTGATATACCATCTGGTGTTGGAGGCGATAATGGTAGGGTCTATGGAGTTGCAGTAAAGTCCACCTACACAGTAACGTTTGGCCTTCCAAAATATGGTAACATCCTGTATCCAGGGTATTACTACTGTGGAAAGCTCTATGTTTCAAAGCTTTCATATCCTCCACAACTTCTAGAGGCGAATAGCATAAGAGTTGAACTCAACTACCCGGTTCAGCCCCCAGAGAGGGTGAGATGGGGGCACAAAGGCACATTCGGAAAGTTCCTCGCTATAGCAGGTGCGAGAAACTACTATGGAGCTCCATACTATGTTGCATACTCTTTTCTAAAGGCTGGGGGCGGGTACTCGAGGCTAGCAGCACCAAAGTCCATAGTACCGTATATAGCGTCTAGAAACAGCGAGATAGTGTTTATACCACTTGAAGAAACGTCCGAGGGTAGCATAGCAAAAAGCAATTTCAGCCACCTCATAGAAATTGTTCAGCAGTTTGACATAGACATTGTTGCTATAGGTCCTGGAACATCGCTGAACCCAGAGACGCAAGAGCTTGTAAGAGAGTTTGTTGAGGCTGTTGAAAAGCCTGTTATAATCGATGGCGATGGGATAACAGCTATAGCAAGAAATATTGATGTTGTCAAGAAGAGAAAGGCACCTACAGTAATAACCCCACACCTAGGCGAGTTCTCTAGACTAGCACAGCTAAGCACATCAGAAATTCTTGAGGATCCCATAAACATTTTGAGAAGGGTGTGTATGGATATGAATAGCTACATTGTTTTGAAGGGAGCTCACACACTGATATGCAGACCAGATGGATATATATACATAAACATGACTGGAAACCCGGGGATGGCAAAAGCCGGCATGGGAGATGTGCTAACAGGTACGATAGCCGCTATGTACGGCATTGGCTATAGAGATGTAGGCGATGCAACGAGAATGGGTGTTCTCGTCCATGGGCTTGCAGGTGATTTGGCTGCAGATGAGATTGGGGAGGACGGTGTGACTCCAGATGACGTCTTAGAGCATCTTCCAAAAGCTATGAAGATAATTAGAGAGAACCCCGAATACATCTTGGATAGGTATATGCCCAAGCTCATCTAGTGTAAACACAGCTAGATTTTTAAACATGGCTGATACAGCAATATACCAGGTCTCCCCTATGTTCCATTACAGAACACAGCAAAAGGTTTTCGAAATAGGTGGGATAAAGGTTGGTGGAACAGCATTTGAAAACCCACCTGTGTTGATAGGCACAATATTTTACCATGGACATAAAATTGTTGCTGATGCTGTGCAGGGAGTCTTCGACAAATCCAAAGCAGAGGAGCTGATAAAGACTGTAGAGGAACTGTCCTCGAAGACGAGGATACCCGCTATGATAGACATTGTTGCAGATTATCCAAATGCTGTAGTCAAGTACCTAGAGTTCGTTTCTAACACAACCAGAATGCCCATATCCATAGACTCTCCAGATATAAATGTGATGAAAGCTGGTTTCCAGTATGCGAAAGAGGCTGGGTTTCTAGAGAGGGTTGTATACAATTCTCTAACAGCAAAGTCGAAAGACGATGAGTATAGGCTTCTCCAAGAATATGGCGTTAAAGCTGCCATAGCCTTGCTATACACAGACAAGATCATGGATGTGGAGGCCAGGATTAAGAACCTCGAAGCGATATTGGCCAAGACCTCTAGCTACGGCATTGAAAAAATTCTTGTAGACACATTCGTAATTGATGTGCCAAGCCTTTCAGCAGCTATGAGAACAATGATAGAGGTTAAATCTAGGTATGGGCTCCCAGTTGGTAGCGGGGCCCACAACGCGGTCTCAACACAGAGAAAAGCCTTTAAAGAGAGATTTGGAGCCGAAGGCTATAAAGCATGTGAAATAGCTTCAAATATAGCAACTCTAGTCATAGGCGCAGACTTCCTGCTCTACGGACCAATCGAATCAGCTAAAGATGTTTTCCCAGCTGCATACACCATATACAACTCCTATAAATACCTAGCAAGAAGAAAAGAGAGCCTAATTCAGATTTAGGTACACATTACGGTAACAAATGAAAGCTTATCTTTTCTTTTTAAACTAAGTGTCTGACATTTTTGACAACACACAACTTGGCATACTCTCAAAAGTTGTTTAAAGGAATTTGTTGGTAGGACAAAGAAAAACGACATGCTTACAGCTATTGCCGGCGGGCCAAAGAAAGATCATATAAGGGATGTTGTTTTACTTGGATTTGACGTTGTCGGGTTTAGAGGCGATGTTTGTATTGGTAGTAGAGGTGGGCGTGTATCCAAGGGTCTTGTATATAAATTAAGAAGAGCAATCCACTGCATAGCTTTTAGCTGAAGTGCTTTGCCATTTCTTCGTTGCCAGGCATTTTGAGAATAGCATCTATAACATCGTTGACTTGCTGAAAACTCTTTGTTCTAACATCAACTGTTAGCCAATTGAATAGAGCATCTATTAGAGGTGCTAGCAGCTCTCCACTTGGCCTTGGCGGCTCGCTTTGCACTATAGGAATTGATGTATTAAAGACTTTTTCAGCCAACTCCCTAATATTTCTCCTAACAATTAGAACCCTTATAGCATCTCCTATTTCTGAGTCTGGCCCTCCAAATGATCCATACCAACACTTCTTTGTTTGTAGATCCCAGTGATATTTCCATGTACCACCTCTAACACTGTCGCCAATTGGTAGAAAGCCATAGGTTTTGCACATGTCTATTGCGGCTGGAGCTATAAATCCACATCCCATGGATTGCTTGTGTACTCTCTCCATACACTCCAATATTTCTCAGCATCTTCTCTGACCCAATCATCTACATATCTATATGCATTCTCACCCATATACCTAAACCTGGTCAGCCAAATAACATGGTTAAACCCCTTCATTTCAAACTCTAGCTCATCAAAATCGGTTAGCTGCATCAAAAAGTTTTGTAGCATTCAGGGTCATGCATAGCGCAAAGAGCTGTTATATCCCTACCCAACTTCTCATTGGCAAGCCTCATAGCAAAAACCTCCAGCGCTGATCTAAACCCTAGAAAACCATGGCATATACCTGCAACCCTCACCTTTGTCTCTCTTCCGATAAGTGTTGTAAGCTCTAACACGAGGTTAGATATTATGAAGAGCCATGTGTGTGGGGCAAGCTCCTCAACATCTCTAGCAATTTCTAAATATACCTTAAACTGATAGTAACCCCATATGGTATGGTAGTCACCAACATAGTTTCATTCGACAGAGTTTATACCGTATTTGTATCCATATTTTTCTGAGATCTCCCTCATGGTTTCATAGTATGTATAGCCCATTGCAAGAACTGTTGATATGACAAAATCGGCGTCCCTTATAGCTTCTCTCCTATCTCTTAGCAACAAATACCTTTATAGGCAAATACAATTCTCCAACATATCTCTTAGCAAATATGCCTATAATACCTAGCCTATAGTCATTTATATCCATTAACCATATCTCCGAATTATGCAAATCTCTATTGAGAAATATGTCTATGAGGATTCTGCTAGTCCATCTAGCGCTACCAGCACCTATGAAAGCTATTTTAGGACCTTTCCTCATGGACCCACCACTACTATAAACCAACACTTGAAAATTAAAAACATTGTTGTTCTGCTTATCGATTTTTTGAACTGCTATTGGCAAATGTTGTAAATATGTAAAATCTGTGCTTCATTGATCTACTTCTTAAATTTAGCATTAGGGAACATCAAAATACAGATTTAGATGTTCCAGCAAAACAGTTCTCTAGTTAGTATATGGGCTACCGACACCCTGAAGCTTAAATCGCTAGAAGGATGCAAAAGCACAAAAGTTTGCTTTAAATTAAAACTCGGCATTCAAAGACATGCTATAGAAGAGTTGTCAGATCTCAACACTTTGACTATGAAAGAATTTATTAGCACTGCACAGTTAAGATAAGCAGAAGTTGGTGTAGCCAAATGGCCGAAAAAGCTGTGCAGGAGGCCCTCAAAAAGTATCTTGGTATAAGCGCTCCGAGAATTGTTATAGGGGTGCTAATGATAGTATTTGGGATACTAGTTATAGTGCGCCCAGATCTAGTAGCGTTGCTCATAGGCATATACCTATTGATATCCGGTATACTAACTGTTGTTGATGAGATGATGAGAAGCCAGAAGCTTTCAGAGGCATCGAAATAGTCTTTGGACAACACTATAGGGTGCTCTCAAGAACAATTTCTATTTTTTATTTCTTAGAAAGGGTTTGAGCATTGCCAAATATTTTGTGGGGTAGGTCCTCTTTTAATGGTTATGCTCGTGATCTTCATGCTTCACAGGCTCTAGCGCCTCGCTGATTCTGTTCTCTATGAGCATCTTTATAGCCTCCTCTAGATTGTACAACCCTTTTTCTCTCTTTGGCAAGACATAGATTTTCATTCCCAAGCTTCTCAGCTGGTAGAATGCCCCCTGGCCAATGCTGGCAACAACCACAGCTTCTACTCCCTGTCTAGCCAGCTCCTCTATTATCAGATGTCCATGTCCTTGGCCACGATCATGGGCAACATGTTCGTTCTTGAGCATTTTTGCTACTCTAAAGCTATTCCCGTCTATCTCAACTATTGCAAAGAATGGTGCTCTGCCAAAATGTGGAAAAACATATGGGTTTTGGCCAGAGCCTACCACAGGTATTGCTACAATAACTGTTCTCTTCATCTACTGCCTTGCCCCTTTCCCAAGAGCCTTCTAAGCTCCTCTATCCTAGCATCAATCTCTTTTAGCATCACATCGCTGATATATCTCCTCAGCTCTTCGAGATACCTAATCTCAGTCTCTGGATCAATGGGAGCTGTTGGTGCAGTTGGTGGTGTGATTGGTGGCTGGTACCAGTATTTGTCTAGATATTGTAGCCAGTACCATCCTCCGCCAAATAGCCATCCGGGTCTCTGCCACGGTGGTAGATGGCTCCAGGGCCCATTGCCTGGGTATGGGCCTCTCCAAAGCCTATTCCACCAACCCATTTTCGTCGCCAGTACTTGAAACCTGTTTCTCGGTTAATAAGCTCTTATTATCATCGATTATCTGCCTAGTTGAAACAAGTTTCATAGGCTTTCTCTCAGCTAGTGCCTTGGCAATCTTGAATCTAGCGCCCTCTAGAATTCTCCAAAAGGTTGCTTTTGACAGGCCCATTCTATTCGCAGCCTCCTCCATGGAAAGCCCTTCAACATGTATGTGGACAAGGGCCTCAACCTCGTAATCGTAGATCTCTATGTAGTCGCTGAAACTCAGGCTTCCAACAGGTTTAACAGGTATGAATATAGTGTCTTCAATGGGTATGCTACACTTTGCGGGGGGTGTTCTAACACCAAATCCGCCCATCCAACCTCTTCTGAATCGCCTAGGCACGCAAAGCCACCGCTACCAAGAATGAATGCTTTTGCTGGTAGATTTTTGTGTTAGGAAATATTTTACTCTTTCTGATTGGCTAGTTAAACATGTTTGGCTAATGCCACACTGCTTATGCTCTTCTCTTGCTCTTCTCCAACATCTTTGTAGAGCACATACTCGCTATCAACTATTCTAAAGCCCATCGATATAAGTGTTTTCAGTAGCGACGTCTTTGAAGAGTCTACTGGTATAACAATGCTTGTGTCTATGCCTCTATCAGCAAACCTCTTTACAGAGTCTATCAACACCTTTAGAGATTCTGTTGGTCTATAGTAGGATAGTGCCAACCTCTCAACAACAATCTTGCTACTGGTGGTAGATAGCTGTGCAACCCCGGCTATTCTCCTACCATTGTAAACTGTTATTATCGTTACCTCCTCTCCGCTAAGTCTATATATAGCTTCGTCTACATCCCATGTGAAGTTGTTCCACATGGTCAAATCAAGTAGTTTGACTCTTGGAATAGACGCTCTCTTGACGCTGTCAATGCTTATCCTAGTTCTATCCAAAACCTTCTTATCTACGCTAATATCTATGTTGCTTAGCTTTGCTTCTAGAACTAGAATGACATTTGATATTCTATAGCCGTTCTTTACATACATTCCAAGAGCCCTATTATTATGGTTTTTCACAGTTAGATAGATTTTCTCAACACCCTCACCAGCCAACGCCTCTTCAACGTTTCTAAGCAGGCACTCTCCTATTCCCCTCCCCCTAAACATCTCGTCTATGGCAAGGGCATCGACATATGCCTTATCTCTCTTCTTATAAACTATGGCAAAGCCTGCCACACTCTTGTTGTGGATGGCAACATATATTCTGATCCTCTTGCTCCTCTTCCTAATAACACCAGCTATCCACTCTTTGCTCTCCAAATCGAGATACTGAATACTCTCGCTATATATCCTAAATATGTTGTCAACATCAGAAATTCTGGCCCTTCTAATGGAGACATTCAAGCATTTATCGCTAGACGAATCATCTTCTGAATCTGAATCCGATTCCTCCATACAATCCCACATTCATTACATGTAGACTATGCGCTACAGAGTTTAAAAGCATTTGCATGCTAAAAACGGGTTATGTGTACCGAAATGCTGTTACCTCTCATAAACAATTTCTCCATCGATAACAGTTTTAACAACTTCTAGCCTGTCATCAACAACTGCAAAGTCTGCTCTATAGCCTGGCGCAATATCTCCAATGTTTATTCCGAGCCTTATGCTCTTAGCGGGGTTGTAGCTAGCCATCATAGAGGCTTCTCTTAGTGTGTATCCAAGCGACACAATGTTTCTAAACGCTTTATCCATAGTCAGCGTGCTCCCAGCTAAACCACCTGTCTTCGCCAATCTGCATACACCCCTCTCAACAACAACTTCTAGACCACTGAGATTGTAGACGCCATCGCCAAGCCCTGTAGCTGCTATGGAGTCTGTAACCAAAACTATTCTCCTAGGCGTCGCATAGTCTACAACCATCTTAACAACTGCTGGGTGGAGATGTATGAAATCAGCTATAATCTCTAGATAGACGTTTGGAGACTGGATAAGAGCTAGAGCAATCCCAGGGTCTCTATGGTGAAACCGCCTCATGCCATTGAACAGATGCGTAGCCTTCGAAACACCTAGTCTAACAGCCTCTAAGCCAACCTCATAGCCAGCGTCTGTATGTCCAGCGCTAACTGTTACTCCCAAGCCCTTAGCAAACTCTATAAGCTTTGCAGCCCCAGGCAACTCAGGCGCTATGGTAATCTGCTTTAGCAAGCCCCCAGACTCCTCGTAGTAGACCTTGAACTCCTCTACAGATGGATGTCTAACAAACTCTGTGTTCTGGGCCCCAGCCACCTCACGACTGATATAGGGCCCCTCTAGATGTATACCAAGAATCCTAGAACCAATAGATGGTTTCCAAAGCTTTGAAGCCTCTCTAACAGCTCTACAAGCCCTTACAATGGTTTCATGAGGTGCAGAAACAGTTGTTGGAAGAAAGCCTGTAACCCCATACTTCACAAACCTCCTAGCTATCTCAATAACAGTCTCAAGCAGCGGACTAGCAGTTATATCGAAACCTCCAACACCATGGGTATGGGTATCGACAAAACCTGGCAAAAGAGTCAAACCCTCTAAATCAACCCTCTCATCAGCATAGCCATCAAAACGCCCAGAACCAACACCAACAACAACACCGTCCTCAACAACTACATAGCCATCGGCAATATCATAACTTGGAGATACAATCCTACATCTCTCAAAAACAACCTTCATAAAAACACCAAAAACTAACATCACCACCGACATTATTAGCTTTCGTCAAATGCCAGCCCAATGACCATAGCGAGACAACGTAGTCTAAGAACAGAAAGACACTCACATTAGAACAATATGACATGTGACCAGAACAACGGTCTCGCCCCCCAGTTGTGTGGACAATGCACAAACATGGGCATACCGGGGTCAAGCCCCCTAGACAACCCCCAGGGCTTATCCCCTGAGGGCTGCCTAAGGAGCTGGCCCCAGCATGCCATGTTTGTGCATTGTCCACACAACTGGGGTTTGGCGCCCCCGAATATATAATACTCTGTGCTAGATATATACGACTTTCTGCAGATAATACCTCTATTACTTTTAATTATATGTATTATGGTATTGGTTTGTATAGCTATATTCAACCTGTTGCTAGTAATACTAGTGTAGCACTTTTTATAGAAGGTTTTTATTTTGTTGGATTTCCATAGAACTTGTACTTTCTTTGCCTATCGATGTGCATATATATGTTCCGCTTCAATTCGTAGTAGGGCTTTGAGTTTTGGTGTTGCTGACTTGGATGAGAATGGTTTAGTCGAATCAGTTGTATCGAGGTTTAGGAGTGCTGGGTTCGATGTTTATAGGAATGTTGTTTTAGACGGTGTTGAATTTGATGTTGTTGCTTTTGAGTCTTCTTCTGATCGTGTTTATGTCCATGTTGTAGAGGTTAAGAGAAGGCCTCGTGACAAGGTCTATAAGCAGATTTGGAGGCGTATTGAACTGGCAGACTATCTCTATGTTGCTATTCCATACAGTTTCTACACATGGGCTTTGAGTAGAGTTGATCCGAGGGTTGGCATACTGCTTATAAGAAACGGTGATGTCATTGTCTTTAGAAGGCCTGTGTACCTAGGCAAGGGGATGGCAATAGTCAGGAGCATGTGCAGGTCCGCTATAGTTGCTAGCGAGCTTTTGAAAGGTGTTTGCAATAGGTTTGCAGAGCCTTCTCAGCACATACAATCTACTGCTTGATTGTTCTTCCACTTGCCCACAGGCTATCGAAGTAGTTTAGAAGGGTTTTGACAGCATCTGGACAGTCTATCTCTATAGATGCTTCGTGGTTGAGCTGAAGAGCGCTCTCAGTCCAGTTGTGGCTTCCAAGAACAGCCGTTCTATTATCTACTATAACCAGCTTGGCGTGGATTGTCCTACCACTAGACTCGTCGAGTCTAACACTTATGTTGTTTCCAAGCAGAAAGGCTATGGTATCTGGATAGTCTTTGTACGTTACATCATCCACCACTATCTTCACATCAACCCCATACCTACTCTTATTAACAACTATGTTGAGAAGCTTGTTAACAGGGTCGCCAGGCTCTGCAGGGTCATATTTCATAGCATACATAGCTATGTAGATACTTTTGTTGGCTCTTTCAAGAAGGCTTTGAACAGCCTGGAAATAGCTCTTATCAACCAGAACACCAACCCCACACCCAACCGAAGACACAGAGGCGTTCACCATCGTGGCAGGCGACGTGACATAGATAGGTGTTTGCAGCTCTACACACATTGTCTGGGTTTGAGTCAATGTCGCTACACACGTCTGTGTAGCCACGGCCCTTCGTTGCTCCACAACACGCATGGCTGCAAAGGCTATTGCAAATCCTATCAACAGTCCAAATACAAACACAACAAACATTTTCGAAGCCACAGCACCTATCACCTAAACAGCAAAACTTGAAATAGATCGCAAGAGGTATTTTACCTTTATAGCTCACAAACCAACCCCTCTACACAATGAACCAAGATCAGCAAAAACTCGACGGCGGATAAGCTGCTAATAACTGTGTTTCGCTATCCAACCCCTATCAGCAATGAATATGAGAACAACTAACTGTGGCGCCAGATCAGCTCTCTGAGGATCAAGCTACGCAGATTCGAGATTAGGATTGCTGCAACCAGATCTGGATCAACACCTCCTCTCTTTATACATTAGCGTGTTGGCGTCTCTGCATTCTATTGCTTGATTTGTTTGTTGTTCTAGGCGTGTGGTCGCCTCTATGCACTAATCTTGAATATTCTTGAGGAGTGCCAAATTTGTTGGGACGGGTGAACCAGATGAAGATGAGGACAAGACTGTTGAGGGGTATTGTGGGTATTGAGGCTGCTATAGTGCTAATAGCATTTGTTGTAGTGGCTGCTGCACTAGCCTTTGTAGCACTAAACATGGGCTTTTACACAACGCAGAGAAGCAAAGAGGTTATGGCCCAGGGCCTAGCACAGGCAAGCAGCTCTCTAGAAGTAGACGGAACAGTACTAGCATATGTAGATACAAGTATTCACAATTTGACGTGTGCCGTAATACCAGTTAGACTATCAGCAGGACAAAAAGACGTCGATTTAACACCAGGAAAAGCAGACATAGCAGCATGGGTAATAAACAAGCTGGGCGGCACAAACCTCTACATAAATACTACTCAGCAAGCAGTCACCAATCTTACTAAGGCAATAATTGATAACCTTGGAAAAACTGGGACTTACAGCTATAACATAACGAATCTCTGTATGCTAGCAGGACACGTGACCAATGGTGTTGCAGTAGTGTGGAGCCCCAACAACAACGGTGATACAGTGCTTCAGCCGGGTGAGAAAGTCTTGGTTGTTGTCAACTTCACAAAGCTGGCTGAAGATCTCGGCTACACAAGTATAAAGGGTCTCAACCCGTATGATGTCTTTAAGGTTGAGATTAAGCCTCCGATTGGTGCTGCTCTAACTGTTGAGAGGACTGTTCCAGCATCTCTAGCGTATAGTGTTATAGATCTTGGCTAGCCTTAGGAAAGACTGTCAACGTGGTTAGCTTGAAACTTGAAAACAAAAATATTTTTTTATCCTTAAACACTTCTTCTGGTGTATTTTCTTCAGACTCTTCTTTAATTATCATAGTTTTTGAGTCTATAGGCTTCATTGTTGTGGGTGTTGTTATGCTCTACCTTTCCTCTTTTCAAAGCGATGTATTGTTCTATGTGTTTGTTGGCTTGGCCGTTACATGTCTTGCTATCGGCCTTCACATACTCTTTGCTCTGATACTACATCTGGCTAGGTCTAGACATAGATAGACATATTCACAGATTCCAGACACCCAAAAGCCCCAATACTAAACTTACAGAGATGCTCTCAGGTTGCCTATTGAGGCTTCGAAGAGCTCTAGAAAACATGCTCAACATCCAACTAGATATACCCCTTCGACTAGCCATAGGAACACTCTTTGTAGCGTTCTCCACATTGGTGCTCATAACCCTCTACACAATATCCAAAACACAGGTTCGCTAAACAAAAACTGAGGAACGTGCAGTATCCCCCTCCCACGATACTTTTTAGATAGTTCTTCAATTTTTAGCTCCGCTCACAACTCACAAAGCTCCGTGAAGCCCAATACTGCAAGGCCCATCTATAGATTGAACCTCATCGCATCGCGGCTCACTGCCAACAGAAAAAACAGAGTTATTCAAAAGTATTCAAATCTATTCTATCGTTAAAAGGGAGGATACGTACCGACAGCATATCCGCAAATAGCCAACGCATTAAATGGGTTAGCAAACAATATACCAAAAGAAATAGACAAGCCAGTAGAAAAAGGATATGCACTAATAATAGACTTTCCATGGCTACTAGTTGGAATAGCAGTTACAATAGCAGGATTGGTTACCATAGGCATTGGTTACCTAGTTCGCAATAGCACTGTTGCATGCATAGGAGTAGCTGCAACAATAGCTGGATTAGCTATAATAGCGTTTGCAAAGCCTATCGCTACTGTTGTTGGTACTACAGTTGGCATATTCTTTGTCGGAAATCTCTTTGGCTCTAACTGTCCTTCACTACCTCCAGCTGGAGAAAGATAGTAAACTTTATTTTTTAATACAAAATAAATATCTTTGGGTGCTGTGCTATGGCACAGCAAATCTCTAGAGAAATGACTTCTGATAAAGTTATTGTAGCATATGTTGCTCTTAGTGTTGCTGTATGTTTTGCTGCTGTGTTTTTCTTATTCCCTTGGTTTTCATGGCTTTTGATAAAGGCTTTTGGCTATTGGATAGCTTTTTCAGTATTTCTGTTTATAGCGATGTCCGCAACGTATATATTTATGGTGGTTCCCTGGCTTTATGTTTCTGGAAGGATTAATCCTAAAATCTTTTTATTAGCCTTTCCCACCCTTGCCTTAGCGTCATTCATATTTGCACGAAATGCAACATTTGCATTGGAGAGGATATTTAATATGGATATAAATGACAATGTTATTTTGCTACCAATTTCCCTCTTTGGAATGTTTGTATTTTGCCTCTATGCATTGAGATATAGAAGGCTGTTGATTGGTGAAGGAACAACCTTAGCACACAGGTTAATGAGGAAATTCAAGAAATATGGATATACACAATGGGATTCTAGACATATGCAACAAAACAAATGATTTGTATACAAAGACAACACTCTATTAATTTTAATATTTAGGTGGTGTTGTATGGTGCAGCAGGTTTCTGGGAAAGAACCGTCTTTAAAGACTGCCATAATGTATATTGTAATAATTGTAGCTTTTTGTGCTTTCCTTGTTTGGTTTATGCCTTGGTTTTCATTGCTTTTGATAAAGGCTTTTGGGTATTTGACTGCATTTGTAGTGCTTCTAATCATGGCCATGGCAATGGTGTATATACTTATGCTATTCTATTGGCTTGGAGCATGCCATAGAATTAGCTTGAATCTAGTCTTTTTAATTGTGCCTATCAGTGGCGTGATGGGGATTGCATGTGCATGGTATTCAAACGAGGTTTTGGAGATGTTGCTTAACATAAAAATGGGATTCAATGTCATTGGGAACGCAATTAGTGCGTTCATAACCTTTCAATTTGTTGTCACTCAATTGTTGGCTAGAAAGTATTGTGTTAGCTGATGTTGTGTGTTTGTCTATCTGTGTTTTGGGATGTTTAGGCGGTTTTTGGTGTTTTGTAACCATTTGTTTGGTTTTGATTGTCTTTTGCTTTTGGATGGTTGTGTATGCAAAGTACAAAAGTTTTTATATGCTCTATGTGCTTTGTTTGTGTGGTGGTTTGGGTGAGTGTTTATGCTGTTGTTGTTAGGGATCTTGTTAAGGTCTATGGTAGGGGGTCTGTAGGTGTTGATGGTCTTTCCTTTACTGTTGGCGATGGAGAGATATATGCTTTGGTTGGGCCTAATGGGAGTGGTAAGACAACTACCCTTAGGATTATAGCTACTTTGATTAAGCCTACTAGAGGCAGTGTCTATGTCTATGGTGTTGACGTTGTTAGAGAACCTCTTCGTGTTAGGTCTATGATCAACTACCTGCCTGAGGAGGCTGGTGCATACAGGGATTTGACTGGCTACGACTTCATAAAGTTTATGCTTTCTCTGAGGTTTGGTGGTGCAAGGCTTGAAGAAGCTGTTGAAGAAGCTGCCAAAATATGCGATCTCGGAAACACTTTGAAAAAGCCTATTAGAACATATAGCAAGGGCATGAAAAGAATACTCGCCGTCGCAACTGTTCTAGCCTCCAAACCAAAACTCCTAATACTAGACGAGCCAACAACCGGACTAGACGTTGAGAAAAGCATATATGTCAGGGACATGATTAAAAAATACAATAGAGAGTTTGGCATAACAGTTCTTCTGAGCAGCCACAACATGCTCGAGGTTGAGTACCTCAGCCACAGAGTCGGCATGCTATACAAGGGCAAGCTCATAGCCGAGGGAACACCAGAACAGCTGAAGAAACTTGCTAATGTTGCAAACCTAGAGGAGGTATTCATAAAGATGAAAAACAGGGCTACAGTGTAACAAGATGGTCCTTTCACAACTTGTGAAGAGAGAGCTCCGAGTTTTTCTCAAGAGCCCTGGCTACATAGCCACCCTCATAATCGTAGCAGTTTTCTATAGCATTCTTGGGAATTTGATTGGCGAGACACTCAAGATTGGGGCTGAGGCTAGCGAGGCGGGTATATGCGTAGTCTTTGAAGAGAACAGCAGCGTCATCACAACCTTGGCAGACCTGCTCAACAAGTCGTTCAATGGAAAGGTATACACATGTTCATCTCTTCAATAAGCTGTCTCCAAGTGTAGCATAGGAGTGGCTATACCGAGGGGGTTCACAGAGAATGTCACCTCCCCACAGAGGGGCGTCAGCTTAAAGGGTTTTGTAAAACTCATGTCTTTTTCCATGTCCAGCGGAAATTCGATGTGAGACAGGCTCCTATCTTTTTTACAAGCACTTGAAAGGCTCTTGCCCATAGCCATAGGTATGGAACACAGCATCGGTTTAGACTCGTCGAAGTCGATACACATAAACACCTCTGTTATACTATTCAACAACGTTGTTAGCGAATATGAATACTATGTAATTGCATCGGCTGCAACAACACTACCATTTTTCATCTCCATAATCCTTGCGATAAACGCTATGTCAGCTACAGCCACAGTGGCTATGGAGAAAACTGAAAAGGCTTTTGAAATGCTTTTGGCCCAGCCGATTAAGAGAAGAGACATTGTGTTGGCCAAGATCATCGGGTCATCAATATCGTCGATAGTATACGGGGTTCTAACCTTGTTGAATATGTTCATCTCGATGTTGGTACCTGTTCTCCAAACCTCCTCACAGTTGGCAATTCAGCTACAGAATGCAAGTATAGCATCAACGATTTTTAGTAGCATTATTTACGCTCTAATACCAGCATCTATTGTTTTGGGACTCATAATGACAGGCTCAATAGGCATTATAATAGGGTCTATAACATCTGATGAAAATACAGCATATGGTTTATCGACAATAATACTGTTTATCTTCCTCGGAGCAGGGTTTGCGGCTGCATTCATAGGGCTTCCACCAACAGCATTCACAGCAATTTTAGCTGGCTCAACAGTGGTTCTACTACCCTACGCCTACGCACTATTTTTGTTGTCGGGAAATGGAACTCTTGTTGCGTTGTCCATAGCAACCAGCATAGCTGTTTGCATAGCTCTGATCTATACAGCTATAACTATATTTAATAGAGATGTTATCATAGCTGGTTTGGAGGTGTCTATAAGGAGGAAAGAGAGGTAGATACAACAAATAGAACACAGATTTGGCAGACTTCATATAATACACAACCTAGACCTAGGTGTATAACAATGTCCGCAGAAAAGCTTGTCTATTTCGATAAGCTCGTTTTTAAGAAGCCCAAAGACTTCAGCTTCTTCTTGACGGCCTCTGTATACAACTTCTCTTTTTGGTTCAACGGCAAGAGGCTTCTAGTCCCATTGGAAGACGCTATTATTGTTCTTGCTGATTTGGGTAGCGAGATCGAGGCCCGGGTCTACGTATCCAAGAATAGGAGGTTGGAGGGTGTTGATGGGCTCGGCAAAATAGTTGAGCACGTTCTTGGTTTGGTGGAGAACTTGACAGAGTTTTACGGTATAGTGGCTAAAGACCCTCTACTCTCGCCATCTCTAGAAACGTTGTATGGTATGCACATAAGGGCTTCCCAGCCATGGATAGCATCTGTCATAGGTGTTTGCCAGCAAAACGCTAGTTTTAGGCAGGGGTGGAAAATGTTTTACAATTTCATAAGGGTTTTTGGGAAGAGGGTTTCTGTCGAAGGTATTGAAACATATGTTCCTCCAAGCCCTTCAAACATAAATGAGAATAGCATGGACATGCTCTTAGATGCTGGTCTTGGCTATAGAGCAAAAACTGTTGTTGCATTGGCGAAGCTGTTTGCAGGGAAGCAGCATTTGAATGGATTTGATGTTGGGTCTGAGGAGCTTGAGGGGGAGCTACTAAGCATTAGGGGTGTGGGGGAATACACCTCGAGACTAGCACTAGCACTCTCGCTTAGAGACTACTCGAAGCCGCCTATAGATAGGTGGCTTAGAAGAATTGTTGCAGAGGTCTATAAAATAGATGAGAAGAGTGTCGAGAGGGAGTATACAAGGGTATGGGGGAGGTGGAGCGCTTTAGCAGCTCTATACACAACAGTGGCACTCGATGCAGAGCCTCTCACAAAGGCTTTGGAGAGGATTAGGGCTGGGCGGCTAAGGCCAGACCCATCGAAAATCTCGCCACTAACACTGTGGAAACACCTGTAGCTAAGCAATTTAACATGGATTACGACGGCGTTATCATGTTCTTTCCTTGCTCTGCAAGCTTTCTGAGCTTTGGATATATAAACACTACCTTGGCCACCATAGCAAAGTATCTAAGCTTCCATGCATAGTCGATGAGCTCTCTCCTCTTTGACTCGTAACCCTCTTTCTCTATTAGATCTGCTATCTCCTCCAACTCGTATATATCGGCCATGGTATATTCATTGGAATCCTTATCGAGCAACCGCTTCAACCTCTCATAAACCTCTCTAGTGTAGTACTTAGAGCTTGGAATAGGTATCAAAGCCTTGACAAGGTTCTTCAGAGCTGTGGCCTCAGTCGATGTAAACACACCCTTAACCTCTAGAGAACCTATCAAAACCTCCGAGAACTGTCTAAGGCTGTTTTCAAGTCTTGCAATCCTCTCCTCAACTCCCGAAACCCTCTTCTCTAAAGACTCAAACCTGCGTTCCATCTCTTTGAATCTCTCATCGATATCTCTAAACCTCTTGTCTATCTCTTCAAATCTCTTGTCTATTTCCTCAAATCTTCTGTCTATCTCCCTAAACCTGCGGTCTATTTCCGCAAATTTCTTGCCAAGCCAATAAGCTAGAGACGCTACAGAGGCTACTATAGCAGCGATAGACGATATCGTAGATATCAAGATGTCGATGCTCATAGCAGACCTAGCTCCTCAGCAAAAATCCTACCCTTAGAAAACTTATATGCTATTGCGACTTCAAAGCATTGTTGCCTAGAATTGTCTAACAATATAGTTTTAAGCTTCTTTCTTTTGCATGTAGCTTGGTGGATAGAGCTATGATTAAATCTGATGTCTATCTTGACGCCTCATCGATTGTATCGCAACTTGATAAGAGAATCTATGGACAGTTTATAGAGCATCTTGGCAGGTGTATCTATGGTGGTATATGGGTTGGGGAGAGGTCTAGCATACCAAATCTAAGGGGCTTTAGACTCGATGTTCTAGAGGCTGTCAAAGCCATTAAGCCCACTGTTGTTAGGTGGCCTGGCGGAAACTTTGTTTCCCAATACAACTGGCTCGATGGTGTTGGACCCAGGGAGAGCAGGCCAAAGAGATTTGACTTGGCTTGGGGGCAGGTCGAGCCAAACGAGTTTGGAACCGACGAATTTGTTGAGTGGGCTAGGCTTGTTGGTGCAGAGCCCTACATAGTTGTCAATGCCGGTAATGGGACTCCTGAGGAGGCTGCTGCATGGGTCGAATACTGCAACTCTACAAAGGATACATACTACGCTAATCTCAGGAGGAAATATGGTCATCCAGAGCCTTACAACGTTAGGTTGTGGGGCATTGGAAACGAATTATATGGTAGGTGGCAGGTCGGCTTCTGTAGAGATGCTGAGGAATGTGGTTGGAGAACTGTTCAGTTTGCCGACCATATGAGGAGGGTGGACCCAACAATAAAGCTTGTCGCCGTTGGGGTTGACTACGACCCAGAGTGGAACATAGACATGATTAGAATAGCTGGCGACTACATAGACTATCTATCTATACACACATACATATTTGCAGATAGGCAGGGGAAGAGATATGAAGACCTTGTTGCATGGCCTATACGGATAGAGGAGAACCTGAAGAGCATATACAACGTTGTTCAGCAGACCAAGCGGAAATACAATATAAAGAGGGATATAAGGATAGCATTCGACGAGTGGAATGTGTGGTATCCGGAGGCGCAGCCCCCATATCTAGAGCAGATAACAAGCGTTAAAGACGCTGTGTTCACAGCGCTTGTGCTAAACGCTCTTCAGAGACTATCGAAAATAGTTCCAATAGCAACATTTGCGCAAACAGTAAATGTGTTGCCACTGATGCTAACGAAAGACGATAGAATTCTTCTAACACCACAATACCTTGTGTTTAGACTATACTCAGAGACTAGGGAGGGTGATGTAGTTGCAACATATGTGGCATCACCAACATATAGATCAGAAGAGCTGGACATGCTAGTTCCATACATAGACGCCTCTGCAGTGAGGGTAGACAACAAAATGTATCTCTACATCGTTAACAGGCATCCAGAGGAAGAAGCCGAGATACACCTGCACATAAAAGGCCTAGAGCCATCAACAATTATACACAGGTATGTGGCGGGATCCTCCATAGACGATAAAAACACATTCGAAGAGCCAAACAGAGTCAGAATAGAGGAGAGAGTGCCACAAACAAGAGAAGTGTTAACAATACCACCACACTCAGCAAATCTACTAATAATATCATAAATCATATTTTGTACTGCACCAAAAACACCTTATTTTTATTGAGATTGAACATTTCTCTACAAATGAAATTTTTATTGGTTAGCTTCGTAAAGTTTTTGAAGCAGTTCATCCTTTTTCAAAACAGCATTGTTGCCAATAACAAGTACTACAATAAGTTTTAGGTTCTACCCGCCTTTCTTCTCTTCCTGTTTCCTTTTCTCTTCCTCTTTCCTCATCTTTCTCAAAGCGTATCCGACCATTAAAGAGGCGTATGCATGTAACTTCCAAGCCTCTGGTCTTTCACCATATTCATCGGTTACCTTTCTAGCAAGTTCTCTAAGTTCGAGAGCCTCTTCAAGTGTTAGCTCGTCTTTTTCTAGAAGCTCTTTTATCCTTCTCCACTCCTCTTTTGATATTGGATTGGGGGTAGCAAGCCTAATTATCCTCATAGCCTCGTTTTTCAGCATAGATGCCTCAAGAGGCTTTAACAGATCTTGTGATGCTAGATACTCAATGAAAAACTCTTGATAGGATCTAAATGCTTCTCCAAGTCTAGTAATCCGCATGTCTATGTATCCCTTAAGCTCATCAAACTTCTTTTCCATCTCTTTGAATCTCTCATCGATATCTCTAAACCTCTTGTCTATCTCTTCAAATCTCTTGTCTATTTCCTCAAATCTTCTGTCTATCTCTTTGAACCTATGGTCTATCTCTCTAAACCTGTGGTCTATTTCTGCAAATTTCTTGCCAAGCCAGTAGGTAATGCCGCCAAGAGTCGATAGAATAGGTACTAGGATAGATAAAATGGTTAGGGCCTCTACAAAATCTGGTTGCATAGCAATATCCACACAGGTATGTAATATGATTAAGTACCTAAAAAATTTATTTATAGGATATGGGTTTAGATGCTGATGGTGCTGTATAGAGGGTTTTTACAATATCGTTTTTGGGCTCAATTGCAACAACTGATATTGATGTCTACTTTCCTGAGGCTCTCTAGCTATCTCTTTCCAGTACCTCATGTTGTATATGCATCCTGGGTCGGGTGCTAGTGGGTCTCCGAAATATGCGTATGCTCTTGCTCTACACCCTCCGCACACGTTTCTGTATGGACATTTTGAGCAGAACCCTTTGAGCCTGTCTCTATCTCTCAATGCTTTGAATAGTGGGGTGTTCTCCCAGATTTCCCAGAATGGCCTTTCCCTCAGGTTGCCTACGGGTATCGGCATGAATACACATGGTGTGAGCGTTCCGTCTGGCTGGAGCCCTGCATATATCCTCCCAGCCCCACAGCCACCAACAAACTCTGCGACTGCCTTTACCACTGGGTCGCCACCTACATAGAAGTGTGTTGGTGCCATGCTTCTCCCCCCGCTTAGCTGTAGAGCTACCCTCCCATATTGTGGTGCTGTGCTCAGTATCTCCAGCTTTCTCCTACCCATTTCTCTATATATTGTTCTGAGAAACTCCTCTCTTTCTATTGGATCTAGGTCAAGGTGTTTGTTCTCCTCTCCTCTCCCAGTCGGCACAAAATTGAAGAAGACAACCCTTTTAACGCCAATGCTCTCAGCAAGGTCGAGAATATCGTCAACCTCGTCGATGTTCATCTTAGTTATTGTGACGGCCATGGCGTGGTTCAGCCCCAGCTTCACAGCGTTCTCAAGTGCTTTGACAGCTCTTTCCCACGAGCCTCTAACCCCTCTAAACTCGTCGTGTTTCACAGGATTTGCGCTGTCGACAGAGACCTCGACATATCTTAGCCCAAGCTTCTTTGCCTTCTCAATTCTCTCCATATCTGCGAAGGCCCACCCATTTGTTGCAACAGCTGTGTACATACCCCTCGAAGCTATTTCGTGTAGCACTATATAGAAGTGTGGGTGTATTGTTGGCTCTCCACCACTCAAAGCTATTGCTGCAACGCCAGCTTTGTCGAGCTGGTCAACGACCATGATCTTCTCCTTCAAGCTAAGCTCATTTGGCAGTGGCTTGTCGGCTCTCTGGTAACAGTGTTTGCATCTAAGGTTGCACATGTTGGTGAAGTTCCACACTATCATGAACGGTGCCGGCAGTTTCTGTGGGACTGTCACACCGTATAGCCCCAGTCCCTTCAACACAGTTGCAACACCACGTCTTACAGCAGGGTCTTTAAGGGCTTCGACAACATCCTCCTCTCTGCCTCTAAGAAGCTTCACACCAACATCTATAATGCCATCGATTATTGCCCCCACAAACCTAGTTGCGACAGGGCATACAACATTCTCGCCAACATACATAGACAGGGCATGGTATATCGCAGAAGCGCTTACACATCTATCCCCATACATGCAACAAGACTCAGCTGTAGCCGCCCTCAGAATAGCACGCGCAATAGGGTTGTTGAACAGCAGTCTAACACCGGCCAACAGAGCTCCAATACCACTCCTCTCACCAGATCCACCCAAAACAACCACCCCAAGACAGGAGAAAACGCCTCTTATCTACATAGCTAGCAAAACCAGTCTGAACCCCCAAATTCGGTGAATCGAGTGAAACGACCTCCACATCTGTCACACAAGACCCTCTAGAACTGCATGCACCAATGCATGCTAGAGCCATGGCTCTGACCATCGACCCTATTATCCATAGGTCATTTTGCAACATAAGTAATAAAGGTTCTCTACAAGAGCCTGTCAACAAATCTAATTTGTACCCTATAGACAAAGCAATTATAGACCAGCTATAAAGCACCCCAAGAAAGATTCGAACACAAAAAGCCAAAACACCTTGCAATACACGATTCTCAAAGATATGGTCTAACAATGTAACTTGTTTGAGTAATGATTTAGAGGCTAGCTAAATGCGCTAAAACATTGTTTGTCTATTTCCAGATATAAGCTTATAGACGAGTGTAGCTAAAATATCGAGTTGGTGAGATAAAATGAGTGTAAAAGATATTATGAGAACTGAAGTTGTTACGGCAAGCGCCGAAGCAAGCATAAAGGATGTGGCGAAGATCATGAGCGAGAAAAACATAGGTAGCGTACTGATTGTAGATGAAAGCAATAGAGTTATCGGAATATTTACAGAGAGGGATCTTGTGAAGGTGGTGGCTCTAGGCATAGACATAAACACACCAATAAAAAATGTTATGACAACAAATGTTATTTCGGCATATCCAACAGACAACATTGCCGCAATAGCAATAAAAATGCTTGAAAAGGGTATTAGACACATGCCTGTGGTAGACGAGTATAATAGGCTGCTTGGCATAATCAGTATAAGAGATGTGCTAAGGGCCTACACAGCAGGCTGTGAATTCCCTTAAACCAATCCAAAATTTCTTTCAACTCATGCCAACAGCTATGTCTCTGGGAAGACATGGCCGGACACAGCCTCCACCATAGCCGAAGGCCGGGGGCTAGGGTCTGCAGAACCCGCTGTCAGGTTAATGAATGTAAAAATATATTCAATTATATTAGTGTCTAGGATATATAAGTAGGCTGCGAAGCGCACATACCCAGTTGCCGTGTACAGTCTTTAAACATGTATACATATCTATTTTGCTAGCTGTCCCTGTATCGGATTCAGATACACTGGTAGTGATGTCAGCTGTCAGAATCTTTTCTACTGGGTCGATGCCAGCTTTAGCTACAATCGGGTTTTTCAGCTCTATCAAGATGTAGCTATCGGATTTGTTTAGAAGTGTAGACGCCTCATCTTCGCTGAGGGTGATGTTGAAATTGCCTTCTGCTATCTTTGAAGCGATTGTGTCTGCCACACTATTTACTATCTTTTCTATGAGCTGCGGCTCCACCACGGTCACCACACTTATTTCGCCGGTATTGTTGTTTCTAGCCTTTATAACAATTCTATTCACATTCTTTGGATCAATAACAATTTTCTCGATTTTCTGTTGCTGCTCAGCCATCTTTTTCGATATCTCTTGCAATGCCTCATCCTCAGCTATTGGCACATAGAATGTGGCGTTTATTCCGAGGAGCCTGATTTTATAGAATGGAATGGCATATACCTTGCCACCCACATTAACTATGTTGTAAACCATGTCGATGTGCGTTACATTCAATACCTTTACATCTCTTTTAGCCACAATTCTAACTAGTGACATATTGATGTGCTTCTTTATAGCTGCATCGACTGGGAGAACGTTTTTTGAGTCAATCTTTTTTACAGGTCTAAAGTTAAACATGTCGAGTTCTAGATCCACGGGCTTCAGGCTGTAGAGTGATATCTCAACGTAGTACCGCCCCATTACTGGGATGCCTGCATAGCTAGCATTGAACACCACCTGCACTCTCCCAGGGATTTTATATGCAACACCTTTCTCAACATCGGCAAATATGAATTCCATTGAAACATTCTTGTAAACTGGATTAAAGCTCCATCCACTAACGTTAAACCCTCTTCTACTTAACACCAGAGACACTTCTCTTAAAACCCTTGTAGCAATATCTACAGCCCTACTCTCATCTATTTGAGCAATCGCTGGAGGCTCTCTACCCGGCACCAAGGGTATCTCCGGGGATAGCCAGTTGATATAGTATTCGATCCTCCCCAGCCTATCAAACTTCAGCACATGTTCAAACCTATTGACACTGTCATACTTTCTACACACAGTTGGAGAACCCTGCGAACAAAACGACTTGTCTATACTGATGTTCAGCGCAGCACCAAGGTCCTTGGCAAAGTCCTCATCTAAACTCATTTCATCTACCTGGAGTATATAGAAACTTTGCTGCTTTATCTTCACAAAATTGTATGTGGGGTCCTGAACTGCTATAACAACTCCCTGCTCTTGGTTAAAGCCAGCTTTGTTCAGGACAACTAGGATAATCGATATGGCGACCACGGCTATAAGTGCAAATGTTAGGAGTCTTCTCATGGGCCCACCCACCATATCTAGCCAATGGTCGTGCACATGCCCATGAAGTACACCGGGCTATACACATCATTTGTTAGATATCCTTTGTATGGAGCATCGTAAATGCCATAACTCTGTGTTTTGTCGTCCCAAGGGCCGAAGACACACGATATAATTGGTTCCTCAAAGCCTACGTAGCTAAGAGCTTCTTTTGTAGCTTTGAGCCATGCTGTAGCAAAGGTTTCGCCGCTTGAGAAATAATTGACAAAGTATTTCTCTCTCAACCCACATGCGTAGCCCGTTCTGAAACACCATGAGAAGATGCATACATATGTGGCATCGACATCAGGTACCGTTGTTGCAAAACCGGCTACAGCATGCAACCCCTTGAACGCTTTAATCCACGGGGAGTTGATCAAATCATCATACATACTCTTCAACGCCTTGCAGGAATCTACTATGAACCACTCCAAATCCTTGTCTCCAAGACGCATCATAGAAGGTGTGACACAACAGCCGAACCTCGAGTTACATACATACAAATTGTCTACATCTCCATGACCAGCAAATAGAAGGAGGTCGACGCTATCGGCATAAACATCGTCAGCCCCTCCATAGGTTTTGTCTATTAGTGCCAAATCCGTGACAGCTCCGTCAGCTAGCAGAAAGCCTTGTCTGAAGCCAGGGAGTGTAAGTATATAGGATGCGGCATCGTCACAGCATTGGAGGTCATTTGCCGAGCATTGGCAACTACTATAGGCATTTATATACATTGCACCCACACTCCACACACCATTATCTGAATCTGTGACACTGGGATTTGCTGCACGAACTGTGATCAACGGTGCTGGCAAAGCTATTGCCAGAGACAACACCGCGGTTATGAATAGCACAATGAATGGTTTATGGACCTTACCCATTTCCACGCCACCAAGCATACTACTATTCAGTGGGGGTATATATATGTATCGCTCAAAAAGGAGTTGAGAATTCGTCTCCAAAACAGTTCTATAATATATGACAAACAACGGTATTGTAGTTGCATATTGTCTAAGAGGCTGCCTTGCCCCCACCTCCTCTTCCACAGATATAAGCACGAAAGCCCAAGAGCTTGGCCCCGCTGCTTACACGCTTCGAAAACAATTTGTAGAGCAGGGACGGGGCAGCGGATAGTGAGTGTCGTCGGACAGATCCGCGACGAGGCTGCTCGGATCTAGCGCCACTCCAGCAACTCTTCACACTCCAAGATCTTATAGGTTTCGGCTGCGTTTTCCAGTGCCAGATAATTGAAAAATGGTTTGCAGCTGTCGGCCTGCTGATGGAGCTGTAGAATGTGTTGTAGTGAATGCTCAAACCCAGGTGGATAGCAAATAGGTAGAAGATTTGCTACAAACTATGGCTTAGAGCGAAGAGAGTCACATCATTGCCAGCTGAGACAACACTCCACACAAGCCTAGCAATAGATAATCGGTATGCCCTTTGAGAAGAGGCCCCTTGCAATAGTCTATAGATAGCGTAGGAAAGCCATGGGTGTCCTCATAGAGAATGCTAATCCAGCTAAAAACAACAATATGCAAAGAGCCATTGCCACAAAGAAAAGATGCTACTAAAACCTGTAGCCAGCCGAGCATCAGACAAAACCATTTTCATCAAACAAACCTCTACACCAATGACGCTGATTTCAAGGCCTATAGATTGTGCAAAACATCTAGAAAGAGAGAACACAACAAAAACTTTCTAAAAACAAAGTCCCAAGCCACATAGGTTTCCAGTCCACACAAAACAATAGAGTTTTAAATCTTTCATCTCTTTCCATATTCTGTACATGCAGTGCTGGGTTTGCAAAGATATTTAAGGGCTTTAAAAGCTTTTATCACTTCGTGAGAACAATCTCTGTGTATGCAATTTTGTCAACTCCTTCTCAAAACTCTTTATGGTGTTCATTGCAATAGCTGTATTGCAGCTATGGTCTCTTCAGATCATTGATGTTTTATGGCAATCGCATGGCGATTAACGCTAATTTGCTTAAAAGCTTTTATACCAGATTCAACACATAGTATATTGAACTGCTTCGAATCCGCAAATGGAGACTCTCAAACAAGAGAACCAAGCACAGAATCCAATAAATGGAATTGAAAGCATAAGCTCCTCTGAAAATGGGTCGTCAACAAATTTGGTTTTGAATCCAATAAATGGAATTGAAAGGCGATCCTATCGACAATAAGAGATCTTAGCATGGCTTCAAAGGAATCCGATAAATGGAATTGAAAGTTCTAATCTGCCGAAATTCAACTTTAACTCAAGTTCTTGCGGGGAATCCGATAAATGGAATTGAAAGTTCTTCTGCATAAAGTGTGTATTGTCGTTGCCATGATCATCGGAATCCGATAAATGGAATTGAAAGTTGTCATAGACTGTTTTGTCTACTGCTACATAGCCCGATACAAGAATCCGATAAATGGAATTGAAAGTTCATCATTTACGAGCTCGACGAGGACTGGCACCTAAGCGACGAAGAATCCTATAAATGGAATTGAAAGTGTTCTGCAGATGCTTACAGCCTCGCTCACAATTTTCGGCAGGTTTTCCGAATCCGATAAATGGAATTGAAAGATTCCATGATAAACCTGACTATGAATGCTATGAGTGGTGTTGTGGAATCCGATAAATGGAATTGAAAGGTCCTACTTGCAAAGCTCGCAGACCTAGGAACAGACATCTACAGGAATCCAATAAATGGAATTGAAAGCCATATACGCTACCAAAGTAGCTCCTCATAACCGACACAGTGTATGAATCCAATAAATGGAATTGAAAGCTCTCTGGCATCACCCTGATCGCCGGCATCTTGTCCCCCCGAAGAATCCGATAAATGGAATTGAAAGTGGATCCAGCTTGGCTGGCTCGTCGTAGCCCTCCA
>JAUQPB010000003.1:36332-273690 GCA_030550585.1 Thermoproteota archaeon | reverse complement strand
TTAGCTCTGAAGTATTTTCCTGATGCTGGGTCTTGGAACAGCCCTATCTTAACTCCTTTCCTACCCTTTGGAGATAGGCTCCAAACCTTCTTTGGAACCAGCTCCTTCTCCCCACCATCAGGCAGCTTAACTTTAACAGGCTTTGTACAGGCCATTCAAACCACCGAAAAAAGAGATAAGAAGAAAACAAGCTTAAAAACATGGCGTAAAGGCAAATGGAAACCAAATCAGAATACACAGTATCAACATTATTGAGACTAAACCTATTTGACTATCACATGAATTATTAGCTAGACAAAGTATTGATTCTTAAACCACATATAAAGTTTATTAGCCCACAAACACAATGCTATAACGGTGCACGGGTAGGGCTCGGGGGGCTCGCCCTCCCCCAGACCCGAAATGGGCGAATGCGGGAGCCAGTAACCCGCTATATGGATGTGTATTGTCTATACAAGCCAACCACACCGCTATGAGCCCCGCCCCGTGGGGTCGACGGTGGATGGGGCCATCTCTGTAGGGAGGTGGCTACCATCCTAACGGGGGGACGGTCAGGCCCGGAAGGGAGCAGCCTAACCCCCGGCCGTCGACGTTCGCGGGTCTACGGGGGGAGGTATGGTGTGGTTGGCTTGTATAGACAATACACATCCATATAGTGGGGGCCGTGCACCGTTTTTATCTTTGTGTGGTATGTGATGAGACTAGAGGTTTTGGATTATAGGGATGGTGTTTTAAGTATTAGTATTGATAGTTTTGATGATTTATGGATTCTGAGTATGATTATATCTAGAGGTGATATTGTTAGGGCTAGGACTTCGAGGGATGTTAGCATTGGCGATGAGAAGAGAAGGATACCTATGATCTTGGCTGTGAGGGTTGAGAAGATGGAGTTTCAGCCTTTTACAAATAGGCTTAGGATTCATGGGATAGTTGTTGAAGGTCCTGATAGGTTTGGTGTTAAGGGATCTCACCACACAATCTCTGTTGGTGTTGGCGATGAGATTACTGTTCAAAAGGTTTTTTGGGATCCAAGGGTCTTAGACGAGGTTATGAAGATTGTTAGGCCATTGAATGTCATGCTCGTGGCTGTTGATTTCGATGAATATGCTATAGCAGTTCTTCAGATGCAGGGTATGAAGATTCTGGATTCGAGAAATGTTTCTCTTCCTCTAAGCGATGAATATTTTGAGGCTGCTGAAAAAGAGCTTGTTTCAGAGCTTGCTAAGAAAATTATTGAGGCTGCTCACAGATATAATGTTGAGGCTGTTGTTGTGGCATCTCCAGGAAGTTTGAAAAATAAGGTGAGGGACGCTATAGCCTCGCTGGATAGTGGGATAAAGGTTTTTTTGGATACTGTTGCTAATGGGGGGTATGCGGGACTTCAAGAACTTCTAAACAGAGATGTTGTTAGAAATATTATTAGAGACTCCTCGATAGAGAAAGCGTCTAGGATTCTTGAGGAATTTGATTACCTCATTGCAAAAGATATTAATAGGGTTGCATATGGGCTTAGCCATGTGGAGCTTGCTGCTAGTATAGGTGCTGTTGAGAAGCTTCTTGTGGTTGATGACATGCTTGCGGGATTTGATGAGAATCGAGAGAAGGTTGAGGCAATTCTAAGAAATGTTGTGGAGAAGGGTGGTGCAGTAGTTATAGTTCCGGGTAGGTCGCCACCTGGGGAGAGGGTGAAGATGCTTGGGGGGATCATAGCAATACTTAGATATAGCATAGACTTTGAAGATATAGAAACATAGCTAATTGTTATAGGTATTTTCTATGCCTTTGAATACCTGCTTCTACAATACTCCATAAGCCTCTTCAAAAGAGCATATTTATTCTCTTTAACAGTTCTCCAATCGTTTTTCAGAAGACCACCTGTTTCAACATGCTCGGGGTTCAGCGCTAGATAGAACCACTGGCAAAAGTTATTTTCAATTAGATACTCAATGAATTTCTCATGCCACACAGCATCCCTGGGATCGCCATCGCCACACTTACCACCAAACTCAGTTATGACCACGGGGTATCGCAGTTGCTTTTTGACATAGCCCCAGTTCTGATCCCATATGACATGGAGATTCTCCGGGAAGATGCTTGGATCGTTGAAATAGTCTTGGACATACATGTCAGGGCCATAGGTATTTACTCCGTACACCAGCTTGTTTCTCGGTAGATTAACTGGATAGTCTTTCACCGCTCTGAGATTCTCGCCCCAATATGTAGAGTCTGGGTAGTGCTTCACATCATCTGATTTGGGATTCGTGAATTGAGTGCCCTTGACAACTATCAGCCAGTGGGGAGCAACCTCTAAGATCGCCTTGCCCACTCTCTCAGCGGCTAAGTTCCAATCTGTTTTGGTATTGCCAACACCCCAAGTAGCTGAATCTCCTCTTGTATAGTACTCCTGTCTAGGGCCTCTACCATGCGGATTATTGAGGAGTTCTGCACCTATGACATTCCAGTATCTCCCATATCTTTTTGCAATGGAAACCCAAGTGGATATGAAATCCTCTTCACTAAACAATGGTGTGTACCAAAGAGGCTCCATAACAACACAGCTGATGCTATGGAAATTCAGAAGCGCGTAGAGGCCAAGCTCAGCTGCTTTTGCAATGATCTTCTCTAGTATTGTGGGAGAGTCCAGACCTAGGAGATCTGGGTTAAGAGCGTAGTTTATCGAGCGAATATGTGGAAAAACCCTTGGTCTGACAGAGGCAGAGCAAAACGGTATTCTTATCGCGTTGAAGCCAAGGTCTTTCACCGTTTGCAGTATCTCAAGCCAGTTTCTGATATGGAGCCCTCCTACAACATGGCTACGAAGCTCGAAACCAACCCAAGTTACGCCCAGCAGGGCTAGAGGCTCTTTCTGCTCTTTTTTAACTACATATATTTCACTATCTTCAACTTCATAATACACGTCTGGCATTATCTTCAGCCACTTTGAGAAGTTGATGGAACGGTGAAAGGATGTGTTTCAATGCATTTAGCTAGGTCATCATCATACACCTTTACTATGTAGCTTGGGGTTCTTAGATAGGATGTTGATGTCCTTGTGGTTGTGGCGCTGTGTAGAAGCTTCTCCTGATCACATAAAATCTTGTGTATAATGTCGTATCGCATTGTTTGTGACTGTGTGTATATGTTGTCCACAAGCTCAAACATTACTGACGGGCTGGATTTGACGTACATCGATATGGATTTGAGCATTCTGTCAACAAGTATAGGGTCGTAGTATAGATATAGAGATTCGATTCCATCTAATACAAGGATCTGGATATTGCTATCAATGTAATTGCGTATAATGGTCTCTAGCTGCTGTGTTGAATATGCAGCAGGATGAATACTTTCAATGAATGCCGCCTTATTCAAAATGTAGTGTGGCGGTATTTTCATGAGGCCAGCAGCATTGCGTAGAATGTTCTTTATGTTCTCTGGCGAGTCTCTAAATGATATAATCCCATAGTTTGCTCCATAGCTAAAGACAATTCTTGCTAGAAGTGCCCAAAATGTTAATGGTATAACGTTACATGTTGCTACCACACCTACATAGCTTCCAGAGGCAAGCCCTCTCCAAACCAAGTTGCTACACTCATCGCTATAGCTTGTTACAGAGGCTGTATATGGTGGTTGTATCACTGTTGGCGATAGCAACATTCTTACACCTCTGCCGTCCTCTATGGAGAACGGTATTTCAGCCATTGGAATTGGTTTTCCCCTAAACTTTCTAATCTCCATGAATCTGTGTATCAATCCTTTTTCAATCCTTGTCTTAAAAACAAATACAGCATCAGCTATGAACTCAAGACCCCTCAAATCAACTGTCTCTACTGCAAATGGGAGGTCAGCAATCAAGATGAGAAGAGCGTTGGTGTTAGACACTAGGTTGTATAGCGTTGAGTGTAGAAACGCTCTAGCCTCATCTGTTGTCAGAACATTTAGTATCGGTGTTATCGAGTCTACAACAGCAATCGAGTAGCCCTCACCAAGAACCTTTTGGCCCAAGGTCGAAACAGTAAAGTCTAGAAGGTCTTTCCCGCTCATAGTAAGCATTTGCACAAATTCGAACAGCTGTTTCTTCTCTGCCAGCTCCAGATCTATGTTGAATCTCCTCATATAGGAGTAGAACTTGGCTTTTGTCTCAGCAAAGCTCAGATAAACACCTTTTATGTTATACCTCATAACATTCTCGAAGACTATACGTGTAGCAAAAGTTGATTTTCCCGCACCAGGGTGCCCGAGAACCAGTATCAGAGACCCCGGCTCTATACCCCCTGCAAGCAGCTGATCTAGAACCTCGTCACCAAAAACATAGTTCCGTGGAATAGTGCTTTGCTCTGAATCTATGCTCATACAAATCCATCCATAGCCATCTTACTAACTATTTCTTACCCTACGTATTGTGGCTAGCAGGTCTGGTATATATATCTTTTAATGAAAATTGATCTATGGAGATGTGCATGGGCTGGTTTGGATACAAACATCTCTGAGAGTACCATCTTGGGCTCAAGACTCTCCTTAGGTTTGATGAAGCTGATGAGAGTCTGTGAAGATTTCCTGCGGGTTTTGTGGGGCTTTTGCTGGTTGATGGTGTAGTTAAGTGGTGCTTAACTTTCAGCCAGTAAAGTTAAGCAGTTTTACGAGACTCCATAGGCTGATGAAATCCAATAGAGTCTATATGCTGCATGGGGTGTATATACGCTGTTTTCCTCTATCTCAAAATTGGAAACATCGCATGAACAGCTCCAATCAATTCCTTATCAAATCCAGTTGCAAAACAAATGTCTCAAAAACGCTAATTTACAAGTGCTAGATGCCACGCTACTAGCTCAAAGCGTTTAGGGTTCCAAATTAGTTGAGGTGGTTCTGGGGATAGCTAGATAACTAGCTACTAGGTGTACCAGCTGATCGACTTACCTATACACCAACTGGTTCGCTTTATTTCAATACAGATAGTGTACATATTTCAATATTGATCATCATAACACTTCATTATGTTAGTAATTCTCATAATATTCAGCATATTTCGATATTTTAATGTCTTGGGCTATAACCCGTTTGATATAGCTTTCTTGCTTCAGATCCCAAGGCCAGAGGCTATGTCATTTCAATTGAATGTATTTTTTGTAAAGCAATAGAATGATCTTTGAGTATTAGCTACTAATCTAGTCGATATACTAGTGTATCGAACAATGCACAGACAAATTTATTCGTAGTTGCATTACGAGATTGTATTATATGTATGCAAATCATCGATACAACGGTATTGGCTTTGATTATATAGTATGGTGTATAGATCATGTAGATAGTTATCCAAGTGGTTTCTCCAGATCTCAAAGCTTTTATATTCCTATAGAGGTATGCAACTCTAGAAGTATGTGGATGTGTGTGGTATGGCTGGAGAAAAGGTCTTGTTAAAGCTATCTGGAAAGATTGTGAATCCAGATAGCCCAGAGCTTATCGAGAGGTATGTGCAAGCTATTATAAGAGCTGTTGATAGTGGCAGGAGGATTGCTGTCGTTGTTGGTGGTGGGCAGCAGGCTAGGACATACATAAGATGTGCAAGAGCATTGGGGCTGAATAATGCGCAAGCAGATATGATTGGAATCGAGATTGCGCGTATCAATGCGCTTTTGCTTGCATATGCTCTTGGAGACTACGCATATGTTCCCATACCTAGGAGTATAGAGGATGTGCAGAGGGCTTGGAGCACTGGCAAAGTCGTTGTTGTTGGTGGTCTTCAGCCGGGGCAGTCAACAGCTGCTGTTGCGGCTGTGGTCGCTGAGACGCTTGGGATTAGGAGAATGCTTTATGCAACTGATGTGGATGGGGTATATGATAAAGATCCGAAGAGATTTCCAGATGCAAAGAGATTTGACAGCATATCTATAGATGTGCTTGAGCAGGTTATGAGCCAGAGGTTTGAGGCTGGAGGCTACGAGCTTTTGGATCCCATAGCTGTGCAGGTCATTAAAAGAAGTTGTATAGAGGTTGTCGTTTTCAACGGGTTTGACTCCGGAAACTTTGAGAAGATTCTCTCGGGGGAGGCTGTGGGCACGAAAATAATCTCGTGTAGATAGAGCCTCTAGGCAACTATACTTATTAGTCTTGTTGGAGTAAAACAGCTTTTGGATGATGTCAATCCCGACCGCTACCGAGTGATGAGGTTGCGGTGGCTGTCTGACAAACTATGGTGGGTCTCTTGAAGCTTTTGGTCACGTCTGATACAGGTTTTGAGGGGGTTCTTGCCGAGGAACTCAAGGAGCTTGCCAGTGCCCATATACTCGAAAAGTCGAGTGGCAGGGTATTCATAGATGTTGATGGGGCTAATCTTGCAAACGTTTTTCGCTCTCGTATTGCAAACAACATATATTATATCGTAGAGTCTGCAGACAATGTCTCTACGCTTGATGAGATATACAAAATCGTTAGGGACATAGACTTCACATTGTTTATAGATCCCAATCAATCCTTTGCGATAAGACCTGAGAGGATTGGCGAGCACAGTTTTACGAGTATTGATATAGGTAGGGTGGCGGGGCAGGCTGTGATAGATAGTTATATGCAGGCGAAGGGTGTTAGGCTTAGGGTGAATCTTGATGAGCCTGATGTCGAGGTCTATGTGGAACTCAATGGGGGTAGACTGGTTGTGGCAATCTCGCTTACGAGAGAATCTCTCCACAGGAGAAGGTATAGGGTTTTCAGCCATCCAGCTGCACTAAAAAGCACAATAGCATCTGCGATGCTTAGAATAGCGGGTTGGAGACCTGGGGACGGGTTGTACGACCCTATGTGTGGTGGGGGAACAGTTGTTATTGAGGCTGCTCTAGCTAGCAAGGGTGTGGAGATCCCATGTATAGCGAGGAGGAGTATAGACCTCGGCATGCTGGACAGGCTTTTCCCACAGGTAGTAGATGAAATAGATAGGCTGTGTATGAAGAGCTTGATTGAGTGGGAGAGGATACATATAGGGGTGGACATAAACCCGAGGTTTGTGGAGGGCGCTGTAATAAATGCGAAGAATGCTGGTGTAGACGACTCTGCGATATTCATAGCTGGGGATATGGTGGAGGTCACACCGAAGATTAGGGGTTTGGAGCACGAGTTTGGAGTTGAAATGGATATAGCTGTGTTCAATCCTCCATACGGCTACAGGATGAAGCCAGGTGGTCTGGAGAAGCTCTATAGAAAAGCTATTGCTGTTCTGAGGGAGAACAGCTTTAGAAAGATTGTATTTATAACATCGGCAACCAAGGTGGCGGAGAGGGTTTTGGCAGGATTTGGCGATGCCCGTATAGAGAGGCTTAGGGTGATACACGGCACACTTCCATCGATTGTCTACAGCATAGACTTCTCACACAATTGAAGCAACAGGTAATAGCATTGCGATATCTTCTAGGTGGTTTGATCAGTTCGTCGCGGGGTCTTCATATTGTGTCTAGCAAACTGTTTGGAGCGGCATCATCATCTCTTCTAGTTGCTGCAGAAAGTGGAAAAGGCTTGGCGGTGTAATAAGCCTATTGCTTTTGCTTTAGATAGTTCCACAAGTAGAGTCTCTTAGGCTCTATGTCTATTCCAAGCTCTTCAAGCTTCAGATAGAGGTTGAGCAGAGCCTCCTCATCGCTTTTAGCCTGTTTTGGCGGGTACTTGAAGTAGAATGCCGATGCCCAGTCCGGGCTTCCCTTAACACCCTTGTCTCTCAACGCCTTTGCCAGTCTAACAACATCTGCTAGGATTGCAGAGGCCATTGCCTTGTCGTCTACTGTTAGCTTCAAATCTATTGTTATTGGGAGCCCCATGAAGCCGAGCACCTTCATGTATATGTATGCTACCTTGGTGTTTCCGAGGAATGGTATGTAGCCGCTTGGACCTGCAAAGAGGTTTTCCAATATCTTCTCAGGGTCTGGCTGAGTGGATGCGACAGCCATTGTCTTGCTTATCTTCTTGCTGTGAAGCCTGCCATGATCGAGCATGTTCTTGAAGTCTGTGTTTCCACCGACGTTGAGCTGGTAAGACTCGACAATTTCGCCGCCCCTCATAGCGACTAGGCTTGCAAGGGCTCTGTGAACTATTGTTGAGCCTAGTTGCCCCTTTATGTCATCGCCTAGAATGAGGGTGTTGTTCTCCTCAAACATTTTGCTGTATGCTGGGTCACTGGCTATGAATTCGGGAATACAGTTAACAAATGCTACACCAGCTTTTGCCGCTGCCTCTGCATAGAATCTAGATGCCTGTGCACTTCCAACTGGAAGAAGATTTACGAGAACATCGACGTTGTTGTCCTCGAGCTCTTTTACAATTTCGCGGAGGCTTGGCTCGGGCTCGTTGGCAGGCTCAAAATCCTCTCTCATATGCTCTGCAACACCGTCTAGAACCCTACCCATTCTGACAACAACGCCTGTTCTAGGCACATCGATGTACTTTGGAACCTGGTTTGGCTTGGCGAATATGGCTTCGGAGAGATCTTTGCCAACCTTGTTTTTGGAGACGTCAATAGCGTATGCGAATCTGATATCATGTACTCTGTAATTTCCGATTACGTGGTGTATCAGCCCATCTTCTCTCTCATACCTCCTATAATACTCTACCGCCTGGATAAACATTGCTGCAATGTTTCCAATACCAACAATTCCAACTCTAACCATATTTCTCACCACAAATATTTCTGCAGAGATATATAAACAGAGAGACATATAAACCTTAATTAGAATTCGGGGCAAGAACTGGCTTTGAAAAGAGGTGCAAAACTCTATGGAGTCAAAAGCTGTGAGAAGGTTGAAGAGGAAGCTGACTGTGGAAATGCTGTGGATATACATCGCAAAGGCGCTAATGGATAAAGAGCCTTTGAAGGGCTACGACATTGTGAAAATATTGAAGAATGATATGGGGATAAAGGCATCGACTATAACTATATACAGTGTTGTTTATAGAATGGCTAGAGAGGGTCTTCTAGAGACTGTAAAATCTGATGGTGAGACCCTATACAAGTTGTCTCAGAGGGGCAGAGAGGAGTTTGAGAAGGCTGTAAAATTCTTGGAGAGCATAATAGCTATTCTGAGGTCCTAGCATCTAGGATGTTAGAGCATTTTTCTTAGCCTTGATAGTAGACCCGAGGTTCTCAGAGGGACAACTATACAGCCATCAAACAATATGTGCTGGATAGACAGTGCTACCAAGACTCTTTTCACACATCTATAGTCTCCAGCAACCCTTATGATGGCTCTTCTAGAAGCTGTTGAAACAGATGCGACAGTTATGCTACAGTCGATTTTGTCTAGTTCTCCAAGAAATCTTGCTACAGTTTTTTCAAGTCCGTTTACAAAACTCTTCAAATCTGTTTTATCGTTGCACACAAACTTTAGCAGAACATATCTCTTTACCCTCTTGCTCTTTCTCCTTGTGAGTAGCGATAGGGAGAGCTCGTCTAGAAGTGTTGAAACATATTTCCTAACCTTATATGCATAGACGATGGATGTGGCTAGCGATGCCAGAGACAGTGCAACGGCTATGAAAAGCAATACCTCCAATGCTCAGCCACCGAACATCATTTTCAGTATCTCAAAGGGGTAGACCTCTAGCACCATCCGCCTCTCTCTTTTTGAAAAGCCGATCGAAAAAAGTATTAAGTCAAGGTGGCTAGTGAAAAGCGTTTTGGGATAAGGCTCTACAGCACCGGAAACAACAACACCAACATCGTATTTCAGAGCCCTCTCAATAACATCTCCAAGGATTCTAAACGCCCTCTCCACTTGTGCATACCCCTTTCCATTCTCTTCAAGCATCTTTATGAAATGCCCTAGTGCAACCTCTAGAAATTTTCGCTCATGTGATTGCTTCATAAAGTTTATCTGAGCCTCGTCCACATATTTCAAGGTGCTGGGCGTGATTAGGATGATGCTAGACCTTCGAATTTTTGCTAGTGTGCGGGCTGACTGTGTATCAAATGGTATGTAAGATGTTATAACCCCTCCTACGCTAGACTCATGTGGAACAGATCTTCTGCTCACTGGCTTCAAGCTCCTTGGCACTAATACAACATTGTTTTCATCTATTAATGGAAGCAGCTCTCTGCATTTTTCAAAGAACTTCTCTTCCAAGCCAATCAACCCGGCATTGGCATCGGAATCAATGTACTTTTTAATGTCTTCGCATGAATCAAACAATACGAGCATGTTTGCCTTACTTCTTTGGGCCAAAGAATATCTCCTCTAGAACCTCTCTAACACTATCCAAAGATCTCAGCATGGAAAAAGACAAAACGATTTTTACGACGTCGTCGCCTTCGGAAACAAATGGCGTTTTGAGATAGGCGCTCTGCTTATCTATTCTAATAAACACCTTGTTCGATTTCCTATCATATCTAATCTCAAGGGAGCTTATAATATACCTCCTATCGCTTTCGCTTAGAAGCTTTGCAATGTGCTCCAAAACCTTTTGCGCGTCATTGCCGTGGGCTCTGAGCTCAAATCTTGTGATGGTGTTGCCGTAGAACCCCTTCATGGTGTCTGCAAGTATCTGTGCTGAGGATGCTATATCCTGTGGGATGAGGTTAAGCAATGCTTGTTTAACCTTGTCGCAATCCTCGGTAGCATGGCATAGTGTCGTCAATGTGATTTCTGTTAACAGGGCTTTTCTCTTATCGCTTTCCTGCATATATGCTCACTACACAGTTGCAACAATTTTTATCACATCCCCGTCTTTAAGCTCATAATCTTTACCTATTCTCTGCTTGGTTTTGGCGTTTATTGCGTAGAGAAATCTTTTGCCAAGATCTGTGTGAACCAGGTACGCAAGGTCTATGGCTTTAGAGCCCTTGGTAACTAGGTATGCATCTGGAAGAACATTTCCCTTGCTATCAGTATACCTATCCTCGTCCTCAACGGGATAGACAACAATTTTGTTGAGACCATCGAAAACCACGCTATTCAATGCTTTCTGAACCCCAGTACCGCCAAACTCTCTCATTATCTCCCTCAAAAGCTCTAAGCCCTTCAGCTGCTGTTGTGTGAAGGCAGTCCTATCCTTTATCACAAAGTCTGGGTCTCCCGGAAGGTACTCAACATAGCCTTTTTCAGCAAATCTTCTAAGCATTAGCTCTCCAAGTGCTGTAACAGGCACTATTATCCTGTTCGGCAATCTCTTGACAAGGCTTTTGTAGAGGTCTCTAGCCTCTGGGACATCAATTTTGTTTGCAGCGATAACAATGGGCTTGGCAACCTCTCTAAGAGCTTTCATAAACATTCTAAGCTCTTCTTCTCTCCAAGAAGATGGCTTAGAGTTTTCCAGCCCCGTGACAGCAAGGGCTTTAGCCACATGAGCTCTTGTTATAGATAGTCCAGAGAGTCTCTGAGCCAATGTGTCAATCACTTGGCTCTGGCCCATGGTGTCCAAGGCTCTTGCCAGTCGCGGCCAGTCCTTGGATATTATTCCATACATCCACTCATCATATTCCCTCTCAATTTCCATGACATCCTCTATGGGATCTCTATACCCAGGCTTCACAGGCCTTCCATCCTCATCTGTAGAGCCGGACACATCAACAACGTGTATAAGGGCGTCTGCCTGTCTAATTGCGTCGAGGAACTTGTTTCCAAGCCCTCTGCCCTTGTGAGCGTCTTTAACTAGGCCAGGCAAGTCAACTAGAATTATAGGGATAAACCTCTCGCCATTGATGCACAGAGAAGATACTGGGTTGCATTTTGGGAGACCAAGCTCTTTGTGGACACAAGTTCTTCTAACATATGCAATTGCTGTATTGGGCTCTAAGGTCACAAAAGGTCTGTTCTCAATTTTTGTGGGGACAAGTGTGGCTGCGGAGAAGAACGTTGATTTGCCGACATTTGTCTTTCCCAGTAACCCTATATAGATTTTTGGTATGGGCATAAAACCTTCCCATGGCACTAATTTTCATTACTGCTTAAAACTAGTTATCGATAGACAGTGTAAAAGCTGTAGAGAAAAAGGTGGCTTTAGTGGCGCAATCGATGTATCATTACATGGCTCTTGCATGGAAAAAACCATACGAGGGCGAGCATGGGCAACTAATGAAGATGAGGTTAGTCGAGTGGAGGAGACAGCCATCGATAGTAAGAGTCGAGAAGCCCACTAGAATAGACAGGGCTAGAAGGCTTGGATACAAAGCTAAGCCGGGATTCGTCGTAGTTAGGGTTAGAGTTAGAAAAGGTGGTCTGAGAAAGCCGCGGCCAAACTCTGGTAGGAGACCAAAGAGAATGGGTGTATATGGCCATTCGCCTAGGAAGAGCCTGCAGCTTATAGCAGAGGAGAGGGCAGCTAGAAAGTATAGAAATCTAGAGGTTCTCAACAGCTACTATGTTGGCGAAGACGGTTTATACAAATACTATGAGGTGATTCTTGTAGATCCACACCACCCAGCAATACTAAGCGATCCCGACATAAACTGGATAGCGAATCCAAGCCAGCGTGGCAGGGTCTTCAGAGGCAAGACCTCTGCTGGTAGGAAGGCTAGAGGGTTGCTAGCTGTTAGAGGTCTTAGAGGAACACACAAGTACAAGTGGAAGAAGAAGCAGAAGGAAAGAGAGCTTAAGAAGAGGCATGAGGCAAGCCGTGGCGCAAGGCTTATAGCACCTAAGGAGGTCTATGAAGAGCTTGGGATAGAGAAATAGAGGTTCACTCATCAAAAGGATCTAGATAAACGTGAAAAGGTTTTTCATGTGGGTATATCCTCAACACGCCTGTGCCTTGGCTAGAAAACCTCATAGCGTTTTCTATGCCTTTTCTGCTGAGGTTGAGATACCTTGCCAGTTTTAGCCAATAGCTTTGCGAAGCCGATGAAAGTGCTAGTAGCATTCCACAGTTCTCCACTATGGAATCTGTATACGGTTTCAAATCATCGATGTTTTGAGTTGCCATTGCAAGAGAGATTCCAAAGCCTCGGCTATACCTTACAAGAACGTTCATAAATTCGTCAACAGCATAGTGAGTTAGATGCCACAGCTCGTCTAGAACCACTATCCTACTGATTCTGCTTTCGAAAAATACCCTAGATTTTTTCAATATCTGCTTCACTATGTAGAGTATTGTTATTGCAGAGACTCTTTTATCTAGAAGAAACAGCTTATGAAGGTCTATGACAGAGTCTCTTTCCAACAGCATGTTTAGCGCATTATACGGCGATTCATAGACCTTGAAAACGCTAAATAATGTGCTGAGAGACTCATATTCATCTGTAAGAAGATGGCTTGGCACAGCCTCTTCTAATGTAACCTCATCGCATTGTTTACACAGCCTTACAAGAGTGTCATACAGTTGCTCTCTCGTATATGAGGGCATTTTAAAAACGCTATTCACTGTGGTTACAAATAAATGCACGTCATAGTGGAGGGAGTTCTCATCGTCACCACAGGTACATAGGGGTATGGGGGTATGCATAACGTTCCACACATTGAAGGGTCTACCTAGAAAAAGCCTCATGTAATCCCCATACTCATTCTTAATATCGAATATTGTTATCGGGGCATCAAATCTTCTGCCAAGTCTTGATGCCAGTACTGAAACAGCTATGCTTTTCCCTGAACCTGTTGGTCCAACAACCAATATGTGTTGGGATGGAGATGTCTCTACATTCCAAGACACCCTCCTGCCAAAAACCAGATCCACGCCTATATACACATCGTTAGCGCTGTTCTCAGAGCCCATGGTTTGTGAAGGCGGTAAGGTGAGTGGCATTAGGTAAGCGAATGAGTCTAGCAAACTTGTTTTATGCTTGCCATTGACGAAAATTGATTAGCTGACTTATTTTCTCAAAGTCTCTAACACTCTTTAGCGAGATACCCAAAATCTGCTTGCTCACTTGAGGCATGTTTGCAAGCATATCTTCATGTGCTTTGGTGTCTCGGCATATGACTGCTGCAAGGACAGAGGTCTCTATGGGTATCACCCCGCCTAGAACACGTTTCCTAATTTCCATGAGCCGCTCAACCAGGCTTCTAAGTCTGGTATTTGCTTTGTCGCTCTCCAACTCAACAAGTTTCATCTGAAGTTTGCTATTTATCTTCGACAAATAGCTATCAGGGTTTAAGGGAGTCACACTAGATATTGATACTAGTGAGCAGCCTGGCGGTGCCAAGGTGCTGATATATCTCTTTAGATGGGTGAGAAAATCGATGTACTCCATCTCCTCTATTCTAGCAAATGAATCTTCTAGGCTGTACAATGCAACTAGCCTCGCTTCTGAACGGCTATAGCATCTATAAACACCTCTTCTAATCTCTTCGCATCTAAAATCCTTTCCATAGATTCTCTTCGAGAATAGTCTTGGGATTGTATAGAGATTTTCGATAGCATTTTCTAAAAGTTTTATCCGGTTGAAGAAACTTGCTAAGGTTTTTCTAACCATCTTCTCAGCCCAGTTAAAGCAGAGACTTTTAAAGTGATTTTGTGAGCAACGCCAAGTAGGGAACCAAGTTCTAGGGGAAACACAATCAATTTGGGGCCGGAGGGCTCAATAACTACAAGTTCCTTGTAGCTCCTGATAATATCGTCTATATCAAGAGGGGTTTCCACAGCAATTTCGGTTTCTGGTGGGATTATTATACGTCTATCGGATAGAGCTATAGTCAATGCAGTGTCCCTGCACCTGTTTCTAGCTACAACCTCTAGCTTTAGACCATCCTTGTACACGATCCTCGACGATTCGATACTGTAGCATCTTACGGGAATTAGTATATGGTATCCAAGTCCACGCCTTACCACAATAGATGAGCCATCATAGAAATTTGTATGGATCTCAGCATCATAGCTTATTGGCACCTCAACAACACAGCCATCTTTCGTAAGTTTAGCATAGACGAGCATTTTGATGTAGTTGCATCCATCTATCTTTACACAGCCGCTGTTAAGGGTATAGAGCTTGTCGTCGCATAGAACCTCTATGCCAATATCAACACCCTTTAAATCAGGTATCTGGGCATTGGCTAGACACAAAGAATTTGTTTCGGCTCTTATCTCAGGGTTTATATTAATATACCTAACTTTATTGATAAACACCATCTGGTGGCGCTTCACAGAATCCTCTGCTTGGGTAACATCAACAAAACACGTCAATATACTGTTTTTATGGTTTTCCTGAGCTGGTGCTTTGTTGAGGCATTTCATGAGACTTTTGCGCAAGCTCTCGTTGCAGGCAAGTGGAGTTCCATTCAAGGCTGTTATAAGATCGAAAACCAAGGGCTTCTCTATCTCCACTTCATGTGTTTCCCAAAAGGCTTTCAAGGTTTTTTCCAAGGAATCTAAAACTCCATTTGCTCTTACTGTGAGAATGGCTTTATTCCTTAAACCGTCTTTGATCGACACCATTGTAGAGTATGCATCAAGTTTTTTCAATTCGAGGTTGAGATTGTCTGAAGGCCAAAACTTTATGGGGTAGCCAGGCGAAAAAAGCTTCAACAGCGCTACAATGCCTTTGTCGCTGCGGAGAACTTGCATTTTTGGAATAGAATTGACAAGGCTTCTAACATCTAATTTAAGGAGCCTGCCCAGCAAATCTATACACAAAATGTTGTGAGAATCAGCTGCAATGCAGTGTACGAGAGTTGTTGGGGCGTCGCGAAGCTTCTCTAAGCGAATCCTTTTATCATTTGTCTCTATGCTGTATACAATGATTCTATTCCTATTTAGCAAAATCAGCTTAGAATCTACCAACACAACATCTTTTGCAGGCATCTTTATAGATAACAGCAAATTGTTGTCTACGTCGATTAGCTCTATTTCATTGTCGTTTTTCAAAGCTATATAACCATGTAAAGCATCATGGTGTATACTAGTTCCTCTATCAACATTCTTCAAAATTTTTAGCGAATCGTTGTTGGGGCTATAAAGAACAAGCTTATTGTTGATTCTACCAAGACAAGTATTATCATCAATAAATACTGTATCATCTAATTTAAATGGGATTTCATAGACGTCTTCTCCTCTTCTAGAGAAGTGAACTAGTAGTGACATCCTCTGAGAGCTGAATACTACAGTGTTCAAACCCATGCTAGCGCTTTCTACGGTAAATCCACGTTTTCTATGCTGAAGCGAGTACCCGTATAATCCATCGCTAACAACAAGAATATTCTCATCATTTGACACGCATTGTAGCATCTTGTAACCGTTGTAGTCGCGGTAAAACACGTTTTTGCACTGTGTTATCTCGTCTATTGTTGTAGGGCTTCTAGCGATAGCGAGAATATTTCGGCTTTTTACAACATAGCTGTGATCTCCTTGCGGCAAGATGTAATGGGGTTTTTCGACATCATATTCATTCACCGTTCCATCAATTCGAAACTGGAGAACTCTAGCCATGTCTCCACGGAGTGGCAATAAGATGCTGCTATCCTCTGTATATGTCGAGATACTGGTGTAGCTCTTCAAATCCAGTTGAAATCTCTCACCTCTTTTGTCTAACACAATGCTATAAGCCCTGGCTTTGTCGCCGTATCTTCGTATAAATGGTGCATTTGAGAAGAGAAGAAGGTCTGAGTAAAGCATGATATGTGGATGCGCGATCAGGTTTTGGTCGAATACTCTAACCAAACTCCATTTATGAGAGTATAAAGTGAGTTTGCATGAACTAGTTATAGCGGGCTCGCCAAGCTCTATAATAGTAGCCTGTTTCATAAACCCCTATCTAATATGAGAAGTTAAAGTAATGTACATTGTGATTAGTCTGCCTCCTTATAATAACCCTTTGCTAAATAATGAGGATATCGGTGAATTGTTTTTGACTCCCCGGGAAAAGCTGTTGACGATACTAAACGCATTGAAGGATAGGATCGCATCGCCAAGTGATGTGATAGCTGTGACTGGCTTGCCTAGATACGAGGTTTTGGCGGCATTCCATGTTTTGGAGGCTCTAAGCATAGTCGAGGTTGTTTATACTAGAGGCAACTACAAAATCTATAGACTTTCTGAAACAGGGAAGAAACTTCTAGACATTCTTCTAACCAATAAGAAATTCACCTTTGCAACTGCAGATGGATCAGACTCAAATCCAGCGATAAACGCTGAGAATATTGCAACCACAAGCAGTTCCGCAGAAGCAGGTGTAGCAACTACAGCTTAGAACAATTAGGATAAAGAACTTTTAGTCTGGGTCTTGAATTAGACTAATGATGCAGATAGTAGCTGATGTGGTTACACAAGTTGTTGCCAGTCTTAATGCCGATGGTCTTGTTATAGACTCGTTGTTATATGGAAAAATAACTGAGAGATACCGTGGTAGAATTATACACAGCTATGAAATTCTAAATGAGATAGCGAATAACATAATTATTGGCAAAGCAAAACTATGTAGGGAAAACGTCTCCGGCAAAATCATAGGTTTCTACAAAGGCGTTTCAATAGCTAGAATAACAAGGGAATCAAATACTTTTAACCTTGTTGTAAAGGATGCTAAGAGCCCTTGCCTCGGCGATGATTTCACAAACCATTTTTTGAGCATATTTGCTGAGATCTATCCAAGAAGGCCTATCATAGTATTTGATGCGCTTTTCTGGGAGCTTCACCATGAATATGAAAAGAAGAAGGCTTTGAAGCAGTTGTTGGTATCTATAAACATTGTTAGGCAATATTTGACTGATTTAAATGTTTTACTTGTCTTCCCATCCCATGAGATAATGGCATTGCTAAACTCATTTAAGAACTCTATTAAGGTACTCCACAAGTTTCCTTACGATCTTCTGAAAAACCATAGAGTCATAGTACTAGATCCCTATGCATCGGATAGACTTACTGAAAACGATGTAATGAATGGCGATGTGTTTTTGGTTGAGCTATTGGTAGACGATATGTTTCCAAGACCATTTGCCACATATGGAGCAAATATGGTAAGAGGATTGAATGCAGAGAGAAAGTCGATAACATATAGGGGTAGTGTTATAGGCGTTCCAAAAGAGATAAACAAGGTTATAGAGATAGTCTTGGATGTTAGATTTGCTGGCAAAACCATGGATGAGGCTATCAAAGATGCTATGGGGGTTGATGATAAGATCTATAGGGTGGTCTACGAGGTTTCAAAAATGTGTAGAGGGAATGAGGCTCTAGAGGATATGATTAAAAGGCTTATGAAGGAACTTCAATTAGATGAGAGATACTATAAGAGGGTTTTAGCGAGAGTCGATAGAGCTTCTTGTAGGGGGATTTAAATAGAATGTGAGTTTGCCATTCAGATAATCTCTTATTACAGCCTTTGCAGCTTCGTCGATATTAGGCTCTTTTGTTGTTTTATAGAACCACCCTCTTTTGATGGCTATATGCTCTAACAGCTTTAAGTAATCTGTTGTTGCTAATCCATAGGCTCTCTCAATGGAAATAGGGTTAAAACGCATTATCCTAACTATAATCTCTTTTGCTATTGCTATAGGATTTGGCACGAGGTCTATAGGTCTACTTCTTATCAACACCTCGAATCCTTTCACATCCGGTGGGACAAAGCCAGGGGTATCAACCAGGTATATACCTGGCATGATATTGTATAAAGTTATGCCTTTTGTATACCCCCAGGATCCTGGATATGGGCTTGTCGGTGCTGAGTCCCTGCCTTTCAAAGCATTTATTAAAGACGACTTGCCAACTTTTGGCAAGCCAAATAGAGATACATTAATAGGCTTCTTATTCTCAGCAAAATCTATGAGCATGCGCCTCAGCTCTTTTACGCCAATTCTTTTGATGGATGACACACAAAGTGCATTAGTTTCAATCTCCTTGAAATAGCCTACCCACTCCCTACAGACATGTCTTGGCACAAGATCACATTTATTCAATACTAGAATATACCTTCTATCTTTTTTCCTAGCTATACTTTCTATAACTCTGCTTTTAGTCTCTAAAGGATTCCTAGCCTCGACAACCTCTATAACAACATCTGATCTAGATACAATGGCATCTACTTCAGAATTTCTCAAAAGCCTCATGTTAATCCAAACCTATATTTACCAGTAACAACTATAATTAGTAACGTAACTTTAGTGTTTTGTTGAAAATAAATTGCTTGAAAAAGAGATGATGAGCGTTTAGCGGGGTTGACAAGATGATAGGGGTCTTGAGTGCTGAACATATTTTTAGTGGGGTATCTGCGCGGCAATTCTATTATTACATCGAGGCACCTCTATAGGTGTAGTGGCAATTCCATAGATACTAAATTGTGTGATTGGATTCGGCAAACTGTAAGAAACGTGGAGATGTTAGCCCATTAAAAGCTAACCTTATTGTGAGATAGTGTTGCAGTTAAACATATTCTGTCAAATCCAAAGGCATATGCTTTGCCCAATCTTTATGCGACATGCCATATCTTTACATTTGATATAGATTTGCCCTCTAGCTCTTTTCTAGCTTCATTACCACATATCGAGGCTCCTTCTCTCTCAATAGTTATGCTTATGCTTGAGCTTTGCGAATCATACAAAATCTTTAATGTGGCTCCCTCAAGCTCGCCACTTATGTAGATATAGCTGGGCTTTCTTTCCTTCACAATATTTCTTATCTTCTCTAGTAGCTCTCTATATGGTGAAGGGCTTGTCAGTGCTTCTAGGAGTTGCCCAGATTTTATCACCATGTACAAGGCTAGCGGATCTATGCACTCACTAGATACGGTAATCTCAGCCTCGGTTGGCTTCTCTATTTTAGGTAGAGCTGGAGGAGGTGGGGGTGGTACAGGCTGTGGCTGTGGAGGCAGTTCCTTTACCGGCTTTTCTGGAGTAACTTCTTTTGCTACAGCAACCTCTTTAGGCATAGGCTGTGTTGCAGGTGTTGTAACAGGCTGTGCTGGTGGAGGAGGCACAGTGATGGAAGGACTAGGGGGAGCAGCAACAACCCTTTGCACACCCACCTCAGCTCCCAATAGTGAGGATAGAGATGTTGGCCTCTCTATCTTCGACAACGGAAATATAGTTGCATCCAAGATTAGTAGGTTGTGGGGGGCATTTTGAACCTCTATAACGCCTTCAGGCTCATACAAATATTTCATCGCCGTTTCGCTACATTCTGCACCCTCGTATACTCTACCAGCTTCTATGGATCTACATGCCGCGAGACGCCCTTCGACTAGAGCTATGAATATGTATACCCCTCGTACATCATTTCGGAAAATTACATACCCACTAAAATTCTTAGCAACATAGTCTTTTAGAATACGTCCTAAACTCTTTACCCTCGCCTCAGCAACCTCTACTATTGTGCCACTACCCAAGAACATTTGCCACACCCTAGGTAAGCCCAGATAGATTGTTTCGAACAAAGATATTTATGTATTTATGAAGTTAATAAAACAGTCTTTTTCCAGATTTTTGCAAGTTTTCACAAAAGATCTATATCAAGTTGTTGGATTGGCAAAATAATGTTAAGAGCTATTTAACAACGTGATATCTCAAAAAATATTTTAATTCTGAGTGTTTGGTATCAGAAAATAGAGAAGCAGAGCGGTGTCTATATGGCGGCAGTTATTCGGGAGTTCAATAATTTGAATGAATTTATGAAGAGTGTTGACGATACATTAGCGGAGTATAGGAAGAGACTTGGCGAAATGCTTAGACGATTAGAGGAGCTCAGAGTTAAAAGCGAGCAAGAGAAGAAGTTGAAGAGCCTCTTAGGCAAACTTGGCATTTCTGAGGCAACGCCCTCGAATGAGGTAGAACTAAAAAATGTTAAGATAATAGTCAACCCCTCTCCATCACAAGAGCTATCAGCCTTAGAATCAGCTGTTGAGGCAATAAATAGTAAGATAACGTTGTTGACAACAGTTAGAAAAGAGCTTGAAATTCTGAGCGGATTAGATGTTGGGGCAAAGATTACAGTTGTATATGTAGATGATGTTCCAAGAACAATTGTGCTCAAATTATCATAGTGATAGAGATAAAAGAAGCAAATCAATTTTTTAATTCAATATACAAGGGTAATCCCTCTCCTCACAAACCTCATTAATAGCAATAGTTCTCTCATAAAACATGTGCATAACCATTTAATACATAATCTAACAAAATTGTGGATAGAAAAACCTAGGCACCAGCTTGGGTTCACCTCTTTATATGCTTGTATATGATTTTATATAAGTGGTCATCGGCTCATTTCTGTTTGGGGTGGTTTGTCGGGTTTCATTCTTCATTCCACCCCCGTTTGGGGAAGACCCGATGCTTCCCCACATCCCCCGTAAGTAGATGTTTATTGCTCCAACAAAATCCCTGTCTCTTTTGAACTCGCATTTCCTGCAGATTGCTAGCCTGCTCACGTAGATTAGCTTAGAGCCGCATCTTGGGCAAATCGATGACGTGTTTCTTGGGTCTACAACAACTACTGGGACGTTGTACTCAATTGACTTGGCTATAATAGTATGTTGAAGCTTTCTATAGGCAAATAGTGTTAGCCTCCACCTAACACCGCTGCTTTTGCCATTAATAGAGTTCCTCAAGTACTCTAGGTCTTCCAAGGCAATAGCATGCTTTTGTCTATACGCTTTAGCTACAACCTCCTTTGCTAGTTTCCAGCAGAAATCGGTTATGATGTTTCTAGCTTTTCTATGTAGAGCTCTGACTCTATTCAGAGTCTTCTCATTGTATCTCCACCTCTTAGAATATCTCTTCTGTATCTCTTCAGCTCTAGCCTTCTTGCTCAATGCCTCGACAAATCTTGTTCTATATCTTCTAGTTTCAGAGCCGTCGAATGTTGTAACAGTTCTCAGATTCACATCAACTGCTGTTAAGCCTTTTGGAACATATGGATTGTACCTAACCTCGAAGACTATGCTAACAAAGACTTTCTTATTCTCGTACTTTACGTGAACCTCTTTCCACTTTAAATTCCTAAACCTCTCGATGTACTCTCTCCTATGCTTTAATCTAAGAGTATATTGCTTGTTTCTCAAAACAACTTTGACAACTCCTTTGTCTAGCTCAACTCTTGCATCCTGGTGGTCTAGTCTAGCAGACAATCTTTTAATCTTTGGCTTGTCGCCATTGCTGTTTTTAGCGGCTTTGACCAAGGCTAGTGCATAGCTGTAGATATTTCTAGCCACATGCGCTCTAAAGCCATATTCTCTGAGCACTGGGTAGAACATTTGGTGTAGCTGACTCTTCTTCGGAAGCCCATCTAAATCCCATAGAGCGTCTACAACCTTTTGCAAAGCATACCTATATATCGTTAAATCCCACAGCAAGTCGCTAGCATTCCCTTCGACAACCTCTGCCTCAGCCTTAAAGGCTTTGTAGTATGCACCCTCAGGCATCCACCTACAGCCTAGGTGGATAAACGCCTTCATCGGAACTCACAACATTAGTTATTCAGAGTGCAAATTTATAAGTTTTTACACTCTATTACCTATATGGTGAAAGTGATGGTCTCTATATATGTGTTTGAAGCAAAGATTGTTAAAACCATGAGGAAATACCTGATATACCCACCAAAAGAATACCAAGAAAAGCTATCAAAACTACACGGAAAGAAGGTTAAGGTAGTGGTAATAGAAGAAAGCGATTAAAAACAATCAAATGGAGACATAAGCTAAGCCACGAAGAGCATATGCTTTTATATGCAGTCATATAAATTTTGCTACGGCTATAGCAGGCTCAAATACTGTAGCCCAGATCTGCATAACACACTTGCTAACCTCCATCTCTGCAAATTCTATTTCTTTTGCCATTGTTGCGCTATCAACAACTCTTAGCAATAGGTAGCTGGAATAGCCATTACTTTAATTATCTCCGCACAGCTTTTTGGTTAAGCAATTCTAGCTATGTGAACTATCTTTGGCACATCTAATTACAGAACTGTCTAGAAACTATACCCCCGAATCTTAACTACCACTTGGTGATGGTTTCTCAAAATTATTTAAATCTTTATTTACAAGTTTTAGTGTTAGGTAGAGAGAAGTGATAATAATAAGTAGAAACAGGGAATCAAAACGCTTATGGAGCTTCAGCGGAATTTTTGGCAAGTCTAAAAAAGAAAGCAAAGTAGAGGAGGAGCGTTTGGAGAGCGCTGAAGAGACTAGGGAGCTACCTAAATCAGAATCGCGATATTCGCATACACTATATAGTATTAGACCCGGTTACAAGGTTGTCGATACATATCCTATATACGAGCCCTATGCATATATAAACATTGTTGAAGACCCAGAGGGGAAGCTCATATATGAGGTGCAGGAGGTTTCGCTAACACCTGAAGAGGAGAAGATATACAAGGAGATAAGAGATCACATAGTGTGGGAGTTGAAACCTATTGCAAAGTTGGATGTTGATGTTGCTAGCGAGATAAGGAGGATAGCTAGGAGGATTATAAAGGAGTTTCAAATAAAGTTCACGAGAACACCTGGGCTTTCGTGGAGCAAGATCATGTACTATGTTGACAGGGATATTGTTGGCTATGGCATTTTAGACCCTATATTCAGGGATAGATACATAGAGGATATATCGTGTAATGGCCCGAAGAAACCTGTGTATGTTTGGCACAGAAAATACGAGTCTCTACCAACAAACATAGAGTTTGCATCAGAGGGGGAACTCGACGAATACATACTTAAGCTTGCTCATATGGCTGGTAAACACATATCTGTTGCATATCCAATTCTAGATGCTATACTCCCTGGGGGGCACAGACTTGCGGCTACATTCAGGAAAGAGGTGTCGACAGCAGGCTCGACCTTCACTATAAGAAAGTTCAGCGAATCGCCTATAACGATAGTTGATATGATAAACTTCAAAACGATCTCCCCTGACATGGCAGCCTATTTCTGGCTTGCCATGGACTACAAAATGACGACGCTAATTCTTGGTGTGACTGGTGCAGGCAAAACATCGACGTTGAATGCCCTAGCAACGCTCCTCAGACCCACCTACAAGATAGTGACCATAGAGGATACACCAGAGCTTAGACTACCCCACGAGAACTGGGTTCAGCTTGTCTCAAGACCATCATATATTGGTAGCGGTGTTGGAGAGGTGTCTTTGTTCCACTTGGTGAAGCTATCGCTTAGATATAGGCCAGATGTCATTGTTGTAGGCGAGGTTAGAGGCGAAGAGGCATATGTTCTTTTCCAAGCCATTGCAACTGGACACAGCGGTATGACAACGCTCCACGCTGAGAACATAGATGCTGCTGTAAAGAGGCTTACCTCACCACCAATGAATATACCACCCTCATACATACCGCTAGTGAATATAGCCATGGTGATAAGAAGGGTTCAGATAAGAGATGAGAAGGGTAGGCCAAGACCAGCTAGAAGAATAACGAATTTGTGGGAGGTGAAAGACTATGAAAACTATGTAGAGATAGCGAGGTGGAACCCAGCCGAAGACACATTTGCTATAGATCTCAGTAAAAGCATTGTAATAGACAAGATAAGAGAGTTGACCGGAATATCAAAGAACGAACTAATAGAAGAGGTGGAGAGGAGAAAACAAGTGTTGCTGTGGCTAGCAAAAAGAGGTTTAAGCGATTACAGATCAGTTTCAACCTATGTCTACAGATACTATGTGGAGCCCAAGTCTGTTCTAAAGGAGGTTGGACTGGCATGAGATTGGGATTCTTTAAGAGAAAGAAAGAGGAGAAAGAGAAGAAAGCAGCAACATCTACAAGACCTCTAAAAACTGCTCAACGCCCTGTGGTAACAGTTAGAGATGTTTTCACAGCTTTTTCTTTATCATTCTTCGAGTCCCCGGGTAGGGCTCTAGCTAAAACATTTGAGTTTGATAGGCTATTCTCTAGAGCTGGTTTGCATATCCACCCAATAAAGTATGGAGCAGAGACCATGGCAATGTTAGTTCTATCAGCTGTTTTTGTTGTTATAGGATTCATTGTTACTATGTTTACCATTAGACTAAGCGTTGTACAGATGATAATAGGGATTGTGATATGCGTTACAATACCAATAATGGTGTTTGTCGTTAGACTCGCACATCCCTATGTAGCTATGACTATGAGAAAAGTGGAGACAGAGAATGAACTGCCCTTCTTCATGGCTTATGTGGCAACAATGGTCAGAGGAGGCTATGGTCTTGAAAAGGTTGTTGAGAGGGTTAGCCAGTTGAGGGTTTTCAAAGCTATTAGAAGAGAGGCCCAAATGGTTATCACAAGAATTAAGATGTTTGGCGATGACCCGATAACAGCGTTGGAGAAGGTGGCATCGGACCATCCGAGCACGAGATTCAGAGACATAATGCTTGGCTATACAACCACTTTGAGAAGTGGTGGAGATGTTCTACACTATCTAGAGATTAGAACAAGGGAATTAATTGAATCGAGAATGAACGAGGTTAGGAATATTCTCAATAGATTGGCAACATTTCTAGAGCTATACATCATATTTGGCATAGTTGTCTCCATAACGCTGTTCATCTTCTTCGTAGTTAATACAGCTATATCAGCTGCACAAGCAGCTAGAACGCCAGAGGGGTTAACATCTATGAATATAGATGTTACTGTTCCAGCACTCTACAACTTCTTTGTTTTGCCCCTCATGGGCTTTGCTATAATGTGGGCTATACATGTGAACCAGCCTAGAACCCCTATCAGGTATAACGAGGTGTATCTAACACTATTGGCATGGCTACCAATATCGATTGCAGCATTTGTACTGGTTCTTATCGTCACCGGCGGGATCAGTGTGTTGGGTGGTGTGATAGACCCCCAAGGGGTTAAATCTCTTGTCTACGCTACTGCAGCAGCATTTCTAACAGTGTCTATACCCCCCGCCATAAAATATAGGTCTGTGGTTAAGACGCATAAGGGTTTGGTTAGATCCACAGCAGATTTTCTGAGGGATATTAGCGAGATTAGGAAGACTGGTCTAAGCCCAGAGAAGTGTATAGTGCTTGTATCGTCTAGGAACTACAGGAATTTGACACCTGTTGTGGAGAGAGCGGCAGCGGCACTCAGCATAGGTTTTAGTCTTGAGGAGGCTATTAGAAAGGCGCTTAGAGGAGTCAAGGAGTGGTTTGTCATAGCATCTCTGAGGTTCTTGGTGGACTCAACAATTGTTGGTGGGGGCTCGCCCGAGGTTATAGACGCTTTGGCTAGGTTTACCCAGACTCTAGGCGAGTTGGAGGAGGAGACAAGAAGGAGGATGAGATCACAGCTGTTCCTACCCTACTTCGGAGCCATACTTCTAGCATCTATACCTATGATAATTCTATACATGTTGCTGTCCATAGCCAAAATACCGATAGCCACAGCAACACCACTCATACTAGTCCTGTCCATGGGGAGCATGGTGAACTCATTCATAATGGGATTGATAGCCGGAAAAGCATCGCAATCAACCACAGCAGCAGGATTCATACACGCAGCAGCACTCACAGCCGTATCACTCGCAGCCTTGGCAACAACCTTTGCCTATATAGGTATGTGACATGAACAGATTTTTCGCCATAATAATACTCCTCGCCGTGGCAATAACCCTAGCAGCTACAGCTACAACATGGATTATAACAACATACAACTCAATGACGTGGAAACCAGAAATACTTAGAATAACAGAGGCAAGCATATACCAAGACGAAAACAGCAGCTGGTGGCTGAAAATAGTAGCTATAAACGAGGGAGAGGAAACAGCAGAAATATACAAAGTGGAGATACATGGAATAGAGACCATAGGCTGTAGCCCAGCAATAACCATAAAACCAGGAGAACAAAAAGAGATAACCATAAAGCTAAGCAAACAGTACAGCTCTGGAACAGCCTATACCATAAGGCTATACCTAAAATCAGGAACAGTATACCCAGTAATAGAGAAAATAGTCAAAGTATAAACGGATATGAAAAGCTATAGCCACAAAAAATTATGTTAAAGTTTTATTTAATTGTGTAACAAAAAACTTTATATACCTTTAAATAGTAGAAATTTGTAGGTGCTGGAAACCCATGAAAAGCAGGCTGTACAAAGGTATTGAGCCAATAATAGCAGTAGTAATATTGGTAGCAGTAACACTAGTGATAGCCATTGGAGTGATAGGGTGGATAATGGGCTGGTGGGGCACAATGGGAGCAACAGAGTCTGTTAGGGTGTACCCAGACAGCTACATAAATGCTAGTAATAAGGTGTTATATCTCCATGTTAAGAACGAGGGATCTGCATCAGCGGTAATATACAAGGTAGAGATAGTCGGTGTCACTACAATAACAACATTTGGAGCTGCTACTACTGAAACAACTATTACGCCAGGACAAGAAACAACACTGACCCTATCATTTAATGCTAATGTTGTTGCTGGCACCAACTACCAGGTAAAGGTATACACCAAAGCAGGCAATGTGATATCTGCCACTGTCCAGGCTAAGTAGGGTAGCTCCTATCTATAGTAGGGTTATCAAGCTTGAGGAAAACGAATATTTTTTTTTCTCAGTCTTCATCTAGTCTCATAACCTTTGTGCTTTCTTGCATTCTCTATTTTGTTGCTTACTATGTTTCTTCGGCTTCTTCGAATTTTGCTAGGTACTTGGATGAGGAGGTTTACATTTCTTGTGGTTTGGAGTATGTTGGTGGTGTTGCTCCTATTCAGTGTAATTTTGAGCACCCTCCTTTTGCTAAGTATTTGATTGGTTTTCTGAGTTTGTTTGGTGTTGGGCGCCATGCCTTTCTTTTGCTTGGTGTTTTCACTGGTTTTCTCATCTACTTGTTTGCCAGGGTCTACGGCTATTCCCTTCCCGGTTTTATCGCCGGTCTTCTTCTCGTTTTCGACACAATCTATTTCAATACCCACAGGTTTTTGTTGTTGGATCCCATAGCCGTTTTTATGGCTGTCTCGGCTCTCTATCTCTATGCTTGTGGGCGACTCGGTTTATCAGCTGTTTTCATGGGTTTGGCTGTTGCCAGCAAGTTTAGCTCTGCTCCGGTTCTTCTCGGGGTGTTGGCTCTGCTTGTTTTTGAGAGGAGGTGGAGGGAGGCTGTTAGATACCTGCTTATTGCATTGGCTGTCTATCTATCTACATATGTTGCTGATCTTCGGCTTGGCTGGAGCACCATTATAGTCCACCATATTGAGATGTATAGGTATATGTCTTGGAGGCACGGCTTCTCGCCTGCAATAGCTGTGATAGGTTTTATGAAGCTTCTTGCCAGGGTCGAGGTGTGGAGGCAGCTTGGGAGCATCAACTTGATTGTGTCTATAGTGGGGAGCAGTGTGGTTCCCATAAGCAACGTCTTCTTGCCTGAAAGAGGGCTCTACATAGATGTTTTTGTAGGTGGTGGATCAGTGCTTTGGTATTTGCTGTTCCCAGCTCTGCTATACAACACATACAAAGTTTTAATGGGTAGCAACAGTAGCAAGTTTCTATATACTGTTGTTCTAATGTCTTGGCTCTCGCTACTGAATATTGTTGCTGGGCCCCTCGACTGGTACTACATCAATGTTCTCCCATATCTATACCTAAACCTATGCCTCGCACTGCAAGGGTTATCTGGTCGCAGATTCAGGTTTGTAGCCATTGTCTTAGCTTTGATACAAGCTTCTGTCTTTTTGGCAACGGTATTCAATCTTATCCCATTTAAAGTCGTTTTTATTAGATAAAATAGCTGAATATAATTCTAAAAGCATATTAGCTGGAACCTTGTTTTGGTTATTGGTGTTGCTTTTGGATATTGTGTGGAGTAGAATGAGTAGTGCTAGTGGCTATAGAGATGGTGTTCACAGTGTGTGTTTTGCCGAGGGTAATGTGTATGCTGTTGGATTTGATGAGCTCCACGGCTATGGAAAGAAAAGGTATAGAATAGAATCTTACAACGCTATAGATGGAACCCCCCTCGCTAGGTGGGCAGATGAAAAGAGCTACAACATAGCATCTCTAATCTCCTGCACCTCTTTAGGAGGCCATATATACGCTTTCGGCGTCTCCGACAGTTTTTGGAGCATACTCGAATTCGATAGAAACTTGAACCTAGTTAGAAGAACCGATATAGACAAGCCCTATCTAGTGCCTTTCTCAGCTATAGCAATCGATAGATACATATACATTGCTGGAACCACCCTCACACCCCAAGGCTCCACAGCTGCATACATAGCTATGGTGTTGCCCGACACGCTTTCAGTTTATAAGAGCTTTTCGATGGGTAGAGAGGGGAGAGAGGCAGGGGCATACACAATAGCATTCAACAGAAACACCAACAGATTTGTTGTTGGAGGCTTCGACAAGAGCGAAGGTGCTATGAACTGGCTCCTAATATTTTTAAATAGAGATCTAGAGCTCATAAAAATCGTTAGAACCAATATCAAGGGCTCGATAACAGGCTTGGCCATAAACCCAGAAGGCAACATCTATGCTGTTAGTAGAAGTGCAATAGCAAAACTGAGCAGGGAAGGAGAGGTGCTAACAACCATAACATCGATTCCCGGGGTGAAGGTCTACTCAACCCAGAACCCCTCTACACCCATAGGCCCAAACATAGTTGTGGTATCCGATAACGATGCATATATGCTATCAAGTGACAGACTATCTGTAGTAGATTCAGTGAGGCTATCTAGAGGGCCGCAAATCCTCACATCATTTTTAGGATCTATGGATTCAGACAACGAAAAACTATACGTAGCACTAACACAAGTGGTAACAAAAGATGATTGGAACTGGACAGTGATGGCTCTAAGACCTAGAGCTAGAAGGCTTAGGTTCTTCGGAGTATAAAACGTCTAATTTGCTCGATTTAAAACACAAAGTAGGTGGTTTCTCCTCACCTTAGTGATGAGCTGGCAAACTACGTTGCAATTCGGATCACAATGTTGTTTTAGGTGTGGAGCCGCCGGCGGGATTTGAACCCGCGGCCACCGGCTTACGAGGCCGGCGCTCTACCGAGCTGAGCTACGGCGGCTCCAAAACTGTTTGTTTTGTGGTGTGGTTTAAATTGTTTGCTTATATCAGCTTGTTGCCAGTTTTTTGAATGGTATTGGAGATTCCTTTACTTTGTACTCGCTTATATAACCCACTTTGAACTGGTCTAGGCCCCTCTCTATGGCGATGTTCAGAGAATTCATGATGTTTTGCGTTATGTTCGGCATTACCGGGTGTAGAAGCAGTGTGACCAGCCTTATAGACTCGAGTGCTGTGTATATTGTTGGCTGGGGGTTTTCCTGTTTCCAAGGCTCTTTTCTATTTAGATAAGCATTTGTCTCATGTGCTATGTCGAGAGCTGTTTTCACTGCCTCTGCTATATCTATTCTGTTATAATATTCTATCGCTTTTTGAACAAGCTCTTCAACCTTCTTGGCATGTTCGTGGTCTATGGCAATCCTTACAACACCATCGAACAGTTTTATGGCTAGGCTTGTAACCCTTCTAACGAGATTGCCATAGTTGTTTACCAAATCTCCGTTGTAGATCGAGTCGTATATTTCCCAAGAAACCTCAGAGTCTTTTTCGTAGTTAGCTATTCTAGCTATTATAAATCTAACGGCATCTGAACTCCCATACCTTTTAATCATATCATCAATTGATGTTACATTACCTGTAGACTTGCCCATCTTCATTCCTTTAACGGTTAAGAAACCGTGGACAACAAGCTTCTTTGGCGGCGGCAAATCTAGCATCGATAGTAGTGAGAACCAAACTGCTGTGTGGAACCATAGAATGTCCTTGCCTATGAACTGTATAGAGTTTTTCCACAGAGTCTCGAAGTGTTTTTTATCCTTGTTGAAACCTGCTCCCGTTAGATAGTTGAGAAGAGCATCTATCCACACATATACTGTGAACCGGTTGTCAAACGGCAATGTTATACCCCAGCTAACCCTCTCCTTAGGTCTAGCAATTGACAGATCCTGCAAACCCTCTAACTCTATCTTAGATGCAACCTCTTCTGCGTATTGTCTTGGGTATACAACCTCCCCTTCCCTCAATATCTTCAACACCCTGTCCCTGAACTGGGATAGCCTCAAAAAATATGTCTCTTCTTCAACAAATTCCAAGGGTCTTCTATGAATGGGGCAGTAGGGAATATTATTCTCGACAACATATTCCTTCTCGCTATAGTACCTCTCACAAGCGGTGCAATACCAACCCTTATACACACCGCGGTACACATACCCCTTCTCATTCAACAAATTCAGCACATTACGCACAAGAGATTCGTGGTCCTCGTCAGTCGTTCTGATAAACCTGCTATAGCCTACACCCAGTTTACTCCAATACTCTTTAAAAATAGCTGACATCTCATCGACAAAAGCCTTTGGTGTTACCCCCCTCTTCTCAGCCTCTCTCTGCAACTTAGCCCCATGCTCGTCGGTGCCCGTTAAAAAGAAGACATTGTATCCTAGAAGACTATACCACCTACTGACAATATCAGCCAAAACAGTTGTATATGCGTGCCCCAAATGAGGTCTGTCATTAGGATAGTATATTGGTGTGGTAATATAGACATGCTTAGCGTTTTCCAAGGAGCCCACCTTATTGCAGACAAATGCTACAAACGAGATAATAAAAATTATGTACAATTCATAGCACGATCTTGGGGCCAAGCCATTTGATCATACAATAAAATGGTAACTAAAGCAAATCAAGAACATATAGTCCTAGAGTTATGAAATAGACATACACTAGATTGACTCTGTTTTGAGGGCGTGATGGTATGTACAACTTCATTGAATACGACGATAGTCAATCAAGCTAAGGCTTCCAATAGTTGCTAAGATTGTGTTTGAAAAAGGTGCAAAATTAACACATTCCTTGTCTGAGAAGGTATAGAGAGTTCTTCAAAAACATCAGTTCTGCGAATGCTATTTGCTTTGATAATGCATTGTGTTAGCACCCTTTAAATTTTAAAAATGTGTTTTAAATGAAATGTCTAATATTGTTTGATGGAGTGTGAATTACATGGTTAGGGGAATGATGAGGATCCGTTTGGGGGTGTATTTGTATGCAATTGTTGTTATACTCTGTGTCTTTATTGCATTAAATTTATTCGAGTTAGCTAAGTCGCTGGATGTCCCTCCAGGAGATGATTCGAGAGCCCATATCTACAGAATATCGGGTTTTTTAAGCGAATACGTTTTGAATATGGGGTTTAGCCTTAGGCAGTACAACGGGATGATCCTACTGAATTACGCACCCCTATTTTACGCTGTGGCCCAACTTTTTTCGTATTTGGTTGGCCCTATCCACTCCTACAACATATGCAGAGCACTGACCCTGGCACTTTATACAGCATCTCTGTTGCTTCTCGCAGCGAAATCAGGAATCGATAGAAGAAGATTACTGCCTCTAATACCAGTTGCAACATTCTTTCCAACGCTTTGGATCGCGTATTACAAAGGTGCTTTTCCCTACATACTCTCGTGGAGCTTTACAGTCATCTCCGCAGCCCTGATTTTATCGTATAGCTCTAGTCAGCGTACTGAGTACATGGTTTTATCAGCTGTTGCCGGAGGTCTATCCATTCTCTCACACTCGTACGGTCTAGTAAACATTGTTTTTCCTGTGACATTACTGCTGATTACTACGGCTAGAAGAAGCTGGAGGAAAAGTATTTTACTAGCTCTTGCCTATATGGCGATCGCCCTTAGCATCTCCTCTGGGTACCTCTTATCAGTGCTTATCACATACAAAGATTCCTCGCCGCTTCATGAAGTATCGCCACTTGCCTGGGTGCCGGGGCTATACATAGAATCTCTAGGCATAGACATTATAGTGCTAGCAACGTTGGTTGCGAGTCTAGCTGTTTTGATACACATGCTGATCTCCAGCGACACGCGCAGAGGCAATTTCGTGGTGTTCTGGGGGCTATTTCTGTACACATCCATTGCCCTACTACTAATTATGCTAAACAACATTAAGCTCTCTGAACCGGTGCTAATCAGAGAAGTAACATCATTTATAATGCCTTGGAGGTTTCTCCTTATAAACAACGCCACATTCATATCTATGTACATAGGGAACAGCAAATACATGGCTTCTATATCGGCGCGCAAACCCAATATGCTAATCTTTATCACAAGCCTACTAATTGTGGGGACTATCGCAAGCATCGTTGTTACCAGTACTGTTGCACCCTATGAAAAACCTATCGATGAGGCTTTTCCCGGGTTCACCAATATAGTGAAAGGTAGTAGAGTTCTAGTTGTAGGTACACCATTAGTATTACCTAATAGCCCTGTCACATTCTCTATTCTATACAACTACACCACATCTACAGGATCATACAACCAAGGAGATCCCACATTCTTTGACCTAACAGTGTACTACGAGTGGATGAATAGCCTCTTAACCAATCCAGTCACACTAAGTAATACAATTGAGCTTAGCCAATCAAAGTACATATTCACGGATCTAAATATACCTGTAGAGCTAGTACATATCAATGCAACTTCTTATAGCTGTAGACACAGCAAAAACCAGAACAACTCAGAAGTATTAGAATGTGTATTCGATAGCATTATAGAATTCAACGAATTTAGTGGCATAAAGATTGAGCTAACAAATTATTCCTCGAATTTTGTGAGAGCATCAGCCATACTCACAAATGGTTCAGAAATCGAGCTAGAGCCTATCGAGAAAATAGTTAATCCAGTAAAAACCTCATTTGTTTTACAACCTCACTGTCAAAATAGATGTAGGTATAATGTGCACGGAATCAAGCTATATATGCAAAATAACAACGATGTACTAGGTATAGAACTTGGTGCTCTGAATTTGCGGAAAGTAGCCACTTATGAATATCGAGGATACAGATTCAATCTCTACGAATATAACGGCAACCCTTCCCCAGCAATATGCTCAAAGATAATTGTATTCGACACCAAAGAATTCAACCCAAAGCTGCTCAACTTAATGGCGGACAACGGCAATAAAGCTATAATAGTTGAAGGCATGCAGAATATTCCGAAAGAGTTGATAGCGGGTATAGTAACTGACGATCCAGAGAAAGCGGCTGAATACCTAAAGGAAGGGTATAGAACAATACTACTTACAAAGGGAAGCAAATTCTCGATAAACAAGATAGATACCAATTTCGCACAGGTTGACACCACTTTACTAGGCACACAAATCCTCCCTTATGACCCTGGAAATCCATGGACTTATCTAAAGTGGGATAGAAGTATATCTCATGATGAATTGGCTGATATTGTCGATGAAGCATCCAAACTATGGGATTTCATAGCAAGATATACAAATATAGCTATAAAACCATGTAATGCTTCCATTAAATTTAATCCCCCAGAACTATACGTTGAACCATACAAAGATACTGCATGTCTAGTTAAAATAGCGTACACATCTCACTGGATAACTAACACACAAATATGGAGATCTGCAACAGGATTCTTAGTAGTAGCACCCTCCAACAACACATCACTAATTCGCATAGTATGGAATCCTCCATATGTCAGTATTGGATACAAAATCACTGCGATCTCAACATCTATAGCATTGTCATACATATGCATTAATTCATTAAAAAGAAGATCAACATCTCAGCTGAAGACTTAGCAGCATTCTCAAAATTTTTCGGCATATTTGAAATATTAGAAGTATGGAAAAGCAAATACATATGTTTGTTTGGTGGGGCAGGGAAATTTGAAACCGGGGATCCTAGGGATATGTCAGAGACAATTCAGTTAGCATATAGCCGATATGCCAAATAGACGTGACTGACATTCAATTAAAGCTATCAAGACAGTCATCAATTGGAATGCGATATGCCATAATAAACAAGTGCTGTATTAAGAGGTGTTACATTAGTGGCATTGTGGGAATATATGGGCGCAATAGCCAAATAGTTTCTCAAGGAGCTTATCTCATTGCATTATTTCTTACACCTCCTTCCATATCCTTAGCCATGGAACTCTGGCAAAGTCTTCGTCGAATGTAGCGATGTCCTTTATGTCGTAGACTTTACATGTAGTTGCTATTAGGGCATCATTCGGCAACAATTTATACCTAACTACGTATTCCAACAATGTGTCTATGCCTGTGCTGGTTGGTAGATGCTCGAAGTTTACAAACAATGGATATACATCTTGCTCTAGCAATTCCCCAACCCTATCCACATAGTTGACTACATACTCTCTAAGCCTATACCTAGATATGTTAAGAGCTAACCTTAGATACCCATAGACAACCTCACTTATTACAACATCATTCACATAACCTTTCCATTCACCGTATTCAACCTTATCTAGGAGTTTCTTGGCTTCTTCAACACCAGCAAGATACTTGAGGAAAACATTGGAGTCAAAGAATACCCTCACTTTCAATTTCCTCAATAACCTTATTAACATCTTCAGGTTTTAGATCAGGTCTTCTACGAAGAAGAGCGCCGAAGGCATGATCATGTCTTCTACGTATAACAACCTCGACTTCCTCGCCTTCGCTAAGATCGAGTTTTTCAAGAGGCTTTAAAACACCATTTTCATACCGAACACGGACAACTCTAGCCATAATCTCTATTCCCACACCTATATTACTGTAATTAGCCTTAAATAAGCTATCGATAATTATGATGAACTCCTTAGGGTTTCAATATTTCAATACAATTAGGGCTTCTAGCTATAATATATTATCCCTCTAGATTCTGTAACCCGTCTAGTTACATCATCTTTATATCGGAATATGGCATTATACCCTTATACTGTTCTGCATGTCCTTAAGATCTCAGCTATTTTCAGGTGCAACTATATAGACAAATTCTACTGCAAATAATCTCATGGTTGCTTATTCTCAAAACATATTTACTGCTAATACATGAGAGACTTGCTTAAGCGTAGAATTAATTATGGCATGATGATGCTATAATTGGTTGAGTAATATAAGAAAATGCATGTTGACATTACATAATTAGTTTGCTAATTAAACATTGGCTTTGCCGAGATTTAGTATAGTATTATTTATAGCTGTCCTTGAATTATCTTTGGCATTTTGCTGTAATTCTCTGGGGCGATGCCTCTCGGTTTCTTAGCTATGGAGAAAAGACTTCGCAGAACTCCGACACATCATGGAGGATTAAGGCTTGAATTTCATCCATTATGCTCAAACACGATCCTATAGCTTACAAGACTGCTCTTACAAGTCACTTTAACATAGTCGGTAACTCGTATACAGTATTTATTTTACGAGATTACTAACGCAACAATATCATGAAAGGCTCTTCAACTATCAAGATTTTTCAGCTGATATTACCAATGTATATGGACTAGAAAGAATAAAGGGTGTACTTGGATTAGGAGTACAGTGTTTAAGCTTAAGAGCACGGAGATTGCATCTAGACAGTGACCCTTGAACGTGTTGGTAGGTCTCTGTGAGGAGGATTCTTTGTCGCTGCATTGCTATTCTGTTTACTACCTTGTGCATGAACCCAATAGAACTGAGATTGTGTTGATGTCTTCAGACAACAACATCGGATCCTGCGCTTTAGTATGGTGGTAGATTTACCATTATAGGCATCTACAAGATGTGCATATGGAGGCCGTAACTGATTTTTGTTTGTTCTTAATTACATCTAAATACTTTTAATCGCTTTTCTCTATTATTGAGCACAAAAATTCTAGGTCTGTGTGCTAACAGCTATTTATGTGGTTTCCAATGAAGGGGTTTATCTGCTTGGCGAGACTGATGCCTAAGGATGTGCAATGAAGCTTTGCAGGCGTATGTGAGTCCCGAACCTCTCTAAAATGCCTCTACATTGAAGTGTGAAGCCAGATCGAAGAGTAGACCTCAAAAGATGAGCCGATGACACATCATACAAAAACATACATATACAAATATGCAAAGAGGTGAACCCCTAAATACGGAGGGAAGCTAGTGCTCAAAAGAAGAAAGAAACATGTGAGAACCATGAAATGTCTCAGTTGCGGGTTTGAAGAGAATAGGGATATAGTTCCGCTCTACTGGGTTTTCATTAAGTCTCCTACCTTAATAAGGTAAGGCATCATAAAATGGTAGTAGATTTTGGAGCACGATAAGCAACGATACAGGTATGTCTTCGGCCTTGTGAGGTCTAGGAGGTTGGGCAGGAGCCTAGGCATCAATCATGTTCCCTACAAGACCTGTACGTGCTCTTGTGTATTACCAGTTAGGTAGAACGATCAATTACATAGTCAAGAGAACAGCATTTTATGACCCCCGTGAAATAGTTGATGAGGTGCGCGACTTTCTCATGAAATGGAGCAGCGATGTCGATTGCATCATGCTAGTGTCGGATGATGAACCCCTCCTCGACGAGAGAGCAGATTTACTAATAGCAGACATTAAGGAGGTTGATGATAAGCCCGTAGCTGGCTATCCAACGACTCTCTGCTGTATGTTGAGGAGGCTAGGGAGAGCTTGCTTAGTGCTGGTATCGTTTCAGTAAAGGTGAATGCTGTGGGTGAGTAGATGTAGAAGAAAATTAACAGACCTCATCACGAGCTATCTCTCAGTCGAGTACTAGATGACATGCTCGAGTTCTCGTGTTTATTCAAAGGCAGATTGCTGATGAAAGCCATGTTGGTGGGCCTCAACATAAGGTTAGAGGAATTAGAGCTCGTGACAGAGTACATCAAGACCCCCAACCCGTGGAAAGCGTACATAGCAATACTCGTGAGACCCCAGTAGAGCTCCTTGTAAAACCACCTTGTCCCAAGACCCTTGTAGCAGCTTATAACATCTTCGCCGAGAAGCTTGGTTCGAGCAGAATTGAGCTACCGAACCTGCCAGAGCTACCAGAGCTCAAAGTACACGGTGATCCTAAGGCCTAGTTCTTAAATTCTTAAATCTAGTCTCAGTCGTCGATCTAAGAAAACACCGTTCCAATGCTAGGAGATTTCTGCTTGGAAAATTGTTTGCTAAGGCTTTCATCATAGTCTTACTGGTATTGTTGCTCCTCACCTCTTTACCTATTTTCTCTGGCCAGGTATTTGGACAATATTACGACGAAAGCATTAAAGGGTTTGTCATACCTAAAGACTATAGAATAGTTATGGATCTAGAAGCTAAACCTTACGAGCACATCTTATTGTTGCCTGCAACATCAACATATGTCTCAACGTCCTGGGGGTGGCAAGGCTCTATTGGATGGTATCATATGCTTAATGGTGCAATACTTTCCTACACGTTTGCACCTTATTCTGAATACACAAGCTGGGAGGAAGTTTATGGTATGTTAACAAGACCTCAGTTAAAGGTTGTTGATGGGGTTTCCTTAACTTCGCAGGTTAATGTTGAGAAGGCATATGTTTGGGGTGGGCAAGGGGAGCTCCTCTATGCAAGATTGCTTGAAAATGGATCGTTACTTCTAGATGTGGTTCTGCATAAGTCTGGGTGGGATTACGCAGACATAATACTTCCTTTCACTAGACCCTTAAACATCTCCATGTACAAGCTATTGGAGATAGACCTAAGTATTAGTGGAGAAGAGAATGTTACGCTGACCCCCTGGCTTTTCATATATAGTGATAATTTTGCTGGTGCCCACATTTTAGATACCATAACCCTGCCAGGTAGTGTTTCGAGGGTCTATGCCGTTGGGGTTTCAGATAAGCCGTGGCCAGACTCAATCTACGACCCCAATCACATTACAGGATTTATGCTGAGAATTTATGGTCTACAAAAGATAAATAATTCAAGGTTATACGTTAAAATACTTCTGAGGGTAGAGGTTGGCAATAGGGCCATACTTTCAGAAACTTACTTAGACATGCTTAGCTTATTAAATGTGAAGTACATAATAGTAGATAGATCGCTAAATACCTATAATAAGTTCTGGGAAATCGTAGATCAAATACTAAGGGAGAACTTTAAGACCATATACGATGGGGAGGTGCTGAGCGTATATAGAACTCCCGTGAACACGTCTCCAATAAAGATAGTAGAACCTAGTAATGCAAAGATGGAGATATTAGAATGCAAATCGAGTTTCATAAAGGCTAGGATAACCATGCAAGAAGATGGTGGGAAGGCCTTAATGGTAGTTCCACTACTGTATAGTAGCTCCCTACCTAATCCTGTAAAAATAGAGGTGTATGCTAATGGCAAACCTTTAGAAGTTGAACCCATCAGTTATAGAGGACTTAGAGGCTATTATATAGATCCAAACGGTTACAGTAACCTCACCGTAATAGTATCTTATACTGAAAAGTTTAAAATGCTCTACGTCAGTATCTTAATCTTCAATTTGATCCCGCTTCTCCTCTTCCTATTAAGCTTCATATTATACCTTAGGGGGTCTCCAAAGGTTGAGCAGTAAAAAGGGTATTGGACTCATAGGAGTGATTGGATGGGGTCCCATTGAAAAACTTAGCAATGGACACTTTGTAAGGATGTACTCGCTAATCGAACATATAGTCAGTAAACTGGATGCCAAGGTAATTTTAATCGAGTATACAGAGGGTCTTAGAAGTAGCGAAAGATACTCTATAAAAAGTTTTGGCATGAAAAACGCCTTTAAAATTCAAGTCCCTGGAAATGAAATGAGAAGTCCGAGAATCCTAGGCTATGTAAGATTTCTTCTGTATCAGCTGATAAACACTATAAAGCTCAGAGATATGATGAAAAAGCTCAAGCTAATCATTATTGGTGGCGAACTCTTTGCACCTTCTTTGCTACTTCTCAGACTTATCAATAAAAACTCTCTGCTTATTGCTGACCCTCAGATGCTGCTCTCAGAGAGAGAGGAGCGTAGAGGAAACAAGTTTCTGAGCTACATAACCTTTGTTCTCGAAAAGCTCTTCTTCACTAAAAGCTCTATGGTAATAGCTATTTCCGAGGATATGGCGAAGAGCATTATGCAAAAATTCGAGTATCCTAAAGAGAAAATATTCGTGGTTCCGCATGCACTACCTAGCAGGCTTGGCACAATAAGCTACTGTAGAGCTAGATCTAGGGAGAGGGCCATAACTTTAGCATTTGTAGGAGACTTAGAAATGCAACATAACTTAGAGGCGGCAACTTTCATTATAAGGATGCTGCCCCTGCTAAAGAAGGTCGCAAAAAAGAATATCAAGTTATTAATTGTGGGGCGGGTAGGAGAAAAGGCTAGCCATCTTCTCAACGATCTAGTTGAAAAGCTTGGAATAAAGAAAGAAGTTGAGATGCTGGGCTATGTTGAGGATATAGATGATCTCCTATGTAATGAGGCAGATGTGTTGCTTGCACCAATGTTCACCATGAGTGGTGTTAGTACTAAGATGCTTAATTATCTGAGGTTCAAAGACAAGATTATAGTAGCCTCTAGGGAAGCCGTTGAAGGTTTAGAACCTATAGTTGAGAGACATGGCAATGTCATAATAGCTTCAAATCCAAAGGACTTTATGTTAAAGCTTATAGATCTTGTTAAGGACTATGGTGAATAACGTGAGAAACCTTAGAATGCATGTCTACAATGTTTCTAAGATAAAGATCGTAGTATTGATAGTAACCTATAACTCTAGAGCATTCATAGATAGACTGATAGACTCTATATTCTCTCAGGACTATGACTTATCAAAGCTATTACTGATAGTAGTAGACAATGCTTCTAAGGATAATACATATGACGAAATTCTATTGCTTCTAGAGAGGTTATCGTCAAAGAGAAAAGCTAACTTTATTGCTGTGAGGCTTAGCGATAATTTAGGTTTTGCACCTGCCAATAACGTGGGACTAGCCTTAGCTAAGAACATTTTAGGGGAGCTGAGAAATAAAATACTTCTGCTTCTAAATCCCGATACATATATTATCGATAAGAATTTCTTTAGTAAGGTGGAAATGTTAGCTGGCATTCTTCCTGTTGTTGGAGTAGCTACTATTTCCGGAGAAAAAGAGGAGGTTGTTATTGACAGTTTGGGAGCATTTATAGATTTCCTCGGTAATCCTCAAGACATATTATGTCATGTAAAAATGACAGATACTATCAAAAGTCTTATTAAAAGACTTCCTCTGATTTACACAATACATTACGCTCTATTTGCTGCTGTTGCAATAAAAGGAGAGATTATTGAAGAGTTTGGGTTTCTTCGTAACGATTATGTAATATATTTTGAAGATACAGAGTTTTGTCTAAGATTGTGGAGCAAAGGCATTCCTGTATACGTTTTTAGAGATTTCATGGTATGGCATGTTCGTGGAGGTACTCAGAAACAGTCTTTTAGAGCCTCTAAGCAACAAGAAACCACCATCTTTATGAACATCCCCTATCACTTCTCCAAGAACATGCTTCTCCTAACCTATGAGTACTTAGGGCCTTTTAGATATCTTTTAAGGCTACTCATTTACGGTCTTATAGGTTTTGTTTTTAAGCGTAAACATTTAGCATTTTCTATAGTCGATAGCTTATGGATAATAATTAAGAAAAGAATTAAGAGGAAGAAGTTGCCTAAGGGTCTTATACCTAAGGATTCTAGAACTTGGGTTCTTCTTTGGGCTCTAAAGTACAAAATAAATAATTCTGATAGGAGCCTTGAAGAGGCTGTGAGTTATGGTGTAATAAGAGCCTCTTTTGAATATCTCAAGTTAAGATTTCTATTCTCACATAAGAAAGAATTCAAGGCTTGAGCGAAATACTATGAAACCAGATCAGCTTGAATCTAAGCATGATGAGAGTTTCTTTGAAGATTATTCATAGCTATGACGATTTCTACTGCGTGGTTAATGTGAGACTCTCCGTAGACGATACTGTGAACGGTGTTAAGAGAGGTGAAACAGTAAGGATACCTTCTTCCACGGCCTCTGTGCATGATATCATTCGACAACCTAGACATCGGAAGTACAATTATGTTCACAATCGATAGACATAGCCACATAGTTGTTACAAACATTAAGTAACGGCTCTAACATTGGTTTGATGGGGCCGCGGGGATTTGAACCCCGGACCACGGGGGCCCAAGCCCCGCATTCTACCAAGCTAAACTACGGCCCCTATTACCTTTTCAATAGTCTAAGGGTTTTAAACTGTTGTGTTTAAATGGGTTATTTGTTTTGAAAATGTTAAGCCACGGTGTTTACTTCTTGCAGCTTTATAAGGTCTATTGCTATTTCCTTTTCTATTGGTTCGTAGTTTGATGAGTCTATGGAGGTTGCTATTGATGCGTATACAGCGTTCAACGCTATTTCAATTGCGTCTTTTGCTGATTTGAAGTCGATTTGTGCTCCGATAACTATTTTGAATATTTTTTGTGCTGCTCTCTTCGACTCTTCATAATCGTATCTTCTGTAGCTTGTTACCAATGACTTTAGCAAGTCTATTAGTTGCTCTTTTTCAAAATCTGTCAACGTGGTTAGGGTTCTCACATAGTTTGCAAATGATGATAGTGTTGAATATCTTATTTTCACGCCTAAAAACGATGATATTTCGTATAGTGCTTGTAGCGCTTCTGGAACACAGCTATCTTCTCTCTCATCGTCTATTGTATAAACACATATTTCTACATCATCTAGTCTAAAAGTTGGATAAGGCAACATAAACGCACCAAAGATATTATCACTCGAATAACATATTTATTAGGTTGGAACCCAATATTAGAATTGATTAGTGCCGCCGGCGGGACTTGAACCCGCGACCACCGGATCTCCCAACCCATTTAGCATATGAGTCCGGCGCTCTACCGGGCTGAGCTACGGCGGCCTAGGATAGTTTATTTGATAAGACTTTATAAGCCTTAGATAAATATCGCGATAGGTTAACCGCTTCTCAGCCCTTCTAAGCATCATCATATCTATTCAGCAAGGCCACCACATTCATCATGCTACATAATGCTATTTGTAGTAAACCTAATTTAGGCGCATCTTAAAAACAGACTTTTTCTTGGCGGAAAACTTGAAAGACTGTAGCAAAAATCTCATCGATATTGCTAGGAGCTCGGGAGCACCATTCACTATAGAGGTTGTGAGATCAATTGCCAGAATATGCAACGAAGACCCTTACAAGCTTTGGTACGAGATCCTGGGCAAGCCTATTACAGCAACCACCGCTACCCCAGCTGCAGCTTCTGCAGGTGAAAAGAGGATTGCTGAAGGTCCTTGCTGGCGCTGCGAAGCATGTGGCAAGACCTTTACTGATGCAAGGCATCTTGTTAATCATATAACATATTTCGTTAGGCAGAAAGATAAGGCTCATATAGAGCTCTATCAAAAAATTAAGAAGCTTGAGAATGAAAAAGGCAAAACATTTACAGAGATAGCCCTAGAGATACTCAAGTGCTCGTAGGATAGCATCCAAAAACTATTTAAATACTTCTCGAAACCTTTTGGTTAGGCTTAGGCTCACCGGTCTTATATATGATATCTGCAAAAGAGCTTTCGTATGATAGAGAAAGATGTTACAAGGAGTTTCCTAGTCTCTACAACAAGCAGAGAAAATATGTGGTAGCCTTAATAATAGCACTTCTAGCCGCCTCTCTGGTCATCGGCTGGAACTACTACGATATAATGTGGTGGGTCTCCTGGTACAGAATCGTGGAGAAACATGGGCCTCAGTCAATATTCTCCATATACAAACTATGTGAAGCACCTTCATGCAAAGCTCCCTACCCACCCATAGCTGTGATAACCTTTGTTTCTGTCTATGCTCTGGCTATGTTGGCACCATATCAAGTTAGATACATTATACTAAAGCTTGTGCTTGTTGTCATACCAGCTTACATAATATTCAGGATTATCAAGAGGTATAGAGGATCTGAAATAGCTATGCTCTGGCTACTGAGCTTACCGTTTCTCCAAATTTTATTTGCACTTCAATTCGATGTTCTTCTAGCCCTCTTCATACTTCTTTCAACTATCTACACATGGCACGGGGAATACCGCAAAGCAGCAATATCAACAGCTATAGCAACACTAATAAAACCAGTAGCTGCTGTTATTGCACCGCTACACCTAATTTTCATATATAAGAAGAATGGGGCAAAAAAAGCGCTTGAATATGTTGCTATAGCAGTGGCAGTTGGAATGGCTATTACAGCACCATTTCTATTTGCATCTGGCAATAGCTTCATAGAGAATGTTATAAGCTTTCATGCATCGAGGCCTCCACAAGATGCATCGCCATGGGCTATAGCAACATTTGTGCTGGAATCTGGCATCAACATGTATAATAGTCTCCTAAACAAGCTCTGGATGATACCATTTCTAATAGCATATCTATCAACATTTTTAGGTCTCTTCACAATATTGAAACAAAAGCCTAGTTTTTCACTAGGGTTCTTAGCTGTATCAACCTCAATATCACTTATACTAACTATTACATTTAGTAAGATTGGAAACATCAACTACGTGGTTTGGTTTGTGCCGACATCGTTAATGGCATTTGGATGCGCAAATCTAAAGAAATTCTATATCATAACATCCTTAATAGTGTTGCTAGTTTCTATACCAATGAGTGCCATATTTCTTTACTTAGCACCTGCCATAAGCGAAAAACCAACATTCATAGCCGAGGACATCGGTTATTGGGATGCTCGCGCATTGCTTATGCAGTCGATCAACTACTATATTATCTATGCTATTAGCATAATTCAGCAATATTCACTATCACCTATTAGGATACTCACTCCAAGCGATGTTCTAGATTCCATTATATACATGGCATCGTTGATTAGCTTCAAGAAGATTATTCTCGTATCTCTTGTTATAGTTATGCAAATGCTTTTAATGTTGTTGCTTATCATACATTTTAGATCTTTGTATGGCGAGACGCTATGCTAAGAATTGGTGTAATAGGTGTTGGTAGATGGGGTAGAAACCATGTAAGGGTGCTGAAAGAATTGGAAGCAGAGGGTAAGGTGAGGCTGGAGGCTGTGTGTGATGTTAGAGACGATGTATTATCAAGTATTAGAGACGAATTCAAAATACCGATGGCGAAAACCGATCATAGGGAGATTCTTCAATATGTAGATGCTGTAGTTATTTCAACATCTATAGACTCTCTATCCAAGGTTGCAGAAGATGCTTTAACTGAGGGTGTGCATGCACTCATAGAGAAGCCTGTTGCAACAAATGTAAATGACGCTATAAAACTCTGGAGAATAGCCCAATCGAATAACGTTATAGCGGCTCCTGGCATGATAATGCGCTTTGACAGCACCATAAATAAGCTTAAGGAGCTCTTGAAAAATGAAGACATATTTTATATCATATTTAAAAGACTGTCTAGAAGACCTTCCCATATGCTTGCTTATCCCATATTATTGGATCTTGGTGTACATGATATAGATCTATGTAGGTATCTGACAGATAGTGAAATAAGTGAGGTTATCAAGGTGCAAAGAATCAGGTTGACATATGATGAGATTTTATTTGCATTTTTAAAAACTGTAAGCAATATCCATTGCATTATACATGTAGACGGTGTTTCTCCTCACAAAGTTCGTGAAATTGATATTGCAACAGAAAGGTATTTCATAAGGGCTGACACCACTAAGAATCAAATTCTTTATCAAAGCTCGTTAAATACAGGTGAAAAAGAAAGGATAATTCATGTAGAGTATCGCGAACCGCTAAAAAGAGAATTAGAGTGGTTCATAAATACCGTAAAGCAAAAACCAGCTGATTACAGACCGAGCCTATATGATGCTGTGGAAAATCTTAGAGTAATTGAGGCTATAATAGCAAAAGCCTAGGTCTCTTAGCAAAGTCGTTTCTAACTATTCGGTCTCAATCCATGTATAGCCACAGTTCGAGCATTTAAAGGTTTTAATTATAGAGTCAGAGCTCTCAGCAGAAGAAACTTGTTTTCTCCAGTAATAAACACCCCTCTTACCGCAGTGGGGACATGAAATAGACTCGTCAAATATTGCCATAGGCGGGATATCGAACATTACCCCCTCTCTTCTCTCAACATATTTTGTAAATACAGTGGTCTTTTTCATGCCCAAAGAAAGGCTTCCTTCCAAAACCTTTTTATAACCACATTTGACACAGATAAGCGTTGAAATGCCCTCTACATTTTTTACAATCATAACAGCACCACATTTCGGACAGAAATACATTTCGATCACCAGCTAGCACTCCTCGTTAAAAAATCTGGCTTAACTAGGATATTATGTTTAATCATCCATAGCCATACAACTTCAGAACATAGCTAAACCATAGGAAATAGAGTAGAACTTGAATTAAAATCACTCGATTCTATTTTTCATTGGATTGGAAGTTTCGGTGGCCTAACACCTCTTTGCCCCTGGTATCTACCAGTATATGGTTTCTGAATAGGTGTAGAAACTTTTGAGAACACTATGTGGAGAAACCTAGTGTTCTTTCTGATTTTTATTGGAAAAGTTGATGTATGAATCTCTATTGTTATTTGACCTTCGAATCCGCCATCGATTATTGTTGGAGGTATCGATAAACCCATTCTTGCAAATGTTGATCTGAGCTCTACAAAGGCCATGAGCTCTGGAGGGACCTTTATATACTCAACTGTTGTAGCTAAATAGATTTTCCTCGGTTCGAAGACAATTTCATCTATTTTAAAGCAGTTATAAAAGGTGTTTATATCGACATTGGCGTCGTATGGGTCTAAAACTGTGTTTACCTCGTTTAAAATACATACTTCGTCTCCAATTCTAAGGTCTAGACCATTCTCTCTAACTATCTCATCTGAAAAAGGCTCTATTACAAGTCTTCCGCTTTTTATATAATTGATTAAATCAAAATCTGATAGTATCACAAAATATACACCTAGACAAGGTTTTGTCGCATCAATACCCTAAATATCGTATATAAAATTTAAAAGTAGTATTGGATTTGACTCCAAATCCTTATTGACATTTTGTAGCATACTCCATGTTAAGATCGCGCTCTTTCACATTGCCATACGGCTTCTCTTCGTAGAATACCTTGCTTTCGTAAACAAATATCTTGGTCTTAGGATCATACCAACAGTCTGGCTCTAGCCCAGCCTTCAAACACCCTTCTGCAAGAAATGTTTCTACATCCCAACAGTAGTCTATTGGAACTTGCGGTAGAAGTGTTCCGGAGTTCCACCCCCTCGAAACTATTATTCCATGCCTACCAATTACAATTTCATTTAGTGGGTTTTTCACAGGTTTTGGAGGCGATAGTATAGAAACCTCTATAACAATTTCATTTAGCTCCTCTTCTCTCAGCGGCGGGAATCTCGGGTCTTCGGTAGCAGCAGCGATTGCCGATTCTATTACTACTCTCGCCAACGATGAGATTGGCTGTAGAAATCCTATGCAACCCCTAAGCTCTTTCTCATTGGAGCCAACAATTCTTTCTATGGTTACAAAGCTCATTCCACGTTTTAAAAACTTTTTATTTGCATCTCTATCGGGCTCCAACTTAATACCTTTCTTTATATATTCCTCTATGGCTCTTCTAGCCAATTTCACTAGGTAAACTCCATCCTCAAGCGTCAATTCGCTAGGTAAAATGATGTCATCTTGACTCATTTCCAGCACCTATACCACTATCTTCTACACCAACTCTCCTCATATTAATAGCTATGTTTCCTAGCCTACTAGCTTTTTTAATCTTAGAATTTTCTAGAATATCATTTATCGTCTTCCAGTGGGTGCCCTGCCAGTAGACCTTTTTGCATGAAGGGCATATCCAAAATTCCCTATACTTCAACGCGATGTTTTTGGAGACCTTGTGCGCAACTTCAGCAACTGACGTTGTGTAGCGAAGAGGAGTGTTACAGTTTGGGCACCTCGTATCATTCTTATTAAACTCTAGCTGTATGTTAAACCTAGTAGAAAGCTCGGCTAAAACAGAACTTATGTCAGGATCCTCAACAAAAAAGGCTCTTATACGCAGCTTTTTTGCCCTATTGTAGAGCCCCTGATCCCTAGTCAAAAGTATTCTATCCTCGTTCTTTGCTATTCTCAGAAGTTTCCAATCATCTATTTTCCTATAGTATAGTGTATCATAGCCTAAAAGCCTTAGCCATCTAGCCACATGACCAAGCATTGAATCTACTACAAACCTTGGATAACTTGGCATTAGCTCTTCCTCTTTTTATGCAAAATCTGTGTTGCCTATTCTTGATTATAAGCTATTTAGACGCTTCTCTGTTGTAAGTGTAGTCGAATAGTGTTTTGCTTCTTCCAACCTCTTCGTATAGCAACTTTTTTACTGTGGCCCAAGATCTTCTAACAATTGGGGGAATCTCTTTATGAAGTCTATAATAGTTTTTCAACCATTCTATCGTTTTCCCATCACTCGGGTAGCCACTACCAAAATCGCCGTAGATAGCTTTGAGACCATCTATATGCTTGTCACGTAGAACCTTTGCTACTATGCTTGCTGCCCCAACAACCACATACTTGGAATCTGCTTTAAATTCTGCGAAAATCTTTAAGTCGTTGTCTACCAATCTCACCTTTTCTACGATTTTACCTGGATCTGTGAAAGCATCTATATAAACCTCCTCTAGGTTTACCAACCTTCGGGCCCTTCTAACCAAGTCTAAAATAGTGTTCATCTCTAAGACGTTGATATTGTATTCATCTATTTGATTAGGTTGAATTCTGCTTACAATAACCAGAGATGAAAGGGAAAATATTATGGGAAGCAACTGCTCTCTTTTCGCTTTAGACAGCTTTTTACTGTCTTTTACCCCAGCTACTTGTAGCACTGGTAGATATCTACTTTCTACAGCGACCAAGGCTATGAACATATCGCCTATAACTGGCCCTCTTCCAGCTTCATCAATGCCAGCTAAAATCTTTGTGCGCATATTACTACCTCAACACAGCTTCTGACATACTAGCATCCTAGAATCAAAATCTTGGATTAGGGTTTAAAATATTAAAAACAAAATATATTTCCGGATTGTATCAAACAATAGCTTGGGCTCTTATTGGAGATGAATATTTTAAACCATCCTGAAATTATGGCAGTCTGGTGAGGACAAATATAAGAAAATATTGTGGCATCATAAAAATTACATGGAGTATGGGGTTTAAATCCCCTTTTCTATCTCTTTTAAGACGTTTTTGAGTGCTTGTGATGGTGTTTCGAGAAGGCGGATTCTCTCTTTTGCGAGCACTTTATACTGCTCTAATTGGTTGGCCGGCGTATCTATTAAATGTCTAAATGTTTCATATGCTTTTTGCACTTCTGGTACATGGAATAGTGGAAATCCCCATTCAGATACACACTCATTTACATAAAGCCTAGTTGGAAATAGGCACAGTCCTGGTGTTCCAAGTAGTGCTGCTTCTCTTGCCATAGTTCCCCCACCGGTAATAACAAGTTTTGCATAGTAGCTGATCTTCGAAGCGTCTACATCTTCAGTATTACTTGGTATAATGACATTTGGATTCCCTTCATGTTTATGCATTAGAGGATCGTCTTTATATCTTGGTATGTAAAAAACCTTGTATCCTTTTGCTATGGATTCTGCGATAATCTTTTCAAGTAGTGCAACAATGTTATGTCCCTGCATTGTGTAATATGAGGCCTTTGTCTCTGGCGGTCTAATCACAACATATTCGTATGGTTCTAAACCCCATTTACTTATGTAGTGAGGGTCTGGATTGAATTCTTTTAGCCACTCTACCTCATCTACGCCGTGGAATTGTCTAATGATAGTTCCTTCTCTGTATATATATTTTTCAATCTCTTCTCTAGGAATACACGAAGAAAATATGACGGCAGTTGAAAGAGGTAGGGAAAGTCTTGATGGAGCCTTGCTATGAGGGCTGTCAGTAAATGCTATGTATGGTTTTCCTAAGCCAAAGGCTATTCTAGATGCAACTGGGTTGGGAAAGGCTATCAAAACATCGAAATTCTCTAAAATCTCAAGAAGAGACAGCATCCTTTTCGCCTCTTCAACGACCTTTTCTTTTAAACCCTCAACATATTGTCCAACAGCTTTGTATTCTACGCCAATGCTCCTTAAGACAGAGAGTGTATATTCATAGTTCCTTGCAGTTAGAATAACCTTGTAGCCATTTTCTCTTAGGCTTAGATAGATATGGCCAAAAAGCTTTGCCTGCTTTGGCGTTAAAACATCTAGCCATATTGTCATCAATTTTTTCTACCACATTATCGTATAGATAAACTTTTAAACAAATTTATAAGGTGATTGCTCTTCACAGAAGAAGAACAAGCACTAACTGGGTGAAGCTAATGCAGAAAACAGTTGAAAGAAAACTGTTTGGAACTGATGGTGTTAGGTGGGTTGTAGATAAAGAGGATGCATCATTTCCCTTGAGATTAGCTATGGCCATTGCAAGCTACTTTCCCACAGGATCTAGAGCCTTAGTAGGTAAGGATGCGAGAATAGGCAACAACCTAGTTTACAATCTGGTCGTAGCAGGGTTGGTCTCAGCAGGTACAAAGGTTTATGATGCTGGCTTCATACCCACGCCAGCCTTACAATACTGTGTTAAAGAATGCGGTTTTGATTACGGTGTTGTTGTCACAGCAAGTCACAACCCTCCTGAGTGGGTGGGAATAAAGGTTGTTTTGAGTGACGGTATAGAGGCCCCACCTGAGGTTGATGCTGAAATAGAATCGATATTATTTGAAACAAAATTTAGGAGAGTGTCTTGGCATGATCTAAAACCTGTTGAGAGATTCGATTCAGCAATAGATTATTATGTAAATGGCGTTAAGAAACATTTTGATGGCAATAAATTTAAAAGAAAAGAGATGAGAGTTGTTGTAGACTGTGCTAATAGTGTCTCGGCTTTAACGACACCCAGAGTACTAAAAGAACTTGGTTTAAAGGTTCTAACAATAAATGCAGACATAGGCTTGCCCTATAGACCATATGAGCCAACAGCTGAAACCTTAGCAGACCTAATGCAGGTTGTTAAAGCTGTTAACGCTGATTTTGGCGTAGCACATGATGGAGATGGTGACAGAGCCATTTTTGTTGATGATCAAGGTAGGTTTGTAGACGGGACAATATCTGCAATAATATTAACTAACTATGTATCTGAGAAGAATCCTGGTCTGCCAAGAAGGGTTGTTACAGCTATATCTACAAGTCATATTCTATCAGACAAGTATCTGATCAAAAATGGCATAGAGGTTGTATGGACAAGAGTTGGGTTCTTGAATATAGCAAGAAAAATTGTTGAACTCGGAGGAGCCCTTTCCGGATTTGAGGACAATGGAGGATTTGCTTATGTTCCTCACCAACTAGTTAGAGATGGAACGGCTTCAGCTGCCTTGATGGCTGACATGCTTGTGGAAAGAGACTTCAAACTCTCCTATATTGTAGACTCCATTCAAAAACCAGCTATATTAAGAACGAAAATACCGATTAACAATAGGGAAGAGGGACTTGCTATTGTAGAGGCTCTAAAGAAATATTATAGCTCGTATAAAATAATTGATATAGATGGGATAAAGGTTGTCATGGATAATGCAGCATTTCTTGTTAGACCAAGCGGTACTGAGCCATTGATGAGGATAACTGTGGAATCGTGGGATGAAGCAGTATCGAAGAGGATATTATCTGAACTGCTAGACAAAATAGAGGAAATCAGGAAAAGGTTAGGAAGATGAAGTATAGACTCCTAAATTACTTGGCATGTCCTTACTGCAAAGACAAGGGTTTTCCTCTAAGGTTATTTGTAATAGAAACTGTGATATATGATCATAGAAGGATTCCGCAGAATATTCAAAAACCTCTTTGCGATTTGTATTGCTCATTCAAAAACACTTATATTAAGGATCTTAGCGAGAAGGGTGAGGAAGTGCCATGCGATGAATGCATAAAGATTGAGGTGAAGACAGGTATTTTATATTGTGAAAACTGCGGTAGATGGTATCCCATATTAGATGAGATTCCTAGGCTGTTGCCAGATAATTACAGGAAAAAAGAGGAGGACACAGCATTTCTCAACATGTATAGAGATAAAATACCAGACGAGATTAAGTTACATGGGAAACCATATAATTTATTAAGCAAATAACACAACTTATGCTAATGTAAAACACAGGAAAATGAATAATGTTATAAGGTGCAACATGAGATGTCTTCAATGTATGATAGCTTAACACAATGGATTGAAATGCAGAAAAAGGTTAAGGAATGGTTTGGCAATGTTAATGAGAATGCCAAGAAAGGCGACAGACTCGAACTAATACTCTACACCAGAATGGCTTTTCAACACATGATCAGAACGCTAAAAGCCTTTGACAACTGGCTACAAGATCCATTCATAATTAGTAACATGCCTAAAGAAGAGCTCGAATTTGTATGGACCACTGTTTACAATATACTACAGCAATTAATAGATTTAGACATTAAGCACACATCAGAGTTTAGAGACTACATATCTAAGTTAGAGAAAGAGGGTAAGCTAAACCCCCTTCTACTAGAGTTATTTAGTGATAGTGGTAGAAGAAGAAGAGGAGAACGCGAAGGCATATCACTATCAATTTAAAGACAAGCAACTCACTATCTAAAATACCTAAACGCGTTTTTGACATTATTTTCGCATACCTTTTGGCACTTTTTATTATTTCATTTGCTTCACAGTCATTTCCTAGATTGTTTTGCTAATTGCGTTGCCGCCGCAACCTCCTCGTCTACCGCAATTACCCTACTCTTCAATTCTTCTACTGAGCTGAGCACCTCAGACAATTTTGTATCTGCAATTTGTAAGGATTCCAAAAACTCCTTTCCTCTACTAGTTAGCTGAAGTTTTTTAGTTTTTGGATCAGATTCAATGAGACCTACATATAGTAGGGCTTTTATATCCTCAAGCAAGTCTTTCACTATGACTCTGTTACCCAACCTAACAATTGTGTAACCTAGGTCAACTTTCTTCTCGTCGTGAAGCACAGTTACTAGGTAAGATAACCCTTTTTCACTTACAGCATTTAGCACCTTAATTATGTGTAGCAATGTCATTTTTCTCTTATCGTTTTTTATTGTATCTAGTGTGACGACTTGTGTTGAAAATGTTTTAAGTTCCTTAGTTTTTTGTTGTTGCACTTGTTTCTCAGGCATTTTAAAAACACCAAGCAAACTACTTTACTTTGTTAACATCTGTAGCGTACTTAATAAGCTCACTAGCTTCATTACCATAAACCTTAGTGAACAGAACTTCATTTGGTGTGGCGAGCTGACTAGCTGGGGCTGTTCTCAACTTGTTTTCAGCAATTGTCTTTAGCTCATCTATCACACGATAAATAGACGCTACAATGCTAATGGCAATCTTATATGCATTTGCCTGTAGAATCAAGAATCTGAGCAATGCAACTAATAGAATTATGTTAAACACAATTAGAATAATAATTACGGGGCTCATAGATCGATGTAAAATTAGGCCTATTGTGGATGCAACTAGCGATGGAAGGGCAGCCAGAGGCGCTAAAGTAAGCACCAATAATAATTTGAGGTATAGCGAAAGTAGTGCAATTACTGTCACGAACAATACCATTAATGTAAGGACTAGGAAACTCGGTGTACCTAATATTTGAAATTGATATAAGATTGCTAATGTTGTGACGCTGGATATCATTGAAGTGAGTATGGCTATTGTAAGAAGTGGGATTAATCTAGCCGTAGAGGCATTGAATTCGATGCTCAGATCTTTTACACTATTTGAAATACTTTTGATGATGGGGATTGCCTGGGTCAAAAAGTCTTTCAGCTCGCTTTTTTCTAAGAGCCCTTTAAGATCAGTTAATCCTGTAAAGATTTTCTCTAAGATTTTTAGCGATTTTATTGATATGAGGAACTGCTGGCTTTTTTCAAGCCCGTGGACAGAGCTTTTCAGATCATTCATATCGAGACCTAGATTTGAAAGGGTTTTGGATAGCTCGCTAAGCATTTTCCCAAGATCTTTTTCTATAACCATTTTCTCAACCTAGCAAAACCAAGATTATGTGCCATGTATTCTCAAAGACCTTTTTCCATGCTTCGAAGGTTTTGGCTATAGCATCTCTCCATACATACTCATACAACTGTGTGAGAAGGTAGATGTAGATATACGGTGTTATTTGAACAGCATAGAAGCTATACTGTGATCTAGATCCAGCAAGCCAAAGCATTACATATGCTAGAACAAATCCAGTTAGTATAAGCCAAGGTTTTTTGCTTGCAGAGTCAAAACCTCTATAAGCTATTGTGAGTATCAGTAAGATGAAGCTTAGAGCATATGCTGGCACAAATCCTTGTGCATATACTGTCACTCCTGTTGGATATATGTAGAGAGGGAAAGAATTTAGTCCGAAGAACCATTCCCAGGGAGTAGATGCAATAGGACATCCACTTCCAACACATTTAACTCTAAGGTGCCATGAGATAGCCCCTAAAACACTTTGATTAATCCATGTACTCAATCCAAACTTGAATATTATTGGTATTGACACCACCAATTGGAAGAAGATAAAGGATAATAGCATCAGTATGAAGAGATCCACGAATCTAGAAAATATTTTTATGAATCTTCTCTCACCATTTCTAACAAGACTGTTTATATATAGCAAAAGTATTGGTAGAAAGGCTAGAAGTGCCGTGAATTTGAATGTGGATGCAAAGCCCAGTGCTATAATGGATTCTTTATATCTTTCATTAACGGCTAATAGAATTGCTAGCGCTGTCGACATAGCCACATATATATCTAGTAATGCAATAGATGCAAGATTTCTCATCATAGGATCAACAGCTATTGCTGCAGCTACTATGAGACCAAGTTCATTAGATTTTGTGAGCTTTTTCACAATTAGAAAAGAGATTATAACTGTTAGAGAACCCATTATAATTGAGGGAATTCGCCAGTAAATTGGTCTATCCCCTAGCAAAGCCATAAAAATAGCTATTATATATTTTGCCATTGGCGGGTGCTCAAGATTAAGATAATTGTTTATACCCTCAGCATCGCCTAGTATCCATCCATAAACAACATCACTTGCACTAGTGGCATCTGCAAACCTCTTTATGGTATCTCCATCTTTTGCATGAACATAAATAGCGTTTATCTTATTAAAAGATGTTGTAACAACGGACACTCCATACTGCGGCGCAATTGATGCAGCCTTTAAAGCATCGTCTTTAGTGGGATACACTATTGTTGCATTACATCCCCCTATCTGCTTAGGCTCTAGCCCAAATACCTTTCTCAAAATATTTCTAGCAGCATCAACATACCAAACTTCATCAGATACATAACCCTTTGCACCCGAATAGAATCTCTGCAGCTCTTCTCTTTCAAAGTTTAGAGCTTGCATTGTTGTTAGATATATGTGAACAGCCGTGATAATAATCAAAAGAGTTATAGTAATATAATCAATCTGTTTTTTCACAATACATACCCGCTGCCTATTTTTATTGACTGCATGTGGATATAAATTTCTGTTTTATAAGCTCTTTTAAGAACTTTCATTAAGTCATAGTAGCAAGCTCACTTAATATGAAAGGTTATAAGCTTGGAATTGTATAGAAATAAACTTAATGTATATAATAGGTGATGTTCATTGAGCATGATTAGAGAGGTGAAAGAAGAATCCAAAAGAGAGATGTTGAAGAGGATTAGCGCACATAGCCACATAAGGGGGCTGGGTTTAGATGAGAAAGGCGAGCCTAAATACATTGCAGACGGTCTTGTGGGGCAGCTAGAGGCGAGGAAAGCGGCTGGAATAGTTGTCAAGATGATTAAAGAGGGTAAGCTTGCTGGAAGAGGAATATTGCTTGTTGGCCCACCGGGCTCAGGCAAAACAGCACTTGCAATCGCAATAGCGAGAGAGCTTGGTGAGGACACACCCTTCGTAATGATAAATGGTGCTGAGCTCTATTCAACTGAAATTAAAAAGACAGAAATTTTGATGAGGGCTGTTAGAAGAGCTATTGGAATCAGAGTAAGGGAGTTGAGAAGGGTTTACGAAGGTGTTGTAAAGGAGATCAAGTTTGCTTTAGCGTCTCACCCCTTTAACCCATATGTTAAAGTGCCACGTGGTGCTAGGATAACCCTCACCACGAAAGATGAGGAGAAAACGCTAGAGGTGGACCAGTCGATAGCTATGCAACTTGCGCAACTCTCTATAAGGAGGGGTGATCTGATAAGTATAGATGCCGATTCTGGTGAAGTTTTCAAGTTGGGCAGGGTGAAGGGAATAGAAAAGGCAAGATACTATGACATAGAAACGTCTAGGGTTTTAGAGGATATGCCAAAGGGAAAGATATTCAAAGAAAAAGAAATTGTGAGAACTGTTACACTACATGACTTGGATGAAGCATATGCGGCGCAGAAGAGGGCTGTAATATCATTGATTGGCGTTGGATCCGAGGAGAGGGAAATAGATCCTGAGATCAGAAAAGCTGTTGACGATTCTGTTAGAAAGGCGTTGAGTGAGGGCAAGGTAACCCTTGTCCCAGGTGTGTTATTCATAGACGATGTACATATGCTTGATATAGAGGCATTCAGCTTTCTAACAAGGGTGATGGAAAGCGAGTTCTCGCCAATACTTATACTTGCTACAAACAGAGGTATAACAAGAATTCGTGGTACTGATTATGAAGGTCCTCACGGAATGCCTCTCGATCTTTTGGATAGACTTCTAATCATAAGTGTAAGACCATATAACCCGGATGAGATAAGGGAAATAATAATGATCAGAGCCGAGGAGGAGGAGATAAAACTCTCTAAGGATGCAATAGAGTATTTAGTTAAGATAGCAAGTGAAAGAAGCTTGAGGTATGCAATCCAATTAATGCAGCCAGCCAAAATCATTGCCGAGAGGAAGGGCAGAGACGAAATAAAAGAAGAGGATGTTGAAGAGGCATGCAAATTATTTATAGATGTTTCACAGAGCGTTGAGATAGCAAAGAAATGGGAGAGCAAGTTCCTTAAATAGACTAAGCTTAGGATAAAGGGTTGGAATATCATGTCTCAAGATACAGACCTAATGCAGAAATTTCTAAAGTTTATGGACTATATCCATCCTCTGGGAAAAAATGAGGAACATGTATATACAATTAATGAACTAGCAGAAATGTGGGGCATCGATAAAGAAAAAGCCAAGACGATTCTGAGGAAGTTGCGAAGAGAGGGCTTCATAAGAAGAACCAAAGGCGGTGGATACAAACTCACGCTAGCTGCAAGGATTTTGATTAGAATATATAAACGGGTCAAAAAGTAAAAAACTATTGGATGATGATCACGGCTGTTTCTGAAGATTTGATGATAACCCGTGTTACTGAGCAACTCTATTAATTAGCTAGGTAAAGTAAGTGGGGAAACCATGTCGAATTTTGATATTGTTAAACTGATTTATGGTTGGCGTATAGAGGAAGCTAGAAAAAGGTTGGAAAAGAAGCTTGAGAATGAAATTTACATTACTGATCTAATTTACTGTCCACTAAAATACTACTACCAGAGGATGTATAAAGAGATAGCAATAGCAAATGCGTTTGACCCTATTACAATATCTGGAGAGCTAATTCATTTGGGCATTGGCAAACTGCTTGAAGATCTCTTAGGCAAGGACAATGTGAGGTTGGAAGTAGAATACGAAAAAGAGGTGGTGGTTGATGGTGCCACATATATTGTGAAAGGGCGTGTAGATGCTGTTATAGGTGATTGGTTAATAGAGATCAAGTCAAGCAGATCAGATTTGAGTATTCCACATCAGCATCACATTTTGCAGACAAGGCTATACCTCTGGTTAACGGGGTTAAGAAAAGCCATACTGCTCTATATCACGCAAAACAGGTTATCGCAATATTTCATAGAAGACCCTGTTTCAGATGGCGAAGTAGCAGATCTCATTCGAAGTATTCTGTCGTTAAAACCTGCTCCTAGATACAGTTGGGAGTGCTCGTATTGCCCCTACGCAATTTTGTGTTCCAATAAGAAAACAGCGCAATCATGATAAAGGCAGAAATGAAAGCTATGCCACTAACTAAATGAATAAAACTTCAAAAAGGTTTGGCTATTTATTTAGCATAGAGCTTATAAGCCGGTTACTCATATCTAGCCCGTCTCTAGGCGTCAAACAAAAATGGATCAAGGCAATAATAATCAAACTGAAATGGATAGAATAGTAGGAAAGCATGTGTATGGAAATCTATATGAAGTCGATGTAGATATAGCTAAAGATGAGGATAAGCTAAGGCAAATAGTCATAGAAGCAGCTAAGATAGCTAATATGACTTTGCATGAGGTTAAGAGTTGGAGCTTTGGAGGGAAAAAAGGAGGGGTATCAGTAATAGCACTTGTTCTCGAAAGTCATATAGCTATCCATACTTGGATAGAATACAGATATGCAACAGTCGATGTTTATACCTGTGGCGAGAAAAGCGATCCCTGGAAAGCATTTGAATACATTGTAAGAAATTTAAAACCAAAGTACTATACAGTAAACTATGCAGATAGAAGCAGCTTCGAAGCAATAAGATCATAATCATAAATAATGTGATAATTTGTGATGATGGTAAAGGCACTGACATGTGATGTGGCTGAGCTACTCTGATTCTCGTCACATATTGTTTTTTAATCTTTCACTACATTGATTGTGATGTTGGCGTCCTAGGCTGAGTAAAATAATGATGAACTATTTCCGGCACTGAGGCGTACTTAGCTTTGAGCTGGAATACCTATCAATTTCTATGAAGAGACGTTTCATGCTAGTGACATTTGTATTAAACATTTGAATCTATCTATTTTTAAGCCTAGGTTGCAAAATTTGTATAACCACGAACGGTGATTATGATTGGATAAGGTAGTTGTAATTGGGCTTGGCGAGGTCGGTAGCGCGATTTATAAGGTATTTGAATATAGTGGCAAGTTTGAGGTTTATGGATATGATATAGATCCCAACAAAACCATTAATAGGCTTGAAGAGATTCCTCGAAACATTGACTTCATGCATATAGCAATACCTTATTCATCAAGATTCGTTGATATTGTAAAACAGTATGTAGCTAAATTCAGTCCTGAGTATATTGTGATACATTCTACGGTAGCTCCAGGGATCACAAGAGAGGTTTACAATGCAAGCTTTGTTCCAACAGCCTTCTCACCTGTGAGAGGAAAGCATCCAAATATTGTTAAACATCTATACTTTTGGCCTAAATGGATCGTAAGCCTTCCATTAGAAAAGCTATCAATTTTTGTATTGCACCATCTTCTTGCTGGATTCAAGGTGAAAGAGTATAGAGGCGAACCAGAGTCACTAGAACTAGCAAAACTGTGGGAAACTGTTTACAGAGCTATAATGATAGCTTCTTGGCATGAAATACACAGAATAGCCCTGAGGTTCGGTGCAGACATAGAAGCTATTGCACAATTTGTTGGCGAAGTGCATGAAGTTTTACATGATAGACCCATATACTACCCGGATTATATAGGGGGACACTGCCTTATTCCAAACACTAAGATACTCAACTCAGTGTATTCGTCAAAGGTATTCGAATTTGTGTTACAGTCGAATGAAAAGAGATTAGAGGAGTTGAAAGATGAAAAAATACGCAACGACGTTGAAAGAGTGAAGTTGCTAGCTCAAAGATACATCAACAAAGATTATTACTCATAGTGATTTTCACATGAGAAATGCTTTTTAAGTAGAATTAGAAGATGTTAAAATGTCTCAAGTATGGTGAACCAGATATGACAACAGAGTACAGTTTACCACCATATATTGAAGAAATGTTTAAGTTTGACATCACAGATAGTGATATGGAAGCACTTAAGGAAACGCTAAGGGATATGAAGACGCAAGTCAAGCTAAAGCTTTTCACATCTGGTAATAATAGGCAATGCTTCTCATGTTCAGAGACAGAAAAACTGCTAAATGTTTTAATCGAGGCAAGCCCACCAATAGGCTCTGAAAAGGCTATTGTAATTGAAAAATATGATTTAGAGACTAGCAATGATATGTTTAAGAAATACGATGTTAGTAGGGTACCAACTATACTGCTTCTTGAAGGTGCTATAACATACTATGGAATGCCTGCAGGAGAAGAAATTAAAGCATTGGTTGAAACAATAATTAGAATAAGCACAGGAGATCATGGACTTTCTACAGCAACAGTCAATGAATTGGCTAAGCTGGAAGGCAAAGCTACGATAGAAACTATTGTAACGCCTCCATGTCCTTACTGCCCCTATGCCGTCTTGCTAGCAAATATGTTTGCATATGCCAGCAGTTTATATGGGTCTAACAATGTAAAATCAGTAGTTGTTGAAGCATATGAGAATCCAGATATAGCAGACAAATATGCTGTTACAACAGTTCCTACAATTGCGATAAATGGTAGGGTTGTATTCGTTGGACTACCCTATGAGACACAGCTACTTAAAGCAGTGAAGAGATTGGCACAACTAGAATTGTAGAAAGATCAAACTGTTTTTGGTTGTAGACAAAGTCTCAGTCGGGACTTGGATGTTGGTGCCATAGCCACTCTTACAACATTATGTCTATATTCGTATTCAACATCATCTATCTGAATTTTTGCGACCCTACCACCATAAACTTTGATAATGCTGTTAATGGCATTATCGGTAATGTTATACAAGGACATTTCTATGCAACGGTCATGGAAGTTCTGTGGAACTAGAACCGAATATGGATCAACAACCTCCATAAAAGGTATGTAGTGCAAACTACCAATAACTATGTTAGACCTGTGCATGGATGTCTCTATAAACAATCTCCTAATAGCCATCATCACAGGCTCCTTCGATACATATATGCAATCTCCATAGTATTCGATAAAGATGTGATGGCGGCTCAAGTACGAAATCCTAGCTGGGTTTTTAAAGGCTACGGACAAGCCCGCTCCTTTTTCTCCCACTATATTAATAGCCATGACCGATGATAACTCGCTAACTATTGTTAAATCAGTTTTTATTAATGCAAAAGGCTTAGCCCTAACAACTTGTAGTGCATCGATTTGGCGCGAAGAATAGATTGCAATGTAATTATTGTTGCCACATATTTTACAAAGATTATCAAAACAGTAAATGTTGTTTTTAACTGGAAAATCGAAGGAAAAATTATCATAATTAAAACTCTTTGAATTGTATTCAACAACCCTGTCGCCAACGGAATAGCATACAGACATTCCTAGGCAAAGAAGAGGCTCTTTTTCCCATATAACATTAGATGTATAGGGAAAGAGGTTCACAAACTCGCTTCCTTGCCCACTAGAAAAACCCATATTCTTTAGGAACATAAGGAAATTGTTTATCATATGGTCCGTTCGCGATAATATCTTCATCAAATCTGTAGGGGGCAAGTTTCGTCATCCCATTTCAGAGGCTACCAAAATCCTCATTAGAGATCCATCGGTTACGGCCAAGATCATCATCTATCGCATTATAATTCTACTCACAGCAATATATGTTTTAAGCATCAATGTATCACAAATTTAGAATTCTTCGTAATAGTGTGTAAAGTCCATAGATTATAAGAAGACCGATAAAAATCAACAGTGATAGTGAAAGTCCATCACCGAGAGCCTTTCGTAATATAGTTATCAAACTTAGAATAAGTAGAATAATCACGTCTATTAGGACTATGAATATGGTTGAGTACACAATAACCTTTACAATATCCCTTCCAGTTGTACACCTGCTCAACATTCTCAGCCAATCCAGCTTCTAATTTAAAATTTAAAATTATTTTTGGCAAATTATTAAAGGATTAAAGTGATGTATAAAGGGTAGTCCAAAATGGCTGATAATATTAACGAATATTTCGTTCAACTAACATACAAATGGAGTAAGATACTAAATGAGGAAAAGCTATATCAAGCAGATCCGGATAGCTCCAAACCAAAGTTTTTCATAACTGCTGCTTATATGTATCCCAATGGCCCTATTCACATAGGACATGGAAGAACATACCTAATAGCAGATATTATAGCTAGGTTCAAAAGACTACAAGGATACAATGTATTGTTTCCAATGGGGTTCCATTACACAGGAACACCAATAATAACAATGGCTGAGGCTATTGAAAACGGGGATAAGGATCTGCTTTATTTGTTCAAAAATGTTTATGGTGTAGTCGATGAGGATATCAAGAAAATGGTAGATCCATTATACTTGGCAAGATATTTTCACAATGTTTCAAAGGAGGTCATGAAACTTTATGGACTTTCAATTGATTGGAGAAGGGAGTTCACAACCATAGACGATGACTACAAATCATTTATACAATGGCAATTTCTCACACTCTACGAGAAGGGGTACATAGAGAGGGGCACACATCCAGTGGGGTGGTGTCCAAAACATGAAATGCCTGTAGGTATGCATGATACTAAAGGTGATGTTGAGCCAGAGATAGGGGAATTTGTGGCAATATTATTTAGGGATGATAATGGTGTAGCATATCCGACAGCTACATTGAGACCTGAGACCATATTTGGCGTGACCAACATATGGGTGAACCCAGATAAATATTATTTGAAAATAAGGTTAAGTAATGGAGATTTGTGGATCGTGGGAGAAGACGCTGCATCGAGACTTAAATATCAGCTAGATTTCGAGGTGGTAGATAGACTTCCAGGTAGCTCTCTTATCGGTGTATTTGTCACAAATCCGATCACAGGAGAAAGAGTACCCGTACTACCTGCATCATTTGTTGATACGTCATTCGCTACAGGTGTTGTTATGAGCGTCCCTGCTCACGCCCCCTATGACGCTATCGCCTTGGAGGATATTAAAGGTAGTGATAAATTAAGAGAACTTGTTAGCAACATAACGCCAAAGGTGATTATCGAGGTCGATGGAGAAAGAGTTGCCTCAGCTTATCAAGCATTAAAACAATTCAAAATCTCGGCGCAAACAGAGAGGGAGAAGCTTGATGAAGCAACCAAATATGTGTATTCACTGGAATATCAAAGAGGGTTTATGGTCAAAGATCTCAAGGTTTTGGATCGATTTAGAGAGTATATAGAGAAGGAGGTGTGTGGTAGACCTGTCAAGAATGCTCGAGAAGCTATGGAGAGCCTTATAGTGAATAACAATCTGGGCACAATCATATATGAAATATTGAACAAACCTGTCTACTGTAGATGTGGCACAGAAATTGTTGTGAAGCTATTGAAGGACCAGTGGTTCATAAATTATGGAAGCGAATCTTGGAAGACCATTGCAAGAGAAGCTTTAGAGAAAATGAAGATAGTGCCTCCAGAAGCTCGAGCACAATTTGAAGCAACAATAGATTGGCTTAAAAGAAGAGCATGTGCAAGGACTAGGGGGCTTGGAACACCTCTGCCTTGGGATGAAAAATGGATTATTGAAAGCCTTAGCGACTCAACTATATACATGGCCTTTTATACTGTGGTTCACAGAATTAGAGAGGCTCTGCGTGGAATCAAGGCATTGCCCAAGGAATTCTGGGATTACGTATTCCTGGGTAGGGGTGATGTAGGAAATGTGGCCAAGTTAATTAATGTTGAAAGCAAGGTTGTCGATTATTTAAGAAAAGAATTCTTGTATTGGTATCCCCTAGATATGAGGGTTAGCGGTAAAGATTTGATTCCAAATCACCTCACATTCTTCATATTTAACCATGTAGCTTTGTTTCCAAGTAGCCTATGGCCTAGGGGTATAATAGCTAATGGATGGGTTCTCATAAAACAGCAGAAGATGAGCAAATCTGCAAGAAATATAATACCGCTTAAGAATCTTATCGATGAATATGGGACAGATATAGTTAGGCTGTTGCTGGCGCTGAATGCAGAGGTTTATCAGGATGAAAACATAGACATGGATATGCTTAGCAAATTAGGCAAGTCTGAATATCCTCAGCTGTTACTAGAAATACATGATACAATAATTCGAATCTATAATAATGCGTCTAGGCTAAGAGCAGAGGAAACAACTCTCGATCAACTGTTTCTTGCAAAATTTGATTACATTGTTAACGAAATAATGAAGCTATTAGAGGAGTATAAATTAAGGGAGGCAGGGATCAAGATATTCTATGAAATAAAAGAGTTGATAGATTCATATCTAAAGCTTGTTGAAACACCTTCAAGGAGGATTATAAATGTGATTAGAATATGGCTTGGTCTAATAAGCATTTACACACCATATATAGCAGAGGAGATATGGAGCAAAACCTTTGCTGAGGGTAGAATATCGGCAAAGGTGCTAGAGCTGCCCAAGGGCTACGACAAAAACATGTTAATGTCGCTTAGATATGCTGATATGATAATAGATCATGTTAGTAATATAGTGAAAGCCTTGAAAAAGCCTAGTATCAATCTAGTTATTGTGTATGTTGCTTCAAAGAGCATGCAGAAGATCATGAAGAATGTGCTCAAAGCATTATCAACTGGTTTAAAAGTGAATGAAATAATAGATAATGTTTCTAAAGAAATGAATTTAAGCAAAAAAGAATTTGGAAAGGTAATCAAAGCGCTTTACGATATTGCAGTAACGGTGCCGGAGGATCTTAGGAAACTCTATATAGAAAGTGATATTGATGAGCTAGAAGCTCTAAAGATAACAAAAATGTATATCGAAAAGAAGATCAACGCAAAGGTTATGATATATGATGCGGAAGACCCGGCAGCACCAGACTATGGAGCAAAGAAGAGAATAGCACAACCTCTAAGACCTGGTATATACGTTGAGTAATAACGCTTTTTTATCTCAGTAAAGCTTATTTTTGTTAAAATAATAGCTGAAAACCCTATGGTGAGAAACAATGAGTTTGAATATAGGAGGAAGAACAAAGGCTAGGCTCGTAGAGGCGCGAAGGATCGTGGGCAAAAAGCACATAAGAGACAAAACATATAGTTATGACTACTACACACTGTCATTAAACTTGTATGTACCGAGAAATATTGTGGATAAATATGGCAAGGAATTTGTAGTTATTAAGGAAGAAGAAACAGGCATAATTACAATAATGCCTAGAAAAATAGCTGAAGAAAAAGGAGTAAAAATAGAGGGTAGCAAAGAAAAGTAGATTTAGATAAAACTTCTTTAGCGATACGCAAGATTTTTAAGGAGTCTTGAATGACGGGTTCTAATCCAAGACTTTATATACTTAGTGAAGAGGAGATTAGAAAAGGGTATGCTACAGACATATACTTTGTTAGAAGTAAAGAGATTTTGAAAAGGTACGGTCTTTGCGACAAAATTGTTAGATATGAGATTCATGCATATGGTCTTCCAAATAATTACAAATGGGCTGTTTTCACAGGTCTAGAAGAGGCTTTAGCGCTATTGCAAAATTTGCGTGTAACGTTTTATTCTGTGCCCGAAGGAACATTGTTTTCATCATTACAGCCACTAGCTGTTTTGGAAGGTAGGATATGTGATATAATAGAAATAGAAACATCATTATTAGGTATATTGAGATTTTATAGTAGCGTATCTACAAAGGCAGCTAGAATAAAGAAGAAGGCTGGCGATAAACAAGTGATATTCTTTGGATTAAGGGCCCAACATCCAGCAGTGGCACCTGCATTGGATAGAGCTGCTTATATAGGCGGTTGTGATGCTGTTTCCGGAGCCTTTAGCAAAGAATACATTGGTGTTGAGCCAAGGGGGACAATACCACATGCACTAATAATAGTTTTTGGAGATCCCGTTAAAGCATGGAAAGCATTTGACAATGTAATGCCAGAAGATGTTCCTCGCATAGCTCTTGTTGACACATTCTATGATGAGCGTTATGAAAGTTTGCTTGCTGCGCAAGCTCTTGGAAAAAAACTGTGGGGAGTTAGACTCGACACTCCGAGAAGTAGAAGAGGAGACATCTATCTAATTGCTCAAGAGGTTAAATGGACTCTTAAACTCCATGGATATGAAGACGTTAAGATAGTTATAAGCGGTGGGCTTGATGAAGATAATATAGAAAAATTGAGAGATGTTGCAGATGTTTTTGGTGTTGGTACATCAATAGCATTTCCACCATCAGTTGATTTGAGCATGGATATTGTAGAAATATATGACGAAAAAGAAGGAAGATGGATTCCTATTACAAAACGGGGTAAGCTTCCAGGGTTTAAGCAATTATATAGATGTAAACCAATTATTGAAGATTATGTAGATGTACCAGGGAAAACTATTGTATGTAGCAATGGTGAAGTAGCAAAGCCTATGCTTAGCAAGGTGCTAGAAGATGGAAAAATATTGTCTCAGCTTCCAAAACCATATGAAATAAGGCAATATGTATTAGAGCAACTTAAATATGTTGAGATATGATAAAAATTTAACACTTTTTATACAATAAAATAACTAAGTAGTGGCTGTAGGTTAAATAATGAAAACCATTATAATAAGAGTCGATGAGAAAACATATGAAGAGTTGTTGGCTAGGGCTAAGTCAGAAGGTTTTCTAACTGTTTCCGAGTATGCTAGAGCTCTAATAGCTAAAAGCCTAGGGAGGGAACCCGTAGCGAAAGAGACGACAGAAAAGACAGAGAAATCAACTACTGTAACAGCTGATAAGATAGTTCAGCTTCTTGAGCGTAGAATACAAGATAAAATCAATCCTTTTACATCAAAAATAGACGAGCTCAATAGAAGGTACGGTGAATTTATTGAGAGGCTAGAAGCATTGGAAGAAAGGGTGAAGATCCTAGAAGAGAAAATAGTCTCCTCTTATCAAGCCTCTGAAAAATCTGTGGGTAAGGAGAAGAAGGGAGGAAGCAAGAAATCAGCTATAGACATTCTCCGTGAGCAAAAGGTAATATTTGAAAGAGATATTGCAACAAGAATAAGAGATAGAGATAGTTTCTTCAGCAAGCTTGAAAGAGAAGGAGCAAAAATCATTGAAGGAAAGGACGAGAGAATAGCAGTAGAACCTGCTTATTGGAATGAATTTATTAAGAAAATAGAAAGCTTGAATACTAATAATGATGAAGAACTACAAAAAATCTTAGATGCAATAGACCTGCGGCTCTTCAAAAAACTCAAGGAATCTGCACTACTTGTATACAACACAACATTAAAGAAGTGGCAGGTACTAGTGTAATCTAATATAATTAGGAATGTGATGAAGCCCATGCCTCAGCTGATAAAATAAAATGATGTTAGAATCCCCAACTGATCTCAACATATCAATACAATGTCTAATTGCGTACATGATTACTTTGCTATTTTTAACTTTAACCAAGAGCTGGGGCAGAACACTATCTGCAGATCCTGAATATGTATTTTACCGCATGGGTTTCCTCATGACCTTGATACCTTTTTAACGCCACGCAAATACTAATAGTTGTTAGGGTTGCTTCCATCCTTTGAATGTTCGGCATGAAGCTAAATAGACGTCATTCTTTAAGATAATGGAATAGACCGGCTTAGCTATGATGGCAAAGGCTTAGCAGCTTTGACACAAATGCTAAATTCATCTGCATATTTTAGTAGCGCCGTAGAGACTTCGCCAACCAATCTCATAATAACAGATCTTTTAGTAACAATATTGTCAGCATCGCTTATTAAAATAGTATCATTGAATTCATTGTACTTTATTTTTATCTCTCTTTCATTGAGTGATATCGAGTTTTGATGATAGGAAGCAGTAATAGATGCACCATCATATGAAATGCTTATTTGTGGATCGATTCTAGATAACGATACAATTGGGCCATCTTCCACGTAAAACCACTTGAAGCATATCCTACCATTCTTTATATCGCTAAATGCTTTATCCATTGTAGATGCTTTGCTCAAGAAAGCTCTGATTGATGTTATGAAGGATACCACCTCTGATAAAACTTGAATATATCTTTTATCAGCCTTACTTGAAGTCGCTTTCTTCAATGTGTCTTCATATACTTTTTCTAATGTTTGGGCATATCTTAGCATATAGGAGATGTTCATATCCTGTATCCTCTAGCGTTTTCTTAATTGATGTATACTTTATAGCGAAGAGCTACCTTTATTTTACTTTTGTGAAAGGTTTAAAAGCTTTGAAAACATTCAAGAGCATATCTGATTAAGAGTTCGTAATGTTTTTAACACCTAAATTGAAATTGAATAAGCAAATTTATATTTTCCTTGATATCAAACAGAAGTAGCATAACCTATGCACTTCATCTATTTCAACAGAGCAATTATGGCATACCTTTCTTCCACAATTGCTGCATCTACCTATAGACAAAGAACCTCTGCATATATCGCATAATGTCTCGGCGCATATTGTACACATTCTATTTTTTTCATCGTAATGTTCTTCACACACATATCTATTGCATATTGTACACACATATCTGGCTGACCTATCTTTGCAAATCTCACATTTTGCGGCGTATAAGCTTAATTTCGTTTTAGCATTCAAAGATTTGTAGAGGGATGACCTAAGGAGCATCTCTGACTTGTGATGTTGGGTGGAGCGACGGGGACCTCGCATACAATTTTCCTTAGATTGCCGTGGCATTTGCACTTTCAATGTTATTAATCAAACTTTGTATACCAGGATCGTTTTTAGAATACAATATTTTTGTACATGTGTTTAGCAATTCGCTATTTTGGACGTTTCTATCTTCTATATAGACTCTTACACCAAGATCAAGATACTTCGTAAAAATGTCTCGATATTTAAAAACATTTTTTATTGATGATGCAGTAAATATTAGTATAAAGAATTTTCCTCTGTTTCTCCTAGTCTCTAGTGCTGTAAGGTCTAACAGCTTTTCCAGTTCTTTTTCTGGAATATTCTCAGATGCTATACTACAAATCATCTTTCCCACACCCATTTGCTCTCATCTTTATAATCGAAGACTTTTATGCCTAATGCAAGGAGTTCCTGCCTTATTCTATCACTTAGCTCATATTCTTTCTTCTTTCTAAGCTCTGCTCTCACTCTAATTATTATGTCAACAAGTTTTTCTATGAACTCTAAATCAATAGTTATTTTCTCCTTTAGATACTTGTCTAAAACACCTAATACAGTGTTAAAGTTTGCAAGAATCGAGTAGGCCCTTAGAGCCAGTTCATATGTTTCTCTTCTAACAACATCTTTAAATACTATAGAAAGAACATTATTTACAGCTTCTAGTGCTTTTGGTGTATTGAAATCGTTTGACATAGCATCATGGAACATCATTTCATTAGCCTCCAGCTTACTTAAAATTGAGACATCTTCATCAGTTAAATAATGTGACACTCTCGGACTTTTTATTATGTTCCTCAAATTTTCTATTGCTGTTACAAGTCGTTGGTACAAAACTTTGTACTCTTGCAGTATATTTTCATCAAATTCTAATTGTTTTCTGTAATGTGCTGAGAAAACCCAGAGACGGAGAACCTCTGGCGAGAATTTTTCTATAGCCTCTTTAGCCGTTATCACGTTGCCTAGACTTTTACTCATCTTTTCTCCTCTTATAGTCAAATAGCCTACATGAATCCAGTATTTTACCCATGGCTTTACTCCATAGACAGCCTCAGCCATGGCAATTTCATTTTCATGATGGGGGAATATCAGATCCTGTCCACCACCATGTATATCAAACTGTGTTCCAAGATACCGACTACTCATTACAGCGCACTCTGTATGCCACCCAGGTCTTCCGCGCCCCCATGGAGACTCCCACCACGGTTCTCCCGGCTTTGCCGCTTTCCATAACGCAAAATCATATGGATTTCTTTTCTCGGCCAAAAACTCTTCCTCTTGGCGCCACTCCTCACTCTTAAACCTTTTTGAAAGTTTGCCATAGTCTGAAACTGTTGATACATCGAAATACACAGAACCGCTTGGCGCAACATAAGCATGACCTTTTTCAATGAGTTTTTCGATGAATTCTATTATCTCTTTGATATGTTCCGTAACCTTGGGATGAATATCAATAACTATACCAAGTTTTGTTAACACATCTAGATATTCTTTTGTGTATCTATCTACTATCTCCCTCCAGGATACACCCTCGTCATTTGCCCTTTTAATGATTTTGTCATCAATATCTGTAATGTTTTGAACATGGATAAAGGTGTACCCTCTAAGCTTGAGATATCTCTTTATAAAGTCAAAGGCTAGATAGGCTCTTACATGCCCTAAATGAGTGTGGTCGTAGACTGTTGGTCCACAAAAGTATGCTTTTATTATTGGTGGTGATAGAGGCTGAAAAGGCTCTACAGATCTTGTTAATGTATTATATATTTTTATTGACACAAAAGTTTTTCACCAAAACAGTGTTTGTGGTTTGTTAGAATTAAAAGATTTTCTTAAAAACATTATATATGGCGTATAAAACCGTGGTTTCAGTTTATTAATGGCTTTGTCAATAGCTTAAAAAGTTTATAGTGTAAAAATGGTCTTGGTGCAAACAGAGTGTCCTATTATCAGGGTAAGAGAAGAGGGTTTTATATAATCGATGAAAGATTTGTTGGTAGAAGCATAGAGGTTTATACCATCGATGGCAGCAAGTTGATGGGTCTAGTTGACGAGGTTACAAATCATGAGATAGGAATGCTAGTCGAAAATGCTGCTGTCATTGTTTCCAGACAGGCTATAGTGTATGTAGTTACAGGGCAAAGCGATGTTCATGGCTATGGAGAGTGTTGCGACAAGGAATATGTTCTTGATGAGGATTTGATAGGATCCGATGCCGATATAAAGCTTGTTAATGGCCAGGATTTGAATGGAAGGATTGTGAAGATATCTAGAAATGAAGTTGCTTTGCTGCATCAAAATAAGGCTTATGTAATCCCACGAGGGGTAATATCATATATTAAAATATTGAAGAGGTTATAAAATGAGTTTCAATGTCTTAATAACTTTAGATCCAAGCAGAGAGAATATTGATTGGGCATTTTCGCAAGTGAATAGCTGTGTTGGGACTTCATATATTGTTGTTAAGGTTAGATCGTCGCTTATCTTACTTAATGTATCTGAGCCATATAGATTCTGGTTTGAAATGAAGAAGTGTTTGCAAGGGAAAGACACGCCCATACATAGGATCATACCAGTAGATGATATAGTCGACCCTGTGATACACAAGGTTGCTGAAAAAGCGAGGAGCCTTGCACTAGCTAGGATTCCTCCAAGCGCCTCTTATAGAATTACATTGCATGGCAAAATATTCACCGTGGATGAAAGTGGAAGGCTTGTCAAGATGCATACAATTGATGCTGTAAAGACAATTGCTGAGGGAATTGAAAGAAAAGTTGATTTAGAGAATCCTGAGTGGGTTGTATACATAAGAACTGTGCCCATGAGAAGATGGTATATGGTGGCAACTGTAAGTGTTGCTAGAGCAACTGTTTTTAAAAACATTAGAATTGGTGAAGCAGTGGAACCATTATAAGGCAACTACGGCAATGCATATATTTATGTAGATGAGGATCTTGGCCGAATCTTAATTTTTGAGGATCTCATCACAAGCCCTAATACCAAAAAGAACATGCCAATACCGATGATTATACCAAAATATTTTGAAGCGGGTTGCAAAAATAACATTTCATATACAGAATTGTGGTCTACAACCTCATTGCTTTTCCAGTAGGTGGTTATAGTCACAATGTTAAGTACCACTTTTTATCCCTCCATACTTCTCTAAAACGTTTTTGGCTTTGTTTATGTCTGATACATAAAACCTGTATGCATATCGCGTTGATTTATCGATTATCTCAAAAAAGTTTCTCTTCATGTTAATGTTTACCTGATATCTATTGATATCAATAGGAAATGTTAGAACAAGCCCACTTGCCTTTATTCCATCACTTCTTATCTCATAGCTGTTAATAGGCATTATCATCTTTTTAGGAGTTATAAAATATGTCACAATTCTGATGATTCCAAGCAACACTGAATAAAATATGATATACCCAACAAATCTGTGTAAAACATTACTAGATGTAGTTATGGGAGACAAAGCACTTGATATAAATCCTGCAAGTATAAACCAAAGGATTAGTGGTATGAAAGTCATCATAATCATTGCCATGATTTGAGGTCTCAACTCTTTTTCTAATTCACTATCTTTTAGCGTTAAGTTCATAACCTCTTGAGGCGAGGCTTTAAGCAGGATTGTCCCCCTGATCTCAACACTCTTTTTTCTCATCATAATTCTTGGTATGGCCATGACTATAAACATAAAAGCTATTATATACACCACATTAGCTATAGGAATGTAATTTGATGGTATGAACGTAGAAATAGATGAGAAAACAACTATTGTGGTAATTGTTATCCCAGTTGTGTACAGCATCGTTTTTGATAATGGCATTAAATGCAACACCTAGATATTGAACATAATTTTTAGATGCGCAAGTTCTAATGCCATAGTTAAAAAATCCTTTTATTTAAATTTTTCATACTGTTTCACTATATAGATCTTGTCTCCATTCAATCTTATATTTATCTGTTCAACCATTTCCTTATACCTGCATACAGGACAGAGATGGCTATACGAAATTATCACCTCCTTTCCTCTATGCTCACTTTCTACAGCCATCTGCAATGATGTTCCACACCTTGGACACATAACCAGATTTCTTTTTGTGATGCTCATTATACTGCTCCTCATGCTTTCTAATTTGTTGTCTCGGCGCCGTAGCCTCACGTCTCCAGCTCTATAATCAAAATTTATTACTGTAGCCGTTCATAAATTTTTTGTCTAACCTCTTGTTATGACACTTTAAGGCGGTTTGTTTTGGAAACCTTATTTAAGATGCGAATTGAGAAGATTGTTAATGAGATCAAAAAATATTTTGATGTTGATGTCATTGCATTGAAAAGCTTTGATGCTCTTTCATATCTCTTTGCAGATATGTATAATCCGCCACCAAATGAATTATCAGTTATGTATGTAATTATAAATGCAAGGACATTAGAAGTTACCACATATGTTTCATTGCTCGATTACTTTCGCGTCATTGAATACTATGGTAACACCTCTATAGCGAGGTTTATACCTGTATTCTCTAGTTCGTTGAAGTTGCCAGATAATGTGAGTGTAGTTAGCTTTGAAGATATGAGAAGATCTATTGAGAGTGTAATGAATGATGCTAAAGTTGTGGCATCAGATAATATGTCTTCTTGTGAATCAAGGTTGTGTGTAAATGTTAAACCCATAGTAGACTTGGTTAGAAGGATAAAAACAGATGTGGAGGTTTCTATGATTGGGGAAGCCATTAAAATAACTGAGAAGGTGCTTAAGGAAATTCCAGTATTGATATCTCCCGGAATTAGTGAAAAAGAGATAGCAGGGAAGCTGATAGAACTAGCGTTAAACTATGGTGCAGACGGCATTGCCTACTCACCTATCGTTGCGATAGGCAGGAACACTGCAAAACCCCATCATTCGCCGCAAAATAAGCGATTTGATGGTGCAGAGCCAATATTAATAGACTTTGGTGTAAGATTTAGGGGATATGTATCAGATGTGACAAGGATTTTCATAAAGAAGGATCTACCTTCTGAGTACTCTGAAATATACAAATACATTGAATTGATATGCAACGCTATAGATGCTGTAACAAGCGATTTGAGGCCTAGTGCTAAAGCAAGTTATTTAGATTCTATAGCAAGAGACTTGCTGAAGAAAGAGGGCATAGATCAATTCTTTATCCATGGTCTCGGACATGGCATTGGGGTCGATGTTCATGAGTTGCCCAGACTTTCTTCGAATTCCACAGACATTTTGATGCATGGTGATGTCGTTACGGTTGAACCAGGGGTATATATATACAACAAATTTGGTGTTAGAATAGAAGAGGATGTATATATTAATGAATCTGGAGGAAAGATTTTAACCTCCCTGCCACGAGTCATATACCTATAGTTGTGGTGTTTAATGTTGTCTAGCTACAGAATAAAAATGTTTGAACCTGTTATAGAAGATGAGGATATAAATGCTGTTGTATCTGTGTTGAAATCTGGTTGGCTTGCCCACGGACCTGTTGTGGAATCTTTTGAGAAGAATTTTGCAGAATATGTAGGAGTTAAATATGCTGCTGCGGTAAGCAATGGAACAGTAGCTTTGATGCTTTCATTGAAAGCCCTAGGCATAGGAAATGGTGACAAAGTTCTTGTACCTGACTACACATTCATAGCAACAGCAACCAGCGTGCTAATGGTTGGGGCCACACCAATCTTTGTAGACGTTGACTACAAAACATTTAATATGGATGTGGATGATCTTCAGAAGAAAATCTCTGAAACTAATCCCAAGGCTATCATAGTAGTTCATCTTTTTGGACATCCCGCAGATATTAAGACTATAAAGGATATAGCATCCGATAAAAAGATAGTTCTTATAGAAGATGCTGCCCAAGCTCATGGTGCAGAGGCCTGGGGTAAAAAGGTAGGCAGTTTCGGGGATGCCGCAATATTTAGTTTCTATGCAACAAAAAATATGACTACAGGCGAGGGCGGAATTGTTTTATCAGATGATAGGCGGGTCATAGAAAAAGTCAAATTGCTTAGAAATCATGGTCAAACAGCTAGATATATCCATGAAGAACTTGGAGGAAACTACAGAATGACATCAATCCAAGCTGCTCTAGGAGAAGCACAATTAAAAAAACTTGATAAGCTAAATGAGATCAGAAGGAAGAACGCAGGTTTGCTAACTGCAAAACTTAGCGATTTAAAGGATTATGTTGAACTTCCTTACGAAGCGCCATGGGCAAAGCACGTATATCATGTGTATGCATTAAAACTGTCTTCTAATGTGAATAGAAAATGTGTTGTTGAATGTATGAGTGCAAAAGGAGTTGAAACTGCTATACACTATCCTCTGCCTCTTCACAAACAACCACTATTCCAGAAGCTAGGCTATAAAGAGTGTTGTAGTAATGCATCTGTGCTTGCAGAAAGAGAATTGAGCCTTCCTGTTCATCCTAAATTAGTGGATAGAGATATAGACTTCGTTGCTAATGCCTTTAGACAATGTCTAAAATCATGCATCTAAGGAATAGAAATAACCATAATGATCTCTCTGCAAAATTTTTGAAGGGCTTTGATTTTAGCTTTTTAGCTATATAATTCCAAGTAACCTTTGAATCAAATTATCTCATTGTCATTTGGAACATACTTTATTGTTATGCCTTGGAATTGCTCTCCAAACCATCTTAGCCTATCTTGAATCGATTTTCTAATAGACTCGTTGATGGCAAACCTTTGGCGAGCCCACATGACGGCATCTTCATTTATATTTCCTTCAGATTTGCTGGCGGCAAGCCTGATTAGGGCATCTATTTCAGCGTGTGTGAACCATCTTGTTGAATCTGCGATAATATCTAAGACTTCTGTTTTTAATTCTAAGCCATATCTTCTTGCACTTTTAATAGCTATGTATTTCCTAAATTCTCTATCTGGGTACCCCATAAGCATCACAACATCTATTCTACCAGGACGTATCAAAGCTGGGTCCAAAAGCTCAGGTGTATTTGTAGTTAAAATGACTAGGGGTCTTTGTTCGCTTTGTAAAAATCTTAGGAATATAGTTATCTCAGATACGTGTGTCTCATGAATAGCTATGTGTCTGCCAACAAGAAAATCGACATCGTCTAGAAGCACAGTCACATTGCTTTTGCGCTTCACAGCTTGCAACGTTTCTTCTAAGATCTTCTCCGTTAGTCCATACCACATAGAACGATATGTACTTGGACGCAACTCCACTATTCTTGTTTTTAATGCACTTGATATAGCCTCTGCAGAAACGGTTTTTCCAACCCCCGGAGGACCTGTAATCAGTATCCCTCTAGGGGCATAAGAAGCTTTGTTCAATATTGGTTTAACTATTATTGTTTCAATATCGTTTCTGAGCTTTGGGGGCATATCATTTAAACTCCATTCAGGTTTTCTTATAGGTATCCTAACCTTTATAGCCTCGTTGAATTCTGGAATAGCAACCTCAACAACATCGCTTTCTTTTTCTAAGGTAAGCTGGACAAGCAAGGTATACACTCTTTGTGGTGGTACAGAATCCACATCATTTCCAGCTATTCCACGGAGCTTGTATGCTATCAAATTCCAAGACATCTTGTAGAACTGTCTAACCATATTCATGCTAATGTTTTTCTCCATAGTCTTTGCAATAACTATGAAAAACGTCTGTCTTTTGCCAATATTTTTAAAGTTTTTTCTAGTAACTAATGCTACTGTATGTAGCGTTGGGACACCATCTTTTGGTAGACTAATGTAGGAGATAATACATTGCAACTGAGGATCAAAGTTATATAGATACAGAGGAACGGATGAAGCCGCCATTAAATAGACAACATAGCTTAGCTCCTCATCACCTAACTTCATGAAATTTTTGCTTTTTATCACATGCTTGATGTTAACGTTAATAGGCTTGCTCAAATTCTTTGAGATAATATTAGCTAAGCTCACAACCTTAAGATTTGCCTTTACCGGCGTAGTCTCTAACACAGCAACCTTATACTCGCTAAGTTTGATAGGAGTGAAGGTCACCAGCCTGATATGCTCAATATTATGACTCACTACTAACAGCACCTCAAACTATGCTTGTTTGTTGAAGAGCTTTTAAATGCAAGACCTAAAACTTGATATTATGAGGCTACAAGAACAGTCTAAACAGTCAGTTGCGGCAGAGCTTTACAGTTTATAGCTCGGGATAAAATGCTTTCAGTTTGTCGATTACAGGTGCATAGAATCTTCTATATGGCTCCCCCTTAACCATTTTTTCTATCAAATCTTTTGTTCGCACATATTTCTGCTCCTGGAATACCTTCTCTCCATATTTTTTGATATACTCATCGACTGGAACACCATATGTTTTCTGTGGGGTATCTCTATATATATCGTTGAGTATATTAAAGGCGCAGAACGGCACTATCCTCCCGTCGGGCAAAGCATAATGAATAACGCATCTCATAACCCTCTCTACATCGTAATTCCATTCATCCATGAAATGCATCATTCCTAAGAATAGGAACTTGTAGTGGAATCTTCCTAGAGCCTCATAGTTTCTATGTATGAAAATGTCCAACAATATTGACCTCAGCTCCTTTCTTATCTCATCTGGTACCTTATCCCACATCACAAATTTATTTAGTATAGATAGTATTGTTGAGGCTCCTAGAATTTTCGTTAGGAACTTTGGTTTCTCCTTAATGGACTCATATCTTTTCTCTAGATAATCCAATAGTCCCTCAGCATCTATGAATCTCGTTATGGGTATGAATTCGACATTGTTGTCTACTTTCTTCACATACACATATGTAGCAGCACCACAGACTGGATGTGTAGTGAACTCTGCTCTCTTTGAAGGATCCAATAGCTCCAAAAACCTAGCTATTGGTACGGCAGCACCTACAGGGAACCAATCATTCTTTGTTATTTCTCCATCCAATTGCTCTTCTACCTTCTTTATAACCTCTGGAATAGTGATTCTATACCTACTTCTATCCTGTTTTCTCATCATGCCCACAAGACTAACCGGCTGGAAGTTGACAGCTCTTACAACATCCATATTGTACGCTGCCACCTTGATTATGTCGCCCAGCTCGTTGTCATTAACGTTTTTAATGACTGTTGGGACGAATACTACACTTGTCATACCACTATTTCTAAAAACTTCGATGGTATATGGCACTTCCCAGTGGTTTTTCGAGTTTGTCTCTGGTGTTACACCATCAAAGCTTAGATATACTGTATTCACACCGGCTTCCCTCAAACTTTTGGCATATTTAATGGCTTTTTCGGGATTCTCTAGATAAAGCCTAGCAAACTTTATTCCATGTGTGTTCAATTGTATGTGCCTAACCCCCATTTCTCGCAAAGTCTTTACAATATCGTAGAGGTCTTCTCTTAATGTAGGCTCTCCTCCTGTAAGCTGAACAGCAACAACAATATTCGGCTGCTTCTTTACAGCTTCAACCATTTTCTTGATATCCTCAATTGAAGGCTCGTACACATAGCCCGCTCTTTCAGCATAATAGAAACAGTACCAACAACTTAAGTCGCATCTATTGGTTGCAACAATATTCAATAATGCTGTGTGTGATTTGTGCAATGGGCAAAGACCACAGTTAAATGGGCAAGGAGCGGTCGCAGCAGTATATACATGTCCAGGTTCTGTGCCCTCAAAGCTATATTTCTCGAACTTTCTGTACATTTCAGCATCTTCAAAGTATATTTCTTCGATTTCGCCATGCTCTGGGCAATACCTCCTTATATACAACTTGTTGTCTCTTTCAATTATTACGGCAGGTAGAAGCCTGAAACAATATGGACAAAGAGATGAGGTATACCTTATCAGTCTTTCACCATCTTTTACATTAGGAACGAATCCTCCAAGAGGAATGATTCTTTTGCCAACATATACAACATTTTTTTCCTTATCAATATTAGCAACAATCATAGGCTTTTCAAGATCTGGCAACTAAAAGCACCTGTAAAATCATACTGTCATTCTATAGCTCTCTGTAATATATATTTCTTTCGCATATGACGTTGAAGCACTATTGAAAGTATAGGTACATTGAATTCCTTTTTGGGTCTGACGTCTAAAGAGGCTAGTGTAGTGGTAACAACAGTTCTTGGTGTTCTTGGGTGGGTGCTCCGAAGATTGTTTTTGTTGTTCCAGATACTATGATAAGGTTATGGGACTACATGCCTGACATAGAATTGATGATAAACAGTATTAGATGGAGATGGGGCAGACCATCAGCATCTTCTATATGGGTTGATTCAGGAGGTTATCAAATAATGGTTAAAGGAATGAAATTATCAGTTGAAGACGTCTTTAATAGATACAAAGGAATTGATGGTGACTATTTCATGTCCTTAGATATCCCTCCATCGCGCTTCTGCTATGCGACAAAGGAGCTCGTGAAAGAGAACATAAGAAATTTTGAATACTTGTATACAAAACTTGATCACAAGAATATCATCCCTGTTATACACTGCTATGAAAGTTCGTTGCTGTTCAACGCTATAGATGTTTATCAAAGTTATGGAGTTAGGGTAGTTGCTTACGGGGGTGCAGTTCCACCTTCGCTAGCAAAAGGGGGTAAGGGAAGTAGAACAACGCCGTTGATCCCATTAGCAATACTGGTTAAACTCTTTAAGGGAAATGTTCATGCGCTAGGAATTGGTGGAACCTCGACACTGTACACGGCATTAAAAATTATTGGGGTAAGATCTCTGGACTCATCATCATGGAGGGTGAAGGCAGCTTATGGCAAGGTTATTGTGCCAGGATATGGAGAAAGGTATGTGGGTAATGGTAAAGCAAGTTTTGGAAGAAAGGATTTATCGAAAAACGAATTTGAAAAACTGGTTGAAGCGCTTCAAAAATCGGGGTTTCCCTACATAGACGAAGTTGATATGCTTATTAAATCATTTCGTGGAAGAGCTATAATAAATGCGTGGATTGTTAGACACTATCCTGATATATTCGAGGATACCAATGGATATTCGTGGATCGTAAAATATGCAGAAGCTCTTAGTAAACTTAATATTAATGAACTTGTAGAAATGTTGGATAAAAGAATAAGAAGCATCTATGGCTAATACTCACATGTTTGACAATTGCTGTGTGCAATATCCTCTATAGCCTCGCTGATATTGCCTAACGAGGTTAGTACATAGCTTTTCTGTTGTTGCCCGCTATCCTTTGCAGGCTTTTGGTTTGGCTCACCATGATTTTTCTGCGACAGCGATTGGCTCATTTTCACGCCTACGTATATTACCTGCTGGGTCTTAGACTTGTCTCTGTAGACTGTTATTCCTTTGCATCCAAGTAGCCATGCAAGGACATAAACATTTCTCACATCATCTATGGTTGCATCAAATCTCATATTAACAGTCTTTGAAACCCCAGCGCACACCCACTGCTGCCACACAGCTTGGTGAAGGACGTGCCACTTGGGATCAATGTCATGAGCCGCTTTGAAGAGCAATCTCAATGTTCGTGGTATAAATGGTATTTCGGCTACACTGCCTCTTTCAGCGATGAGCTTTATAACATCGCTGTTATCAAGTTCATATTTTCTCAAATATTCTAGGAATAGATTATCGATTTCAATGAATGTTCCTACAGTAACATGTCTCTCGTAGGCAACTGCGAATAGAGGCTCTATGCTTGATGATGTACCTGCTATTATACTTATTGTTCCTGTTGGTGCTATGCTTGTTAGTGTAGCATTTCTAATCCCTATTCTTTTTCTAAGCTCCTCTACGTAGCTCCAGTTAACGGGGGGCCTGTCGGATACCAATTCCAGTATCCTCTTGCTGGGACCCCCATCAATGTTTGCCGTCCTGAGCAACTCCTCTAGAGGCTTTGCTGTTGTCCATGTAGGCCTATACTTCTCAGGGTCATAGGCAGGGAAAGAGCCACGCTCTTTTGCAAGCTCTATGCTGGCTAGTGCAAGGTTGTATTCAATCCATTCACCAAGGTAATAAGCAAGATACAGTGCGTCAACACTATCATATGGTATTCCAAGTTTTACCAACATATATGCCCAGCCCATTACACCAACGCCTATCTTCCTAGTTCTTTTAATTGCTTGTTCTAGTTGTGGCAAAGGCCACTTAGCCACATCGATGACGTTGTCCATAAACCTTGCAACAACCTTCAAATCTTCTTCTAGTTGTTTCCATGCAATCCTGGGCATACCTTCAGAATCTATGTATACATATTTCGACAGGTCAAGGCTTCCGAGGTTGCAGCTTTCCCATGGAAGAAGAGGCTGCTCTCCGCAAGGATTAGTCGCATTTATTTTACCAAGGTACCACACAGGATGTCTTCTATTAATGGTATCAATGAATAGGAGTCCGGGATCTCCAGAGTCCCAAGCATTTCTAACAATCTTCTCAAATAGTTTCCTAGCGTCTTCATATCTAACAATGGCATTTGAGTTCTCCGCTATAACCATTGCCTCGTCCAATGTTACAATAATAGAGTCGTCTATCCATACGCTACCACCTTTAAGCTCCAATTCTTTTATTATTTCTTCTTGAACCCAATCCTCATGAATATAATGTCTAGCTTTAGATATTACATAGTGTTTAGAATCATTGCCTAGATCTGGACGTAGATTGGTTTTTCTCGGATTTATCAGAGGAACCTTACCTCCTTTGATTACAGCATCCATGAAGTAGTCGTATACGCCAACAGATATGTTGAAGTTTTGCAGGTTAAAATCTTTGAGCTTCCCACTTTTTGCATCTATGAACTTCTCTATGTCTGGGTGCCATACGTGAAGAACGCCCATATTAGCTCCTCTTCTTTTGCCACCCTGCTTAATCACATCTGTGTTAGCATCAAACATTTTCATAAATGAAATGGGACCACTTGCCACACCCCCTGTCGACGCTACTACGTCTCCTTCAGGTCTCAGCTCTGAGAAGTCAAACCCTGTTCCACCACCTTGTTGAAATATTATTGCTTGAGCCCTTACAGCATCATATATACCTTCACCTTCTGGGGTTGTAATGGAGTCTCTGACTGGTATTACAAAACAGGCTGAGAGAATCCCAAGTCTTGTACCGGCGTTCATCAGCGTTGGCGAGTTTGGTAAGAATCTCAGATCACTCATTATTTCATAGAACTTCTCCTCCCAGTATTTCGAAACATTGTTGCAATGCTCATCGCTCTGCCCAGAGTTCTTGCAATAGGTATACTCGGCTTTGGCAATAGCCTTGGCAACCCTTCTAAACATCATCTGTGGAGTTTCTAAAAATCTTAGTGTATTGGGGTCTTTAAGCAGGTACCTACTGGCCAGCACCTTTACTGCAGAGAACCTTAGCTTCAAGTCTCTCGGATCTATTGAAATAGGCTTGCCTTTGCCATACACATCCTTATAGATTCTACCAAGTTCATACAGTTTTGCTACTTCAAACCACTTAGGGTCTTCTATGCCCTTTGAGATGAGTATTCTCTCCACTCTATCAATAATCTCATCCGTAGAAACTTCTGTTCTATCTTTAAGTTCTGTGACCACCTCTTTTACAATGCTCCATACCTCTTCCTTGTTGCACATACCGTTGCAAGACCTAAAAATGCTTCTCATCAGTTTGCCAGCATCAAATTTCTCTTTAATACCACTTCTCTTAATGACAATTACATTTGCAGTTTCTGCACTTTGCATACTTAAAACTGTTGGTAATTCTCTCTGCTCAGCCATCATTGGTTGCTACCCTAGCAAAAATGTATTTTATGCTTAGATACCTAATATGCGATAGAGTTAAACGAAACTATGTCTTCACTATAATGGCATCCGTATTAACGAAAAGCTTACTTTGCAAGATTGGTATCCGTATTTCATATGAAATGCAATTTATGTGTCTAAAAAGCTATTTTACGTGTTTTCTAAACACATGTATGTTGCGGCAAACAATTAGTATGGTTAATGGCGTTAAAAATGCCTAGATCAAAGCGATCTAAAGAAGAGAAACCTGCTGAGGCCACAGACTCTGAATACAAGTCTAGGCCTAGATCCCCAAGTAGAAAACGTTTTGTGGACACTGAAGAATGGGTTTCTAGGCATGTTACTGATCTTGTATCTTCTATTGGTCTGGAGTTTCTAAATCTAAGTAACGATGAATATATTATAGTGTTTACGAGAATTGTTGATGTGCTTAGAGGAGAATCTTCAACTCTAGATTTAGACACCATTATTAGAAGGATCAAAAGAAATCTTGATAGGGTTTATCCAATGATAGCATCAGCAGTTCTTGAGCTAAGAGACCAGTTAGATGAAGCCCAGCTAGAGTTTGTGACCAACAATATAGGTGACTCTGTGTTGGCTTATGCTCCTAGGCTATATAACGAGGCTTTAAGATTTGGTAGAATTGATTTAATTGAAAGGTTGAGAAGTTTATGGAGGCATGCATGGGTGTTGAAACGCCATCCTATCCTCCCATTGCAATGTCCTAAATGTGGATTCAATTCTTTAATGCCAGATCTCTCCTGCTTAGTTTGCGGGGCTTCGGTCTCTGAAAGAGAGTTAAAGGAGTTCATTAATTTCAAGAACATGCTCACAGAGTTTGCATATAAAGAGCCGTTGGACAGCGTGAAGAGAGCTTTAAGCTATGGCTATGTCTATCTAAGTAGTATAGGCATAAAGCCCCCTAGCGAATCTAAGGACGTCTTAGACGTTGAAGTTATTCTAACTAATGAAGAGAAAAATATTTTAATGAATATACTTAAGCAGCGTGAAAAATGAAATGGTTGTTGAGATAAAAAATCGTGAGGAAGCCAACGAATATATTTCAAAGCATAAGCTAACCCTGATTGCGTTAGCATACAGAAAAGCAGACAAGGACTATATCATTAGACTTCTAAAGATAATAGAAGAAGAATCTCAACCAACAATATATACGGTCTTGGTCTACGATACAAGTAGCAATAATGAGAGTGCTCGCCAGGTTGAGCTAAATCTTTATGTAGATGGCTTTTGTGTTTTTACACAAGAAGGAATCTTTAACGATTTTGAAAATGACATTACAGCACTTAAAAGAGGTATTAAAGAAGCCCTCAAGGCAAGATCTATACAAGTGAAATTCATAAAAAGATGAGATTATATGATGGCTAAAACCAACAATGTGCTGTGCTCCTCATGCGGTAAAAGAGTCGCTACATACTATAGACTGACATCAGGAGAAAAACTGTGTAGACTTTGTCTATTCAATAGTGTAGCAAAGCAAGTGCGAAGAACCTCCCATTACTACAAAATGTTTAGAAAAAACGAGAAGGTGATTTTCGCAATAAGAGGCGATGACATTGCCTTGTCTTTGGAGTCGTTTTTTGTGCTAAACAATGCTATGAAAGACTTTGATTTAGAATACAAAATTCTATGCCCAAATAACTTGATTGATTGTAGGATAGTAGAGGAAGAGGCTAGGAAACATGTTAAGAATGGATTAGAAATCTATGAGGTTAATTACCCTGTTGATATAATTTCGAAATCGATTGTCTATATGGTCAAGTACATAGATGCATATGCAGCAAAAATAGCATTGGAGAATCATGTAGAATATGTAGTATCTTTATTGTTTAGAGACGAAATATCAATGATATTGATGCTGGGCCTTCTACTTATATCAAAAACTGTTTTCGGGGAGGGCATGCCAATAAAATATGTTGAAAATGTAAAAATAGTGCGACCATTTTACAATGTGCTCTCTCACGATATTCTTTACCTAGCCTATTCATCGCAAGAAATTTTAAAGATGGACAATTCTACAAATAGTGTTAAAGTAAACGTTGATGGCTATATCAAAAAGGCTTATAGCATATTAACTAGATCGCCAGAGCTGATGTATTCGAGTTCAAAATCTATTGAAATGTTACAAAGCTTTATTATATCAAAGCCTAGCAGATGCCATTTGTGCGGATCCTTTAGTGATGAAAATGTTTGTGAATATTGCAAAGTTTTTGCACATATCATTAGGGGATGAGCGCAGCAAGGGATTTTCATAAAAGCTTATATAGAACCTCTTCTAAACACTGAACTAAATAATGGTGGTGTAAAATATGGCAATGTATGGCGTACCTGTGCTAATACTTAAAGAGGGTACTTCAAGAACCCATGGAAGAGAGGCTCTAAGAGCCAATATAATGGCTGCTCGCGTACTGGCAGAAATACTAAAAACAAGTTTGGGTCCCAAAGGCCTTGATAAAATGCTTGTCGATAGCTTTGGCGACATTACTGTAACCAACGATGGTGCAACAATAGTTAAGGAAATGGAGGTTCAGCACCCAGCAGCAAAACTGTTAGTTGAAGCAGCAAAGGCTGTTGATGCTGAAGTTGGTGATGGGACAACCTCGGCAGTTGTTCTGGCAGGTGCTCTACTCGACAAAGCTGAGCAGCTTCTGGATCAAGGCATACACCCAACAACTATAATAGAGGGCTATAAGAAGGCTTTATCAAAGGCGTTGGAAATCCTCGATGAGATAGGAATGAAGATTTACGTTGGCGATCTAGACAAGCCTGAGGATAGAGAGAAAACAAAGGCTGAAATCAAAAAGGCATTGTACACAACACTAGCAAGCAAATACATTGCAACGCCTGATGTCATAGACAAGCTTATGGATATGGTTATCGAAGCAGCCTTTAGAGTTGCGGAGAAGAGACCTGATGGAACATATGATGTAAAGCTTGATATGGTTAAGATAGAGAAGAAGAGGGGTGGCAGCTTACTAGACAGTATGCTTGTTTATGGTGTTGTTTTGGATAAGGAGGTTGTTCACCCTGCTATGCCTAGGAGGGTTGAGAACGCTAAGATTGCTTTGCTCGATGCACCACTAGAAATAGAGAAACCGGATATTACTGCAAAGATAAACATAACTGCACCAGATCAGATAAGAGCATATCTTGAGGAAGAAGCAAAGATATTGAGGGATATGGTTGAGAAGATTTCTGCTGTTGGTGCTAATGTTGTTATTTGCCAGAAGGGTATTGATGATGTTGCCCAGCACTATCTGGCTAAGAAGGGTATTATGGCTGTTAGAAGGGTTAAGAGAAGTGACATGGAGAAACTGGAGAAAGCCACTGGTGGAAGAATAGTTACAAGCATCAGGGATCTGACAGAGAAGGATCTTGGAGAGTGTGCTCTCGTCGAGGAGAGGAGGGTCGGCAACGACAAGATGGTGTTTGTCGAGAACTGCAAGAACCCAAGAGCAGTTACAATCCTGCTAAGAGGAGCAAATGACATGTTGCTTGATGAGGTTGAGAGAAGCTTGAATGACGCTCTCAATACTGTTAGAAATATACTTAGGGATCCAAAGATTGTTTATGGTGGTGGAGCAGTAGAGGTAGAAGTGGCAATGAGATTGAGAAGGTGGGCAGAGACTGTTGGAGGAAGAGAGCAGCTGGCTATAATGGCTTTCGCTGATGCCTTGGAGGAGATACCAACAGTACTTGCACAGACAGCTGGTATGGATGTCTTAGAGACTCTTATGGAACTAAGAAAGCTTCACTCAGAAGGAAAAATAGCTGCCGGTATAGATGTAGTTAACGGTAAAGTTGTTGAAAGTATGGAGAAGCTCAACGTCATTGAACCTGTAATAGTTAAGAAACAGATATTGAAGAGCGCCACAGAGACTGCAACAACAGTGCTTAAAATAGATGATGTTATAGCAGCTTCGCCAAAGAAGGAAGAGAAGGGAAAGAAAGAAGAGAAGAAAGAGGAGGAAGAAGAGTCTAAAACATCCACATCCTCTCTAGACTAGGGGCAATATCACAAAAGCAATTGTTTTTAAAACATAAGCTTGCAGATTTTTAATCTAAATAAAACTTTTATTTGCTTTACCTAAATTACAGGACACAAACAACTGGTTAAGGTTTTTAAAATGGATGAGAATCAGCAAGCTCTAACATTAGTGAAGTCCTTGGATGAGATTAGAATAGGGCCAAAGAGGCTAACAAAATATGAAAAGGCGCGTGTCATTTCTGCAAGGGCCATTCAATTAGCTCTGGGAGCACCCCCACTAATTGATGTTACTAAACTGGAATTGAAGGATCCCGTTATAATTGCTTATCACGAACTGTTAGCAGGGGTTTTACCATTACTGATTAAACGAGTAAAGCCAAATGGTGAATACCAGTTAATTCCACTGCAATTGCTGGCGCGTGTAGAAAGAAATAGAATTGAGAAAATAAAGAGCTTGCTTGGAAACATTTTTTCACTTGAAGAAAAGGAGGTTATGAGATATCTTATCTAAGATTATAGCTAACCTTATTGACCCGCATACCTTATATTAAACCTAGTTTTGATAGTATAGTCATAGATAGAATAGAGATAGGCATATTTTTGACAAAGGATGTGCTAAAATGAAGGGTTACTCAAGGCAGAAAGACATTCCAATGGACAACTATATTCTTGTAATAGCAGAGAAACCAAAGGCTGCACAAAAAATTGCGGAGGCTCTAAATGCTAGCAAGAAGATTGTAATTAATGGTGTCTCCATCTGGTTTACACAATGGAATGGAGATTTTTATGTTATAGCGCCAGCAGCTGGCCATTTATTTACATTGACAACAGATGATGTGGGCTATCCAACATTTAATTTTAAATGGGTTCCCAGACATCTTGTTGATAAAGGGAGTAGGTATGCAAGAAAATATTTTGAGGTTCTTAAAACTCTTTCGCAAAAGGCTGTTGGATTCATTAATGCATGTGATTATGATGTTGAGGGCTCTTTAATTGGATATATGATTATCAGGAATTTTGGTGACATTAAAAAGGCTAGAAGAGCCAAATTTTCCAGCCTAACCCCTGTAGAAATCCGAAGAGCTTTTTCTAATCTTTCAGGCATTGACTATAATATGGTTGAAGCTGGCTACTGTAGACATGTACTGGATTGGTTATGGGGTATAAACATATCGAGAATGCTAATGGATTTGTATAAACAGGTGTTTGGAAAGAGAAGCATATTGAGCGCAGGAAGGGTTCAGACACCGACACTAGTTTATGCAACTGACTTGGTGTTGAGGAGGCGTTTACATGTTCCTGTACCATATGCCATAATAGATATTTCATTGGGGCTAGGCGACAAAATGGTTAGGCCAATATATGAAGGAGATCCAATAGACTCTTTGGACAAGGCAAAACAGATAATCGAAAAAATAAAGTCGAAGCCATATGCCAAAATCAAAAAGGTTTATAAAGAGGTAAAGGTCTATAGCCCACCTCACCCCTTCAATCTTCCAGATCTGCAAAAAGAAGCATATAGAATCTACAGAATAAGCCCCCATAAGACACAGAAAATAGCTGAGGACCTCTATTTAGATGCCTTGATAAGCTATCCAAGAACCAATAGCCAAAAGCTTCCACAAACATTAGATGTTAAAAATATATTAAACATGATTGGATTGAATAAAGTCTATAGAGACCTTGTAAAACAACTTATCAAAGAAACCAATGGGGTTTTAAAACCTAATAATGGCCCTCTAGACGACCCTGCACATCCTGCGATTTACCCTACTGGTGAAATGCCTAAAAAGCTGGATTACCAACATGAAAAAATATATGATTTAATCGTTAGAAGATTTTTAGCAACATTTTCTACACCTCTAAAGGTTATGGAATTGAAGGTGGTATTAGATGTTCATGGGCTACAATATTCAATTACTACAAATAAAATTTTGGATTATGGATGGCTAAAATACTATCCATATTCTCACATAGAGGAAGATCAGTATCTGGCGAACTACAAGTTTATCGAGGGTGAAGAAATTCCTATAAAAAGATTCGGTATAAAAATAATGTACACAAAAGCGCCTCTACCCCCATCTAGAATATCCTTATTGAAGTGGATGGAGAGTGTAGACATAGGTACTGAGTCTACGAGAGCTGAAATAATAGAGTTGCTTTTTGATAGAGGATACCTAAAATCTAAGTCAAGATCTGTAGATGTATCAGATACTGGCCTTTTCGTAACCTTTTTGCTCAAAAAATATGTGGAGGATCTGGTTAGCGTCTCACTGACTAGGAAATTTGAAGAATATTTAAGGAATATAAGAGAAGGTAGAATTAAGTGCGACGGTGTTGTTGAAGAGGCAAAAAATATTCTATCGAGATATATAAACAATGTATTGAAAATTAGATCGACAATAATTCACGACATCTTTTCCGTTGTGCCATGTATAAATAATGTGAATTGTGAGGCTGTGAAAAATAAAAGGATGTGTAAAATATGTAGAAGATTTGCAGATGAAAGCGGTTTTTGCGTTTTCCATAGGGCGGCATGGGAAAATCTTCTAAGGGAATTTGAGAAATGGAGAAGGTTTGGCTTTGATTGGAGAAGCTATTTAAAAAAGATTCTTTCGCTCAGATCCTCGGGGCTATATGTTAAGGAGGTGGCATACCATATCCTGAACCAGGAGTCGGAAAAGCTTAGCCCCATCTTGTGATAAGACCTGTAATCTTTATCACAACATCATTTATCTGTAGAGCTTTTCCCACTATCCTCGAAGTATCTATACCTCTGTAATTGTCGCCTATTGCTTGAGCTATATTTTTATTGAAATCGTCGTTAGTGCTATGCAGAATTTCTATGGCACCTTTCTTACATTCGATACTAGTTCTATATGAGATGAATGTTGCTTGATCCACAAACTGGTTGTTGTCGCCCTTTGTCACATAGAGTGTCTTGCTAGAACAGTTTATTATACCTACAACTCTATGTATTACAAGCTCATTATAGTCATTTCTAAAAACAATTATGTCGCCAAGGTGTATGTTATTAGATGGAAGGATTATCACAATATCGCTGTCGTGAAGCAGTGGATACATGCTATATCCTTCAATGACAGCTATGGTTACTTGTTTCCATAAATAGTATGCTAGATTAGCATAGAGTAGCATCAATATAAGCAATAAAAGTAAGGCGGTTTCGAGGGTTTTTAATGTTTTGCTCATTTCTACCCTACTCTTCTTCCTCCTCCTTGGAAATCTCATCTAAATCAAGTTCAATTACATTTTCACTTCTTTCGCTTTTAGAACTAGCTAAAGTAATGGTCTTCTTGGCACCTTCTATCTCCACATTTTCACTACCAACCTTCATTTTTGATATGACAGTACGCCATTTGTAGCCACAGTTAGGGCACTCGTAGATCCCCATTATAGTTATAGTTACCCTTCCTGCACTATCAGGTATTGGTGCTATCAATTGCCATGTTTTTGTTGGAGAAGACACAACGGTACCACACCTCGGGCACTTGTTTGATGTTTTTTGGCTCCCCTTCTTAGGCATCTCAATCACAGTAAATATCATTATTTAAGTCGCGTATATAAACCTTTGATAGAGGAGCAAAGCATATTATGTTTCGCCAACAATAATTCTAGTTGCAAGTGATGAATAATGTCCAATCCATACATAATAAAATCTGTAGATGCGCTGCAAGTACTTGACTCACGTGGAGATCCTACTGTAGAGGTAGTTGTAGAAACTGTTGGAGGTGGTGTTGGTAGAGCCATTGCGCCAGCAGGAGCGTCTAGGGGTAAATTTGAGGCTCTAGAACTTAGAGATGGAGACGCAAAAAAGTTTAAAGGGCGTGGTGTGACCAAAGCTGTTTCAAATGTTGTAAACTATATTGCTCCGGCTATACAAGGAATTGATGCAAGAAAACAGAGGGAAATAGATAAAATAATGATAGAAGTGGATGGAACGCAAACCAAATCTAGGCTGGGCGCAAATGCAATTCTAGCAACGAGTTTAGCTGTGGCAAAGGCTGCAGCTGATACAGCTAAAATTCCATTATTCCAATACCTAGGAGGCATAAATAGCAGAATTTTGCCTATACCACTTCTAAACATCATCAATGGAGGTGCGCATGCAGGAAACGAGTTGGCTGTTCAGGAGTTTATGGTAGTCCCAATGGGTTTCGATTCGTTTTCAGAAGCAATAAGAGCTGCGGTAGAAATATACAAGGAATTGAAATCTGTGCTAAAAAGCAAATACGGGTCTTCGGCAGTTAATGTAGGCGATGAAGGTGGGTATGCCCCTCCAATGAAATTTGTGAGAGAGGCTATAGAGGCTCTTTTAACAGCTATTAAAAACTGTGGTTATGATACAGAAAAACAGGTTAGGATATCATTAGATGCGGCAGCCTCTCAGTTCTACGATGAAACAAACAAAGTTTATGTAATAGACGGTAACAAGCTCAGCAGAGAAAAGCTTATTGAATATTGGAAATCGTTAGCCGTGGAGTTCAATATTTTAAGTATAGAAGACCCGTTCAATGAAGAGGAATTCGAAGCCTATGCCGAGCTTAGAAAAGAACTAAAAGATAAGACAATCATTGTTGGCGACGATCTTACCGTAACAAATGTTAGCAGACTTGAAACAGCAATCAAATACGGCTCTGTCTCTGGCGTTATTGTCAAACCTAACCAGATAGGCACCCTAACGGAAACACTAGATTTCATATCGCTAGCTAAAAACAATGGCATCTACACAATAATAAGTCATAGAAGTGGGGAAAGCGAAGATAATACAATAGCTCATCTAGCTGTGGCTGTGAATGGACCATTCATAAAAACTGGGGCACCAGCAAGAGGAGAGAGAACCGCTAAATATAACGAATTGCTAAGAATAGAAAAATACCTTGCCGGCAATGCGATATATGCTGGCAAGCTCTTGAAATTGTAGCAATGCTGTTCAGCAAAGGGTTCTTCATCAACCTTATTTCAGCAGCGCCTTCGGCTTCATCACGTCACAGCACTATAGCTAATTAATATGCAACAATTAATTAATTTTTATACCAAATAATATATTAGTAGTTAAAGAGAGTTGCTAGTGCTATACGCTTTTTGTTAGGTCTGAGAGAATATGGTTACAAACCTGCCTGCTGAAGCTAAAGCAAAGTTTGCAAAATATATGGAGGCTAGAACGCCCGAGGAGAAGCTTCGTGCACTAGAAGAGTTTCTCTCTGCAGTTCCAAAACATAAGGGTACAGAGAATCTTGTGCGCTGGATTAGAAAAAGAATGGCTGAGCTTAGAGAAGAGATCGAAGAAAAAAAGCAGAAGAAGTCAGGAGGTGGTCTTTCTTTCTTTGTTGAAAAAGAAGGGGCAGCCCAACTAGTTTTACTAGGCTTCACAAAATCTGGTAAGAGTGCTTTACTAAGGTTTTTAACAGGGGCAAAAGCCGAGGTCTCAGACATTCCATACACTACTAAGTTTCCTGTTGTCGGCATGATGCAATATGAAGATATACAATTTCAGATAGTCGAAGCACCATCAATAATACCAGAAGGAGGAGGATGGAACACAAAAGTTGTTGGTCTGGCTAAGAATAGTGATGGTATAATAATAGTGTTAGACGCTTCAAGAGATTGTAAAAGTGATTTTAAACACATAGTCGAATTTTTGAACGATAATGGGATTAGTATTGAAAAACCTAGGGGGTTTGTAGAGATTGAAAAGAGTCACGCTGGCGGGATAAGAATAGTTAATTACGGCAGGTTTTTAGGTACAGAAGAGGATGTGGTCAAACTTCTCAATAGCTATAGAATATATAATGCAATGGTCAGAATATATGGTGAAGCAGATCTAGATGATGTTGAAAAAGCAATTTTTGAGAGGGTAGTCTATAAACCAGCTCTGGTTTTGCTAAATAAAATAGATCTTGTAAATGATGCAAACAACTTGTGTAGCGACCTCTTAAAAGAATTAAAATTGCCTGTCATAGCAGTTTCGGCGGTGAGGGGATTTAAAAAAGATGTTATAGGAGATGAAATATTTAGGTTAGTCGACATCATAAGAATATACACTAAGCCTCCCAATGGAGAGCCATCATCTAAACCCCTAGTGCTAAGAAAGGGTGCTACAGTACTTGATGTAGCGAAAGCTATTCACAAAGATTTTGTGAAAAAGTTTGCTTATGCTAGGGTCTGGGGCACTTCTGTAAAGTATCCTGGGCAGAGGGTGGGTCTGGATCATATTCTACATGATAAAGATGTAGTTGAAATAGTTCTTAGAAAATAGATTCATAACAATTTAAATACCTTTCGTATAGTCTAGATACTAGGTAATCAAAATGAATGTTAAAAGACTGATACTAGTAACTGCAAAACATCTTCCACAACACAAGTACTTTGAGACTTTGGCAAAACAGATAGCAGAACAATTAAAGGTACCTCTAGATATAATTGAAGAGGATTATGTGTTTGTAAATACATATGGTGAGAAAGACGAATTTGGAATGGCTTGGCTTCCACAGCTGTTTGCAGAATTGAATGGGGAAATAAAGCCTATTCTAACGAGATTGCCAATAAATGAAAAGACCTTAGATGTTGATCTAGAGAAGGCGAGAAAAGACATACTAAATGCATTGGGTCTCGCACAATAACTTAATACTACTCTTCTTCAATTTCTTCTTCCTCTTCTCCATGTTCAGGTGATGTTATTCCTCTTGCCAACTCTTCTATTTTCTCTGAAATGAATTCATCTATGTATGGCGCAACAATAAACACTTTTGAATCAATTATATTATCATCTATCCATTGATTCTCAAAGCTCACAAGATAAACAGTTACCTCTACAGTTGCAACATCACCTTTTCTTCTAAGATTGAGTTGTGAATAGAGATCATACTGCTCTTTCTTTATGGGTAGCTTAATGCTTATTTCGTGTTTGTGCTTCATCACTATCAAGTCGGATTTCTGCGGCTCCCAAATAGTCAAAGCCTTTATTACAACATCCTTTAAAACATTGCTAAATTCTCCTTCAACTATATTCTTCTCCTTTATTTCACCCAATTCAGCTCTTAGAACCAGTACTTTCACTATTCATTACCTCTCTAAGTCATTCAGAAAACGATGAACTCCAGTTTAAAAAATTTATATAATTTAAGGCAAGATCAATGAGATGGCTATGAACACTATTCCTAGCATCAACACAACTAAACCAAGGTATCTCACATGCATTCTCCAAAAAGCTTTTGCCAACTTTACTATCCCTATCACAAGATAATACACAGCTACTATTGAAATTAGTATTATACCGATCCATGCAAACACCTTTGCAATAGTGCTACTGCCGTTGATTAACAGTGCAAAATGGTTGAATACTCCAATTAGCTCCTCTAAACCCATATTGATTTTCCCAAAAATTTTTGTTTCAATACGAGATATAATAAAAGTAGTACGGCTTTTGCGAATATGATGAAGGTTAAAAGCGCTGATTAATGATGAGGGCCCACAGCTGAGCAAAACTATGGGTCGAAGCAAGCATATCCTAGGTCAAATCATCAGTTTAGCTTATTTTGCCTCCTCCAACTATGTCTTCCCACGATATATTTAGGGCTGTGAATAGCTGTTCTAAAGAGGTCTTCATTGTCTCGATATACTTCTGCACATCGAGTTCCGTTACCTTTGCTAGTTGTACTGGTTTTACACCCTCCTTAGACTTAGTCTTAATGTATGTTATAACATCGCCAGGGGATATTTGCATTCCATATCTTTGAAGCATTAAAGCAGCCTTTACATGTTGTGGGGTATTCTTCTTGTATTCGGAGAGTGGTTTAGATAGTGTTGTTTGAAATGCTATTTCATCTAATGTGAGGAGCTTGTACTTTAACAATATATAGTACTTCTCAAGTTCATCTCTTATCTCATTTATTACTTTAAAGGCGTCTTCAGGCTCTTCTATTGTTGATAGCTGTTTGAGAATATAGGAAAACAGCTGTTTTATGAAATCAGGAGTGTTTCTCTTTTTGCCAACCATTCCTTTGACATCTATTTCACCTGATGATAATACTCCCACATAGTTTTTCTTTAAGGCTGGGAAGGCAACAAATTTGTAGATTTTATCTGTTTCTAATTCAAGGCCAAATGTTTCCTCAACCCATTTTTTAAGCTCATTTAGCTTAGACTCATCTGGATTCCATATAAACAGCGAGTCTGTATCACCATATAGAACTACGAGTCCTAGTTCCAAGGCTCTGTCTTTTGTAGCCATGATAACCCTTCTCCCAGTTGCAGTCACACTTTCTGCAACCGATGGAGCATAGAATGAGAAGTTCTCTGCTCCAAAAACACCATAGGCCGCATTAATAAACACCTTCATAGCTCTTTGCACAACGTCATACCAGCTTCTAGTAGTGTCATCGAGGTTTTTATCTTTAGCCTTCTTTTTGTATACTTTGACCCTAAAGTCTCGAAGCATACCAACAATTGTAGCGGTTATCCCTGGTTTATCGAGACATACTTGGTGTATAACCCTGCCATTTTCATCTAAAACATTACCTATCTTTTGGCATGTGTTTGCATCTGGGTCTACGGTTTCGTAGCTTAAGTTCCATCTCTTCATGATCGAGGGGTATAGAGAAGCAAAATCTAGTACAACAACGTTGAAGAATATTCCTTGTGGCGGTTCCATAACAATGGCTCCAGCATATTTCTTCCCCTTAATTATTGCTTCTGTTACCTTCTTGCTTTTTAGCCTCAATATATCGTCTTTTCTTGGAATCAAATAGCCTCTTCTTCTATGCTCCCAATAAAACATGTTCTTGATCCATATCGATACCGTTGAACGTGTCAAATCTTCTAATCCAAGTTTACTTATACGCATTAGCAGTAATATGAGCTTCCATACGAGCTCATTTGAAAATGTAGTTAGCTCTAATGTTATTTGGGCGTCTCTAAAGTTGTATCTAACTAAATCACCGAGGCTTACTTTACTTAGATCTTCATCGAGTTGCACTTTTCCGATGCCTAATAGTGCTTGGGCTACAGTATCTAAGTTAGCCTCTTTGTAGCGTGCTTCAAATGCATATGTTTGGATGGCCTTGTTGCTAAAGAACTTGTATAAATCAATATGTAGCGAGTTTCTAAGTTTTGCCTCAAACTCTATTTTATTTCCTTTAACAACCTTCTTTATTTCTATGCCCAATAATTTGGCATCGATATCGAGTTTAATGGCTCTGGATAGCAAGTATCTAAAATCGAAGTTGTCTCCGTTAAATGTTAGTATTATTGGATAATCTTGCAATAGATTAATGAAGTCTAAAATCATGTTTCTTTCACTATCATATATCTCCACCTCAACATCCTTTGGTATATCTGTAACAACCTTGAGGTTCTCTCTATAAAGTACTAAAACCTTCTTAAGTCCATCATTTGATGCCATTGCTATGGAAATTATTGGATATTCAGCTGTTTCAGGAGAAGGTACTCTCCCTTCAAAGGGTGTATAAACCTCTATATCGATAGCCAACCTCTTAGGCGAGAACCATTTAGCTTCGAATAGTTTAGTGAGATGCACGGCTACATCAATTAATTCTTTATCTTCTACACCAAGGCTTTTCTTAATGTTATCAACTAAGGAAGTCTCATCAATATTGCTAATATCTTTGAATTCACCTGCATTTACAGAATATGGAAGGCCAGGTATAAGCAGATTGTCGTATATATAGTTAATGTGGTATCTTATATCAGCTTCCCAAGCCTTAGCAACTTTTTCTCTAAGACTTCTCACTGCTAGGGGGTCTTTCACAACAATTTTGGTTAACACCCTCTTCACATTGTAAAGTAAGTCGATTTTTTCAACAACTTCAACATGGTCAAACGATGGATGGGAAACAATTCTTTTAATTACAGGATCATTCCTATCATTGAACTTGTCTATGCTTATATCAGTTAGAAAATATGGTTTATGCCCTGTCTTGTCATAAAGAAATAATAGTCTATTAGATTCTGGATCATAGAAGATTAAAACAGCTTTCTTAGCATCTCCATCATAGTCAACATGAAGAAGATATGCGGAGGAAATAGAGTCTACCACATTGCGCTTTTTAAAGAATGATTTTATGATAGGTTCATTTGTATCTAAGTTTTTCTGAACTATAATGTTAATATTAGACGATTCTAGAACCCTCTGATATTCGCTCATAGTATTAGTGTTTATTTTAGAGAAATTAGTATCCTCATGCACAGTTGTAAATGTAGTTGTAAAAGTATCTTTGATGTGATCATCTGCTTCAAGCGATCGATTAGAATCTTTGTTTGTTGATGTAGATTGTTCTGTGGGCGGTCTTTTCGACATGAATTCTAACAATGATCTGTTTTTTCCCATGTTCAAACCCAATACAACTAAACACAATAGACTAGTTATTCTGCACTGCTAGTAGATTACAGTATTAATTTGGGTTATAAAGGTGTGCAGCATTAAATGAATTGACTATCTCCAAGGAAACCTATTCAGAGCATTCTCATAATCCTTTTTCTTTGTATCATATTCATCCCTTTTCATTATGGGTTTTGCAGGAGCTCCAGCAACTACGGTATAAGGCTCAATGCTTCTAGTAACTATTGAGCCTGCTGCTATTACAGCTCCTTTTCCAATTCTAATACCTGCGACTATGGTGCTATTAGCTCCTATGACAACATCATCCTCTATAACGGTTTCTATCAGTCTGTTGCTTGGCGGGTATCTATCATTTGTGAACACAACCCTAGGTGCAATGAAAACGTGGGATCCTATTGTCACTTTTGGCGGTATGTACACATTTGACTGTATAACTGTATCGTCTCCTATGGTGACAAAGCCATCTATTATTGTATACGAGCCTATCTTACACCTTTTACCTATCCTTGTATCCTCTCTCAAGAGAACGTAGTGGCCAGTTTCACAGTTATCGTCTATCACAACTCTCTCATATATTATAGTGCCACGTCTAACAATACAATGGTTTCCAATTATGCTACCCTCGCTCAACTCATCAAAGACATGGTTAATCTCCTTGCCCATATGTTTCTCCATCATCTCAATAATTTTTCTTTTCGATGGATAACCAACAACGACTTTATCGTCGATAAACGTGTTTGCACCTATTCTTGTAGGACCGTATATTGTTGCTTCATTGCCTATTTTTGATGTTCTGTCTACAGATGCGTTTTTTCCGACGAAGTTGCCCAAGTTATACACCTCCTGCACAAGTCACACATTATTTTTTATCACAGTATATTCTAGCTTGTCTAATTATTCTTTACACAGTTATAGTGAGTAGCATTTATAAACCAATTCATATAATCTTAGTCTGATCATGAGAGCAATATCAAAGGTGCTTTTAGCATGCCTATAACTGCAAAGAAGTATGTGTATCAATTTGAGGAAGCAGATGAGAAGAACAAGAAGCTATTTGGTGGTAAAGGAGTAAGCTTAATACAAATGTCAAAGCTCGGTCTTCCAGTACCACCAGGATTCATAATAACTACCGATACATGTGTGGATTTCTATGCACCTAGAAAAGCTGAGATAGATGCGCTAGAGGCTGAGCTTGCAAAGAATCCTCCACCAGAAGTTAGAGACAAGTTGATAGAAAAAGTTTGGAGCATTATAGACTCTTTACAGTTGCCACCAGGGCTATGGGATCAGGTTGTAGAGCATGTAAGAATTCTTGAGAAGAAAACAGGTAAGAAGTTTGGAGATCCCAACAATCCACTACTTGTATCAGTGAGAAGCGGTGCACCAATTTCAATGCCTGGAATGATGGATACAGTCCTTAACCTCGGTCTAAATGATCAAGTGGTTGTGGGGCTAGCAAAACTTGCTGATAACGAGTGGTTTGCATATGATGCTTATAGAAGATTCATCAACATGTTCGGAAAGATAGTGCTAGGAATCGATGAAAAGCTGTTCAACGCTGTATTTGATGAACTCAATGAAAAGTACAAGAAGGAGGTAGAGGAGAAGTTTGGTGACGAGCTTCAGAAAATTAAAGAAAGAATACCTGTTTACACACCTAGACTAGATGCACAACCACCTAGAGATATAGCGCCAAGGATGTGGCAGAGATCTGTTGAGTACATGAAGGAACTTGTTGAAAGATATAAAGAAGTCGTTAGGAAGAATTGGGGTGAGTTTCCACAAGATCCATGGAAGCAACTGGAACTAGCTATAAAGGCTGTGTTCAGATCGTGGATGAATCCAAGAGCAATATTCTACAGGATAATGAACAAGATAACGCCAGACATAGCACACTGTACAGCTGTTAATGTAGTCACAATGGTATTCGGCAACATGGGCTGGGATAGTGGGACAGGTGTTGTATTCAGTAGAGATGTTGCTACGGGAGAGAATGTCTTATATGGTGAGTTCTTGCCAAATGCTCAAGGAGAAGATGTTGTAGCAGGTATAAGAACACCATATCCCGTATCAGAGTTAAAGAGAATTAATCCAAAGCTATATGAGGATCTCTATAACGCTGCCAAACTACTAGAGAAGGTGAACAAGGATGTTCAAGACATAGAGTTTACAGTTGAAAGAGGCAAGCTATACTTCTTGCAATGCAGAGATGCAAAGATGACTCCGCTGGCAAGAGTTAAAACAGTTGTTGACATGGTCAAAGAGGGTATATTGACAAAAGAAGAGGCGATACTTAAGGTAAGCCCAGAGCATGTTATTCAATTGCTCTATCCAAGAATAGATCCCAAGGCGAAGGCAACCCCGATAGCGAAAGGGCTTCCAGCATCCCCAGGTGCTGTAAGTGGACAGGCAGTTTTCCACCCTGATGATGCAGTTAGATGGGCTAAGGAGGGTAAGAAGGTTATACTTGTAAGAACAGAGACAAAGCCTGACGATGTTCACGGATTCTATGCAGCAGTTGGAATATTGACGAGCAGAGGTGGTATGACAAGCCATGCTGCAGTTGTAGCAAGAGCAATAGGTAAGACAGCTGTTGTTGGGGCAGAGGCTCTGGAGGTTCACGAGGAAGAGAAGTACTTTAGAGTTGGCAACATTGTTGTAAGGGAAGGTGACTGGATTACAATCGATGGCAACTCAGGTAATGTGTATCTAGGTGTTGTCCCAACAGTTGAAGCAGGGCTTATACCAGAACTTGCCGAGCTACTTGAATGGGCTGATAAAATCAGGAAGCTTGGTGTGAGAGCCAATGCTGATGTTCCAACAGATGCAGAAATAGCTTTGAAGTTTGGTGCTGAAGGTATTGGTTTACTGCGAATAGAGAGGATGTTTAGAAAGCCAGAGAGGTTGGAGTTGCTCAGGAAGGTTATATTAGCTGAGAACACTGAGGAGAGGGTCAAGCATCTAAAGCCTTTGGCCGAAATGATTAAGCAGGACTTCAAGGAAATCTTCAAGATAATGAATGGAAAGCCTGTGATTGTCAGACTAATTGATCCACCACTCCACGAATTCTTGCCAAAGCCTGAGGAGGTTCTAAGAGAAATCTATGAACTTAAGATGAAGAACGCTCCAGAGGATGTAATCAAGGAGAAGGAGTGGCTATACAAGAGGGTTTCGATACTGCAAGAAGCTAACCCAATGTTGGGCCACAGAGGTGTAAGAGTAGGTGTGTCATACCCAGAGTTCTACTACTACCTTGCAACAGCCATATTGGAGGCGGCTGCTGAACTTAAGAAGGAGGGTTACAAACCAATAGTGGAGATAATGATACCTCAGGTAGCAGACGTAAATGAGATCAGATATGTTAAACAGAAGGCTATACTGCCTGCACTAGAAGATGTTAAGAAGAGATATGGCGTTGAGCTAGATGTTAAGATAGGCACTATGGTCGAGACAGTTAGAGCATGTCTAGTAATGGATGAGATAGCAAAAGAGATAGACTTCATAAGCTTCGGTACAAACGACCTCACGCAAGCAACGTTCAGCTTCAGTAGAGATGATGCGGAGAACAAGTTCCTACCTCTATACCTACAGGAGAAGATACTGCCAGCCAACCCATTTGAAACCTTGGATGTGAAAGGCGTTGGTAGGTTAATTGAGATGGCTGTTAAAATGGCAAGAGCAAGCAACCCCAAGATAGAAATCGGAATTTGCGGAGAGCACGGAGGCGACCCAGCCTCGATAATGTTCCTACACAAAGCAGGACTAGACTATGTCAGCGCATCTCCATTCAGAGTCCCTGTGGCCAGATTAGCTGCTGCCCAAGCTGCTCTTAAAAACAAGTAACTTCAAAAGCTAAGAGTCAAAATATTTTTCCACCAACATTTTTTCTAATTTTTATCAAAAACCTTTTATGCTTGTTAGAGATTTCTAACAAAATGCAGTTGAGAGTGCTTTGCTATGTCAGGCGATAAAGAGGTTACGCTAAGGGTTGAATCTGCTAAGCAACGGGATGTTGGAAAAAAGATTGCTAGAGTGCCAAGCAAAGTTTTTAAGGAGCTTGGTATCGAGATTGGTGACTACATTGAGATTAGAAGTAATAAGGGGGTTACTGTAGCTCAGGCTTGGCCTGCATATCCTGAGGATGATGGCTACGAGATAATAAGAATAGATGGGTTTATGAGAGAAGTTCTTAATGTTAGTGTGGGTGATGTTGTATCAGTTAAAAAGGCGAATGCTGTACCTGCTCAAAGGATTGTCTTAGCTTTTGATGAATCTGATTTTCTTGGCACTGATTACGATATCAGATACAAGGAATATTATGCTAATTATGCTAAGAATCTGGCGCAATATTTAAAGAGGGAGTTGCTTCAAAAACCATTGATTAGAGGGGATATAGTTGTTCCATCGTATTTCGGTTACTTTGGAAATCCAATAAGACTTAGGGTGTTATCAACATCACCTTCTCAAATAGTTTATGTTACAGAGTCAACAGAGATTGTTATAAGACCAGAACCTGTTAGGGGGGCTCCGGCGGGGGTGCCAAGGGTTACATGGGAGGATATAGGTGATTTAGAGGAGGTGAAGGAGAAGATAAGAGAGATAGTTGAGCTTCCTCTGAAACATCCAGAGCTGTTTGAGAGGCTTGGCATAGAACCTCCCAAGGGCATTCTTCTCTATGGCCCACCAGGCGTCGGAAAGACTCTGCTAGCAAAGGCTTTGGCGAATGAGACGGGCGCATATTTTTTGGCGATTAATGGCCCCGAGATAATGTCTAAATATTATGGGGAGTCTGAACAAAGGCTTAGACAGATTTTTGAGGAGGCTAAAAAGAATGCCCCTGCAATAATATTTATTGATGAGATTGATGCTATAGCGCCTAAGAGAGAGGAGGTTGTAGGTGAGGTAGAGAAAAGAGTTGTTGCCCAGCTTTTGGCGCTTATGGATGGTTTGGAGGAGAGAGGAAAGGTTATAGTTATAGGTGCTACCAATAGACCAGATGCCGTCGATCCTGCATTGAGAAGGCCTGGGAGATTCGATAGAGAGATTGAGGTGCCACCACCAGATAAAAGAGCAAGAAGAGAGATACTTGCTGTACATACGCGGAATGTCCCCCTCGCAGAAGATGTTGATCTTGATAAACTTGCTGAGATGACCTACGGCTATACAGGAGCAGACCTTGCAGCACTTGTCAAAGAAGCTGCTATGAATGCTCTTAGGCGCTTCCTTAAAGAACATGCAATAGATCTCGATAAGCCAATTCCGTCAGAGCTGCTACAAAAACTGAAGGTCACCATGGCAGACTTTTATAGGGCTATGAAGAATATAGCGCCATCGCTCATGAGAGAAGTGCTCATTGAGGTTCCAGAGGTTCATTGGGACGATATAGGAGGCCTAGATCTTGTTAAACAGCAACTCAGAGAGGCGGTTGAATGGCCAATAAAATATCCTCATATATTTGAGCAAATGGGTATAAGACCTCCCAAGGGTATTCTTCTCTATGGCCCACCAGGTTGTGGAAAGACTCTCTTGGCGAAAGCTGCTGCAACAGAAAGTGGTGCCAACTTCATAGCAGTGAAAGGACCTGAGGTGTTAAGCAAGTGGGTTGGAGAATCAGAGAAAGCTATAAGAGAGATTTTCAAGAGAGCTAGAAAAGCTGCACCAACTATAATATTCTTTGACGAGATTGATGCTATAGCACCGATAAGAGGTCATGACGTGTCCGGTGTTACAGATAGGATAGTGAATCAGCTGCTTACTGAAATGGACGGCATTGAGGCGTTGAGAGGGGTTGTTGTCATAGGTGCTACCAATAGACCAGATCTCTTAGACCCTGCGCTATTAAGACCTGGGAGATTCGATAGAATAATATATGTTCCTCCGCCAGATCTCAGAGCAAGGTATGAAATATTGAAGATACATACAAGGAAGATTCCACTAGCCGAAGACGTCGATCTAATTGAACTTGCGAAAAAGACTGAGGGCTATAGCGGAGCGGACTTAGAAGCACTAGTAAGAGAGGCTGTGATGCTTGCACTAAGAGAGGATTTGACTCCAAGACCAATATCATTCAAATACTTCATAAAGGCAATGGAATATGTGAAACCCAGTCTTACAAAAGATAGACTTGAGGCATATGAAAAGATTCAAGAGGAGTTGTCGAGAAGAATTATGTACATGTGAAGGTCATTATTCATTCCAAAGACCTCATATTTTTTAAACCAGATAAACCAAAGAGGTTTGAGCCTTGCTTGAGTTCTTAAAGTATGTCTTGCAAGATTAGGCAGTGATGAGGATGATTAAAAGAGATGAGATAGCAAAGCATCTTAAGAGAAAGAACTATAGACAGTTTAGAGGGCATATCTTAAATGAACTTCGCAAAGCTATTGAAAATAGGTATAGATTGCTACTCATACTTGCTGGTGACGATCATAGAAAACAGGCAATAATGTTGTCAGACATTGTAATAAATTTTCTAAGGATTTTTCTTAGCCATAAAGATTATGCAAGAATACTTTATGTATACCACGACGAATTTGATGATGCCAACCTTAGAAAGACTATATTCAATTCATTGGTTAAAAGTTATATCAAGAAAAAGAAAATTAATGCAAAAATAGAGCTTGCAGTATATGAGAACTCTGACAAGTATTTGGGAACCACTTACCAAGCTCTGATAATGGATCTTATAAATAGTTTGCGGCCACTAGATATTGGAAGACTTGTTGGGGTGGTCGAGGGAGGAGGTATAATCGTCTTATTAGCTCCCAAATGGAGTGAGTGGCACGATAGAAAAAATCTATTCCAAATGTCTTTAACGGTTCCACAGCATCCAGAACCCAGAAAAATCTTTGTTAAATGGTTTAAAGATGTTACCTTAAACAGTCCTGGGGTGTTCATATATGATATTGATGCTGATGAGATCATAAAAATGGATAGCATTAATCTAAAAACCTCTGGGAGGAAGGAGATAAAACTACCTACCGAGTCAAAATTTCCGGTAGAGTTATACAAGCTGGCTTTAACACAAGATCAGGTAGAAGCTGTCAAGATTTTAGAGAATTTCATTGACCCTCCTAAAAAGCCCTTTAAAAGAATTACAGCAATATACATTGCTGATAGGGGTAGAGGTAAATCATGTGCAATTGGAATTGGGTTGGCTGGATTGATTAACGCTCTCTTGGACGTCAAGAACAGAATAAGAATAGCTGTTACGGCCCCCTCTCTAAGCAATGTTCAATCGCTAATGCTATTGGCTATGAGGGCTCTTGATGCCATAGGCCTGAAATATAAAAGGTTTGAAAGAAATGGTATGGTATATGAAATAAGAGGCGATAGATTTAGTATTGAATATTGGGAGCCGGCTGTAATACCGAAACTAGATGTTGATATAGCTGTTGTTGATGAGGCAGCTGGGATACCTGTTCCTCTTCTCCATAAAATATGGAACAAATTCAAAAGAACGATTTTTGCTACAACAATTCATGGTTATGAGGGTGCTGGCAGAGGTTTTTCAATAAGGTTCTTGAAGAGGATTAAAGAAGATAAAGAGACAAAGTTGATGCTATTTGAGATGGAGGAGCCCATAAGATATGCAAGTAATGATCCTATTGAGAAATGGCAGTTCAGAGCGCTCTTACTTGATGCAGAACCAGATGAGTTGACAGAAGATGACATGAAGCTAATTGAGGAAAAGAGATTTGTTTACCTAAAGCTACAACCAGAGTCTTTATTCACCTTGGAGAATGAAAAAATTTTGAAGAGTCTTTTTGGCATATATGTATTGGCCCATTATAGAAATGAACCAGACGACCTGGCGATGATGGCTGACGCACCGCATCATAGCATAAGAGCGTTGGCTCTTGAGAATGGTAAAATAGTTGCGGCAGCTCAACTTGCTGAAGAAGGTCCTATATCAGATGAATATATAGATTCTCTGTTGAGAGGGGGTAAGATACCAGGGAATATAATACCTGATAGACTGCTAAAGCATGGGAGGATAAGGGAGATAGGATCTGGAAAGGGGTGGAGGATTGTACGAATAGCTGTACATCCCAATGCTCAAGGAAGGGGGATAGGCTCTTTTCTACTAAATGAGCTTGTTAAAGAGACTAGTGAAAGAGGCTATGACTGGATAGGAAGCGGCTTTGGAGCAACAGGAGAACTGCTTAATTTCTGGATAAAAAATGGGTTTATACCTCTACACATATCGCCTGATAGAAACCCTGTTAGTGCAGAGTACACAGTCCTCGTTTTAAAACCTCTAAATGATAAATGGCAACGCATTGTCGAAATACTGCACAGAGAATTTGTTGAAAAATTGATTGAGAGTATGCATGATACCTATAGGGATCTAGAAGTTGATGTGGCATGGCAACTTCTAAATACATTCAATAAAATGGATGCAAATGTTTGTAAAGAACCTCCTTTAACACCAATTCAAATAGATAGACTACTAAGTTATGTGGAAGGGTATATGACGTATGAATCTTGCTGCGATGTTATAACAATCGTTATAAAGCATTATTGGAAATCTCAAAAAGGTTGTAGGGTGTTAGAGCCGTTGGAAGAGAAATTAACTATATTAAAAACGTTGCAGGGGTTACCATGGGATCAGTGTGCAGGTTTGTTGGGGGTTAAAAAAGCCAAGCTTATTGACGATATGAGAAGAATAATATCTAAGATTTTGGCCCACTTCTTTGCGATAAATGAAAATAATATAGACAAACTTTTAGGTAGGATATCATTGAGTGACTATATCGAAAAATAGGGGAGGGTAACTAAATTGAGGCCTAGATGGAGTGATATTGTAAAAGATGTGTTTAGAAAAGGCCAAGACATTTACATGCAGTGTCCCACATGTTCAAGTCTAAGCTATTGCGCCGATAGCCTAGAACCGGAGAAGCCCATAGATATAATCACATTAAACAGTTGCTGTGCCTGTATCCTACAAATAATATTAGATGTCACACCCAATGTGATAGCAATGCATATGCAAAGCTCTTATGATGTCGTAGAATCAATATATGTATTGGATGATGTTTTACTAGATGTTACGGAGGATAGTGTAGTTGTGGTTCCATTAGACAAGGTAGAGGAATATATTGAAAGCATAGAGGAGCTTGATCCTGGAAAAGCGAGTACCATTAGAAGTGCTGTTGCTAGTAAATCTGGTTGAGGGCTACTTCGATTGTATCCCCTAGCTTAACTGTAGCATAGTATCCTTTTGACATTGGGCCGGGGTTAACAATTATGGTATTATCTACTCTATCTACACATCTTGATTCGTGTACATGACCAGACAATATAAGAATTGGCTTGAATCTCTCAATAATATTTCTGATAGCTGTGGATCCAATGTGTTGCCCACTGTATATAACATCGCATTTCGTATTGTATGGTGGGACGTGAGTTACTAAGATGAGCTTGTTTCTATTGTTAATATTCTCTAGGAGAGCAACAAGCTTCTTTTCTATAGTATCTTCAGTATTTTCAAAGAAGGTATTGAAAGGTGTTATATTTGATCCTCCAAAACCAACAAAGACATACTCTTTGTACGTGTAGAAATTCTCATGAATATTCACAAAAATGTTGTTATTCATGCTAGCCTCATAATAATGTCTCGGATCATCAACATTGCCAGGTACTGCAAGAATCTTAGAAATGTTAAACCTTTCAGCATATTTTATAAACTTGGTTATGTAGTTAATTGTATCTAAATGTTGGCGATATGGGGCAATATCACCGCAGTATACAACTAAATCGATTTCACTAGAAACATCATTTAATATTTTTTCAATTAAATCAAGCCTTCCATGCGCATCGCTAAGAACAATAATGTTGATGAAGTTACTCATCTAAATTATCACCATATCTCATAGACTCTTTCAGCATATCTAGACCACTCTCATTGCTTACCGTATATAAACCTTTTCTGAAGGCTTCAAGCGGTTGTGGCTCAAGACCCATTAATTCTGCTGCTGTCTTTATTTCGATGTGGGTACTATAACTTCTTAAGTTTTGAACAACTGATACATAATTAGCGTCTCGAAATATATGGTGATCAAGAACAATTTGTCTAAGTGTACCAAGGTTTTTACTAATGAAAGTTTTGAGAAAGTTTAAAGAATTGTTCAACTCTTCCTCTGAAAATGAATACCCCATTAAATATGTTGGAGGCCCATCTACAATGGCGATGTAGGGTTTGCAAAAGTCGTATAGAAAGGAATGCTCTTGGCTGGAACCACCTTCTATATCTGATGTAAATAACACTTCATAATCATCTTTAATGCATACAGAAACAACGAATCCTAATCTAGTATTTGATCCGTGGGGCAGAGGTTTACTGAAATTGATTTTATTTGAACCGATTTCAAATGTTTTGCCATCGCATACTTTAATGTTGTTTGCAAAATCCTTAACCATTTTTATGAATCTATAGGCTCTGATCCTCTGTGAAAAGTTGATATTCTTCTCAAAATCCTTTAATAAAATGGTTTTTCCTCTAAATAGTGCTGGGTCAATGAATCTGCCAGGGTCGTGATGGTCATAATGATAATGGGTTATAATAATATAATCAGAGTCTATGAGATAATCCTGTATCTTATCAAATATCTCCAAGAGTCTCTTAGCCTCTAATCGGTGTGGTGGTAAACCATAGCGTCTTGGAGCAAGAGCTGCTGAGGGATCTATAAAGATGTTGGCATTTTTTACCTGAATAAATGTTGCTTGGGATCTTACACCAAGGCTTTCAAAACCAATTAGGTTGAGCTCCATCGCTATACACTTTCCTCTACAACAAATACCGTTAGTGCGTTTGCAAGCTCTTTACCATTGCATGTTATAGTAGTTTGTACATGTATGATCTTACCCCCTTTTCCAATCACACATGACCTTATTTCCAAATCTGCTAAGGTCTCTGGTTGTGAAACAAAGTTTATGGTATGGGAAATTGCTACGAGATATTCATCCCCGAAAATCTGTGTTTTAGCAACATTCTCTGCTGCTAAAACAGATAATAATGCGAGTGCCGATCCATGAACATTATTATATTGATCAAGAAAATCGGATGTCAACTCATGTAGAAACTCAATGCATTTATTTGTTCTATCTTCTCTAAACTCTTTTATCCTAATACTGTCTTTAAATGCTAATGGAACTCCTTCTAAGTACAAATGTTCATCGACTGCCATAATTTTCATCCTATCTACTTCTAATGTTCTCGCTCACTTTTTAATATACTTATCCGGTTTTCTGCGAATCCAACACTAAATTCTTGTAGTAGTTTTCTCAAATCTATGAACTGCATGCCCTCCTTATGAAGAAGTGTAAATGCGTCGGTGGTTATCGAAGGAGCTACTAGAACTCCCTCCACCTTTAATCCCTTATCCTTGTAAAAATCGACATATCTCTTTAATTGAAGTACCGCAGATACACCTGCCTTTTCGTTCTTTACCTCAACAACTATAAGAGTCCCATCCTCTTTCTTAAGCAAAACATCTATCTTTCCATATGATGTTGCAACATCTGTGCCCAAAATCTTAGCGTTTGGATCAATAATACTAGCATTTGCCATGATCATTTTAACGATATCGCTTTCCTTTCCTATTACCACAGGTTTTGCTGATGTTAGTTGACATAATGATATTAGGTAAACCTTGCTGATCTCTATGAGTACCTCCTCTTGAGGGTTTTTCCTAAACGATCTAACAAATATTTTATCATCTCTACACTCATAGTGTATATAGGATTTTGGCGGTTGCCAGTTGAGTGGCTCGACCTTTGTTGCATCATGTACTAATATACTGCCATCTGGTTTTGTGATAAGTAGTCGAGAACCGATTTGAGCATACGATGTTGCTCTGCCGATGTACTCAATAATCATTTCGCCAACAATAATTATCACATACCTGTTCTTTAACTCGTTTAATTTTGTAATTATACTTGGGCAGGGGCTCGCAATATCTATATTTATGCACATGGCCACATCTACTTACGGCAACATCTTTCTTTAATAAAATTTTTAATTATTGTCACAAACTCGGCTAGGGATTTACCTGTTTTTATAGTCATTGAAGCAGCCTCTTTGTGCCCACCATAAATTATGTTCATGTCATTTCCATATGTTGAAGCAAAACTCTTGCAAAATTCTAAGGCTTGCTCATTTAATGAACGTACCGTTACCACGATTTTTTCCTCTTCCTCTCTTACTATTACAATAGGTTGTTTGGTCTTTTTAATATATTCAGATGATGCTATTCCAAACAACCCTGCATATATAATGGATTCAGCTGCACTAAACGTAGCAATACTCCAATCACATACATGCTCAACTCTTTCTTCTATTCTCTTTAAAAGGGTTTGTAAAAGCCACTTAGCTTTAGAGTACTTTTCATTGAATTCTTTAGAATTCCAAAAATCGCTTCCCTTTATAATAGCCTCGACAGCACCCTTAATCAAAGGCTCATTAGTTGGCTCAACAGCCAAAACAAGTTTTATTTTATCAGCAATCTCACGAATATAAGGCTCATTTGCAGAACCACCTTCGCAAACATTCGCCACTTTAACAAGAACTTCCTCAAATTCATTTAAATTTCTTATTATAGTATGTGCTAAGACTTCAGGTGTCGATTGAGCTTTGCTCCAAAGCACCTTTACCCTAGGTTCTAGTTCTTGAATATCTTTTAGTGCTGCTATAGACGATGAATGGTGGTCTACTATAACTATGTTAATGTGCTCGTTTTTACGAACAATCTCTTTGATTTTGCTAGCAACACTTGCGCCTATCGCTAGATCGAGTAACACAAGAATTTCTGCATTTTTCAAATTCTTTAAACATTTATCTAAATCTTCTTGTAAACGCCATGGCTGTGAATATTTCAGCATAATATTGCTGGGAACATAATCTAGCAAGAAATGTCTAATGTACAATCCTGCTGAGATAACGCCGTCGCAGTCACCATGATATATCACGAATGCCTTCGCAGTCATTCTAGCACCTATAACAGCGTACCTGAGATAGAATCTAATCAAAAATTTTATAAATAGTTGTTATGCAGAGCTTTTAGACCAAAATAATAGTAGCATACGTTAAAAATATAAATTGGGAAAAGCCTAAGTTAACTCAGCAAAATCGTCATTAATGCTGGCTTTGTGATGAGAATGGGAACCCTTTCATCTAGTGTGCTAAATCCTTTTATAAAAGCATTTGAAGTTCTAAAGAAACAGAAATATCACATAATAGGAGCTCATAGCGCTGTAAAAAAATGCTACTGGGTTCACAAGGCTCTTACAGAGAGAATGTTCTGTTATAAGGCTAAGTTCTATGGCATAGAATCGCATAGATGTATACAGTTTTCGCCGTCTGTTCTATGGTGCTGGAACTACTGTCTTCACTGTTGGCGCTATAGATCGAGAGATCAATGGGATGAGACATGGTTTAAATTCCCTGATCAAATAGATGATCCTAGGTTTTTAGTTGAAATGGCTATAAAAGAGCATAGAAGAACTGTAAGTGGATATAGGAGGTATCCTAATGTCGATAAGAAAATGTTTGAAGAGGCACTCAATCCAAAGCATGTAGCCATAAGCTTAACAGGCGAACCAACTCTATACCCCCGATTAGGAGAACTGATAAGGGAGTTCCATAAAAAGGGTTTGACAACATTTCTCGTGACAAGAGGCATTAGACCAGATGTACTAGCGAATTTAGATGAAGAGCCTACTCAGCTCTACATATCTCTAGAGGCTTACGATTATGATAGCTACAATTATTTCAACAATCCAATATCTAAGGCTCTTTGGAGAAAAACCCTAGAGACTTTAGAGCTATTGCCAAGCTTTACATCCCCTACAGTTGTTAGGATAACTATTGTCAGAAGCTTTAATATGCACGAGAGAGCTGTAAATGCATGGGCCAAGCTTCTGACAATTGCCCAGCCAACATTTGTGGAGGTCAAAGCCTATATGCATATAGGCGCATCTATAACAAGGCTTTCTCGCAGTGACATGCCTACACATAGCGAGGTTAAAGCAGTTGCTTCAATGCTTGCAGATAGAATAGGATATAGTGTTGTCTCTGAGAGTATTCCTAGTAGAGTCGTGTTACTCTCAAAGCTAGATAAGCCTATTATTAGATATGGCAACCCCCCTGTATCCTGGAACGACATTGACATAGGCGATGAAAACTCTGGTGAATATGGAGAAGCCGATAAGGTTTTATAGGTTTCTCATGTCCACATTTTCGCTAGAGGATTTAGCAGGTTTCTAGTAATGCAAGAAAGCGTTAACATTGATCTGAATGGGGCCATCACCTTTTTCAGCAGAATATGTGTTGATGGTCATTCAAATGGTTGTATAACAAGGGCTGTAACACATATTCATAGCGATCATACAATAGACTTGAACAAGAGTGTGCTACTGTGTAAACATGTTATTGGGACTCCAATAACTATTGATCTTTTGGATGCCTTAGGCTATTCCATACCCAAAGTAAAGAAGGTTGCACTAGAATACAATCAAACTCTGGTCTTCAACGATACGAAAATACGACTTTTGTATGCTGACCACATACCAGGTTCCGCACAGATAGTTGCTGAGAAGAACAGTACTGTGGTTGCTTATACAAGCGACTTTAAGAATCCTGGAACAAAAACGGTTATTGTTAAAGAACCCAATGTCCTAGTTATTGATGCGACTTATGGGGATCCAGCATATGTTAGAGAAGGGGATGAAGCTATATGGCAAAAATTTATAGATCTCATAAGAAAACTGTTGAGTCAGGGATCGGTAGCTCTATATGCATACTATGGCAAGGCTCAAGAGGTTATGGCAAGGCTTAGAGAATATGGTGTTGATGCACCATTCCTTTTATCACATTCTCATTGGAAAGTTCATAAAGTTTTGGAGAGATATGGGTATAGCATTCAAGATGTCTTTCCATTGGGGTCTAGAGAAGCTGAAGAAATTAAGAGGATGGGATGGTTCATAGAAGTAAATCATATATCATCATCAAAAAGTTATAGAAATGGCGTAAGTTTTCACATAATTCTAACGGGAAGGTTTGCGAAAACAATCTACAAATTGAATTCTGGTAATACATGGATTGTTGGGATTAGTGGCCATGCAGACTTTAATGACATTCTCTACTACGTTGATGAATCAAGACCAGAACTACTAGTAGTAGATGGTTCGAGAAGCGCCTATGCCGAGAAATTCGCATCATTAGTTAGAACACAGTTGGGTATAGAGGCTAAGGTGATGCCAAAACAGTTTTGAGGTATACAATCTAAAGATTATTTAAATTTATAAGAGTGGCTCTCTGTATAAGTCAAAAGCGTAGCTATGGGGTGCATAAAATGGAGTATATATATGCTGTACTCCTACTCCATGCAGCAAAAAAAGACATTTCAGAAGACAACATTAAAAAGGTCTTAGAAGCAGCAGGAATAGCTATAGACGATGTAAGGGTAAAGGCTCTTGTAGCTGCTGTGAAGGAAATAAACATAGATGATGTTCTAAAATCCTCTTTCGCCATGCCTGTAGCGCCCATGGCCATGCCTGCTGGAGCCGTAGCAAGCCAGCAAGCAGCTGCTCAGCAAGCTCCTAAGGCTGAGGAGAAGAAAGAGGAGGAGAAGAAGGAGGGCGTTTCAGAAGAACAGTTGGCAGAGGGTCTATCAGCGCTCTTCGGCTGAATCTACTGTAACTATAGTAAAACTATAGATATGCCAAAACAGTATTTTATTGATATCTAATATTATGAAATTGTTTGATGGAGCTGCTTATGCAGAGAGTAATAGACCCGAATTTTTATGCAGTTCAAATGTTTAAAAATAAAGGGTACAAAAGAGCTCAATGTCGTTACTGTAAAACATATTTTTGGAGTGTAATAGATAGGGATAACTGTGGAGATGCACCCTGCGCTGATTACACGTTTTTTGATATACCAACAAAAAGGTCTTTGGGATATAGAGAAGCCAGAAATATATTTCTAGAATTTTTCAAAAGGAGAGGACACGAAATAATAGAACCAAGACCTGTTGTTGCAAGGTGGAGAGAGGATCTCTACCTAACTATTGCAAGTATTGTGGTTTTCCAACCCCATGTTACATCAGGCTTGGTGCCGCCGCCAGCTAATCCGCTTGTGATCGCACAGCCTTGTATAAGGCTAGAGGATATAGATTCTGTTGGATATACCCTAGGGAGGCATCTAACGAACTTTACGATGGGAGGTCATCATGCATTTAACTATCCAGATAAAACTGTATACTGGGTCAATGAAACAGTTGAATTAGCCAAAGACTTCTTTGTAGAAGAGCTTGGGGTACCGGAAGAGGAGATAACGTTTAAAGAGTCGTGGTGGGAGGGAGGAGGAAACGCCGGGCCAAGCTTCGAGGTTGCTGTCGGAGGTTTGGAGCTTGCTACACTAGTCTTTATGATGTATAAGGTTGATGGCGATAACTATATAGAGTTGCCGCTAAAGATAGTGGATACAGGATATGGCATAGAAAGGATAGCCTGGTTTTCTCGAAAAACGCCTACGGCTTTTCATGCAGTATATGGGGATCTTGTTAGAGAGTTTCACAAGGCACTAAATGTTTTAGAACCGGATAAAGAGATTCTATATTCTCTAGCTAGAAAAGCTGGGCGTTTCGATCTAACAAAAGCAGAGGAGCTGGCTAATCTAATTAGAGTCATCTCAAGAGATTTTGGCTTAGGTGAAAAGGAGATACAAGATCAGCTAAGAAATGTGTTTGATGTCTATGCTGTTTTAGATCATACAAAGACTATAGCATTGATGTTAGCAGATGGTATTGTACCCTCCAATAGTGGTGAGGGCTATCTTGCCAGACTGGTCATTAGAAGAACACTGAGAAGGCTAAGTAAACTAGGGTCAGAAACACCTCTTGCCGAGCTTGTTGCAAAACAACTCAACTTCTGGGGCGATATATACCCGCAAATGATAAAATACAGAGATAGAATCCTTGAAATCATCCTGATAGAGGAAGAAAGGTTCAAAGAAATAATATCAAAAGCTTCTACAGTAATAGAAAAGTATCTGAGGAAATCACTTTCAACAGAGGATCTGGTAGAGCTGTACGACTCTCATGGAATTCCACCAGACATTGTGTCGCAAGAGATAGAGAAAAAACGTGGCTCAAGAATTGAGATTCCAGCCAATTTCTACTCTCTTGTAGCCTCACGACACAGCAAGCCAAAAACTGTTAGAGAACTGGAAGATGTGAAGCTTCCAAAAGATGTTATTGAGTGGGCCAAGAAATTACCGCCAACTAGGAGAATATTCCATGAGGATCCATACCAGAAGGCGTTCAAGGCCCAGGTCATAGATGTTTATAAGAATTATGTGGTATTAGATGCCTCAGCCTTCTATCCCGAGGGTGGCGGCCAGTTAGGGGACTCTGGGTATATAAGAACATCCGGAAATGTTTACAAGGTTATTGATACTAAGAAGGTTGGGGATGTTGTTGTGCACATTCTTGAAAATGCCGAAGGCTTGGAAAAGGGTGTGGAAGTTGTAGGAGAAATTGATTGGGGGATAAGATATAGGAGAATGAGACACCATACAGCAACTCACATAGTCCTCGGAGCCTTGAGAAAAGTTCTAGGGGATCACATATGGCAGGCAGGTGCTGAGAAGACAGAGTATAAAGCTAGACTTGATGTAACACACTACAAAATGCCTTCAAAGGAGGAGATAGAGAAAATAGAAAACCTAGCTAACAGCCTCATCGACAGTGGTTTGGATGTCAACATAAAGTATATGGATAGAAATGAAGCTGAAAAAACCTATGGTTTTGTCCTATACCAAGGAGGAGTTCCAATGACACCGATCATCAGGGTTGTAGAGATACCGGGCTGGGATGCCGAAGCATGCTTTGGCACACATGTTAAGAACACCAAGGAGGTGGGGGCAATAAAGATAATAAATGTTGAGAAAATAGCAGATGGAATAATAAGATTCGAATTTGTAGCAGGAACAGCATTAACGGATTATGCTAAGCAAATTGAAGGCAAACTCGGAAAAATCGGAGCCTTACTAGGTTCGAGCATCGAAGATCTTGATAAAAGAGTTGAAGGCATAGTCAAATACATTAGAACCTTAGAAAACACACTAAAATCATATAGAACAATATATGAGAACATGCTGATAGAGCAAATCATTAAGGGTGGCGAGCCCATAGGAAATCTCAAGATGTATATACTGAAGCCCGAGATACAAGACGAAGAACTTGTGAAAGACGTTATCATTAAAGCTATAGAAAAAGAGCCAAGGCTACTACTCATAGTCTTGCAACCAAGAAATGGAAAAACATTTGTTGAAATATCATTGGGTAGAGAATCAAGCAGACACATTGACGCTAGGGAAATTACCAAAGCACTGGCTAGAAAAATCATACTTAGAGCAGGTGGGAAAAGCGATCATGTTACTGGAATGGCAGAAGCATCGATAAACGACGTCGAAACTGCTGTAAAGAATATAATAAAAGATCTAGTAAAGTCATAGTGCATTCTAGACTCATTTTAGCAAAAACATCGAATTGTTGTATCCTACATTTCCATAAAGCCATATTTTATTCTCATATACTCAGAGAGCTTTTTGTCATTAGTCAAAGCATTGACTATTTTTACATCATCGACTATTGTTACAAGATAATCCTCTATTCCATGTACATGCTGCAAAGAACCTCTAATCCCTTTCTCTACATGTACATACCCTAGGTTGCTCAACTCTTTAACAGCCCTCTTTACATCGTTATAACTAGGCACCTCTTCTTTTAACGTTGAGTTCATGCCCTCTATCTCCATGTGGATTTCAGATAACCACAGCCTTCTATATAGCCTTAAAACCCTTAGAACATCTCCCATAACTTTTTCTATACCTTTTCTTGAATTCAAAATAGTATTTATATCCAATCGAACTCAACCTCAAATATTGTTACATTTAGCTGGTTATTATTTTCATTGCAAAAACAGATAGAAGTTTGCTACAAAACTTAGCATTACTTATGATGAAATTAGAACTAGGGGTAAAATTTATTAGCCAAGTTAGCCATTTTTATGCAAGAATTTGCATAAAAATGGGTATCTTATATGTCACAAGCCCAGTTGGAATCGGCTAAGCAGTTAGTTGGGGATAAAGGCGAGGCTGGTAGGTCTGCTGTTTGGGAGGAGGCTTTAATACAAGAGTTTATATATGCCATTGGCCATCTTAATCATGTTGAACAACATCTAATAGAATCGGATTCTTATGTTGGAGCACCAATCTTTTCTGATATTATCGATTCTTTTAGGGAGCAGAGAAAGCTTGTCGGTCAAGCGCTGTTCCTGGTTGAAAAGCTTGAGAGTGCGAAGGGCGGTAGCACGGATGTTAGATCATCGTGGGAAAGCATTTGGTGTGCATTAAAGCACTCTACCACAGCGCTCATCCATATAGACGAATGCATAGAGAAGCTGTTGAAGAGGTTAAGAGAAACTGGAAACAGTGATTTAATCGAATGTGTAAAGACGTTGTTGACTGTTCGAGAAAATGTACTTAGAGGAATAATTAAAATGTTTGAAAGGAGCAAATCGGTTGCCAATATTCTAACCAAGGCTAGTACAAGGTGTAGAGAGGATCTATGTTTAGAAGAGGTTGAAAAACAGTGAAGCCATCTGGATATGTGTTGCTGAAGGTAGCTCAAAATGTGCCAAGGAATGTTAAGATAAAGATCTACAAGACAATGAATGGAACTGTGGTCACCATAAAAGGGAAGAGATATAGATCCAAGGGGCTGGTAGAGCTAATGGATGGAATAAAGATAAACGGCTCCCTATATGCATTTCCACTAGAGAAAATGCCCAAGGTAATAGGAGAGCTATCTGAGAGGGGTTTAGATACATTTGTAGAGGTAATCAATATGTGTACATGCAAATGCGATTAGTTTACAAACATTTTTAAAGGTAGGGGCTACAAAATTCATGGTGGCACAAATTTATGTATGAATCACAAGGAGTTGAACTATCTTTTGGTGTTGGCAAAGTCGTAATAGAGTTCTTTGACAGTAACATTGTGCGTGTTGTACACGTTCCGTCAACATCTCAATTCAAAGATAATAGTATAGTTGTTATTGCAAAGCCTAGGCATGTCAATGTTGATGTGTATAGATCTGGCGATATAGTTGCTGTTTCATCGAATGAAATCACTGTTTATGTTGATATGGGTAAAAACAAAATAGATTTTAGATTTGGGGATATTCCAATTGAAGAGATAGACAGGAAAGCCACTAAGCAGAGACTCTATGGTGAGGATTTCTATACCTTCGAGCAGATATTTAGAATAGAGCCAGACTCGCTGCTTCTAGGTCTTGGTCAGCACGCTGGCTATTCTGCTCACAATGCATTTGATTATAGGAATAGAACTGTTTACCTAGTGCAGAGAAATACTGATATTGCTGTTCCGTTCTTAGTTTCTAGCTCGGGCTATGGTATTCTATGGGACATGTATTCAATGGGTGTTGTAGAGTCTAGGAGAGATATTCTCAGGGTATGGTTTGAGGCTGGCGACTATCTTAGCTACTACATTATCTATGGGCCCGAACTTGACAGGGTTATAGCGGGGTATAGGTGGTTAACTGGAAAGGCTGTAATGCTACCAAGATATGCCTTTGGCTACTGGCAATCTAAAGAGAGGTATGCTTCACAAGAAGAGATTGTTTCTGTTGCAAAAATGTTTAGAGAGAGGAGAATACCTATTGACATAATTGTTCAGGATTGGAGATACTGGGGAGATTATGGATGGAATGCATTCAAATTTGATGAGAAGTATTATCCAGATCCAAAGAAGATGGTCGAAGACATACATAAGCTTGGCATCAGATTAGCCATATCTATTTGGCCTATATTCGAAAAGAAAACTGATGTATATAGAGAAGCAGAGAAAAACAATTGTCTAATGGGCTCGGGTGCAGATGATTTTGGTCTTCTAAATGTCTTTAAGGAAGAGTGTAGGGAATGGTTCTGGAGGAAGATAAGCGAGGTTTTCTATAGCATAGGCATAGATGGCTGGTGGCTAGACGCCTCAGAGCCGGAGGTTAGACCCCTCTTGATATACTCAACATGGCAGAAGTCTCTAGATATTGGAAATGGGAAAAAGATGATTAAATTGTTGAATGTCTACCCATTATTCGAATCAGAAGCTGTTTACAGAGGACAGAGAGCAGTTTCTAACAAAAGGGTTCTTATATTAACAAGATCAGGCTTTGCAGGAATTCAAAGATATGGCGTTGTTAATTGGAGTGGTGATATAACAGGTGACTGGACAACCTTCAGAGCACAGATATGGGCAGGTCTAAACTACAGCTTATCTGGACTACCATACTGGACAACAGATATTGGAGGGTTCTTTAGCGGAAACCCAGAGACCGATGGATACAAGGAACTGTTTATTAGATGGTTCCAATGGGGTGTCTTCTGCCCTATATTCAGAGTTCACGGGACATACTATCCAAAGGAGCCTTGGAGATTTGGAAAAGAGGCTGAGGAAATACTGGTTAAATTCATTAGGCTTAGATATAGGCTTCTACCGTACATATACACATTGGCCTGGATGGTATACGAACATGACTACACTATTATGAGACCGCTTGTCATGGACTTTAGAAACGATAAAACAGCCGCCATAATTGATGACCAATACATGTTTGGACCATTTATAATGGTATCGCCCATCACATTGCCCTCAACATTTGAGAGAGATGTTTATTTACCACATGGTATGTGGTACGACTTTTGGACTGGCGATAGGGTGTTAGGAGGTAGGTGGATAAGAGTTGAGGCACCTCTAGATAGAATACCCCTACATGTTAGGGGTGGTGCGATACTACCCCTAGCACCTGCAACTATTGAAAAAGCGGATGACTATGGAAGCGAGATAGAGCTGAGAATATATAGAGGTAGAGATGGTGAATTTATGATCTATCTAGATGATGGCGAAACATATGACTATGAAAAGGGCTTCTATGCAGTCATACCAATTAGATGGGTTGAGAAAGAGAATAAGATAATTATCGACGAGAAGAAGGGGGCTATGAGCATAGGATCTATGAAATTTAAAATTGTGTTGGTAGATAAGGGTAGAGGGGTTGGAATCGAAGAATCAAAACCTGACATAGAAGTAGAGTACTCTGGTAAAAGGATGGAGCTAAAGATATAGTTTTTCATTGTGCTGCAGCTTTTATTTCCAAATAAAGTCGTATATATTTGTGATTAGAATGTCAAAAAAGATTGTGGTAATAGGAGGTGGTGCTGCGGGGGCATCAGCAGCTTCAAGAGCCAAGAAACTCGATCCTTCGGCTGAGGTCATACTCATTGAGGCAACTGATATGATTACACATGGACCATGTGCCATCCCCTACTATGTTGAGGGAATAGTAAAAGACAGGAAAATGCTAGTAACATATACTCCAGAAGATTTTGAACGTGATAGAGGTATAAGGGTTTTAACAAATACTGTTGCAAAGAACATTGATGTTGATAAAAAGGTTGTTGTCCTAGAGAGAGACGGTAAAGAATTGGTAATGGAATGGGACAAGCTGGTCATCGCGACTGGTGCCACACCTGCAAAACCGAGGGTAAACGGTGTTGATCTAAAAAATGTTTATACGATCAGACATCCAGCACAAGCAGATGAGCTGTCTGATGCAATTAGAAAAGCAAATAATATAGTAATTGTTGGCGGAAGCTATCTAGGGTTGGAAATGGCTGAGGCCGCTCTTTCTCTAGGCAAGAAGACAATACTCATTGAGAAAGAAGGTCAGCTACTTCCAAGATCCTTAGACAGGGATGTGGCTGACATTGTTGCAAAAGAGGTTGTGACAAGAGGTCTCGAGCTACATCTTTCTGAGCCACTAAAAGAAATCATTGGGAAAGAATTTGTCGAAGCAGTTGCAACAAGCAAAAATATCTACAAAACTGATCTAGTTATTTTAGCAACAGGTGTTAAGCCGAATATAGAATTAGCTACAAAAAGTGGTATCAAAATAGGGATCACCGGAGCTGTAGAAGTGAATGAATACATGGAGACAAACATTGAGGGTGTGTATGCTGCTGGCGACGTGGCTGAAAAAAGACATATAATAACAGGTAAGAAGGTCTGGATACCGCTAGCACCATCAGCTAATAAAGAGGGGCAGGTAGCAGGTGCAAATGCAGCTCTCGGAAGAAGCCTAAGATTTCCTGGCATTGTTGGGACAGCCATAACAAAGTTCTTTGATATGTACATTGCAAGAACAGGGCTAGGCGAAGAAGAAGCGAAGGAGCAGGGATTCAAAATAGAAAGTAAGTTGATAAAAGTTAGAACCAAAGCCCATTACTATCCAAAAGGTACATATGTATACATAAAGATGGTTGTAGACGCATCTACTGGAAGAATACTTGGAGCGCAAATAGTTGGGTGGGAAGAGTCTGTTGCTGAATACATCAATTCCGTTGCGATAGCTATTGAAAAGGAAATGACAATAGAAGATCTATTCTTTGCAGATATAGGCTATCACCCCGCAGTTGCCCCAGTTTGGCACCCTCTAATAGTCGCGGCAAGAACGCTATCACACGGTCGTTTCTAAACAAAAAATAATGCTTTGCCATAACATAAAATAAACACAAAATCTTTATTTAGGAAAGGTAGTTAGTAATGCTCATACCATCTGTAGCAAGCAATGAGAAATGGAAACAGTTTTTTAAAAGGGATATTGGAAGAGCTTTAGGATATTGTGAAAGGGTTGTTGGATTATATAACAAGTTTTCAATGACATCCTCTGATATAAAAACAAAAAAGATTGTTGCAGGCATTATAGGCAAAAACACTATAGGTCATTGGAGAGACATACAGAAAATTTTCGAAGAGTTTTTTGGCATAAAGTGCATCAAATGTTCTGAAGCCATAAAGGATGTTGCACGTGGGATGCCATATGAAACAGCATTGCAGAAGATTTCACTCCTTTTTGGAGAATCTAGAACTATTAAAGAAATCGAATCGATGATTGTTATACTATCTGACATCTATAAAAGTTCCATTATTGCAAGACCCTCGACAACAGCCTCCAACATTCTTGATACAGATTACAACACCTTAACAGGCAACCCTCTTCACATAATCAGAATATTGAAGGGTTTGTACACATCACTTCTAGCACTCCTGCCTCTACATAATGAATTCACATATTTTCTGTTAATAACGAGAAACATAGACTATGATCTATTTAAAAAATACTTTACGGGTTTGGACTTAGAATTTTTGTCGAGATTTGGTATAAGGTATAGAAAAATACGGTTATGTGATGAAACAACGATTATTGGTCATGAGAAGAATAGCACGGGAGAAAAGGTGTTGTTTCTGGTTGACAACATATATAGACTTTTTGAGCAACAGCCATATGCTATAAGGAGATTTATTAATGTTGTTGATGAAAGGAAGAAATTTGTGAGAAACATGATTAAAACGGCACGGAGAGTCTCTACAGAATTGAGAGTAAAAGATATTCAAAGCCTATATAGCTCATTGTATAGAAGTGCTGAGAAGAGGTATGTTAGAGCTGAGTACATCTATGTAGAGACGTTTGCTAGAATAGATAGAAGAGATTGTGAAGTCAAAATAAAGGATCTATCAATACCATACAAAGACTTTATAGAGTATATGGAGCCATATGCTATCACAGGACTTCTTCAATTTGATAGCATCATACCCGAAAATGATTATTTTGGAATACACATAAAGATTTATTTGAAATCGGAAGAGACTATTACATAGCCCTTCTCTTATGGCAAATCCCAGTTATAAAAACAGACCATGGCTGGATATAGACCACATTATATTAATATATTCCATACTGCTAACGATAAAGCTATTGAAATGGGTGTCAATAATATTAAAAGTATCGTTATCAGCTCCTCATTCAGATGAAACACCTTGCCTAGAACTATATTTATTACAGCAGGTGGCATAATGCTTTGGAGAATAAGCCCATGGATGTATAGATTGTTGCTTGTGTTAAAATTGTTTAGTAGCAGAAAGGAGAGGAGTAACATAAGTAGAGGTGATAGTATGTACTTGATTATGCATGATGTTGCGACAATTTTGATATCATTTTTCAATACTTTCATGCTTAGTTTTCCTATGGAACCTCCAATAACAATAAACGACAAATAGAACGAATATGAAATTAAATTATCTATGCAGTTTACTATAGTAGTGCTGTCTCCATATTCAGCATCATACAATATTCTTGCTATCAATGCTAAGGCGAATCCTATTAGCACTGGTAAAGATTTAAAGTAGACAGATTTTTCGTGCATCCTTCTTGCAGTAATGTATGCCAAGAACATGGTCAAGAACGGTAATATAATGTTGAAGGCAATCATATATGGCAAAACATATATGCTATCACCCCACAGTATTAAGGCTAATGGTATTGCCAAATAGGCTGAATTTGGCATTGAAAGTGATAGAGAGGCTGATAATGCGGTAATAGGCTCGGCAAGGGGTCTAAACAATAAGAAGGAGGTTACCAACATCAAAATTATGTGAAGTGACGATATAAGCATTAAAATAGCGAAAATATAACTAATTTGGGTGAACCCAATTTTTATTACCAAGATGGCTGGAACAGCTACGTAGAATAGATAACTGTTGGAGGCATTGATAAATATATCACCATATTTAGATCCCCATCTAGATAGCATGAATCCAGCTATTGTTAAAACTACCATGATTAAAGGCTCATAGACGTTCATATGCATCACCTTCAAGATTTCAACAGTGTTTAATTAAGCGCGGTAGTGAATTTTTATAGTGTATGTTGATGAGCCTGTGGCACACTGAAAAGATGATGTGAAACACCTAGTCTGATAAAATTTTTCCTGATTATATCAGCTTTTCTTTTTTGCATAACGAGATAGGCGTGTCGATTACCCTTATAGGGGTTAGCCACTCAATTTTCCAAATCTCTTCAACTAATCTCAAGTATTCTTTACCGTCATGCATTCTAACGCTATTTGTATGCCAAAGCAAAGTGGCTATTTTAATACCTTGTCTGTTGAAGTTGTCTAGAATTTCTATAATTTTCTGATATACCTCACTTGGTTTAACCCCCCAATATGTAAACATATATGCATCCATTATTGTTATGGGTAGCTCCATTACACCGTCTAATATGTGGCATCCTGTGCTTTCATGTGATGGACCCGTTTTTGCTTTGCATATGCTACTATCATATTTTATACCTATTGCGCTTAACTTTGGTATTAAGTTGGCATCTATTTTGAGGTAGTGAACCCTTAGGCTCTTGACCTCTTGGGAATATATCTTCTCCAACAAGATCTTTTCTTGTCTAATGCTCTCAAGGTTTTCTCCGCTGTTTGAATGCAAACCTATTTCCCAGCCGCCTCTTCTCAGCTCGGATATGATATCGCTATAAAGTTCAACAGTTGTATAATCATCGTAGAAGGTTCTAAAGAAAAATGTTGATTTAATTCCTTGACGCTGCTCGTAATCCATTATAGTTGCTATCCCATCATAAATGTTCTCCCTCAAAGTAAAGAATCTATATCTATCCTCAATAGAGAATCTGTTTAGACGGGCTAGTACATGCTCTGTTGCAGGCCCTTTTCTACTCCAATCAACATCGTGTGTCAAAACTAACAACACTTTTATTCACCTCTAGACAATGTCTTTGTGGCGATGGCCGTTGGACAAATGTGCTGTTGTAGCCTCTATATCTTCTAGAAAATCTATGGCAATAGCAAAATCTATAAAAGGTTTATTGAATATCAAGATTGTTGGCGTTGCTCACAGCATTCACCCCCACCTTTTTTCTGGAATATTTGATTATAGATATTTGTATAAGGTTAGAAGAGAAGGTGTTGACTGGCCTTACATAGTAGCTATGGTTGCACATAAACACGGATGCGACGTTGTTGTTCCCGTGGATTATATTGATTTCGTAGGTTTTTCTAAATATGCGAAAATATTCTATGAGCTTGGGATAACAGTTGCAGCACCACGCTACGAAGATATTGTATTGGCATCGGATAGGGTTAGAATTGTTGACAAATTGGGCAAAGCTGTTGCGTTTCCAAAGCAGGTGTTTGTAGGTAGCAGTCACGATGCTGAGAGTATATACGGGCTTTCCCCACCTCTTGTGGTAAAAAATCTTGGTGATGCATCTAACCCGTCTTTTCATCTAGATTCTGAGTCAGCTGTTTCAGAAGCTGTTAGAAGAATTCCGTGTGTTGTTCAAGAATATGTTGAAGGAATCGGAAGAGGATATTATGCATTGGCATTTGAGGGCAAACCCATTGTAGAGTTCACTCATCAGAGGATAGTCGAATATCAACCGGTTGGTGGTGCAAGCCTATGTGCGAAAGGCCCTGTGGAGGATCCTCAGCTCTATGCCATTGGGAGAAAAGTTGTAGAGCTATTGAGATGGAATGGGGTTCTAATGGTCGAAACAAGATATGTTGATGAGCTGGGGGTATACTATGTAATTGAGGTAAATCCCAAGTTTTGGGGAAGCATAGATCTGGCTGTGTCGCTAGGATATCATTTCCCAGGAATTCTCGTAGCTGCTTATATATACGGCGAGGAAAGTGCAAGGGAACTTGCAAAGAGGTTGAAGGTACATGGGGGAGAATTTGTATGGGTTTTGGATGGGCTAAGATACTTGGCCAAGATACCATCGGTTTGGATATACATGGCTAGAAAAATGGTTGCAAATCCTTTGCGAAGCGACGTTGATCTATTGGAGCCTGCAAAAAACTTGATGCAGATTTTGAAGGCTTTGGAAAGGTTTTCTAGAGAACGCGATAGTTGGAGGGCATATCTGGAGGGTTCTAGAATTGAGTTGGTTTACTGGCTTAAGAGGTTTACACAATTTTTAGAGAGTAGAAGAAGAGTTGTAATCTTTGATTTGGATGCCACATTAACCCAGCTTCCAGTAGATTGGAGAAGGGTTAGACAAAAACTTGTGGAACTTGGGCTAGTCAAAGAGTGGGAGACAATAAATAGGGCTATGGTTAGGCTTTGGAGCAGTGACAAAAAGGGGTTTGAAACTTTATCTAGCATTATAGAAGAGGCGGAGCTCAGCTCCTTAAATAAATTAAGCAAGAATGACCTCTATGCCTCTAGACAGGCTCTGAAACAACTTAGTGAAGAGGCTACCATATGTATTGCTACTAAGCAGAGCATGAAAGTGGCTAAAGCTGTTCTCAATAAACTTGGGGTTAGCGAATTTGTCTATAAGGTGATTGGTAGAGACGGTAATGCAGGGCCAATAAAAATAGCTATGTATTTCAATTGTTTAGAGGGATTCGATGATGCAAAAGCTGTTGTTATAGACGACAATATCGAGTATATTGTTGAAGCTTATAGAAAGGGTTTTGCATCGATGCTGGCATCAGATAATGTATATAGAATTGCTAGAATTTATAGGTTGGGAATTCCAGCAGCCCCTACAAAAAATATTGTAGATTTTGTGCTACACTCCCTCAGATCTTTGAAGCAATAAAGATTTTATCTTCATGCTTCTAACCTTCTCCTCTCTCTCCATTTCATCAAATTTCATCATAAGATATCTTATGGTTGTGATGAGCCTTGGTATCAAAACCTTTTCTAGCATCATGACAACTCTTCTCACTCTTGAAATCTCCATGGCTAGCTCAATCAGCTCTTTCTCGTATTCGGCTACGGAAACAAGCGTCTCTAAGAACTCATTGCGTTTTACCTGGATATCTGCAACCTCGATCGGCAATGCAGGTGTGTGCATAGGTATAGAGGATATTTCCATAGACGGTGCCACAACACCCATGACATTTCTTGTGCCTGCCACAACCTCTACTGTTCCGTTGATGGTGTTTGCCCCGGTATCGAGGATCTCAAGGCCATGTATAGCAACAGCGTGTGAGTAGCTTTTGTAGATTTCATTGAGCATTTCATGGAGTCTGCGTCTAGATTCAAATGCCTTTCTGTAAACTGTGTAGAACTCCTGCATCAGAAAAGTTAGTCTATCTCTCAAAATCCTATGTATTCTTCTACTTAGTGCAAGTCTTCTTCTGAGTCTTATGAGCTCTATTTTTGTTGGTCTCGATAATTTAATTATTTCGCTACTCAGCTTTGCCCCCTCTATACTTTGGATGGTATTTCCTAATAGTCTCTGGTTTGACCTGTCTAAGCTCATCTTCTGGAAGTATTGCTAGAAGCTCCCATGCAATATCAAGTGTCTCCTCTATCGACCTCCTCTCATATTCTCCTTGATTTATAAACCTCTTTTCAAATTCATCAGCAAACTCCAGATATTTTCTATCTCTCTGTGTCAGAGACTCTACTCCAACAATTGTGATGAGCTCTCTCAAGTATGTACCCTCTGAATATGCTGACATCAGCTGTGCAAAGACCTCTCTATGATCATCTCGTGTCTTTCCAGGGCCTATACCTTCTTTCATTAGTCTAGATAAAGAGAGGAACACATCTACAGGTGGATATATACCCTTTCTCCACAAATCTCTAGAAAGTACTATTTGACCCTCGGTTATATACCCAGTTAGATCTGGTATTGGATGTGTAATATCATCGTCTGGCATGGTCAGTATAGGCATTATTGTCATGCTTCCCTTCTTATTTGCAACCCTACCAGCTCTTTCATACATTGTTGCCAAGTCTGTGTACATGTATCCTGGATAACCTCTTCTCCCAGGAACTTCCTCTCTAGCTGCTGAAACCTCTTTTAGTGCCTCGCAATAGTTTGTCATGTCAGTTAATATTGTCAGAACATGCATATCGTATTTCCATGCAAGAAACTCTGCAGCTGTTAAGGCTGTTCTAGGTAGTGCCAACTTCTCAACTGTTGATGCTGAGGCAGGTGCTATAAAAGCTATTGTTCTGTCTAGTGCACCCATAGCCTTTAACTCACTTAGGAAATACATGGCCTCTTCATGTGTAACACCAATAGCCCCAAACACAACAGCAAATTTTTCACCACTTCCCCTCACTGCAGCCTGTCTAACTATTTGCATTGCTAGCTTGTTGTGGGGGAGACCAGAGCCAGAGAATATGGGCAGTTTCTGCCCTCTTACAAGGGTTAGCATACCGTCTATTACAGATATTCCTGTTTCTATAAATTCTGAAGGTGGGATTCTCACAGCAGGGTTCAAGGGCTCTCCATGTATATCCAGGTAATCTTCTGGAATGATTTGAGGTCCTCCATCAATTGGTCTTGCAAGACCATCGAAGATCCTCCCAAGCATGTCAGCTGATACAGGAATTTTCAGCGTTTCTCCGAGGAACTTTACAACAGTTTTGCCAGTGGCTACACCAAGAGACGATCCAAAAACTTGGACTATCACAACATCTTTGCTGACGTCTATTACTTGTCCCAGCCTGGTATCGCCATCAACATCTATTTCTACAAGTTCTCCATAGCTTATACCGCTCAATGCTTTTACAAATATCAGAGCACCTCTTACACCAAATATCTGCTTACTTGCTTTTGAATATAGCTTAGTTACTGGAGCACCTCTAGTCATCAGCTTCCCACCGCAGAACCAAGCTCTTGGTTTAGGGTTTCGAGAAATTGTGCTACAAGCTTCTTAAGTTCATCAAGTGGGTAGAACCTCATTCGATAGAGCATAGATCTACTCTTAAATCCTTTTATCTTAGCTACTGACAAACCTTTCGACAAGGACTCTGAAGCCCTTCTATAAAACTCCATTATAGCCTCCATAATTATTACTCCCTTCTCGGGAGGCGAATAGGCATCAACAGGATCAAAGGAGTCTTGCTGTAGGAAACCCTCTCTAATAATCCTGGCCACCTCAAGTATGAACTTATCTTCTTCGGGGAGAGCCTCAGGCCCTACAAGCCTAACAATATCGCTTAGCTCAGACTCTCTTTGGAGTATTCTCAGCAATTCTGCTCTATACTTACTCCATTTTCCATCTGTTACCTTATCCCAATACTCTTTAACAAAATCAACATACATGCTATAGCTTGTAAGCCAGTTTATAGCTGGAAAGTGCCTTCTTGTCGCAAGTCCATAGTCCAATGCGTAAAAGCTTTGAACATACCTTACAGTATTTCTGACCACAGGCTCGCTGAAGTCTCCACCAGGTGGCGAAACCGCGCCAAACACAGTTACGCTTCCAAACCTTTCCGGCCTTCCAAGTGTTTTAACTTTGCCAGCCCTCTCATAGAATTCTGAAAGTCTGCTTGCCAAATAGGCTGGGAAACCTTCTTCACCTGGCATCTCCTCCATTCTACCACTTATCTCTCTCATGGCCTCAGCCCACCTACTGGTGGAATCAGCCACCATTATCACATCGTAGCCCATGTCCCTGAAGTACTCGGCTATTGTAACGCCAAGAAAAACACTGGTTTCTCTAGCCGCTACAGGCATGTTACTCGTATTTGCTATGAAGACCGATCTTTCCATCATTGGCCTCCCCCTCCTGACATCCATAAGCTTTAGAAAACTTGTTAAAGCATCCGACATTTCATTACCTCTCTCACCACATCCAACATATATTGCTATATCGGCGTGGCTCCACTTTGTCAATGCTTGAAGCAGTACAGTCTTCCCTGTTCCAAAACCGCCTGGAACAGCAGCTTTTCCACCTTTTGCAATTGGAAAAACATGGTCTATAACCCTGATACCCGTAATCAAAGGTTCTGTTGGAGGTAGCTTCTCGGTGTATGGTCTTGGAACTCTAATTGGCCAAATATGATATAGCTTAACATCGTATTCTTGTTGACCAGATGAGACAGTAGCTATAGTATCCTCAACTGTGTAGTCGCCTTCATCAGCAATCCACTTGAGCTCGCCTTTAACATTTGGCGGAATCATGATATAATGCTTTACAAGAGGGGTTTCAATAACATATCCTATGAAGTCACCAGGATAAACCTTATCACCAACACTAATACTCTTCTCCCTCACAAAATGCCACTTCTTGTTTCTATCAAGTGAAGCAACTTTGGCACCTCTTCTAATGAATATATCATTAAATAGCTTTGCAATTTCTTTTTCAGGTCTTTGAAGACCATCGTATATAGATCCTACCAGCCCAGGTCCAAGCTCTGCTGACAAGGGCTTGCCTGTAGCCTCTACCTTTTCCCCAACAGTCAAACCTGTTGTCTCTTCATAAACTTGTATATATATCTTCTCTCCTCTGATAGCTATAATCTCTCCAATAAGCCCCTCTTCACCAACATAAACAACTTCGTATATCATTGGATTAGGTATGTCAGTAGCGACAACAAGGGGGCCGGCAATCCTATATATCTTACCTGTTCTAATGCTCAATGTAATTACCCTAAGTAGATTTCATAGCCTATATATCTTCGGATAAGCTCTCCATAAAAAGTTTGTAGTGATACAGATAAACTTATTTTATCGTCAGGTATAACTGTAACTATCGGATAAAGCCTATCTAGATTCAAATCAATGAAGCTCTTCTCATTGGGCACCAAACTTTTCTGTATAATGATAATGGCTATATCACTCTGCGTCACAAGTTTATCCAACACAACCTTAGCTTCATCCCAATTCTCCGCTGTGTAAACATCTTTGATGCCAAGTATTTTCACAAGTGGCTCAAACTCTTTTCTAACAATGGCACAAATCTTTTTGGTGAAATCTCTTGGCAAACTCATTTGAATACCCAAGAAACCGGAAGTACATATTTCAGTATATACATTTCATAGTATCTATTAACTAGATAAAGCGTCAGCAAATCTATGACCTGCGGAGATAATGCTAGCAACTCTCTGCATTTTCCATACACATGCTGTGCTTCGTATATAGTTGCTTTGCTGGGATAAGATCTAATGATACTGTATAGTTGCTTTGTGGAATTCTCCAATTGATATTGAGCTAAGCCATCTATATTAGTAGTTGAAGTAATCTGCTTAACGAAAATCTCTATAGAGTCTGATACTGTAAGATTAAGCTTCTCTAAATTAGATACGTATTTCAAATACTTCGAAGCAACTAGGAGACTCACACATCCAAGAGCCCTAGAATAATTCTCTCTAAGTGTTCTTCGCTGTTCCGCTATCTCCAAATCTGCTTTGAGATTTTTTAGAAATGTTAGTAAAAGACACCCATAAGCATTCTCTTTCGTGCAGTACATGTAAGTATCCATGTCTTTAGACTCTAAAAATCTTGGCTTCATTTCAGTAAAACGTTTAGATGATACAATGGAATTATAGATCAAATCAAGTTCGTATATCGTTAGAAACGTCCTAAAGAATTTCGAATAGAACTCAGGAAGAAGGTTGTAGACATAGTCTAACTCATTTTTTATTAATCCAATCAAATTCTCTTCCAATTCATGAATTGTTTTTGCAGACGCCAATTTGAGATAATCTGTTCTCGAATTATATTTGGTCACCATTGATGGGAGATCTATGAACCTATTTTCTAATGCCGTTTGAATAACCTCTTCGAGTTTTGGATTTTTGTTTAGGTGTGTTATCAAAATTGTTTTTAGTCCATATACACTCATTTTGTATGTCATTTATCTCACGAAGCAGTTTTTGACAATTGAGGCATTATACTTCTAAGTATCTTTTTTAGCCTCTCTTCATAACTATTATCGATAATTATTTCCCCACTGGAATGCTCTACTATTATACCACCAGAAATATTTATTGTATGCACATCTTTAACCCTTATATTATAGGATTGCTCAACATATTCCTTAATAGCATCAACAAGATTTGCATCTTTAGACGAAATTTTGATTACAATGCTATCAACTTTACCAACGGAATTGAAGATCTCTTGTAGAGACTCATCAACAAGTCTTTTTATCGACTCGAATCTTATATTTTGTGGTAGAGAATCCAAAATACTGTTGACACGAGTTATGATTTCTCTAATTATAGAATCTTTTGCTTCAGCAAGAATGAGTCTTGCTTTATATCTAGCTTCTGCTATTCTAGCATCAGGATTTAGCTTAGCTACCATCTCTCTCTTCTTTTCCTCAATGAGCATCAGCTTCTTCTTTCGAGCTTCTTCTATAATGTTTTTCGCTTCTTCTTCAGCTTTCTTTAAAATATGTTCTGCCTCTATCTTGGCTTTCTCTAAAACAGCTCTTTTAAGCTCCTCAATACTCATATAGGCTTACCAACTGGTGATAATAGACATAAACATTATGCCGAAAACCATGCCAAGAATGCCGAACAACTCCTCATATGCAGCTAAAATTACCGTGGGACCAAATATTGCTCCACGTGTTTTTATTAATTGTGCTGCCCCATCTGCACAAACTTTTCCTTGTCCATATGCTGAATAGAGCTCTACTAAGCCGACGAATATGCTTATACCAAATACGGCTGCTGCAATATGGGGTGGTACTGAAGAGTATTTCTTGAGTAGAGATGGTAGGAAGGCACTGTAGCTCATTAGCATGTAGAGGAAACCGTATACCAGTGTTTGGGTGGCGGGGAGGAAGGCTAGTGCAAATACCCTACCTCTTTGAGCAGGATCCTCACTTATTACTGGGATTCCTGCTGAAATCGCTATGTAAATTCCTAGTGTAGAGCCTACTGCTGCGAGCCCCTCTGCTAGCCCAGGGCCTATGAATGCAAGTATATCACTACTCATCTTTCTTTAATCCCTCGGTCTAGAAGAAAGGTGCGGATTAAAAGTTTTTTGGATCTAATCATTCTTTATCACTACTCTATTGTTTTTTGGTTTAAACCAATTCTTTTGTTGACCCAAGTTTTACCGGGCTTAGCACAATTTTTAGGGGTACAATTCTTTTTCCACTTCCTTCATAGAATTTCGTAGCCATTTCATATGTTATCAATCGAAGTGAATGTATGTAGGGACCTAAGACAGAGGCACCAAGTATGAATGTATGTAATATGAAAGTCATTATAAGTCCCACTACAATCCCTACAGCTATATTTATAGTTAATGCACTTTGTATTGCTGAGTATATAAATGAATTGAAAATTTCTGCTAGCAAAGCTGAGCCAGCACCTATTCCAGCAATTCTAATAAATGACATGTCATCAGCCAAGATGCCGATAACATCAAATATCCAGAAGAACATTCCCATAAGACCCGATGTTTTAACCTTGGACAGTATGAATATAGCTAATGTTGCATAAACCGTATACTCTATTATGTTAACAGGTATTATCCTACCTAATTTGAATATATCAACATCCATTTCCAGAAAGGAAAGTTTGTATGTTATAAGTGGTGGCCCAAATATTATGAATAAAACCATGCAAGCCTCTAATAATGCTGTCCATAGATCACGTGTTTTTGTAGCTGCCTTTGCTAATGCAACTATATGTGCTATTAATATGCTTATATATCCTATTAGCAAAGCCAATTTAATTGATGATAGCATATACTTTACTGTAGCTTCGACATCTAAAAGTCTTGGTGGTGGAGATGGGAGGATAGGGGGCAGTACAAGAGATATGTACTGGCCTATAAGCGAGCCTAGGAAGCTTCCAGAGAGGAGTCCGGTGATAATGGCACTAGAAGCTGTTACATATACTATTCTTCTGAGCTTTTGGAGGGTCTCAGGATTTTGAACAAAGTAGGGTAGGATGTACTTAGAACCTATTAGCAACCCTATTGCATAGCCTATGTCAGGGAACATTAGAGCGAAGTAAATTCCGTAAAAATACGTAAGTAGGGGTGTCGGATCCCATTCTCTAGGCGATGGATAGCCATTCAACTCTGTAAACATTTCAAAAGGTTTGAACGGCTTTAAGTTGTTGAATTCTACAGGAGGCTCGGGAGAGTCCTCAAATATTATCTGAGATGGTACTTTGCTCAACTCCTTTAGAAACTCTTCCTTTCTAGACCTTAAAACCCAGCCACTAAGCAACACCAAATACTTTGACTCTAAAGCTGTTTTCAATAACTCAATCTTGCCATATTCGATGTCTACAAGAGTCTTCAACAAGGCGATATCATGTACATTACTTTTTATAATCTCGTCAATTCTATTCTCAATGTTTCTTAATTCCGCCTCTATATCTAACTTCTCTTTGTCAATAGCCTCAATAGCTTTTAGAAGAGTGGTATATCCATATACTTTTGAAAACTCTATAATTTTAACATTCCTTTGCTCAACTTCCTTTAGGATGATTTCCAACAGGTTTGAATCAAAAACAATTGTAGCCAAAGCGTTTTGTTCGTCGAAAACGGTCTCTCCCAGTACATATCTTGCTCTCTTCTTCAACAACTCAATCTCGTTTTTAGGGCCTAGAAACGTTTTTACAGCAATTAGATCACCATCATAGTCTAGAACACTTATATCAGCGTTGCTATACATAATTGATATTTGGTCGAGATATTTCCTTATCATCTCAAGTTCTCTTAATTTTTTAATATTCTCAAGTCTCTTCTTATCGAGTTCTCTAAGTAATTCTAACGCATTACCGAGTTTTTTATATAGACTCTGAAGAGCTTGTTTGGTACTTGTTGGCATCTCCTCAATTTTTACAGTTAATGGCTTTTCTATGAATGAGTTAATTGAATCAAATAGCTTTTTGCAGTTCTCAACTAAGGCAATGTACTCTTCAATTTCTCTAGCTTTTTCCTTCTCCTCCAATGATATAGGCTCAAAAGCACCTAGCTTCACTATCTTTTCCAATGCCGTATCAGCATAGTCGCGGGGGACAATCACATAGGCTTTTAATGCTATATCAGGATCGCTAAGAATAACATATCTTATATTCATGAATGATACCTAGTCGATTTCAACTCCTATGACATTTGATACAATATTTTTAACAATCTCATCAATGTTCTTCTTATATGCTCTAGCTATTTCTTCTGCTTTTTTCTTAGCCTCTTCAATTATATTATGATACTCCCTATTCACATTCTCCTCTAATTCCCTTGCAAACTTATTCAAATCATCAATATAGCTTGTATCATCTAAAATCTCACTAGCCTTTTTCTTAGCTTCTTCAACTATCTTCGAAGCTCTTTCTTCAGCTTCTCCAATAATTCTCTCAGCCTCAGACTCTATCTCCTTCATAATACTGCTTGCGCTACCCAAAGAAAACACCATTCTAGGCTGTTAACAGTAATTCAAGAGTGGATATAAAAACTTTGAATAAAAGCTTCAATATAATGTTTTGGGATAACCAAAAGCTTTATATAGTTATGTTAACGTTAACTATAAGAATAGTTGTGTTGTAGACAATGTTATTTAGTGGTTTTTATGCATCCGATAGGTCAGGAGAATGTCGTTGCTGTCATTTTGGCTGGTGGTGAGGGAACAAGGCTTAGGCCATACACAGAAATTGTCCCCAAGCCGATGTTTCCCATTGGCTGCGAAGAAAAACCTCTTCTGGAGCACATAATTTGCTGGCTTAAGAGGTTTGGCATAAAAGAGTTTGTTCTTCTTGTTGGATACAAGTGGAAGCAGATAAGAAACTATTTTGGTGATGGGTCTAGACATGGAGTTTCAATTAGATATAGTCTAGATGATGAAGAGTATCATGGGACTGGAGGTGCACTCTTAAAAGCATTCAAAAATGGTTTGTTTAAGGATAACACGATCCTTGTTTGGTATGGAGATATAATAGCGCCTATTAACATCTATGATCTACTATCCTTTCATAGAAATAGAGAATCGGATGCTACAGTAGTTCTTGCTGACAGATATCAAGTGCCTGTTGGCGTTGCCAGGGTCGGCGATGAAGACAATGTTGTAGAGTTGGTTGAAAAGCCGTGGCTAAACCTGTATGTTTCAATAGGTGTGATGGTGTTGGAGTCCCAGATACTGAAGAATGTTGAAAATTCTTTGGGGAAGTCATTTGATATAATGGGCGATCTAGTACCATGGATTATTAAGAGGGGGCATAAGGTAAAGGCCTATATTTACAGAGGTGTTTGGTATGATGTTGGAAGTCTGGAGAGATATGTTAAGATAAATTATGATGCTATAAAACAGTTTCTATGTGAGTAGGGTTATGGGCTTCGGTCTAATGTCTAAGTAGAGGTGCACAAACATCTAACCGTGGCTCCATCTCTTCATCGCCTCTAATTATCATACCATCCTCTGTAACCTTATCATCTATGTTGGCACACATTCTAGCTTTTCTAAGCATTCTAGCTCTTTGCTGAATTGAGTCCTTGAATTGTGCTGGACATAAATGGATTGGGATGGATATGCCGTTTTGTATTGCCTTAGCTAAGATTCTCTTAGCTGTCTCCATACTTCCAACAACCGTTTTCCCATTTTCTGCTATCCTATACCCTCTAAACAGAATTCTATCTAGGTTAGTCTCGCTAACCTCCATCTCATTCAAGTTGATGAATTTAACACCAATTCTATCAGCTCTTAGCACAATTCTCCAGATCTCCTCATCATTTCCGGGTATAGCTGGAATCTCTATCCCAACATCCATTGCAGTATTCTTTACAGCATATTCGATGAGTTTCCATATGGAATCGTTAACTATGTGAAACCTTATCTCATCAAGGCCCACCACATCGAGGTACTTTATAGCGTTTTTTGTTGCACCGAGACCCGATGTGTAGAGATGCATGTGGAAGCTTTGACCAAATGTGTCTTTAAGTAGCTGGATAATCTTGATTGTGAGGTCGTATCTCTGCATAGGCTCGCCACCTGTTATAGATGCGCCCTCAGCTCTCACAAAAGATGCCTCATCTATGATCGTGGTTATTTCATGGATTTTCTCTTCATCTACATAAAAAGCTTCTGAAGATCTTCGCTCTCTGCTAATTGGACAGTAGTAACAGTCCACACCACAAATACCTGTTACAAATATAACTATTTTAGATCCTTTCATACAAAGTCTACAGCCCCTCGAGAGCCCCCTGTACCAATAGCCAATAACATCATTTCCCTCTACTCTATATACAGAGTCCATAGTCTCTCACCCTATCTCTAAATAGACTATTTTCCTTGCAGAGAGCCTCTACATAAGCCTCCGTCTCTGTGTTGATCGGCACCTCATACTCGATGAAAAGACCTGTGTGACCCTCTCTAACCCTCTTTGTCAACGCCTCTACTCTATCAAGAACAACCTCCATAGACACCCCCAACCTCTTTGCAACATAGCCCTCGTTACCTACAACAGGGGTCTCTACATGGCCATCTTCAACAGGCTCTATAAGCATGAGTCTCTTATCAACACCTGCCACTCTAACATCTCTCAAAAGATCATTGTATTCGACCATTCCGCTAAATTTGTAAAACTCTACCTCAATTGGAAGCAATTCTGCAAGTGGATCTGAAATGACGAGCTCTTCGAATGGATCAAGATAGATGTATAGCTTGGGTGTGTGGATGGGCGTTGGCATAACAATTTTCTTGCTGTATATGCTGTAGCCCTGTCTCTCAATACACAGTTCTAGCAGACTAGGTGGATATGGTCTAAGCAAAGCAACGTCAACATCGCTGTGTTCATTAACATCCCCTCTAGCAACGCTGCCATGAACAATAGGGTTTATTATCCCACAAGAGGAAAGGGCCTTCAATATTTTTATTGCTGAAAACCTCTTTTTCCTAAGAATATTCCACCTACTCTCATCATATACAACCCTTCTCCTGTAACCATAGGACATTTCATTAGACCACAGCAATGTTTAATCGTATTTGACACAATATTTAATGTGTGTAACAAGCTAATTAGTGTTTAAAACTAGGGAGAATTTATACCTAACCATTGTTGAAGCTGTTTGAGGGGGCTCCAATTGGAGGCAATGCTATATATAATGTTAGCATGGATAATAATATTCACTGTCTTACCCATTTTCTTTGGAGATAAAGAGGCTAGACTAGGATCGGCAAGAGCCAAGCTCGTTCTCGGAGGTTTTTTGCTTTACATCGGAAAAGAAGTTAAGTCCAGTAGAAAGTCGCCAGTTATAAAACCGATAAGAATTGCAGTGATCTTATCAATGTTTGTGGGTATGGCTCTATTCTACATATTTTTCGTCCCAATATTTATTAGAATGATCAGGGACTTTATCATGTTCTCAGCAGGAGCCTCAAACAATCCCCCACAACCTGTTGCAGTCCCTGTTCCAATATTATTCACATTCACATCAATATTAAAGTATCTAGTGATATCCATAGCAATTGGAGCTGTATTCCACGAGCTTGCCCATGCATTTGCCGCTCTGAGAGAAGGTGTCGATATTAGGAGCTGGGGGATTGGAATAGCCTTTTTAATACCATTGGCTTTTGTTGAACTAGACGACGATTCCTTTAAGAGCGCATCGCCATCGACAAAAGCGTTGATAGCCTCGGCAGGCCCATTAGCAAATGCCATAATAGCTTTGATAGGCATAGCATTAATAGCATTATTGCCATTTACCGGCATCTCATTTTCTCAAGCTGTTACTGTTACATCAGTCGATTGTAGTATATGCAGCAATGCTGTGTGTCCAGCAGAAAAAATTGGTCTTAGAGGAGGTGATATACTCTACTCTATTAATGGCACATTAATAAGAAGTGTCGATGAAGTTAGCAATATACTGAAGAGGCTTAAGGTCGGAGATAATGTAACATTTACTATATGTAGAAATGGCATCTGCAAAAATGTTTCAGTGGTTATGGACGCATATAACAAGAAGCTTGGCAATAATACACCATGTATAGGTGTGTCAATGGAGAATAGCTTGGTGGTATTGAAAGGTGGGGCTCCCTATAACAACCCAATGCTAGTTGATATTCTGAATTACATTAATTTCGTGGTAATGGTTAATCTAAGCCTCTATGTGTTCAATGCAATACCACTCTTCATTACAGATGGCTCTGTGCTTCTATCATCCATCATACCGAATACGAATAGGCTAAGGCTTGTTGTAGACAAGAGGCTTTTGGATATTGCAAACGTTATTGTGATTGCTATTGCAACTGGAATATCGACATACATTCTGTTAAGTGGTTGATAATGATATTGATTAGAAGGGCTGAGAGGAATGATATAGGAAGTGTTTACGAATTAGAGAAAGAATGTTTTAGAGATCCATACCCAGAGATTGTTCTAAGAATGCTCTATGAACTTTATCCAGAGTTGTTTTTTGTGGCTGAGGATAGCGATACTAAAACCATAGTAGGATATGTGTCAGGTATGATAAGAATTGATGGTTTTGGTCACATAGTCTCGATATGTGTTGGCCAAAGATATAGAGGGAGAGGTATTGGAAAGAGATTGATGGAAACAATAGAGAATGCTATGCGCACTCTATTCAATATATGCAAGTATCGGCTAGAGGTTAGAGTTAGCAATACAAATGCGATAAATCTTTATAAATCTCTTGGATATAGAATAGAAGCAATTTTGAAGAAGTACTATCTTGATGGCGAGGATGGCTATCTAATGATAAAAAACTCTTGCTAGAAAGACAAATATTATAGCAAAACCATCTTCAAAAGCCTATAGTCATCTACACAAAATTTAAATATATTATTCAACAATTCTTAGACTGTGGCGATACTTATGGTCTTCACATTAAGATATGCCTCAACAACACTATATTTCGGGGTTAATGCACTAGAAAACGCAAAGGATTTCATATCCAAACACGAGAAAGTTGTTATAGCAACTGGAAAAACGTCAGCAAGAATCAGCGGAGCTCTGGGAGACGTTGAAAAGATTTTGAAGGAATTCGGAATAAGCTATGTAATCTACGATAATATATCTGCAAATCCGTGGGCAAGCCAGGCAGAGGAGCTGGCAAAGGTAATATGGAGCGAAGGAGCAGATCTTGTCATAGCAATTGGCGGGGGTAGCCCCATCGATACAGCGAAGGTGGCATCTGTAATAGCGTTAAGTGGTGGAAGTGTTAAGGAGTATGTGGAAGGTGTTAGAAAGCCTAAGAGGAGTGTTCCACTTCTTGCTATAAACCTTACCCATGGCACTGGAACAGAAATTGATAGATATGCTGTGGTGACGCTTGACGATACTAGGGAAAAGCATGGGCTGAGCCCCAAGTATCCAGAGGTTTCCATAGATGACCCTCGATATACACTCACACTCGATAGGAGACAGACAATATACACATCGCTAGACGCGTTCTACCATGTTTACGAATCTGCAACCTCAAAAGTTAGAAGCTTGCTCATAGAAACTCTTGCAAAAGAGGCTACAGCGCTAATAGCAGAAAATCTTCCAAAGCTTGTTAACGATTTAAGAAATATTGAGCTAAGAGAAAAGCTGTTATACGCCTCAATGATTGCTGGAATAGCGATAGACTCTGGGTCAACACACATAATACATGCGATAGAGCACGCCCTCAGCGGCCTACAGCCAAAGTTAGCACATGCCTGCGGTCTTGCATTGCTTGGACCCAGATCAGCTTTTTACACACATAAAGCTGTTCCAGAGTACTCCGCCACCATACTGAAAATCCTAGATCCAACAATAAAGCCCATAGCTGAAGACGCTGAAAAAGCTCAGAAAGCTGTTGAGAGGTTCCAACAAGAAGTAGGATTCAGTGAGAGGCTGAGCGACTACGGTTTTACAGAAAGGGATATAGAAAAGATAATTGAATACACATTAACAAGACTCGGCTACCTGCATAGCAACTCCCCATTCCCATTAACAGCCGATATAGTAAGAGATATAGTGAAATCTGCTCTATAGCTACTTTAAACCAAAATAATATGTTTTATCTTCTCAGAAAAATCAGCTAAGCATATTAGTCTATCTAAATTTTTATAGGAGTTGGATCAATAGATGTGTTGATATATGCCCAAGGAAGCTATGCTTTACAGAGTTATCGACGCCCAGAAAAAGATTGTGGAATGCACAGCTTGTCCGAGAAGATGCAAATTAGGGGATGGTCAATATGGATTCTGCGGAATTAGATGGAACTTCGATGGAAAGCTCTATCTAGTGTCCCACGGACTTGCCATAGCTGTTGCTGTTGATCCCATAGAGAAAAAGCCTCTTTATCATTTTAACCCTGGCTCAATGGTGTTCTCTCTGTCCACAACTGGGTGTAGCTGGGCCTGTAGCTTTTGTCAGAACTGGGATATTAGCCAGAGAAGGGTCATAGCCGGCTGGAGACTACAGCCAGAGCTTGCGGTTGAGCTTGCGCTTAGCTACGGTGCCCAAGGGATTACATATACATATAACGAGCCTGTAGTCTTCATAGAATATGCCTATGACATAGGGGTTTTGGCCAAGAAACAGGGGTTGTTCAACACTATGGTGACAAACGGTTATATGACAGATGATACCATAGACTTAGTCTCAAAATTTATTGATGCGGCTACAGTTGATTTAAAGGGTAATGGCGATAAAGAATTTGCAAGAAAGTTCAGCCTCGTTCCAGATATTGAACCAGTGTTCAATGCTATGGCAGAGCTAAAGAGAAAGGGGGTATTCATAGAGGTAACAGATCTTGTTGTGCCAAAATATGGAGATGATATTGAAAAGGCTAGAAAGCTGTCTAGATGGATTGTAGAGAACCTTGGTCCTGAAACCCCTGTACATTTCCTCAAGTTCCATCCAGATTACAAACTTTTGGATGTGCCATCCACACCTCTTACAATTCTTGAAAAACATGCTCAGGCGGCAAAAGATGAGGGTCTGAAATATGTTTATCTAGGTAATGTGCCGGGACACAAACTAGAGAGCACCTATTGCCCAAGCTGTGGAAGGGTATTGATAAGAAGATTTGGATTTGATATTTTAGAGGTCAATCTGACGCAGGATATGAGATGTCCGTTTTGCGGATATAAAATCAATATAGCTGGAAGGGTTCATCCAACATATAAGCTGGATAGATTTGTTTATATACCACTTGAAAACTTTACAGAGTTTATACATGTCAGGCAAGATCAGATTAGAAAGTTTGTTTTAGAGAATGCATTGAAATAGTTTGCATGATCAAAGGGGATAATGTATATGGTTGGTCAAGGAGATCTGTCCATACCTTTTGTAGATTCTCATATACATTTATATGAATATGATAAAGATATAGAAAATCTTTGCGCCGGCAACTATGTGTTTCTAGCTGTTTCAGATGATGTTGAAAGTAGTGTGAAAACTGTGGAGATTGCAGGGAGGTGCCAAAATGTTGTTCCAGCTGTGGGTTACCATCCATGGAATATAAAGAGCTTAGAAGGTATCGATATGGAGTTCTTTGAAAATGTGATAAAGAAGAGCAATGTTAGATTCTTTGGCGAAATAGGGTTAGATAAAAGATTCGTTTCCAACACATTTGATGTGCAGTACCAGCTATTTGCAAGATTTGTTGAAATTGCTCAGAGAAATAATATGGGCTTATCTATCCATGCACCAGATGCATGGAAGGAGGCACTAGAGGTTGTAAGGAAAAACGATATAAAGGTGGCCATATTTCACTGGTACACAGGGCCAATAGAGCTTCTAAAAGAAATTATCGATAATGGCTACTACATAGGAATTAATGTGGCTGCAAAAATACAGAGAAAGCATCTGGATGTGATTAGAAATGCGCCATTGGAGAATATTGTGACGGAATCTGATGGGCCTTACAGATACAGGGGATTGTTGCTGGGGCCCAGCATGATACCCGAGCTTGTTTCCACTATTGCCAGCATCAAGAATGTTGATGTGGAGATTGTTAGAGAGGTTATATGGAAAAATTTTCGTAGGATTTTGAAAGATGTGGGAATTCCAATATGACTTTTTTCTAAGGTTTGGCGAGAATTTGGAATTAGTTCAAGATCTGCCTGTTGCTGATTGGTATAAAGATATTTAAATTTATGGCCTCTAAACATAACATACTGTGGGTGGCTAAATATAAAAGCTCTTCACGATTATACACAAAGGATACTATCTCTATCGCTACCATCAAATTATCCTGAGATAGATATTGTTAGATTAGTAAACTATAGAACCTTTGAGAACTGTATAAAAAATGAGATTAGATGTGCAATAATGTCTCTAATGGCACGAGGCATTACCACGGCAGCTGAAATAGCATCTTCACTTGGCATCTCAAGAACAGCGATATACAGGCATTTGAATAATCTCAAAAGAAATGGTCTAATCATGTATAGAGATGGGCGTTTCTATGTCGCTGCACGATTATTTCTAGTTTATGATGTTGACATCGATGAGAGAGGGTCTATTAGAATGATAATATTTCCTAATAAGGGGGGATTTGTTGATGAAACCATAGGGTTTGCATTTGTCAAAGGAGAGTACTGCAGATGTGATGTATGCATTGCAAGAGAAAGATGTTTAACGGCTGTTAAGAACCTTGCTAAGAAGCTTGATGTGAAGATAAGATCTGAGAATCCACTCGATGGGTTTAGAGAAGTGGTTGAGGAAATAACAAGGAGAGATCTTGTTAAAATACTTCGAGAAGGCTTTTTGATAGTCAAATTGCCTGAGGAAATAGGTGAAGAGGTTTCTGAAGAATAGTTTTTGAAGTGCAGCAATGTGAATAGAGATGAAGAAACTTGTATTCAAACTTGATTATGCTGGAAAGATACTTTCAGGTGAAAAGAGAACAACAATAAGATTGTCAACCGATTTGAGAGAAAATGAAATTGTAGAGGTTTATGTTGGTCATGTGAGAATAGGAAAGGCTATTGTTAAGAAGGTTCAGAAGAAAAAATTGAGCGAGCTTTCAGATGACGAAATAAAGGCTGATGGATTCAACACCAGAGAAGAGCTGTTGAAGGCTCTTGCAAAAATATATGGCAGTAAAAGAGTTTATTCAGATCCGGTAGTATATATCATAGAATTTCAATTGATGGAATCATAGCATTTGTGTGATACACAACAAAAATTATTAACCTCAAACACTGTTTAGAAAGTATACTGAGATTTGTGCGGGGGTGCCCGAGCCAGGTCAAAGGGGTCGGGCTTAGGCCCCGATGGCGTAGGCCTGCGTGGGTTCAAATCCCACCCCCCGCACCACCTAAATGTTGTGGCAATATTATAGCAAATGATCAAATATGTTTATGAAGTTGACATCTTTACATAATTCGTTATATATGATAGAAATTGTGTAAATGTTGCTACAAGTCTTTTAGCCTGTTCTTCTGTGTGGACAATTGATGGCATTAAATGAGGCATGTTAGCAGTCATATACACAATGCCATTGACTATCATGTACATATGCAGCGCTTTGTATATTTTTTCACTTAATCTATTCATATATGCCTCAGCAATGTTTCGTGGTTTACTCGATGTGAAGTGTATGCCAATCATGCTTCCTACGGAAGTTATCCAACAAATTCTGTTGAACTCTTGACAAACTTCGTCGAGTTTTTTGGCTGTTGAACTCCATCTATAATTGAATTCATCATATAGGTGCCTGTTCTCGTATAGGTATTTAATGGTTGTATAGCCTGCGACCATAGAGATTGTATTACCTGTGAATGTACCTCCATGGAAAACCCTCTGACGGGGATTTGGATATTTCAGATGATTCAATAGCTCCATATATTCGCTAGGCCCTGCAAAAGCGCCTGCCCCAGGGTATCCACCGCCGACGATCTTTCCCAAAACAACTAAATCAGCTTTTACATTGAAATACTCTTGGGCTCCTCCCAAAGCAAGTCTAAAACCGGTTATAACTTCATCAAATATTAGTAACGCTCCATAGGCATCTGCAAGTCTTCTAACCTCCTTCAAATAGTTTGGCTCGGGCTCTATGCATCCGCCAGAGCCTGGAACTGGCTCAATTAGAATTGCAGCCACATCAAAATTTCTAAGTGTATTTTCAAGCTTGTCCAAGTCATTGTATGGAACGGCAATGGTGTATTTGATAAACTCTTCAAGAATACCTAGAGACTCTGCACCATGGAATGGAGGTGTAAGGGCCACGTGTAACTGGTCAAGAGATCCGTGCCATCCACCTTCTATCTTGACAATGTATCTCCTCTTGGTATATGCACGAGCAAGTCTAACAGCATACATGTTGGCCTCGGTGCCACTATTGCAAAAACGCACCATCTCAGCATTGGGTATAACCCTCGTCAGAAGCTCTGCATATCTAACGGCATACTCATTTTCAAAACCCAGGTGAGTGCCACTTCTTGAGACCTCATTAACAGCTTCAACAACAAAATCGGGGGCGTGACCCAGTATATGTGCTCCATGTCCCATCCAATAATCATCATATTCATTGCCATCAACATCCCAGATCTTCGAGCCCTTAGCCTTCGACATATAAAGGGGGTAAGGAGAAAAGTATCTGATATGATATGTTGCACCTCCAGGCAACACCCTTTGCGCATATTCGAACAGCTCTCTACTTCTTTTTGTCTTAGCCATGTATGCCGATGTTAAAGAAGATATGGCTTTATCTACATCATTTTCATTAATCTTCATAAAGCCTCCTACCATAGGTAATAATTAAAATAATATAAACCTTTATGAGCTGTATATGTATCATGCTATGCATATTCCATGTGGATAAGGTGTAAGAGTCTTGTTATCATATGTTTTATACAATCTTCGAATGGGATGGCATTGCAAACCCGTTATAGACAATGCGATATGCAATCAGTGCTTATCATGCATTTCTAAGTGCCCTTATAATGTGTTCTATGTTGGCCCTGACAACTTCGTAAAGATAGACTATGCCAAGTGCAAGGGTTGTGGAGTCTGTACAACAGTGTGTCCATATGGTGCTATAGACTGTCAGTGGGTGCCGACATCATCACACCCTCAGAGCGGACTAAAACAGTCATCATGAGTTTATGGACACACCCATTTCCTGTTTTGCTGAACTCCTTAAACTTTGTCCTATCTCACCTTCTAAAACTTTTTTAACCATATCTTGGAGTCTTGCAATGAGTTTTCTCTTGTCCTCCATCAAAACAACGTCGCTGTATCCATAAGCAACAATGTTGTGCGCAAATGGGCTTGGAGCATAGAAGCTCTCAATAATTTCTATCTTTATCTCGCCACTTTCAATTTTTCTCAAAACTTCTTTCGCATGTGTCAAATCCATAAAATCTTCCAAAATCTCTCTATATGTTTCTTCAATTATTGGAAACTTTTCGTATTTCTCAACAACTTGAATAATCTTCTCTGCATTGACCTGCCTCCTAGCAATCGATACATCAACACCTTTGTAGCGCCTTAGCAACATAAATGCTCTTTCAGCACAATGTCTGAACCTCTTCTTAAATAGCTCTGTTTTTCTAACAGCTCTTCTAGCAATATCCTCAACATTTTGGCTAGATACACTATTAATAGCTTTCCTGATTTGATGAACAGATACATGCCCGGGTATTGTTAGCATGAACCCGTTGTCAGTCACAGATATTTTAACGTTTTCTCTCATGATATCTGCAAGCACGTAGGCGTACGCTCTTGAAAGCACATCATTGACTCTTCTACCGAATAAGCTATGGAATATGATATTTGTAGCCATCTTCTCTCTATCAGGCCATATCTCAACCAATATAAGTTTATCCGACGGGATTTTGCCTTTTGTGAACAACAGCTGTTGATATATATAGTCATAGATGTACTCCGCTGCATGAGGTTCAATCCTATATTCTCTAATCAGCCATTCAATAACATAATTCTTCGGCATGGTTTTGATCATTTCAGCTATAACCCTTCTAAATTTGCCAACCTCTATAGCTGAGTCGTAGGCTAGTGGAAGCATTTCAGAGAACCAGGAGGGGACAGTGGGCCTCTCGCCTTTGGCCGGCTCTACGACTACATGCGTTGGGTGTATGGCTAAAACCTTGTATGTTTTACCACCTAGTACAAATATGTCGCCCGGTGTGAGTATTTCAACAAAACCTTCTTCTAAATCGCCAATATACTTCTTCTTGTTATCGATAACAGCAAAAACAGCGACCTTAACCTCGTCGGGAATTGCACCCACATTGAGCTGGTATATCATTCTCGCTCCTTTTCTTCTACTAACAGTCTTCGTCTCTTCATCGTATCTTATCTTGGCATAAACATTGTAGTCCTCTAAGCTAGGGTATCTACCAGCCAAATAGTTTATCACAGTCATTAACTCATCTTCTGATAAATCGTGGTATGTGTAGCTCCTTCTAACTATGGCTAGAATCTCGTCAACTGTTCGAGGTTTCTCAATAGCCATCCCAACTATGTGTTGCGCTAGAATGTCAAGCGGTTTTCTAGGTATCTTAACCCTGTCTATCTTTCTCTCTAGAGCAAGTTTTGAAAGAACAGCGCATTCAATTAGATCATCTCTATCAACAACTATGATAACACCTTTGCTAACCTCGTATGCATTATGACCCGCTCTTCCAACTCTTTGCAAAAGTCTTGTAACACTTTTTGGGCTGCTAAGCAGAGCAACGAGGTCTATATAGCCAATGTCTATGCCGAGCTCGAGACTGGTGGAAGATACAACAACTCTTAGCAACCCCTTCTTAAGTTTATCCTCTACCTCGAGTCTAACATCTCTGCTCAAACTACTGTGGTGGGCTTCAATCTCATCAGCGTCAACAACGCCATTGGAGCTGAGGCTCTTCTTCAACTTATAGACCACACTTTCTGTGGCGCTACGGGTGTTCGTGAAAACAAGTGTTGTTCTGTGCTGTAGAACCAACTTTGTAAGCTCTTCGTATATTGCTTCATTCAATACGCTGGCAGGTGTGTAAACAAGATCGAGACGGGGTGTCACAACCCTTATATCGATAGGCTTGGAAAATCGGGCGTCGGCTATCACAATAGGTCTTGGAGAACCATCGCTACTGAATCCCGCTAAGAATCTTGCCACATCCTCTAGAGGTGATATAGTAGCGCTTAACCCAATTCTCTGAAAATCTTTGCCAACGAGATCAACTAATCTTTCAAGTGATAGAACTAGGTGTGACCCTCTCTTGCTTGAAGCCATTTCGTGGACTTCATCAACAACAACCCATCTAACTGTAGCAAGTTTTTCTCTAAACTTCGGAGCATTTAGAGCTAATGCCAAGCTCTCAGGGGTTGTGATAAGTATGTGTGGGGGGCTTCTAAGCATTCTTGATTTCTCGCTTGGCAATGTATCACTGGTTCTGACGGCAACTCTTATATCTACCTCTACCCCAAGCTCGTTTCTTACATACTCTCTGATCTCTGCTAGAGGCTGTATAAGATTTTTCTGCATATCGTTGTTGAGAGCCCTGAGAGGCGAAACATATATCACATATATCTGATCCTTCAATTCATTATTTAGAGCCAGTCTATACAAATCGTCTATTATTGGAAGAAAAACAGCAAGAGTCTTACCTGTACCTGTGGGGCTCGACACAAGTATGTTATACCCACTTTTAATATATGGAATAGCCATTTTCTGTGGGGGTGTAAGAGAACCATATCTACTCTTAAACCAATTCACAATAGGAGAAATGAGAAGACTATATACAGCTTCTTCATCAAATTCGCGAGCATATGCAAAGCCATCACCTGAAAAAACTATGTCCAAATTCAAATACCCTACACCTTAAAACTAGCTTTTCTGATAGGAAATTTCAATACCTAGAAGCTTTATTAAGCATCAGCTTCGTGAAAATGCTATATGTTTATCTTTGACAGGGCTTCTCTCACGTTTTTAGGCAAAGACATATAATCTATTTCTTCGGCCTCTCTTTCCGGATACTCCCACTCTTTCTCAGTTCCATCAGGTGTGGTATAAACATGTTTTGTGATGAGTATTGGAACAGCAAATAGTTTACCGTCTTGGGATCTGCAAAGCTCTACAACTATTCTTTTATCACCTTTTTTCACGATATATCTCTTTTCAACACTTACTCTATACATTATCATCACTTCTCTGTTCTTTTTTATTATTTGACACAGAGATGTTCTTAACTATGTTTTCTGGTAGGGTAAAAAAGTGTTTGCTCACCTCAATTATGTAACCTGTCGATGGCACTGCCTTTGGTATGCCAATTTCAAGTGCTACAACATTCTTTGCCATATTGATATCCAACTGGTTTTTTACCTGTCCAGAGGCTATTCGAGAGCCAACCTCATATGCTATAACAAATTTGGCAAATCTTCTTACAGTTTCCTGTAATGGCTCGAAAAAGTTGTATAGCTTTCTCATGATCATCGCTAGATCTTCGAATTTTGCAAAACCGAAATAATATAGTGTGAAGACAAATCTAAGAAACCTTGCGATAAACGAATCGCTTAACCTCGAACACAGATCTCCAATGGCTTTACAAAAATCTTCTTTAGATGTTGATGATGCAAGAGCCTTCATCATTGTCTCAAACGTTATCTCCGTTGAGAACAGAGATTTCAAGGTCTCTTCATCCAATTCTTTATCTATCCCAAGACCCCATTTGCCAATTATGTAGAGCGATGCCATTTCCTTATCATATAGATCAGGAGGGCTGCTAGAGCCTCTTATAGGCTCCACACCCATATTGCTATAAACACTCTTTAGTATATCTATCGCCTCTTCCCTTTTTTTAACAGGCTTAGACACTATGATGCTCCATGTGGTTGTTATGGCCTCTATCCTCTTTCTTCTCAAATTCAATCTCAGCACCCTAGCAATGGATGATCCATGGAATTTCTAAAAGCACTCAAATTTTCTAATGGTGACTAGGTATATATACCTTCCTATGTTGATACATATGGTATAGGTTATCCTAGCTACAAGGTTTTGACAATATGCGTAAACTCAACGCTGAGATAGTTATAACCACAGATAGAAGCATGATGACGAATCATCATGGGAGAGAGTTCATAGGTTTCCTAGCCACAGGTCCTGCCATCGGCATTCCAGAATCAATATGGATGTATCTCTGCTGTCCCAAACCAAAGGTAGACGAATTTGGTAGACCACATGAAGCTCCCTACGGACTGCGAAAAATAGAGGCTGCTCTACAAGATGCTGGGTTAGAAGCCTACATAATAGACCCAGATTATCTAGACAGATACGTGGATACAGCCAAGATTCTGATGGTAGGACACCACGACTTTTTCGCTTTTGGCCCTCCAAGTTCTGAGTGGTGGCTTATAACGGGTAAGGAGCCTGTCAATAGAAAAAGCTTTTTCAAACTCATGAATAGTGAGGCTGTGCGGAAGATGAAAAGCAGGAATGTGAAGATTGTAGTTGGGGGGCCTGCTGCTTGGCAATGGCTTTGGGTGCCAGAGTATGTAGATAAATGGGGGATAGATGTTATTGTTGAGGGAGAGGCTGATGAGATCATTGTCGACATTGCTAAGAAGATTTTGAATGGAGAGAAAATACCGAGGTACATATCTGTTGGCGCCCATGAATCGCCTTCGATAGACAAAATACCTTTGATTAAGGGGGCAAGTGTCAATGGTTTGGTGGAAATTATGAGGGGCTGTCCAAGGGGTTGCAAATTCTGTAGTGTGACTTTGAGACCTCTTAGACATATTCCTATTGAGAAAATAATTGCAGAAATAGAGGTTAATAAGAAGCATGGTGTTAAAGGCGCTGTTTTGCATAGCGAAGACGTTCTGCTGTATGGAGCCAAGGGTTTGGAGATAAATGAAGAGGCCTTGATAAAGCTTCATGATAGTGTTACAAAAATTGCTGAGAGTTTGGCATGGGCACACGCATCGCTAGCAGCAGTGGTATATGCACAAAGAAAGTACAGATTAATATCAAAGCTAACAGACATAATATATTCGAGACTTGAGCAAAACTATCTGGGTGTTGAGGTAGGTATAGAAACGGGGTCGCCGCGATTGGCAAAGATAATTATGCCAGCAAAAGCAATGCCTTTTAAAGCAGAGGAGTGGCCTGATGTGGTTGAGGAGGCATTCGCTATAATGCACGACCATAGAATAATACCTGCGGCAACATTTATACTGGGCTTTCCTGGTGAAGAACCTGACGATGTTGTTAAAACAATTGAGCTAATTGAGAGATTAAAGAAGTACAGAAGTTTGATTGTGCCAATGCTTTTTGTGCCCATGGGCGCACTAAAGACTGAGGAGGGGGGTGTAACAGGTATGAATATAACACCAGAGCATGCTGAAGCTATGAGGGTAGCATTTTGGCATACTGTCTACTGGGCAGAGGATATAGTAACAAACTTCTACATGAAGGGAGTTAAATATGAACCGCTAAAGCTGATTATAAAAGCGTTCCTATGGTTCGCAAAGAGAAAAATGAAGGATATAGAGGAGAGAATCTTGCCATCGTTTACAGGTAAGGAGCTCTCACTAAAAGCCTCTAAACAAAATGTTGAGGATATTATTAGAAAAGCCAAATGTTATGACTAAGCAATGTGCTTTACTTCTTATAACATAATTGATAACAAAAATATATTTTGAGATTTTATGAGTGCCAAGCCAAAGCTATTATTAAGTGTAGCGCTTTTGAGAGAGCTTCACAACAAGATTGAATATTACAAAAGTGTTGTCGACAACAATATTAAAAGGATTGAAGAATTTTCAAAGCATACCAATATAAATGGAAAGAGTGTTGAAAAAGAGAAGCAAAATTTGGAGTCATTGAAAAAGAGGTTGAATAGTGTTGATCTGTTCCTAGAAACAGTTATTCTGAGACTTGAAACCCTTACGGCTTTAAACCAAGCTATTTCATCGATTATTGTTGTCAGAGAAACTGTAAAGGAGTTGAAAAAGATGATGGGGGTTTCTATACCAATAATAGAAGTCTATCTTGATAGGCTCAATAGACTGTCTAATGAGCTTATGAGTATTGCAAGCATTGATATGAAGTCAGATCCGAAAACATCCTTGTACGCCAATCAAGAGGCTAAAAAAATAATTGAAGAAGCGAAAAAAGTTGCTGGAATGACTTAGTGAAAAACGTGGTAAATAAGTCTATTTATCACTTACACCCTTAACATAGAGATAAAGTCTAGCTGTTCTCATAGGCAATGCCACTTCAACTACTTGAACAGGTCTCCACCCAGGGATCTCAAAATCAAGTGTAACGACTCTTGTCCCATCTTTAAGCTCTGCCTCAAGCTTTGGTCTCAGCGCCTTGTTTACCGACGTCAGCAAATACATGTACACAACACTTGCTTCGCTTAGATTAGCTTTGAAAAAATCCTCATTTACAAATTCTATCTTGTCCAATGCATTAATTGCTTTGGCATTTTCCTTAGCTCTTTCAATAAGTGTTGGGTTTATCTCAACGCATACAGCTTTTTTTACACCCTCTTTCACAGCCCTTAATACTACTCTGCCATCCCCACAGCCAAGATCATAGAAGATATCGTTAGGACTTACATTTGCTAGCCTCATCACCATGTCTAGCAACTCTTCTCTTGTTGGAACCCACGGCACTCTTGCGCCTTCGTAGTATGCGGATACCAGACCCATCACCTCTTCGAAACTCCACATTTTGTACAACCATAGTTTTCAAGACTTATAAAGTTTCAATATTTAAGGTAAATATTTAAGGTATCCACAAGCCACTTTCTACAAGCTTCTTTCTATCTTCCTCCGCACGACTCATTATAAACCCCAAAAACTTTTCGGCTACTTCATCAAACTCCTTTTTGCTATATTCGCTACTGTTCCATTCTTCAGCTACTCTACCCCACATTTTAAGCTCTAATATTCTTACTTGGGCTAGTCTAATAAGATCTCTTTTTATAGAATCTGGTATAGGCTTTTTATCTATGATTAGACCTGGGCACTCTCCTAGAGCATTCTCATTGATTTCTATATCAATTTCACTCTCTTTCTCTATATAAACAAATGGGTAAAATCTGCACACAAGTGGTTTATATGGATGAATGTTGCATTTACCCTCTTTTGAGAGGAATATACATGAACTATCATCTTTTGAATTCAATGCTAGGAAATAGCTTTCATTCTTGAAAATCACACGTGGATATGTCAGATCCTCGTAAAGTGATGACTCATATAGATTTATTATACTTGGTTTTATTTCTATCCCAGCGTATATGTGAAGCCTTAGCAGATCTAGATGTGTTACTGGAATCCAATACTTTTTGCAGCAGTGGCCTTTGAGAAGACATCTAAATATTACCAATTTTTCTAAACCTCTTTGATAATGTGCTAGGTTGTTGTATTGCTTAGAAAAATATTGCGTTTAATTATGTCGGCGGGGACATTACATATATGACCTTATTTGGTATGCTACTCCTCTCTATAACTATCTGGTTAGACTCTATCATATTAACACTCCAGTCATCTGGCTTTAGAGACAGGAATTCATCTACGGCCTTTAATGGGAGATTTAAGCCCTTTACCCAGTAATGCATTGGTATGACAACCTTTGGTGTTAGTAGCTCTATTACATTCCAAGCTGATTTGGGGTCTATTGTATAGGTTCCCCCAACGGGGATCATAAGAACATCTATGTCTCCAAGAACATTTTTATATGTGTTGTCAAGCTCATGTCCAAGATCGCCTAAATGAACAAACGATATGTTGTCTGCATATACTTTGTATATCGATACCCTTCCTCTTCTTTTCCCTTTTTCTCTATCGTGATATGCCTCAAAGCCTTTAATCATCACATCGTTGACAGCCTTCTCTCCCACAAACATAGACAAAACAGTTGCGCTTGGCTTAGCTACAACTGCATAAGCATTGTGATCAAAGTGCTCATGGGTTATCAATACTATGTCTGCTTGCACCCTTGGAGGCTTTAAACCAATGCTATAGCCATCATGAGGATCCAACACTATAACAGTGCCCTTAGAGGTGACTATTTCGAAGCATGCATGACCATGCCATCTAACTACAACCATTTTTATAAACCCTTAAAGAGAAATTATGTGAGTTTCTCTAGTTTTAAAGTTTCTTGCTTTAAAAACCTATAAGCTCGCTAAATGGTATAACGGAGATTGGGGTGAAAACAATGGTTGCTGAAGGTAGTCAGCAAAAAGGGGGTGGTAGTAGCGGTTCAGATATTCAAAAAAGATTCGAATCAAGAATACCACAATATGACAATGAAGCAAAGATTAGACAAGCCCTAATGATATTGAATAGAGTGATGAATGATCCATCGATACCTAGGAATATTAGAAGAGCAGCTATGTATGCAATAAGAGCTCTAAATGAGAAAAACCTCACAGCAGGTGTGAGAGCTGCAAACGCTGTTGGTGTACTTGATGAGGTTAGTCAAGACCCTAACATGCCTCTACATGCAAGAACCCTTCTATGGCAAGCAATATCAATTCTTGAGACGGTCAAGGATTAGCCAAGTATAAGAACTTGTGGAGAGGTTTAAGATGTATCGATATAGAGTTAGAGGCCCATATGCAACCGCTTTAGCAAAGATTATAATTGACGCCGGATTTGAACTTGTTGATCTGTCAAAGAGTTTGTCATCTAGGTTGGGAATGGATGAAAAAAGCAATGTGGCGCCACACGCAACTTTGAAGGAGAGCGATGAGGATCCCAACACCTTGATAATAGTTGGGTATCCTGATGCTGTTGAGACGTTGCTGTATGAGATGATTGCAAGGATTCCTTTTGCAACATATGTTTACGAAGAGCTTGGACCATACACAACCATATCTGTTAAGATAAAGGGTATTGATAGAATGGGCAGATGTATTGGCGAAACTGTTAACGGTAAAGAGGTTGTACTTCAAAATATAAAGGAGTGTGTAGAGGGGGCTATAACAGTTGCTCACATTGTCAAACCAAGTCAAAATCCGAAGATTGGAAGAGCCGTTGCTTTACCAGGTGTAGCAATATTGAAAGATACTCTAGTGTTATTGGATGACAGAGGTGGCAGAGTATACTTTAGCGAGCATATTAGAGACTTCGATAGAAGAGCAACATTAAACAGCCTTGCAATGCAAATAACTAGACAAGGTTTCAGCATAAGATGGAGAAGCTCAGCTAAAAACGCTTCCCTAGAGGCAATTGGAAAAGACCTTGAGTCTGCGGTAAATGAAGCCATAAAGCTTCGGAATATCAGTTTAAAGGATGTTCCAACGATCTTATACCAAGGGGAAACAATAGCATTTATAAAACTGAATAGAGCTTCCAAGGAATTTTTGGATATTGTGAGGAGAACCGTTGCACCAACTACTCCAAACCATCACATGCTAAGAACATGTAGAAAACCCATTGACGTCTGTGTTGACATGCTAGATTATGTGGCGAATAATGTGGGTGAAAAGGTCTTGGATGGCGCAATAAAAGAGTTTTTGCTTAGTAGAAGCATAGGTAGGGAGGTAACGATCATACATGAGAAGCCAGGCAATGGACATATAGAGATAGGGCCCATAAAAATCATGAATGTTATCAACACAGATATTGGATTAGCGATGGTGGGTATAAGAATTATTCAGAAAAGTGGTACCTATGACGGCATAGGTGTGGAAAGAAAGGCAGGAGACATTGCGCTAACTCTGATACCATTTGATGAATGGTTTGTTGTACACAAGTACATGGATCAATATGGAAATGAAAAAGGAATCTACATAAATATTAATACACCGCCAGAATACTGTCCATTGGATAATGTGGTTAAGTACCTTGATCTAATAATAGATATTGGCATAGTTAAAAATAATCTGAGGGTAATAGATGTTGAAGAGCTTGAAAACGCTGAAAAAAGTGGCTTGTTAAGTGAGGACCTTGTCTATATGGCTAATGAGACCGTAAAAAAGGTTATTGGATTGATAGAAGCTATTCAGAAGGCTCTTGAGGCATCTCAATCTTTGGTAAAACAGTTTCTGGCTTTCCAACAGTCATAAGCGCCCTAATCGTTGCAACCTCAGCTATCTCAGCAGCCTCATAAACACCAACAATAGCCTCATGTGCTATCGCCAAGACTCCTGGAATATCAGAACACTCTGCAACATTATTTAAAATTTCTCTTGTCAACTCTTCTCTGCCAATTAAAACCTTCATTGCTAGCGATAGGTTAGACGATGTCAAAGCATTTACAGCTTTTGAAACATATGATGATACCTTTGAGAAGATATCTCTAAACACATCCTTACATTTACCATTCTTATGGAATTCATCGAATCCAAGATTCAGTATAGTGTTTGATGCTCTGTCTAATGTATCGCCAATATGTTCCAGGCTCTTAATTATAATAGAGTTGTTTATTGCTTGCGAGGGGTCTCTAAACGCTGTTCTCTTTATTGTTCTCATTCCAAGGAAGTGCAGTCTATCAAGATCATCATCTAGTCTAATAATTTCTTGAAGCTTCGACTTATCTCCAGTCATAAAGTAATCTGTTATAAGATCAAACATCATCGATAAAGTGGTCTTCATAGCCCCTATCACTTCATCGAGATCTGTGTTAAACTCATCTACAGAAATCTTCAATTTGAATGTTGGCCCCTCCATTGCAATAGCTCCTGGCAACCTCATAGAGATTTTTTGGAAGGCTTTTCTTGCAAGATCTTTCGACTCATCGACCGATATTACATCGAATCCCTCAATATAACTTGCTATAATGAGCCTTGATAAAGTTTCCTCATCCTCATGCTTAATCCTTATACTTTGTGTTATCTTTGGATGTATTGTTGAAAGAGGTTTTACCAAGAGATATCCAGGGCCTAGAGTCACCTCAACACTTGCTCCAACAGATATTCCCAATACAGATAGCCACTCCTTTGGTATTGTAACACCAATACTTCTTTCTCCAATTCTAATTACCTTTCTAACGCTTGTTAATACCGCTTCCATATTATAACACCTATTTTTATCAGACTTAATGTTATATCATCCCAACTTATATCCTTACTTACTTTATAAACTTTTATATAGGTTAGACTTAATTATTTAATGCGTGTAATTGCACTTAGCAGCATCTAAGAGGTGTGTGGTTGTTTATGAAGAAAACCGTTATAATAGTATTAGATGGTGTAGCTGACACAATTAAATACAGACCAACATCATTAGAGCTTGCAAAGACACAAGGCCTTGAAGAATTGGCCAAGGTCTCAATTGCTGGTTGCTTCCATCCTATAGACAGCGAGACAGCACCTGAAAGCGATGCAGCTGTTTTTTCGATTTTGGGTTACAACCCCAAGGAGATCAATATTGGGAGGGGTCTGTTAGAGGCTCTCGGCATTGGTGTTAACATATCAGAGGGTTTTGAGGTTGCGTTCAGAGCTAACTTTGCTACAATTGATATTAGAAATATGAAGATAGTTGATAGGAGGGTGGGGCGAAGTCTGGGATCAGATGAGGCAAGAGAGCTGGCAAAATCTCTAAATATTGATTTAGGTAAGTATGGCGGTTATGCAAAAGTCTACTCTACTGTGGGTCATCGTGCTGTGGTAATTATAGGCAGTAGGGAAAAGAGGTTGTCGGCAAATGTTTCAAATACTGATCCAGCTTATGGTAGAGTGGGCAGAGTGTCTATAGCTCTTGATAAATTCGAGCCTTTTGTAGCTAAATGCAAACCTCTTGATGATAGCGAAGAGGCTAAGATAACATGTGAACTTGTAGATGAGTTTACACGTAGAGCCATCGAGATATTGGACTCTCATCAAGTGAATATCAAGAGGGCTGAGAGGGGGCTTCCAAAAGCTAATGCAATTCTCCTTCGAGATGCCGAAGACAGATATCCAAATATTAGACCGATTAACAAGCTCTATGGAAAGACCTTTGGCATTGTTGCGGAGATGCCTGTTGAGAAAGGTATAGGGAGGTTACTAGGAATGAAAGCGGTAGAGGTATCGCCGCCCTCTGGAGTAGCTGAGAAGGATCTGAAAGAAAGACTTGAGGCAACACTCAAGCTACTAAATGAGGTAGATGTTGTTTATGTACATCTAAAAGGACCTGACGAACCCGGTCATGATGGGGATAAGAAGAGAAAGGTGCTTTCAATAGAAAACATAGACAAGTTCTACATATCACCTCTTCTAAAGTCTGTAGATCTAAGCGATGTGGCGATCGTTGTGACAGCTGACCATGCAACACCACCAGAGCTTAAAGCACATACAAGTGATCCAGTTCCACTAATGGTAGCATCGAAGAACCTCAAGAGATTTGATGGCCTCGAAAGGTTTACAGAATATGAGTGCTGTACGAAAGGTTCTCTTGGAATAATACCACATGGCTATCTAGTTCTCAAAAAAGTTTTTGAGCTGTTGAATCAATAAAACATTTTTTGATGATGTATGCACCTCCTACCTGATAAATGATGTGCGGTAAGAAGGCTGACAAAACAAACTTGTGGGAGGGGGTATATGGTTGTGTATTATATAGGAATTGACGTTGGTGCAACTTGGACAAGAATAGCTCTCGCATCGCAAGATGGAGAAATAGTTAAGAAGATTGTTATGAGGACGCCTCAGGAGGGGGATAGATATACAATAGCCAATGTCATATCTGATAAAATCGAGGAAAGTTTTAGAGATGTTTTAATGGATGTAAGAGCAATAGGGATTGGAAGCGCAGGGCCAATGGATCTTGCTACAGGTGTTGTACTAAACGCCCCTAACATATCTATTCACACATTTGAACTTGCACGACCATTGCAGGAAAGGTTTGGAAAACCTGTTATCATGGCAAATGACTGTATTGCTGGTGTCTGGGGGGAGAAGGTACTAGGATTTGGCAGAGGATATGAAAATGTTGTCTATGTAACAATCAGCACTGGTATTGGAGGGGGTATGATAGTTAATGACACGCTTCTACTAGGCAAAATGGGTAACGCTCATGAAATAGGGCATATAGTTGTCGATGTTAATGGCAAAATGAAGTGCGGTTGTGGAGGATATGGACATTGGGAAGCTTATGCAAGTGGTGCTAACATACCAAAATTTGCTTCTAGGCTTATCGAAGAATTGAGTTTAAGTCAAGAAGAAAAAGAGTCCCAGATATACAAAGCATACAAAGACGGCTTCCTAACATCCGAACTCATATATTCAAAGGCAAAAGAAGGCGATAAGCTGGCTCTTAGGATAGTAGAAGAGGTGAACAAATATAATATTGTAGGATTTATAAATATAATTAACTTGTACGATCCCGAAATAATAACTGTAGGAGGCTCTGTTGCATTAAAGAACAAAGAACTAGTTATAGATAGAATTGTAGAGGGTTTGAAGAGGGCTCCAGGTATAGTGACAGCCCAGCCTATGATAACACCAACGAAATTTGGGGATGACGTTGTTCTCATGGGAGCCATAGCATTGGCTATGAAGCCTCCACCAAACCTAGTTAAAATGCTTAGATATCTCCAGTACTACTAGCGCCAAAGTACTTCGTCAAATTCTTTTGAATTTTCGATGCTGTGAATAACCATGGATAGCACTGTCCAGGTTTCCAAAGGTTGTTTGTATATAGCAATCCTATTTTCAGAAAGACTAAGTGTGCTTGGCTCAAAATCTCCATGTTGAAAACCGCCAATAATCACACATACCCTCTCCCCTCTAACCATTTTACTGCTAATCATCTCGCCAAAGGTATTTGGCTTAATGAATTCTCCTTTTTCGTACAGCAAAACAATATGGTCAAAGTGGTTTTCCTTAATAAATTCGTCCAGCTTCTTCTCCTCAGCCAATAATAGAGGCTTTTGGGTATTTGGAGGAACCTTCTTTTCTATGAGAAGCTGTTCCATCAGTCCCACAAACCTGTTGTAGTTTCTAGGTATCCTAACCCTAGGATCTACATACACTATTAGATTGTTAATTGTGTGAATATATATCCTCAGCAATCCAGCTCTGTTAAGAACGCTCGATAATGCTATTAACAGTGAGGTGTGTACAATATCTGGTCTTCCTCTCTTGAACCAATTGCTGAGGCTCTTCATAGCTTTATAGTGCAATGAGATATCCAGTATAATCTCATTGGGTTTCTTTCCACGCTTTCTTGCATGAGCTTTTATTAGAGGATGATTCTCTATCTCCTTAGGGATAAGCTCTAGCCCCGCCTCTGCAATAACTATTGTTAAGGGGGTTGCCTTCATCATCGTTTATCTACAAAATATTTTTACTTACACTGATTATCAGTACTATGCTAGTAGTTTTTAGAGGTTTTATTAGGTTATGCCAAAAAGTAAGGAGAAATCGATGTGCATCCCTACAAATGACAGTGTGATAAACGCTGTCCTGGAATGTATTGAAAAAGACTGTGGGTGCATAGCCCTATACCTAGATTACAATGAAATTCGTTATCCAGTGCTTTCCATATATGGTTATATAGTGCCATGCGATAGCATGCCACCAGCTCTAGAAGAGCTTGTTGGAGATATTTTCTTGGAGTTGGTGACTACAATAGATTCAGTTACAAATATTGGCAATGTTGGATCAAATCTCATGGACAATGTAATAATGTTGATGACTAGATGCAGCAGTGGGTGGATAAGATATGGGTATGCAAGCACAAGGTCTGCTCAAACTGTGCCAAACGTCTCAAAAGCATGGCTTTACATATCTGATGATGGAGAACAAAAAATTTTGTCTCAGGTAGAAGAGTTTGCAAGCGTCTTCTTGAAGCTTATTAGATTTGTGTTTAAAAAGGTTAGGGAAATTCTTGAAAATGAGCGATAGAGGATATTTTAAGCATTTGTTGATGTTCTTGGTCTGTCTATGGTTATGAAAATAATTCCTATTATCTATTCTAAGGGCTCTGATAAATTCTTGAGATAGTCATTAGAGTTCAGAAGCTCTAATAGAGTATTGAGAAACATGGACATATTCAAATTTTTATGGTTGTAATTGTAGGCGAACTCTTAAATAGCCCTTATATCATTGCAAATATTTGTTGAGATGGTGTTATATTTGCCAAGATGCTTGAGGAGTGGGATAGTTGGCTGGGGGGTTTACATACCCAAATACAGAATAAAAGCGGGTAATATTGTTGACATGTGGGGATTTGATGACGAGTCTGCAAAAGGAATTTGGATTGAGGAGAAGGCTATAGGTAATGTAGATGAGGATTCAGTTACAATAGGCTATATGGCATCGATGTACGCTTTGAAAAGGGCGGGCATAGACCCTAACGAAATAGATGTAGTGTATCTCGGTACTGAGAGTAAGCCTTATGCTGTTAAACCAGGTGCAACCATTATTGCTGAAGCTCTTGGCATCAAATCCAAAAAAGCCGTTGCTGATTTGGAATTTGCTTGCAGGGTTGGTGCAGAGGGTATAAGGTTGGGGATAGTTCACATAGAAAGTGGATTGGCGAGATATGTTCTTGCAATAGGTGCAGACACATCTCAAAGTAGCCCAGGCGATGTTCTAGAGTTCACTGCAAGCAGTGGTGGTGCAGCATATATTATAGGGTCTAAGAATGAGTCCATAGCATATTTTGAGGGATTTGCATCATACTCTACCGATACACCCGATTTCTGGCGTAGAGAGGGAGCCCCATACCCTCTACATGGTGAGGGGTTTACAGGTGAACCAGCATATTTTAGTCATGTGGTTTCAGCAGCAAAACTTTTAATGGAGGAATTGGGTCTAAGACCATCAGATTTCGATTACGCTGTTTTCCATCAACCAAACGGTAAATTTCCACTAAGAGTTGCTTCCATGCTTGGAATACCAAAGGAAAAAGTTATTCCAGGTATTGTAACCCCCTATATCGGCAATACCTACAACGGCTCGCTATTAATAGGATTGGCAAGAATTTTAGAAAACTCAAAGCCAGGCCAACGAATTTTGGCAGTGTCGTTTGGTAGTGGTGCGGGAAGCGATGCGTTTAGTATAATTGTTACCGACAAACTATTAGATGTAGTCAATAAGGCGCCAACAGTAGATCAATTCATTAATAGAAAGGAATATGTTGACTATGGGATGTACGCAAAAATGCGAGGACTGATAAAAAGATACAAGCTTTAAAAGCAGTTATAGTTCTCGAGACATAAACCAAGTTTTTTAGCTAAATCGCATAGATCATCGGCTCCAACTAACGCCTTTGACCCTCTCTCAGTTCTTATTATAGCTACCTTACCCATTATTTTAACACTTGCTTTTTCACATCTTCGAGAACTCATACCTTCTACACATATTGTAATATTTAACAATTAACCATAAGTAAATGATTGTGCTCCACTCAAGAAATTGTTTTGCTCTACTCCTCTATGTATTCTTCCTCAGACTCTTCTTCAAACTCTTCTTCAAATGGAGCAGAAGTTCCAAACTGTTTTATGGCCTCTCCTAATGGTAACCCAGTTTTCCTTAGTTTTGCAGCTAGATTGCCCCATCTTTCTCTAAATTTTGTTGGAACCAATGGTCTTACTCTCTTAGTATTCTTTCTAGGTATGTAGTTCTGCTCCATACCGGGCAATGCTAGCGCTCCATCAGGTAGCTCTATAAGCTCATCTCTTTCAATGAGTTTGACTAGAACCTTTCTTAACCTATCCTCTCCAGCAACACCTGCAAACAGTTCTCTAAGCTCTTTCCATGTCATTGGCCTTCCGTTGTTTTTGATGGTCTCTTTGATGAGATTCTCTAGCTCTTCTTCTGTAGGCGCTTTGAAGACCTCAATATCGATATCCTCATAAAGCTTTTTAAGTCTTATCATGCTTCTCACCCTATATACTTTTTACTCCAGTAAGAGTATAGGATCATTAAAGTTTTTAAGCTTTTCTATCTTGAATAGCGATCCTTAACTCCAATTTTATATGGTAACACCAAACACATATTTATCTTGATCTAGTATGAATAAGGTTAAATTAATTGTAATGGGATCGAAAATAGAGGATATGGAAAAATGCGGTAGGGTGGCAACAATGGTGAAAAAAACCTTGGCGAGGTACACAAATGTTGAGGTTCTTTTTGCAAATGTCTCTCTTCCCCCAGGCATATTGTTAAATGGTGAGGAAGTTGTTTCATGTGACGAAGAAGACGAGACAATTGAGTACATAATATCTAAAATCGCACTATCTAGTAATAATAACATGTCTATCAGAGGTATTGTAATGGCAGCAGCAGTGTTTGAGTAAAAGAAATTTTGACTGTATGTAAATGCTCTATCTACAATGGTTTTAAAACAATCGTGTATAGGTGTATTACAATGGTTTAAAGTAGGTAATAAGAAGGTCAACTGCCTCAGCGACAATTCTTTATCTGATAGCTGATTAAATATTAGATATGAAGATCCGTAACTATACAGCTTATATTCTCTTTTAAAATGTTTATTAAGGATTAGAGATAGTGTAGGGTGTGGTAATGGAGATAGACGAGAGGGAGCTTATCGTCGAGGTACTTTCAAGTCTTAAGAGATTTTTCAAGTTTAAGGAGCTGGAAGAAATATTGAATGTTACAGTGCCAACCCTTTGGCGTTATGTACATGGCGATATAAGGCCTTCGGTTGAGAGAGCGCGGCAGATGCTATCAAAGCTATTGGATCAGGATATAGTGAATAAATTGAAGGAGAGGATAATTCAACTGGATGATGAAGGTGTTATAAGGACATATGACATCGTTTACAATATAGATTTGCTTAACTATGCCTCGATAGATGCGTTGTTGTGGGCCCAGAACATGGGATTTAATGTTGTTACAACTGTTGAAACCGATGGAATAGCTCTGGCTACATTAATATCTAAAAGATTGAATGCAAAAATAGTTGTAATTAAAAAGAGAAAGGAGGTTGGCTATAGCAAGTTCATTGAGGTAAGCTATGTTACAAGAGCACCACCGGAGGTAATCTCTTTGTATCTTCCTGAAGCTGTTTTAGAATATGGCGACAAGGTTCTTGTGGTCGATGATCTTGTGAGAAGTGGAAGGACTAGCGCAGCTGTGTTTGAGTTGATAAAGAAAGCTGGTGCCAGGCCAGCGGGTTTCTATGCTCTTGTGGCTATAGGGGATCAGTGGAGACCAGTTATAGAGAGATATGTTGGGAATAACTATAGAGTGCTTTTCCATGTGTACATGGACAAGAATAGAGATCTACTATGAAGAGATTGAGAATAGCAATTATACAAGCAATCGATTATAGGAAATGTAGAGAGGTTGTAGATAAACTGAAGGCAGAGCATTTCGACTTGGTAATGCTATGCGGTGGTCTGGGACAATGTCTAGATGTTTTAAGAGTTGGTAAGAGCATCTATGGTATAGTGGATGTAGATGACGATATACATATTGTGAAGACTATGAAAAATGTGGGGGCATACATAGCAGGCTCTTTGCACTTCATAGATGATGGGATATGCATCAGCGGAATTGATGCAAAGAACCCTATTCAAAACATTGAAAGGCTTAGAGAAAAAATATTGTCTAACTGTTTTCTCACAATAATACTCTCTCGCTACCCTCTAAAAACATCCTCATGTTCTAAAGTCAAGTTAGTTGGAAAGGATTTGAATATTGGAATAAAGAATGTATTTGGGGATGTGAATAAACCTACAAAGCTTTTATTCATATCATGTAACAAGAGTTTTCAAAGCGATTTATGTATAGATGTCCTAGACCCTAGTAACGTCTTAGTCTCTACCAATAAACAGTTCACTTCATTGCTAGTCGATGTGCAAGATCTTAATATATCAGTGTTAGGAGAATAGCTTATGGCTATAAATAGTGATTTTTTAGTGTTTAAACCAAGAAAAGAAAACTATACTATAGCGAAAAGGGGTAGGCCTAGCGATATTAAGATAGGCATAATGATGACTATACCATACAGAGCAGCTGTATCATCGCTATTCTTTCAAATGGCTTATACATATTTGAATAGCTTAGAGGGTGTTCATGCCTACAGATATGTATTTGATATTGATAGCAAAAGGATCGAGGCTTTAGATACTGAGATGAGCATTAAAAAGCTTGATGCCATTCTAATTTCATTACCCTTTGAACTAGACTATGTTACAGCTGCTTTCATTCTTCATAGACTTGGTATAATACATAAAGATAAGGGGTGGTCAAAACCTTTGATTATAGCTGGGGGGCTAGCACCTACATCGAATCCACTACCATTAGCGGAAATAGTTGATTTTGTTGTGATTGGCGAAGCGGAGAATATTATAGACAAAATTGTTTATTCTCTAGCAGAGCAAAATCCTGTAAAAATGCTTGAAGATATGCCATGTGTTAGTGCAACACCTTTTTCCGATGTTAAAAGAAGATGTTTTGTCGAAGACTTAGACAACAGCTATCACCCTCTGCAACAATTTTACTCGCCTGATGAAGAGCCGATCTATGGCTATGGAATTAGGGTTGAGGTTTCTAGAGGATGTCCGTATTTATGTGCATTTTGCATGGAATCTCATGTTCTATACCCATTTAGATATAGAGATGTCTCAATGATAGAAAAAATTGTATTGAGAGGAATTGAGTTTCTTAAGATTCCAAGAGCGATTTTCTATTCCCTATCCTTATTTAGTGTACCTGGTATAGACCATTTGCTAGGCAAACTTATCAGCAATGGCATAAAAGCTTCAATTCCATCGATAAGAGTGGAGCATGCAAATTCGAATAGGTTGGAACTCATAAAACTTCTAGGTCAGAAGACCATTACATTGGCGCCAGAATCGCTTGTAACTAGCCATAGTTGTCGAATAGGAAAATGCTATAGCATCGATCATCTCATCGAAGTTTTAGAGACCTCCTATAGATTGGGGTTCGATCACGTAAAGCTATATCTAATAACTGGCTTTCCAGATTTAAACATAGACGACGAGATACAGGCATTTAAGGATTTTATGCATAGACTAAGCTTTATAAAGAAAAGAAAGTTTATTGAAATATCCATGAACCCTCTAGTTCCAAAACCGTGGACTCCATACCAATATCTCCCACCAGAGCATGTTCTAAAGACAAGCAAAAACATCAGCATTTACAAGTCTTTTAAAAGTAGCGTTGCAGACATTTCAATTCTAGATCCTAATTGGGCTTTTGCACAAGCTGTTATTGCGCTGGGTAGTAGGGAAACATCGAAGCTTATAATCGAATGGGCATTGCATGGATTGGGGCTGGGAGGATTTAAAAAAGCTCTCTCATCTTTGAATCAAGAATGCAAGAGGTATATAAGACATGGCTGGGAAGCACCTCCCTGGTATGATGCAGTTGATATGGGTATACCGGTGAAATATCTGGAACTGAGAGCGAGATTTCTAAGAGCTTTGTAAAGCTACTGCTGCGGGGTGTGTGAGCTTTTCAAGATAAGTTGATATATCTAAGGGTTTTATTCTAGAGTTTGCAATCTCTTTGAGCTTCTCATAGACTTGAATGCCATTGCTTATATCTCCAAATTTCATAGACTTTAACGATATGTTGCTAGACGGTTTGAATTCCATAAATTTTGCTAGTGGCATTAGCAGTGGATGTAATATTATGGTTGCCCCTTCTTTAGCCATTCTAAGTATTAGCGACAGTACCAGAGGGTCGTATGTGGCTACAACAGCTACATCATACAAAGGGCTTGTATCATATACTGAGATATGTTCGCCTTTTACGATATCAGGCCATAGTGTATGGCTGGGCACAGTATACATCTTAGATGAATTTAACTGGGATTCTAGGGCAAACGGCATTATAGATAGGTCCTTGCCCACAATCAATACATTAGTGCCTTTCACACTTTCAACTAGATCTTTAGATACCGAAAAAACTGCTATGATCAGCGCCTCTAAATCGTTGAAACCCTTGGCATTGAATGGTATAAGAACTCTTCTATCTGCTATATGAATAGATTGTGCTACACCGCTATTGTCAGCATAAACAATCACCCTATCACCTTCTCTAACATCAGAAACATTTAGACCAACACCAATAACCTTCCCAACACCAGCAAAACCCAAGACAGATTCGCTAGTTTGCGCAACAAGCATACAGTTTATGAGAGCCTCGTCAGCTACTGACATATATACATAGCTTATATCAACAGCCACTTCGTTTCTTCCAATGATAAACCCACTATATTTTTTTGTAGCAGGCTTTCCACAATAGGGTACAACTACCCTTTGATACAAAGTCTAAAACACCATTCAAATAATTTGATGTAACATAAAAACTTATATTTTTGGATCCTAGCGCTATTTTTAATGCATTAGGTGAATAGTTTTTGGCATAACACATAAAAACATGTTCAAAGATCTGTATTCACAGGAAGCAAAGGTATTAGAAGAGAACTTTGTCTCTCTTGAAATACCGGCAGCAAGTGATAAGATAATCAATTTTGCAAGTGGGGTGCCAGACCCACGCACAATTCCTGTAAAAGATATTGAGGCTGTTACTATAGAGGTTTTCAAGAGATACGGCTACAACTCTTTGCAATATGCACCATCAACAGGGTTTGCATCGCTCATAGACGAGATTTCGAGGTTCGTCTACAGAACTAGAGGTCTAAAAACTAATTCAGATAACACAATAGTTGTTTCAGGCTCCCAACAAGGCTTAGACCTCATATCAAGGATTTTCATAGATCCTGGCGATATTGTTGTTGTTGAAGAGCCCTCGTATGTGCTTGCCTTGAACGTGTTTAGGTTAAGGAGGGTTAGATTTGTTGCTATACCGGTTGATGATAAGGGAATGAAAGTGGAGATGTTGGAGGATGCTATCAAGAGATATGGTAGAGAAGGTAAGAGAATTAAACTTGTTTATACAATGCCAATAGCTCAGAACCCTACAGGAACAACAATGTGTGAAGAGAGGCGAAAATATCTCTTAGAGCTTGCAGAAAGATATAACTTTGTCATAGTTGAAGATGATGCCTACGGCCTCTTAACTTTTGAAGAGGAAGCACCAAAACCCATAGCATCCATAGATAAATCGGGTAGTGTTGTCTATCTATCCTCCTTTAGCAAAATTTTGGCGCCGGGTCTGCGCATGGGATATATCATAGTCGGTGATGATGAAACAGCAAAGAAAATGCATATAATGAAACAATTCATGGATCTAGGAACATCTACTCTAAGCCAACTAATAGTTGAGACAGCTCTTAAGAAGGGTGTTGTTGATAAGGCAATCGAATATGCGAAGAGTTTGTACAGACTCAAAAGAGACATAATGATAGAGCTTATAGATGAAGAGCTTTCAGATGGAGTATCGAGAACCAGCCCAAAGGGCGGCTTCTACACATGGTTAAAACTCAATAGAGATGTTGATACCGAAAAAATTTTGGAGTTGAGTAGAAAAAGAGGTGTAATATTCACCCCAGGAAAAAGATTTTGCATAAATGAAGACAAGTGTCTAGATGCTATGAGATTGAGCTACTCTAACCCATCTGAAAATGACATAAGAATTGGTATACACATACTAGCTGATGTATTACGCGAGGTGCTATAGACCCATATGTTTCTTAGTAGTGGAAAGCTTGTTAAAAATCCCCAGCTAATCAGGAGATACGTTGATGAGGCCAGGAAGAGAGGTATAGATTTGTCAAAGGTATTGCCAAACGAAGAAGATATTGATTTAGTTAGAAATGTTTCGATGCACGCTCTTGATATGCTTAAAATAATGGAGGATCTGATACAAAGGTTTATGAAGAGAATAGATCCAGGTATAGCTAGAGAGGTGTTTAAAGAGGTGTTAAATGAAGATGTGGATGAAGCAACAGCAACGTATTTATTGGCAAAAGAGTTTTCTGCATGGACTTTAGAAATAGCCGAGGCATTGAATTTGATAAAAATCGATGAGAAAATAGGCTGAAACAAAGTATTTTAATTTTTCTGAATCCCTTTGAATATTGTGGAATGCAATCTTGTTGTTAAGGGTAAATGAAATGAATAGCGCTATGCATATCAGGATAAGGCCGGCCTCTGAGAAGGATATAGACTATGTTATTGCTATAAACATTGAGTGTTTACCTGAGCACTACCCCCTTTCATTTTGGTTGGAGCATCTGAATAAGTATGGCGATGTTTTCTACGTTGCTGAAGTTGATGATAGTATTGTTGGCTATGTGCTAACCCGTATTGAGGAAGGAGAATCGTTTTTCGATCCAAATAAAAAGGTTAAGAAGGGTCACATTGTAAGCATTGCTGTTAGAGAAGGCTTTAGAAGGAGGGGCATAGCAACATATCTCTTATCAGCTGTTCTAGGGGCTCTAGGATATTCATATGACGCATCAGAAGCATATCTCGAGGTTAGGGTTAGTAATGCACCTGCAATAAAGCTTTATGAGAAGCTGGGATTCGTAATAATAAAAAGGCTTGAGGAATATTATCTCGATGGCGAAGACGCGTATCTGATGGCCAAAAAACTAAAGTAAGTGTCTAGGTATTGTTAAGATTTATAATATTGATTTCAACGCTTTCCATCTGAGCTATGCAGAGAAGATTTGCAAGCATCCTTGGAATGAAGGCACTATTTGATATTACAAGCAGCAAGTCTGAAAATGTTAAACATTTCAAAGCTTCATCATATCTATGCTTAGCCACAGAGTGATTGCCGTTACATAAGCCAACGACACTCTTACTAACTATTGGGATATTGCTACAGAAACTTATTATACATGAGATCTCATTCAATTTTGCAAGAGAGTCGACAATATTTTGAATGAATTCAACATCGTCATGTTTACCATAAGGAAGCGAAGCAAATAAACAGGGCTTTCCACCACATGCCAAGTCTCTATATATCAACATAATAGCTATGGCAATATGCTTTCCTCTAGGGATGTGAGTTAGAAATTCATTCTTTGTCCAAATCCTGATCATAATTTTGACTGAGTATTATCAGGCTTAGAACTTAAAACCCTTTTGTATCCTCAACGACTTTCAACAGCGATGTTTCTTCTGATCAACTCTATTGTAGAATACATGTATTCTTCAACGATAGCAGCATGCTTTTTCCTTATATGGTCTTCTATAATCTGTATTGGAAGCTCCTCACCACAGACCATACACTTAACAAATGCGCCATTGAGCTTCTTCACAATGGGCTTAATCTTAATTACAACTGGTACAGCATATTTTAAAAGCACCCTCGCCTTTGTGGCAGAACCCATTTTTTCGATGATTCTTTGCGCATATCCCCTTACCTGATGCTTGCTCAAACCATATTTTAATGCCACAACACTAGGGCTCTCACCAACAATAAAGTAATCAGATAGCGCATTGACAACATTATCCTTGCCTGCAAGCACCTTTATGATCAGATATTCTAAAACATCTTCAGCTGAGGATCTCATCAAAAATTCCCATAAGAATAACTAATTTTCATAAAAATATATAAGCTGGCTACCCAATTAGCATCAAGCTTAATAACAGAGCCTTAATAAGAGGCTAACTTAAGCAGTTTATAAATATATTTTAAGCATTTCTAAAGTAATACCTGGCATTATTATACAATTTTATTATGGTACAAACTTTGCACAGCTGTTGCAGCAATACTATGAAGCTACATAGATTTCTGGTATGTGGCATCATTGATAGATATAGATAAATAGCTCGCCACATAAAATTATTGTCTGTAGCAAAGTGGAGGTAGATATAAATGAGATATAGAAATGCTGAAATTGAACTAGATATTATGGCAACCAAGGTCGTTTCTGTAAAAATCGATATTGAAACACTAAGCGAAATAGAAGACTTGTGCAGGAAACATCATTATAAAAGCAGATCTGATTTCATTAGAGATGCAATAAAGTTATACATTAGCATTCTTAAACAAGTCGATGATAAAAACAAGTTAGAGAAACTACTCCAAAATTCGAAAAACGGTATTGCTTAATCAAATAATAAATGCAACAACAGATAAGTTTATCAAACCACAAAATTAAAGTTTACAACACGGTATGAATGCTAGACATGGAAATAGTGCGGGGGTGCCCGAGCCAGGTCAAAGGGGTCGGGCTCAGGACCCGATGGCGTAGGCCTGCGTGGGTTCAAATCCCACCCCCCGCACCACCAAAGAATGCTCTATATAACAACTAAAGCCTTCGCTTTTTTAACACCAATGAATTGATAACTAATGAATTTTTGTTGTCTTGATAACATTGAATACGTTCCTAAAGAACATTAGTCTCTACTTCAAGACCTTTCATAAGAGTTGCGAAGACTGGTAAACAGAAGATTGAAGGATAAGCTAGTTAGAAAAAATGCAATGTTCAATACCTTTTGACTTTAGTTTGGTCAAGAAAGTTATATTTAAATATAATTTATGACATAATGGTTACAGCTGGTGAAATGATATGCTTAGTGGAGAGGTTTTAGAAGCACTTAATAGGCAACTCAATCAGGAGCTTCAGAATGCGTATCTCTATCTCTCTATAGCCAGCTACTTTGATGAACTAAGTCTTAGTGGTTTTGCTCACTACTTTAAGGTTCAGGCTCGAGAAGAGCTTGAACATGCTATGAAGATCTACAGCTATATCATTGATAGGGGTGGCAGAGTAGAACTATTTGAGGTGCCAAAACCAAAATCTGGTTGGGGCAGCATTTTAGAAGCTATTGAGGAGTTCTATAGAGCAGAAACAGAGAACACCAAGAAGATATGGAACTTGGTGGAGCTAGCAAGGAGCAAGGGAGATAAAGCAACAGAGTCATTTCTGAAGTGGTTTATAGACGAACAAGTTGAGGAGGAGAAAAACGCAGCTGATTTACTAGCAAAAGTAAAGCTAGTTAAAGATTCTCCTGCAGCGCTACTTGCGCTAGACAATATGCTGGCACAGAGAAAGTAGCTTGGTGTAGAAAAGTTTTTGTTTTTCCATCTCTAACTATAATGATAACACCTTTAGTGTGGTTTTAGGTAGGCTTGATTTGAAATTAGAGGTGGCCTTTACCTCTCGAAGATTTCAATGTTTCCATCGGCAGATCTTCATTTTGTAGCAGTTGGATTTAAATAATATAGAATTGTCTCCACATCCTGGCCTATAGGTGTATTCTAAAATTTTTGTATTAATGAGTCTCTCGATTTTTAATCTATTCACTGGTTAATTTTATGATGGTGTGTTAGATGTCACAAAATGTTTCGGAGGCAAATCTCTTGGCAGAGTTTATGCCGCATCAAAATGTTGTTGAACTTAGGCAGAAGATCGAGGAATTAATACGTAACATAGATAGTCTAAGTAGTGTAGTGCAACAAGCAAAGAATTTTGCATATATTAGTAATTTGATTGGTCGTTGGAAGATGTTGACATGTAAGATGAATTCAAATGGTGTTTGTATGGGTTGGAAAATGCCAAAAGAAGTTGCTGATGAGGTTAAGAAGAATCTTGGTGATAGTGCGGTAATTGATAGAGATGGGATAACAAGATTCAACGTTAATTCTGCATTTTATGTCTGTGCATTGTGCCCCATTTATTCGCCGAGAACATAGATTTTATAGCATGTCCTCTATCCTTTTTCTACTCCTCTCTTCAACTTCTTTAAGTCTATTCTCAAACTCTTTTAGTGTTGCTGAAACGGATTTCTCGAGCTCTTCTCGATCTATATATAGAACCATACTTTTAAAGAATTTTAGTGCACATGTTTTTGAATGGAAATAAAGCTCTTTCCCACCTGCAACAATTTTTACTCCTTGTCCATCATGAAATAGCCTTCCACATACCATACATCTAAGTTTTTTTGTCGTCATCTTTCATCACCTTCTCTAAATATTTGTCAAGCTCTAGATTTCTAATCATTTGCTCAACTTTTGCTGCCGCCTCTTCTAAATTGTCTGCTGTGACATTAAAGTATATATTCGTTCCCTTGATTCTAAACCTGAATCTTGTTCCAGGAATACCTTCATATCTATATGTTTCAACTAGTTCAACCTCTATCTTCATAAAATTACCTTGTAGCATTCTTTATAGCTATCTCTAGAATTTCTAAGCCGATTAAAGCCTCTTCTTCAGATATTATCAGCGGTGGGGCTATCCTTATACTACTTTTTCCACATCCAAGAAGTGCAAGACCGTTCTTAAGAGCCTCGTATAGCACTCTGTTCCTGGTTTTAACATCGTGTTCCTTAGTCTTTCTGTCCTTGACAAATTCTATTCCCCAAGCAAGGCCTATTCCCCTTACATCGCCAACAACAGGATATTTCTCTTTTAGCGTTGATAGTTTCTCTCTAAATAGTTTCTCAAGTTTATTTACATTAGGCAGATACTTCTCTACAAGTTCAACTGTTTTGAGCGCCACCATGGAGGCCAGGGCATGACCTCCAAAAGTATTGCTGTGAGCACCTGGCTTAAAATCTAGCTCAGACCTAAATATCGTTGCTCCAATGGGTATAAATCCGCCGCCCAAAGCCTTGGCCAAGGCTATGATGTCTGGGACTGCATTGAAGTTCTCTATTGCGAACATTTTGCCTGTTCTGCCAAGCCCCATCTGAACCTCATCATCTACAAGCATTATTCCATAGTTTTTAGCTAGTTTTGATAGCTCTACAAAGAAGTTTTTGGGCGGTACAACATATCCTCCCTCACCTTGTATAGGCTCGAAAAATATGCCTGCAACCTCATCTGGAGATACAATGTGCTGGAATACCCAGTAGTCTATATAGTCTATAACCCTATTGATGAGCTCATCTGGATGCTCATAACCGTCTATCCCCCAGGGGTTTCTATATGGATTTGGAAATGGAACATGGATAACCCCTTCGACCATGGGCATATAACCTTTTCTATGTATAGGTTTCGAAGCTGTTAGGCTGAGAGAACCCATTGTCCTTCCATGAAAAGCTCCTATGAAGGCTATGAAATACTTCCTATTTGTGGAATGCCTCAAAAGCTTCATTGCCGCCTCTATAGCCTCTGTTCCGCTGTTGCAGAAGAATACCTTCTTCTTAAAATTGCCAGGGGATATCGAAACAAGCTTCTCAGCTAAAACAACCTGATATGGGTTATAAAAATCGGTTCCAGCGGCATGGGCAAGCTTATCCAGCATTTCAATAACAACTTTCTTAATTTCTGGATGTGTTGGATATCCAAGGTTAGAGACGGATATTGACGATGAGAAATCTAAATATTTGTTGCCATCAACATCATATAGCCAAACTCCTTCACCACGCTCAATGACTAGCGGCAAGCTTTCTGGATCATGTGTTGTTGTTGCAATGAGATTGCTATGCATCTCAATAATCTTTTTCGCTTTTGGACCAGGAGGCTCAACAACTATTTCCGGTTTGTCTATTTTCATTATGACACCCATTTATTTAGGTCACTCTCTATGTTCATAAATCAGATAAGTTTTTGAGTTTTTACCAGAAAACGTATTATCGGGTGAGACTGTGGCTAGGCTAAGCTCTGGGTTTGTAATAGCTGGTGCATATGCTGATAAGATCAGGAGGACAATGTTTGCTCAGCTTAGGGACTATATAAGAAGGGACAAGGAGTGGGGGCAGAAGATAGCGTTTGCAGTGGCCCAGCTAAACAGATTACTATATTCTGTGTTTGTTGAGCAACTCAAGATCGATAAAGGCGATGTTGTCAGAATTAGAATTGAATATGAAGTGGATGAGGCGAATAAGAATATTGTGTGGAAGTGGGATACCCTATCTGTAGAGGTTTTCAGAAGGGTTCCCCAAGAACAGGTAGACTCTATTGTAAAACAGCTGGTGTCAAAGGCATCTGAAGTTGCTTTAGCTGCTGTGGCATACGATGTAACGAAACTTGGCGAGACATTTGATGGCGATGTGGTTTTCGCAATAAAGCTTGGCGAGAGGGAGGTGGGCGCAGCAATTCTAACACCGGTTAACGACACTCTTGCGATTTTGAAGAGAGGGGCTGTGATAGAGCCGACCCCCGCAATATTTGAGAAGATAAGGCTTGAGATACAGCCCGGCAAAACAGTTGAGGAATCCCTAAAAACGACATTGTCGGCAGTCATGCAGACAGCTAAGCATGTAAGCTATGATGAAGCGCTAAAAATAATGAATGCGATTAGAGAAAGGGTTGCTGCTGTACCAATGCCCAAGGTTGAGGAAGAAGAGGAGGAGTGAAGCAGTATAACTCTCTTCAACTAAACCTGCTTCTTTTTCTTAACTATCAAAACAAAGCCCTTCCTATCAACTACAACAACCTCTTCGCCTGGCTCTAGAACATCATCACTTTCAGCAAACCAGTACTCACCCTCAAACACCACCCTACCTCTTTTACCTGGCTCTATACGCTCAACAACCTTGGCTACGTTATTCGATATCTTAGACACAGCTCTTCTTCTTTTCCTATTTGCCTCTATAGCCTTGTATAATATGAAGGAGAAGAAGCCTGTGAGACCACCGCCAAGTATTATTGCAAATGTTCTGACGCTCTCTATAAAACTAGGTGCTATTTGTGTAGCTGGAGAGATGGGCATGAGTAAGACCCCAAATAGAAGTGATATTATTCCTCCAACTCCTAGCAGACCATGGGTTGGAAACATAAACTCTAGTGCAATGAGCAGAGAGCCAAGAGCTATAAGCATTACTGCAACAATGTTTATGTTTATTGAGCCTCCGAGCAATGCTAGTAATAGAAACACTATTGTGATTGGCAAAATATCTATTCTGCCAGAGAGAAGAGCTATGAACGTTCCGAAGAACCCTATAAACCATAGAATCGAATTTACTGTAGGGTCTCTTAGATAGCCATATATCTGTATGTATATAGGTGGGGAAAACTCGTCCAATCCTGCTATATCTATTGTATAATTTACTTTAGTCCCATCATGCTCGACCGTCACTATCCTACCATTAACCTTTGCTATGAAATCGTTTAAATCGTTTGCAACAACATCAACAACCTTTTCTCTAACAGCTTCTTCACCCTTTAAAACTAGGTTCTTTGTAATAAACATTACAACAGCTGTCGAGTTTCTGCCCCTAGCCTCCGCATATCTTGTGGCCATAGCCACAACACTATTTATTATCTTACTCTCATTGATAAACTCATACTGGCCTGTAACAGGGTTTACTGATATTGGTTGAGCAGCACCTATAACACCATATGGCGATATACCCACGATGTGCATTGGCTGTACAATTATGCTTGCAGCGCTCATCGCCTTGTCGGCTATATAACCCAGTACGGGGATTCTCGCATTCAGAAAGGCATTAGCGATGTTGATCATAGAGTCCATGTAGCCACCATAACTGTCTACCACAACTACTAGTGGCACGTTTCGTTGCTCGGCAAGCGACAAAGCCTCTTTGATGTAAAGCTCTGTTGGAACATCTATTGTTTCCATCGACCCTTGTATTCTTATTAGAACAGCATTTGATCCCGTCTGAGAGTTCGCTATGCTGCTTTGTACAAGTGTTATTGTGAATGAGAACGCCAAAAGCACAAAAACAGTTGCTTTAGATATGTCTGCAAATTTCATGGCGTTCTACTCTTTACCTGTTGTTTCACTAGGTTTCATCTTTCCTATGGCCAGCGACGATGCAACAGCTTCTGCAACTGTTTTAGAGATACCGCTCTCAGTGATTATTATCACGTTCTTCTCTTTTGCAATATCAACATATGTCTGAAGCTCTCTAAGCCTAAGCGCCACAGGATGCTGCTCATAGGTCAAAGCAGCCTCTAGCAATATCTTTGCTGCAGACCTTTCAGCCTCGGCTTCGATGATCCTCGCCCTCCTAATCCTCTCAGCTTCTGCCTGATAGGCCATAGCCCTTATCATACCCTCCGGCAATTCAACTGCTCTCAAGGTGACCATAGAAACTTTGACTCCCCAAGGCTCGGTAATCTCATCAATTATGCTTTGAACCCTCTTATTGATCTCCTCACGGCGAGCCAGTATATCATCTAATTCTAGTTGCCCCACCACATCTCTTATAGTTGTTTGTGCAAGCATTGCAATGGCATAGTTATAGTCCCTCACTTTCATTACAGCTTTTTCAGGGTCTAGAACTCTGTAATAGACCACAGCATCTATTCTAACGGTTACATTATCTCTTGTTATAACATCCTGTTTAGGAACATCAACAGTGTTTATCCTTGTATCAACAATTATCCCTCTATCTATGAATGGCACTAAGAAAACTAGACCAGGTCCTCTAATCCCAACATATTTCCCTAGTCTTAGAACAATCATTCTCTCCCATTCTCTAACAATCCTAATGGATTTCGAGAGTATTATAGCTATTATCATGATTAGAAGGAATATTCCAAAAATTTCAGCAGGTCCTATTGGCATTCTAGTCGCCTTCTAAACTTAAAATAACTATTTTACTCGGTATATTAATTTCAATGCCGTGGCTATATCTTATCAAGTTTGAGTCTATCCACATAGTAGTTCAAAATATCGTTATACTGCTCTGCAATGGTCTTGAAATCGTCTTGTTCGACTATGGTGAAGGGTATGACATCCTTTATCGATGGAAGACCATGGAGAATCATAACAAGTCTGTAAATGCCTATTCCAACCCCTGCGGTTGGTGGCATGCCATATTCTAGAGCTCTAACATAGTCTTTGTCCATTGGGTGATGTTCTACCTCCCCAAATTTTTCCTTGCTCTTTATTCTCAGCTCCTCTTCCTTCTTGAAGAAATAGTATTGTACAATGGGGTTGTTGAGCTCGCTGTAGCCATTTCCTACTTCAAGACCGTTTATGAAGATCTCGAATCTTTCAGCATACTCTGGATCCTCTCTCGATGGCCTTGCAAGAGGGGATACATCCCTAGGGAACATTGTTATGAATGTTGGTTGGACTATTTTTGGTTCTGCAACTTTCTCGAAGATCTTTTCTATGATCTTTCCTCTCCTCGGATCATCAATTTTTATATCTAGGCTCTTAGCGATTTCTATCAATTCGTTGTAGTCCTTCCCCTTTATCTTTATGTTGCCAAATTTTTCTATGGCATCCTCTATAGTTATTCTAGTCCATGGCGGGTTAAAATCGAGGACTACTTTTTCCTCTCCTCTACTCACCTCAATTTTATAGTCGCCATAAACAGTCTTTATAGCACTGGAAATCATTTCCTCTACAAGCTTCATCATGTCTAGCCAATCTGAGAAGGCTTGGTATATCTCTATTTGTACGAATTCTGGGTAGTGCTGGGCATCTATATCCTCATTTCTAAAGCAAACGGCAATCTCATACACCTTAAAGAGGTTGGCTACAACAGCTCTCTTCAGATATGTCTCTGGCGCTATACTTAGATAAACATCCCTATCAAGGGCATACATTCTTGTTACAAATGGTCTTGCTAGAGCCCCTCCATACACCGCTTGTAGCTTTGGTGTATGAATCTCTATAAAACCTCTTGAATCGAGGAAGTCTCTAAATGCCTTCTCTATTTTGTACATGGATATTATAGCCTTTCTAACGTCTTCGTTTAGCATCATGTCAAGGTATCTCATTCTATATCTTTTCTCAGAATCTGCTAGTCCATGCCATTTCTCGGGGAAGTCTCTCCATGTAATAGCTAATACCTTGAACTCTTCGACAAGTAGTGATAGTTCTCCGCGAAGAGTTTTAATAGGTCTCCCTCTAACACCTACTATGTCACCAACGTTAAGCAATTCAACTAGCCTCCACATTGCATCACCTAGAACATCATGTCTAAAAACTATCTGTAGCTGTGCTGTACCATCGTCTAGTACAGCAAAAACTATCTTGCCATGCCTTCTAATCCCCATAATTCTTCCAGCAACAGAAAATCTCTCTTTTGCCTCCCCTCCTTTCTCTAGATAGCTATACTTGGCTCTTATATCGCTAAGCGTTGTTGTCACATCATATCGATATTCTGTGAGATACGGATCTACCCCAATCTCAACAAAACGCCAAAACCTGTGCGTAGTAGACATCGTCAACGCCTCAAACCAGCTTCTGCACAGCCCAGAATTAGGTGTAGAAGTTAAAAACTCAGCTGGATTGCTCTTCATCATAACTCAGCGAAGAGCGCTTTCAGCACATGTAAAATCCAGTCAATAAAATCGAAGGAAAGGCTAATATGTCTACAGTTCCATGGATTCCATCTCCCAAAACCCCAATAGAGTATTTGAAGTATGGGCTAGGTGTAAATAGCAGCGACGTTGTCTTAGATCTTGGCTGCGGAGATGGAAGAGTACTTCTAGAGTTTGCCAAGGCAGGTGCCCACACAATATGTATTGAGATCAACAGGATTCTGTGTAACGTGGCGCAACTAGCATTTAGGGTGCATGGAATGGAGAACAAAATTGATGTTATATGCAAAGACTTTTTCTCTGTGGATCTGGCAAACATAAAGCCGAAGCCAACAATAGTATATGCATATCTATATCCATCGACCTTGGAAGCACTTTCAAATAAACTAGAAAATGAGTTAGACACTTGTACCATTATAGCAACACTCGATTTTCCCATAAGGGGCTGGAGCCCAGTATTCGTCAAACATATAATTGATGAGAATGACCATAGCAGAACTGTGTGGATATATGTCAACGGGTTTTCGAATCCCAAGGCAAGACAGCTCACAGAATCTGGAATGGTAGGTTTAGCAGATTTACCTAATTACTGCACTTGCCGAAGAAAGTTGTTTTTGTTGTAGCTATTACAAGTTCTCAAAACAACTTCAGTTTATCGACCCCTCGTCACTATTCCGACAACGTCGACCTCATCATCAGCTTTACTATCTAAACCTCATACAGTTTTGTTTTTACAGCGTCTGGTAGCTGGCTCTCACTAATAATGGTTGCATTGCTTGGCGGTTTATTAACCTTGGGGCCAACAACAATATATTTTGTTTCATCTTCCTGTCTACTCTTTAAAACCCTCACCTTCACATAGGCTCCATCGCTTCTCTCTACATATACATACTTTTTGTGCTTCAGCCCCATACCATTATCACCATTATCTGAATACATGATCTATCATTGTAAAGCTTTATTAGCTTTAATTAGATATGAGGTGGGAGAGATAATAAGCTGTTGCTAAGCATACATAATTAAGTGTTTGGGGGTGCTAACAACGGATAGTGACCAACTGTATTCAACTTGGGAATTGCTGGAGGATGAAATTAGAAGATGTACCAGATGTCCCCTGTACAAGAGTAGACGCAATCCAGTTCCAGGAGAGGGAAACAAGAATTCTAGCATAATGTTTGTTGGTGAGGCTCCTGGCGCAACAGAAGATGAGATGGGGAGACCATTTGTTGGAGCAGCGGGAAAGCTTTTGACTATGGTTATGGAGAGCTATGGTATGAGAAGAGAAGATGTGTACATAACTAATGTTGTTAAATGCAGGCCCCCTGGGAATAGAGAGCCTAAAGACGAGGAAATAAATGCTTGTAACATATTTCTAAAATCTCAGATACTACTATTGAAACCAAGGATAATTGTCACATTGGGTAATGTGGCCGGAAAAACAATTTTTTCTATGGCTAATCGTGAATGGGGTGGGGTAATGAAGATGAGGGGTAAGAAGTACACGCTACAGATTCTGGGTATGCAACTACATGCGATACCCACTATACATCCTGCTGCAGCATTGTACAACCCGCAATTGAGATCTATATTCGAAAATGATATGAAACTCATAAAAAGTGTCATTGATGAGATTGTTAGTGGTGCAGAGGAGATTAGAAAGGAGAAATCAAAGTCGAAGACCCTACTCGATTACCTTAAATAGCTCTCTAATGATTATAGCCAATACAATAAACAGGAATATGCTTTCATAGAGAACTATGTCGAGAAGGCTCCCTGAAAGTGTACCAGATGTGTTGCTTGCCACATCTAAAACCATGCTTGTAACACCTGCAGTTAGCGTAGCAATCGACAACAGATACACGCTGCTAATATCATCTATATCCGTGGAATACTGGTAATATAGGTATGGCACAATGCTAAGATTTTCGCCAAGGATACCCATATATACCTTAAGCAAATTATTTAAAGAGTTTTTGACATGCTGTTTCGATGCATTTGAAAGTCTAGTGTATTGAAATGACCTCATGTTCGCTATACCATCAAGTGACAGAATAGTGTAATTCCCATCGAATTCCACAATACTGCTAACGATATTTAGAACCCTTGTCAATGCATTCTCAACGCTTCTAAAACTATAGATCCTTCCAGACGATGATGAGTTAACTAGTTTTGCTAAGATTAGCCACTGCAACGCTGTTACCACCCTCCCATAGGCATTTGCAATGGCAGTCGGGTTCGGGTGTGGGCTCTTATTAGCTGTATCGAGATAGTACTTGGCTAGAGCAGCTCTATCAATTGTCATTATAAGAAATGGAATGGCTTCAGCTCTGACACTCTTCACTTCATTTAACATCTTGGTGATGTTATACAAACCGTTTTCACAAAGCGAGATAAATCTATTTAGAGTCTCTTCTTTTTCTCTAGCTAAATACTTTTCTAATACTGTTATAAAAGTTGAGTATGCAACACTTGCAGCAGTATACCAATGACCTTTACCAATGGCTTTCAACGTATTGTTTTCCATGGTTTTCACATATCTGTATACGGATGTGTCGTCGAGGTTGTTAGCAATTCTAATAGATTCGTTAATGAAATAGCTTGTAACGTTCTTGAAATAGCTGTTCACAATGTTAAGAAGCTTCTCATTGACATAAGGTGTGGTGTTGCTGGCACTAATATTACATACATCAAGAATTGATGCGATTGGCACTATAGTATCATTGGCATTGACACCGTTTATCAAAGGTACATAAACTCTCTCTACCCCAGCACTAATTGCAGCACCTATTTTCTTGTCTAAGCCTGCCACAGCATCTATAAAGCCGTCTATTGATACAACCCCAGTTGCACCTACAGATGTGTTTGCATAGTTTTTAAGAATGCTGTGGATAGCTATTGCAAATGCAAGAGAAGCGCTAGAGCCTTTAGCTTTTGCAACATTCTGCATATGCACCTCAACCCTGCCTAGACTAGCCCCACAGAGTTTATTGAGCACATAGCCTGCAACAATAAATGAATTGAACAAACTGTCATCGTATTCTGTACCAGCTATGGATATGCTAAACAGTGTTGAGGGCGTTAAACATATCTTTACAGGTATGGCCTCTCCACTGTTTGTCTGCTCAGAAATTGCAAGAAAATACACGTATACGCACCTTGTTTCACTCTCATCATTAGTGTTAAGGTGTAGAGAAATAGGTGACATTAACATCAAAATAGACATAAATAAAGCGGTAATTATATGCATAGACCTCACACATCTACCATATCGACTTAAAAGCAAATAAAGTTTCGAAACACTACTGTTATTCGATGATGACGTGGGCAGCCAATGACTTGTGTGAATGGGATGAAGAGCCCATATGCTCAATCTGATGTTCTATGCTTAAAACAGGGCTTATGTTGTGTTACACTAGACGATGTTTCTAGAATCATTGATGCGATTACGAGAATGGTCTACACAATTAAATCGCCTAGACCAGAAGATGATCGGATGGCCCAAGAGCTGAAAACAATAAGAAATATAGCGTTAAACATCCGCACATCCCTAGACTCATTCACGAAAAACGTTCATAGAATAGCTGTTGATGATAGCAATAAAGAATCGCTGGTCCACACAGCAACAAACATTCTCAATAGACTTGTTGAATTGAGGAACAAGTTGAATATGCTGAGAGACCACTTTGAATATATTGGCGGTGACGAGAGGATCTTGGCTGGGCTGTCAAATCTGCTTAGCAATGTTAACTCCATAGCCATAAAACTTGTTATAGTGTTTCTCTCTCTTTCAACAAAGATTAGATGGAGCAAAGAGCTTATAGGCCCGTTTTCAGCGGCTATGGCATCAAGTGTTCTAGCAACCCTTTTAGACATGGATAAGCAGGTGGCGCAGGCTATAGACGAGTGCCTACATTCGTGATGACAATGCAGATAGGCTTTGACGCAAATCAAATACATTTCATTACAAAAAAGGCCTTGAAGGGTGATATGAAGGCAGCTGAGATTGTAATAGAGTTTCTATCTGGCTTGGAGATAAAGGAGGCTACTGCAATAGCATATCTAATAGTTTATCAAATTGCTATGAATGTGCTTCTAGATTTGGGGGAGGAATGCAGAAAATGTGGCGGTATGTGCTGTAAAATGGGGTCGGCAATAGAACTAATGGACTTTGATATAAGCGAATTAATTGAAAGTGGTGTAGACATAAGCAAGTTGGTGAAATCAAATAACAAACATTATATTCCAAGGCCTTGCCCTTTTCAGAATGGCTGGAAATGCACTATACACAGGAGCAAACCATATTCATGTTTATCCTATCCATTTGCTGTAGAAGACATTCAGAAAGACATCATAGCATCTTGGTCTCCGCCAAACCCACCAAAACCATTCATACCAGACTTTTGCCTTGCTGGAAAGAGGGCATGGCAGCACATAGAATCTGCCATACAAGACTTTAAGAATGAATATGGTAGAGAGCCAACACCACAAGAGCTACTACAATATCTCCGCAACCGCGGGCAGGTCTAACAGCGTTTTTGGGTTTATAATACAAAATATGTGTAATGTTTCTTGGTTCACATTTCTGTCAAGCCTAGAAACACCCTTTCTACACCACAATCTATATACAGACGGTGTAAGATGGTCGCAAAAACTTTATATTCTTGCCTTCTTAGCAGGCTTGGGCTGTACTGGAGGTGGTGCAGTTTCTCTACGTGTCTTCAGACCTATTGCATAGCCAACTAGAAGCGCTATGATTATGAATATCATTGTCAATAATATTGCTAGATGTGGTTCTAGCCCCATGACCACTGTTGCAAGGCGTGTGGTAGTATAGGAAAAGAATACAGGGATTGTGGTTGTTGCAAATATTGTTGTCGGACTTGTTTCTGTAATTGTTATTGTTGTCACATTTGTGTTTCTTGTGGTTGTTGTGTTTGTTATAGCTTGTGTAGTAGTGGTTGTTGTTACCTGTTCTATTGGCTCTGCATGTATTTTGCCCTGGGCTATTGCTGTGAGAACCACTATAAATGCTAGTGTTAATAACAGTAGCGTCTTTTTCTTCATGATTAATCACATAGTAGCTGTATAATGGGTAAGGTATAAAAGTATTCATAGACTAGATGAAGAGAGGCCATAGATTGCAGAGACTAGGTGGGCTAGACCTTGGCTCTAGATGTGCCGAGGATTTTTCCAAGACAGTCAACGCTTAAGGTGTTAAAGCCTTTTGACCCCTGGATATCGCCACTGTGCACATGCCCACTGAAGTATGTTCTTCACCCGTATACGGGGTGTTCCCATGCTTGTTTATACTGCTATGCAGCAAACTACATACCTAGGCATTTTAGTCCAAGACCCAAGAAAGATCTTTTAACTCTCCTAGAAAAGGATTTGAGCAGAATGCCAAAAGATGCTCTAGTGGAGCTGTCAAGCAGTAGCGATCCATATACCTGGCCTGAAAGGGAGTTGGGGCTTACTCGCAGGGCTTTGCAAAAGCTTTTGGAGGCCGGTATGAGGATTCTGATAACAACTAAGAGCAGTCTTATTGTTCGCGACATCGATATTCTGCAACGCTATAGGGATAGAGTTGCTGTGGCTATGACGATAACAACGTTAGATGATAGAATAGCGAGGATTATAGAGCCCGGGGCTCCGGCACCCTCCGAAAGGTTAGAGGCTATAAGGATTCTAGCTGCCAATGGCATTAGCGTAGCTGTTAGACTAGATCCTATAATACCGTTTGTAAACGACTCTTATGAGAATATAAAACATGTTGTTGATGCTGTTGCATCTGCGGGGGCTGTTCAGATAACCTCCTCTACATACAAGGCCAAGCCAATAGACTTTAAGAAAGTTTTGAATGCTGTTAGAATGCTACATGGCGATAGGGCTGCAGATGAGTTTAGACACATGTATTTCGAGGCTTCTTCAACTGTTGTGCAAGGCTATAGATATCTAGATGAAAGGCTTAGGTTCTCATATATGAAAATTGTAAGGGAGGTCTCCTACGACAGTGGACTTGTTTTTGCAACATGTAGAGAAGGCTTTAACACGCTTCACACCCCCGGATTTGCATGCGATGGATCAACATTTGCATATAGAGATGTTATTGCATTGACATGAGCACTGGTCTAACTAGTAGAACACCTTTTACACTGTGTATGCTGCCCAGCAACTCTTTCACCCTTTCGCTAGAGCCTCTTATAGCTATTATGAGCAGGCACCTCTCCTTGTCTAGGTGGACATGCATTGCCGAGACTATTATGTCTAGGAATCTATGCTGGATTTCGGTAAGTTCCTTGTCGCTATCCCCTATCTCATGATTGTACAAGACGTTGATTGATCCAACAACCTCTTTGGCTATGTTCCACCTATTCTCTATGATAAAGAGTCTTAGAGCTTCTTGGAGAAGCTTAGACCTGTTATCTATGCTGAGAGCGCTCATCAATTCCTCTAGCTCTTGTACCAGCTCCGGTGGTACATATACACCGAACTTTGTTTTTCTACTACCACTAGTCTCTGTATGCTCCATAGTATTACACTTTCACTAGCTTATCTGCTCCCTCTTTCTACCTTTTCTAGATTTAGCTTTTTTGATGCTTTTGTACTTTTCTGGATCTGGGCGGAACACCACATCGACATGGTATATCATTTCGCTAATACCTCTGCAAAGCTTTATTATCCTTGTTCTGAGCTTATTGAGCTCTAACAGCGTTGCACTGGGATCCACATAAAGATCTACTGTAACTATGTAGAACGAGCCTATTTTTCTAACATCGACGTTCTTTATTCTCACATTCTCTAAACCGGATATCTCAGACATGATATCATATTTAAGCTCCTTATCCCCTTCCACACCAATAATAGACTTTACAGAGTCTTCAATTACATTGGCTATGCTGTGCAAAGCGAAGAAAAGACCTGCGACAATTGTTAGTAGCTCTACCGACGGGCTTCTAGTCAATGCTGTAACGACAACGCCTATAGATGCTATGGCAGATGCTGCGATATCTATTAGGGCATGGATATACTCAGACTTGAGGATCTCTAATCTTGTCTTTGCATACTCTTTTCTGAGGATTAGAAAGGCATAGAAAGTTAGGAATCCTCCTGCCAAAGTGACAAGAGATAGAAATGGGTTTACTGTCGTAACTTTTGTATTGCCACCATTCAAAACAATGTTGTTGACATATTCCACGAAGCTTATGATATACACAGATATTATGGATATAGATGTTAATAGGATAAGGAAGGACTCTAGATATAGAATACCCCACGAAAACCTCTTCAAAGTTTTGCTAACAAGGTATAGAGCGATCATAGTCATGAACTCGAGCGACGCGTCTATAGCCCAGTGAACAAAATCTGTGTAGAGTATCATAGAGCCAGTGAGGTAAGCAAATAGAAACTCTGCTACCATACCAACAAGTGACAATATCAAGACGGTTCTAACAACCCTATAGCCATCTCTTAGCTTAGCTGAAATCTCATGCAACGACATTTAACACCACCAAAAATTGGAGAGGGTTTAGTGCGGGGGGTGGGATTCGAACCCACGCAGGCCTACGCCAGCGGGTCTTAAGCCCGCCCCCTTTGACCTAGCTCGGGCACCCCCGCGCACAAAGCCCGGCTTCAACTACACTATTTTTATTAGTGTTTAGGTTATTAACTTTTATAGTGGCTAATCAACACAGATTCTATGATGATGATACACGAGCGTGATGACATCCTGTGATTGGTGTCAAGAGTGCTGATCTAAAAGCTATTGCAACAACAGATATCGATGTAGAGCACGAAGCATGTGAGGATATAGAAAACGCATTGGCGTTCTCCTTTGCTGGCGTTAGGTGTGAACCCATTGAAAGAGGTGGAGTTGTTCTAGTCTATGCTGAGAAAGACTATGACCCTCTTCAGATTGTCAAAACCTTGGTTAGAAATAATATTAGATGCTATTGGGTCATCCCCATACATGCCACATGTAAAACCTCATATGAGGACATATCGAAATGTGTACTAGAGCTTCTTCTGCTATCCAATGTCTCCAAGCCCATCAAGCTTGTTTTTAAATGTAGAAAGAGGGGTTGGTCTATAGACTCCTGCTCAAAACTATCAAGGTATTTGGGACAGTTAATCGAGGCTTTGGGTATAGCTGAAATCGAGTTCAGGAAGCCGGAGCATGTTGTACGTATTGAGATATTGGGTGAGCTGACGGGGATAAGCTTCTACAGCATCGAGTTCGAAAAGGAGTTTAGAGTTGCTAGATAGGCTACATAGAGATTGGAGGAGATCTACAGCATGGCGCTGGGAAGCTGAGACTGATAGACGCCAAATATGTTGGTCATCTGCTAGACAAGGTCTTTGCTATTTGCAGAGAGGCTCTCCATATATCATCGTCTATGTGGCTCACATTCTTGATTGCCTTGCCCTTGGCCCCTGGCACAATCTGTGTTGAGTCTGTCAATGCGTAGCCAACAACCAAGAAATATTTTTCTGAAGGCTCTAAGACGCCTACGATAGAGTTTTGTGTGAATCCCTTCAAAACTTTTCTGATGCCTGGCATCATAACGTCGGCCCCATTTTTAAGGTGGTTCACAGCACCTTCGTCAACAACAACTGCAGGGACTATAGCAACTTTTTTCGTATTGTACATTACGTTTATTGCATAAAGCGTTGGCATGTAGAACGATGTTTTCTGGGTCTTGAACAGAGCTGGTGTGGCTCCAAAAACAACAATCTCGAACTTCTCTTCCACAACCTTTTTAACATCGTCTTCAAACTCTTTTAGATAGTCTATGAACTGGGGGTCTATCTCAGCTCTTTTTTGAAGCTCCTCTAAAATATTTCTAATCTCTTTCTTTGATATGAACTGTGCTCTCAGCACCTATCAGCACCTTTTTTACCTTTTCTACAGATTGCTGTATGTGATTTATAAATTGTTGTAGTTGGTGGATATGGGCATAGTTGTGAAGAGATGTAGATATGTTGTGAAGTCTTTTAAGCCTCTCCATATCGTTGAGAACAGCAGTATAGTCATCGATGGAGATACCATTTCTTGTGTGGGCGAATGCAAGGATATTCACGGCTATGAAATTCTAGAGTGTGGAGATTCTATAGCAATGCCAGGTTTTGTGAGTAGCCACACCCACCTATTGTCAAACAATATCGTTGGCGGCGTCGATGATGTGGTTAGAGAGGCTTTGGCCACGCTACTCAAACACGGCTTTACAGCAGTTCACATAGTCGATGAGCAATATGCTGATCTGCTTTGTGATAAAGCAAATGAAATTGGTTTGAGGATTTCCATAGGGCCTCTAATCAGCTCTGAAGACGATCTGAAAAAGCTTGATATGGCCAAGAACCTGAGGAGAGGGTTGTGCATACCGGCAATAAACATCAAGTTAACTGGGGATACAAACACCGATGTTCTGAGCTTCGTTAGCGACTTTGCCTCTAGAAACAACATAAACATACAGGTTATAATGCCGCAGAAAATCTCGGATGTGCTGGCGTACTACAGGAAGAAAGGTGAGTGGATAGTCAAGCACCTAGCCAAAACAGGGCTTCTAACAAGGCGGACATGTCTAGCCCACTTCTCATGGGCCACGACATGGGAGATAGAAGAGCTTGTGCAAAGCGAGGCAAGCATCTCTATAGCGCCATATGCAGACTCTATGGCCGGCATCCTAGGCTCTGTACACCCACAGCTATTCAGGTTAAAGTGGATTAGTATAGGGATAGACGACATCTGGAAAAGAATAGGAACATCGATACTGTACGACATTATAGCACTGCAAACAGTCTACTCAGCAAAGACATGGGGGCTCTACCCACATACAGAGGATGTGCTACACTACTCCACAAAAGGCGGAGCCCAAGCACTAAACATCGATGCAGGCACCATAGAAATCGGTAAACAGGCAGACATAGCAATATTCAAGATAAACAAACACGAGGTTCAAAAAGACATGGCAAACACCATACTGAACTCTATACACATAGCAAAATACACGATAGTCAACGGAAAAATAGCATGGCAACACAACGAATAGCAAAATTGGAGAAGCAAAACTAAAAAACCCTCCAAAAACAAAAGAGTATCAACAGCCACCACAAAAACACAAAGGGCCCGTAGCTCAGCCAGGAGAGAGCGCCGGCCTTCTAAGCCGGTGGTCCGGGGTTCAAATCCCCGCGGGCCCGCCACAAAATATTTATAGAATTGACGGCATTTCCGATAAGTTTATGCCTGCCCAATTGTTCTAGGCCACGATGAAAGAATGTATGGGCAGAAAAAGTTTGTCTTCTCGTGCCCCTCAGAGTTTGCCTTTTGGCTATCTTAGCCACTATGGCTATATGTGGTTACTTTGGCTCTATCACTATCTATACTTTCTATACTTTGATCTTTCTTCCACAGCATCTCTTCAGCTTTTTGACTGTGGATCAACTGGAACAGAGTCTATGTGGTACCTGGCATTGTTAGGCGTAATAACAGCTCCCCCGAAAGGCCCTGTCTTCCCATAGCTTATCGCGTCCTCAAGCCTCACAATAGCAATGCATTTAACGAACATTTTCTGTGGCTCGGTGTATAAGCATAGATGCCGAGAGCAATAGAGGTGCAAACAGCTACAACTATGATTAAGATGAACAGCCACAGCCTCAAACACAACGCTGGCACAGTCTGCACTAGACCTTGCCGAAGGTCTTCAGCGTTTCAGAGACGAGCTGTAGGCAAAAAGACCAGAAGACCCTATAGCATGTAACAACATTAGAAGCGTCCCGGGATAGACTAGCCAATAAAAACCTTGGAAATCGGAAAACAAACGAATTTACGAAGCCGTACACCTCTCAACAAGCTGCGATACAGTATAGCGATGAAACCTCTCATAGCTGTCTTTAAATCTGCGTCCAAAAAGAGCGTTTTGCTATAAGTCAAAGCCTATTCCTAGTCTACACCACACAGCAACATGTACATGAAAACCCACTTGCAGACCCCTACCGAAAAACCCTTGGAAAACCCCACACCCATACCAGTACTACACCAGACCTATAAACAACTCAAGCACAACCCACACCATGGCACAAGCATTCTCCGCCCAACCTCAAGAACAAAAAATTTTAATACCCCTAACATTCACGTAGTGTAGATCAAGTGCGGTATATGCAATCGATGTATAAGATGCAAACGAAAAACAAGATAATAGCAGGAATCGTAATTATCATGTCTATCTCCCTAGCCACCTTAATGCCAACTCTACCAAAAGCTAGTGCATTAATGGCATATCAAGTTCTATCCACGGCCTCAGTATCACACGGATTTGTAGGTCCAACCACAACAATAAAGTTAGGTATAACATATCAAGGCATAACTTTTACTGTATCTGTAACAGTCTCTGGCGCAGATGCTTATTATGCTGTAGCAGGAGCCTTAGTAGAAATAATTTATGAAGACTATCATGGCAGGTACGTATCATTTGCGGCACCATATAGTGTGGCTATGAAGAGTTGGGTAGGAGGAGCTGGAGGATGGGATCGGTATGATATAAGCTATATCTCTGGCTATCTGCCTGATCCTAAGATAAATAGGAGCACTTGCGCCTCCACAGGATATGCACAAATTTACACCAGCGGCATATTTCATTTCAAGATCACATACTCCACTTGGTGGGGAGCACTATCATCAACGCGGGATGAATATCCAACTCTATATCTATCAGCTCTGGTACCATGCAGTATTCTACAATCAATGAGCTACCAAATGAGCTACAAGTGAATGAGGTAAGTTTGAAGAAAGTGGTGAGCTAGGTTTGAAGAAAGTTTCATTTTTTAAGGCTTTGCTTGTCTTTGTGTTTTCCTATCTCTGCTTCTCTTTTGCGCTGTTTGAACCTGTTCTCAATGCTTTTTCGGATTGTGATGTCCTCTATATGCTTAGAGGAGACATATATTTCGTTGTTAGAAATGGCTCTGTCTATATGCGTAATGGTTTGTACATACCTGATGCTACTGTGACTGTGAAGATGTGTGGTAAGGTGGATAGTCGTTATAGGATACTTGTGGAGATTCGTGGCCCACTCTATTACAATAGTGATTATTTGAATTGTACGGGTTCTAGCCCCCGGATCTACTGCAATGTGGCCCTAAAACTAATTAATGTAAGGCTTTTGAACTACTCTTACACACTTGCATTGGTCTACGACGTTGATCCGTCGAATAACTATGCGTGGCTTAATGGGAGTTTCATCGGGTTTTTCCCGTTCTATGTCGTACCCGATATAAGCTATGGTAATGCCACAAAGTACAAGTTTGTATATCTTGGTAAAGAGCTTGAGATAGATACTGTTCAAGGTAAGCCCGTACCAAATGTCATGCCTGTAGAGTATGGTGGTCGCACAGTACGTTTAAAATCTGTGCGCTATTACAACGACTTCATAGAGTTAAATATCCTCCACCACTATCCCGTACTTGTTGATGGTGCCCTGCCCATAGGAGGCGATAGATACATAACCGTTTATTTAAGTCCAGCTGGTGAGATGTTAGAGCGTTTAATAGCTGTAAACGATTATCCAGAGTCCGTCAGCTACATCGATTACACGAGACTCGGCATAATAATCACAGTATTCGCAGCAATAGCCATAGGCATATTCATGCTCGTCCGCCGCATAACCAAAAAGAGGTAAACCATGTGAAGGGCTTGTTCATCAGGGATGTGTGGCTTCAGCACTCTTCCATAGCGCTTGCTATAGCTATTGTGTTGCTACCCATTATCCTGGCTATCAACGAGGATGTTGTTCCGAATAGGTACTCTGTATGGGGGATGTCGACGAACATGTCTGTTGGGGTAGTAGTAGGGGCTACCCCTACAAGTGTCGGCGAATTTGTTTGCAATGCTATGGGTGCTAACAGGCTCAATATCAATATGACCATGTTCTTGCGTGGCTATGGCTGGTTCCTGAACCACCTATCCATACTCTACTTCATGTTATCTGGCATGATTGTTGCCATAGCTGTTGCAAGGCCCCTCGAAATGAAGTACTTCTTCATAGAGCTGACATTCGCTGGTAGCAGGGTTAAGCTACTTCTAAGTAGATTAGCCAGTGTAACCCTTTTGCTGCTTGTCTCAGCGGCTTCCAGTGCTTTAGCTCTTTCAGCAATACTATACACGGCAATTATCCCTGGGGGGCTCTACACAGCATTGGGGCTTTCTCTGCTGATATCAATAGGCTCGGCACTGCTCTCAATCCCTATAGCCACACTCCTCTCGTTGAGCTCCAAAAACACTACCTTATCTATCTTCGGGCTTCTGGGATTCGTTGCCCTATGTCTTGTAGTTAGCCAGAAATTCGATGTGGCAAAGGCGCTCATAAGCATAGAGAATATTGTGGAGGAGCCCGGGACTATATTTGTTGTCGCACCTGTTCAATTCATTCTGTTCACTATAGATGTTATAGAGGCTGGGAGGGTTGGCTATTAGAAGAAGCAAAGCCACTCAAATTGTAGTCCTAGTCTCTACACTCCTTGGCATAGGCGTTGCCGGAATGCTGCTGGTTCTAGAAGGTTTTGTGCCCTGGGCTACGGCGAATATAGATCTTGAGACCCCTCTGTACCCCTACAACTACACATATATCTTCACAATCAATGCCTTTCTTGGGCGCGGAACCTACCTCGTCTCCATTAATCCAAGGACTCAAATCGAGGCATGCATATCTTGCGATGAGCAGGCCGTGCAGATAAAAGCCTTGGGTGGCGAGACCAAGACAGCTACACTATACTGCGACTCTGGAAATCTAAACATTTTTGTTAAGGCCTATGTAGAGCCATATACAACAAGTGCTGGCGATTTGACGGTGGTGAGGAAATGGAGATAGAGCAGGTGGTTGTCGAAGGTCTGGAGAAGAGGTACAAGTACTTCACCTTGAAAATTCCGAGACTTGTATTCAGAAAGGGTGTCAACCTGATTCTAGGGCCTAACGGTAGTGGCAAAAGTACGTTGCTCAAATCTATAGCTGGGTTCATAAGGCCTGATCGAGGGGAGATCTACACGGTTACAGAAAAAGGTGAGAAGATTTCAACAGTCTCTATTGTTAAGCTTATGGGCTATGTTGGTGAAGATGTTGTTTTGCCGAATATGAGGGTTGGGGATATACTCGCAGATTTTCTTGGTGATGAGAAAGCGAGGGAGATGAGCCTTGAGCTAGGGCTTGAGGGCTATCTCCACAAAAAGTATCTTGAACTATCAGCAGGCTATAGAAAGAGGGTGCAGTTGGCTATAGCACTAGGCAAAGATGCTAAGATAGTTCTTCTCGACGAGCCTTTTGCAAACTTGGATATCCTTATGATTGAGCCCCTCGAGAAGATACTAACACAGTTAAGAGATAGAATAGTAATTGTAACCTCACACCAGCTCTACAACCTCGAACCATCGACAGTAACAATAATAGACCAGGGACAGCTGATATACCATGGAGGCGTTGGCAAAGCCTCTGTAGAAGTAGTTATAGACGTCTCTGGCGAAGAACGCATGCTAAGCCTAGAAGACCTAAACAAACTTATCAAACCAATCAGAATAAAGAAGTTTATCACACTACAAGAAAAACTACTTGAAATGATACGCAAAAACGTGGCAACCCCTAACGCAAATCCCAGTCAACAGAAATAATCTAGGGTGTGAGACCCCATAGCCAGACCTCCAAACACAGGTAGCAAGATCTTTCTCTACAAAAATCGACGCATCTGATAGAGGCATCTATAAAGACACATTCTCTTCTAGTCCTCCTCTGACAAGGTTATCAATATTGCTGCCCCCATTTTTGAAGCATACAAGCGTTAATGTTATTCCCAGTTATAATGATCTAGAAGATGTGGTTAGGATTTGCATTGTTAGCTTGAGAAATAGCAGAGAATAATGTGCCTGGCTAAATACAATATTTTTCTGCTGTCTACTTGTACATGCCTTCTTCCAGTTTTGTGTAGTCCTTGTCTATTGTTTTATATGTAGAAAAAATTTATATCTAGGTTTAGTTATAGATACAGAAATTGTTGAGCGGCGTCAGTTGCTAAGCCTTTCATCTAAGCCTTTCATCACGTTCAGTGATAGCTTGATCCATCATTGGGCGCCGCCCCGCTTCAAAAAGCCTCTTTCGGGCTGTCGTGTTTTATAATCAAGCGAGGATAGCTTGCATGTGTTGCTATTTTTCCTGTGGTATTACACTGATATTGTAGCTCTCTGCACAGTTTTCTTTCACAAGAGATCTGCTGATAGTATCCCTGTTGCTATCACATGCTATACAGTAGGTTCTGCATGCTCTTGTACAGTGCCTAGAACTAAGGGGTTGGTATTCCATGTTTATTGATAAGCTGGGGCATGTTGTTGTTTTGTTTTTGATTTGCTTTCTACTCGTTTTGGTTTTCGAATTTGTCTAGATGATGCTATTATGACTGGTATTTAAAGTTTATAAGTTCTACCCCAGAATATAACTTCTGGGGTAGAACCGTGCTGTTTGATCCCAGGCCTAAGGCTAGTAGAAGTGAGCTTTTTGGGAGGGATCGCGAGCTTGAGTTGCTTCATGCTAATGTTGATGTACCTATTATAATTATTTCTGGTATTAGGAGGATTGGCAAGACCTCTCTCTTGACTGTTTTTCTCAATGAGGTTAGCATTCCTAGTGTTATAATTGATTTGAGGGATTTGCATACCAACTATGGCTTGCGGGATTTGTATAACTTGCTTTCGAAGGCGTTTTCGTCAAAGCTTGATAAGCTGTATGATGTTCTCAAGTCGATATCGGGTATAAGTATTAGGGGTGTTGAGGTAGAGATTAAGTGGAGGGGCAGGGGCTCTCTCACGCTTTCATCGCTTTTTGATGCTCTTAACAGGAGGAGAATCATAATAGCTTTTGATGAGGCTCAAAAGCTTAGAGGCCCCCGCTCGCAGGAGTTTTTAAATGCTTTGGCCCATGCATACGACTACGATAGAAACATAACCTTTGTATTAACCGGTTCAGAAGTTGGTTTGCTTTACGGGTTTCTAGGAATCGACAGACTCGATTCACCTCTCTATGGAAGGTACTGCTTTAATCTTAAGCTAGAGAGATTCGACAGAGACACCTCGCAAGAGTTTCTGAAAGCTGGTTTCAGAGAGCTGGGAATAGATGTGGAGGCAGAGGTTCTGGAGAAGGCCGTCGAGGAATTCGATGGCATACCAGGCTGGCTGACATTCTTTGGCAACGAGTATGCTAGGGGGAATAGGGATATAGACAGAATAAAGAAGCTGGCCATAGACATAGCCCTAGGGGAGCTGCAGAACATTGTGAGAGAAAGGGGGAAGAGATACGCATATGCTCTCAGAGGAATAGCCGAGGGAGTCAAAACATGGAGCGGCTTGAAGAGATACATCGAAGAAAAAGAGGGGACAACCATATCACCAAGCATACTCTACAATATACTGAAAAACCTCGAAGATATGAGTATAATCCACAACTACCAGTTCCTAGACCCCATATACCGAGAAGCATCACTAAGACTACACATAGACCAAAGTTAGATGGTCAGCATTATGATAAGGAGGTTTGGAACATTGGGCTGGGGGAGAACGTTTTTCTAGCGGATTTGACTAGAAGGGTAGAGTATCAAGGTGTTTCCCAACTTCTTGGATGTGTGAAACTCTGGATACGATGATCTGACTATAACTATGTGTAGATACTTCCTAGCTCTTCTATATGCATCCAACAGACTTTCTCTGCTTGGCCTACCCCAGGGCGTCTGGGGCACAGGTATATATTCATCTATTATGAGGGGTATTCCAGGGTCTTTGCCAGCTATGTACATAGCCAGTTTCTCGATATCGTCAACATCGTTGAATTGTGGAATGAGTATTGTCTCTACCACAACATTTAGTTGTGTGTTGAGCAACATTTCAAAGTTTTTCAAAACCTTATTTAGATCCCCGCCACCTGTATATAAACTGTATTTTGTGCTGTCTATGCTTTTGATGCTGAGCTCTATCAAAGTCTTTGGAGGTATGCAGCCTAATACCCTATCTAGTTCATAGCCGTTTGTAAGAATTGAAATGCTGAGGCCCAGTTCACCAAGGATCTCGATGATTTGGCAGAAGCTTGGATCTGAAGTTGGCTCTCCCCCTCCAAGAACAGCTCTTCTGAGGCCAAGCACATCCACAGCTTTTCTCAAAATATCTTCTAGTTCGCCAAGCGTTAGGGTTCTGATCGCTGTTTTCGCATCTATTGCCTGGTCTATGTTCTCGATGTGGTGGTCCCACAGATACCTCTTTCTTATGCAACCCAGACAGCTGAGATTACATCCGAGGAATTGGATGTACGCAGAGTTGTCGTGGTCATAGAATGTTATGTGATAGACTCTTGTCCTAACGCCTTTATCTCTACTTGTCGAATCCATGTCTATACCCAGTTTCGCGCACCTGCTATGCACATTCTGTTTCTGCTATAGGTATTGCCTTAATGTCTTCGACAACCAGTCTACTGTCGATATGAACGAAGGCCCAAAGTGCGCTAGATTAACATCTCTAGTCTCTTTAACCAACAGAATCCTGTTATACTTGAACGCCTTCAACTCTGATAGAGGCTCTCTAATCTCTTTATACTTATCCACTGTCAGGGATTCCCATGGCGGCTCTATATTCACAAGTATCAAATCTGGATCCCCTGCTACAATATCTTCATCTCTAGGATTAAAGAATTCCTTTGGCACACTATGAAAGATGTTCTCTCCACCAGCTATCCAAATACCATCGTCTATGTATGTAAGAGCACCGCTTGTCGAATATGTTTTGTCGGGCCACAGATACTCAACATATATCCTTAGCCTCTTCCCACCTCTAGACCTCCTATATATATCCATAACCTTGTCTAGAAGCTCTTCAGCTAACCTCCTAGACTCATAATATCTACCAGTGATTGCACCCACATCAAGGACTATATGCGATATTATGGCATTGACATTGGTTGGCAAAGGCATTAAATATGCATTAAACCCAGCAGACCTGACATCGCTGAAGATCTTGTCGTGCACCCTCGACTGAAGAAAGACTATATCAGGGCTGAGATCCTTGAGCTTTTTGATGGGCACGTGAAGATATGTTCCTGCAATCTCTTTTTCTGCTGGATTATTCAAGTACATTCTGCACCATGGTGTTATACCAACAATCTCATCTTCAAGTCCCAAGAGGACAAGGGTTTCGGTAACAGCTGGAGACAGGCTAACAATTCTCAGTTGTAACACCAAATGGTTAGGCTAGCCACATAAATTTATAAGTCTTTTGTCTTTAGCTAAAACGAAGCACACAATGGTTATCCAATTTTTGTAAGGCTTTCAACAAAGCTTTTTAACTATATGTATGAACTCTATATGGCTAGGGTAACCATATGCAGGCAAAACACATAGCCTTGATTGCAATAGCATTGATAATAGGTATTGCAATAGGGTATACACCAAACATCATAGCTCCAAAGCCAACAACAACCATCACAATAACCTCAACATCTCCTATCTACACTTCTATAGTACAAACTACAACGATGTACACAACACTATATACAACAATTGCATCTGCTTCGTTAACAACTCTAACGTTTACCACCTCAGCTACACTACCAACAACAATCATTACGATTAAAACTGTCTCAACATCTATCCCAACAACAATTGTTGAAACAGTACAAGTAACATGGCCAAGAACAATTGTTGATGCATTGGGAAGAGAAATAACATTTAATGAACCTCCAAAAAGAGTTGTATCCACAATTCCTAGCATAACAGAGGATCTATTTGCTATAGGAGTTGGGGATAGAGTTGTTGGAGTGGACTCCTACTCCAATTATCCACCAGAGGTTCTAGACCTTGTTAAACAAGGTAAGATAACTGTTGTTGGTGGTCCGTGGACACTGGATGTGGAGAAGATAATTAGTTTAAAGCCCGATGTGGTCTTTATGTGCAGGGATGTATCACCTCAGGAGACAGGGTTTAGAGCAAAGCTTGAAGAGGCTGGGATAAAGACATTCTTCCTCATATGTGATGCAGCTAGAAACCAGTATGATATCTATGCAGATCTCATGACGCTGGGCCAGATCTTCGGTGTTGAGGATAAGGCTAAAGAGATTGTAGAGTCTATGCAGAGAAAGATAGATGAGATAAGCAGCAAGTTGGTCAATGCATCCAAGCCAAGGGTTTTGTGGCTTGTAGGGCCACCATCATGGGGCTTGTACAGCACTGGTGGAGACACATTTATCAATTGGGTTATAACAACAGCTGGTGGAAACAATATAGCGTCTGGCTATAGCAAATGGCCTACGCTAAGCTACGAATTTATCTTGTCTAAGGATCCTGAGATAATAATTGTCACAGTACACGATGTGGATCCAAAGTCTGTCTATCAAGAGCTTGTTGCAACACCTCTTGTTAATACAACCGCTTGGAAGAATGGAAGGGTTTATCTGTTGATGGGAGAAGCAGACGATGTTGTTAGCAGACCCGGCCCAAGGATTGTTGAGGCTTTGGATATACTCTCCAAGGTTATCCACCCAGAGATTTTCGGAGAGGTACAGAGAGCTGATGTAGTTAACATCGCTGTGGCAAATCTTGAGGTGCTAGAAATAGGGGAAGCTGTTTCAACACCACCTATAGAGGTTGCATAGAACATGGCTTTAGAGCTCTACAAAAGAAAGGTAAAACATTTTTTAATTTCGCTTTTTACACTCATAGTTCTATCCATGGCCATAACAATCGCATCTCTATCTATAGGCCCTTCGATGCTGGATCCCAAGGAGATTTTCAAAACAGTTTTTCTAAGCCCCTTTGGCATGGCAACTAGCGATAGCAGCGTTCGTTTAGTGGCTATGCTAAGAGTTTCTAGAACTGTAGCCTCTTTCTTCTGCGGTGTTGCCCTATCCATAGCAGGCATTCTTATGCAGACCACCACTAGAAACCCCTTGGCAGACCCATACATATTTGGCCTTTCATCAACTGCACTCACAGCTATCTCGCTAACAATTATATTATCTCCATCAACAGCTGTTTACAGATATAACCTTGTGGTGGTGGCGTTTATAGGGGCTCTACTAGGCTATTTCATGACAATGATGCTTGCAAAACTGGCTGGAGGGGGTAGCCTGGCGCTGGTTCTAGCAGGCATAGCTGTGGCATCTCTATTCTCAGGTGTTTCACATGTTCTTCTGTACATAGTTCAAAGGGTTATTGGAACACCAATTGTGTACTTCTTGATGGGCTCTACAAACACTGTGTTGTACAGAGATATAGCGTTCATAGCTTATCCGACCATAGCATTGCTAATATTCTCGATAGCTCTATTCAAACCATTGAACGCATATCTATACGGCGATGACTATGCGAAGCAGCTTGGCTTTAACCCAAAACTCATATCCCTAATATCAACAGGTATAGCATCTCTCTTAACAGCCATTACAATAGCCTTCATAGGCATCGTAGGTTTTGTTGGTCTTGCAGCACCCCACATAGCAAGGTTCTTTGTGGGCTCTGACCACAGATTCTCCATACCAATAACAGCTCTTGTCGGGGGGATTCTAACAACATTTGCAGATATTGTTGTCAGATTGGTTTCTATGTATAGTGGTGCTGTTGGGGAGCTCCCCCTAGGCGTTGTAACATCGATTATAGGAGCACCTTTTCTCGCCTATCTAATAGCCAAGAGGATGAGACAATGAAGATAGTTGTTGAAGATGTTGAAGTTTGGTACAACTCTGTGAAGGCTCTGGATAGAGTAACCTTGTCCATATCCTCTGGCGAACTAGCATTTGTTATAGGTCCTAACGGAGCGGGTAAAACAACTCTTCTAAAGACAATAGCATCTGTTGTAAAGCCTAGAAAAGGTGTTGTTTATATCGATGGAAAAGCTGTTTCGAGTTTGTCGCCCAAAGATATAAGCAGGCTTCTCTCCTATGTAGACCCACACATATCTAGATCCATACCCTCAACAGTTCTAGAGTTTCTCCTAACAGCTAGATACCCCCACCAAAACATGCTAAGCTTCTCCATATCAACAAAAGATCTTGAGATAGTTGAAAAGGTTTCAAGGCAGCTAAACATAAAGCAGTTCCTCGATAGGAGACTAGATCAGCTTAGTAGTGGCGAGTTGCAGAGAGTCTTAATTGCGAGGGCTCTTATCCAAGAGCCCAAGGTTATGCTTTTAGACGAGCCCTCAGCTTTCTTAGATTTGAGGTATAGGCTAGAGGTTCTAGACTATATCAAATCTGTTGTAAAGAGAGATAACATTGTGGCTATTGTAGCTATACACGACATTTATCTGGCCTCTCTATACGCAGACAAGATAATAGTGATGAATGGCGGGTCGGTGGTTGCCTGTGGAGCTCCTGAAGAGGTTCTAAAGAAGGATATTCTTGAGAAGGTCTATGGTGTTAAAATAGCTATTGCAAATGTTGATGGCAGGAAGATTGTCATTCCATTGGAGCCCCTCGAAAAGGGGGTTCAGATATGAGACTATAGGCGACAACTAATGAAATGTTTATAGCCAGACCCTTTTGTGTGACGCATATGGTTAAGGGGATTAGGGTTCTGCAAGGGTCTCTAGACAGCATCTCTGCTTTCCAAAGCTCTTCAATTGCGCTATACGTTATAGGATCCACTATGACCTCTACAATTCCAAATATATCACTAGCAGGCTCTATGAGTATCGCAACGCTGTTTACGCCTGCTCTCGATGTGGAGTATCTCTATTTTGGGAAGCCTGTATCTATAGACATCATACCGACAACCCCAACGGGCATACCAACACCTGCTATAATAACGAGAACAGCCTTACAGCTTTCTCAAACACCTTTCATGGTTATTGATGCAGGCTCTTACATAAAGCCTAGAATACCTTTGATAAGCCTCTCAAGTAGCTGTGTTGGGGGTAGAATAGATAGAGAGGATGCGTTGTCCCATGGAACATCGAGAAAAATTTTCGATGAGGCAACTCTAGTTGGCAGAGCAATGGGCTCTATAGCCAGTGTCGTGCTAATTGGGGAGAGCATTCCAGGTGGAACAACAACAGCTCTATCCATTCTACAAGGACTTGGATACAACGCCTATAACATTATCAGTAGCTCTGCAAAAGAAAATCCGCTAAACATTAAAAAAGCTGTTGTTGAAGAGGCTCTGAAGAGGCTCGGACAATCTGAAGACCCCTTCAAAATAAATGATGTTATTGGAGACCCTGTCCACATAGCTATTGCTGGTCTAGCCCTTGGAGCACTGAAATCAAGAGCAACTGTTATTCTTGCTGGTGGAACCCAAATGCTCGCAGCACTCGCCTTGATGAAAGCCATAGATCCTAGATTCGATGAGCAAAGACTCGTTTTAGCCACCACAAAATGGATATACAGCGACAGGGGGGCGGAGATAACTAGGTTCATAAAGATGGTGGTGCCTAACATAACCTTTGCCTATGTCGAGCTAGACTTTAGCGACGCTCCATTCAATGGGCTTAGAGCATATGAAGACGGGTTTGTTAAAGAGGGTGTGGGGGCTGGAGGTACATCGCTTCTAGCCATTTTAAAAGGTGTTGATGTTAATGAGCTTAAGCATGCTGTGTATAGAGAGTATGAGAGGATTGTGAAGGTGGTATAGCTACGGCTAAGGCCTTTATGAGAAACAGCGACACTCTGGTCATCGATTTGGAGAAGGAATACAAGGTTTTGTCGACTGCTGGATGCCCAAAGATATACAAGGATGTTAGGTACATAGTGTTTAGAAGGGTTCCAAAAGATTTCGAATATGTTGATCTAGATGGGTACTGCAAAGACACTGCAAAATCTGTTGGCATAGACTATGAAAAATCTACAATATTTCTTACAGCAGTTGATGTAAGGGAGTATGGGCATGCAACACACATTTTTAGAGATGTTATAGCAGAGGTCTATGTAACCTTTGGAGTTGATAAGCCTTCGTGCATAGATGCTAACATTCCGAGCAATGCGATGGCTGTTGGAACCATAAATGTTGCCGTTATTGTCAATAAACCTCTTGATGAGGTTGGTTTACTCGATCTCTACAGGTTGGTGTCTGAGGTAAAGGGGTTGGCAATGGGTTTGGCAGGCCCAATGTGTTTAACAGCCCCTTCAATAGGAACAGCATCTGATGCAACAATGGTTGCAGCTCCTCAGGGTGGCGAAAGGTTTGGTGGTATAGCAACTGATGTTGGTTTCACAGCTGCTGTAGCCACTCTAAAGGCTTTGTCAAAATTTGTAGTGGGTACGAACTGCATAGAGTATTTTGTGAATAGTGTTGGGCTCAGATCCATCGATGATATATTGAAGATTGCGGTAAAGGCCTACAACAAGGCTCCAATACCCATGCTCAGTAGTGGAGAGGTGGAGAAGATTCTTAGAAGAGAGTTTGAGGATGTTTTCAAGGATCCGAATATCTGCATAGTTGTGAGGGGTGCTAGGTTGGCTGAGATGCTGATGGCACTAAACCTATTTCCGGGAATTAGCGAGGAGGAGTATAGAGTTGACACGCCCAAGATCATAGCTGACGAGCTTATAGGCAAAGCAATTGCAGAGTATGTAAATGGGTTCAAAGGGCTTTTAGCATACTACTGGATAGAAAGACTGAAAGAGGAAGGGGTTTTCGAGGAGCTGGAAAATCTTCCACCTATGACAGACGACATTGTTGCTGCAGTCGTTGGAAGTGTTCTTAGCAGGGTATATGACAAGTATCTGAATAGCCATTGATATAGGCAAGCTTTTGCGGGATTCCAATGGATGTTATAATCATGGCTGGCGGCAAGGGCTCGAGGCTTGGAGGTGTTAAAAAATATTTTCTTGAGATTTGCAATAGAAAGCTAATCGAGGTCTCGTTAGAGGTTGCCCTAAGCCTTGGCATCGATGGAAGGATTGTTGTGTGTGCCAGAAGCGAGGATGTACCCTTAATCAAATCTCTGAAAAAGGTCGATGTTGTTGAGTGTCCAGGGATAGACTATGTCACTGACTTGGCTTACATACTAGAGAAAGCCAGGTTCCCGGTACTGGTTCTGCCAGCTGACATACCCTTCCTAACAGTTGATGCAGTCAAAAGCTTTCTGGACAAAGTAACCAACTCCAAAGCTGATGTGGTGACGCTGGCTATCTGCAAAGATGGTGTGTGTAGAGAGTCTGGAATATCCCTCTTCAGGAGATCTAAAGGCACTTGGGAAAACATATATTTTGAGGAATCGAAAGAGCTTAGAGATATAGACACTGTAGAGGATTTGCTGTGGGCGAAAAGCCAATGCGGATCCATGGAGGGGACAGAGAAGCTAGAATAGACTTCAGCTCCAATCTAAATCCGCTTGGCCCACCAAAAACAGTTTTAGAGATTCTTGCCACATGCTTTAGCCAAAGGGTTTTGGAGAAGTACCCCGACTACACATACAGAGATTTGAAGAGGTCTCTAGCAAGGTTCTATCGTTGCAAAGAAGAGTATATAGTTCCAACTGCAGGAGCTGGCGAGGCTATAAACCTTGCTGTAATCGCTTCAAAAGCGAGGAGGGTATACGTTTTAGAGCCTTCCTACGGCGAATACGAAGATCTTTCAAAGGCTCTCGGCCTAGAATATAGACCTATATTCTATAGAAGAACATCAGATGGGTTCCACATAGACCTCTCAGACTTGCAGAAGCCTTGTAGCGATAGAGATGGGTTGATAGTGATAACAAATCCTAGTAACCCCCTTGGGCTATACATTGATAGAGAAAGACTATTTAGCTACCTATCCAACTGTAGTGCTAGGAGCCTTGTCGATGAGGCCTATATAGAGCTTTGCAGTAGATGCCCAATTGAAGTTGGGGGTGAAATACCAAAAAACATTGTTGTTGTGAGATCGCTAACGAAATGGCTTTCGCTTCCAGGCCTGAGACTAGGCTTTCTATACACAAATGACATAGATTTATTGGAGAGGGTAGAGGCTTTGAGACAGCCATGGAATGTGAATAGCTTGGCTGAGTGCTTGGGTAAAAACATTTCTGTGTATGAGCAGGAGCTGAAGAGCTTTATTCAAAGATCTAGAGAGTATATAGATAGTGAGAGGGAGAGGGTTAGAAAAATACTTGAATCACTTGGTGCAAAGGTTTTTGAAAGCGTCACAAATTTTCTCCTAATCAAGATAGATGGTGGTAGACAAATAGTTGAGAAGCTTAGGGAGATGGGCCTGGCTCTGAGGGACTGTAGTAGCTTCAGGGGATTGGACTCAAACTACATTAGAATAGCTATTAGAAGCCCTAGAGAAAACAATGAGCTTGTCGAAGCACTAAAGATTGTGATGGGCGTTGGCTAAAAAGCTAAGAGACTTTCTATCCCTACTAGCTTTTCTAACCTCGCTGCCAATTCCACGAAGATATCTGGGGGCAGAGATCTCATTCGAATCCCTCTATATGTTACCCATTATAGGCTTTGTCAGAGGTGTTTTCACTGCTACACCAATAATACTCTCAGCCTTGCTCCACATTGATGCACCGTATATCCAAGCGTTTTCCGTAGTGGCAATGCACTACATTATACAAGGGTTTATCCACGCAGATGGATTCATAGACTTCTCCGAGGCTGTACTAGCCCACAGATTTGGTGCTGATGCCAGCAAAGTTGTTAAGGATAGATTCAGAGGATCCTACGCCATAGCAGTATTTGCATTGTTTGCACTATGGCTCTACTCAATAACGCTACAAGCCATTCACCTTTCAGATCTATGGAAGGCGACAAGAATTGTTCTAGTTGCCGAGACGTGGTCTCCCATAACAATGGCTGTTGTGGCATATGCTTGCAGGGAGCCTCCAGATGGGTTGGGAAGACTCTTTAGAAAAGGGTTGAGGACTGTTGATATAGTTGGCGCTTTACTTGCATCGCTTTCGATAACATATGCAACCTTCTTGTCTATTTACATAGGAGCTACAACCTCTATTCTAGTGCTAGCAGCACTAACAATCTCTGCATATACAACAATTGTTTTATGTATGAAAACCCTTGGCTATGCCAATGGAGATGTCCTTGGATTTGCAAACGAGCTGAGCTATGCAGCTATACTAACAGCTCTTGTTCTGGGTGCCAGTCTATGGCTCTAGACTTTCTCCTTCCCCAGAGCTACCCAGAATTTGTAGTCATACTGTTTCTAGCCCTGGCCCTAGACCTTGCATATCCGAGGCACGAGGGAGCTCTATACTATATACACCCTGTCCACACATCATATGCAATGGCTTTAAAGTTACATAGATCACTTCCCAGAACAAGGCTTTGGGGCATTGCTATATGGTTTGCTGTTGTTGCAAGCCACGTAGCTCTATACTCTTTGGCGCTATACATAGCGGATATGTTTAGCAGAATTGCCTGGATCATTCTCTCAGCATACATACTCAAGGTCTCCACATCGTTCAAACTGCTATACAACCACGTCAAAAACGTCTACATATGTCTAGCCAAAGGAGATCTAACATGTGCAAGAACAGAAGTCTCAAACATTGTTAGAAGAGAGGTCAAAAACCTTGGCGAAGGACACATAGCATCAGCAGCAATAGAATCGCTTTTTGAGAGTCTTGTCGATGGCTTTATATCCCCACTCCTATACTACCTCATACTCGGACCTATAGGAGCACTCACACAGAGAATAGCCAACACCCTCGACTCTGCACTCGGATACAAAGAAGAGGAATTTAGAGATGTGGGCTGGTTCTCAGCAAAAGCAGACACAATCATAAACTTCGTTCCCGCAAGACTAGAGGCCCTGCTCATAATACTGCTATCCCCAATCGTAAAAGGGTCTATAAGAAGAAGCTGGGATACATACAAAAGATATAGAAGAGCTACTGAAAGTGTTAATGCAGGTCATCCAATGGCAGCAGCCTCTGGCTGTCTATCTGTGAGGCTCGAGAAGATAGGATCATATGTAATAGGAGAGGGTTTTCCTCTTCCAACAGGGGGAGATATTAAGAGGGCTCTTGGGCTTGCCATTTTAAATGTGGCTACATATATATTGATTATAAATGTATTATCGATAACTATATATCTGGCTAGGTAGTCCACATATTGTGTAGCACATGGTGAAAAGTATTGAGTCGCCTAAGGATCGAAATGGTTCCCATAGACATGCTTATTTCCCATGAAGATGTGGAGAAACAGAGGCTTCTAAACATTTTGGGAGAACTCTCGATGGCAGGGATCCTTAGAAAGCCTGTTATAGTTGATGAAAAAAGGTATATAGTTATCGATGGGCATCATAGAGTCAGTGCCCTGAAAATTCTTGGGGCAAGACACATACCCGTGGTATTAGCTGACTACAGCTCTGACATTTCTGATGTTGGTGGTTGGATGTATACAGCTTCTAGGTGGTACAAGGATCAAAGACTTTTGAAGAAAATAGTTAGCGAAGCTGAGTTTTCTGCTAAGAGAGGAGATGGTTTGCTGATTTTTAAAATGGGTTATGAAGTGGTTGAGGCAAGGATTGACAGAATAGACTTCTATCTCGCCATTAAAGAATTAGGGTTTCACAAAATACTTAACTCTTTAACTAAGACCCCCGTTGACCCTGAAACCTGCCTAGCTCACGATATTTGTTTGGCACCTCCAAAGCTTGTAGTAGATGACATATACAGAATTGTATCAAAGAATCTATTGCTACCCCCGAGAACAACATGTCATAAGACTGTCCTTAAGAATGTTACCATGGAGTTCAAATTGAAGCATTTCCAGAAATCAGGTGACTAGCATTGCATGTAGCCTTTCTTTCGGGTGGTAAAGACTCTTACTATGCAATATATCGTTCTGGAATCCAAGTTGACATAGGGCTTGTACTGGTATACGACTTTCCTAGGCCAAGTCCCCACCTAGTTAATTTGGGGAAGACTGTTGAGACAATTCTTTTGATGGGGATACCGGTGGCTGTTGTTAAGCTTGGTAAGGGCAGGGAGTTTGTTGAGACTGTGGGGTTTCTTAGGAGTTTGGGTGTAGATACTCTTATAGCCGGCGATGTTTATATTGAGGATCATCTCAGGTATATGGAAAATATCGCTAAAGAGGTTGGTGCCGCTCTTGTTGAGCCTCTTTGGGGTATGGATCCAGAGGATCTTCTTTATAAGGAGATCGAAGATGGGCTAAAGCCTATGGTTATAGGGTGTGTAAATGGTTTGGGCAAGTGGCTTGGCGTGGTATTGGATCGTGACAATGTTTATGCATTTGCCGAGAATGCTAAGAGTATTGGTGTTGACCCTCTAGGTGAAAAGGGGGAGTACCACACAATCGTTTTGTCGGGTCCTCTGCACAAAGCTAGTTTGAGCTATAAGATTGTTGATGTAGAGAACTACGACGGATACAAGATATTGAGGCTGATTTGATGAGATTCTCAATGCCTTGTACAATATACAGCAAAATTCTATTCAATGTGATTAGGGATGTAATCGAGAAGAGGAAGTGTGATTGCATTGCTCTAAGCGGCGGGATAGACACAACAGTAGTGCTTATAGCAGCTCTTTCAGCTGGTGTTAAGCCAAGGGGCTACATAGCAATATACAGCAACGGCTTGCCAAGAGACCTCATATATGTGGAGCACTTGGCAAAGATCTTCAATATAGAGACTAGATATGTCTTTATAGATAAGCAGAAAGAGGGGGAGACAGTCCAAGACATTGTTAGATGCATTGGCAAAGAGAGGATAGACTCCCATGGCGATGGAGGGTGCATAGAGATTAGAAATGATTTGGTGTTTTACTCTGTGCTCAGAAAAGCCTTTGAAGATGGATGCAAATGCATTTACACTGGAAGTGGTGGGGACGAGATATTCGCTGGCTATACCTTCCTCCTAACACTGACAGGTAATGAACTTGAAGAATACATTAAAAGACTTGCAAATGGAAGATATCCAGAAATCGAATTAGCTAAGTGTATAGGTATAGATGCTGTAGCCCCTTTCCTAGACGAAGCGGTCCTGAATATAGCACTGCAAACACCTCTGCAATGCCTAAGAACAGAAGCCATGAAAGGCAAAGAGATACTCAGAGAAATTCTCTACACAAACAATCTTCACCTCATTGCAGAGAGAATGAAAACGCCAGCCGAAAGCGGGGCAGGCACAACAGCTTTCTGCAAATCAATCTACGACACCTAGAAAATCTGTAAAGAGACGAATTGTATAACAATATAAAATATGTAACGGATTTGTTAAGCAGTTGATTTGCAAACCTAAAGAGTCGATTTGCATTGCCTAGTATTTAAAACACCCTAAGACAATAAGACTTATATTCTTATCCATAGCATCTGTAGTTGGAGCATATAGCTAAAAGGCATCTGAGGTATCTGTGTATGAGCTCTCGCTCTAAGGGCTCTCCCTACGGCTATTTCGATGACGCTGCACGTGAATATGTTATAACTAGGCCTGATACCCCCACGCCATGGATCAACTATATTGGACAAGAAGAGTACTTTGGAATTGTATCGAATACTGGTGGTGGCTATAGCTTCTATAAAGATCCTAGGTACAGACGTATAACGAGGTATAGATATCATAGCGTCCCAATGGACCAGCCTGGCAGGTACATATATGTGAGAGATGCTGAAACGGGGGAGTACTGGTCAGCCACTTGGCAACCTGTGAAAAAGCCTCTTGATTTTTACGAGTGTAGACATGGACTTGGCTACACGAAGATAAGGTCTAGGTACAAGGGTATAGAGACAGAGGTAACATACTTCGTACCTCTGAAGCAGACTTTTGAGGTCTGGTGGTTTAAGATAAAGAATCTCAGGGATAGGGAAGCAGATATCCAGCTGTTCACATATGTAGAGTTCTGCTTCTGGGACGCCGTAGACGATATGACAAACTTTCAGAGGAATCTAAACATTGCAGAGGTTGAGGTGGAGGACAATGTCATATACCATAAGACTGGCTATAGAGAGAGAAGAAACCACTTTGCATTCTTCGCATCCTCAGAACCTATAGTAGGGTTCGACACAGATAAAGAGATTTTCATAGGGCCTTACAGAGGCTATGAAAACCCAATAGTAGTTGAGGAGGGGGTGTCGAGGAACAGCATCTTATATGGCGGCCACCCAATAGGGTCTCACCACATTAGACTCAAGCTTAAGCCTGGAGAGGAGAAGGAGATAGTATTCATACTGGGTTATGCAGAGAACCCGTGGGAGGAGAAATTCATAGCTCCTAACATCATCAACAAGACAAGGGTTAAGCAACTACTTAAAGAGTGGCTCAAACCCGAGAGGGTTAAACAGGCATTCGAGGAGCTTAGGAGGTTCTGGGACGAAATGCTATCGTATCTACATGTGGAGACCCCCAACGAACATATAAACAGAATCGTCAATGTCTGGAACCAGTACCAGATATTCATGACATTCCATCTAGCTAGAAGCGCCTCTGGATACGAATCCGGTATCGCTAGAGGTGTCGGCTTTAGAGACTCTAACCAGGATATTCTCGGGGCTTTGCATCTAGCGCCTCTATGGCAGAGAATAAGGGAGAGGATAATCGACCTAGCATCTATACAGCTCCCAGATGGAAGCACCTACCACCAGTTCCAACCCCTCACAAAGAGAGGGAATAGAGAGATAGGCGGGGGATTCAACGACGACCCGCTGTGGCTAGTCGCATCAACGGTCGCCTACATAAAAGAGACAGGAGACTTCTCAATACTCTTCGAAAAAGCACCCTACGACAACACCCCCGGCACTGAAGAGCCTTTGTATGAGCATCTCAAAAAGGCTGTTATATACATAGACAAGAACAGAGGTCCACACGGACTGCCGCTGATAGGCCATGCAGACTGGAATGACTGTCTAAACCTCAACGTCATGTCTATGAACCCAGACGAATCTTTCCAAACAGCTCCAGAGAGAACAGATGGCAAGACAGCAGAGTCTGTTTTCATAGCCTGTCAATTTGTGTGGGCTGTGAAGGAGCTTGCTGAAATAGCTGAGCGCATAGGCCGCAAAGAGGATGCAGAGTACTTTAGAAAGCTTGTTGAGGACATGGCTGAGAGGGTGAAGAAGTATGGGTGGGATGGTGAGTGGTTCCTAAGAGCATATGATGCCTTTGGCCGGAAGATAGGGTCTAAGGAGAATGAGGAGGGCAGGATATACATTGAGCCCCAGGGCATGTGCATAATGGCTGGGATAGGCCTCGACAATGGAATGGCTCTGAAAGCCCTAGACTCAGTTAAAAAGTATCTGGCAACAGAACATGGAATAATCCTACACTGGCCACCATACACAAAATACTATGTGCACCTAGGAGAAATATCGAGCTATCCCCCAGGACACAAAGAAAATGCAAGCATCTTCTGCCACCCCAACACATGGATAATCATAGCAGAGGCCATTGCTGGCAGAGCCGAGCAGGCTCTAGACTACTACTTGAGGCTTAACCCATCTGTGAGAGAAGCTATAGCCCACATACATAGAACAGAGCCATATGTATACGCACAGACGATAGCAGGGCCGGCATCGCCAAGATTTGGAATGGCGAGAAACTCGTGGCTAACCGGCACAGCCTCGTGGATGTTCGTGGCCATAACCCAGTGGATACTAGGCGTAAGGCCAACATACGATGGGCTGATCATAGACCCAACCATACCGAGAGACTGGCCAGGATTCAAAATGATTAGAAAATTCAGAAATGCCACATACATCATAGAAGTCAAAAACGAGGAGCATGTGAATAGAGGAGTCAAACAGATAATAGTCGATGGCAAGCCCATAGAAGGAAATGTTGTGCCAGCGTTCAACGATGGAAAAGAGCACCACGTGCTTGTCATAATGGGTAGGAAATAACACAAAACCTTTTTCTAATTCATATAACCAACACATGATTTGATTAGAAATATAGGGCGTCTGCAAACGTCATGGATATTCTATTTATGACCCAGAGCCTCTAGCTTTAGGCACTAATTTAGAGAAGTGCACATACTTTGCCATCATACTAGTTGATGCTGCACATCACAAAGTTTGAATATGGGGGAGCATTGGTAGAGTAGCATTGTACAGATAAAAAGGTGATTGCAGTAGGTTTTCACGCTGTTTAGCTAATTTTGAATAGTGTTAACGGGTCTACGAGACTTTCCAAAGCCTTTTCAGAGCTTATCCTCGTGGGTAGAACAGCTATGTGCATTTCTCTAAAGCTCCACTCAACATCTACTCTATTAGAGAAGAACACCTCTGTGCCAACCTCGATTGATCTCAGGTATAGATCATCAAACTTCTCTTTATTCCACTCGCTAGGCATGTGCTTTGCAAGCACATCTCTTGTGATTTCTAACAAACTTGTGAAGTCTAGGGCTATCGAACCTTTCTCAACAGGGTTTTCTAGTGCAAATGCTATGTATGTCCATCCCCCAATTCCACTAGGCAGAGTTATCTCTGTTATATATGCCTCTAGCTTTGCTGTTGCAATCCTCCCGTTTATGAGAATAGGTATCTCAACAACAGCATCAGCTTCTTTGGGCAGGGGCTTTAGATCTGGGGATCTGTAGAGCCATATCATGAGCTCTATATCTCCTTTAGAGCATTTCATGTCTGTTGCACTTCTCATTAGCCACATATCATATGAGAAATTGATTTTTGTGTTGCTCTTTCTTATCTCATGGTCTGTGTACAGAATTATCGACTTTCTGTATAGGTTGGAGACCTTGGTGGGAAGCCCAAGGGTTTTTACAGGTTGTGGGTGGGTCTCGGTGTGTTCCCAAGGCTTGTAACCATAGATGATCTCGTGGTATGCTAGAACCTCCCAAGGTTTGAAGTCGATGCCCTCTAGCAAAAACCTTGATTTGAAGATGAGCTCAGAGCCTTTAACAGCTTTGGCTATGGCCTTGCCTATAACGCCCTCAGCCCCCTGGAATCTGCTCAATCCCCACAGATTTGGGTCTACAGATGCCAGTCCTATGTTTCTCCAGTTGTGTATTCTATCTAAGTCTGCCTCAACTTCGGCGTCTAGGAGAGGTGGTAGAAGCTGGATATAGCCATATGGAGTTGTTGTCACGATATGCACCAATCTTTAGTGGTGTGGTGGAATATATATTTGTTATCGAATTCTTTGTCTCCTGAAGTAGTTTACCACCATGCAGACGAGTATAATGTGTTTAGATAACCTCTAGGAGCCTCCCCCTCAAATCGAAGAACGTCGCATCTTCTATTTTAACAACGCCTCTTTTACCCAGATACTCTCTTCCAACATCCAATACAACTGGTATATAGTTGAAAAGCCTTCCAATAGCCTTGTTCCTAACATTGTCAACCTCTGTTATTGTGACCACAGCCTTGGATCCAACATAGTCCATGTTTATCTTTGCAGCTGTTTCCTCATAGACCTTCTCTATATAGCTACTCCTACTCTTCTTAACAGGGTCTGGAATCTGCGGCATTAGAGACGATTTTGTGAATGGCCTCGGCGAGAACCTTGCTATGTGAACCCTCTCTATGCCGTACTCGACAATGAGCTTCACACTCTCCATAAAAGCCTTTTCATCTTCTCCTGGGTGCCCAACTATAATGTCTGTTGCTATGTGTACACCCTCTATCTTTCTTCTAACCTCTGTAACAATGTTTATGAAGTCCTCGACACTGTGCTTTCTATTCATAATCTCTAGAACTCTGTTATCACCACTTTGCACAGGTATGTGAAGGTGTTTGTATACATTGGGGCTCTTGAGAATGTCTATAACTCTATCCAAATAGTTTATCAAGTGCCTTGGGTTCAGCTGCCCAATTCTAATCATGTAATTTCCTTCGACTGCCAGCAAAGACTCTAAAAGATCTGGCAATGCATATCTCCCATAAAGGTCATAGCCATAGACGCTGAGATCCTGTGCAGTAATCTCTATCTCTATAGCACCCCTCCTCAAAACATCCTTGAACACCTCAACAACCTTCTCTATGGGAACACTCCTCAGATGGGGTCTAGCAACCTTCACCACACAAAAAGAACACTCATCCAAACAACCCTCTGCAACAGGTATAGTCGCAATAACTCCATCCACAATCCTAGGCAATACAACAAAACTTTTGAAATCATCGAAAAGAACTTGGGGCTCTGAAGACTCAACAGCCTCAACAATTCTGTTAACACTTTGCGGAACCACTATAGAAGCAGATGGGAGGACCCTCCTCACCTTAGCAGGCAACACCCTAGCCAAACAACCAGCAACAACAACCCTCTTATTAAGCTTCTTGAGATACTCCATCCTAGAAAACATCCTAGACTCAGTATCATGCCTAACAACACACGTATTCAAGACAACCACATCAGCATCCTCAATTCTATCAACAACCTCATAGCCACTCTCCACCAAAATAGTCTTCATAATAGCAGAGTCAGCTCTATTCAACGCACATCCATAGGTCTCTATATACACCCTCTTACCAGCCATACAAACCAAAACCCTCTAAACAACAACAGCCAGATATATCCACGTCTAACTCATATAAAATCTAACAAAGCTATAAAGATTTTCCGCAAGACAACAATACAAATGCAACAAGATAACATAACTAAAGAGCTATAGCAGTTATACTCAACCATCGTTCCAGTACACCGTTAAAAAAAAAAAAAAGCCGCAGAAAGTTAGTAATAAAAAGTTAGTAATAAATCGGTATATCTAATGCCTAGACATATGTCTTCAATTCACGTGAAAAATTCTGCTGAAAACGCTGATAATGGGCCAAGAGTATCAGACTATAGTTTGTATATGGCATTAGTAATTGCTGTAACAGTGACAATATATTTGGCATCTCTTACAGTAATTGTAATACAGGGAGAGTCTACAGAGATAGCATACGAATGTGATAATGTTGTTACATGTAAGCTTGTGGAAGATAATATAGACTCATCAGTAGCTAAAATAGTTGATGTGTTCGAGAACAGGTTGTGTAGAATGAATATAAAGGAACTATATGCCAAAGGGCTAACACATAACAATATACCTAAGATTAAAGAGTTCTGTTCATTACCTAGAGAGGCAAAGATCAAGATAATATATGCTAAGATTACGGGTGTTAGAAATGCTATAATAAAATCTATATTTAATAGTAGCAATAGCAAATGTATAACAAAAGATGCTGCTCTTATAGGTGCCTCTAGTACTACTACATGTCCTTCCCTAGGCGCTTGTAGTAGTGGAAATAATGTATATTCTTGCGGGATTATACCCCGAGCATACAACATACCATGCCCTAGAGTTTTGAATATAACTATTTGCCATGTCATAAACATGCCTACAGACTGCTGCATACCTGGTAAGGTTGAATGTTTATGGGGTTGTGAAAATGAAGATCCAGTACTAGGGTTTGGTCCTACTGGAAAACCATTTAACTCTTTACAAGAATTTCGAAATTATGTAGAATCACGCGGTTACTATGAAAGCATATTCTCATATCCGGAGAGGGGAATATATGCATTTACTAGAGATATCGGCTATGGTTATAGATATGAAGCATGGTATCATGACGGAAGGAAAATGGGTTATAGTGAAGGGCCTGAACCCAATCCTGACCCCAATTGGTATGGATATATAAATGGTTTTTGGCCATGGTATGTGTATTGGTGGCACAATAAGTGCTGAGGCTTGAGATTAATGTTACTCACAAGATCTAAAAAAGTTCTCATTTTTGTAGCTCTCTTTGCAATAATCTCCATATTTTTCACAATGTTTTTAGCTAATAATTCACCTGGATCCCATAATATCATCAATGAGTTGACGAGAACTTGTACTAAATACGTTAAAAATATTGAGGGAGTTTCGCTTTGGGATGGCAGAGTGCTTATCTACAACTCTACCAGCTATGTTAAGGGGCTGGTTCGGGAGAAAATTATGTATATAGGCCAAACATATATTATCTCCGTAGCAAACGAATCTCATGTAATTGTCTATGTAAGTGGCATTGGTAGTTATCCACTGTTTTCAAAAGGCATCTTTATACATATCGACCCCATAGCTATTTACTCTAGAGAAAATGCTGTAAAGCCTCAAGTTGTGTATAGGTACCTCCATGCCGAAGGATATCCTATTCAAACTAGGCGTTTCTACTACCCAATTGCAAAAGAGAATCAGATGATCTATCTTATAGCTAGACTCCCAACATTTTTACCACATTTCTGGATAGAGGATCTCGTTGACAAGAGGACTATAATCATGACAAATGTGACTATTGGGAGGTATAGGGAGTCTATTGAGATGAGCTTTATTGGGAGAATAGACATTGGCAATAGAACCCTTTGGCTAGCTAAATTTATATTTTCTGTTGCAGAAAATTCAAGAATTATCGAAATTGACGAAGTTTACGTATGTATTGATGCTGGGACAAAACTACCAATAGCACGAATATTTATTGGTGAAGAGAAATCCATTGAATATCTAGTAGGTACAGCATATCTAAACCAGGTTCCAAAAAGGCTATTATCAGAGTTGCAAGGGACTATATATGTAAACGCATTAACGAATAGAAGTATAGAAATACCGAAGCCTAGAGTTGCCACCCCTAATATTAATTATGATGGTTTATAGTGTAAACGCTGTATACATGAATCTCAATATTTAGGCTAATTGAAAGAAAGTATCATGTAATTCCACTAAATTACCGCCAATAGTTTGTTCATGGAAGTTGCGATTATTATTCCCCAAGCATAAAGATAGTTAGTTGTCAATGTCTTTGAGTTTTCTGTGATTTTTAACAGTATTATCGTTAAGAAAATCTAAGGGCAATACCTATATTTTCTCATGTTTTGTTATAAGCTCTTCTACTCTAAGTGTTTTTCTGAGGTGTGTCAATAGGATGCAGGATGATGTTGAGATAAAGATTTTGTATGACTATGAGGCTTTGTTAGATAGAGTTTATAGAAGTCTTCCCAAAAGGGTTAGCGGTAGAGCATACGATATTCCAACACTTGAGATAGACTATGTTGGGGATCACACTGTCGTTAAGAATTTTGGTTTTGTTTGTGAGAGGATTAGGAGAGAGCCTAGGATTGTTATGAGGTTTTTGCTGAAGGAGCTTGCTATGCCGGGGTCTCTCAACCCCGACAATAGTTTGATTATATATAAGAGGGTTTCTGCAAAGTCTATTCAGAGTCTCTACACAAGGTTTTTGGAGAGCTATGTTAGGTGCTCAACATGTGGTAGTTACGATACTGAGCTTGTTAGAGAGGGTAAGGTATGGTTTATCAGATGTCTTGCATGTGGAGCTATAACCTATGTTAAGCCTGTCTAGAGGGCTCTAAACATGAGTCTATACTTTATGAAGATCCATAGCGTAGGCAGGAAAAAGATTGTTGCTGTTTGTGATGAGGAGATTCTTGGCATGGTGTTTAGAGAAGGTGATGTGGTTCTAGACATTTCGCCTAAGTTCTATGGCGGTAAGAAGGCAGATCTAGAGGAGGTTATTAACGAGATCATGGATGCGGATATAGTTGTTTTATCTGGTAAGAGAATAGTTGAAGAACTTGATAGAAGAGGTGCTGTGATTAAAGAATATGCGTTGAGAGTAGGCGATCAGCTGCATATACAGATAGTTAGAGAGGTTCTGGAGACTTGAAGAGATTTTGTGTTAAATGCGGTGTTGAAGAGTCTCCAACAACCCCTATAATAAATGGCCTCTGCCCAAGGTGCTATATAGAGGTCAGGGGGCTGGTCGAAAAAATAGATAGAATTGAGATTGGTTTTTGCCGCTCCTGTGGCGCAGTTAGCATTCATGGCAAGTGGATTAGTGTTAGAAGCTACCCAGAGCTCGCAGACATTGTAGAGGACTATATAATCGATGTGCTTAGACCATCCCAGGACTTTCTGCTAGATGATGTTAGAGCTGATTTCAAGCCATATGAAGACTCCACAGCTATTATAACACTGTTTGGGAAGCTTGGCAATGCCAGGATAGAGCATAGAATTGGTGTTAAGATGGTCTGGCGCCCAACCCTATGTCCAAACTGCAAGAGAATTGTTGGAGGAGGGCACAAGGCAGTTGTCCAGATAAGATATGTTAACGAGGATGATGAGGTGGAGAAGTTTGTGGATAGTATCAGCAACGAGTTTGGCAAATTCATCAAAGATATTAAACCTGTTAAAAACGGCTATGACATTAGCTTGGTAGATGCTGGAATAGCAAAGAAGATAGCTGAAATAGCTCAGAGGAGATGGCCTGGTGTAAGAGTTGTTGAAACTTTTGGAGATGTTAAAAGACTGTCTAGTGGAGAGAAAACAGCTAGGCTCTACATATCAATCAGGATACTAAACTTCAAGCCTGGAGACTACATAGTTGTTGATGGAAGGCCCTATACTGTGGAATCATTCGATGGTCTATGGCTCAAGCTGAAGAGCCGGGAAGGCGATTTGAAGACTATACACATAGACTACATCGCAAAGAATTTCTCGAAGTACAGAGCTAGAAGGTGAGAAGAGCTTAGATTTATAAGCTCTAGAGAATCCCAGAAATAGGTTGAGAAGGTGGTGAGAAGCTATAGCAAAAGACAAAAAAGTTGAGGGTGCTCCCAAAGACCTTACATTGCCTACCGAAGGCCAGGTTCTATGTGTTGTTGAGGAGCTTGTGGGGGCGGACTTCCTAAAGGTTAGATGTGTTGATGGTATTTCACGGGTTTGTAGAATACCTGGGAAATATAGGAGAAGGGTTTGGTTTGCTGGAGGCGATGTGGTGCTTGTCCAGCCGTGGGACTTTCAGCAAGACAAAGGGGATATTGTATACAAATATAGCAAGGATGAGGTCAGGAAGCTAGTCAACATGGGTTTAATAACAAAAGAGTTTATAGAGGGAGTAGTCTGATACAAGTTTTTGCTCCAAAAACCGGAGCACACAGTCTCTGCCCCAATATTAGCGAAATCTCTTCTCTATACGGCAAAAACGTTCTGTCGCCACATACATAGCTATGGTGGTGCGCTCTATGGGCAAAGACATTGAGAAAGAGATTGATAGAGAGATAGTCAAGAGGGTTAGAGAGCCTAGGATAAAGGACAGCGATCTATTCGAAACAGTTGAAGAGGTTTTCGACAGGTCAACAGTTCTAGCAGTTCTAGAGCTGAAGAGCCGGGGCTGTATAGACAAGCTTAAGGGGGTTGTATCATCGGGTAAAGAGGCTAGGGTTTACTGGGCAAAAGATAAGAATGGTAGGGATTTGGCTGTGAAGATCTATCTAACCTCCTCTGCAGAGTTCAAGAAGAGTATATGGAAGTATATAAAGGGTGACCAGAGATTTGAGTGGATAACATCTCTCCCGACACACAAGCTCATGGCTATATGGGCTAGAAAAGAGTTTTCAAATCTAGTGAAGATGTATAGAGCTGGAGTTTCTGTCCCACAACCGCTATGTGTACACAGAAATGTTCTAGTTATGGAGTTTATAGGGGCAGAGGGTGTTAGGGCACCCCTACTCAAAGAGGCTGTTGAACTTGGAGAGATAGACTATGGGGAAGCCAAAAAGATTTTTGCTGAGATTGTAAGGAACATCCATAGAATGTACTGGCTCGCAGGACTTGTCCACGGCGATCTAAGCGAATACAATGTTATGCTTCATAACGGCAGTGTTTATATAATTGATGTTAGCCAAGCCGTCGAAATATCGCATCCAAATGCACACATGTTTCTCTACAGAGATGTAATAAACATTGTGAGATTTTTCAGAGATGAGCTTGGTTTAGAAGCGGCATCGCCAGACAAGATATACAACTATATAACATCCAATAAGACGTGCGATGATTTGGATAAGTACTTAGAGGAGTGAATAGTGGAGCTTATTAAACTGTTAACACAAGTAACAGCTGATTGCTAAGATCCATCTACAGTCTGTGGGATGGAAAGCCATGGAGTCGGGGGACAAGAATAGCACAGGTAGCGACAGCAACAAACCAAAGATTGGTGTGGTTCAAGGCTATCTCATGCCGGGGGTTACAAGACTCTATGTGAGGATCCCGCTTGAGAGAATTGGTGTGTTGATAGGTAGAAACGGCGAGGTTTTGAAGAGGCTTATGGAGCAGACGAGGACTAGGATAAGCGTTGACGAGGTCAATGGAACTGTTGTGATAGAGCCCCAGTCTCCGCAGACAAAGGTTCTAGACCTTATGAAAGCCAGAGACACTGTGCTCGCCATAGGCTATGGATTCTCGCCCGAGAGGGCGTTTAAGCTTCTTAACGAGGATCAGATACTCGTTGTAATAGATTTGAAGCAGTATGTGAAGCCTACAGAAAATCACTTGACTAGAGTTAAGGGGAGGATAATAGGCGAGGAGGGCAAGGCTAGAAAGAACTTGGAGGAGATGACTGGAACAGAGATATCCGTATACGACGACTATGTCGCCATAATAGGCGACTACGAAAGCGCTAACATAGCCAGAGAAGCGATTTTAATGCTTATAGAGGGGAGGCAACACTCAACAGTATATAAATATGTGGACAAGGCTATGAGACAGGTCAAGAGATCTAGAATGACAGCCCTATGGGAAAAAGAGTTTATTCCTAAATAGGCTTTCAAAAAAGCTTGTGGCTGTCAGCCCAGCATCGTCTTGAGTTTATCTATTAGCTGATCAACGCTCTCTACATCTATTAATGCCCTCAGAAATGTGTAGCCTATGCTTGTATCAAGCTCATAGAAAGGCTCTGTAGATGCCTTTGCAACCAATTCTAAAAAGCTTCTGTAGGCAGCGACATATCTGTCTACCTCACTTAGCTCAAGCGCTCTAGGAATCTCAATGCTTATCGATATTGTGAACTTGTCACCCTTCTCCATAACCTCTATAACAACATCGCCTTTATGTATCCTCACACTCTCTTCAGCCTCAAACCTCACACCCATATCTCTTAACAGCTCCTTAACCTTCTCTATCCACTCAGAGTATCCACCTTGGCTAGTTTCTTCAACAAACATATTCTCACACAAAAACCGTTTTCCAGATAACTAAAAACGTTTCTGGTTTTTAGATGATACAGAGATTCGAAGCTATAAAAAGTTGCTGAACAGCTTATTGATAGTTTTTCAGAAAACCCTTTAGAATCTGGAGACATATCTGCAAGCAGTACACAATCTGCCAAACCCTTTTCTTGGAAGATGTAGCTCTTGGTAGCATCTCCATTTAAATATAGTTAAAAGGGATGGCAACGGTCTATATGTAGTAGATTGCCACATAAGTTTATTTAATATGGTTGCCGATGATAAACAATCTTGTAGATGCTGTGATCGTTCATGGAAAGAGGTTTTTTGCTAAACAAATGGGTTGTTGCATACATCATATTGAGGGTTCTAGATATAGCTACAAGCTATGTGGGCATAGCTGTGCTTGGCTATAGAGAAGGCAATATATTTATAAGACATCTTTTGAGGTATTTTGGATGGGTGCCGACAATAGTTATCAACCTGGTTCTAAGCTATATATTCATAATCCTATACCAATACATAGTTTATCTGACAGAGAAAAAGCTTTTGCCATTCATAGCCAAGATCCAGGGAAGGCGCATAATATCCGATAATGTCTTTGAGTTGTCGGCAAGAATTGTACTCTTGGTGGTGTTTTTGTTGGCACCTCTAAACAATCTGTGTGTTATTCTTAGAGGTGTCGCTACATAGAATGCTATATGACCACATTTTCAATTTCAATAGCTTTATGTATGCTAGTTGCATATCTATTGTAATAAAGGATCCGAAAAACATATTTTCTCTACCACCATAAATTGATTTGTGCGATGCTTATGAGCTTTAAGACTGTTTTGGATAAGCTTGTCTATTCCGGTCTGCTTATCGAGAAAGAGTTTGAGGTTAAGATGATTATTGCATGCATGCTTTCCAAAGGCCACGTTCTTCTAGAGGGTGTTCCAGGCGTTGCAAAAACGTCTATGGCAAAGGCTGTTGCAAAGCTTCTCAGCCTCAGCTTTAAGAGAATTCAGATGACACCCGATCTTCTTCCAATGGATGTTATCGGAGGCTATATATATGATCAGAGAAAAGGTGAATTCATTTTTAGAGAGGGGCCAATTTTCACCAACATTCTTCTTGTTGATGAGATCAACAGAGCTTCTCCAAGAACACAATCTGCTTTGCTTGAGGCTATGCAGGAGAGGCAGGTTACTGTAGAGGGTGTTACAAGAAAGCTTGAGGAGCCCTTCATAGTTATAGCCACTCAGAATCCTGTTGAAATGGAGGGTGTTTTCCCACTTCCAGAGGCACAGCTAGACAGGTTCTTGGCGAAAATCGACACTGGCTACCCATCGACTAAGGGGTTTAAGGAAATGCTCAAGAGAATTGACGAGATTGAGGCGGGTATAGAGTCTCTTCAGCCTGTTCTCACAAGAGATGATGTTCTGAAGGCTATTGAACAGGTTAGAAGCGTTAACGTAGACGATTCTATCTACGACTATATTGTTTCTATAGTTGAGGAGACCAGAAGACATGTGGCAGTAAAGCTTGGAGGATCGCCAAGAGCAGGCATAGCAATTCTCAGACTCGCCAAAGCCTGGGCATATATAGACGGTAGAAGCTATGTCATTCCAGATGATGTCAAGGCTGTGGCTGTTCCAGCCCTCTCCCACAGAATAATTGTCAAGCCCGAGTATGAGGTTGAGGGTGTCACAAGCTCTAGAGTTGTTGAGGAAATTCTGAAGAAGGTTCCGGTGCCAAAGCCTTGAGACGTATAGTCATTCTAATAGTTACATTACATATAATGCTGTTTGTTGCACAGCTTATCCCTTATCCAAAGGTTTACAGCTACCAAACCACTTTTGAGAGACACACGCTAGGATTTCCCTACAACATCTCATCTGAGAAAATCTTGGACATGCTCAAGTCTCTGTACAAGAATCTTGGCAATTTATCCCAAGGCTATACAGCGCCCATAGAGGAGAATGTCACTCAAAACCTTTATAATACACTTAATCAGATAAGCGATGAGAATCTGAAAAGCACTCTTGCAGACATTGCCAATAGCTATGCTTTGAATGGCTCTATTGATAGAGAGACACTTTTGAACGCTGTTGAAATGGCGACAAAATCAAATGCAAGTTTAAGTGATTTGCTACAGTTTCTTAATGCTGTGAATAGCTTGGCCCAGGCTGAGGGCTATAAAGATATTGTAACTGCCAGCGAAGATACTATAGCAAAGATTTTAGAGAAACTGGCCAACATTAATTGGCTCCAACAGAAAAGCAACTCCGCTAGTCAGGTGCCACAAAAAATTGTAGAGGTTTTGCCGAGGATACCACAAGCAATAGAGTCTATGCCTAGCCTCGGCGTAGCATCTCCGCAGATGCTTGCACCAAGCATGCAATTGCCATCAATGTCTCTTTCTATAGATCGCGGAACAATTATATTGATTCTGGGGATCACACTAGCAATAGTGATTATTGCTGTTTTGAGAGGGGCTATAGCCAGCTTGATCAGAAAAGCACATGGCTGGAGAGGATTTGCTGGAGCCGGGGGTTGGCATACAAAAACATTTGCACAGCCACTTAGAAAGGCGATAGAGAACTATTGGAGAGCCGTAAAATTTGTTGAGAGTGTTTATATGGTGAGGAAAGAGGATAGCATGACGCATAGAGAATACCTAGCTACAGCCTCTGGTAAGCTCAAAGATCTTGGAACAGCATTTGAGAAGATAACAATGATGTATGAAGCGGCGCGATATGCTCATGACCCAAGAAGCGATGTTGATGAAGAAAGCGAGAGGTATTTGAGGATTCTAACTGGTGGGAAGAAATGATTAAGTTATTGCTAGAGGTTTTGCCTAGGGTAATAGTAGCTGTCCTGTTATTCAATATAGTAAACACCTTTACTAGCACCATAGGCTTGGATGTTCTTGGCAGTATGGTGAAAGCACCTATTGAAACAGTCTTTCTTATGGCGTCACTTATACTAGCAACTGCGTCGCTTGTCTACCCAACGCCTTTCATCTATGTTCTCGCCATTGTGACATACTCTATAGCAACGAGGTTTAGCGTATCGATGATATCGCTAGAGGCTCTTCTATCCATTGGCGCCATAGCTGTTGCAGACCATTTGAAGAGCTTTTATAGAAATCGCCAAGAGAGGTTTGTAGAGATTGGTGGGAGGAGGACCATAGTGTTAACTCTCATATCGGTAACCACAATATTTGTTGTCCTCATAGCTGTTCCTCTTCTTGCAAATGCCTACATAGCAGCTGTACTACCGTATAACATAGCTCAGAAAACCTCGAACAACTTTCTAAGAGAAATTGTTGTCAACCCCATTTTTGTGCTATCGTTTTCCCTAGCTATAGGCATAGCCATATACAGAGCGACAACTGCTCTACCTGAGGTAATAGCGATATATGTAGGCGGGTCTAGAGAAGTAGCTCTGGAGACCCTCAAGAACAGAAGAGATGTGGATGTTTATATTGAGACCCCGCTAACAATAGTGAAGAGCCTGGCACTCTCAGCTCTATTCACACCCCCGGTCTACGAAGTGGTGAACATGCTCATCCTATCTTCTTGGCAATCATCAATTTATGCATATCTTATCAGAGGTGCTGTAGCAACTATCTTGTTTGTGGCTATCGGATATGCTATGTACAGACTGGAGAAGCCAATTGTTTTAGACCCCAAAACACTTTTGATATTGTCAACAGTAACACTACTACTAATCTATGTTGGCGGCTTCATAGTGTCCTATAACATGTATAAAAATGTTTTGTATGCATTGACAAGGCCTGCAATAGGCTATTTCATGGAAAGCATATCTAATACTTATATAGGATTTTACTCAGACATCCTCATATTTTTAGATGGTATCTCGAAACTTTTTGGTGTTGCACCGTGAGCAGGGGCTACACATCCCCAAGGATTAAAAACCTACAGTTTGCTATATATCTAGGCGTTGGACTAGCTCTTGCAATACTATCCATTCTATTCCTAATATGGTCTGTTGGATACATGGAGAGGGCATATGTTGGCACATCCCTTATATCGGCATTGATAGGTTTCACCCTGCTCTCAGCATCGCTATATGTTCTAAGACTCTCAGCATATGTCTATGCTGTTGAGAAAGGAGAGTCGCATGAAAAATGAAAAAGCTGTTGCAGCTGTTACAATGGCTACAATGCTTGCCTTAATTGCAATAGGGCTTATAGCACTAGCTGAGAAGGGCCCTCCCCAGATCCTTGTCTTCATAGGTGCTTCACCATATAACACAGGCCCTATAGGAACATTCAAACTTGTCGAATTACTCAAATCTAGATATCCAAACACATATACTATTTCGTCTATCCAAGAGATGGAGAATTTGCTTAGAGGTGGAGACAGATGCTTGTATATAGTGATCTCGCCAGAGATTGGTTATAACAACAGTGATGCGGCCACAATTGTAAATAGCCTTAGAGAGTGCAAACATGCATCGGTTTTGATAGCCGACGAATCTACATATTCAAACAGTCTTCTGAGAGAACTGGGCTCCTCTATTCGTGTAGCGGGAAGCATCATTATAGACAATGTGAATGGGCCATATGTATACACCTTTATCACCATACCATCAAACAGCTCGAACAACATGACATACTACCTCAGACTGGATATAGCATCAAAGCTTCTTGTAAACGGTGGTCAAGTGCATGTGGTTGGCTATGCTGAGACAGGCGATGTTGTTGCAGCTGAGGAGGTGAGTGAGCTGGGTATACATGTGTTTGTAATTGGCGATGGATCAATTTTTCTAAACCAGGTTCTGGAATCCAATATAACCTCTTATAGAGATTTTGCCATTGCTCTAATAGACTATCTCTGCAAGTTTGATGCTAGTTGTAGAATTGTTTTGGATGGCAGTAGGTATCCGGGGGCAACCCCAGAGAGTTTGCATAGCATGGTATATATGTATTCTGACCCAATAACACTTGCACTATCATTTATAGCAAGGCTTTTACATCCAGCAACCTGGCTTCCACCAGCCATAGAATTCTCCAACAATGTGTTTAGATCTATATCCTCTGTTTATAGCCTATCCGTCATCGTCTCGCTGATAATAACGGTTGCTGTATACATGTTTTTAAAGAGGAGAATTTTCATTGTTGCTGACCAGAGACTAGAGGAGCAGAAAGAGATTGAGAGTTATGTCACAGGTGATTTGAGAGACGCTATTCTGAGGGGAAGGATAAAGCTCTCGAAACAAGACTTTGAAACCCTCTTCTCAATTGTTAACACCGTTACCCAGACATTGTACGGGCTTGAGCTATGTGATGAAAGGCTTTTGAGTGTGATTCCCAAGAGGGATGCTGCCGAGAAGTATCTGAACAGAATGTGCAAGTTATATAAAAAGGCTTTGGGCAGGAGTTTCCTCCCAATTGTGCTCTCATGGAATAGAACCACAGCTAAAATGATTAGAGAAAGTGAAGAGTTTCTCTCAATGCTTGGACAAACAATATATGGGGAAAAGGGTGTTGAATATATCTTAATGAGGTAGACACATAGGTGTGAAATATTGATCGAGGAGATAACAGCGATAGAGACAACAGCACGTGCAAGAGCTTTTCTAGTCTTATCAGCTTTTCTCATAGCATTTGGGGTTTTGTACAGGTATGAGATGATAGCGTCTGGCATAGCATTACTGGTTTTCCTAGCAGGTGTAAGAGGGTATCTCCTACTAGCTGCTATAGCATTGAACAAATGCTCTGCGTCTATAACATCTGCGAGAGGTGTTGAGGGTGAGAAGATATATGTAGATGTTGTTATTAGAAACCCGACTAGGATACCCATAGCATTTGCCGAGATCTCTATACGATACTCAAGCTTCTTGAAGCTTGTTGATGGTGTCAGAGCGGCGTTGATATTGATACCGCCGAGGGGGTACACTAGGATCAGACTGGGCTTTCAGGCAAGAATTGGAACCCATGAGATAGGCCCTATAGATGTTGTTTTAAGAGATTTTTTCGCTTTCTATAGATACAGAAGCTCGTTCGATGCAGTAGGTTTTGTGAAGGCTGTTCCAAGGATTTCCGAGACTGAGGTCAGAAGGCTTCTGGTATTCACAAGATCCACTGGATTAACAAGATCTAGAAGAAGTGGCTTTGGAACAGAGTTCTATAGTGTTAGAGAGTATAGAGAAGGCGATGATGTTAGGAGGATACTCTGGAAGTACTTCGCATACAAGAGAAGATTTGTTGTTAAAGAGCTTGAGCTCGAAACCATGAATAGAGTTCTATTCATAGTTGATGGCACAAACAAAATGGTTAGCGGCCCCTACGGCTATACACCATTTGAGTACAGCTCAAGGATTGTAGCCTCCATAGCTAGGTATCTCTCATATAGAGGAGACTACATGGGTCTTGTAATAGCTGGAGATAGCAGGATATATTCAACAGCCAAGCTAGAGAAGGGGCGAAAAGGCTATAGAGAAATCCTAGAGACTGTAGCTAGCTACCGCTTCGAAGAGGGGTCTACAAGCAAGGAGGATTTGGACTCAGTTGACAGAGCAATAATGTTGCGTGAGGCTCTTGCAAAAGCTCTTCAAATACTCCCAAGAGAGAAAAGCTTGGTATTCATATTCACATCATATGGAGGTGTAAACCATCTCGATACACTCTCCAGAATAGCACAGAAACTGTCTTTGCTTGGAAACGAGGTTTTCATAGTAGTGCCTATAACAACGACATTCGAGATAAAGGGTCTTCCACAATGGGGCTACGCAATATATAGGCTAAAAGCATTTGAGAGAACTAAGATGGAGCTAGAATTCGTTAAGAAACTCAGGGGTAGAGGTGTGAAGGTAATAGCTACAGGGGCGGAGCATATACCGCAATACATAGTCTCATTGATAGAAACAGTCTATCAATACCATTAAAAGGGCATTCATATGCTATACAATGTGGATGGCAGAATCCTATCTGCCTTCAACCATGTTCCACAGCATCTTCACCAATAATCTCGTGTCCTCAGATAAACTCTTTGCCCTACTTCCTTCAAATTCTTTGAGCATTCTCAAAACTCTATCGGCAACATCAATACACTTCTCATCAACGGTCTTCAGCAATCTGCAGGAAGGGGTATAGATACATACAGTCAGAGCCTTGGCCAGGTTCAGCAAATCATCAATGTTTCTGCAGTCAAGACCCTTATACTGCTCGGCAACAAAATCAGCATAACCCTCGACTAGATCGCTCATACCACTTCTTATTAGAAATTCGTGGACATCCATATCCTTTGCAATTGTTGTTGCAACATACAATAGCTTTGCTACATCCTCTAAAGAGTCCAATCTGGGAATATCACCAGCTTGCAACGCTATTGAATAGTATATCGGCGAGCCGTGGAGAATGGCATGGGAAATCTCGTGGACTATAACCGATTTTAGATGGTCATCTCTAAGCTTATAACATTTCTCATAATCTATGTGTATCCTTGGCCAGCCCCTCCAAGCTTCGTGCATAGCAATGAAATCTCCAACAGCTATAACGCCTAGTTCAATAGCCTCGCTCTCGATGAACAAAAGCTTGTGATATGAAGAAGCATAGAAATAGATCTCGAGATATTCAATGCCATCAACTTTTTCGATAAAGTCTCTAACAGTTTTGAGAACTCTATCAACAAATGTGTTTGGGACGTGGCCAACAACAAACCATTTAATGTTTGTAACCCCATTCCTCAACCTGTTGCACCAAGCTATTGGTGTAACTAAAACATTGTTTTATCAAAAACAAACGCCATGTAAACTATGTTGAAATGGGGCTTTGCTCCACGGAATATACAATGGTGGTTGTGGAACTGCAATGGCTATATCAATTTGATGGTCTTTCCCATGAAGCTCTATGGAAAGTGGTTATTTTATTGTTTTAAAGCATGGACTTCGAAGCTGTTTGGGGGATGTATTAGGATGGGTTTGCTAGCTTTTGACTACTGTTAGCATCTCCTTGTCTGAAAGCTTGACGACCTTCATATAGTTGTCGCTTATGTCTTTAAGGTCTTCGTTGTCCCCCATTATCATTACTGATATCAGCCTTGCCTTGGCATGTACAAGAGCTTTTTTGACAAGGCTTTTCGCTATCCTGTCTTCGCCATCTGTTATCAGTATTATATCGCTAGCATCTTTAGCGCCAGACTTCAGTATGTCGTTGCATGCTGTCATAAGAGCTTTTGATATGTCTGTTCCACCCCCGTTTCTTATCATGGCTATGTACTCTAATAGCTTGGCTACATAGCTAGGCTTCGCATTTGGCTTTATGGAGATCATTTCATATGGTTCCGAGTCAAAGAATCTTATGAAGAATGTTCTTCTCTCTAACCTGCTTCTCATGAACAGCGCTAAAGCTGTTGCTTTTGCCCACAGGATCTTGTTTCCATCCATGCTCCCAGACTTGTCTAGCAAAACGTATATAGGTCCCATTGTCAGGTACATAACTTTTTCGAATAGAAGTAGATCCCCCTCAGCTATCTTTGTATAGAAGTATAGTTGCGGATATGCAAGTTCTGTATAGACAATTCTCTCTATGTCTGACCCTCTCGAATAGCCCTCTATCTCCCCTCTCTGATACCCAATCCTCTTCTTCTTAACAGCTGATACAATATCTGGTACCCTAGTCAAGACATTTAAAATGTTCTTGATGTCTGTATTTCTAACCAGTCTCAAAACTGTTGCAACGTCATCATCGAGGTTGAGTGTGTGTCCAACACCAGCTTTGTATCCATAGACAAAGTGCTGAATCTCCTTGACAGTTTCAGCTGAGTCAACAGTTTTTTTAATAGCACTCTTTACAGATTCCTCGAAGCTTTTTCCGCCATCTCCCTCATCCTCATTTTGTTGCTGGTTGCGCATACCACTTTCTCCTCTCCCACTACCCCGTTCAATGTCCTTCTCCTCACTGCCAAGCTCTGAAAACAGGTTGAGGAAGAATAGTGTTCCCAAGGCAACAGAGGCAAAGCTGTCAGCAACAGTATATAGTCTAAGCTTCTTAGCCTCCTCATCAGAAAGCATAGTCTTTATCAATTTGTATTGCCTCTCCTTGCCTAGCGGAACATCTGATACCTCGACTATTTGTGGAAATGGCAGGTACAGGGTGTAGTAAACATCTATAGCCATTTCAAGTGGTATCTCAACCCCTCCTTTCAACCTCTTTAGATTATCCAGAATCTTCTGCCCCTTATACCTTGTGAAAGGATCTAGATAATCTATGTTCTTTAGAACCCCCGGCATTATCTACCCTCAATCTTTTTCTTTATCTTTTCTAGCAAATCGTTTATCTGTTCCACAACCTCCATAGCCTTTTTCTGAACCTTTTCATCGCTGCTCTCCCTCATCATAGACAAGACCCTGTCTCTTGTGGACTCCAAGTCTCTGTATATCTCTAGAAGTCTGTATTCGACAAATCGGGAGTTTACTGATGGAAACGATGCTATATAGTTTCCAACCTCTTTTATGCTAACAGCTATATCTTCCAACTCCCTCAAATACTTGTATGGAGTTCTAAGCTCTTCAGATAGAATAATGTTTACCTTCTCAAAATCATCTATATCGTGTGGAGCTATGAATTTTAGAACCATCAGATCCTCTTCAGAGGCCTGGAACCTCCCATTCAATATAGCATTTGCGGCAATAACCTTTAGAGCCTTGCCCTTTCTCCTATCAGTCAGGTGAATATTCTTTGACTCTAAAACGGAGAACACCTTCAGAAGCTTCGTTTCGACAGCACTGAAGCTAACCTCAAACAACATTTTATGCAGTCTCTCAAGAACACTTTTATCAATTGTCACCTCTGGGGGCTGATAACCAAATCTCTCAATGTCCCATGCCTTCTTCAAAAGCTGTTTCCACAGCTCATCCTGCAAAGGCTTTACATAGTGTCGAAGCAGAAACCTGTCGTAGAGGGCTTCAAGCTCTGGTTCTTGCGGAACCTCGTTACTGGCTCCAAAGAGGCTCCAGAGTGCAACCCTAATCTCTGTGTATCCGTCGTAAAAGAGCCTTTCGTTCATTATAGTCAGAAGTGTGTTTAGAATGGCTGAGTTCGCCTTGAATATCTCGTCTAGAAATGCTATCTCAGCTTCTGGCAATTTGTTGGAGGTTATCCTAACATATTTACCGTCTTTCAGAGCATTGATGTCCAGAGGTCCGAAGAGCTCTGCAGGCTCGGTGTACTTGGTTAATAGATATGTGAAGCACTTCATCTTGAGAATTTGAGCAGCTCTTCTAATCAATGCACTCTTAGCCGTTCCAGGCTCGCCTATTAGAACAGCATGCTCTTTTGTTAGAAGGGCTAGGAGAATGACTCTAGCCTCCTCTTCTCTGCCTACAAAAGGCTTTGAAAGCTCGTTTAAAATCTTTTGAAGTATACTCAAATCCTCTCTGCCAACGCCTTGGTTATTGGATCGCATAACTGTTCACTTAAAATTTACACGCTCCACAGATTATATATCTTAGCAAGTCCATATTAAATCTATAGTTTATATGACACTCATCAACATTCTCGACAATGCCTAGTGGAACAGAATAGACTTTGTCTCTACACATGAGGATCCTGGCAAATTCTCTGACACCAAGTCTCTCACCAATATACATCCCAACATAAGATTTTAGAGCAAGTCTCTCAAAGACGTTCATATAGAACCTCTTTTTTACTGAATCACATTTCTCCAATGCTTTAAAGAAATTGTATAGAGAGTCCAAGACCTCTAGGGCAGGGGGATCAACATTGATTTCAGATGCAAGAACACTTTCAATAATATTCGAATCCAGTGTGTCATCTCTGTCCACAGTCTTTACAATATTCATGGCTACCTCAGCAAATCTCTGAATAGTGTTGACATCAATATTGCTAACAACATCTAAATCACTGTGATAGACTCTGCTTTCCAATGCCTTATGAAAAGAGTTTATAGTTGCAGAAGGTATTCCTGCAAGTGAGAAAGAGAATGAATCGAAAATTATGTTGTCGTTGGCAACATCAAGGTTGAAATTACCCTTAGCAATAGCGCTCCTTAGAATGGGGCTCGATGTCGAGACAATTACATCGCTACTATAAACAACATCTATGTTTATAACAGCTTCGATCTCCTCGAAAAGTCTGTAAAAGTTTTTGGAAACAAAGTGTCTAGAGCCAACAAGCCAGTAGAAAGAGCTTAGTCTTTGCGGGAAACCCTCTTCGGCTGTGAAAAGAGCTAGGGCCAAGCCTTTCTTCACGTTGTTAAATCTTGCCATATTTTTAAATAGGGTTGTTGCTAGTGCCACACCCAAAACATTGTCCGAAGCTCCTGAGAGCCAGTGGTCATGGTGGGCAGTAATATATATCTCCCTGTCTCCGCCACCATATGATTCGGCTATCAGGTTGTATCCATAGGATTCTTCCACAGATGATTTTGCCAGTATCCTCGCCTTATCCAACTCAACGAATTTTTTAGCGACATATGATGGAACTACTATCACAGGTGTTTTAACAGGTGATGAAAGATCATATGATGCAATCAGATTGCTCAAAACAACAATTCTTCTTATTGTATTCAGATCATCAGAGAATATGATTAGTTTAGGCTCGTGTTTGCTTAAGGCCCTTGCAATTGTTGCTATGTCATCGGGATCCCTAGGCGTATCAACGACAATAGCCTTGTTCTGTATCTCCCCCTCTGCTAGGCTTCTTCTCACCGCCTGTTCAGCGCTCATCACAACTATATCGCTTTTCACAATCTCCTCATCTAAATCTGTTTGGATTGGCGGTTGTATAGCACATCTATAGGAGCTTCCACCAGCTTCTACAATACAGTAGTCTTCGTGCCACGAGGTTACGGGAACAGGATCTAGATAGATGTTGTCAGAATAGTCTTCTAAAAAACTTTTGAGAGTGGTTAGAAGGGCTAGCTCCCTATCAGAACCAGCAACAACCTCTCCAAAGCTACTAACAACATTTGCTACTTTTATTGCATCTCTTACTATATGCTCCAAGCTATTCACTCATATCTTAGTGCAACAGCTGGGGGTATTTTAGCTGCTCTATAGGCAGGTAAAATCCCACCACCAATACCAACTAGAATTGTCAGTCCTAGCGTTCTTGCAATGTTGTATGCACTCACCTTTGGAGCTGCTTTAATAACCATTATCGCTTCTGCTGCAGCTCTTATCTCAAAACCTCTAGATGCTAGTGCGTGTGCCCCTATAACACCTAGTGAAATCCCTATCGCCGCTCCGATGAGACTCATCACAATGCTTTCCATGAGGATCATTACAAGCACTTGGATATCTGTGAAGCCAAGTGCTTTCAAAACGCCTATCTCCCTAGTTCTCTCGATAACAGATGTTATCATGGTTGATGCAACACCTGCCACAGCTACAGCGAATGCTGATAGAGATGCTGCAAAGGATATGAAGTTCATTGCACCGATAATAGAGCTTGCTATATTTGCGATGCTCTGAAACGATATTATCGATGCTGAGTTGCCGTACATTTGCTGTAGTTGCTTAATCAGCATTGGCACGTATTCGCTTCTCTTAGCTAAAACAAATATGCCACTCCATTCATTCAGTCCGAGAACTTTTTGCCCTGCTGACAAGGGGAGGAATATTGTTGTGTCGGGGCTTAGAATGAATGCTCCTCCAAACTCTTTGAGAATAGCTGAAACCGATACTGAAGCTCTTTTAATCTCTGTTTTGCCGCCAGAGGTCTTCAGATACGTTATTGTAATGACGTCTCCAATGTCATATACCTTGTTATTGTTGTCGTCATAAGCTATTTTGTATCCTACAACAGCTTTTAGATAATCTGAATCAGATGGTATGCTACCCTCAGATACCTCCAGCCCCCTTATAGCTTCGAACACTATATCCACAGGTATTGCATAGACGAAAACAACCTTGGTTTGCGTGCCAACCTTAACCTGTGCTTGTATTGAATAGAATGGCTCTGCTCTTTCGACCCCCGGCAAAGCTCTTATGGCATTCAAGTCGCTGTCGCTGAACTTGTATCCAGACTCCGGAAAAAGAACTATTGCGTTTTGGCCGAGGCCCTCGATCTGCGTGATCACGTAATCTGCATAGCCATCTATAACACTAGATATCATGACTAGTGCTAGAGGGCCTATTGCAATGCCGATGATGGTTAGCGTGGCCCTCATCTTCCTCTCTGTAAGTGTTTTGAAGGCAAGTTTAAACACATCGAAAATAAATTGTGTAATAGCCATGGAGAAAACCCTTATCTAGACTCGACACCCCCTATAACCTTTTCGATAGCTTTTGCATGCGCCTTCATATATCTGTATAGGAAGTAGCCTATGGTAGCAAGGAATGCTGCGACAATTGCTATCACTATATAGTGGTTGTATATAGGTGTGGCCTGCTGTGGTGTTGTAACAACCGTTTCTGTTGCTTGTACCAGGAGTGGAATGGTGTAGTTATCCACATTGATCCTGCCATAGTCATCTCTATAGATTATTTCGATTAGAACATTTCTCTCTGTAGAGCTCTTCACCTCCATTTCTATTCTAAACGCCGATTGTGATGCAGGGTCTATATCGCCCACCAAAGTCTCTCCATAGCTATCACCATATGTAGCTCTAACAACAACGCTTCTAGCTGATGCTATTCCATAGTTTGCAACTGTTCCAGAGACTGCTAGTGTGTTTCCTGAGAGGGTTGCTTTAGTGTCCAAGAGGACTATGTCTATAAATGGCTGTATCAATACAGCTATTGATGTGTTGAAGAACTGTGTATTGCCATAAACATCTCTGTAAAGTATCGATATAGAGAATGGCACGCTCATATACCTCAAGTAGGTTTGCGCCCCACCACCGAGAGCGACAGAGACCGGATTGTAAACAAGTTCATAGCTCACATTAATAATTCTGGATGGTGGTAGCAAATCAATGTATTTAACAGCCTGCTGCGGTATCAGCATAGAGGCGTATGGCACTAGATAAACATAGACGTTGTAGAGAGGTGCGGAGCCCGTGTTCAAAATCCCTATGTCTAGCGTTGCAACACCCTTCGAAACTGTTACAGTGGTTGGAGCAAATATGTTGATAATCTTTGCAGATCCCAGCAAGTTAATGTTTATCTGAAGCGGTATAGACCTGACATTGTTCCACTGGTCAACAAAATTAAGCGATGCATTAGAAACGAATGTTCCAGTTTTGTTTGTAGCTATGTTTAGCTTTATGTAGAAATACATTATGTCTCCATATCCGAATCCCTGCCCCTGTGCAGTAGGTGCTACAGCTTGCTGAATTAGAGACGCTATATACTGCTGAACAATTGGGTTAGCTACTGAAGCTCCTTGAATCTGTTGAACAATGTTTATATTTGATGCTGGTACACAAACTTTAGATGTGTTGGTATCTGATGATGTGAAGCCGTATGGAAGATCAAGACAAAGGACAACCCCTCTCATCGATGGGTTGTAGTTGTTTCTTAGGCTAACCATTAGAACAGCTCCATACTCTGGTGGCTGAGGGGCTTTGCCAATCCACTGGATGGATACCAAGCTTATGCTTTTACCCAAGTCATTTACCTGTAGAGTGACATTGTATCTCTCTACAACTGGGGTGTTTGGCGAGCCAGACTCGACAACGTATCTAGCTATCAGCACAGCGTTGTATCTACCTGGTGAAACGTTGGCCACAGATATTTGGAACGAAACACTAAACTGCTGTAGGCTGTTGATGGGCCCCGCCACATAGGTTTTTGCTATAGAGCCATACTTGGTGTAGAACCCTCTTGGAAGATCCAGTTCGAGATCCAGGCCGGAGACTCTATATGGCCATCTATTTGCAATTGTTATCACAAGCGTTGCATTCTCCGTATCTGGATACACAGGCCAGTTGTTGTTCCACGAGACATCGACTATCTCTAAACCCTTTCCAGATGCTGGGACATCAATGGGCAGCGACAATCTGAAGTAGTTAGAGTCGTGTATGTTTGCACCATAGTAAGCGAATGAGTAGTTGATGTTTATATCAAAAAATACAATTCCACCCACATTGACATTGGCTAGATCCGCATAAAGCGTTACACTACATGATGTTCCTGGGTCTAGGCGGGGGGAGCACATGTCAGAGTCTTTGACCATGGCAATACTGCTGTTCAGCGGCTTTGCATAGATATAGACGCCTTCAACTGGGTAGTAACCCCTGTTGACTATAGATATTGTGAATGGTATGTTTCTCTGCCCTACCAGGGCTCTAACAGGTGTTTGCGTGCCCCAATATGCTGATACAATCTCTATTGCAGGTCTGTAGTAGCTATATGACGCTATTGCTATCGGCAAAGCGATCCTTTCTCTAAATACAGATATTGTCTGCCCACTTCTGATGGCATAAACCAGCACCAAGGTTATATTTCTTGACCCAGGAGACGCATTTTCTGCAACATCAACATTGAGGCTTATTGTGCATATACCACCAGAGGCAACACCATTTAGACAAGATCCGCTTAAATCATTAAGCTTAAACTCTTTGGGGAGCATAGCCTCTGGCTTTACCCAAGCGACTTGATATGTCTTGGTATTCGCAATGTCGATAACTATTGCCACACCTCTTGCTGATGGCAATATAGGTGCGTATACATTGCCTATGCTGGTATGGAGGGCAACAACTTTGAATGTGCTTGTGTTTGCAATGGTGTTTAAAGCAAATCTATATTCTATGGATGCTCTATAGAAAGAGTTTCTACCATTGCTCAACACAGCATAGATACTCAGCCTAACTGTGACATTGCTGTTGTTGTCTATTTCGATGTCTCTGAAGCTCAGCGAGTATATCGATCCATAACCAATTACATTGTTTATCGTCTCCCAAGAGAAGTTTCTACCGCTGAGAAACCTTGCGCCAGAGAGCTCAACTCTTGCAGCAACGCTTTGTATATCATCGACTGAAAGAGACTGTAGAGTTGCATACAAAGAGGCTCCACCGGCCTCGGAACCCGTTGGCTGGTTCTCCCAGCCATAGTCAATCAAAGAAATGTTTAGCATGGGTTTGTACACTGGTAGAAGAATTGTGTAGAATTTGCTCGACCAGAAGCTGCCTCCCCTAGACGAGGTTGCGAGAAAATCTATTCTGAGAACAACCGGGTATAGACCATCAGCATCAGAAACAACATCTATTGGGCCAAGCTCCACATAGAGGCTCTGACCATAGCTATAAACGTTGTTTCCTAGAACAAGTACGGTGCTTCTATTACCATTTTCGAATATCATTTCGTTGGGGAGGTAAGCCGTTATCCTAACTCCCTCCACGCTAAACCCAGGTGAAGACACTTGGAGATATACATAAGCATGCACGCCAACCGATGTTGTATAAGCTTTGTTTTCAACCCATCCACTCGATGTCAGATTAATTATATCTATCGATGGCTTTCCAGAGATCCTTACAGTTAATGTGTATACAGATGAAAAGTTGTAGAAGGTGTTTGTGCTCGGGTCATAGGCAATGCCATCGATGGTTAGCTTCGCTGGGTAGTCTCCTCCTACAACATTTGTTTGTATTGATATACCTGAAAACGATAGTGTTGTTGTTGAACCGCTTTGAATAGCTATCCCCGATGCTGTTATTGTTGATGGGTAGAGTCCTGAGGGTAGCTGAAGAGTTGCCGTAGCACTCCTCACATTAACAACATCGTAGTTCTGCAAAACTATGTTTAGTGTAGCCCCTTCTGTACCTGGGTACACCTCACCCGAGGTCCAATAAACATCTGTGACAACTAGATTTACCGATGGGGTCTGTGGCCTAACATAGAATGTGTATATTTGGGTACTCCAAAACTCAGCTCCATTGCTATCACCGAATATGATAAGCTTGGCAGAGACTGTCACTTGGCTTGCACTACCCAGTATAATTGGTGGGCTGTAAATTGTTGCAACATCTCCATAGCCAAGAGTCTGCTGAAATATTGTTACAGCAGTAGCTGTGCTGTTGTAGAATGATGCTCCGCCACTCTGTATTGTGAAGTATGCTGTTATGCTTCTAATGTTTTTGAAGTCCTTGTTAACTATAGTCATGTAGAACCTAGTGCCAACGGCATTCTGCATAGGCTTGGGTGTTTCAAGTCCATAGTCAACTATTTCTATGGATACTTGAGGAGCTTGGGATACTGTGACATAAAATGTTGTTGTGCCTTGAGCATAGTAAACAACATTGTCGTCTGTAGACATAGTGGCGTTGAGTTTTAGTGTGACTGGGTATTGTGTGCCGGGAGATGCTGTTGTATATACAGAGACTGGGCCTAGAGACACAGTTGTTGTTTGGTTCTTGCCGAGATTCGATATCTGGAACCTTATACTGCTTGGGGTGAAGGCATCTTGCGGTAGTTGTGCAACTCCATTTGCTTGAGCTATCGACGAGTTTCCACTGTTTCTAATTGTTATGTAGAGGTATACCCCCTGACTGCCAGGATATGCATCTGGGCTCCAATACCAGTCCACAACCACTACATTAATCTGCGGATAAGGCGAAACATTTATTGTTATGCCGCCCAAAGTCTCTGAGTACATGGAGGTCCCTATTCTATAGTATATTGTGAGATTTGCTGAGTATGCCCCAGGATTAACAGAGCTGTCAACATCAATGTGATACTCAAACACGATTATATCGCCAGGCTCGAGAATGCTATATGTTGAGCCGTTTGCCGTTTGGGGTGGTGAACAGCTGCTGTATCCCCTCGTAACTGAGAACCCTTGTGGCAGTACTATACAGCCAGCCGATACATATGCTGTGGAAGAGCCGTTGTACAACACATTGACAGTTAAAACAACGTTTCTACTCCCAGGGTAGATAGTGTTTGTGTTTGCAGAAGACTTGTAGCTAAAGCTGTTTAACACAAAAGGTGTTTGCTGTGCGTTGATAGTATAGACTATGAATGTTACTAACTGGAGTATCAACAGTGTTGTTATTGTATATGCGATTACATGCCCGCCTCTCATTAGAGATAATCACCAACATATACTATAAACTGTGTCTGCAGACACACTCAAGCAAGCCTTATAAGTATTTATGAATATTGGAAACAGCATCTATCATCTATGTGGCGAGTCAAAAAAGACTAAAGACTATTGTGTGTACAGGATACACCTGCTTGGATCTGGTGTCTGTACAGCGACTATCCTTCCATCTCTAATGATGTATATCTTCTGTGTGCAGTTTGCTATCTCCGGGTCATGTGTGATTATAGCTATTGTTGCCCCCATCTTGTTCAACTCTAGAAACGTTTTCATTACTGTTCTAGCGCTTGCCCTGTCCAGGTTTCCCGTGGGCTCGTCAGCAAGAATTATTCTTGGGTTGGCTACAATAGCCCTTGCTATGGCAACCCTCTGTTGCTGTCCACCAGATAGCTGAAGGGGTTTCTTGGGAAGCCACGACACATCTCCACCAGCTTTGATTAGAGCCTCTCTAGCCATTTCAATTCTTTTTGATCTAGGTATTCCTCTTGGGATTAGAGGCATCTCAATATTTTCTAGAACTGTAAGCCTGTTTATCAAATTGAAGAACTGGAAAACAAAGCCTATCTTATCATTTCTTATCCTAGCTATCTCCCCGCTTCCAAGTCTCGAAACGTCGATGCCATCGATTATCACCCTACCGCTTGTCGGCTTGTCTAAGAGGCCTATCATATTGAGAAGCGTTGTTTTTCCCGATCCAGAGGGGCCCATGATAGAGATTATCTCTCCCTCGAAAATCTTTAGAGAAACGCCTCTAAGAGCATATGTCACAACATCGCCAAGTCTATAAACCTTTGTAACATTCTCAACAGCTATAATCTCTCTAGCCACAGCACACACCCTGATATTCATTAGCCTAAACTCTTTAGACATGAAAACTTTTAAACGTTTTCTACAAAAACTCTGTAGGCTCTCTCAGACACCTCGGAAGCCGAGGAGAATGAAGAGAGAAGCCGACGGGGTCGAATACCCTCCACTCAAAATTCTCTACAAGCTTATATAGCAAAAGATTTCTGTTTAGAAACAGAAATTGTGGGTTTTTATGAGTAACAAAGACAAGTTCCTAGAGATAGAATTTGTGCTAGTAAATGTCAGAGGCCTTTTCAAAGACCTCGTACTATATGCTCTAATGAAGCTTGGCAAAGCCCATGGATACGCAATAAAGAAGTTTCTATCCCAAACAATAAAAGTTTATGCCCCTAGCAGTGGCATTCTCTACCCAACCCTCCACGAACTAGAAAAAGAGGGGATGCTAAAATCATTCATAGAAAAGAATAGAAAGATCTACACACTCACAGAAAAAGGCAACAAATACATTAGTAACAAAGCAGAAGAGATCGAGAAAACAGTAAAGAAACTAAACAGAGCAATCGAAATAGCATCATACATCGGATTAAAGAACATGTTCGAAATAATCAAAGAACTCTGGAACCAAGACATAGAGCCACCCCAAGAAGCACTAGACAAGATAAAATCCAAAATAACAGAAATCATAGAAATACTAAATGAGATACTAACAAAAACCCCTAAAAACAATAAAACACAAACAACCCATCATCAACCCCCACAACCAACAAATAGATAGATAAACACAAAAACCCAGCACACCAGAAACAACACCTCCATTAATATCGATATATCCAACCCTCTTTCTACTCCCTTATGGGAGTTTCATAGCTCCTTGTTCTGTGCTGCGTCATCCTCATTTTCTTTATTATCAAACTTTCTACTCCCTTATGGGAGTTTC
>JAUQPB010000003.1:0-36232 GCA_030550585.1 Thermoproteota archaeon | reverse complement strand
CTTTCTACTCCCTTATGGGAGTTTCATAGCTCCTTGTTCTGTGCTGCGTCATCCTCATTTTCTTTATTATCAAACTTTCTACTCCCTTATGGGAGTTTCGTCTGATAGTATCAATAGAAAAAGACATTGTGAAAAAGCTAAAATAAGTTCTTTCTACTCCCTTATGGGAGTTTCATACGATGGAAAGGGCAATCAGAAGATTGGCTGAGGAGGGATTCTTGGACCTTTCTACTCCCTTATGGGAGTTTCAATCTATGTCAAATTTAATTGAAAAGATTCCAAAATACTGTGAAGAACTTTCTACTCCCTTATGGGAGTTTCGGCGTGTCTCCTGCCCCACCACCTGCTGTAGTCGTCTGGATAGTCCTTTCTACTCCCTTATGGGAGTTTCCGTACTTGTCCGCATCAACGAAGAACACCTCTGAATGCCCATATTCGTCTTTCTACTCCCTTATGGGAGTTTCAGTTCTTAATCGATTCAGGTGTTCACAAGTTCTTCCACGATCTCGGTCTGACTTTCTACTCCCTTATGGGAGTTTCGTGGCTGTGGGATAATGCGGGGAGAATAACGATAAGGTTTGGATATAATAACTTTCTACTCCCTTATGGGAGTTTCTTGGTGAAGGCTAGGGTAGGCGGAGTAGCATTCTGGAGAATGTTGCGCCTTTCTACTCCCTTATGGGAGTTTCGCAATGATAGACTACAACACATCAACAACGACCATAGTTGTGTTCACCTTTCTACTCCCTTATGGGAGTTTCCGTGTCCATTGTTTGCTGTGGCTGCTGGTTCGGATACTGTACTGTGTACTGCTTTCTACTCCCTTATGGGAGTTTCTTGAGACAAATCCAGATATACATTATCCATTGGTATTTACTGAGAGCTTTCTACTCCCTTATGGGAGTTTCAATCTAGATCTAGTGCCCCACCTCTTCACAATAATGTTGTTCCTCTTTCTACTCCCTTATGGGAGTTTCTTGAGTGAAGCTAGGAAGTATGGGCTACACCTGGTTATAGCTCATCAACATACACTTTCTACTCCCTTATGGGAGTTTCTGATATTTGTAAGTATGCTAGACTTTGTTGTTGATGTGCTAGCCTTTCTACTCCCTTATGGGAGTTTCCACGAGAAAACAGTTCAGGTTTAAGGTTGTGGTAGAGGTAGAGCTTTCTACTCCCTTATGGGAGTTTCACAAAAAAGTAAAACAAAAACCAAACAAAAACGAAAGTTTTAAATATCTTTCTACTCCCTTATGGGAGTTTCTCACTTTCTATTTTCTTAATAATCGTTGGCAAACCAAGTTCAGCCTTTCTACTCCCTTATGGGAGTTTCTAGAAATGGATAGCATATAACTCCCACCACCCCCACCAAAATAAACTTCTTTCTACTCCCTTATGGGAGTTTCATCAAATGCACCAATCAATTTCCAGCAAGTGAGAACAACCTTCGTCTTTCTACTCCCTTATGGGAGTTTCAAATGTATCTATCGTTGATATATGGATGTACACCATTTGGTATCTTTCTACTCCCTTATGGGAGTTTCAAATTAACAGTAGATACTCGTAGCTCTATAGCCGCTTTGCCGTTCTTTCTACTCCCTTATGGGAGTTTCATTCTCTCAATCACTTGAGAAATTCTTGCGAAAAGCTTACCGCTTTCTACTCCCTTATGGGAGTTTCTAGATTCAAGTTAATCAGAAAAAGAGACAACAAAGTTATTCTCAATCAAAACTTTCTACTCCCTTATGGGAGTTTCAAATCAAATATAGAAACGATTAAGGCTGTTGTAAAGGATTTCCCTTTCTACTCCCTTATGGGAGTTTCTAGGCATAGGGTTAGACCAGAAACTGTCGAGACTCAGCTACTTTCTACTCCCTTATGGGAGTTTCATTGACAACCGTATAGGGGATGCATTGGTCATGGATATCGACTTTCTACTCCCTTATGGGAGTTTCATTGATATTACATATGCATGGAATAGACGATAGATACCATAAATACCTGACTTTCTACTCCCTTATGGGAGTTTCTGGATGGACAAGGCTTATAAATTACACCGGTTTCCTAGCATCTGGAAATAGCTTTCTACTCCCTTATGGGAGTTTCTTGGGATGGATAAAGCCAACCACAAATATATACTCATACTTTCTACTCCCTTATGGGAGTTTCATGGATCTATGTTTACACCACGGATATCAACACCACACTTAAATGCCTTTCTACTCCCTTATGGGAGTTTCTTAAGGAACCCTGAGCTAAAATCTTCTTCTGATAAGTAGTAGTGAGGCTTTCTACTCCCTTATGGGAGTTTCGAGCAATGTTAATAGCATTGCAAAATTTTTATGGATACGTTAAAAATCTTTCTACTCCCTTATGGGAGTTTCACCCAATCCGGAGGAGAAAGCAATGATTGTTAAACTAACAGAGAACTTTCTACTCCCTTATGGGAGTTTCAAGAGATATGGCAAGGTCAAGGGGAATATATCGAAGGTCATTCTAGCTTTCTACTCCCTTATGGGAGTTTCTTGAGGATGGTTCTTTTCTTTTGCTTCCGTATAAGCATAGGTTTACTTTCTACTCCCTTATGGGAGTTTCCCTTATACACTGTTTTGTTGCTCTGTGTTTCGCTCTGTATAGCTTTCTACTCCCTTATGGGAGTTTCACGTATACACTTGAAGATCTTCTCAACACTATTGGAAGAAGATACAGATACGCACTTTCTACTCCCTTATGGGAGTTTCCGGATTTAACCCAAATGGACTTTTGATGGGGTGAAGATAGAGAGCCTCCTTTCTACTCCCTTATGGGAGTTTCTTGCATTCACACCTATATACTTTCTATAAAAACCTTTTCCCGCCCCGCTTAAAAAGCTTTTTGACTCTAATCAGAAAGTCCATAGACTCATCGATTGTATATGCGATGTGTGTTCCGATGAAAAGGAGTTGACTTTATGTAGTTGTTCCGATGGTTGGATGAAAAGAATTGAATGTTTTTGTTCCGACGACTAAGAATAGACTGAAACACCAAGAAAGAGTTGATTGGTGTGTGTAAAGGTGTTTTAAAGAGCTTAGAATGATTTTGTAGTGGGTTTGGTCTTTGGTGGACTGTGGTTTGGCTATCTGTAGCCGAGGACTATGGTTAGTGTTGCTGATATTAGTGACGATAGTATGAATATTGTATATAGTGCTGTGACAAGCTCTTTTTCGTTTAGTCCGTTTTTGGCAAAGCCTGTTACTAGTCTTACTAGTGTTATTGGTGCTGATGGGTCTTTTGATGCGTGTATGCAGCCTTTTTCGTCTAGTTGTGTTGGTCTTTTCACGCTTTCTTTTTGTAAGAAGCCTTTGACTGATACTATGTAGTAGAATCCGTTTATGAACATGGGGGTAGACGCCATTATATAATATAGCTCTAGTCTGTACATGGCTAGCATTAGGGGTATTGTTACGCCTAGTAGGAATGCACCTGTATTTCCATTGAATATTTTGGCTGGGTACACATTGAATATGGCATATGCTAGTATTGTTGCTATGACTGTTAGTAGGGGGAGGCAAGACTCTGTATCTGAGCCTGTCAGCAGCTTTGTTGCTAGTGCGAATATGTGTGTTGATAGAACGAATATTGGTAGTGTGCCGTTGTGGGTATCTATCATGTTTGCACCATTCTGGTAGACTGTGAATGCTGCTAGAAGTAGTAGTGGGTATAGAGTCGATATCCTTATGTAGCCTGCGACGGGTATCCAAGGCCTTGGATAATAGGCTTGTAGCAACAGTATTGGAAGGGCTGGTGCAAGGCCTAGAACTATTTTCCATCTTGATTTGAGGTCTAGCAGATCATCTGCCAACCCAATTGCAAATGATATTAAAACAGATGATAGAAGGGTCTCTAGCTGGGCAGAATCTATATAGCCGTTGGCGAAGAGAAGCAGAAACCCTGTCACAAGACCAGCCAAAACCCCGAAGCCACCTATACAAGGTATCTTCGGCTTGCTAACCTTGTGGACATCTGTGCATAGAATTCCAAGCCTTTTCTCAGCAAATATGGAGAAAACAGTTGCCAGTGCTGTGACCAGAGCTGTTGCAGCTAGTATGTATGGCCACTCCATAGCAATCAGCTATAATGTGGGTTTGCCTCAGAATAAAAGTTTGTTACCTAGCATTGGCTCAGCGCTATTGCGCTGGATAGATTGTGACTGTCTCCTCCCTTGTTGCAATCCTCCCCCTCTCTATCTCGTACAAAACTATCCTCGCTACCCAGTTTCTATAAAGCTCTATCTCTATAAACGATGGTTTGAAAGAGCCTCCACCACCACCCCACACACCGGTGACGGAGCCAGGGTTTACATGCAGAATGCCAGAGTCAACTGTTATAAAGGGCGAGTGTGTATGGCCTGAAACAAGTATTGATACACCCATGCTCTTAGCAATCATGGTCAAGGCGCTTATATTACCCCTTGGCCTAACCTGATCCCCATGAACAACACCAATCTTTACCCCAAAAACATCTAATATCTCCTCTTCTGGAAGATCAAGATAATCCATGTTTCCCTGGACAACATATGCCCTCTTCCCCAAGCTCTTCACATAGTCTAGCACATCCTGATCAACAACATCGCCAGCATGGATAACAACATCATATCTTCTATTCTTAAACAGCTCCACAAACTCATTCGGAAACCAATCAGCCCTTTCATGAATGTGGCTATCAGACATCACCAGTATCAGAGACCTCTCCACTTCAATCGCCACAGCTGAGATGTTTCAGAATAGGTTGCTTTGTATAGGTGCCTTAAATGTTTAGTTCAGTATCCAATCCTTTTTTCAGTGGTAAAGTTTTTAAGCTTTCTCCAGATATATCTGCAGATACATCTAGTGATATTGATGTTCAGACCATCGCAAAAGGAATTCGAATTCAATACAGCTCTCATAATACTTTATGTTCTCTCCAAGGGGCCTGCTCATGGGTATGAGATTATGAGGAGAATTAAAGAGGAGTTCTACATGCACAAAAGCCCGGGTATTCTATACCCGTCTCTAAGAAAGCTTGTTTCCATGGGCTATATAGAGGTCGCCGAACAGGGTGCGAGGGGTAGGAAGCTTTTGAGGGTATATAGAATTACTGATGAGGGTGCCAAATTCCTCTCTAGCAATATGAGTAGGGTCGAGTATATAAAGAGGTTTTCTAGGGGGATAAAGATTTTCGAGGATTGCTGTGGACACATGCTTCGAGAGTCTATCTTCAGGCTTGTAGAGGTTCTTCCAAATGCAAATAGAGATGATTTGGAGCAGCTAAGCATTATTGTAAGGGGTTTTGTGAGGGAATTGGACGAATTGAGAAACAGGATAGTGTCTAGGGGTGGATAGGCATGGAGTTTGACATAGTTGTTGAAAACCTTGTTAAGAGGTATGGATCTGTTGAGGCAGTTAGGGGGATAAGCTTCCAGGTTAGAAAGGGTGAGATATTTGGGTTTCTAGGGCCGAATGGGGCTGGGAAGACAACAACGATACATATTCTATCAACTCTACTCAAACCAACATCTGGAAAAGCTCTTGTAGCTGGCTATGATGTTGTTTCAGAGCCTAACATGGTTAGAAGAAATATTGGTATTGTTTTCCAGGATCCATCTCTAGACGATAATCTTACTGGCTATGAGAATCTATATATACATGGGAGGCTCTATGGACTGAATGGACAGGGTCTGAGAGAGAGGATTGAAGAGGCGCTGAAGTTTGTTGAGCTATGGGATTTCAGAGACAGGCTTGTGAGAAACTACTCTGGTGGTATGAGGAGGAGGCTGGAGATAGCTAGGGCAATGCTACACACACCTAGGATACTATTCCTAGACGAGCCAACAATAGGTCTCGATCCGCAGACAAGGGTTCACATATGGGACTACATAAGGAAGCTTAACAGAGAGTATGGGACAACAGTTTTCCTAACAACACACTATATGGATGAGGCTGAGATGCTTTGCAATAGAATAGCTATTATAGACCATGGAAAGATAATTGCCTTGGGAACAGCAGAAGAGCTTAAATCGATGGTTGGCTCGGATATTGTCTATGTAAAGCTTGCCAAGCCAGATCCAGATATATGCTCAAAGCTATCGATAGCAGGTGTAGATAGTTGCAAAGTTGTTGAGGGTGGCACAGTAGCTCTACAGGTTAAGAAGGCATCTGAGGCCATACCAGCAATTCTGCTACATCTAGACAGACTCGAGATCAGGGTTACAGAAGTCAGCTATAGAAGACCATCTCTAAACGACGTATTTATACACTTGACCGGCAGGGAGATAAGAGATAGTGAGGGCAGTTTTATTGAAGTTGCTAGAATGAGGCATAGGGCGAGGATGAGGTGATGAAAATGTTGGAGTCTATATACATAATGGCCTACAGACAGATAAAGAGGTTTGTTAGAGCAAAGTCTAGAGTAGCTGGTGTAATAATAAACAATATTCTCTGGCTACTCTTCTTCGGGCTTGGCTGGGCATACACTCTAAGAGGGCAGCAATTCCAAGTGCTTTTCAAGGGGCTTGACTATCTAGCATTTCTACTGCCAGCAACTTTCGCAACGTCAATATTCCAAGCAAGTTTCATGGGCGGGATCTCAGTTATTTGGGATAAGCAGTTTGGCTTCCTGAAAGAGGTTCTTGTTGCCCCAGCACCAAGATCTCTAACAATTCTTGGAAGGGCATTAGGAGACTCCATAGTCTCTCTACTGAACGGTTTGATAATGCTTGCATTTGGCTTTGCACTAACATCCAAGCTGAACCCAGCTGGGCTTCCAATGGCTCTTGCAATAGGGTTTGTAATGGCAGTTGGATTCACGTCAATGGGGATAGCGATAGCATCTACGATGAGAAGCCCCGAGGGGTTCCAGCTCATTGTGGGAACAATTACAATGCCAATGACCCTGCTAAGCGGAGCCATGTTCCCACTGAACATGACTCCAGAGTGGATGCAGATACTGGCACTAGTATCTCCACTGACATACGCTGTCGATCTATGCAGATACTTCTTGACTGGCGTGTCATTCCTGAATATGGTGTATCCTTGGCTAACCCAAGAAGTCGAAGCGTTGTTGCTTGTGGTAACATCTCTAGCATTGATGGTCATAGCTATGAGAATGTTTGAGAAGACTACGATAGAGTAAGCGCCATAGAGCTTCTATCACCTTTATCCCAACGACTTTATGTATTCATTGATTCCCGACATAACCATTTCAACAGCAAACGAGGCTATAATTATGGACATGAACCTTCCAAGTCCATGTATAAAAGTTGTTCCAACAAGCCTAGCAATCTCTTTTGAGACTCTGAGCACTATATATGTTGCTACAAATGCTATGTACGAGGCTATCAAAGTGTTGGGGATTCCGTAGAGTCTTGCAGATGTTATTAGAAGTGTCATAGTCCCTGGCCCGACTATGAGCGGTGTTGCTATTGGCACTATAATATATGTTCCAACATCTATCTTCTCAGGTTTGTGTCCAGTTAGTAGAGTGTCTATAGCTGTTGCCATTAGTATTACACCTGCAGCTGTTTTGAATGCTGGTATGCTTATACCGAATAGCGATAGTATGTATCCTCCAACAACTGCAAATATGTTTAGCAGAATGAATATCGCTAGAGCAGCCTTGTCAATAAGCCTCTTGCTCTCCTCTTGAGGCACTGTAGATATAACGTCTAGAAGTGTTGGTATAGCTGCTAGGGGATCCATTATAGCGAATAGCTGGATAGATAGCAAAGCTATTGTCGACGGCTCTAGCGTCGCCATGGCTAAAAGCCTTTATATTGAGAGCTTGGGGTGGCAAACCTAAAAATGTTTTGGTGTTTCATAAGTGGGTAGAGCAGTCCATGCCATACTCTTTGTAGTTGCAGCGACCAGCATAGGCTCTGCATCAATACTTGTCAGGCTCTCAAATGCATCGCCAATTGCCTGTGCCTTTTGGAGACTTGCAATAGCCGCTACAATACTCGCCCTTGTGCCAACAGGCGAAAAGGTGCTTTGGTCTATGCCGCGAAAGCATTTTATCAACACGTTAATAGCTGGCTTTGCCCTTGCAGCACATTTTGTGCTCTGGATGGACTCTCTATTTAGAGTTTCTGTGGCGGTTAGTACAACAATTGTTGTTCTATATCCAGTGCATCTAGCGATTATAGAGTTTGCAAAAGGTGAGAAGCCAACTCATCTAGAGGTTATGGGCATAGCAACAAGCTTTTTGAGCGTTGTTCTACTCGCTGCATATGCACAGCACAGCCCGGTAAAAGATAGCTTCATAGGGGTAGCAGAGTCTTTTGCAGCATCTATAGTTGCCGCCATATACTTCTACATGGGGAGGGCCTCAAGAAGATATATGGGGATAAAAGAATATTCTGTAGCAACATATGCTTCAGCATCCATAGCAACACTTGTATACAGCTTCATAGCCAAGGACAATGTTTTAGCTTATCTGCAGAAATCTTGGGCATGGCTATTAGCCCTAGCCGTAGTTCCCATGATAGGTGGGCACACAACAATGAACCACCTTCTAAAATTCTACAAAAGCTCGACAGTAACATCAATAGCCTTAGCAGAGCCAGCAATAGCAACAACGCTAGCAACAATCATCTTAAAAGAGTCTTTAGAGCCCATATACATCGTGTCCCTAGCCCTTGCCACAGCTGGGACAGCAATTGTTATAATGACTGGGAGAGTATATGAAAAACAGTAGTCTAACATTATCTGACCTTGGTCAGCCTTAGATATGGCTGTAGAAAAACTTATTGTGTTGAACCATGGTAACGCTATTGATGTAGGCATCTGTGGGTGGTCTAGATGGTTTTTGTGTGCATCGGTAGTAAAAACCCGTCGAAGGTTGAGGGCGTTAAAAGAGCCTTTCAAGCCTTCTTTAAAGAGGTTGATGTTATGGGCTGTGCTGTTGAAACAGGTCTTCCGCCACAGCCTATAGGGATAGATGTTATTATGGAGGGTGCTAGGATAAGGGGTGAAAAGGCGTTGAAGTGTCATAGCAGTTGCGATTATGGTGTTGGTGTTGAAGCAGGCTTTATAAGGCTTGGTGAAGACTTTTACGATGTGCAAATAGCGTATGTAGTCGATAGAGAGGGTCGCAGCTCATATGGACTGTCCCCTGCTTTTCCAATACCAAGGAAATTCGTTGAATTGATATTGAAAGGCGTTTTCAGAGAGCTTGAAGAGGTTGTCGATCACCACTATGGAACTAGGGATATAGGGGAGAAGGGGGGTTTCATAAAGCTGTTGACAAGAGGTGTTGTCCTTAGAGAGGATCTGGTCTACTACTCAGTCATAACAGCACTAATACCATTCATAAACAGAGATGTTTATACATAAAAACAGGTTGTTTTCAAACCGTGTCAACACGGGTCAACAACAACTTGTGGTTTTCATGAAATTCGCTGAATTATATCCTCCTCTACCTACCCCTTCTTACGATCGCTATTACAGCTAGCGCAATAGCTGTTACCGCTAGTGCTATACTTGCCATTAGCCCTTTTGATATTGTGTCTACCTTACCGCTCATGTCTTTGTAGTAGCTGTGTATTGTTTGATTCAATGCACTTATATTGTTTATAGCCCCTTCTACCTTGCTTTCCACACCTCTTATACTCTCTATCTCTGCCGCTATGCTATTCAGCCTATTCTCTAAGCTTGTTTCAATGATTGTCATGTTCCTGGTCACAGCATCAACCATACTACCAACCATTTTTGCCATCTCCTCTTCTGGTTTTTGCGACAATATAGAAAGTGTTGTTATATACCGCACCTCTGTACCGTTTACTCTAATATATATTGTTGCAATTGCTTCTGCAGAGGTGAATGCAGTCTTTGGTATTGGCTCTATCCACACCCTATATACATTGGCGTAAGGTTTTGAAATGTTGAGTATTCTCACATCTATTGCATTGCTCGGCTTTGCCACAATCTCTACTCTATCTACAGATATGTTAATCGGTGATGATATCTCTATGTAGCCCTCCTCCCCAGCAACGTAATAGCTTTTTGTGTTGACTAGAAGGGGTAGAAGGGTGTATAGTCTATGTTCATTGACGATGGTGTTGTTGACTATGTATGTCCTATTTATAACCTCTACCTCTTTAGCCATAACAGGTTTTGATATGTATAGTGGGTGACTGAGGACTATACTCGGGTTTGAGTAGTCGTATACTGTGATGTTGTACCAATCGCCTCTCTCAACATAGGGTACAATCAGATTTGCATGCATCCAGCCTCTCAGACCAGCTGTGTCTAAACCAGCTATGCTATCTCCTATGTATATTGCTATCAGATCCCCTATACCAACACCACCAACGCCAATGTCTAGAACAGCTCCGCTAGAAATGTTTGCTATTCTACTAGCGTTCTTGATTGGTAGGTAGATAGCTGGGTTTATATAGATAAGTGTTTTGCCATAGTAGACATGGCTTTCCTCAATGCCAGCAACAATAACCTCATTTCCTTCAACATGTGTTGGCGGAACAACAAACTCTATTATACTCCCCGGTGTGTAAACACCTCTGTAGACCTCTGCGCCAGCCACATAGATAGATAGCTGGGTTTCTTCATAGAGTCCAGAGATCCTGGCCGCGACCCTTGATAGTGGTGATATTGGTGTCTCATATGGGTATACACCAATTTTTAGGCTGTAGATCTGGTATTCAAGAGCTTTTGCAACTGCTTTAAACATGTTTACAAGCCCCTTTCCAGCACCGGGAGAGCTCACAGGATCTGTAGACGAGGTCAGTATGTTGTATACCTGCATCACGAGCTGGGGGCCTCTAAGCCCCTTGGAGTAGAGAATGCTACTCACAATACCTGCTATCCCAGCTACTATAGGTGTTGATGCACTTGTTCCACTGCCTATAGCTATCAGCCCCCCTGGGAAAGCCCCTGGAACATCTGTGCCGGGCGCAACAACATCGGGTTTCTCATAGGTTTTAGGATATTCTCCTTCAAATGGCCATGTAGCCGGGGGATCTGGCCACTCAACATATTCATAGCTGCTAAACCATGTTGTTTCGTCGTTGAAGTCTGTTGCGCCAACGCCTATAACCCCCCATATGTTTCCAGGGTTAGAGGAGGTGTACGGCCCCTCGTTCCCTATAGCAGCTACAGCCACAATACCATTCTCAATCAGTTTCTCTATAGCTGGTAGAAACACATTTGAGTAGTTTCCTGGGGCTCCAAAACTCATCGAAACAACATTCACCCTGCCAACATCTAGTGGCCTCCCCATACAGTCATATGGCTTGAGAACCCAGTCGAGCCCTGCCAAAACCTGTGCGTCTGTCCCACTCCCAGCTGGCAGAACGAGAGCCGATATTATCCTAGCCTCTGGTGCCACCCCAAAAACGTATCTCTCTCCATCCCCACCAGCAGCTATGCTGGCAACCCATGTCCCATGACCATATGTGTCGTGGGGATCCGAGCAAACGGGTTTACCCTTTCTGTCAAACTCTATCCAACCAACGAGTTTACCGGCTATCAGCGGGTGTGTGGGGTCTATACCTGTGTCCAGAATAGCTATTGTGACATTGTATCCCAAAGCATTGAAGAACCTCCATGCAATGTCTGCCCCCACTCTCGATATAGCCCACGACCACGCAGAGGATATGTTTCCAAAGCCTGTCTGCTCCTGGTAAACCCTTTTTACATCACCAACGATCCTCAAGCTCGAGAGTGTTGAGTGTATAGACACATTCGAATTGGGGTAGACGGCAAAGCCCATGTTTCGAAGAGCCTCGGCAGAGCCCTGGTTGCAGAGGGCTAGGGCAGCACCAATATTCCAGAAAATGCTTTCGACCATACACTGCAAGGATATCTGCGATAGTTCAGACCTGTCTTTGAAGTATATTATATATTCGCTTGCATTGCTTAGCGAACCTGCTTTAGCAATTCCAATGGCAAGGCCATTGACAGCCGCTATTAGCACTACGGATAAGAGGATGAGGGAAAGAGTTTTACTCATCGAATCACCTTTCCAATCAATAGTGTGGCTACAGCAAATATTTTTTCATGGGCATATGCAACAACACTCAATCATTTCCAAATCAGCTTATTAGGCATTACCAATGTATCTGATGTTTGCTATACATGGTGTAAATAGTTGGGTGTTGAGGCAATAGTATTCGATGTTGATGGAACGCTAGCGTTGTTGCCAATAGACTGGAGGGCTGTAATAGATGCTATTAGAGAGGAGCCGTGTAGTGCAAACAGTTTTCTAGGCTTTGTGAATAGGTGTCATGGTACAGAATCTTTTTGGAGGATACACAATCTTGTTAGCGAGCTTGAGCTGAGGGCTGTTGAAAACATTGTTGTGCTTGACAACTCCCCTGTCATAGTCTCCGAGCTTTGCAGACTCTACACAATAGGTTTTGTAACTATGCAGAGTAAGGTAGCTGGTGTAGAGGTGCTTAAAAGGCTTGGGATCAGCGATTGCGCGAAGGTGCTTGTTTCTAGAGAGGATGCCAGGAATAGAATCGAGCAGATAGCCATTGCTGTTAAAAAACTCGGTGTTTCACCCTCGAGAACTCTTTTCATAGGAGATAAGATGCTGGATGCCTTGGCAGCATACCTCAACGGACTGAAGGCTGTTGTGATACTTAGAAACGCCAGGGATCTCAGGATAAGCGATACCGATTACCTAGACGAGGATCTGGAGGTTCTTGGAATACCAATTGCGAAAAACCTTTTAGATGCTATAGAAATTGCCTCTAGATTGGGCTGGGTGAGAATAGCCGGTGTTGACAAGGGTTTATCGGATAGCGGTTGACAACATAGACGAGGGTTCTGTTAGAGAGTGTTGCGAGATTGTTTCGAGAGGGGGTATAGTGGTATTCCCGACAGAGACCGTCTATGGGCTCGGGGCCTCGGCATACAATGGAGAGGCCGTTAAAAGGATATTCATAGCTAAGAACAGGCCCATGGACAACCCACTAATTGTGCACATATCCAATAAGAAGCAGCTTTACGAGGTTGTCGAAGAGGTTCCAGAGAAGATTGCTAGGGCAATAGATGTTCTGTGGCCAGGGCCGTTCACAGTCCTTCTAAGGAAAGGCCCTAGGGTGGCCCAAGAGGCTACAGCGAACCTCCCAACAGTTGCTGTTAGAATGCCTGCCCACCCAGTTGCTCTAAGGCTCATAGATTGTGCAGGGCCTATAGCAGCTCCAAGTGCAAACATATCTGGCAGGCCAAGCCCAACAACAGGTTTCCATGCAATGGTCGACATGTTTGGAAGAGCAGATGCTATAATAGATTCTGGGGAAACGCTCTACGGAGTAGAGTCAACAATAATCGACGCCACATCAAAGCCTATGAAGCTTCTAAGACCTGGTGCAATGCCTGTAGAGAAGATAGCTGAGGTTCTTGGGGAGGAGATCATCATAACTCCAGAGGCCAGGGGCTATAGAGAGAGCGAAAGGGCTCTTGCACCCGGTATGAAGTACAAGCACTACTCCCCAGAGACACCACTAATCCTAGTTGAGTATAGAGAGGATGTCGAGAAAATGGTTGAAGATGTTATCAGGGTTGTTGAAGAGGTTGGGGGAACAGGTAAAAAGGTTGCAGTCATAGCATCTTCTGAGACGTTCCACAGATACAAGGGATTAGCAGATAAGGTGCTTGTCTATGGCTCGAGAAAAAACGTTTTCGAGGTTGCCAGAAACCTGTTTAAGATTCTGAGAGAGCTTGATAGGGAGGGGGTTGACATAGCAATTGTTGAGGGGGTTGAGGAGAAGGGACTCGGGCTAGCAGTTATGAATAGGCTTAGAAAAGCCTCGTCAAAGGTTGTGAAATACCATCAAAACTTATATATTCCTGGCCATAATAGTATACAAACATGAGAAGGGTTTTGAAAGGCCTAAGAGCTGTGTAGGTGGGTCAATGCCTAGGCACCTAAAAACTTTTCTCACATTCCTTAATATTTTCTCGTCACAATTACTCTATGTGTTGTGGTCACATCAAGCTCTTGGATGTGACTAGCTATGGATAGAGCGGCAATAGCTTCGATCATTAGGAGAAGCATGCAGAGCAAGATACCAGGCTTCTACGAGATTATGGAGATAAACTGTAGGAGGCTCTACGGCAGGAGTTGCACAGATCTTTTTCTTGATGAGCCTGGGAAGCTAAGGGATGTTCTACTGAGTAGATACAGTAATGATATGTCGTCTGTCTACTTTGTTGTGAAATACCTTTTTCTCAGGCCTCTACTTGTTGAGAGGAATAGATTGGATCTTGAGGAGGAGCTTGCCACAAGCTTTCTTAACGATCCGGACAAGTTTAAAAGGGTTTTAGCATCGATATTGTATGGCTAGCTCCCTCCCTCTATGTTCTGAAGATTCTTCTGAACATGGATGGCGATGGGTTTAAAGCTATCACTCTCCAGCCCCAGTCAACATCTGTCACAATAGTGCTGGCCGCTATGTAGATTTTCTCAGAGTCCATGGCAGGTCTTCCCTGTCCAACAAATGTTGCCTCTGCTTCTCTAGTAAATATGGCTCTGTCAACCATTCCAAGGTTTTTGTCCAGCAGATAGAAGCTGTTGTCAGATACAACACCAATGTATCTTCCAATTGGTCTCGAATCGCTTGGAGATGCTATCACCTGTGCTCCTGAGACCGCTCTCGTTGTGGACACCACACTACCATTCCTATCTATTTTAGCCACCCCACCTCTGCCAACAGCATAGACAAACCCTTGAGAGTCAACAGCCAACCCAGTTACAGAACCGTTGAGATCTAGCCTAGCAATTCTTGTTAGCGAGAGGTCTCTAGACAATATCTCTACCCTCCACTTCCTAGCACCATCAAGCTCATCAAAACCGCCAACAATAACATTCTTTACCGTTGGATTGTAGATGATGGAGTATGCACCAGCGTTTTTCCCCATGGGATTCGATGTGTAGAAACCAATGGGAGACAGGTCGTCGGCAGACAAGACCTCTACTCGAATAGCATAGGCCTTTTCGCCGACTAGTTCAATGCCACCAACAAGAACTATATCCCCATCGCTATCAACAGAATATGGTATGAACCTAGGCTTCTCAAAATCTTTTCTAGCAACAACATTAAGCTTCTTATCAAATGCTATTACACTCCAAGAGCTCTCTGTAGCACCGACAACTACAACTTTGTTCTTGACAACAACACATGAAAAAAGAGATGCAAAGCTATAAGCCTTATCGTCAGACCATCTGCCAATGGGAGAGCCATCCGAAATACGTCTAGTTTCTATTCTATACCTTTGCTTCCCCAGCCCACTAGTTTCATCGAAACCAACTACAAAGAGTGTATCCTCGAAAACACAGCACGAATAAGCACCATCTCTATAGATGCTGGGGTTGCTCGAAACAGACCAGATGATGCTAACCATACAAAACGCCAGAGAAGATACAGATACAGAGAATAAAAGCTTCATCATTCTATCAACATTGTAGTTAATGCTACTAGATATGTAGTACTTGTGGCATTGCTTCAGAAATACAAAGATTTTTGAGAAATAAGATGATGTTGAGACATTGTTGAGGTATAGACACAATATGTTATCATAAGGCTCTGAAGCTTTGTTGCTATAAATGTTGTTATTGCTATAAAGTCTTGGGTAAACAAAAACTTTAAAAACAGTTAGAATCCTATTCTTTAGATTTGGTGGAGTTGTAGATAGAGTTGTCCAAGTTGGATGTTATGCCCTACAAGGTGATGTATGTATGAATTACAAAAAATATGTCGTGACCATCACATTAATAGTACTTATATCAACATTTTTGCCAAACGTACATAGCGTTGCAGCTCAGGGTGATTGGCTTCCAACAGACTTTGCATATGCTTATAGAATCTCCCTGCCAAGCTGGATCAAACCAGTTTATGGAATTGGCGTTAGCCAGAACAGGATTTTGATTGCTGGAACAATAAATGGATCCAACGCAGTTGCACTAATAGATGTTTCAGATCCCTATCAAGAGCCAAAGATACTACAGCTCTATTCACTTACAGGCTCTCCAACATGGCTTGATACAGATGGATATCCACCGACAAGAGTTGTAATTGGTAGCGACAAAGGAGAGATACTGTTACTAAAGCTTAGTGGAGGCGATATCATAGGCTATGTTCACAGAGTTCTTGGAGCAGATTTCTACGTGGATAAAGCCTATATTGCGAGAGGGGGTGGCGGGTCGACAAAGATTATTGTGCTTGTAAGCGAGGGCGGGCCAAGAGCACTACCATGTATGAAATGCTATGTGTATGCATTCGACGAGAATCTTCCAGGGATTTTTAGAGCAGGGTATATGACAGGCAATGTCTCTATACACTTTGACAAGATATATGTTCAAGATGTTGAGCCCTTGAAGATGTTTACACCAGATGGTGTATACTATGATGCATCCCAGGTTTTCATATCCTATCTCCCAGCGCAGTACATTGTCTTGGTCACAAACATATCCTATGTATACAACAACACCCTCCATAAAGCAGCAAACGCGCTTGTGGAGGTTTTAGCATACAGCAAAACACTCAATGTATCTTATCTCTATGGCGTTAATGCTGATGAGAGTGGTGTGGCGAGGATACCGATACCCATTGTCGGGAATGAGACGCTCTTAGCCAATTTGAGTATAAGGGATACAGCAGGAAACATTATGTGGTTCTTTAGCTTTAACCCCAAGTACTATAAGGTAGTTGATAACGAGGTCTATATACCCCCAGTCACACTTCCATCACCTCCAGACACAAGAAACGCTCTAAAGGTTTATGGAACCCCACCATTTATGCGCGTGAAGATATCGCTATTCGACCTCTCTAGCGTACCGTCATCATATTCTTCAAAGGCGGAGACAAAGGATTCACTGCTCCTAAACTTTGATTCAATGAAATTTGTACGGGGGGCTGCCTCACCATCCATAATAGCTGTCTTTGGATCATCATCAGCAGGCACAGTAACGCTGTCTACAGTCAGTATCCAAGGTAACAGTATTCTGATTGGCAACAAATTTGTTGACTATGTTGGGAGCGGGGCAAATCTCGTTGATGTGAGTGCATATCCATCTGGAGATACTGTTATAATTGGGGTCAACACCCCCTCTTCAAGTAACATAAGATTTTACAGCGTTGGACCAAGCTTTACTCTGCAATACATATATCCATTTGAAGCCTCTATAAGAAGGGTCTGTACCGCAATAGTTGGTCAAACATATTCGTATGCAGTCATATCGTCTCAGGGAATACAAGTTATGGCCTCTAGGCAGTATGCTGTACCACTCTTCAGAAACTCTACATATCTTGCCGCTTCTGAGAGTGGATATGTGGATGGATCTGTGCTGGAAGACACATCAACATCATTCTTAGTAACATCAAGTGAAATAGTTGTTATCAAAAATATCAACACCTTGATCTCATCGTCTAAACCTGTATCGCTAGACTCTATAACGGCTCCAAGCCTAAGGCTAAGAATTCTGCTACCAGCTAACGAATCCATTGCTAAGGTTCACGCAGTCTTCAAATACCCTGCTGGAAGTATAACTCTAAAACCTGATGAGAATGGACAGATTGTTGTAAGAAACATCATACCAGGAATAGCGTATAGCGTTAGGATTGACTATGAGGAGCCGTATATAGAAGGTGTGGTGTTAGACAATATAGTGGCCATAAGCTTTAGAGACATAGACGAGGTCATTCAGCTAAAATATAGAACATTCAGACTATCTATAAATGTCTACGATAATGTCTCGAGAAGAGTTGTTGCACCATATATCGTCTTGCTTGACGGCAATGTTGTTGCAGGTCCGACAACTGCGCCGACGGTAACAATATCCGCTATATACGGGCCACACACAATAGCTGTTGCACCTGCCAAGGGCTTTGAAGCAGCCTACAACTCTACCTTCATAAGCCTCTTTGTCAATAAAAACACCAGTATAGATGTCTCACTTCAGAGAAGAATGTACAAGGTTTATATAAAAATATTTGATTCTATAACCAATGGCTCTGTTGTTGCACCTCTCCAAATGAGTGTGGCAAATGGCTTAGAATACAACTTGTCGATACCTGCCTTCAAATCTTTGAGTACTGCACTTACCGTACCATATGGAAATACAACGATAGTTGTTAAACCTGCTAAGGGATTTGAAAATGCTTATAATGAGAAGACGCTAAACCTATTTGTAGACAGCGATAAGAATGTTAGCATAACCATGGAGAGAAAGATATATACTATGACATTATATGTGAGAGACTTTATAAGCAATGCACTTGTAGCGCCAATTGACGTGTTTGTTAATGGTAGTCCAAGAATATCTAAAACAAGTGATAATACCATATCACTATCTATACCATATGGCAACTGGAGTATTGCAATAACACCGTCAAAAGGATTTGAGAATGTGTATGAGAACTATGAAGAAGTTATCTACGCAAATGGAAATATTGCTGTAAATGCTACAATACAGAGAAAAAGTCATATAGTTACAATCTACTTTGGAGACGACTTCAATAGGTTGATAGCTCCCCTGAAGGTAAGTATCATGGGGGCTATCAACAAGGTGTTTTTAGTAGATCCTTCTAGCAGAAGCGTTATAGCATCTCTACCATTCGGAAACTACACAGTTCGGGCAGAGCCTGCTGAAGGCTTTGAAAACATCTATGAGACTGTCTCTACAAAGATCTTTGTTTCAAACCCAATGACCATGAATATAAGGATTCCAAGAATCAAATACACGCTGTCTATAAGAGTTGTTGACGATCCATTTGGAAAACTCATAGGAGACTTCGACTTATATGTCAACAACTCTCTATATATGCAAAAGTTTAGAGGAGGCAATATAACACTTCCATACGGAACCTACACAATTCAGCTTGTTCCCCAGCAAGCATACACAGCCATCTACTCCTCTTCAAAGCCTGTAACCGTTTCACTATACAACAACAGCCAGATAACAGTAGCTGTACCTAGAAATAGATACAAGCTCACAATATATCTCAGAGAAGGGACAACGCCAATTAAAGACGCTACTGCACAGATAATAAACCTAGAGACTGGAACAACTCTAACATCCCTCATATCATCAGATGATGGGAGTATATCAACGCAACTGCCATACTCTTCATATCGAATAGAGATCTCCCATCCAAGTTACCAATCAAAAACACTGCTCGTTAACTTGGGCAGCGACTATACAACAGTTGAATATCTATCACCAACAATACAGGCGCTTATATGGAGGTTCATGCCCATTATAGCAACTCTAATTGGTCTTGGAATAGCTGTTTACATAGCCTTCAAGATCAGGACTATTATAGCTAGTAGACTTATGAGGGAAGAGGAGATATTCTAAACAATGAAAATTTTTTATTCCCATACCTCAGAACACAATTAGTGTATATGAGAAATTAGCATATAAATCTTTTTCATCTAATGAGTTTGGGCTGTAGAAAATGTTTTTGAGTAGCGGAAACGTAGTTGCAACGATAGATGCAAGTGCAAAGGCTTTGGGAAATGTTATTGTAGAGTATATTGCAAAGGGATTCACAGGCAGAATAACGTATAGAGACGCCTCTTCAAGGGTTTTCATATCCATTGAGATGATCAGAGGGGTTATCCAAGTCTGCAGAGCTACTGAGAGAGGGTCTGTGTTTGAGGGAGGCGAGTGCGAACATGTTGCCTCTAACTACTTGTATGTGCCCAACGGCTCTATAGAGGTTGTAGAGATTGGTGAGAGGGAGATACTTCGCGATATTATCCACTTCCCATATAGTGTGGTCTCTGAGAAGAGAGGGCTTGTAATGCTACTTCAAAGCCGCTTAGGAGCTGCTTCAAAGCGTGTGGAACCGGCACCAGCACCTGCCCCACCTCCACCAACAACTCCTCAGATACAGTCCACTCAAGTACAGCCTTCACCAACCCCAATAGCACAAGCTCAGCCCAGTTCTGCAAGACAAGAGGTTGTAGCCGAGACTAAGGTTGAGAAAGTTGTTGCAGAAGTTGAGATGCCGATCTCAAATGAGTGTATAGACCCGCTAACACTCTACACAATAGTGAAGAATGGGGCTGTTCAATCGGTTAGCGAGGAGATCAGCTACCAAGATATAATTAAAAGGATTGGCAATATTGCGAAAAGTGTAAAGGCTAAGCAAGTCTACCTCTCTGCGAACATTCAAGATGGTGTAACAAGGATTGTTGTAGATGTTGAGAAAAATGTTGTTTACATGGAGTTTGAGGATTCTAGAGGAAATGTGCTTTGTGGTGAGGGGGCTGCCAAAGAGATTGGAAACAGAAAGTTGTCGAATGTGAAGATGTGGATTTTTGGATAGGTCAAACCCAATCAACACTCTATCAGGATCGGCCTTCTCATCTCTCGCTATTTAAATAGTAATACATGTTCTATAATAGCAAAAGGTGAAATCTTGGATAGCTGTAGCAATATCTGTTCCCAGTTGATAGAAACTCTAGTAGGATTTATGAATGTGGTGGATGCGTTGTGGAGGGAGGGATATGTAGAGGAGGCGTACAAAACTGGTTTGACAGGCTATGTTGTAGCATCTATACTATCCGATGCATACATGGAGTACGGTCTCATAGAACCCGACTTCTACTACAGATTCAAAAGAGCTTTGGCAATGTTCAAAGACTTTGTCTATAGCCTAGGCACTAGCACAGCACCGATGATGACAATCAACGACATTAAAACTGTGTTTGAGAAAATGGTCGTTGTCGAGGCTGTGGCTAGAAGTTGAAGCAAATACAAGCTAATTAAGGTTTTAACCTCTTTCTATTTTCGGTGGTTACATTGTCTGAAAGGGTGAAGACTGGCATACCTGGATTTGACGAGATTTTGTATGGTGGCATACCAAAGAGGAACATTGTTTTGATTAGCGGGGGTCCTGGAACCGGAAAGAGTATACTGAGTCAGCAATTCATTTGGAATGGTCTTCAGATGGGCGAGCCAGGGGTATATGTTGTTCTCGAGGAGCATCCAGCACAGGTTAAGCAGAATATGAAGCAGTTTGGATGGGATGTCACACAGTTTGAGAAGAAGGGCATGTTTGAGATAGTAGATGCTTTCACCGGTGGGGTTGGGGAGTATGCTAAGAGGGAGAAGTACGTTGTCCCAGACCCAACAGATGTTGGCCATCTAGTTGATGTTATTAGAGATGCTGTTAAGGAGCTCAACGCACAGAGAGCTGTGATAGACTCTGTCTCAACACTCTACATCACAAGACCCTCTATGGCGAGAGGCGTTGTAATGCAGATAAAGAAGGTTTTAAGCGGGTTGGGGGTAACAGCATTTCTAGTCAGCCAAGTGTCTGTAACGGAAAGGGGTTTTGGAGGGCCTGGGGTTGAACATGCGGCAGATGGTATAGTGAGGCTAGATCTGGATGAAATTAATGGGGAGCTTAAGAGAAGTTTGATAGTGTGGAAAATGAGGGGGACTAGCCATAGCATGAAGAGGCATCCTTTCGAGATAACTGATAAGGGTATTGTGGTTTACCACAACAAGGTTCTGAAAGTGTATAGAGGAAGCTATGAAGAGGTTTCGCAGCAGAGAGAAGAGGAGTAGAAAAATAGGTTTTTTGAATTCTTCTAGCCTAGCCCACCCTTTTCACCATTTTCAAAAGTTTATAAGCCTTGGTCTCTCTATTTCATCGCCAAGAGCATTTTGCTGTGGGGACTACACGTTGTCTAGACTAATCGATGAGGTGTTCACATATAGCAGAGATGCGCTGCATGTCTTATCTGGCAGGGTTCATAGAACGCCACTAGACTTTAGCAGAACCTTTTCAAGGTTAAGCGGAAACAGTGTTTATATGAAGCTTGAGAATATGCAGAAGACAGGCTCTTTCAAAATTAGGGGTGCTTTCTACAAGATTTGGAGGCATTTGGATGATGCTAAGAGGAGAGGTGTTGTCGCAGCTTCTAGTGGCAACCATGCACAGGGGGTTGCATACGCAGCTTCTCTTCTAGGCGTTGAGGCAACTATTGTTATGCCTGAGACCACACCTGTTTTCAAGGTCAATGCCACTAGGGGCTATGGGGCAAGAGTTGTTCTGCATGGTAGTGTATATGACGAGGCCTATAGAAAGGCTTTGGATATTGTAGAAGAGAGCAAGGCTTTGTTTGTCCACCCATTCGATGATTTGGAGGTTATAGCTGGGCAGGGTACAATAGGTTTTGAGATTGCTGAGCAGATACAATCTGTTGACACTGTTATTGTTCCTGTGGGTGGTGGTGGACTAATATCTGGTATTGGAGCTGTTTTGAAGAGGCTTAGACCAGGGGTTAGGATTGTGGGTGTCGAGCCTAGGAATGCGCCGAAATACTCTGTCTCTAGACAGCGTGGGAGAATAGTTGAGGTGGAGCCAATCCCCTCTCTAGCCGATGCTGTTGTAACCAAGTGTGTTGGTGAAAAAACCTTTGAGATCATGAATGAAGTTGTAGACGATGTTGTCACAGTTGACGAGGACTCTATTGCGAGAGCTATATACCTTCTCATGGAGAGGTCCAAGATAGTTGTTGAGGGTGCTGGAGCCCTTCCTCTAGCAGCTCTACTGGAAGGCTATATGCACAACAGTGGAAAGAATGTTGTTTTGGTTGTTAGTGGTGGTAACATAGATTTGACAACGCTTTACAGAGTTGTTTTGAGGGGGTTGGCAAGCGATGGCAGAGTGTCTATACTGAGAATTGTTTTGAGGGATTCTCCAGGGGAGCTTCTAAAAGCTCTAAACATATTCTATAGATATAGATGCAACATAATAGATATTAGACACGATAGATACAGCCTATACACACCAGTTGGCTATGCAACAGTTGAGATAGTTTTTGAAGCACCTGAGCAGAGGGTTGTTGAGGAGCTTAGAAAAGAGCTTGAGAAAAGCTCTATAAAGGTTCTTTGAGCGTATCACCAGCTACATGCCGAGCCAGCGCCACTACTCTTTGCACCACCCCTCGCAGAAACGAATATTGCAAGCATTATTAGAGCCCCGCCAACAACTCTAACAGGATCTGCTTTCTCGCCATATATGAATATGGAGAATATCAGTGCGAAGAAGGGCTCGAGAAGATATATTATAGAGGCTATAGCTGGGTTAACATGCTTTTGCCCAATTACCTGTAGATACGAGGCTGCAACAGAGCATGCCACAGCAAGATATGCTATGTATAGCCATGTGCCCAAACCTATTGACCTGGGGTTGTCGACTACTAGAGCATATGGTGCTAGAGCCAAAGATGGTAGGAACATGCCGTAGAGAAAATCTGTGTAGCTTTTAGCAACCCTGCCATATCTAGACACAAGAACTATTTGAGCGCCCCATGCAATAGAGCCTGCAAAGACCATTGCCTCGCCAAAGCCAAAACCGCCGCTAGGAGCTGTAACCATGTATAGGCCGGCCAAAGCCATTAGAAGAGAGGCCAAGAGATCGAGGCTGTAGCTCCTCTCAACAAAAGCGCAATAGGCATGGACATGAACAGTATTCAAACCGGTGATAAAAGCGCTTGTAGATGGGAGTGTGTATCTCGTTCCAATACCCTGGAGAAGAAGACCAAGCATATAAGTCATGCCAACAGCCAAACCCCCCACAAAACCCCTGTAATCAAACAAACCCCTAGAAAACCTCAGCAAAACAACAGGGGTAAGCAGAGCAACAGCAAACAACATCCTATAGAAGGTATAGCCAAAACCAGAAACACTCTCAACAGAAAACTTGATAAAAACAAACGAGCTACCCCACAAAACAGTTGCAACAACAAGCAAAGCATAATACAAAAACCTAGAGCCCAACACAAAACACCAGCAAAAACAGAAACAGAAAAGAAAACAAAAATAAGCAAACATAAAAAGAAACAACTAAAAATAAAAAACCCACACCACAAACAAACTCTATCTAGCGGCGGTCGTCTAGCCTGGTCTAGGACGCCGGCCTCCCAAGCCGGAGATCCCGGGTTCAAATCCCGGCCGCCGCACCAAACAATAGAAAACCTCTGCATATCTCTAGCCTCTTCCTCCTACTACCTCAACTCTTCAACACTAGCCTCTCCAAAGATCCCAACGTATTCATCGGGAACTTTTCTCACCATTTTCTTGTGGATGAAAACCACTATCTCCTTTCCATTGACCAGGTCTACAAGCTCTAAAGGTCTTAAGACGCCATTCTCATAGCGTATACGTATAGCTTTAGCCACGCATTCTCAACTGTTACTGTATATTGCTTTAAGGAGATTAGAGCCTGTTGCAGTAGGATTTCGCTAGAGGCCCTTGGCTAGATAATGGAGGTTGCCCCAGGCAGAATCTACAAGCTTGGGCGTTAGAAGGTATGCCAAGCCATATATAGATGTAAAGCATTGTGTTCGTTGCTTCTCACCCATTGGCATTTCTTTAAAGAATATAGTGTCTATGGGCTCTGGCCACAGCTTGGCTTACATTTCTTGTTTATAAGTTTTTCGAATCTGGAATACACAATGGTTTTAGATGGGTGTTGCATCTATGTGTTAGTGGTGTTTGCAGTGGCTGGAAACGGGGGGTCGGTAGCCAAGAAAGCTATTGACGGTTTGTCTATCTGGTTTGTCGCCTCATCAGTTTTGCTTGGCCTTTCAGCCTCAATAGTAGGTAGCTCTGTTAGGGGGTCCCTGATGACCACTGGTATCACCAATTTTTTATTCAATATATTGTTGGCTCTCTTTGGTGTTGTGGGGCTCCTGATTTCAGCTACACTAATCTACAATATCCTGCGTATTCTAAGGAGGTATGGGCTTTTACCCTCTCCTTATAATAGAATACGTGGGCTTGATGAGGAGGAGACGATTTGCCTTATAAAAGATGTAATATCGCTTTATAGGGGCTATCGCTGGTACATAGTCTTAGTGGGGATAGTGCTAACAATAACGGGTGCTGTGCTTATAGCACTAATAGTACTGGCTGTGAAAGAGGGTGTTAGCGGGGGGATAGGTGTAATCTTGTTTAGATTTGTTGTGGCCATCATATATCTTGGCTATGGTGTTCTAGATCTATACCTCGAGAGAAGAACTATTTTCAGAATGCTGGTGAGAGTTAAACAGATAGAAAATGTGCTTTCAAAGTCCATCAAGTAGCCCCATAAAAATGATATTGCATGTGATAGGAATGAAGCCGAGGCGGAGCATCTACGAGATTATCTGGGATATACTAACATACTGTAGAACCCCCAGAAAATTGTCGCAAATATTGCTAGCTTGCAACCTAAACACAAAGACAGCCAAGAGATATATAGAAATGTTAGTGAGAAAAGGGCTTCTAATCAAACAAGGGAATGAGTACATGACGACGGACAAGGGACAAGAATATATAGAGCTGTTCAACGAACTATATAAGAAGATCTTCGAAGAGTAGAGCAGGCCTAGATCAGCTCTCCTCAAAGCAATGTAGATGCCAGCTAGAACGACTTTCTTTCAAACCCTGTATAGAGGTCTAGCTGCTCACAATCTCTCATCCTCTAGCAATAAGCTCTCCAAATAGTTTCTAGTCAAAGGATTGAAGAAGAGGGTGGAAACCCAGAGAGGCTATGGAAAAGGCAATAAGCTTCTTCGATGGTATTAGAGACTTCAGCTACATAAAGAGAATATCTGTAGGGACAGTTCTTCAAGAGCTTGACTAGCTTAGTGATAGAGAGAAAGCTGTTCTCAAAGCAATAGCCTCAAGATGCAGAAGCTGGAGTAGCGCTAGAGACTTCATAGCTGAGCACTATAGTGTTGTCCTGCCAAAGTCGACACTGCCTAGATAGAGAAGCTAAGCATAGTAAAAGACTTTGCATTTCTAGACCCAGTATAAGGAAGCCTCTAAAAGATTGCAAGCAAAAATATAGTAGTCTCTTGAAACTAGGAAATACGTTGCAGTTCTATAAACACCTAGTGGAATTGCGAGTTAAAATGTGAAAAGCTTATATACCCCATCCATGGGGATTAAAATAGATAGAGCAGGTGTAAATATGTCTATAACCAAGAAAACTATAAAATCAGCAATTGTTGTAACATTAGCAATGTTATTACTCATACCAATTGCACATCTAGTGCCTATGGTACAGGCACAAGCGTATCCCAGGGAACAGACGCTTATAATAGGAGGAGCCTACTGGTCAATGCCACCAACTGTTTGGAATGCGCTCATCCCTGGAGCAGGTAACTCAGGTATAGTTGGACTCATATACGAGCCCCTATACATCTGGGTGCCCATCAAGCCCGAGGGTCAGAGATTCATTCCATGGCTAGCTGCAGACCTGCCAAAATGGATCGACCTCTACACAGTTGAGATAAAGATTAGGCCTGAGGCAACTTGGTGGGATGGTCAACCAATTACAGCAGAGGATGTGAAGTTCACCTTTGAGTATGTGCCTAAAGTTGTTACAACAGCTGCTTGGGGTGGCATGGCCAATTATATTACTAGTGTAGAGGTCGTGGATGATAAGACTGTTAGAATACACCTCAACAAGACTAATCCAAGCTATGGCGACTTCTTCTACCAGCTATATGAAGCACCCATACTACCCGAGCACGCCCTCAAGAGCCTTGTAGACACATACAAGAAAAACCTTACCGACACATCTGCGTGGCCTGTTGTAGCCCCGAACAAAGACTTCAAGAACATTGTTGCAAGCGGTATGTATAGACTTATCGAGATTGGCCAAGACTACTTCATAATGGAGAGAGTAGACAACTGGTGGGGCAAAAACGTTAAAACATATCCATTCACAGGCAGCTTACCGGCACCAAAATACATAAAGGGCGTTGTTGTCTACAGCAACCAGGTAGCAGCAAACATGCTGGGTGCAGGCGAGCTTGACTGGAGCTGCTTCTACATACCCGGAGGTCCAGACATGGTCAAGAGAGGATTGGCAAAGGCCTTCTACAGCAACTACCCATACTACCTATCTGCAAACGTGGCATTCCTCTTCGTAAACACCCAGAAGAAACCATTTAACGACCCCAACTTCAGAAAAGCACTATACTTCGCTATAAACATTGATAAACTGATATCAAATGCTTATGAGGGAGGAGTTGTTATAAAGTCTAACCCAGTAGGGTTCTTGCCATACTGGCAGGACTACCTAGCAACAGACCTAATAGAGCAGTACGGCTATAAGTACGATCCAAACACCGCAAAGGCTCTGCTGGATCAGGCAGGATATAAAGACGTTAATGGAGATGGATGGAGGGAAGCACCTGATGGTAGCCCAATAAGAATAAGTATCATAGTACCATACGGCTGGACAGACTGGATGTTCGCAGCCATGAGCATTCAAGATGATCTAAGAGCTGTAGGCATATATGCAGAGGCTCAGTTCCCAGACTATGGTGCATATACTCAACAGATAGACCGTGGAGAATATGATGCAGCAATAAACAACTTCGGAAGCTTCGCAGCACCATCACCATACACACTGCTCTACTGGGCCTATGGAAGATGGCCACCTGGCATGTGGGTAGGCAACCTAGGCAGATATGACAATCCACAGCTTAGAAACCTGATAAACCAGCTAGGCAACCTAAACCCAGATCTACAGAAAGACCAGATTAAACAGGTGCTGAGAGATATCCAGAAGATACTACTAGATGAGATGCCAGCACTACCACTATGGTACAACGGTTACTGGTTCCTAGCATCAGAGAAATACTGGACTGGATGGCCTGACGAGAAGAACCCGTATGGAGTACCAACAATTTGGAATGGTCAGTGGCAACACGGAGGACTGCTAGTACTGCTCAATCTAAGACCAGCTGGAGCAGCAGTAACAACATCTCCATCGCCAAAGTCTCCGTCTCCAACGACAACTACGCCAACATCTCCACAAACTACCACTTCGCCAACAACTCCAACGCAAGTAGTAACGGTGACGGTAACCGTGCCAACAACAGTAGTGTCAACAGTAGGAGCGGCAACAGTTACAGCCACAGTCACATCTGTGGCTACAGTCACAACAACATCGGTATCAGTATCAACATCAACAGTAGAGGTAACAAACTGGACAATAACAGCAGCACTAGCAATAGCACTACTCATAATAGGATTCGCAATCGGATGGCTCATAAAAAGAAAATAAAACAAAACACTCTTTTTAAACTCTTTTTTAACCACATTTTTAACAAAAACATTTTTAACAAAATTCTTGGTTCTAACATTTGTAATGTTTATGCTGTTAATACTTGTTTATAACATTATTGTTTTAATAATTTGTATCATAAGCTTTTTAACCAGATACTTTTTGGACAACTGCGGTAGGTGAGTATAGCTTGTCATTGAAAATGTATATACTGAAAAGAGCAGCTATGTATCTGGCAGTATTTGTTGTAGCTGTAACGCTTGTGTGGCTATTGATAAGACTGGCCCCGGGAGATCCAGCGCTGTTAGCGATATCAAGAGCTGTTATGACGCCTGGTACTCCGCTTTCTCCTGAACAAGTTAAACAGCTAATCGATACGTATAGGCATAAGCTAGGGCTTGATAGACCGTGGTTAGAGCAGTATGCAATGTTTTGGTATAACCTGTTTAGAGGGTATTTTGGTGTTAGTACAATGGTGCAGGAGGATATACTTGGTACAATAGCTGTTAGACTGAGGAACGATCTGATTCTCCTAGTTCCAGCTATAATTGTTAGCTGGTTTTTAGGCAACTGGATTGGTGCCATGGCCGCTAGATACAAGAATGTTGATAGAGTGCTGATACCGATAATATATATATTGACTTCGACGCCGTATTTCCTCATGGGGCTGTTGCTAGGCTATGCATTAGGTGTTGTATATCATGTGTTTACACCAACCATGACAAGCACCGACATCGACGCGTTTTTAGCTAGTCCAAACTGGAGTACATTCACCAGATTTATCAATACCTACACCCTGCCATTTTTATCGATGGTTCTTGTGAGTATGGGTGGCTGGGCATCGGGTATGAGAACTCTTATGATCTATGAGCTAGAGTCTAATTATGCAAGGTACATGGAGTCGCTAGGCTTTTCAAATAGGAGGGTTGCCGGATACGCTTTTAGATATGCTATAAACCCGCAGATAACTGGTCTTGGGATTCAGCTTGGAACGGTGATAGTTGGCGGTATAGTAGTTTCATCCATATTTAACTATCCTGGTGTGGGCATCCTGCTGATCTATGCCATTAACTATAGGGACGTGTTTTTGATACAAGCTATAGCAATAGTCTACACAGCCATGGTCATCGTAGCAAACTTTGTTGTAGACCTTATATACTCGCTGCTCGATCCTAGGATAAGACTTGGAGTTGTGGGTGTGTAGCCATGGACAAGGAGAGGAGTGTTGTGTGGCTACTGCTTAAGAGGAATATAGGATTTTGGATATGTCTAGGCATAGTACTTTTCGTGGTGCTCCTAGCTATTGTAGGCCCCCTATTCGCTAAATATGGGCCACAAGAAACTGTGACTATAGTTCGTATTGTCAATGCGTCTGATGCCAATAGGGTTGCAGAAGAGCTTAGGGAAAGGTATGGTCTGGCACCTGCAGACATCTCTATAAGCATGTATAGCATTATCAAGCAGCTATCCAACACAACAAACACAACAGAGCTTAATACTCTAGCTGAAGAATGTAAAAGCCAGGGCATGCAAGTCAAAATATATACACAGCCAATACCCAGAATAGAGTGCTATGATCCATCAAAAATGATGGTTGTGGCCTATATAAGATCTAAGCCACCGTCTCTAGACTTCCCCTTTGGCGTAGATAAACAAGGCTACGATGTTTTCTCATCAACTGTCTATGGTCTGAGGGTCTCGCTAAGCGTTGGCGTTATAGCAGCTATTGTAGCAACCATTGTTGGTACGGTACTAGGTCTGTTGGCTGGATACATGGGTGGCTGGGTCGATGCTCTAATTGATGCTATAACGAATTTGTTGATAGCCATACCAACAGTCTTCCTAATGCTGATGATAGGACTTTTCTATGTGGTTGGAGGATCTGCTGTAGGCAGAGAGGTTCAGAATATGGTGTTCCTGGGTCTCACTGTGGGGCTTCTATCGTGGCAATGGGTATCGAGAGCTGTTAGAGCACAAGTATCGGCGCTGAAGGCAAGCGACTTTGTGTCTGTATCGATGCTGAGCGGGAACTCTACCATAAAGATAATATTTAAGGATATTCTGCCGAATATAGCGTCATACATATTCCTAGTCTTTGTGATACAGCTGGCAAATGCTCTAGGAACTGTTGTGACTCTGGAGTTCTTAGGCATAAAAGCTGCTGAATGGTCTTTGTTCGCCAGAATCAACCAGTATCTAATGCTTGGTGAGCACTGGTCAGGCAACTGGTGGACGCTATTCATACCCGGTGCAATAGTTGTTGCTATGATTGCATCACTCTATCTAATGGTTTTGTCACTAGAAGAGGTGTTTAACCCAAGACTGAGAAAAGCATAGGGGGTGGGGTCTATGAGCGCCACCGTCCTTAGGCTAAAGGAGTACAAGGTTTACTACAAGACGTTTACAGGAATTGTCAGAGCTGTTGATGGTGTAGATCTAGAGGTTAGACGAGGGGAGGTTCTGGGCATTATCGGTGAAAGCGGCTGTGGAAAATCAACTATGGTACAATCCCTTGTACTACCCAAGCCACCAATGTTCATAGCGGGAGGCTCGGCCAAACTCCTCGGAGAAATAGATCTAGCAAAAATCGATAGCAATAAGCGCAGAGAGGTTCTACTTAAAAACATTGCCCTCATACCCCAATATGTCATGGACGCTCTACCAGCAATCAAAAAAATTAAAGTCTTTATCAAAGACCTTGCAAAAGATAAAGGCGTTGAATATGAAGAGCTTGTGGAGAAGTTCGTGGAGAGACTCAAACTTGTTAACCTGCCACGAGAAGTCCTCGACATGTATCCAATACAGCTTTCGGGTGGTATGAAACAACGAGTAGTTATATCTATTGCAACGCTGTTTAATCCGGATTTGCTGATAGCCGACGAGCCCACATCGGCACTCGATGTTGTTACACAAAGATATGTACTCGAACTGCTGAGAGACCTTGTCAACCAGAAGATAGCTGGCTCGCTGATGTTTATAACACACGACATTGCGTCTATTAGGCAAATAGCAGATAGGATTGCAACAATGTATGCAGGGAAGATAGTGGAGGTAGGGCCCCTCGAAAATGTTGTATCATCTCCTCTACACCCCTACACAGCCATGCTGATCAAGTCTGTTCCAACAGTTGAACAATCCTACAAAGCAACTAGGCTATCTGGATTGGCAGGCTCTCCACCAAGTCTTATCAATCCTCCGCCTGGCTGTAGGTTCCATCCTAGGTGCCCATATGCAATGGATGTTTGTAGGAGGGAGGAGCCGCCTATGATAGAGGTTGAGAAGGGGCGTTTTGTTGCATGCTGGCTCTATGCAAAAAAGTGAGGTGAGACCACATGAGCGAGTCTATAATAAAGCTTGAGAATGTATCAAAAACGTTCAGGCTTGGGCTCCTAGGAAAAACAGTTATCAAAGCTGTTGACAGAGTGAACATGGAGATTAGAAAAGGTGAGACACTAGGCATTCTAGGAGAGTCTGGTAGCGGTAAATCCACTATAGCTAAAATGATTCTAAAGATATATTCGCCATCGTATGGGAGAATACTCTATAGAGGGAGGGACATAAAGGAGTTCAAAGGGTCCAAGGGGCTAAAGGAATACTATAGGCATGTGCAGGGGGTGTTTCAAGACCCCTACGCAAGCTTCAACCCAAGAAGAAGGGTTTTGGACGTATTAAGAGATGTAATGAAAAACTACTACCCAACTCTACCCCCAGAAGACATAGATAGAGAGATTAGCACAGCCCTGGAGAAGGTGGGGCTAAACATTTCAGAAGTCGCAGGTAGATACCCACACGAGTTTAGCGGCGGACAGCTCCAGAGGCTCTCCATAGCCAGGGCACTTTTGGTAAAGCCAGAGGTGATAATAGCTGACGAGCCTGTTTCTATGATAGACGCCTCTACAAGAATAGACATTCTCAACATATTCATAGACCTCAAAGAGACTGAGGGGCTTACAGTAGCTATAATAGGCCACGACCTAGGCCTAACAAGATATGCCAGTGACAGGGTTGTCGTGCTCTACAGAGGGCAGATAGTAGAGGAGGGGCCGGCCGAGATACTCAATGAGCCATCCCACCCATACACCCAGATGCTCGCCAAAGCTATCCCCAGAATAGACAAGAAGTGGGACAGCAAAATAGAATATGGCGTGGGCTCTCTAGCACTAGGCGCTACAGGTGTTGGCTGTGTCTTTGCAGATAGATGCCCGTATGCAATGGATATCTGTAGGAGGGAGGAGCCCCCCATGGTAGACCTAGGCAAAGCCAAAGTCAAGTGCTGGCTATATACAAAGAAATAGCCTCGAAATAGCATTTTTGTCTATGGATCGGTACAGGCTGTATAGAAGTCAGCAGAATCTCTTGTCCCATCACTTTTTTAGTTAGTTCACTTAGTTTATATACAACATTAGCTATTGCATGTTGAACCAGCGTTTTTGGGTTCTTACCAAAATCACAAATCGGATGCCATCGCCTGTGACACCCCAAGCTTATACTGAGGTGTTGCAAGTGTGAGCCTAGGCAAATGGTTTTATGGTGATAGAGTTTTTGAGTTCTCCAAGCAATACATTTTGTTGTGGGCTCTATGCCAAGGGACGTTCCAAAGCTTTTCATAGGCACGGCTGGGATACCCAATTCGACTCCCAGGAAGTCTACGCCAAATGGTGTTAAGAGGGTTTGGGAACTTGGCTTAGATGCTATGGAGATTGAGTTTGTGCGAGGTGTTAGAATGGGTGATGAAATGGCTGCTGAGGTTAGGGAGCTCGCCTCTAGCCTTGGAGTTCTCCTAACAGTTCACGCACCATACTACATAAATCTAAACTCCGGTGACCCATCAAAGGTTGAGGCAAGCATAAACAGGATATTGGAGAGTGCTAGAATAGGGTTCAAGGCCGGTGCGTGGAGTGTTGTATTCCACAGTGGCTACTACGGTTCGTCGCCAAGCGAAGAAGCCTATAGAAATGTTAGAGAGGCTCTGAAAAGAGTTGTCAAGGCCCTTAGAGACGAGGGTGTGGACATATGGGTTAGACCAGAGCTTATGGGGGGTGTAGCGGAGATAGGGTCTCTAGAAGAGGTTGTGAAGCTAGCCGAAGAAGTTGGAGATCTTGTGCTACCCTGCATAGACTTTGCACACCTGCATGCAAGAACAAATGGGAGATACAACACATACGAGGAATTCAAAGAAGTTCTAAACACAATCGAGCAGAGACTCGGGAAAGAGGCACTCCAAAACATGCATATACACATAAGCGGAATAGAATACGGGGAAAAAGGAGAGATAAAACATCTAAACCTAAGAGAATCAGACTTCAACTACCAAGACCTCGCAAAAACACTAAAAGAATACAACGTAAAAGGCGTTGTAATAAGCGAATCACCAAACCTAGAAGAAGACGCAATACTATTCAAGCAAGCCTATGAAAAAATAAAAACCTAGGCACAAACAGATCTAGCGGGCCCGTAGCTCAGCCAGGACAGAGCGCCGGCCTCCTAAGCCGGTGGTCGGGGGTTCGAATCCCCCCGGGCCCGCCACAAAACATACAAAGAATTGAGGCAGTTCCCGATAAGTTTTTATACCTATTTTCTAGAAGGGTTATAGGTTATTAGCTCTAAAACATTACCAAGCATTATTGATACCGTTGTTGATGATAATTATTATGCTGTTGATGCTTATGCCGTATCAACCCCCGGCAAGAGAGGAACATAACCCCCGTATAGGGGGTTCCTAGAAAACAAAACAAACTAGGGATGTACCCATTCCAAGTTATCGCTAGGAGTACGTTCAACGAGGTTCTCGGCACCATAAACCTAGTGCTCGTCATAATGCCGCATAGCCTCCCAGTAGAGGTAGTGAATTACCTGCACATACTGCTAAGCTACTATAATATATTTAGACTTTCATCAATGGGATACAGTACGTCATCTGGTTCCTCCTAAGCAGCTTTCTACGAGATAGAGGAATGAGCTTCATCGACATAAAGGCCATCTACGAGTTCTTCAAACGCAGGGAGGTGAGCAACGGCACGGTCGGAGACCTCATCGAGATGATGGCGAACAAGGGAATAATCGTGAAGAGGCAGGGCAGGTACTACACCGCTGTAGACGATGAGGAGCTAATCCTAGAGCTAATAGATGCTAAACGGGTTAGAAGCGGCCGGAAGGGTGCCAAACAATTGCTAGAGACACTTGCCACGGATTCGGAAGCAGAAGGCAGAGGCACCGCAAGGGAGAAGACCATTCCACTAGCTGTCAAGAGGGTGCTTCGCATTGCTGAAAGGCTAGTAGAGCAGGGTCAGACACGAAGAGCGCTGGGGCTAATACAGCACACCCTCGTAGGCACGCGGGAGAATGGAAGATGGGTACTGTGGATTGACGACATATTCATCTACTGGGAGAAGAAGGCTAAACCCAACTACCACTACTTCCGCTCCGAAAGGCTAGCGGAAATACTTCGGGATATGGGCTTCAGGCAGGAGTTCGTACACGTGCAGCCAGTAGGCGGCCTAATAAAGGCGTGCTTCCATGACAGTTACAGAGAAGCGAGGAAAATACACTACATACTTAAAACCATGGGACGGCTAGCTTAGGGATCGCCACTAATACTATATATAGCTGTCTACCCCGATAACACCGGGGGATTTAGGCTAGAAACCATCTATGGAGAGTTAGTAGCAGAGGTAAACTACAACCCCGCACAAGCACACTCAATCGCTAAATACATTGTTATGCCCGAGGAACACGTGGATAAGAGGAATGACAACACCTACTTCAAGTACCAGCGGTAAACCCCGAGAGCTATTCTCTCAGCGGAAAAACACAAGACCATCACACCCATAGCTATATCGTATAAATATTCATTTCAAGCAACACTCCAACATTCAAATCTGTGGAAACCAGTGGTGTAGGCTATGAGGAGTGGAGAGGGAAGTAAATATAATAGGCATACGAAGGCCTGTAGTAAAAAGCATTGCTATAGAGGGAAAACAAATACTGTCATAAAAGTTTTTTTAACTTTCTTATCTTAACTTTATAACTTGGGGTGTAAAGTTGTTCTCTATGATTAGGCTAAATAATAAGGTTAGCATAGTGTTGATTGTCATAGGCTTGTCAATAATTGGTGGTTTGATATATTCATCTGCAATTGCAAGCAAGGAAAATAGTGTAATCCCGAAAAGCGACGTTGAAGCTGGTATTGATTTGCAACTCCTTAATAAATGGAGCTTCATAGTTGTAGAACACAATAGCAGTGTGCTGTACAAAAACCTGCAGAAAATCTTGACTTATAAGAACATTAACGCTTCGACAACAAGATGTGGTAGTGTATCCACGCTTGCTGGTAGCGAACTTTGGAAGCCGTCTATAGTCATATTGAATCTGTTAGACGAGGAGGTGTTGAAAGAGATAAATTCTTCTGCTAGAAACATCGATGTTCTTCGTGGACTTGCACGAGGCAGCAACTACATACTTTTTGTAGCAAATGATTCAAGAGTAATTCAGAGTATTAGTAAATTATTTGACCCACCACTCAGCTACATTAGCGAATCTAGAGTTACAATCACAAAACAGTATAAAGATGGAAGAGCCGAAACCATATCACAGAATTTGTTAATCGTTGTAGGCAGGACATATAGGAACATAGATGGGCGGCTAGTTCCAATCGATTTTACAGGCACAGTGCATATCGACGACTTCAACAACATAGATGATGCAATCCAAAAGGCATTGCTTAATACCCTAATGTTAGTTGTAAAAGCAGAAAATGATTTAGTACCTGGGAGGTGAAGGGGTGAGTATGATGAGGGCGATAGGCAGAGCGCATCTGTCGGTTCTGCTAGCTCTTTTAGGCCTGTTAGCAATACTATGCTTGCCTGATGTAAATGCTGGTGTGACACAACAAAATTGGAATTTGATATTGGTTGGTTATGGCTATCAAAGTAGTTCTTATGGTAACATATATTATTACTATGAAGTATATAAATTCGCTGGATATACACAGGCTGGATATCATGAATGGTATGCAGTGTATTTGAGAGATATTGTCGATCCTGTAAATCCCTCAAGCAATAATGATGGATTTACTGTTGCTGGAAAAGCAGGTCAAAGTGCTACTGGTGGAGGCGTTGGCCCATATATCTATGATAAATATGGTGTCTTTGGCATTTACAACTT
>JAUQPB010000007.1 GCA_030550585.1 Thermoproteota archaeon | reverse complement strand
CTCGACTACCGCAGCCTCTCTATTAATCCTCTTCAGCATAACCTCTAAGCTCTCACGTACAATCGGCTCCAAGATCTTACCCACTACATAAATTATTAGAAAACTAGTTAAAACATTGTTAGCTATACCGAGACAGACATCTAGATGACCATTTCAGCTCTCAGAACTGTGGATATACAATATCCAGTGGAGATTTATTGAATAGAGCTATGTATCTAAAGCAAACCCATCTCTTGGAAACCTCTACAAGCATAACACAATCAATCTCCACACAGCTTCTTTATGGTCTATGGTCTACTCTACAGAGGTAACACAGATAAAAGCTTATTGCATAGAGATTATCGCATCCACATTCCTTTAGCTTTAGCTCGAGATCTGTTATCAGCTTCGATACCTTGTTATGACAGTTGTTGCAACTCCTTCTTTTGGCGTGTAAAACCTTGGCATAGTTGAGAAGAATTGAAATAGTGTTGAGTCATTGCATTGAGGTGCTCTTCTCTAGTTATGTTACTCCATTTGCTATCCAAAACCTAATCAAAGCTGGAAAATCGTGCTGGTCTATCTATATAGCATAGCTATAAACATAAACAGCTCAAACTGCAACCAGACCATATAAGCAAATCTGCTTCGGTGGCATAGCGAACGCTATTCCAAGCCGAGACTATAGACCCCGGTCTCGATTCAGATGTCCTATCGACGGATATGCCGCTCACAAGCCCTACACAAAGGGTTTGGATGCCAGCGTATAGTCTGGTCCCCCACACTATGAGTACACAAATAGCAATGTAAATGGGTTGCAGCATTTCTTGTTCAGCCGCTGGAAAGGCTCTAATCATAGCTTTAACTAGTTCCACCACCACACCCACTAAACTAAATACAGAATCTGATCCCTTGACAGAGAGACGCCAAACTGGCTCTACCTCGCTGAGGCCGCCTCATATATGTGGCATAGGCTTAATACATACCTGTACACAATGCAGGTGCATACAATACACTTTTATAGCTGCATAGCACATAATATACTTAATTCGGGGGCGGCGTCAGCGGTTCTCATTCACATCACAGCTCGGCTCGAAACCCACTCATCATCCGCCGCCCCCGCGTTATTTGGTGCCCTATCAAAAGATACAAAACTCTTCGTGGCTTTGTTATGTCGTTATGTCTGGGGGTGGTGTGCAGACCTAGGTGGGTTTTAAACCCAGCTGCGCTTTTTCACGCTCAACTCTTTCTTGTAGCAGAAAACAGGTGTTTCCTACACTGTTTGAGGGGCCATGGTGTGGAGGGGTGTAGATCTAAGTAAAAATGATTTCTACGGGACTCGAGAATCCGTGGTTTGGCTGAAGAATGTGTGGTGTTTCATCGTGGTTGTATGCCTTGCTTGGCAGGGTCTACCTCAATGCAACATGCTTCAACATCTCTAAGGCCGTTGAACAGCATAGTCCTTGGGAAGAGCGAGGAGTGCAAGGCTGTAGTGGAGGAGGGTGTTGATGGGCTGATCAAGAAGTTTAGAGGTGTTTCCGGGAAATCGTCTACTGAGAGACTCAGACACGATGATGAGCCTAGGTGCACATGCAGTTCACAGTCTCCTCTTCGAGACAAGGCCAACGCTCTTGGCTAGAGGCGTCTTTCCCCCTCTAAGCTCCATCCCAACGAGATACGAAGCGTTGTGTTCTGCGTTTATATGGGCCCAATCCTGTAATACGCCAATAAAACCGCTTTCTCTATTTCAGGGATACCCATTTCTCGGCCCATAGGTTTCCACATAAGCTAAAGACCCATCTCCTACTATCGATACCAGCAACCACCTCAACAAAGTCACAAATACGGCATGTCAATATCCTGTTTTGCACATTCCTTTTACGAGTTGTCTCACGAATTCGCATATCAATTGAAAGCCGACAAGCCTTTCAATAAATATACCATAGCTTATGTAAAGAAAACCCTTAAATCCCCCGCAGCAGATATACCCTATGAGGTTTCACACCATGAAAGCCGAGGACTATTACATACTTGTATTGGCATTCTTCATAGCGTTTATAATACTATCGCTATTCTCGAGTCTTTCAACAGGCTCCTCCGAGAAACCCATACTCACTGCTCTTGCTCTATTCATGCTAGCACTCGCAATATCGCTTGCCATAGCAGGCATTATCAAGGTGTATCTAGAGCTAGGTGCAAAAACCAGGGAGAGAGGTCAGGCAACACAATAATAGCTTTGCAAAACCAGAACAGAGAACTGCAGGATCAGAACAACATTCTGGAAAGCTGGCTAGCTACCAACTCTTGTGACAACGTTCTTCAGCCCCTTCCAGCTTTTCATCCATCTGGTCAAACACAATTTTTCTAAATTTTCTTATGCAATTCAGCATAGTTTTCTTTCACCCCCTAGATCCTGCCCCTCAACAACTCTCGGTAAGCCAAAACCCCTTACATTCATAGCAATAGTGTGTAACGAGATATCTAAGAGTGGTCAGAAAGTCTGTATACACCATTACCAACTAATAAGGTTATGGTAGGGAGAGCCTATGGAGTTTGAAGCACCTTATTATGTTGTTTCATCAAGATAATAAAGTTGGTTTAGGTAGTATATATGTTGGGTGTTGGTATGGGCGAGAATAGGGCTAGAAGGTATATAGGGGTTGGTATTAAAGCAGCTGAGCTTCTAGAGCCGTTCAATAGCATTGAGAAGAATATAGAAAGAAGAAAGTAGACTCTGCGACGCTGATTAGGGAGTCTAGGGAGGAGAGATGATAGTGCTGGACTCACCGTTTATAGTGTACACTCAGTGAATTATCCAAATCTTTGAGTTCTCTTACATACTATGCTAAGCTTCTACCAGATACTTGAAAGAGATTCGAGGCTGACCAACACTCTGTACACCCTTTTGGGCTTTGCATAGTTTTATAAAAATGGGGGCAGTGGAAACTAGACGCTGCCTAAAGGTGTTTATCGGGGTAGTAGGTGTAGGTGGTCTCGTTATCGCTATAGATTTGAGTGAAGATGGGCCAAGGGCGATGGCATTGGTTGGTGCTAGAAAAGGCATGGTGAAGAGCAGAGCTTTCGAGATGCTGTGCACCAGGCTAAAGCATTTTCGCAGGGTGGGTTCTAATAGGAAGAGGAGCTACCTGAAGACATTTGTGAAGAGATATGCTAGAATCAGAAGCTATCTTGAGGTGGCCAGAGTTTTCCTATCTACAGAAGATTTGCTGAACTTCACAAATGTATTGCTGCATAGAGTGGCTATAGCCATCATAGATGACAAGCTCTACAACGAGATAAAGATAACATACAAAATCATTGAGGGAAACCCCAAACCCAGATACATGGAGAATCTGGTGGTAATAGCAGATAACCTAGCAAACTATTTTAGGATACTGCTAAAGAGCAGCCCCGAGAAATTCGAAGAAGAGGTTAGAAACTTCGAGAAATAGCATAGCCACCGCGTCACGGCGAGCTTGCGGCTCATCCCCTCCTCACCGCGGGGCCACTCCGCGGCGATCAACATTCACAGATATTAACACGCTTAAAGCCCTATTAAATCTTGCACCTCAATAAACTTTCTATCCCTCTACACCTCTTCAGTACAGTGCTGTACAGCTCTCTGGCTTTCTCACCTTTCTTCTCTTCCTATAACCAAACCACCAATAGCTACATCCACAAAATTGACTTGCCCAACATTACCAGTCCCCCTCAATCCCTATCCCCGACCTCGACATCTCTACTCACAGCAGTGTCGATAAATGTTAACAAATACTCCTCGCCCTCGAAAAAGAAAGCGACAACCTGTCACTAAACACAAAAACCCAACAGCATTTTCGATTCCATTTATAGAACCCACCACAAAAAAGTAGGTGATGACCAGACTTATAGATATGCCTTTCGATTCCGTTTTTAACTAATTTGATGTAGTTGCTTGCTGTGAAACTGTTTTGCTTGTCTAACTATAGCTCACTTTGCTTGGTTTATCTTCGGTAGGTATGAGAGGTCTATTTCTTTTGGCTCGAAGTCTCTTAGCCTGCCCTCCAGGTATTCTTGGTATCCGCCTAGGTCTAGTAGGCCGTGGCCACTCATGTTGAATAGTATCACTGTTTTCTCGTTTCTTTTCTTGGCCTCTAAGGCGATGTCTATAACAGCTTTGACTGCGTGTGCTGATTCTGGTGCGGGTACCACGCCCTCTGTCTTCGCAAAGATTTCTGCGGCTTTGAATACCTCTGTTTGGTGATAGGCCACGGGCTTCACAACATCGTTTTTGACTAGTATTGCTAGTGTTGGCGCTACTCCGTGGTATCTTAGTCCGCCTGCGTGTATTGGTGGTGGGGAGTATCTGTGACCAACAGTATACATCTTCAGTAGTGGTGTGAGCCCTGCTGTGTCCCCATAGTCGTATGTATAGACCCCTCTCGTCATCGATGGTATTGCCTTGGGCTCTACAGCAACGAGCTTGATATCCCTTTTCCTCCCCCTAACAATGGCCTCGTAGTAAAACGGGTATGCAATGCCAGCAAAGTTGCTCCCACCACCGACACACCCAATCACATAGTCTGGCAGCTCCTCGCCCATAGCCTCTAACTGCCTCAGAGCCTCCAACCCTATGACTGTTTGGTGCAGGAGAACATGGTTCAGTACAGACCCCAGACTATACTTCGTCTTGGGGTTTGTGAGGGCATCCTCTATAGCCTCGCTAATGGCTATACCCAGTGACCCGGGGTGGTTTGGGTCCGCAGCAAGGATAGACCTACCAGCTTTTGTATATGGACTTGGACTCGGGATAACCTCAGCCCCATACAACTGCATAAGTATTCTCCTATATGGCTTCTGCTCATAGCTTACCCTAACCATGTAGACCCTGACCCTCAAACCAAAGAGGGATCCAGCCAAGGCTAGTGCAGATCCCCACTGACCAGCGCCAGTCTCTGTAACAAGTCTTTCAACACCTTCAAGCTTATTGAAGTAGGCCTGTGCAACAGCTGTATTGATTTTGTGGGATCCCGTCGGCAAAACACCCTCGTATTTATAGTATATCTTTGCTGGAGTTCCAAGAAACCTCTCCAGCCTATACGCCCTCAGCAACGGTGTTGGCCTCCCAAGCCCTGCATAGAGCTCTCTAACCTCGTCTGGGATATCTATGAACCTCTCTGTAGAGAACTCCTGTTGTATAAGCGACTTCGGGAAAATGGCCTCTAGATCCGATGGCTTAGCCTCCGACCCATCTGGTTTCAGCATTGGAGGAAGAGGCTCCGGAAGATCGGGGACAATATTGTACCATTGCTTCGGTATCAAATCAGCTGATTGAACAGATCTAACAACATTTAAATCCATTGGCGCATAGACTCACCAACCAAACTAGCTATGGCAGGGGTTTAAATCTCTATCACCACACAACAGTCATTCTACTTCACCATAGAGAACACCCAAAGACATTTTAATATCCGGGATATTCATAGTGGTCTCTGTGCTGGAAATAGAAAGCTGCTTTTGGGCTAGACACGCCTTGGGCAGGGTCTTGGGCTATGTATGGTGTTGAGGGCTATGTGTTAGGGAGGTTCAGCACAAACAGCTATATTATCTACGATGAGTATACCCTAGATGCTATCGTGGTTGATCTGGGTGATTTCAGCGAAGAGGTTGTGAGGTTTGTCAGAGATAGGAAGCTGGATTTGTTGGCGGTTGTAGCTACCCACGGACATTTCGACCACGTCTACGGTGTCGAAAGGCTCAGGGCCATCACCGGGGCTGTGTTTGTTGTGCATAGAGATGATATCAGGGTTCTGGAGATGAATGAGCAGCTTTGCAGAGAGTTTGGTGTTGAGTGTGGGTATGTAGAGCCCGACGAGGTGTTGACCAGCGAGGGGATCTATAGATTCGGTTCTATAGAGGTGAGGGTGGTCCACACACCCGGCCACACCCCAGGTTCGATAGTGCTTTATGTAGAGCCTCTCAAGACCTTGTTCACGGGGGACACCATATTCAGGGGATCTGTAGGCACAGCCGATCTGCCTGGGGGTTCCGAGGAAAAGCTTGTTGAGAGCATCTGCAAGATCTACAGGCTGTTCCCCCTAGACGCAAAGGTTTTGCCGGGTCACGGCCCACACACAACACTTGGAGACGAGGTCGACTACAACATCTTTGTGGCTAAGGCACTAAGACTGTGCAGATAGTGTTAGTGTTTTAGTGTCTACACAGCTACAGACCCGGTCATCTATATTCTCTACTTGGGCTGCCACAAAATATGCTAAAACTTGTCCCATAGCCCCAGGAATGCGACGGGCTTTTCCGGGAAAGCGCTTTTAGGCTGTGCCCTAGACCTCGTCTACACTTGATGTGAGTGTCTAGGAGATGGCCAAATTGCTACCGAACCTGATGCCTGTACTCGGGTCGATTTCACTCATGTTTGCAATCATGTTTGTAGGGTACCTCTACAAACGCGTCTTCGCCAGGTACAAGTGGTACCCTGTTTCATCGAGGACCCTCTACAACATTGTCTATTGGGTGCTAACGCCCCTGACATTCATAGAGAGCTTCTCTAAGACTGGGATTACTGGGATGCTGGCCCTCCCCTTCGCATCGATCACTGCATACGCTCTAGTCGCAGCTGTAATCATCTGGAGGATGGATTTCGGGGACGAGAAGGCAAAGTACGTCGTTTTGCTGAACAGCATCAATCAAAACAACTTATTTGTGGGCTACCCCATCCTGTATTCAGCTTTCGGCGACGCGACTATGGCCCTGTACTTCGGGCTCCTATCATTTGCCTACACCATACTCGCCCCAGAGATAATAACGGGAGGGGCCACACTCTCATTGAGGCTGCTTACAAACCCGGTGGTGATAGGATTCGCCCTGGGGAACCTAATACACTATGCAACCCCCTCCATAGCCGCCACAATCTCAAACATGCTCTGCTGGACGCCCAAGACCATATCATACCTTTCGATATTCGTCATGGGCATGCTACTGGATCTCAGCAGAGGCTGGCTAAGCAACAAGCTGAAGAGGGCTTTCTACACCACGGCCCTGATCAAATTTGTATTGAACCCACTTGCCTACCTCCCATTCATCCTCCTATTCCACCTCCCACCCCTCTATGCCTATGAAACGATAGTGCTAGGAGTGATGCCACCAGCAGTACTCAACACTGTTATGGCAGCGAAGTACGGTTGGCACCCCGAATTCACAGCATCCTCAATATTCATACTAACAATAGCAAGCCTCATACTAGCAACCATTCTGATTGCAGTTATTACATCAATATAGATGCTCAGTCAGCGACGATCTTCAGTCAACATTTCGCTCATATCCCTTTTTACTCAAGAACTACTTTAGCTTTACCAGGCAAAACAACTGGATTGAATGCTTGATTTTCTTCGGAGTCTGATGAATGCTTTCAAAACAAGGACTTTTTCTCCAATACACGACCTGCGGAGGGAAAGTTGGATAAGGCATGCCTATGATGTTTCTAAAACCCATTCAAGTCTAGAAGAACAATTTCGTCTAAGGGACTGGGGAAAAAGACAGGGTTTGAGGCTGCCCCTCTAACTGGCTGGAGCACTGGGCTGTGGTTGTGGCCGTGGTTGGGGAGGAGCTATCACAGCCTTCCTCCGTCTAGTGATAAGGTATGTGGCTACCCCTACCGCGGCCACTGCTACCACCGCTATAACTATTAGGAGCTGTTGCACAGACAGTGCTTGGCCGAGCCCCTGCTTAAGCCACCCTATGCTGGTATCGATTAATTCTACGCGGAAGGTGGCGACTATGCCGATCGTCGTCTCACCCTCCATCTTAACCAATACGCCGCTCTTATAGGAGACCTTGACCCCGTCGCTAGTGGTGTAGTCGCCTGAGTACTTCGGGTCTATGAAGATATCTTTTGACTCGGGCCCCTGGCTCGAAACATCTTTAGACACAGCACTTGATAAACCTACTGCGAGAGCTAGTAGGGCGCCGAAGGAAGAGCACCTCTCGCTATCGCCACTCTCAAGCTTCTCGACCCCAGCATCATACTTGACAACAGTGCCCTGAACCTCTCTCACAGTCACCTTGATAATGTATACACATTCATACCCTCCAACCGTGATACTATACCTGTACCTCAGCCAGTCACCCGGACCATAGCCCAGCTCTGCTAGGGTGGCTACGGAGGCTAGGACTACTAAGGAGGTGAGGACTAGCCCAGCCAAGACTAAACCACGCTTCAATATCACACCCCAGATAACAAGTTATTCGATGCCCATTAAAAATTTTGTGGAAACGTACAACGAATTTGTGATGACTCCTAGCGCTTCCACCAGACTCTCCACCTATACACCCCCCATACACAGAGGCTTTGCAAAAAGAGGCGTCTCAGAGAATACAAGAAGTAACATGGCTCTAGCTTTCTTCACACCATCGCATCGCTGCCTATATACCTCTTCACCCAGCTTCCTAAGAAAGCCGAGTCAGTACCTGAGAGCTCGATCCAATCAATGTCAGATCACTTCGAAGAACAGCTGGATCACTAGCACTAACAATTGCTGTTGGCTTAGTAGATGCCTAGATGCGACACTGGAGTAGGTAAAACAAAGGCTTTTATTTTTCAAATTGCAGAGCTTTTCTGGAGTTAGAAACGGGCGTATACGAGGTCATACTCTCTAGACATAGCATTAGAGCGTATAAGCATGAGCCTGTGAAAAGAGAGAACCTAATGAAAATTCTTGGGCAGCTAGACGGGCGCCGAGCGCAAATAACAGACAGCCGTGGCCTTCATAGTCGTTCTAGACGAACAGCTGAAGGAGAAGCTTGTGCCCGCCTGCAAATACCAGAGATTTATGAAGGAGTCTGTGTGCATAGTTGTGGGACTCGCCGATGTAAAGACATCGTCTAGGTGGGCCGTGGTAGACACGACCATAGCCCTCGAGCACATAGTTTTGCAGGCCACAGAGCTGGGCTATGGAACTTGCTGAATAGGGGCATTCGATGAGCAGGAGGTCAAGAAAGTCCTAGGCATACCAGATAGATACAGGGTTGTAGCCCTCATAACAATAGGCGCGCCAGCAGAATCACCGCCACCAAGATCTAGGAAACAGCTCCACGAAATAGCATCCCTAAACACATTCGACAACCCACTAAAGCTACTAGAAGAAACTGAGTAGACCGAGAAGATATGGAAGTCCCTGAAATAGGCTTAGAGAACTCCTAAAAGAGCCAAAGCAATTCTAAACCAGATTAGACATTGTTGAGGATAACAACATTTGACAGGCCCTGGCCTAGGCAAAATACCTCTTAGCTGCAGTGTTGAGCTTGTGCTAGACAATGAGAAGATGAATATCGAAGCTGAGGTGCATATCCATGTCAGGGGGTGGTCCAAAGCATTTGTGACCACATAGATGTAGAGTCACCGGAGATGAATACCTATATCGCTAGGCCCAGCACAGGCTTCTACGCAAAACACACCTACTCAGACAAACGTCTATACACATCGCTTGACAAAGCCTCGAAGAAATGTGTTTTAATCATATCTGAGGAGACGGTTTTCCCAAAGGTGTTTAGCGAGAGAGACCTCATGGTGTTTCGTTGGAGGCAAATACGGTGGTATCTACATAGGGTTTAGGAAAACATATATAGAGAGACTGGAGCGCATAGCTAAAGAGGTATTCGGTGTAGAGCCCCGCAAAAAGAAACATCTCGACAGATAGAACAAGAAATACCGGCAAACAGGTTTTACTAGACTGTGTAGAGCATTACCACAGTCTCCTCAATGCCTATCCCAATTCCCCTCTCTTGCTCCAAGTCCCTATATAGGGATGCATGCTCCTCACTCAGCCTTATAGCTAGTTTCTCAAGAGGACTAGACACGAAGCTCTCACGAGTACAAACCATATCATGGAACCCCCAACATGAAACTTGTTGAAGTCTAGACTCCTGAAATTGCTTGTTACAAGCTCTACATCTTTGGGGGTGCTGCTCTATAGCTGTATGTCTGCTTTTTATCGGGAGCAACATCGATTCCTAGTACAACCTCTCTGATAGGCTTCCATATGTGGATCTCATAAATATCCATAATGGCCGACCTACCACCATACCATACTAGAGCATAAGACCCAATGTTGCCGCTCAAAGCTATCAACACAATCTCAGTTCTATCAGGCTCGCGCGTGAGGTAATAAACAGCATAACAATGCACTGATAAAGGATCCTCCTTACAAAGCCTTACCAACACATTCATGAGTCATCGCCTAGACGCAAGTTCTGTTCCTATCACTTTAAACACTGTACCCATATAATCCAGCAGGTAAACCAACCCACTCCAGGCAATACATATTATCAGCTGAAAAACCTAATTATAGGATTCACTCTTCACAAGTATCCAAGTATCGTACAGAATTCATAACTATGTATTTAATGTATTAGAATAGTAAGTTAGTGGCAGATAACGGCTATAATTAACCGCAGCGTATATGCTTATTGAGCATGTATCACTTGTTGCGCAAATCCACATCACAAATTTTGTACAACCATGCAAACTTGTGTAAAGTTTCTAAGCAGGAGATACGCCAATTCCTATATCATTCATATTCAAAGAGCTCCTATTGAGCATATACTGAGCCCCGTTGCATTGTGGTGGTTTGATGGACAAAATGTTTATTTGTTGGAGAAACTGAAACATTTTATAAGTAGTGAAATCTGCTGGGCCGTGTCAGATGAGTGTAACGGCATCCACTAATAGTAATAGCAGTCTCAAGAGTGAGTTTCTGAGGCTTTTGAAGGAGGATGAGGAGTTTAGGTATGCTATAGCCGGTCTTATTGGCTTTGGGGAGGTTTTGAAGAGGCTTGATAGGCATGAGGAGGAGTTGAAGAGGCTTAGAGAAGATTTCTTAATGTTTGTCAAAGAGCAGGAGAAGAGATGGGAAGAGAACAATAAGAGGTGGGAAGAGAATAACAGGAGGTGGGAGGAGGTTTATAAGAAGCTAGAGGAGCATGACAGAAAATTCATAGAGATTGTGAAGGAGATCAAGGCTATTCACAAGCGCCTAGATAATGTTGAGGCTAGGCTGGATAGGATAGAGTCTTATATTGAGAGGACATCTCTTACCCTTGAGGAGGAGGCCAGAGAGGTTATACAGTATAGACTAAAGAGCATTGGTATAGATGTTGAGTTGAAGCAGCTCATGCTACCAGACCTAGAGATCAACATATATGGCACAACAAACGATATCTGCATTGTTGGAGAGGTCTCCACAAGAGCTGGTATAAGAGTTGTTGAGAATCTGAAGGAGAAGATAGCCACACTAGCCAAGAAATATCCACAGCTTGTAAAGCCAAAAATGATAAAGGTCTTGTACACAATGTGGATAACAGAAGACGCCTTAAAAT
>JAUQPB010000005.1 GCA_030550585.1 Thermoproteota archaeon | reverse complement strand
ATCCTGTAAATCCCTCAAGCAATAATGATGGATTTACTGTTGCTGGAAAAGCAGGTCAAAGTGCTACTGGTGGAGGCGTTGGCCCATATATCTATGATAAATATGGTGTCTTTGGCATTTACAACTTGATTCCGCAGTCATCTCAAACAAGTTGTGCACAAAGTTGGAGTGAAACGTTTAGCGTATCAGCTTCAATATCTAAGAATGGGCCAGCCATCACTGCGAGCTATACTCAGTCAACATCATGGCGCGCAAATGGTGTATCATGGTCTCTAACAGACGTTTACCCCAAGAGCCATTGGGAGTTCTGGCACTGCAACGAACCTCCACCAAGTTCTGCAGAACTAGGAGCTGCATGGACATTTGAAATTACAGTAGCTTATATCAAAACATATCCAACATATCCAGGCACTCAAACGTATACAATAGAACTTGGCCCTGCTGCTGGATTCAGACATTGGTACCAGAGTTGTTTCTTGTTCTGGTGTTGGTGGGAGTGGGATTACTCGGTTCATTGGAATATCCCAGTAACAATAAGCTTTAGCAACAGCTAATATCCCAACTCATTTTCTATTTTTTCCCAATTTTCAAGACCATATATCTAGTTATTTTTATTATTAGTTTATTATAACGTTATGCGACACTAGGAGCTCCAGGCTCGAAGTGAACGGTATATATTCCCTCTGCGGTGAAAGAGTGTAGGTTGCTATGGTCGGCTCTAGTCCCTCGACGAATAAGTGGACTTCTAGACTGGTGTTCGACTCTACATGTAATGATACGCTTGCTTCTGAACCCGGTCTGGTAACGACTACCTTCTTCGATGGCTTTACGTACACTGTGTACCTCTGCTTCACCCCTGCTTCAACGCTCCTATCACTCTCCACAACAAGAGACACTGCGCTCCCCACTAACCAAGAGCCGGCAAGGCATAATTATGTGAGCAACAGTAAACAAGTAAGTGGTGAACCCATGGCCAGGCTCAGGCTCGGCGAAGAAGAGTGTAGAAGCCTCCTAGAGCTTAGAGTAGGAGACGATATCTCATCAGACGACTACAAGGGAATACTAGAACTATGTAGCGAATACATACGAAAAGCAGAGAAGCAAAGCCACTGAAGTCGGTGGTCGGAGGTTCGAATCCTCCGGGCCCGCCACACAATCTCTATGGAGTTGAGGACATCTCAATATATGCTGTGAAACTCCTCTTCGCTTTTTCGTTGAATCCAGGTTTGACTACATAGATTGAGACATTGCTGGATACAGCATCTATGGCACCATATCTGCTAATAGCCTTTGATATTGTGTTTAAATATATCTCTTTTGATGTTGTTACCCATACCTTCTCTGACAGGACACTTGGCAATGGTGTCCAAATTCTTTTCAGCGGTTGTATCATCCAAAATCATAACTACATTGTGTTTAGCATATTGTCTAATCTAAAAATTTATACATCGATGCCTTCCCTGGTTCAGCATCTCTGAAAAGAGGTTTTGCAATGGTATTAAGCAATAGCCATGGCTTTCAAAGCTAAAAGCCTCTAATAAATGCTTGTTCAATGCTGTGTTTAGCTTTTTGCGAATCGTGTGATTGCATATCTGTATGCCGGTATTTGCCATGCCCACTCCTCGCCTATGCCGAGGTCAAGGTCTTTCTTAGGTATTTGGCTTATGGCGGAACTTCTTCTAAGTTCTATCATAAGGTTTAGCTCTTCGAGTTTCTCGGCTATTGCCCAATCAAAGTCTGGATTTTCTGCAAGTTGGAGGATTTTGTCTCTTCCGATTATGTGTACAGCTCTTCTGATTCTATCCTCGTAGATTTTGCTAAGCCACTTGTCGATGCTCCAGCCATGTCTTGCCAGGTCTATGGTTGCCCGTGGATTGCCTCCGGTGTGCATCCAAATGGCTTCGGCATCTATATGTGGATTCAGCTGCTCGACGAACTCTTCAAAGCTTTTCTTAGGCAGGTTCCACATCATGTATATGGATACATATGTGTGTTTGGATAGAATCCTCTTTGACATGCCCTCAGAGGTTGTTAGAACTATGGCTACGTTCGATGCCTTGTATCTTTCATGTAGATAGCCAATCCATTCATAGAGAGACTTTGTATATCTATCCACCTCATCCAAACCTATAGCTCTATACACATCATCGAGAACAACAACCACGGACTTGCCCTCCAACCCAATTCTCTGAGCAAATCTGCTGACAACAGACATAATAGCCCTAGCTATTGAAGCTCCCAGCGGTATTGAAATTAGATCCTGTATAAATTCAAAGACCTCTTTGTATGATGCAAACAAGGCTTTTCCAACATCGAAATGCTCTAGAGCATCCACGTAAACAATAACCATGTCTCTGCTTACACCAAGCCCTCTAACCATATACCTAAGAAACGCTGTTTTTCCGCATCCCTCAGGGCCATAGATAGTCACAGGAAATGCTGTACCCCTAGAAACAATGTCTCTAAACCATAGAGCCTCATCCTCTCTGTCAACAAAGTTTATCACCTTGTCCAGTTCCTCTACGTAGATTGTATAGCTAGGCCCTCTATTCATCACATTGCCACCTCAGCTACATAGCTTATTTAGAGATAGCCTAGCTAATTATCTCTGTCTTTCATACGGTAATAAACACAGTCGTTTCAAGCAAATGCCGTGGTGCATACGCAGTTTCCTAGACTGCATGGTGGAACTGGCATACAAAACTGATTACCTATGCAACAATAGCTAAAATAGATACTCTATAAATATTCAGATACCAGCTGATTGATGCATTTGGTTAGTGGTATGGTGTTTGAACACACGTATTGCAGAACGTGTTTGCGTTGTTGTAGAAACACAGAAATGATTTTGCTTAGATGTGACTTGGAGAGGATAGAGGGTTTGGGCTATAGATGCGACGATTTTGCTGAGCTGCGGGACTCTTTCATTAGGCTGAGGAATGTCGATGGACGCTGCATATTTCTCGACGAGTCTTCTGGTAGTTGTCGCATCTACGATGCGAGACCTCTTGGCTGTAGAATATACCCACTCATATACGATGAAGATACTGGAATTAGATTTGATTCGGAATGCCCATTAGCGTCCTACTGGATGTTTAATTGCAGTGAGTTGGTGAAGGGCATCAACGAATTGATGTATTTTCTTCGCCGTCTAGAGATAGAGTATGGATACAAGGTGAATTGGAGTCTTTTCTACTCCTCTAAGAAAAGGCTTTTGAGAAGCTGTACAAATAGTGAACCACAAACCAGTTGAGCTCGGTTCATATCTAGAGAAAGGCTCTAAACATTGTAAAACATCTTGTGTCGGTATATTTAAAAAATGGTTGTTGTCGACCATGGGCTAATCAGGCTTAGCTCGTCTTCTTCTCTCCTCTAAGCACCTCTAACCTTCTATCGATCTCCCTTATGACAACGTCTGATAAATACCTCTTTATCTCCTCAAGATATCTGCGTTCAAGTTCTGGATCTGGAATTGCTGGGAAGGGCCATGGATATGAATATGTTACGTATGGCCACCACAGCAGCCAGCACCATCCCCTGCCCAGCCACCAACCTGGTCTTAGTGGCGGTGGTAACCAGCTCCACGGTCCTTTACCTGGGTATGGGCTCCACCACCAACTCATTTTTGTCGCCAGAACCTGAAACCTGTTTCAAGGTTAATAAGTTTTTCTCAAAATAATTATGATAATGAGTTTGAAACATATTTCAAGGGGCTTCTGCGATTTTGGGTTATGTTTATTGAACGTTCAGCAAATTTTATTATTCATAACCATGTTAACGACAGCTCTGGGTTGGTTTGCATTGAAGTTGACAGATTCGTATGTTTGGCTTGAGAAACTTAGGGATCTCATATACGGCCTACTTGAGCTGAGGGATAGGGCTAGGGAGGAGGGTCTAGAGGTAATACCCATTAGAGAGGGGACCCCGCTTGTTAGATACGGCTTTGTATCTATGCTTAAGGGAGGGGTCATAATGGATGTCACTAACGAGAAGCAAGCTGCTATAGCTGAGGATGCTGGTGCTGTCGGTGTAATGGTTTTGGACAAGCTTCCATACGATGTTAGAGCAGCTGGTGGTGTGGCTAGAACAGCTGATTTGAGGGTTATAGAAGCTGTTATGAGTTCTATAACAATTCCTGTTTCAGCAAAGTGTAGAATTGGGCATGCTGAGGAGGCTAGGTTGCTCGAGGAGATAGGGGTTGACTTGATAGATGAAAGCGAGGTTTTGACGCCAGTCGATGAAAAGGCCCATATAAACAAATGGGATTTCAAAACACCTTTTGTAAATGGGGCTAGAAGCTTGCCAGAGGCGTTGAGAAGAATATACGAGGGGGCATCGATGATTAGGACAAAGGGGGAGCCGGGAACAGGCAATGTGGCTGAAGCTGTTAAGCATATGAAGCTTGTTAACAGGGATATCGCAACGCTTAGAGGATACTATATGGCTGGAGACCACGAGGCTATCTGGGTCTATGCCAAAGAGAATAAGGTTCCATATGAACTAGCATTGCTCACAGCAAGACTTGGTAGACTACCCGTAGTAAACTTTGCTGCTGGGGGCATAGCCACACCAGCCGATGCAGCTCTTATGATGTGGCTTGGAGCAGACGGCGTTTTTGTTGGCTCTGGCATATTCAAGAGCGGTGACCCAGAGGCGAGGGCAAGGGCAATAGTTTTGGCTACATCATTCTACGATGATCCGGAGACTGTTGTTGAGGCACAGAAAATGGTGTCTGAGAAAGTGTCTATGGTTGGAATCGATGTTAGGAAGCTGAGACCAGAGGAGTTGATGCAGATTAGAGGTGAGTAGAAGGTGGCTAGGATAGGCGTTTTAGCACTGCAAGGAGATTACCTAGAGCACTACCAAGTGCTGAAGGGGCTGGGGATAGAAGCGCGATATGTTAAAACACCAAGTGATCTGAGAAACATAGATGCTTTGATAATACCTGGGGGAGAATCTACAACAATAGGAAAACTAATGGCGATAAAGGGAATGGTTGATGCAGTCAGAGAATTTGTGAGAAGCGGTTCACCGGTTATGGGCACATGCGCAGGGGCTATAGTAATGGCTAAAAAGGTTTTCGACAGGGTCTTGGGGGAGACCAATCAGCCAACACTCGAACTAATGGATATAAACGTAATCAGAAATATTTTCGGGCGCCAGAAAAACAGCTTTGTTGCCAGGGTATACATCGATGAGATAGGAGACGTTGTTGTAGCTTTCATTAGAGCTCCTGGAATAGCCGAGGCTTGGAATGGGGCCAGGATAACAGGATATATAGAACACCCACAAATAGGTAAAATTGGTGTTGCAGCAAAGCAGGGAAATCTAATCGCATTAACCTTCCACCCCGAGATCACAGGAGATGACAAGGTGTATAGATACTTCATTGGCTTGGTGAAGAGGTAATGAGCAATAGAAAAAATTATTTTTTTCCGATGCATAAACTGCAAAACTGTTTTTCGTGAAGCCCCTTACACATGCTCTTGCCCAGTATGCGGAGGTCTTCTCGTTATAGACTATGAAAACCCTGTGTTTAGGGTTGACCCCGCTAAGCCTAGTGTTTGGAGATATTCATCCCTTCTACCATCTTTTGGAAAAGAATTCTCCTTAGGCGAGGCTCTAACACCCATATACAAAATCGGGGGCGTTCTAATCAAAGATGAGTCTAGGAACCCAACGGGCTCTTACGCAGATCGCGCTTCAGCAGTCATAGTATCGCATGTTATGAGCCTTGGCAACGCCATCAACAAGTCGTTTATTGTTCAGTATGTCGAAGATTTCACAAAATCTGTTGTGTACTATATGGAGCATGCTATTGGCTCTAATAGAATCTCTGTCGAGATACAAAACCTCTTTGAAGTTCTAGTAGATGATCTAATGTATTTTGCGTCGAAAAACATTGGATTGGCGAAGAACATGTCTTTGCAGTGCGGGGGAGACAGTCTTATCTACATCAGCTACTTCAATCCATTGACTGTTGAGGGGCTCAAGACAATAGTCTTCGAAGTCTATGAATCTAATACTAGGGTAGAAAGTATTGTGGTTCCAGCTGAAACGGGTTTGCTTGCATACTCAATTCTAAAGGGTATTCAGGATCTGAGGAAAGCAGGGCTCGACGCAAGCTACAGCATTGTAGCTGTTCTTGCAGGGTCTCAGAACACCCCGGATCTGCTTAGGCTAAGCCAGGAGATAAAAACTGTTAGGATATCTGATGAAGAGATATACGAAGCGCTGAAAGCGCTTGCCCAAAGAGGCATCAAAGCCAAGCCGATATCAGCTATAAGCTACTACATAGCTGAGAACATAGGCAATTCTATAGCTATACTCAGTGGCGGGATAAAACATGTTGTGAGGAGTGGGAGGCACAGTTTGTTGAAGAGCCGTATAGTAGAGACCCTCTCTAGGAAATCTCTTGCAACTGCCTATGAGATTTGGAAAGAGAATGGAGAGTACACATTAAGAGGTGTTTACAAGGCTCTAAAGTCTATGGAGAAAAACGGAGAGGTGTGCTACGAGGTTGTGTCAAGGGGGAAGAGAAAGATAAAGCTTTATAAGCTATGCTAAACATGAAAGACACGACTATATCGGCTGAGGTGGCCACGTTTATGAAGACAAAGGTTATAGCTGTTGTTAGTGGTGGGCCAGACAGCTTCTGTAGCATGGTTTTCTGGCTGTCAAAAGGGTTCAACGCAGAGGTTCTCTACTTTGACTATGGGCACAAAGCTAGGTTTAGAGAGATGGAAACTGTCAAGAGACTTGTTGACAAGGTTAATAGGGTTGCAAAGGAAAGGGGCTGGGGAACAGTTGAAAAGATCCATATACTGGACATGTCTTTCATGAAGAGGCTTTGGAGGGGGACACAGCTAACAGATGAGAGTGTTGCTGTCGAGGAGGAGTATAGACCTTCTGTTGTAGTGCCAATTAGAAACGTTGTTATGGCGACTATAGCAACAGCATATGCATACACCGTTGCAGAGGAAGAGGATACAAATGTAGTTGTTGTTCTGGGCTCTCAATACGATGATGTTGCTCCCGCAGAAGACTGGGGACCTAAATACCCAGACTGCGCTCCAGAATGTTTCCACTCTCTCCAGGCCGCGTTTAGAATCTGCCACTTTAGAAAGTACTCTTCTAGGGTATCCATATGGACTCCCAGCATGGAGATGATGAGGAAGAGAGATGTTATAAGAAAATGCTATGAACTTGTCGGGGACTTGATATTTGAGACGTGGAGTTGTTACCAGGGTTTTGAGAAGCATTGTGGTAGGTGTGAAAGCTGTTTGAATAGAAAGAGAGCTTTTAGAGAGGCTGGATTAGAGGACAAGACAGAGTACATGTATTAGAAACTGGATATTCTACTCTGTGACCTCAATCCCTCTAGCCTTTAGCGAGTCTACGAGTGTGCTTGTTCTGGCTATGGACATCGCCATGGAGGCCACCACAACTTGTAAAACATATCTTAGCCCCCCAGAGCCCCTAGCCCTATAAACAGTTGCAATATCTACAACCTCTTTCAATGTGTTTGCAAAAACTATTGAGAACAGATATAGAGTTGGCCATCTTCTAAGCATCGACGGCTTTGTTGTCGATGCTATTAGTATTATTGTTGACAGCGATGATGAGGCCAACAGAGTTAGCCTAGTTATCCTCTCCAAGTCTCCGTGGAGTAGAAAGGCCGTGGAAAACATTATTAGATAGAGGATTGCGGCTGTGAAGACGGTGTATACAGCGCTTCTCCTAAGTCCCAACACGGCTAGGAGTATTACAAGAGATGCTACGAGACCAAGCGAAACGGCTGTTGGTGCCACCACCGGAACTGCTATAGATAGTATAAACAAGGCTATCTTCGCTATTGAGAACCACTTTGAAAACACTATTCTCGGTGCCTTAACTCTGTACCCCAAGACCTCTTGGACCACAGAGAGTATCACATATCACACCCCTTGGCACCAGACCCGCTTTGGCCAGCTCCTCATCGCTGAGACTGCTCCACCTATCAAAAAACTTTATTGTGCCACCATCTATGATTGCGTATGTGTCTGGCTTTATGAGATTGGCGTAGAATATCTCGTGGAGTGTAACAATTATTGTCTTCCCCTTTCTCCTCCCATAGTCGATTAGGTTGACAACAGCCTCAACACCATCTCTATCGAGATATGTGAACGGCTCGTCTAGAAGCCATATGGGCTGGTCTGCAACTAGTATAGAGGCCATAGAAACCCTTTTAGCCTCTCCACCGCTAAGCGTTGACGGGTCTCTACCCATGTACTCTCTAGGCACTAGAAGCTCGACTATTCTCCAATCACCTGAGACCCCAAGTATTCTGGTGATAGCCCTTATCTCATCTTCTACAGTTGCCTCTACAAAGCCGTAGTATGGGTTCTGCCAGCAGTACCCAATCAGCATAGCAATCTCCCTTCTACCCATCTTCTTAACGCTCCTACCCCCAACAAGCACATCGCCATCGAACCTCACTAGATTTGCCAGAGCCCTCAAAAAAGTTGTTTTGCCAGCTCCATTCCTACCCAACACAATGTGGACACCACTATCAAAAGCTATCGAAATGTCCCTCAATATCTCGACGCCGTTGAAAGAAACCCTAAGATTTCTGGTCTCTATAATCAATTAAACCGCCTATCCACTAACGCAGGAAATTCTTTGCTTAAAAGCTGATAGAGGTGTTCAGCAGTCCATGGTCTGCTAAGTCATCTTGCTAATCTCTGGTAATACCTTCTAATAAGTGGGACGAGTAGGAGGGCCCCAGGTATTGTGGCCACAAGGTTTTCGCCTGTCAGCAAAGCGAATAGGTATATGGGCTCGCCAGCTTTGAAAATGACACCTTGTAGGATAACCCCTATGAATATCCCTACAACAAGAGCGTCCACCAAGGCTACTACAGGTAGCAGCCATTTTCTATAGCCAAAGACCCTGCCAAGCAACCAATTTATAGAGCTGTAAACAAATGTGCATAGAGTACCTATAACCACATCAAAAATCCCATAAGGCGATACAATATTTCCAATTAATGTGCCTAGAGTCAGGCCAAGAACACCCTCAAATCCTGTGACATAGGTTATAGGGGATAGCATATCAGCTACCCTAACCTGGATTGGTCCAAAGCTAATAGACTGTAGCACTATGACTAGAGATGCGTAGGTCGCTGCAATCACTATCGCTGTGACGAGCTTGAGGGATATCTTGTACTGCATAACAGGTCTGCAGAAGTCGTGATGGATCGCAACATAAAAAAGCGTTTTATCTACATGCACCATGTTAGTTGGGTATAGAGTAGATGCTTGTTGTTGCATGTTGTCTAGCCAGTGGAGGAGAGGAATTCTACTGTGTTGCTCTGGATTTTTCTGCTAGAGTTTTGCAGGTCTTTGCCCCGCCGCGAAGACTATAGGCCTTGAAGCCTTTTTCCCTAAGCTCTTTCGCTATCACATAGCTTAGACTACCTGTATCACATACTATGACAACGGGTCTGTCCTGGGGAATGTTGTTGAAGTCCACCTTGCTTAGGGGGATGACGCTCTCTACGGGTAGCCCACCTGTATCCTCTTTTCTAGCATCGATAACAATTGCGTTGCTTGGTATGAAATCTATCTCTATATCTGTCTCTGGAATAACATCTTCTGGTCTGGCATCCAATACGCTGACAACTATCCTCTTCTTCAGCGCCTCTTCAACAATCCTCATGTCTATAGATTCAAGCCTCTTGGACAACGCATCCACTGTTGTAGCTGTCACAACTTTTGATGGGGCTATAGCACAAGCTTCAACAACCTTTGAGGATAGTTCGTATAGTCCTAGCCTCCTCGACAAATCTATGATCTCCTCCTTGTCAAACGATATTAACGGCCTTAGAATCGGTTTAGACACCTTTACACAGCTCTCTATAGCCGCTATATTCTTGAGTGTCTGGCTAGATGCTTGGCCAAGGGACTCGCCAGTTACGATAGCGTCGTAGCCGAGCTCCTCAGCTATCTTTGATGCTGCTAGATACATTAGAGCTCTTAGGACAACCTGTCTATAGCTCCAATCAACCTTCTCCACAATCTCTTTTACAACATCTCTAAAGTCTATTGCTATGAACTTTGGTTTGTAGCCATAGAGCCAATCAAGAGATAGTTTTTTGGCAACGGTAAATGCGTTGTATGTCGATTCTAGAGGCCCCAATATGAAATGTAGAAAGTCTATCTCAACACCTCTTCTAGCAGTGTACCAGGCTGCTATGGGGGAGTCGAAGCCTCCTGAGAAAAGTGTGAGGGCCCTTCCCTCAACTCCTGTTGGGAGGCCGCCAGGCCCTTTGACAGAGTCTCTATATAGAAATGCCTTCGAGCCCCTCACCTCTACCTCAACAACGACCTCAGGATTATCTAGATCAACGCCAGATGAAAATGGTTTGAGGAGAGCCCCAGCCTCTCTAGCAACGTCGATTGATGTGAAGCTGTGTACACCGCTTCTCTTAACCCTTACAGCAAATCTTCTCCCCATAACAACCTCTTTGGAGTTCTCCGCTATCCACCTAGCCAAATCGCTTAGATCTCTAAATTCGTATACAAGAACCCTGCCAACTCTGTAGATGCCGAAAACCCTGGAAACGGCATTAATGACATTGGCATCTGTTACAAGGTGTATTTTAGCCTCAACAACACTAATGTTAACCACCTTGCCACCAGCTCTAGAAACAGCATCGGAGATGTTTCTAATTAGAGCATTGAAGAACTTTGGTCTAGTCCTACTAGACTTGAGTATGGACTCGCCAGACACAGTAACCAGATAGTCTGGCAAGTGCTGGCACCGCAAAATTACTCAACGTGTTCTTCACCATTATTGTGTCCATACTAGCTAAAAAGCTTTGTATAACCCCATAAAAATCTCATTCTTTTGCAGCTTCATAGCATACAAAAGACCCTTTATCACCTTCAACAGGCTCTTCAGCTAGGGGCTCCAAGCCTGTTTTTGTCAATGTGCTTGCAACCTTTAGTATTCTTAGGTTTAGACTTGATAGCATCTCTACCAACTGGCTTTTTGTATAGAATGTGGCATGGCTATAGAAAATGCTCTGTTTTGTCACTTTCTTTCTATGGTATATTAAACCAAGTGATGAGTCTAATGGTATTATGCACACAACTAGTCTCCCACCCTTCTTCAGTATTCTCACAGCCTCTTCCAATACCTTATACGGGTTTTCAACAAAGCATAGTGTCACTATTATGTATACCATTGAAAAACTCTCGCTTCTAAATGGAGCTGCTTCTCCAAAGCCAGAGGCGACAAGAACACCTCTTCTGTGAGCTATTTTCAATGCTTCTACAGATGGGTCTAGACCCACCTCTATGCCTAGTGGTTGAGCAAATCTACCTGTGCCAACACCTATCTCAATGCATGGTTTTTCGCATGGAAAGAATTTTTTTAGAAGAGAAACCTCGTTTTCATAAACAATCCTGTTCTTGTCGAACCACTGATCATATTCAATAGCATTCTCATCGAATACAACATAAGATGGTTTATCAACATCCATCGCTACTTCACTATCACCAGCAAGAGACTTGCTATGGACATTGGATAAACATACTTTAATATGAATGAAACAGCTTGATTAGCTACCAGCACTATGAGGGCCTTAAGATATGCCATCAATGCGATTAGGACGCTTGACTTAGCTATTGTTCAACCTAGAGACTTAATTGACATAGGAATGTAATTATAGTGATTGTTATGAAAGCTTATTAGGGCTTTCTATACATGCTATTGATTGGTGTTGCATGGGTGTCTCTGCCTCCATCCGTTTTCAAATCTAGGGTTGAGAGGCTTCAGAATTTGCTTAGGGAGAAGGGGATAGACTGTGCTATGATTCGTACACTATCAGATTTTAAGTACCTAGTTGGTGTTAAGTGGCTTAGGCCAGCGCTTCTAGTTCCTTCTGATGGCAATCCAAAGGTTTTTGTAGCTGTTGGCGAAGAGGAGGGGTTCTTATCCCTATCAAAGCTCAAGGGAGTCGATGTTGTTACATATACCGATGGCGGAGACCTCATGAACAAGGTTGTGACAAACATAAAGTTGTTAAAGGCTAGGAGAGTTGGTATGGTATTTGGTGTTGAGAGAGATGCTTACATACTATTCTATGAAATGTTTAAGAGAGCCAATAGAGATGTTGAGGTTGTTGATATTGGGCCGATATTAACTGAGATGAGATCTATTAAGGATAGCCACGAAATTGAGGCTATATCGAAGGCTGCTGAAATATCGACGATGGTTCTCGAAAAAACTATGAACTTTGTTAAAGAGGGTGTGTCCGAGTTGGAGCTAGCAGCAGAAGCCTATAGCATAGCATACAGACTGGGGTCAGAAGAGCCGCACATATATATAAACATAGGTCCTCATCCGAGGGTGCACGCAGAGCCACTTAGAGATGTTGTGGCTAAGAAGAATGTTCTTGTGACCATTGTTGTTGGTGCTGACTATAATGGTTACTATGCGAATGCCTCAGCATCGCTGTTTATAGGCGATTCAAAACCCGATGAAATTAGAAAAGCTTTCAACTGTGCCAAGGAGGTTTACGAAGAAGCGGTTTCCATGACTAAACCTGGTACAAGGTTCATTGATGTGATTAGACGCTTAGACTCTATCTACTCCAAGTATGGGCTTCTAGATAAGAGGATTGTTGGATATGTCCACGGTGTTGGGCTACAGGTAGAGGAGTACCCAATAACAACAATAGTCCCTGCACACAGAGCTGTAGAAGCTAAAACAGGAATGGTTGTCGCAATGGTGCATTCACCACTTATGCTCCCAGGCTATGGAAGCATAAAAATAGAGGACACCTTTGTTATAGCAGAAAACGGTTGTCGCAAACTGAGCAAAGCCATAGAAGTTGTTAATTGGAGCTAAACAATTTTTATATAAATTAATTCAATTAAATATGCAAATTCGCATAATGTTGCTTATCTGGTTTAGATACAGAATTTATCTGGGTATACTGTGACTAAAGCTGTATACAGCGGATAATAATTTTATAGGAGGCAAATTTATTAGAGTTTTAGCGGTATAACTAGACTTGAGGTGAAAACTATGAGATTAGACCTAGGTATACTCAGACTAGTTAGGAGCATCAGAAGAGAGTATCTGGGCAAGCATGCTGTAGGGAATAGTGGAGTAGAAATCAACAATAATAATATTGGCAACGAAGCTAACAGCAATAACGGTGGCAAAATAGTCTGTACATATGTAGCCAACTCTATGATATGCTATAGAAGACTTGAAAATGGTTTAATAGAGGTACTATAGCTTTTTAAAGCAGGAAAACCTTGTATCTAGTATACAACAACTAATTGATACTTACCAAGATGTTTATCTAATAACAGTCACTTATTTAATCTCAAAAATTTTTAATGTTAAATGTAATCATATTTTTTCAACTGTTTCTAGTCCATCTGCATATCGATAGCGCAACATTTTGGTCTATAAGCATTTCGTTTTGATTGAAAGATCCATGTTTGAGACCTTGTTGCATTGCTTTCAAAGCTTTGTTCAGATTGCATATCTCTTGTTTCAATCGATGTGATGGAAATAGTTAATTGGAAGGGTAGTGAGCTTTGTAGTCTTAGGGGCTACATACTCAGCTGTGTTCTCTCTTTGCCTGATTCAATAACCCATATACCTAGTTTGCTAGCCTCTTCTATGGCATCTGGTGTTGCTCTCATGCAGTATATCACTACAATTGTTTTTCCTGGAAATTTCTCTGGCTGAATTTTTTTAGCTTCCTCAACTCTCTCAATAAGTTTTCTAGCGGTCTTAGCTCCTGCCCTCGTCTTAGCCTCTCCAACAACCGTTATAACACCATTAGTTCCATAGACATCAAATTCTCTTTGACCAATAACACTAGGCTCAGTCTTTATATCTATTCCTCTTTGCTTTAAGAGGTAACTAATAAACTCGTTTGCCTCATCCTCAATAGATATGGCAAGTCTATTAATAGTTGTGTCAATTCTCTGAATAGATTTTTTGACTGATCTCATATCGCGTTTCAATACATTGACATCTTTTTTCAACGTTATAACATCTTTTCGAAGATCCTCATAATCTTTTCTCATTAATTTTATCTCTTGCCAAATCTTGTTGATCTCCTCCCAAATCCTCCTATTCTCTTCCCAGAGCCTCTTCTGGTCTTCTCTAAGAGCCTTCAACTCGCTTTCAATAGCCTCGAACCTCTTGTATGCCTCCTCCCACCTCCTGTTATTTTCCTCCCATCTCTTATTATTTTCTTCCCACCTCCTCTCCTGCTCTCTGACAAAAACAAGAAAGTCTTGTCTAAGTCTCTTCAACTCGCTTAGAATAGTGTCTAGGCCGAGAAGACCGGCAACAGCATACCTAAACTCCTCGTCCTCCTTCAAAAGTCTGAGAAACTCGCTCTTAAGACTGTTGCTACTGTTAGTGGATGCTGCACACATTTAATGCAGCCCAACAAATCCTACTACTTATAAAATGAGTTTGGCTTCCTAGAAAAATAAACATTTTGTTTACCACGGTCACTACAGTGTTGAGCTATGATGTGTTGACTAATATGATCAATAGAATTTGTGCTGGGGTTGGCTCTGTAGCATCTGCGAAGATATGCAAATTTGTTTGGGTTGATACGGATAAGCGTTTAAAAGTCTAGAGGGGCTAAGAACTATGTTATCGTTGGTTTGGTGCTGGCTGTGGTAAGTGATAGAATCTATCCGCGTTACGCTATTGCGGCAGTTGGGTGTGTTGTTGTTAGAGATGGTAGGATTCTTCTCGTTAAAAGGGGTTATCCGCCGAGAGCAGGTTTTTGGTCTGTGCCTGGTGGGGCTATAGAGGCTGGAGAAGACATTGCTGGTGCGGCGGTTAGAGAACTTGAGGAAGAGACTGGTGTAAGGGCAAGGCCAATAGGAATTATAGATGTTTACAATGCTATTACAAAGGATGAATCTGGAAGGGTTCAGTACCACTATGTTATTCTGGATGTTCTATTTGATCAAAGTAGTATTCAAGGTGAGGTGAGGCCGGGTGGGGATGCTATTAATGTTGCTTGGATCCCTCTAGAAGAGGTTCTGAGTAGAGACGATGTAACCACCACAACAAAGGTTCTGGTTAAAAAACTAATGGAGAAAAAGAATTGTCTTGTCCCTATATAGCAACAATTGTATTGATAAATCTAGAAAAGCCTTCGGATAAGATGGTCTCATTTTGCCGTTGGTCATTGTCTACATAGCTAGGGTCACATAATATGTAAACAGCGTTAGTTTTAATGTTGCCGTGCATTAACCTAAAGTGATGCGAGATGCTAAGCATTATGTTGAGCGACTAGCCCTAGGCTTTCTGTTGCGTTAGATTTGGTTTATCACATTAACTCTTTTGCTTATTTAATTTGAAACGGTTTCATTCACACATTAAGATAGTTACGAAAGTTTTATATATCCCTATGTTGAACTGTTTCACTGGTGTTGACAATGGATGGTAACAGAACAGTGTCTCTGGGCGAGAAGATCTACTACCTTGTCGTATCTGTTGTGCTAGCTGTTGTAACTGGTGTAATGGCTCAGGCCAGTTTCTATTTAGGGCCTGTCCCATACACTATGCAAAATGTGGGAATCATCTTATCTGGTCTGCTTTTACCACCGAAATACGCATTGTTCTCTCAGTTTCTGTACATTCTTTTGATTGTTGTTGGTATGCCTGTTGCATCTGGATTTAGAGGTGGTTTACATGTTTTGTTTGGGCCTACAGGTGGCTATATAGCTGGTTTTCCGATGGCATCTTTTCTAATGAGCATGTTATCGAGGTTTTATCTAAAGAGGAGAGGCATTAGATTGAGTAGCATCGGTTTTAGAGACGCTGTCTTTCTGTTACTTCTCTCTGCTGTAGCTGTCCTACCTGTCTATATCCTGGGCTTTGCGGTCTTCACATGGTATGCCCTATACAATGTCAATTTGTTTAAATGGGCTTCGAATATTGCTAGCATTGTTGGCGTGTCTGGGGATAGGATTCTAGTGCTGTTCATCGCCACAGTAGCTATTTTTGTTCCGCAGGATATATTCATGGACCATGTGATTGCCATTCTTGTTGCAAAGACTTTGGCCAGGTATTTTGAGAGTAGGGGTATTGTTTTTGGGTAGCATTCTAGAGGTTGACGATCTGTTTGTTTGGTTTGGAGAAAAAGAGATTTTGAAGGGGGTTTCGCTAAGTGTTGGTGAAGGTGATGTTGCATGTGTTTTTGGTTCAACAGGCTCTGGCAAAACAACTCTTCTCAAAGTTGTTACAGGTGTTTTGCAGGAGCTGTACAAAGGGTTTAGAGTTGAAGGCGATATAAAAGTTTGTGGATTGGGTCCGTTAGAGGCTTTGCGTAGAGGGCTTGTAGCATATGTTCCCCAAGATGTCTACAGCTTCTTCATAGCGTCTACCCCTAGAGAGGAGCTTGCGATTCTGGGGATAGGCAAATGCAATTGCAACTTTGATTTGGATAGGGACATTAGCAAGCTTTCTGATGGCCAGCTATACAGATTTCTACTTTATTCTGCGTTGGCAAGCGGCGCTAAGCTTATAGCCATAGACGAGCCGTCTTCACATATAGACTGGTGGAGCATAGAAGAGGTTTTTGAGTATGTAAAAGGTTTTGCTAAAAGGAGTGGTGTTGCCATAATAGTAGTTGATCACAGAGTAGATCTTGTTAAGAGGTACTGCAACATTTTTATAGAGATTGGAAAAAATCCATTTGAATGCAGTGAAACCCCAAGTCTTAGAGGAATTGACGTAAGCAAAACTGTTATATCGGCTGAGAACATACATGTTGTACTTAATGGAGAGCACATTCTCAAGGGGGCTAACATTTCATTAGGCCTTGGAGAGGCTGTGGCAATTGTTGGTAGAAATGGATCAGGGAAAACAACACTGCTAAACACGTTGGCTGGCATCATAAAACCGTCTAGCGGTAAGGTGACTGTCTATAGAGGAAAAAAGATTTTTGTGGTGCCCCAAAACCCTGTCTACTGGTTTCCCAGCGATACTGTAGAAGGGGTTGTAAGGCTCTTTGCAAATAGGCACAGGTTTAGAGATTGTGTAGAAGATGTTTTAGAGATGTTTGGGCTTGGCAATGAAATGCATAAAAATGTTTATAGTCTTAGCGTTGGAAAGGCAAGGCTATTGTCACTGGCACTAGCATATATATCAAAAGCTGATGTGATTATAGTTGACGAGCCCACGCTTGGGCTTGACTGCATGGCTAGAGAGTCTATGCTGGAGACGTTCAACCATTTGATTGAAGATGGCAAGGCAATTCTTGTAGCAACACATGACCTGGATTTTGCAATGAAATTTCCTAGGGTATATATGATTGATGGTGGTGTTGTAAAACAGTTGAATGGGAATAGCAATTGACAAGCGCTTCCTGTAGAAGGGCTCTGCATCCAATAAAAGCAACAGTTGTTGCAATAGCCATAGCTGTTGCTGTATCGATGCTTAGCAACATACAGTTTCTACTAATAATTCTCGTATCTGCTATTGTGTTATCGATGTCCGTAAACCTAGGGGCGTTAGCTGGTGTGGCAAAGGCTGTTACACCTCTCGCCACTATCTACACGCTATTTGCATCTATTATACAATTCGTTGTGTTAGGTTTCGTAGATGTTAGCACAATTCTTATAAACATTCTTAGAATTGCTACAGTGGCAATGGTATCAATATCATTGATGAGCTGTATAAATATATCAAAGCTCTTAGAGTTGTCATATAGGCTATCTCCATCGTTGGGAATATCTTTAGCGCTATCAGTTAAACTGCTGAAGTCGCTTCCCATGCAATGGGTATTTATATACAAGTTGTATAGAAATAATCTGCCTTGCAATTCCTATCTAGATAGAGTTGAAACCTTTGTAGCATCTGTAAAAGCATTTTTATTTATAGCACTCTACTCCTCTATGCAGAGCGTAGAAGCTATTTTAACGAGATCAAAAATTCTCAGATTGGACAGGCGGAGATAGCATCTTGGGCTGTGATTTATGGTAATTGAGAACGAGATTTTGAAGATTCTTCTGATGAGCAGAGACTATGTATCTGGGGCTTCGATAGCCAAGTCCCTAGGGGTTTCTAGAGCAACGGTTAACAGAGCTATTAAGAGGCTTGTTTCCAGGGGCTTCATAGTGGATGTTCATCCGAGACTCGGCTACAGGCTTGCCGATCTCGACGATATTTCGCATGCGTATAGATATGTCGAATTTGTGGATACGAGTCTTAGATACTATATTCACTATCTAGACTCTTGCGACTCGACACAAGATGTTGCACATGCCCTAGCATCTAGTGGCGCTCCAGAGGGCACTGTTGTCATTGCTGAGGAGCTCAGGCGTGGGAGAGGTAGAATGGGCAGGCAATGGATAGCGTCTAGAGGTGGGCTGTGGCTCTCAATTATACTCAAACCGAAGCATCTTAGAAACATGCATCTACTAAGCCTTGCCTCATCTGTTGCTGTTGCAAAAGCTATAAAAAGTCTGCTTGGTATCGAGGCAAGGGTTAAGTGGCCAAACGATGTTCTGGTTGACGAAAAGAAAGTTGCCGGAATTCTCATAGAAGGTGTTTTAGAAGCGGATCAGATTCGCTACATAGTTCTTGGTGTAGGTGTTAACGTCAACAATGATCTTCCCAGCCATCTACTAGACACTGCAACAACGTTAAAGAGTGTTGTGGGCTCTGATATACCAAGAATACCACTTTTAATAAATATAATTAAAAATATTGACATAGTCTATGCAAAGCTCAGACAGGGAGAGGGGAAAGAAGTTTTAGATGAGTGGAGAAGACTCTCATCAACAATAGGGAGAAGAGTAAAGGTGATAACATTTAGCCAAGAGATTGAGGGCATTGCAGAGGATATAGAGGATGATGGGGCTCTGAGGATAAGAACAAAAGAGAATAGCATAAGTAGGGTGTATGTCGGAGACGTTATACATCTAAGAAACATTGCCTAGCATGTTTAATCGCTGTTACAAAAGCTATTTATAGTTTCTGCCAACCGCTTTACAAAACTGTGTGAGAGTATTAGTGGTGAACAACTTGTCCAAAGATCTTATCTTTGGTGTCTATGGCCTAGATAAAATGTTTGGAGATTTGCTTGCTTCTCCATCAGCAATTGTCATAGCTGGCCACCCGGGATCTGGAAAAACAACACTAGCATCGACGATATGCTATGCAAATGCTGTTAATGGGAATAAATGTCTTTATATATCCTTTCAAGAAGGTAAAGAGAGGCTCTTCAACGTTGCGAAGAAACTTGGCCTCGACATGCACTCTGCCGAGTCCAGCGGATATCTAAAATTTGTTAAGTTTCCAGTAACACTAGCTATAGACTCTATAGTCTCCGAGATAAGCGCTTTAATAACTTCCTACACACCGAGAATAGTTGTTATAGACTCTATAAACGTTCTGCTCGATGCCGTTGGGAAAAGCTTAGCTAAGAGGGCTTGGCTACAAAACTACTTCTACGAACTCTCCAACACTATAAATGGGCTTGTAATTCTCATTGCAGAGCTTCCATTTGGACACGAAACTCTGGATCTAGGATCGCTGGAATTTGTTGCTGATGCAATATTTATTCTCAAGCACAGGATCGAGAAAGGTTTTCTCGTTAGATATATGGAGGTGAGAAAAGCTAGGGGAGCGCTGATAATGGTTTCAGAGTTTCCATTCATGATAGTTGAGGGTGCCGGCTTTGTTCTACATCCTATTGAGGTGCCGTTAACAATATCTCCTGAGGGGGAGAGGCTTGATATTGTATGTGATTCATTTAAGAATAGTATTGGATATGTTAGAAGAGGTGAGGTGATCTACGTCTCACATCCACCCAATGCTAGGATTTTTGAACGCAGGGAAATGCCCATATATCTGCTGGCATTTGCCCTGAAAAACAATTTAAGGATATTTGTACTGAGTTTTAGATACTCTGCAGAGACCTTGAAGAATATTTTCATAGAGGGCATAGAGTCTTTGGGTATAGACTCTAGCAAAGCTAAAAAAGCAGTTGAAAAACACTTTTCGTTTATGGGGATAAACCCGTTTGCTATATCACCAAGTTACTACCCATATCAATTAGTCAGACCTCTAGGAGCTGTCGATGCAATTGTTTTTCATGGTCTTGAAACAAGGTATATGAGTATGAGCTACAGAGACTATGTGGCAAGATTCTTCGAAGTAGCGTCTAGACTTAAAGACGAGAAGGTGCTGGACATCGTGGTTGCGTCAAGGATATCGAAAAAACAATACAATACAGATGCATCACTAAGTGACATAGTGGTTAAGGTGCTGCTTGGTAAAAAAGGTGAAATATATGCTCGCATATGGAGGAAAGGGGGAGAGCCACAGCTATTGACATCTGAAACCCTTGTCAAATGCTATGACGAAATGAAAAAAGTTTTAGTAGACAATATATGAGCTATGTTATAAATTATAATAAATTATGTTTTGTGGACAACAAAGCTGTATGTAGAGCAACCATTTTCTGTGTCATCGCAGATCTCATAACTCTGTTTATGAATAAACACCTTCTGTCTCCATTCTATTTTCAGAGGTTTGCTCTTCTGCTCTGAACTGTTTCACTATGTTGAGGTAAGGTCTTTGTGTATTGTTCTCGCGGCGGTTCTTCCCCAACCCATTGCCTCTATAACTGTTCCCTCTCCTACCACTATATCTCCTCCTGCATAAACCCTGGGCATTGTTGTTCTAGCTTCTTTGTCTACAATTATCCTCCCATGTTCATCAGTCTTTATCTCTGGTGTTGTTTTTGGTATGAGTGGGTTGGGGTTAAACCCTATGGCAGTAATTGCAATGTCTATGTCTATTGTTATTGTCTCTCCTGTTGGTATGGGTCTTGGTCTTCCCGTTTCGTCTGGCTCTCCAAGCCTCATTTTCTCAAGTTTTAGAGCCTCAACTTTTGATTTTCCTAGAAACTCTACTGGCTGTACTAGGAAGAGGAATTTTACGCCCTCTTCCTCAGCATTAGCAATCTCTTCTTCTCTAGCAGGCATCTCCCTTCTTGTTCTTCTATATACTATGTAGACCTCTTCTGCTCCTAGCCTCAGAGCGGTTCTAGCGGCATCCATTGCAGTGTTTCCACCACCTATTACGGCGACCCTCTTTCCTTTGTGAATTGGTGTGTCGTAGGCTGGGAACATGTATGCTCTCATTAGATTGACTCTTGTTAGATACTCGTTTGCTGTGTATATTCTTCCAAGGTCTTCCCCGGGTATGTTGAGAAACCTTGGGTTTCCAGCACCACTCCCAATGAACACGGCATCAAATTCCTTCAGAAGATCATAAACAGTTACAGTCTTTCCAACAATAACCCCCGTCTCTATATCAACTCCAATATCCTTGAGCTTCTTAAGCTCTTCATTTACAATCTTCTTGGGTAATCTGAATTCTGGTATTCCATACACTAGAACACCCCCTGGAACGTGGAGTGCCTCGAAGACTGTTACCTGGTATCCAAGTCTGGCAAGGTCTGAGGCTACTACAATTCCTGCTGGCCCAGAGCCAACAACTGCAACACTTTTGCCTATTTGCTGATCAGGTTTCTTGTCGATGTATATCCCATGCTCCTCAGCCCAATCAGCGACAAACCTCTCTAGAGCGCCTATAGCAATTGATTGGCCGATTTTTGCAAGTCTACACATCTTTTCGCATTGCTTCTCTTGGGGGCACACCCTCCCTGTGATTGCTGGTATCGGGCACCTCTCTTTTATAACCTTGTATGCCTCTTCAAACCTCTTCTCTCTAATAAACTTTATAAACCTTGGGATATCCACCCCCACAGGACAGCCAGCTACACATGGTTTATCGGGACACTGAATACATCTGCTAGCCTCTTCAATAGCCTCCTTTTCCGTATAGCCTACAGCGACCTCGTTGAAATCTTTTATCCTCTCTTCAGCAGGTCTCTTAGGGATTGGTATTCTTGTTTTTGGCTTAACCATCATCTACTCACCTTAATCCCCCTACTCTCCAAAAACAGCTTCAATGCATAGGACTCTTCCTCTCGATAGGCAGAAAGCCTGTGTAGCAGCTCATCCCAGTCCACATCCCAAGCATCAAATTCGGGCCCATCAACGCATGTGAATCTAATTTCGTTCTTAATGCGAACCCTACAAGCACCACACATACCCATGCCACAAACCATAATAGGGTTCAAACTAGCGATAGTCTTAACCCCAAAACGCTTTGTCACAACACTACAGCTCCTCATCATTGGAGCTGGGCCAACAACCCAAACAAGATCTGGTTTGAAGCCGTCTGCAAGCCTTTTTTCAAGAAGCTGTGTAACAAATCCTTTGAAGCCCTCAGAACCGTCATCGGTAGATATATGCACTTCGTCACTAATCTTTGCAATGTGATCTCTGTATATGAGTAGCCTAGAGTTTCTGGCACCAATAAAAGACACGACAGTATTGCCAGCTTCTTTAAAGGCTCTAGCAATTGGATATGCAGCTGCTATGGCAACGCCGCCAGCAACAATGGCGACAGTACCAAATTTATCAATGTGTGTGGGATTGCCGAGAGGCCCAGCAACATGATAGAGTCTTTCACCCACATCCATCATGCCAAGTTTATATGTTGACACGCCAACCTCCTGGAAAACAAGTCTGATCCAACCCCCTCTACAACTCCAGTCAACAAGTGTAAGAGGTATCCTCTCACACTCTTCACACGCCATAACAATAACAAATTGGCCGGGTCTCGCAGCACAGGCAACCCTAGGGGCATGAACATCCATTTCTACAATACCTTCAGTAAGATTCTTTCTATTTATTATCTCAAAGTTCATCATCTTCACCTATGCAACGCAAAAAGTCTGGTGATTTTAATCAGTTATATATATTCAAGTGGTGTATAAGCCTCAATAAAAATTTTTGGAGTTGAATCACTCTTAGAAATTTCATAGAGAATTGTTGCCATGGATTTTGGCCGATTTTTATAGTAATAGATCCATAGATCTCTAGAGATAGCAGCTATGTAGATGCAATACCCATTGAAATATGTGGAGCGTGGTGGTATGGTGACACACTTTGTTTCGAGTAGTCTAAGTCTATGCCTAAACTACATTTAAATACCCACAGCTATGTAGTATCAAAACATTGTGTTAAAGTATGAACGTAGAAGAGCTTATCTCAAAGCTAAGCATTGAGGAAAAACTCTCGCTACTTGTAGGTGTAGGCTTTTTCGATGTGCCTAAATCTGTCCCTGGAGCTGCTGGTGAGACGAGGGCTGTTTCCAGGCTGGGCATACCATCTATTATTCTCAGCGATGGTCCTGCAGGTATACGCATATTTGCAGTTAGACTTGGTGAAGATAGGCTCTATCTGACTACAGCATTTCCTAACGAGATTTTACTGTCATCTACGTGGAATACAGAGGTTGTTGAAGAGGTTGGGAAAGCAATAGGTGAGGAGGCTAGGGAGTATGGTGTAGACGTTGTTTTGGCACCAGGACTCAACATACATAGAATTCCCTTAGGTGGTAGGAACTTCGAGTACTTTTCTGAAGACCCCCTGCTGAGTGGGGAGATGGCAGCTGCCTATGTCAGAGGCGTGCAGAGTGCGGGAGTCGGGGCAACACTCAAACATTTTGTAGCAAATGAGCAGGAGACAAATAGAACTAGGATAGACGTAGTCGTGTCCGAGAGAGCTCTGAGAGAGATATATCTCAGAGCATTCGAGATAGCAATCAAGAAGTCGGATCCATGGGCTGTCATGGCAGCGTATAACAAGCTCCTTGGCAAATACTGTGTGCAGAACAAGTGGCTTTTGACAGATGTTCTAAGGAGGGACTGGGGCTATAAAGGTCTTGTAATGACAGACTGGCTGGCAGGGGACAACCCAGTTGAACAGATTAAGGCAGGCATAGACCTTATAATGCCTGGCGACGACAAAACATTGCAACTTCTCATAGACTCTTATAGAAATGGGCAAATAGATGAGGAAACAATAAACACAAGAGTAAGAAATGTGCTCAACCTCATAGCCAAGACACCGAAGGCTAGGGGTTACAAACCCTCTGGAAAACCAGATCTCGATAAACACAGAGAGGTGGCGTATAGAGCAGCTGTAGAAGGGTTTGTTCTCCTTAAAAACAATGGGGCTCTGCCAATAAAACCCTCGGCCAAGGTAGCCCTATTTGGCAAGGGATCCTATCGCACAGCTAAAGGAGGGCTTGGTAGCGGGACAACCTATCCCCTCAGCATAGTATCTATTGCAAGTGGCCTTAAGGAGGCAGGTGTGTCTATAGATGAAGAGGTTGAGAAGGTATATAACAACATATTGCCAATGGTCTTCGGATCGCTTGACCCATCACAATTCATTAGAGCTATGCGTGTCGATGTCCTGAAAGATAAGAAAGCCGATATGATATCTCTGCTACTTTTCGAGCTTATGGAGAATGCCATTGACGCTCTAGAGTATATGCAGGTAGCCGAGGATGTGTTCAGTGAAGAGTTTCTAGATAGAGTTGCGGAGAGAAATGATGTAGCAGTGATAACTATTTCTAGGACAGCTACTGAGGGACGCGATAGAAACCCTGTCAAAGGCGATTACTATCTGAGAGATGACGAGCTTAACCTCATATGCAAAGTCTCTGAAGCATTCCATAGGCGCAACAAAAAAGTTGTTGTCTTGCTCAACATCCCCGGCCCCATTGATGTTGTCAGCTGGAGAGACTTGGTGGACGCTATCTTAGTTGTATGGATGCCCGGTCAAGAGGCTGGAAGAGCTGTTGCAGATGTTTTAGTGGGCAAGGTATCTCCCAGCGGAAAGCTGCCATTTACATGGCCAAAGGATCTCTATGAAACACCAGCTATGAGAACATTTCCCGGAGAGCCGAGAAATGATCCTATCAGAGTTGTGTATGAGGAGGGCATATACATTGGCTACAGATACTATGACTCCTTCGGTTTAGAGCCTGCTTACGAATTTGGATATGGACTTAGCTACACAGACTTTGAATATAGAGACCTAAACATTTCTTTTGAAGGAGAAGCAGTGAAGGTGAGGTTCAAAGTCAAGAACGTTGGAGGATATCCTGGCAAGGAAGTTGCACAGATATATGTTAGAGCCCCTAGAGGAAAGCTAGACAAGCCATTCCAGGAGCTGAAGGGCTTTAAGAAGACAAGGCTCTTGAACCCTGGAGAAGAAGAGGATATAGAGATAGTTATACCAATAACATATCTAGCAAGCTTCAACGGGTTCAAATGGGTAGTAGAAAAGGGTGTTTATGAAATAAGGGTGGGAACATCATCTAGGAAGATAAAGCTTGTAGGCAGCATAGAAATCGAGAAAGATGTGTGCTTTGATGTGAAGTGGGAAAAGATCGGATGTGGCTAGGGGCTACCTACAACCATACTCTTACATTATCCAAGAGAAAAGATGCAAATGAATTTGTGTATAAACAATACTGGTAAGTGATCAAAGAAATTTTAGTAGGGTTAGAGCATATACACCAAGATCTGCGTGATGGGATTATGAAGATTTTGCATGAGTTTGTCCCAACAAGAAAGTTTTTGCAGATGGCTGAAGAGACTAAGGATCTTGTTGATGGCTGGAATATAACGGATAGTGCGGCTGGTGTGCCAGCTCCCAGTGGAACAGCTGTTGGCTGTGTGTTAAAGACTAAATACCCAGATAAAATTGTTGTACCTATCTTTGTACTGAATTATAAAGGGCCTGTGGAGGTTGCCGCCCTAGCTTTGGCTGCGGATGCTGTTGGACTTGACGGGCTTGTTATCACCTTTGGTGACGAGCCTAAGTTTGGTGAACCGCTAGCAGGGAGATATTGGAGGAGGTCGGAGGAGGCAAGAGATTTTCTGAGGAGGGAAATAAAGTTGAAGCGTGTCAAGCTTGGCTGTCTGCTGTCTCCTAGACCTGTGAGGGATAGGTATGGAGTGAAAGAGTTTGGTGTTGAGGATATGGTTAGCAGGGTTAAGAGTGGATGGGATTTCGCATTCTTTATGAGGTTAACAGATGAAACATTTCCGGTTTTAGAAAAGGTCTCAGCTGAGCTAAAAAGGCTGGGTGTACCGCTCTATACATACTTCTTAGTGAAGACGCCCAGAAACGCAGAGACACTTGCGAGGATTGGGTGGAGTCCAACAACAGCGATGGAAAATGCCTTAGCCTATGCAGAGAAGCTCGAGAATATTGTTGATGGGATTATAGCAACTTGTGCAGGAGACTATGAGGGAGACAAAGAGCTATTAAAACTGTTGAGCAAACTCAGGAAATGAACAACTCATATTAGCAATGAGGAAAATAGAAAAGTTTTTTGCCTTTATTCTAGGACAATTCTAGCGTCAACTACTTTACATCCTTTACCTTCTTCGTATACGAATACTGGATTCAGATCCATTTCAGCTATTTCTGGTATGTCCATAACAAGTCTACCCACTCTAACCAATACATTGACAATAGCCTCTATATCTGCTGGCTTCTCCCCTCTAAAGCCCTTTAATAGGCGATACGACTTTGTCTCCATAATCATCTCCCTTGCTTCATAGCTTGTTATAGGTGCTAAGCTAAATGAAACATCTCTGAAGACCTCTGTGTATATCCCTCCAAGACCAAACATTATCATGTGTCCAAACTGAGGATCTTTTACCGTACCGACTATGACCTCTCTTCCTGCTGGGGCCATAGCCTGCACAACCACTCCATATATTCGTGCTTGTGGAGCATTCCTCTTCACATTTGCCATTATAGCCCTATACGCTTCTCTAACATCGCTTTCCGAGTTTAGGTTGATCTTCACCCCACCAACATCAGATTTGTGTATAATATCTGGCGAGGCTATCTTCAACACAACTGGATATCCAAGCTCATTCGCAATGGCAACAGCTTCATCCTCTGATCTAGCAAGCCTTGTCGTTGCAACGGGTATGCCATAGTACCTCACCAGCTCCTTGGCCTCTACCTCCAGCAGAACCTTCCTTCCCTCGCTTCTAACCCTCTCTATTAAAGCCCGTGCGGACTTCTCATCTATATCTGGCAAATTGGCCACTTCGTTTACATACTTCGCTATCTCCATCAATCTCTCTCTCACAACTCTATATCTGTTCATTATAGCTAAAGCTGCTACAGCCCTATCATTAGATTCGTACACAGGTATCCCAGCAGCTTTGAGCATTTCAATAGCTTTCTCAACTCTAGGCCCTCCTATGAACGCCGCTAGAATTGGTTTCTGCGGATACCTCTTACGCATGTTTATTATGACCTCAGCTGTTTTCTCAGGCTCTGTAACAACTTGTGGTGTGAGTATGACTATCGCAGCATCTACATTCGGATCCTTTAGAACAGCGTCTAAGGCAACCTCATATCTATCCGACTTAGCATCGCCTATAACATCAATTGGATTGTTTAGTGCTGCCATTGGCGGTAGCTTGGATCTCAGATACTCTACTGTTTGCGGCGATAGCTGAGCTAGTTTGAGGCCTGACAAAGCAACTAGATCAGCTGTCATAACACCTGGTCCACCAGCGTTGGTTACAATAGCTATTCTATCGCCTGGCAAACTCTCCATTAATGAGAATGCTAGTGCCGAGTCAAAGAACTCTGTAGGCTCTGATACCAGCACTATACCAGCTTTCTTCATAGCTGTTTGCACAGCTAGTGGCCCACCGGCCATAGACCCTGTGTGGCTTAGTGCTGCTCTTGCCCCTGCCTCAGTCATCCCACCCTTGATGAGTAGTATAGGCTTTTTCTTCACAACTTCAGATGCCACTTCTATGAATTTCTTTGGATTTGCTATAGACTCGAGATAGAGTAGAATAACCTTTGTCGCTGGATCTTCTGCTAGATACTCTATAAAGTCAATTTCATTGAGATCAGCTTTGTTACCAAGACTGACAATCTTTGAGAATCCTATCCCAGTTTTAACAGCCCAGTCCATTATTGCAGCTAGATAAGCTCCGCTCTGGGAGACAAATGCTATACCTCCTTTTGGGGGTGTTAAGCCAAATGATGCATTCAATGGTGTGTGGGTATCTATTACACCTAGTATGTTCGGACCCAGCACTCTTATGCCATATTTCTTGGCTATCTCAACAACTTTCTTCTCCCTCTCAACACCTTCTCCACCAATCTCCTTGAACCCAGCAGAGATTATCACAGCATATTTAACACCCTTCTTACCACACTCTTCTAGAACACTTGGAACTGCTGGTGCTGGTATAACAAAAACCGCTTCATCAACCTCATCAGGAATGTCAAGCACCGATTTATATGCTTTTAGCCCCATTATCTGATCGGCATGCGGGTTCACTGGATATACCTTTCCTTTGTACCCACTTTCAACAATATTCTTTAAAACTGCGTATCCAAGCTTTGTCGGCTCTCTTGAAGCGCCTATTACTGCTATTGACCTTGGTCTAAATAAAAGTTCTAACCCGTCCCTCATTGTACTTTTACCTATACTTGGATACAATAAGAGAGGTTTATAAATATATTAATGTATAGTTTATACATGAATAACAAAACATATATTTCCCCCTCAATGAAATACTCCATGGTGTAACAGAATGAGATTGGTTTTCATAGGGCCTCCAGGAATTGGGAAAGGAACCTATGCAAAAATGCTCAACCAAAAATATGGTATCCCCCACATTTCAACAGGTGACATATTTAGAGAAGAAATTGCAAAGGGAACCGAACTTGGTTTAAAGATAAAGCAGTATGTGGAGAAAGGTTTGCTGGTGCCAGACGAGGTTGTTATAGAAGTTGTTAAAAGTGTTCTCCAGAGACCCGAGTGTAGAAGAGGATTTATATTAGATGGGTTCCCAAGGACAATTAAACAGGCTGAGGCCCTCGATCAGATAACAAAAATTGATGTGGCATTCTTATTCGAGGCTCCTGTAGAGGTCATAGTAGAGAGGGTTTCGGGCAGGCTTGTCTGCCCTAATTGCGGTGCTATATACCACATTAAGTGGAGGCCTCCAAAGGTTCCTGGAGTATGCGATGTTTGTGGACATCAGCTTGTTAGAAGAAAAGATGATGAGCCGGAAGTTGTTAGAACAAGGTATCAAATCTATAAGCAGACTTTCGAGCCTGTTATACAGTACTATAGAGGAAAGGGCATTCTAGCAGAAATCGATGCCTCTAGAAACGCTGAGGAAGTTGTTGCAGACATTGAACGTGTACTGAGGGAGCGGGGTATTGTGAGATAGTAGTGCCGGGATAAAACCTAGTAATTTACTTAAGCTCTACCGCTCCACACCAACCCCAACCGATTTTTTCAAGTAGCTTTGCAACCATTTCAACTGCTTTTCGGACAAGAGCTTCATCAACATTTGGAACTCCTGCCCCGACAACCAAAACCTCTTTTGTACCCTCTCTCACCATAGTTTCAACACTATCTCTATGTGGATATATATGCATGACCACACCACCAGAGTCTACAAGTATTGGCACACCTTTGCCAAGCTTTTCTTCGCCACCCCCAATAGGCCTGAAAACCTCTCCACCTCTACTGACAGTTATTTTGAATGGGGGCTTAGCATAGGCTAAGTCATATATGCCTATTGGCACCATTGTATATGCAGATGCAATGTTACCAGCATCAACAACAGGGTTTATCCTCGGGAAAGAACCTCTCAAACCCCTTCTCACAAGAGCCTCGCTAGCAGGTCTCGTTTTGGTGGGGTCTATACCTATCCTCCAGAAGAAGTCTCTATAGGCTCTCACAACAGGATCTGTCTTCAGCCCCTCTAGGGAATATCTGCTCTTTAGAAACTCCAAAAGATTTTTCACCTCATCTTCGAATGGGTATGAGGCTAAGGAAACCTCTTTTTCAAGCCATGAAATTGTGTAGGCAACGAATATCCCAATGTTTTTAGCATCACTATCAATACTCAAAACAGTGTTCAGCTCTTTACATAAATTCATTGCCATTTTTATACACCAACACATTTAAAACTTTAATATATAGGGCATTCGATACAAAAGTCTTCATGTGGACAAAGCAATGGGCGCCAGAAACAGAGTTATTATTGCGTTTATAGTTATTATAGTAGTTGCAATCGCTATAAAGATCCTTGAAGCCTCTATAAATTATCTGCCAAAGAAGTTTGCCGAGTTCTACAATACATATAGAAGTGTTTTCATTGCATTGTTTGTTGCAATTGGCGGGGCAATAACAATACAGCTATTGGCCTCTGCAGTACACATACTGTTTAAAGGCTCTAGAGAAGCTTACTTCGTTAGAAACATTGTTTTGGTTTTGGGTTATACCATCTTGCTACTAGCCATAGTCATCACCTTGGGTATTGGTAGCGAGGGTGTTCTTGCAGGTGCCACATTTTCTGGTCTTATAATAGGTTTAGCTCTACAGCCTGTTTTGTCAAACTTTTTCTCAGGTCTTCTAATACTATTGTCAGGATATCTAAAGCCTGGGCAAACCGTTAGAATCGCTGGGAATATACCGATATCGCTTCTGGCATTCCCTGCATACAAATTCTTTAGTAGAGACTATATGATTCCAAGCCTAAAGGGGCAGATACTCGAGATAGGCTTCATGTACACAAAGATACTTGATGCAGATGGGCAGATAGTGAAAATCCCTAACACAGTGCTTTTAAACAGCATAGTGATAGAGAAGTCAGAGGAGAGCAAAACAATTCAGGTGAGATATGAGTTCCCAATAGTCTGCAACCCAGACAACGTTCTATACGAGCTTCACAGGAGATTGCAAATGGTTATAAAAAGCTATAGACTCTACATCGAAGAGCAAATAGACAAACAATACTACATAGTCTTGCTCATAGCAGAAGCGCCGCCAAATGTAAAAACGAGGGAATTCAGATCTATGATACTAAAAGAATTCATAAAAACCCATAGAGATCTTACAAACAGTGGAATATGTTCATCCACAACCCAAACTAATTAAAATCCAAGGCAATAGACATTATGGCAACAGATTTAGGGCGCAGACCTTATGTCAATGTAAATACTATTTTAGGATCCGTGTAATGCATGTATGTCAAGGGCAATTTAGCAATAGCTTAGATAATTTCATCTGATTTTAAAATGAATACAGATATTATAGCAAACTAGGCATGGACGTTTTGCATTTAAACTATGGGGATGCTATGAAGAGAAAAACGCATGACATCCTCGGACTAGCTATTGGCCTGTGGGTGTCTAAGGTCTTTCCCATTACAAACAGCTTTTTGGCAAATTTTCTCAGCGTCATAGCAATGTCGGTGTTTATAAATAGGGTTATTGATGGCTTTGGAGGTCACAGAGGTTTTAGGAGAACGCCATATACGCACTCGCTCTTTGGGCTCTTATTAATATCCATTGCCGCAATCCTATTGCTTTATTGCTTTGCATATCTTCTAGGTTTTGGAACGTTTATACATTTGCTTCAGAACATGTTTGCAGTGCTTTTCTCTATAGGATTTGCCCATCTTTTAGCCGATTTGATGACAGCCGATGGAGTATATCTGTTTTGGCCTTTTACAAAAAAGAGGGTTTCAGCAACAAGAAGAAGATATGACGATGTTCTGTTGAATGGACTGGCCATATTCTTTTCATTAATGATTATACTGTTATATCTATATGTTGAGTTGAGACCGTGGCTATGAGCAGCAGGCTCTCGGGTTTGATTAAATACATAACATTAGTTTTTATTGCGGCTACTTATGATCATCTACTATGATTATTTACGTGGGCAAAACTTATATTCTGTTCTTTAGCATTCGAACTGGGCTTTGGTGTCATCGGTATTGAATACCCTATCACTGCTTTTATTAGGGATAACAACAATAGCATTTGCACAACTAGCATTATTTGGAACAGTCCTACCAGATATTGTAAATGATATTCGTATTGGCTATGATTTTGCAGGTGTTTTAATGGCTATATGGACGCTTGCATCGATAGTTAGTGTATTAACTGTTGGAAGGAGTGTAGATAGAATTGATGTTACATGGTTTATATCGTTTGTTATGGGTTTTCAATCGCTGTTAACACTTCTAACAGGTTTTGTTAATGATGTAATCACCCTTTCAACTGTTAGACTATTGTTTAGTTTGACTATACCGTTTGTCTGGCCCATATGTGCAAAAATAACATCAATGCATCTGGCTAGGCTTGGATATGGATATGCAACCTCTCTTTATGATATCGGTTCGATAATAGGTCTTGCATTAACATACATATTGATGTTTTTTGCTCATGACTGGAGAAATGCTATGGTTATTGTAGGTGCCATAGGTTTTATCTATACACCAATTGTTTTTATAGCTCTACGTGGTTTTGTCAGAGGATATACGGGTAAAGGAGGGGTTGGCGGGAAAAGCTTTGTAGGTTCTCAAGGCAGTTTTGGAAACAGGGGTGTTGATGGTAGAATATTGGCAATACTGTTTCTAGCATTCTTCTTTGCCATGTATACATGGACATTTATGATTAATTGGCTTTCAACATATGTATTAAATGATCTAAAATTTGGCTATGCTGATCTTGTTTTACATATGTTGCTTATCGCAGTTCTGGGAAGTGTTGCAGAAGTTTTGGCAGGACTTTACTCTGACAGGATTGGGGGTTTGAGGGGGAAGGTGAGCATAATTTACATAGGATTAACCACAACAGCTACAGCGCTTTTGGCTTCAGCTCTCCTTCGCATACCGATAATCAGGATAATCTCCATAACATTTTCTTTGATTGCATATAGAATTGCAACTCCAGCTTTTTGGGCTATACTCAATGATGTTATACCCACAGATTTCATTGGAAAATTTGGCTCTATATACAATCTAGCACCATCTGTTGCCACTATAGCTTCATCCGTAGTAAGTGGCTATATAATTGCATTAACAAGTTCAGCAAGATACTCTGTGCTTTTGTCGGCTTTTTCACTGGTTTTGTCAATGATGTTCTACTCTTTGATAGATAAGCTATACAGAAACCCTCTACCACAATAGTATCTACTTACATAAACTCGATAATGTTTAAAAACGCACACTTCAATCTAATCCTCTATTTACAGGTGTTGTAATGTGGATTTCAGCTGGCTCGAGCTTTATAGCCCTAGATACGGACCCGAATGGGGTAGTGGCGGAATATTCGGCTTGAAATATCATAGGGGCTTGCTCTACTATACGGTGGCTTTTGAGGCTAAAGCAAATTTCATTAATATTAGGGAAGGCTATGTGAGGAGGTATAACTTTGAGCTTGTAGGCCCCCTACCAACATCTGGTGGCGATACCTATAACGCTGTTGAAGCTGTTGACGATTTTATATACTTTGGTGGGTGGGTTCATGCACCTGCCGTATATAGGGGCAGGGAGAGTGGATCGCTTGCAACAATATCATTTGTAAACAAGTTTAGCCATGTTCATGTATATGACATTAGAGAGGATTCGGTAAGGCTTTTGTGGAAGGAGAGCCTACATCATGTGACTGACTGGGTTGGAGAGGTATCGGAGATAATATATGATGAGATAAACGATAGACTTTTGCTTGCCAGAGGAGATGGCATGATCAACCTAGGTGTTTATCAAATCGATAGAAGGGGCGGTAGCTATAAGCAACTATCGTCGAGACCTGCGCAAAAAGGCTCTATATTATATGATCATGCATGTTTTGATATCCTTGAAAACTGGGTGCAAGGGGTCAGCGGTATCCAATGCATTGATCTTGTAGAGAACAAACTTAAAACAGTATACTTTGGAGACCTAGCGCAGAGATCTGTCGATGGGGACTCTGTCGAGTCTCCTCTTACAGGGGTTACAGCATCGGCATACGGGAGATTCTTTTTATTTGTTAGAGGAGGGGTATTTGTTGGGAACCCCGTTGACGAGTCTATAGAGAGTGTAAAATTTGTGAGAATGTTTGACTTTGTCAAGTCCGGCTATAACGCTAGGAGAACAATGGCCAAGCCAATTGGAGGAGGCATCCTGGTTGCGTTCAATGCCTTTACAGAAAACGTGGTCAAACCGACGAATGATTTCGAGAAAATGATGTTCCTAGCAACAAACACTATTGTAGCCCCAAGTCTGCTTGTATACATAACCCCTCCAACAGCCAGAATTGTTGGAGCCTTTGGGGCAAGGATAACGGGTATTGAGATCGTTGGAGATAAGATTCTGCTTGCATACAACACTATGGCCAATAGCAGCAGGTATGACGCACAGCCAATAGATGGGGGCTACAGAGGAATATTCTCAATACCAACAAGCATCCTAAACTCGCCCCCACCACCAATTAGGATAAAGATCCTCGGCACACAGGTAGACAACAAAACATTTGGTGGAATACCACTAGCTGGCTATAGAGAGGCTAAGATGGTTATAAGAGCCTCCAAGCCCAACAAGCTCAAGATCTTCGAATACGACATTGGATTGCCAAGTCAACAAGCATTCGAGGATCAACACAGTCTCAACAATGGGAAGAACATCATTGATCTGCATAGCTATGGAAACTCTATAGTCTCATTCAAATTTGTTGAGCCAGACCCCAAAGCAGTTATACAAATAGACCTCATGTAACCCGTAAACAGTCTGCAATGATATATTGCGATCAATGGTAACAAAACATTTTTAAACCCCTCCAAACAGATACATACTCCTTCGGTGAAATTATGCGCCAATGGAGATAAAGTATACAAACAGATTTTATGAACCAATTGAGGAAAACAGTGTTAAAGTAGTATCAGGCTTTGAGGATAACAGTAATCAACTTGTCGATAAACCAAGATACATTCTCAAGGTGTTCTCAAATGCCTGATAGCTGGATCTACAACCCTAGTGTTGAGTTGTTGTCTAGGGATGAGCTTGATAAGATAAAGCTTCAGAGACTCAAGGAAGTTATCCACAGAGTATACAACAACAACCAATTCTACAGGAAAAAGATGAAAGAAAAAGGATTGAAACCAGAAGACATAAAAACATTAGAAGACATCAAAAAACTGCCATACACAACAAAAGAAGAGCTAAGGGAGAATATGCCATTCGGCTTTCTGGTGACAGAATATCAAAATGTTGTAGAGGTTCACGCAACATCTGGTACAACTGGCGAGCCAATATTCATGTACTATACGATTAAGGATATTGAGAACTGGAGCGAGATAATGGCTAGAAGCCTAGCGGCTGCAGGGCTTACAAAGAGGGATGTTCTCCAAATTACGCCAAGCTTCAGTTTGTTTACAGGTGGCTTTGGATTTTTCTATGGGGCGAGAAGAATAGGGGCAACAATAATTCCGACAGGGCCAGGATTTTCGAAGAGGCAGATATATACGATGATCAAGCTTGGCACGACTATGCTTGCTGGAATAGCAAACTATGCTATTAGGTTGGCTGAGGTTGCTTTTGAGATGGGTGTAGACCCTGCTAGAGATACTAGGGTTAGGAAAGGCGTTTTCGGAGCTGAAATGTGGAGTGATTCTCTGAGAAAGAAAATCGAAGAGATATGGAACATGGAGACATTTGATATTTATGGCATGGCAGAGCTTTACGGGCCTGGAGCGGCAATCGATTGTCAGTATCACAACGGTCTTCATGTTTGGGAGGATCACTTTATTGTTGAGGTTGTTGATCCGAAGACTGGTGAGCCTGTAGATGTTGAGGAGAAGGGGGAGCTAGTATTCACAACACTAACAAAAGATGCAATGCCACTAATAAGATATAGAACAAGAGACATATCGAGAATACTAGACGAAAACAAATGCCAATGCGGAAGAACACACACAAAAATAGACAGAATACAAGGAAGAACAGACGACATGTTCATAATAAACGGGGTTAACATATATCCACAAGCAATTGAAAATGTGCTAATGCAAAGCAAGCTTGTAGGCAACGAGTATCAGATAGTAATTAGCAAGAGACCTTCAGGAGATATTTTAACCATAGTGGTAGAGACCTCCAAAAAACTTAGTGAAGCAGAAAAGATGATGCTTTCTAAGGATCTTGAAAAACAGCTGAGGGAGGTTATATTGGTTACGCCAAGGGTTGAGGTTGTCGACCCTGGGACGCTACCCAGATTCGATGGAAAGGCAAAAAGGGTTGTGATCAAGTCTGAGGAATAGCCAAACTTTAGAAAGGGGCTGAACTCTATGGATATAGATCCCCTTATTATCTTAGGCTATGCTATATCGCTCATAGTTTTGGTTATTGGCTTTTTCTATGCTGTGTATAAGGATCGTAGCGAGAAGGGTGCAAAGACTTTATGACCTCTATAGATTCAATAATTATGATTGCTGTAATGGTATTGACTATAGTCATTGGGTTTGCAGGCTATAGAGCTAGCAAATCATTCATGGGGTTTATGTTTGCAAATAAAACGCTGGGGCCATGGCTTCTATCATTCTCGATAATGGCAACATACTTTAGTGCTGCATCGTTTCTAAGCGGAGGCGGGGCAACATATCTATACAACCTGGGCTTTGGAGCTTGGTTAATAGCGTGGCACGTTATAGGGGCTGTGTTGCTCTGGATGCTTGTTGCAGACAAGCTCTATGAGTATGTAGTGAAGACGAAATCGGCAAGCATACCAGAATTGATAGGCAATCTATATGATAGCACGCTGGCGAGAATGATAGCGTCAACAGTTATAGCAACTCTATTCACGTTTTATCTCGCCGGGGTCTACAAGGGAGGGGCAATAGTGCTGGCTACGCAACTGGGGATAGGATATGGCTACGCGTTGTTGATCATGGCGCTTCCGGTTATAGTATATCTTATGTTAGGAGGGATGAGGAGCGCTGTCATCAATAACCTGTTTCTAGGCTCCTTAATGCTCATTGCAGCCGCCCTAACATTCACATACGTTATGGGCAGTGTTGGAGGGCCTATCAATGGCCTGTTGAAAATCTCGAACATGACGATACTCGGCAAACCAGGCGCGCTATGGTTGAGACTGGATGGTATGGGACCTCCGCCAGCAATGGAAAAAGGACTGGTGCCAACACTGATAATGAGCGTAACATTCTCTATAGGCATGGCTCAAATAGCCTTGCCCAATTTGTTGTTCCAGTTTTATGCGGCTAAAGATTCTAGAGCTATTTCGAGAGGGAGGATCATAGGACCTATACTTATATCATTGTATGCTATGCTAGTATTCTCACTTGGGATATACGCACATCTAATATTAGATCCCCACCTAAGTCCACAACAAATTTCGCAACTGATGAAAGATAGCGACTGGGTTATACCCAATATGGTGATGCTGATAGTGCCCGAAGGTATTAGAGGACTAATACTCTCAGCACCAATAGCAGCATCGCTATCCACAATAGCTGCAACCGTGCTTGCAATTTCGAATACAGTTATAAGAGATATAGTCTTGCTTAACAGAAGCCTAGAGGAGGAAACATTGATACGCTTATCCAAAGTTACTGTAGCTGTTTTCGCTTTGTTACCACTACCAATAGCTTTAATAGACAACAAGCTGATTATAGACATTGTTAGTGCATCATTTGGAACGATCTTTGCGTGTTTCATTGGACCAGTGATTCTAGGACTTTACTGGAGAAAATCAAGTAAAGAGGGGGCTGTAGCATCTATGATTGCAGGAGCTGTCACAGGAATAATCTGGTACATATATATGTACAGAACCACATGGATTCATCCAACAATACCAGCTGCAACAATCTCATTAGCATCATTTGTTGGATTGAGCATGCTAAGAAGGGATGGCATAGTATCTAGATCAAGATGAAATGAAATTTTGTGTGCAACACCTCAAAAACACATTATCAATGTATTCACACATTAGTTTTTGCACATCTCGAAATGAGATCCCCATCTTTTATCTTTTTCACAGCCTGCTTATACCCCATTCCAAACGCCTCTCTATTTATTGGGCCGAGCCTTTCTTCAACAACATCTTCAACCAGTGTAACTGGTATTATCTTCGATACATCCTCTATGGCCATGAAGGCTCCTAGCATTGCCATGTTAACAACGCGGCTATCATTCAGTTTTTCTACTATTTCCTCTACATTGATTAGAATAGAGTTTATTGGCAGCCTCTCTAGCACAGTAACTATATCTTTTCTCGATGGAACATTCTCTACATATGGTGGAGGTATATATATATCTGCGACCAATAGCCATCCGCATCTCTTTAGATGTCTAACAGATCTTAGCGCTTCAATCATCTCTAAAGACACTACTATATCTGCCGATGCCTGTGGGACTAGAGGTGCTTCAACATCTCCAATTCTAACAAAGAAGTCCACCATGCCCATTCTCTGAGACATTCCATGTGTTTCAGCTGTTATTATATTCAAGCCTATTTTACTGCATGCAACACCTAGGATAGTGCCCATAGTGATTATTCCTTGTCCTCCAACGCCAGTAAAAACAGCTTCTATCTTTACCCTCTCTTTGTTATTGCTTGGAATGGGCATATCTGGGCGCATACGCCACATCCACTACAGAGCGATTCTATTATACGTGGTTTATTGTCTTCTCCGATAACTATAGCTGGGCAAGCTAATATATTTGTACAAACGCTACAACCAACACATCTGTTGCTATCAATAAAATACCTATCTCTTGCCAAGCCCAGCCTTGCTGCTAGCAACGAGCAGACTCTTCTAGCAACCAAAACAGCTACGCCACCATCCATAGCAACCTTGAGCCCAGTTTTAATGGACTCTATAGCTTTTCTAACATCATATGGATCGAAAACATCCACATAGTCGGCCCCCATAGCCTTTGCAACCTCTTCTATCAATATCTTCCTACCCTTTCCTCCCATAGCCGTCAAGCCTGTTCCGGGATGGGGCTGGAACCCGGTCATAGCAGTAGTCTCATTATCTAGCACAAGTACAAGCATTGGTGCTCTGTTATAGACAGCATTTAGCAGGGGTGGCAACCCAGCATGAAAGAATGTTGAATCTCCTAGAATTGCAACCACCGGTCTGTTCTTTACAGTATGTGAGAAGCCGTTTGCAAGACCTATGCTTCCACCCATGTTGGTTATCGTATCTTGTGCATTGAATGGGGGGTCGATGCCAAGGCTATAGCAACCTATATCACCACTGTATATAGGGTCTACACCAAGCTCTCTAGCTGCCATTATCAAGGCATAGAACGTTGCTCTGTGGGGGCATCCAGGACATAGAATGGGCTTTCTAGGAGGAACATTGATAGGTACCTCAATTGGTTTTGGAGGACTCCAGCTTACACCAGCTATTTTTGCTATTGCCTCTGCAACTCTATCTATTGTTAGCTCTCCTTTTCTACCAAGATAGTCAGCTCCATGAACCTCTACATCGATATGTAAATCGAATAGAATAGACTTTAGCTGCATTTCGACAACAGGATCGGTTTCTTCAACAACCAGAATCTTCTCAATGCCATTCACAGCCTTTTCAACTAGTTTTCTTGGCAGGGGTACTGGCGTGGACACTTTCAAAATCTTTGCTTTTACACCAACAATTTTGAGAGCGTCTTTAGCATACGGGTATCCAATGCCAGAAGCTACAATAAGTATATTTGAGTTGCTATCATCGATTTTGTTGTATGGAAACTCTGCAAAGACATCCTCGATTTCTCTCCATCTCCTCAGAACATCTATTTTCATCTTCCTTGCATGTGCCGGCACAACAGCCCATTTCTGTGGCTCTCTAGGGAAAGAACCTACCGTTCTAGGGGGTCTTAAGGGGCCTAGTCTGACCAGCCCCCTAGCGTGACTCACTCTAGTAACACTTCTAAGTATTATTGGATGACCCAGCTTCTCAGAGTATTCCAGCCCAAGATATGTCAGATCCTTTGCCTCTTGGGGGTTGGCAGGCTCTAAAACCGGTATATAGGCATGTAGACCAACCCATCTGTTGTCCTGCTCGTTTTGGCTACTATGCATATAGGGATCATCGGCTGTAACAATTATGAAACCCGCCTTGACACCTGTATAAGCACTTGTCATCAAGGGGTCGGCAGCTACATTTAGACCAACATGCTTCATAGCTGTTAAGCTTGGTACACCACTCATTGCAGCAGCGTATGCCAATTCAAAAGCTGTTTTCTCGTTTACACTCCACTCGACATATATCCCCAGATCGCTGGCGACACTAGCCAAAGACTCTACAATTTCGCTTGACGGTGTTCCCGGATATGCTGCTGCAACACCAATGCCATACTCTATGGCTCCTCTAGCTATAGCCTCGTTACCAAGTAGAAACGCTATCGAGTTGGGCTCTCCAAGAATAGTCTTTCTCTTTGGCAAAGCTACAACGCCCTTTTATCAACAACTACCCTTGGCTTTCCATCGAATCTGGGTAGCGTCCCAGGGTCGACAACCTCAACCCTTGGCGTAACCAATATAACCTCCTTCAACTCATACTCAAGCTTCTTAGCTAAAGCAATTTTATCGTTTTCGCCAAGCTTTGTTCTCGATTCAACGAAAACAGTCATCCTATCTAATGCATCAACCCTATCTATAACAATCTGGTAGTAGGGAGCTACAAGAGGCTCTTTGAGAAGAACCTCCTCAACAGCAGAGGGCCATACATTCACCCCGTTTATTATGAACATGTCGTCTGTTCTTCCTTGTATTCTGTCTATTTTTGTGTGTGTTCTTCCGCATTGGCATTTGTTTTCGTCTAGTATTCTCGATATGTCTCTTGTTCTATATCTTATTAGTGGCATTGCATCTTTTGTTAGTGTTGTGAATACTAGCTCCCCCTTCTCCTCAACATCTACAGGCTCACCAGTCTTCGGATCAACAACCTCAACAATAAAGTGATCCTCCCAAACATGAAGACCACTCTTATATACACACTCTATCGCTACCCCAGGGCCCCACAACTCGCTCAAGCCGTACATATCGTATGCTTGCATATCCCATATCTTCTCAATTCTCCTCCTCATCTCCTCGCTCCACGGAGCAGCTCCGAAAACGCCTTTCCTAACCCTAGTATCTCTAGCAGGGTCTACACCCATCTCAAAAGCAACCTCAGCCAACCTAATAGCATAGTTAGGAACACTAGTAATTGCTGTTACACCAAGATCCTTTATCAACATTACCTGTCTCTGTGTAAAACCTACGCCAGCTGGTATTGCTGTTACACCGACTTTCAAAGCTCCATAGTGAAAACCGAAGCCACCTGTAAACATGTGGTAGTTATATGCAATTAGAAGTATATCGCCTTTAACAATATTGGTTGCAACAAGGCTTCTAGCCATAACCTCACTCCAATTCTCAATGTCCTTCATAGTGTATAGGGTTACAGTTGGCTTTCCGGTAGTACCACTGCTAGCCCTAACCTCAGCTAAGCTGTCTAAGGGCACCACAGAAGCGCCGTATGGATAAAGCTCCCTTAGCTCTTCTTTTGTTGTGTATGGCAGTTTTTTGATGTCTTCTAATGTTTTTATGTCTTCTGGTTTCAATCCTTTTTCTTTCATCTTTTTCCTGTAGAATTGGTTGTTGTTGTATACTCTGTGGATAACTTCCTTGAGTCTCTGAAGCTTTATCTTATCAAGCTCATCCCTAGACAACAACTCAACACTAGGGTTCCACACATTCACCTTCATCATATACACCCTAGAACATGTAGATAGGTTTACCACACTCTATGAGATTATGAAACCGCTGTTTCACCATCTCTTTTCCACATTTTTCAAACTCTTTTTCAAATACATTTTCTATTGATACAATAGGCAACACCAAAACAATTAAAGACACCTTTACATACTTCAATGCCCTAGCTTAAAAGTTTTTTTGCAAAATAAGCAAATCATAGAATATTTAATAAGGTTTAAACATGTTTTTATTTTGCATATTCTGCAACTTTGCATGAGCATCACCATAGCGTAGAAGAATAGCATATAAAAACAGTTTCATGGGCTAATCTCTTCCCAATGCTAGTGCATGCAGTGCAGAATTTTAATATCTGGTTGCGCATTGCATGATTGTAGGATATGGAGCTCGACATTGCTATGGATATTCATTGTATTGTTTAGAGGAGTTGGGCTGCTTTTCGCAGGATGGGGTCTGATATTATGTATGAATCGTTTTTCTTTTCAACTATAGATAGATCTATCAATCTTTTTAGATGTTCGTAGAGGGTTCTATCGTTTATTGTTCTGCTCTCTTCAGTCTCTAACAACATTTTTATTTCGCTCCACCTTCTCTCTGTTGTGAGGATTTTTAGCAATGTTTTGTATCTGGTGCTTCTACTTGTTGATAGGAACTTCTCCAGCTCTTCTCTACCTATTTTAATAGCCTGCTCAAGAATCTTGTCGATGTTCTCTACACAGGTGCCTGGGTTTAGGTAGCATGTATAGCCAAACAGTGTTAGCCAACCTATAATGCCGTCGAGTTCATCTACAGCTCTTTCAATAATGTTGTGGGGGATGTTTATGCCTAACTCGGAAAAGCCTTTTTCGAGAAAGTCCATGGACTCTTCTCTAGATAGTCTCCTCGTCTTAATCACGTGTATGTATCTTCCATAGAGAGGAGAGCTGGGGTCCTCTATCCCCAGGAACTTGAATAGAACACCTATCTCCGATCCTGTCAAAACAATTCTCAAATTCCTGAGATTGTCATATGCATATGCGAATAGCCTTGTAATTGGCATCCAAGTAATTTTAGAAAGCTCTTGAGCCTCATCAATGGCTATAACAATTGGCTTCTTAATATCCTTAGCCAGATTATCAAGAGCTATTAACAGCTCCCCGATCTCCATCCTCTCACCTCTTCTCCAGCTAACCTCTACAGACAGAGTTGGCAAATCTATTGAAATTCCCTTAACATTCTTTAGAATCTCTACAATCCTCCTATACACACCACCGTATCTTCTCAGAAAATCTTCAACAGAATTCCTTAAAATATATGCAAAATCTCTGTATGTAGGTGCTGAATAGAATCTAGGGTCTATATATATGTAGGGATAGCCACACTCGTTTAATGCAACTCTCAGAAGAGATGTCTTTCCAGATCTCCTAATGCCTACAACAACTGTTAGCGGATTCAACTCGATACTCTTAATCAGCTCTTCAAGCTCTCTATCAAAATCGTATAGATCTCTCCTACTTGTTTTTGGCTGTAGATCGAATAGCATTGCTTGTAGCACCCCAAGCCTACTTGTAGTACCACAAGTTTATAAGTATTTGACCAAAAGCGTGGACTTGAATTGATGGAGATGTTGATCAATTGGATACTAGGTTTATTAGACCCCCTCTTTCAAAGTGGTGACAGTGTTTAGGCTCTGCGGGTAAATGCTCATGTTATTTACAATCTCGCTTGCCATGATATCCTTGTCACTATTAATTGTCAGCATATACCACACAATACTTTCAAAACCTTCAAAACGTCTTGTAATTGGCGAACCGATGTCTAGGGATAGAGGGCAGGGGTTTCTCTCGATTATAACCCCCGTAAAGAATGAGCCAAAAGATATTGTTAGAGAGTATACAAAGCACTTCTACCAACTCCACGAATCTCTTGGAGAGGTGTTTGAATGTGTTGTAGTAGCTGACTACTCTGATAGCGGGGCATTCTACGATGTTTTAGAGGATATGGTGATGTGGGATTCTATATTTGTTATGAGGAGGTTTAATGGTTTTGGTGGTAGAAATGGGGCTATAAATGATGGTATAAAATTCTCTATTGGAGGCACAGTCTCTGTTATTGATGTCGATGGTTATCCCTCGAAAGAGGCTATAGAGTCTATGCTGAAATGCAAAGATGTTTGCATCTCTTGGTGGAGAGTCTGCGACAAGGGCTCAACCAGATCCTCTAGCACAATAGCCTTCTTAACAGAGTATGGGAGTTGGCTATACTACAAAAACAAGTTTTCGAAGGGGCTGTTCATATATCCTCTCGGCAGTGGCACAGCGATTAGAAGGGATATACTGGCTGATATAGGGCTTTACAGAATCGATGTTATACAAGATGATATTTGGCTTGGTACACAGCTTCTAGAGAAAGGTGTTATGCCAAGGCTTATAGAGCCTATGTGTGTTGGTGCTCCAAAAACTGTTGAGGCTTATCTAATTCAGCAGAAGAGGTGGGCCTATGGAACAACAGACGTTCTTAAAAGGTTCGGCAAACACATTCTAAAGTCGAGGGCAAAAACTATTGTAAAGCTAGAGGCCTTGCTATACATACTCCAGCCAATAATAGCTGTTTTATCGGCTATAGGGTTCATCCTAGCCGGAATCTCGCCACTTGTAGAGCATTCGAAGATAACAGTTGCCGATTTGACTCTTCTAATACTATTCCTAGCCTCTCTAGCCATAGAGTCGATAAATGTGTATAAATTCTACAGAGAATATGGCGGCTATGACATGCCATATGTATCTGGAAGAGCCTCGGCACTAACAACAGTAACATCTATAGCTATCATACCATATGTAATAGCCTCGCTAATCGGGGTTAGAATACCGTATAAGGTTACCCCAAAACAGGAGGAGGGATCGAAAAGCATAACGGTTATAGCCATTGCAATAATCTTCAGCATTCTCGTCATATTAGATGCCATCGAAGGCTTTATACCAGCTTTCGCACTATCTATGATGCCGTTAGCCGCCTCGCTCTACATCATTGCAAGACTAGATTAAAGTGCATACCGTGAAATCCCTTTGACTAAGCTTGGCATCAGTATTTTCGGTGCTTTACAAACGCAAGTTATTAGCCGTGGTATACAACTATAATCTCACTATAGCCTTATATTATTTTTGCCATATTTTTAACCCGGTCTCTAAAGAACAGGCAAATGAGGTGAGGGACTATTTCACAGATTAGAAGTACCAAAGATTATGAGGCTCTCAGTATTGAGGACACTCTGAATGTTCTGCAAACAAGTTTGAATGGCTTGTCATCTGAGGAGGTTAATAGGAGACTGAAGGTCTATGGACTTAACTATGTTGAGGAGAGAAGAGAGAGTGCTGTAAAGAGTTTTTTGAAGAGATTTTGGAATCCCATGGCATGGCTGCTTGAAATAGCAATTGTACTATCTATTGCTGTTGGCCACTACATAGAGGCTTCAATCATATTCTCTTTAATGTTTATCAATGCTGTTATAGGTTTTTATCATGAGAAGTCGAGCAAGAGGGTTTTAGAGCTATTGAAATCTAAGCTTGCTTTAAAGGCGGTTGTCCTAAGAGATGGTAAATGGGTTCAGATAGACGCTAAGTATCTTGTTCCCGGAGACATTATTGCTCTCGGCATCGGCGATGTTGTGCCAGCCGATTGCAAGATCATCGAGGGTAGTGCTACCGTTGACCAGTCTATGCTTACTGGAGAGTCGCTACCCGTGGATATATCTGCTGGTGGAATTGTTTACGCAGGCTCTATAGTTAGAAGTGGCAGAGCCAAAGCAGTTGTTGTCAATACTGGGAGGAGCACATATTTTGGGAGAACAGTTGAGCTTGTTAAGATAGCTCAGCCCAAGTCCCATCAGCAAGAGGTTATGTTTGTCATCACTCGATACAGTATGTACATAGGGTTAGCAGCCATAGCTATAGCAATTGTATTTGCGGTTGTAACAGGGTTGAAGAACACGCCGATAGCCATAGCCACATTCGCTGTAACAATATTGATGGGTGCTGTACCAGTTGCATTGCCAACTGTTTTAACGATTATGCAGGCTGTTGGAGCCTCTAGACTCGCATCAAGAGATGTGCTTGTCACTAGGCTTAGCGCTATAGAGGATGCAGCCTCTGTTGATGTTATATGCCTCGACAAGACTGGTACGATAACAGAGAACAGACTTTCTATAGTAGATGTCAAGCCGTTGAATGGTTTTACAAAAGAGGATGTGATTGAATATGCATTTTATTCGTCTAGCCAGGAGGGCAAGGATCAGATAGATAATGTAATTGTTGAGTTTGCCAAGAAGCTGAATCTGCCCAGAAAAAGGTATAGCATAGTAGAATTCAGACCATTTGACCCATCAACCAAGAGAACAGAGGCTATAGTAGATATAAAGGGTAGGAGGTTTCTCGTTACAAAAGGAGCTCCTCAAATAATAGCAGAACTCGTTGGCAACAGCCCCGAGGTTGCGGAGGCTATGAAAACAGTTGAAGAGTTTGCCAACAGAGGGTACAGATCTCTAGCTGTCGCCATAAAAGAGTATGGATCTGGCAAATATAGGTTAGCTGGTATCATAGCACTTTTCGACCCTCCTAGACAAAACTCTAGAGAACTCGTAGAAAAGATGAAGAGCGTTGGAATAAGGCCTAAGATGGTCACAGGAGACAATGTTGCTGTAGCGAGAGAAGTCGCTAAAATGGTTGGAATTGGAGAGAAGGTTGTAACAGTCAACGAATTGAAGAAAGCCGATGAGAACAGCAGAAGAGTGCTCGTTGAAGAAGCTGATATATTTGCGGAGGTCTATCCAGAAGACAAATACATTATAGTGAAAAGTCTGCAAAGCAATGGCCACTTCGTAGGGGTTATGGGAGACGGTGTAAATGATGCACCTGCACTAAAGCAGGCCGAGCTCGGCATAGCTGTTGCCAATGCAACAGACGTTGCAAAAGCGTCGGCAGGTGTAGTTCTTTTAAAACCTGGTCTAGAGGGGGTTGCGGACATTCTTCTAACTGGTAGAGAAGTCTATCAGAGGGCATTAACATGGATAATAAACAAAGTTTCAAAAACAATCCAATTTACTTTGCTACTTGTAATAGGGTTCATAATACTCAAATACGACGTTCTTTCACTGCTTGGCATGACACTCCTAGTCTTCGCAAACGACTTTGCTACAATGTCTCTAGCAACAGATAATGCAAAGCCAACAACAAACCCGAGTAAGTGGAGATTCAGAGCACTTGCACTATCTTCAACAATCCTAGGATTGTTGCTACTCATAGAAGGTCTTATAGCTATTTACATAGGGTCGACAGTTTACCACTTCAACATGCAACAAATGCAGACATTCATACTACTTGTAATGGTCTTTACAAGCCAGTTTAGAGTGCTCATAGTTAGGGAGAGAAAATGGTTTTGGAGTTCAAAACCGGGTAGAGAGCTGGTAGCATCGATGATAGGTGTTATAGTGGCGTTTACAATTCTCGGTTGTGTAGGAATTATAATAACTCCGATAGACCTCGATAAAACAGTTGTTGCACTAATCTACTCAGCCGCATTCACACTTGGTATCGATCCTGCTAAAGTATTTGTGTTTAAGAGGTTCGGCATTACATAAATTATTTTTAGGATGCACTAAAACAATTTTGTTGGTGTTGGATATAGAGGTCTATGTAGGAACCTCCGGCTGGCTATATGACTGGAACGAGGATGGAACATTCGATTGGTATTTGAGAAACTCTCGGCTAAACGCTGTTGAATTGAATGCCTCGTTTTATAGATTTCCGTTTAGAAACCAGGTTATTGGATGGGCGAAGAAAACAGCTCTAAAACCTATTAGATGGTCTATCAAGGTCCATAGAAGTATATCCCATGTTCATAGACTAGACGAGAAATCATACGAAATATGGAGAAAATTTGTAGAGCTGTTTAAACCACTCGACAACTACACAGATTTTTACCTGTTTCAAATGCCCCCAACATTCAAAAAGAATGAAAACAATGTTGAAAGGCTCAAAAAGTTCGTTAAAACCACTGGTCTAGGCCATAGAATAGCCGTAGAGTTTAGAGATCAGAGCTGGTTCAACAAGGATACTGTTGAGTTAGCCAAAGAATTAAACCTCACGCTAGTATCTATAGATTCTCCGATTGGCAGATGGATTGAAACATGCAATGATATAATCTATTTACGGCTTCATGGAAGAACCGAGTGGTATGCATATGAATACTCTGACGAAGAATTAGAGGACTTGGCTAAAAACGTATTGAATTTGAATCCTAAGAAAGTATATGTCTTCTTCAATAACAATCATTGGATGCTTGAAAACGCAAGAAAAATGCTTTCTCTATTAACAAGATAAAAAAATAATTATATTAAAAAATAATTATATTTTGTTTTACATTGCTTTGTCTAATCGCTATATGGGTTTTATATACCCGTCTTTCCCTATCTCATAGCATATGGTAGGTATTGTAGGAGTGCATAATATTGATGGGTATTTTAACCTATTATTGCTATAACTCGCCGTATCCTTTTCAGTTTCGTCACTATATTGATTGGCTGATACCTTGCTGTCTCTACCAAACACGTTCTTTACTGATATTGTTAATGATCTGAGTATACCTATTTTTACCATGTTTTACTCACCCAAGTAAGAGTATACTCTTACATGGTTTATAAGATTTGTGGCACTAACACATCAATATAGGTATAATGAGTATACTCAAAACAGTAGATTAGATTAAGTTGATTCGCAAAGAATCTTCGCATTACCAAATATCAAGACTATGTTTGGATCCTTGGGTATCTAGGCTAGTGCTCGTTGCTATCGACTCGTATTTGCGTCCCTTAACTGTTGTCTGACATTCTACACAACCTATATATATGAAGCTTTAAATAGCTTTTACAATCTCAGTATCTTTGCATTGGGCTGTATCGTGATTCGGGATATAGTATCTAGATACGATTTGGATAGGGTTTCTATAGCGACTCTAGCTAGCCATTCATCTCTTCAGATATTTCATGGTGCAAAGATGGAGGGGTTCAAGACCGTTGCCATTGTTACTAGCGATAGGCTGTGGTTTTACGAGCATTTCAAACATTTGATCGATAGTTTCATTGTGTTGAATAGCTGGAGAGATTTGTGTAGAAATGATGTGGTTGAGAAGCTTGTTTCTTTGAACTCTGTTATAGTTCCTCATGGGAGTTATGTAGAGTATGTTGGCCTTGACTGTGCAGAGAATATAGCTGTGCCCATATTTGGTTTGAGGAAGCTTTTTAGGGTTGAGGCCGATCAATGGGCTAAAATGGGTCTTCTTCAGAGAGCTGGTATACCAATTCCTAGGGTATACAGATTTGGTGAGGAAATAGATAGGCCCGTTATAGTTAAGTTGCCTGGTGCTAAGGGTGGGAGGGGATACTTTATAGCGAAAAACAGTAGAGAGGTTGAGGAGGGGCTTAGAAAAAGAGTTGAGCAAGGGCTTATAAAAACATTTGAAGAGGCTATGATTCAAGAGTATCTGGTTGGGGTTACAGCCTACTACCACTACTTCTACAGCCCAATACTAAACAGGGTTGAGATTCTAGGTGCTGACATAAGATATGAGACAAATGTTGATGGGCTAAGAAGAGTGCCACCAGATGTTGTTGCTGAGATGGGTATAGAACCAACATTTGTTGTTGTTGGCAACCTTCCCCTAGTGCTGAGAGAGAGCCTGTTGCCGAAGATTCTAGAGTATGGAATTAGGTTTGTTGAGGAGACTAAGAAGAGCTTGCCACCTGGGGCAATAGGACCCTTCTGCCTTGAGAGTATAATTGACGACAATATGAATATAAAGGTCTTCGAGTTCTCGGGCAGGATTGTTGCTGGAACCAACATATATGTGAATGGAAGCCCATACTCATATCTGTACTGGAGCGAGCCTATGAGTACTGGAAGGAGAATTGCAAGAGAGATTAGACTGGCGATAGAGAAGAACAGAATTGAAGAGGTTTTAACATAGAAAACTATATTTGGATTTGTCTAGACTCTCACTAGCTTTGGCTGAGAAATATGAAGGCAGCTAGGTTTTACGGGCCCCACAAACCGCTTGTTATAGAAGATGTTCCTAAGCCGAAGCCTGGATATGGAGAGGTTCTTGTCAGGGTAGAGGCAGCCGGTGTTTGCCACACAGAACTTCATTTTCTAGATGGGGTTCTAGATCTAGGTGTTCACCCAATAACCCTTGGCCACGAGATAGCTGGCATCGTTGAAGAGGTTGGCGATGGCGTTTCTGATGTTAGACCTGGGGACAGGGTCGTGGTCTACTACTATGTTGGATGCGGCAAGTGCAAATATTGTCTAGTTGGTGAGGAGAACTTGTGCGAGAGTCCAAAAGCTGAATACGGCTTCATATCCGATGGCGGTTTCGCCGAATATGTAAAGGTTCCAGCTAGAAACGTTGTTAAGCTGCCCGATAACATACCGTTTGAGCAAGCCGCTCCAATAGGATGTAGCGTCACAACAGCTATACATGCCACTAAAAAAGCTTCTCCAAAGGTTGGAGAATATGCTGTTGTCTACGGTGTTGGCGGCGTTGGTTTTGCTTTGATTCAGTACAACAAGCTTGTTGGTGCAAAGGTTATAGCGATTGGCAAGAGGGATGAGAAGTTAGAGAAGGCTAGAGAGCTTGGCGCAGACTATATAGTTAATGCTGCTAGAGAGGATGTTGTTAAAAGGGTTTTGAGTATAACTGGCGGTAAAGGAGCTGATGTTGTATACGAGCTTGTGGGATCCAAGGAAACATTCTCAAACTCTATCAAAATGCTGGCCAAGAAAGGGAGAATAGTTGTTATTGGATATACAGGGGAGCCAGTGTCTGTAAACCCACTAGATATAGTGGTTAAAGAGGCCACTATTATAGGATCTGTTGGCAACACTCTCCAGGAGCTTATAGAGGCTGTGAACCTCGTTGCAGAGGGGAAGATAAAGATTGTGGTAGACGATGTTGTGTCTCTAGATAGAATCAACGAGGCTTTAGAGAGGCTTAGAAGAGGCCAGGTTATAGGCAGGGTGGTTGTAAAGCCGCGCTAGATTCTGAAAGGATTGTTGTACATGGATATTCTTCTGCTTTTCGAACCTTTTTCAAAGAATAGATGCATGGATTATTTGGTCAAGAAGCTTAGCGAAGGTCTAGGTATAGAAGTTTCAATTGTTTACAACTGGGGTTTGAGAGGCATTCTAAAAGTTGGTGATGCACATGTTCCACAGGTCATAGATTTTTTGAGAAACATCAGCTGCATTTCAATGACATATATAGTCCGCTCCTACGTCTATGATAGAAGCATCGAGAAGTTGGTTGACGAAGCTCTTGAAACAATAAAAGCGGTTTTTCCTGGCAAGGAGGTTGCTATTGAGGTTAGAAGATGGGATAAGAAATATCCGTTGACTAGTATCGAAATTGCTAGACTCATTGTAAAAGCTCTAACCGAAAAAGGCTTTGCAACCCCAAATCTAAGTTCCCACAATATAATCTTTGTTGGGGTAGACAAGGGGCTCTCGGTTATAGGCTATGCAGATGAAGGTATTACCAGAATTTTTGTGAGAGGAGGTATACCAGCTGCTATAGCAAGAAACATTATCGCTGTTATTGAGCGTCCACAAACAGATTACGAGATCATGGATTTGATACAGCTGTCAAGAGCCATAGGATTTAGGCTAAGGCTCTATAAACCAAATGAGAAAGCCCTTAGAAAAGTCCTAGATATTCTGGGAATTGACCTAGACAACATCGAGGTTGTTGACAGTCTTGATGGAGTGCTCAAAGATGTGGATATAGCCATAGCCTTGTCTATGTATGCAAAAGACGATGAGAAAAAGCTTATAGACTTAGTCAAAACGTTTAAGGGTAAGACAATCGCTTTTGTTCTCGGAAACGAGTATGAGGATGTGTCACTTGATTTGAGAAGCAAGTGTGTAGCGGAGGTGAGGCTAGGCCCCTTAACAGGCTTTGCCATGAGGACATCAACCGCATTGGCATATGCTCTAGGTGTAACCCTACCCATTTTAGCTGGGTACGGCTAACGCTTTGTCAGATTTCTTAGATATGTTGCAGATGCTAGGAGGGTTAGTGCAAGACTCCATATAGCGAGTAGTACAAGGTTCTGGGGGTCTAGTTGCTGATAGTAGTTGAAGCACCATCTATAGATATCTGCCGCAATTGAGATAGGTGTTATGCTTATTATCTCTGGGAGTGGGTGTGGAAATCTCAGCGCTAGAACCTGCTTTGTGTAGAAAACATTTGAGAAGAAGAATAGGAGATAGTATGTTAGTGCTCTGAAAGTTGCCTGTATATTGAAGTCTCTACTGATAGACGATACAGCTATTGCTAGGCTGGACATGGACATTGTGAGCAGAACGGATGTTGCCACTAGCACGGGGAGCTGTACTAGGGTGGGTGGAGAATCTATTATCGAGGCAAGAACGAGGAAGACTAGCTGGTATATTAGCCCTCTCAGCATACCTCCAAGCACTCTGCCAAGCACAAGATTCTGTCGCGACACTGGCAATGTTAGAAGATACTCTACAGTATTTCTTCTAATCTCCATCCCAACCTCTCTACCTATCGAAAATGCAGCAACAAATGTTGCTAGTGCTACAGCGCCTGGAGTCATGAACTTCAGGTAATCTGGTATGAGATCTCTTCTCACAATGCCTCTGAAAATCAGTGCGAATATGAAGATATCTGCAAGATTCATTGCTATTTGCCCAGCTAGCCACTGTTTTGATTGCCAAAACCTGTCAAGATCTCTCTTGGCTATTAGAAAAACCTTGTCTATGTTGGTTATCTCCACCCACCTCCCTCAAGCTTCTTTTCAACAACATATACTGCAAGAAATGAAAAGCCTATGGACAGCCCAACTATATAGGATGCCAATGCTAATGGACTTGCTATAGCAAGTGCTTTGAACTCCTCAAAGGAGTAGAACAGCCTAAGCAGATCTGCTAGATGGGAAACAGGGTTCGCTATAACACTATAATAGTATGGGGCAATACTTTTTATAACAACAGCTGGGTAGAAAACTGTTGAAAGCCTCACGAGAATAGCATCAAGAGCACCCATCAAAATGTCTGTTGCGTCACCAGACTTTATGCTTAGTGTTATCGATATTACAAGACCTGCTATACCAATTGAAAAGGCTAGCGAGGCTATAATAGATATCAGTATCGCCTCTATGGAAAACTCCTGTGCTAATACAACAACTGTTGCAAACATTGGAAGCGTGAAAAGAGTTGAAGCTATCCCACCCCCAACTGCTCTGCCAATTGCCAAAACCTTTCTATTCATTGGCAGGGATAGATGATACTCTATAATGCCCTCCTCAAACTCTTCCGCAATGTCATATGCTCTAGAGGCTGTTATCGAAAAAAGTATCGATGTATATATACCGAACAGATAGAACTTGTAGTATGCTTGGGTATCTAACCCAAGGCTCCGTGCACTAACCATATATGCTAGCGCCAATCCAAACACAGAAACTTGTACTGCAAACCATGTGGCTCTCATAACAACAAATATAACTCTTCTCAAAATCTTTGTCAAATCCCATTGAACAAGCAAAAATATTTGCCTAAGAGCCGTTGCCAAAGAATTCATATCATCACCCACATCCAGTCTTTACTCTTCCTTCAGTTTAGCACCAGTTATGTAGAAGAACACATCATCGAGTGTAGGCTCTTTTACCATAATCCTAGATATTGTGATTCCCCGCCGCCTAAGAGCATCGACAATCTCTATAGCTTTCTCCTCACCCCTGTTCACATAAACCATGAATGTGCTCCCATTCACCGAAACCCTCCCAAAACTATTCAGAATCTCCAAAACCTTTGAAACATCAATGTCTTTGCCAGCCACAGATAACTCTATGACATCCCCATATGGCATCGAGTCTTTGAGTTCTTGAACAGTTCCCACAGCTCTTAGCCTACCCCTATATATTATCGCTATTCTCTCACAAACCCTCTCAGCCTCAAACATATCATTTGTCGAGATGATTATTGTTGAGCCCTCTTTCCTCAACTCCTTAATTGCATCCCACAGAACATGCTTAGAAATAACATCCACTTGTGCAGTCGGCTCATCAAATATTGCTACCCTCGGTCTTTGTATAAGAACTTTCGCTATCTCAACCTTTTTCCTTGTGCCACCACTCAACTGATAGAAGTATTTGTCTCTATGTTCCCAAAGTCCGAGGGAATCCATAACCTCTCTCACAACCTTCTTTGCATCACCTGCTGAATAGCCGACCATTCTCGCATGCCACATGAGTAGGTCATAGGGCTTGTCTATGCCAAGTGCTTTAGGCTCTTGAAAAGCCATTCCAACAAGCTTTCTCACCATATCACCATCCCTCACAACGCTATAGCCAAAAACCCTCACATCACCTGATGTAGGCTTGTAGACTGTGGCTATTGTTAGAAGCGTTGTTGTTTTGCCACTTCCGTTTGGACCCAGCAAACCGAATATCTCTCCCTCGTAGATGTCTAGAGACAGATTGTCTACCGCAACAAAGTTCCCAAACTTTTTAACTAGATTTATTATCTCAACAGCTTTCCTCAATTCTCTACTCGCCTAGGCCACCCCAACTACATACTTATGATGATATATTTTAGACTAGGTATCTAGGGCAAATAGAATTAAATGTTTTAATCATCAACAAAAAAGTCAGTGGCTTACCATGTGCTCGAGGTTCTTCCGAACAGCCTCTATAAACTCCTCTGTTGATGCAACCAGATTAACTGGGGGCTCAGAAACCTTTGCAATGTCCTGAGTCATAATCCTGTCGATCTCGATAGTCTTGATAACAGCCTTCTCAAGAAGCTCTGAGAACCTCACTAGCTCGCTGTTGTTATCTAGCTCACCTCTTCTTCTGAGCCCTCTTGACCAGGCAAATATTATTGCTGTTGGGTTTGTCGATGTCTTCTCCCCCTTTAAGTATCTGTAGTAGTGTCTCTGGACAGTTCCATGGGCTGCCTCAGCCATGTAGTAGCCTTCTGGAGATAGAAGCTCTGATGTCATCATAGCTAGGCTTCCCGAGTATGCAGATGCCACCATATCTGAGATGACATCACCGTCATAGTTCTTTGTCGCCCACACAAAACCTCCTTCGGATCTAATGGCCCTGGAATAGGCATCATCGATTAGATAGTACTCGTATTTCAGTCCTCTTTTTGTGAATTCCTCTTTGAATTCCTTCTCATACACTTCTTGGAATATCTCCTTGAACCTAGCATCATAGACCTTGGATATGGTCTCTTTTGCCGCGAACCACACATTCAAATTGAACATAGTGGCGTATTTGAAGACGGCTCTAGCGAATGAATATATAGACTTGTCTAGGTTGTAGTATGCTTGTATAACCCCTGCTGATGGGAGAGAACCTATCCTTATCTTGTACTCTCTTCCGCTAGCCCCTTTGTAGACTATATAAGCCTCGCCAGGCTCTTCAACCCTCAAACCAGTGCCAGAATAGATGTCTCCAAAAGCATGTCTTGCAACAACAATTGGCTTTGTCCAAAACCTGACAGCAGGCTTAATATTGCTCACAATAATTGGAGCTCTAAATAGCGTGCCATCAAGAACCTCTCTAATTGTTGCATTGGGCGATCTCCACTCCCTCTTAAGATTGTATTCCTTAACCCTATCAGCATTTGGTGTTATTGTCGCGCATTTAACGCCGACCCCAAGCCTCTTTATAGCCTCTGCAGCCCTTATGGTAATCTCATCGTTTGTTTCATCCCTAACCTTTATATGCAGATCATAGTACTCTGTCTTCAAATCTACGTATGGTTCTATGAGCTTCTCCTTAACCCAGTGCCACATGACCCTAGCCATCTCATCCCCGTCTATCTCAACAATTGGCTTATCCATAGGTATTTTTCTCAAGTCCTATCACCATCGATATACTCTAATCAGAGTCTCTAAAACATTTCACAGAATCACAGCTTTTTGTGTTCATATATAAAACTCTTCAATCTATTGACACCCTCGACAATGAGCTCTTCATTCAATGCAAAGCTTAGTCTTATGAAATTTCTGCCAAAATCTGTTTCAGAGAATACAGTTCCCGGCAACAAGACTACATGCTTCTCCTCTAGAAGCCTATTTGCAAATGTTTCAACATCTGTGTCGAGCTTGTCCAAAACTTTTCTGATGTTGGGGTACAGGTAGAATGCCCCCCTACTTCTCCACACAGCCACACCATCGATTTTGCTGAGCTCGCTAACCATGATATCTCTTCTTCTTCTAAAAGTTTCTATCATCTCTTTCACCGGCCCCCAATCACCTTTTAGTGCTTTTACCCCAGCTCTTTGAACAAATGAGGTGGCGCAGGTCCACACATTTACAGCGAGTTTTGTTAGCCTAGATGCTATCTCTCTTCTGACGACTAGGTATCCAAGTCTCCAGCCAGTCATTGAGAACGTTTTTGAGAGCCCATTTGTATAGACTACGTAGTCTCTCCAGTTCTCGAAGCTTATGAAAGACTTGAAATCTCCTTCATAGACAAAGTTGTCATAGATCTCATCTACTATAACGAGAATGTTTCTCTCAGTAGCTATTTCAAAAATCTTTGTAATCTCCTTTGGCGTGAATAGGGCTCCTGTTGGGTTGTGTGGATTGTTTATAACTACGGCCCTGGTCTTGCTTGTTATAGCTTTTTCAATTGCATCTACATCTAGTTCAAAGCCTCTCTCAGAGCCAAGCCACTTCAGTGGCACGTAAACAGGTTTTCCACCGAGAAACTTTGTTATCTCGGGGTATACATAGTATGAGGGGTCTGGGATTATAACCTCGTCACCAGGTCTTATATAGGCTGCGAAGGCTAGGAACAAAGCTGCTTTTGCACCAGGTGTGACAATAACCTCATCCGGTTTTACATCAGATCCGTATCTCTCATTCAAATACTCTGCTATAGCCTGTCTAAGCTCTGGTATCCCAGCAACCTCTGTATACCCTGTGAAGCCGTCGTCAAGAGCCTTCTTAGCCTCTTCAACTATGTGCTTCGGTGTTGGAAAATCTGGTTGCCCCACACCAAAGTTTATAACCTTGAAGCCCTTCTTAGACAGCTCTCTAGCCTTTGCTGTGTATATGAAGCCTGTCTCCCCCCTCAGAAAATCTATAACATCTCTTATAGCGCTCGTTGGTGCTTGCCTCAATGGATGCACCAACAAAAAATCTTCTGTCGCTAGAGTATAAAAACCTGTTGATCAGAGCTATAGGTGGTGCAATTGCTTGTCCCAGTGTCTGAGAATAGGATTGATAGGCTTTGGCAGAATGGGTAAAGCAATAGCAGTGGGCTTTGCAAAGGCAGGTATAGAAAAAGCTTGTTTAACAGTCTATGACAAGGCTCCTCAGGCTAGAGCAGATGCAGAGTCTCTTGGATTTAGAGTGGTGGGGAGTGCCGAGGACGTATTCACAGTCTCTAACATCATTATTGTTGCTGTAAAGCCTGGGGATGTTGAGGAGGCTCTGAAAAACCTAGCCGATTTTGCTAGCAACAAAATTGTTGTATCCATAGCGGCTGCAACACCATTGAAAAAACTTGAGAATCTGCTACCAAAATCCACAGTCTATAGAGCAATGCCTAACGTGGCTGTCGAAATAAACAAGGGTTTCATAGCACTCTCGCCCCCGAGTAGAAAGAATGATTATGTGGAGAAGGTTTTCAGTCTTCTAGGAACAGTTGAGTGGGTCGATGAAAAAATCTTGGATATGCTAACATTCTACTCAGCGTCAACCCCGGCAATGGTTGCAGAGCTTTTTGACACATTTCTATTGTCTGCACTAAGGGCTGGAGTGCCATACAACATAGCTAAGAAGGCTCTCTCCACAGTTTTTCAGGGTGTTGGAGCTTTGCTAGAGGCGAAGAGTGTTAGCGATTTGAGAGACAGTGTGATAACGCCGAGGGGGGTTACTATAAAGGCTATAGAGAAGATCTATGTGTATGGAGCGAAACAAACGCTTTTGAAGGCATTGGACGATGCATATGATGAGTACGAGCGAATGCTGCGAGAAGATTGAAACAATGAGGTATAAATTCTGATCCATCCCTTACAACATTGGTGAAGTCTGTTGAAAGCATATGATGTTTTGATTGTTGGGGGTGGTCCAGCTGGTTACACAACTGCGCTTATGTTGAAGAGGCTTAGCCCTGGGATGTCTGTTGCTGTTATTAGGCGAGAGGAAAGGGTTTTGATTCCCTGTGCCATACCCTACCTATTCAACTCTATAGATAGCATCGATAAGAATATTCTTAGCGACGAATCGTTGCGCAAACTAGGTGTTGAGATTTTTGTTGATGAGGTCGCATCTGTTGATCTGAATGGAAGATCCGTCAAGACATTGAAAAGTGGGGAGCTAGGTTTTAAGAAACTTGTTTTAGCCACCGGCTCTAGGCCCAAGAGACTTGGTGTATATGGTGAGGATCTGAAGAATGTCTATCACATCATCAAGGACTATAACTATCTGAGGGAGATGATCAAAGCTGTTAAAGAGGCTTCGAATATAGTTATTGTTGGAGGTGGTTTTGTAGGTGTTGAGATAGCGGATGACCTTTCGAAAACAGGTAAAAATGTTACCTTGGTTGAGGTTCTCCCCCACTGTCTTCTCAAGAACTTTGACGAGGATTTCGCTATTTTGGCTGAGGAGGAGCTGAAGAAGCGTGGTGTGAATATAAAGACTGGTGTAACCGTTTCAAAGATATTAGGTAGTGGGAGAGCTGAAAAGGTTAGGCTATCGAATGGCGAGGAGATTCCAGCTGATGTCGTTATTATAGCTATTGGTGTTGAGCCCAACACAGATTTGGCTAAGGCTATGAATCTGAGGATAGGTGTTACAGGGGGTATAGTAGTTGATAGCTGTAGAAGATCTAGCAACCCGATTGTCTATGCTGTTGGAGACTGTGTGGAGAGGCTCGATCTAGTCACTGGAAAGCCAATGCTCGTTCAGCTAGCCTCTGCCGCAACAACAGATGCTAGAGTAGCTGCACTACATATGGCAACCAACACGTCTTGTAGATACATAGGACATGTAGGTGCGTTCTCCACTAGGATAGGGGAAGTAGTTCTCGGAGCCGTGGGGATAACAGAGAGCAGAGCTAGAGAAGAGGGGATAGAATATGTTGTTGGGGTTGCGGAGGCTGTGGACAAACACCCAACTATACTCCCAGGAGCCAAGACAGTAAAACTAAAGCTGTTAGTGTCAAAAACAACTGGAGAGATAATAGGGGCTCAAGTAGCCGGAGGACAATCGGTCGCTGAATTGGTAAACATGGTCAGTATATTGATACAGAGCAAGACCCACCTACTAGATGTGTTATCACTACAAGTGGCTACACATCCATGGCTAACGCCATCCCCAGTTACATACCCACTCTACACAGCTGCTCTAGATGCATATAAGAAACTTAGATGAGCAAACCCTCCCCCACATACAATAGCAGTATAAAAACTTGCTCGAGAACAGCCAAATAGGATATGGGTACAGCAAATGTATTTTGAGATACAAATCAATCCCTTCATATCCATATCTATAGCCCTTATGTCTATAGCCATTGTCGCTATCGTTGCGTCTTACGCTCTTCACATCTCTAGAGAGGATTTGGTGAAGAGATTTGTATATGGTATGCACATCGAAGACAAAAAGCTTTTCCTCCCAGCTGTAGCCACAATCGATATTGGAGATGTTTATATAGAGGGGTACTGGGTTAGCAATGGCAAGAGCAGCAGCTATCACAGCAAGGTAGAGGTGGCTAATGCACAACAAGTTGAAGCATCGGTGCTAGACCTCGACACAATCTGCAACAGCTCTTTCTACGTCTATGTCGATAGAGGAAACAATGTTCTGGCAATTGCACCGGGTTTTATCATCAAATCTGGTGAATATAGAGACATTGTCGTTTTGTGTCTAGACAAATCGAAAATACCGACAAAGGAAATAGAGCTTAGAGCCTCGAAGGGAAGCGAGCTAGCCCTTGCCAGGGTAAAGCTGGGGCCCACTGGCTATGAGACCTCTGTCAAATGGGTTGTAGAGGCCCCTGCGGATAAGAGGCTTGTCTATGACGAGGAGAAGGGTGTTTACAGATTTGTTGAAGAGTACAAAGAGAGGCCCAGGGCTAGGGGTGCAAGAGTAGAGATATGCTTCAAAAAGCCGCGTTCTGGAAGTCTCTGCAGAGAGGTTGCAGTTGCTAGAGCACCTGGTGAGGAGGCAAAGGGTACAAAGAGCTTCAACATCATCACAACAATAGTGGTGTTCCACAGAAAGCTGCTTCAAGATGCATACAGGCTCTTCTCCAGTGCTATAGAGTCCCAGGGCCAGGAGATTGTTGCGGGGTATAGAGAGGGTTTTGTATACGCAAAATCAGTGTTGGATATTTCGCTAGCGAGAGACTCTATAGCCGAGCAACCTATATAGGGTTGACTTAGAAGAGCAGCAAGCCTTAAAGGAGGTTTTCGCCATCTAAGGGCTAGGCGTGGAGATGATGAGCTTTCGGTCGCACTGAATGGTGATTGATCATTCCTCCCACTGATTAGCTGGCCAAGCATTTCCTTAGTCTCTCCAGAACGTCTTCAAGTTCGTTTAGCACTGAATCGAGGGAGTGCTGGTCTCCCACTCTAATGGATTCCAGACCCATTTTCACCAGCTCTATTGCTTCGTAGATTTCTCTGCATGTTGTTTTCCCCGCGTTTTTGTCAATTGCTTTACTGTCTATGGCGCTCTTCAGCTCGTTGATGGTTTTCTCTATAGACTCTACTCTATTCTCCAGCTCGCTCAACCTGGATTGAACATCCCTCGACTCTAGTGCAATTCTATCTTCTCTAGTAATATTTGTGACGTCTGCTAATGGCTTTTGCTCTATCTTCTCTGTGTTCACACCTGTTTTAGGTGCCTCCACCCTTAGTACATAGCCTTTCTCTGTCCTCGACACAACACCTCTTGCCCTCAGCTTTGCCAGAACAGCTCTGACAAGCCTTGGGCTAACACCTAGATAGTCTGCTATTTCAGATGGTTTTGCATTTGGATGCCACTTCAGATACTCTATCACTTTGCTAGCTATGTTCTCGCTGCTCAAGTCTCTGCCCTAGGCTTCTATACACTTAGAAATGTTTTGTGCTTTGCGCTTCACCTCGGTTAACCACAAATCAATCTGTTACAATATCGCCTATCCTTATAGCTACAGCCCCCTTGCTTATAAGATTGTCTATAGCTCTTTCCTCAGATCCTGGAGGGCTGTTTATACCCTTCACAGCATCTTCCAAAATAAACACTTGGTAGCCTAGCCTCAAGCCATCTTCAGCCGTTGCCTTCACACAGTACTCTGTGGCTACACCAGCCACGAAAATCCTTCTCACACCACGTTGCCTCAGAACAGAGTCTAGCTCGGTGTCTTCGAATCCACTGTAAGCCTCTTTATCCTCTTTGAACGCCTTCGAAACCACTATGGCGTCTCTAGGCAGCTTCAAATCCTTGTGGAACTGAGCACCCCATGTATTTTGAATGCAGTGTGGCGGCCATGGACCGCCCCTAGTATTGAATGAGATGTGGTTTTGTGGGTGCCAATCCCTTGTGGCAACAACGACTGCTTTTGCCTTCTCAAACACCTCTATATACCTGTTGATTGTGGGGATTATCGATAGTGCATTGGGGACTGGGAGGGCGCCACCTGGCATGAAATCGTTTTGCATGTCAACAATTATCAGAGTGTCTGTGGGCAAAATCTTGAGTTTTGCCATGGAAAACACCAGTATTTTATATTGTTTCAAGCTTTAAAATCCTTGTTGCATAGTTTCTACAGATTGGTGGTGATATGGATAGAGGCTACGAGTTTATGAGCCACACTGCTGATGTGCTTATAAAGGTTTGGGGAGAGAGTGTGGAGGCTGTTTTCGAAGAGGCGGCAAAAGCGATGTTCGAAGTCATTACAGATACCACAAAAGTTGAACCCAGAGAGACTATCCCTGTTACTGTGTGTGGATATGATATGGAGAATCTGCTTTACAGATGGCTAGAAGAGATGCTCTATCACCACGACAGCAAAAACCTCGTTTTCGGAGAATTCAAGGTTCTGAAAATGTATGAGAAAAGTGGCGAGGAGAAGATAATCTGTTTAGAGGGGTATGCAAAAGGAGAAGAGTTTCAACATGGCAAACACGAACCTAGAACAGTTGTCAAAGCAGTTACATATAACGAGATGAGAATATGGAGAGAAAACAGCAGGTGGTACGCAACATTCGTCGTAGACATCTAGACCACAAACAGAATAGAGCCTTAGCCTATGGCACTATAACAAAATCATTGTATCCAACAACACTCGTTTTCACCAACTCAACCTCCCATATATCAAACTCCCTAAGACCTTTAACAGCCTCAACAAAAGCATCAACCCTATCCTCAGACCCCTCAACATGTATCTCCACACTCCCATCAGGCAAATTCCTAACATACCCAAAAAACCCATAGACCACAGTTTAGGGGAAGCCAACATTAAATTTGGCAACAACTCTAAAAATCTTCATCATATAAAAGCATGCCATGTTCTAGGAAGGAATAGCTTTGAATATGCTAAAGAAGTACAGTTTCATAGCAGTATCAATTCTTATTAACAAAAGGATGACCAATCTATATCGAAGAAAATATCTTACTTGATAAATGGACTCGCCATAAGCTATTGTGGAAGATGTAGAGATGATAATAGTGATAGATTGAACTTGTCGAATGCAGTGCTCTTTATTTTGTGTCACTACATGTTAGTTTTAGTAGTTCGGTTGCTTCTGGAACTATTTTTGAGGCCTCTGCTAACATTTTTTCTACTATTTCTCTTATCTCCCACTGTGCCTCTGGTTTTAGTCTGAGACATGCGATGTGGAGTAGTTCTCGTAGGTTTAGTGTGACTAGGAGTCGTGTTTTAGATGCTTGTGGAATGGCGAATCTCGCGTCCTCTAGGCTGATCCCCTGGTTCAATAGTTTGTAGTAGCTGTAGATTGCTCTGAGAATCTCTTCTGTGAATGTTTGTAGTGCTTGGCTATTTGACATGATTTGGGGAGGTACTACAAAGCCCTTTTCTATGCAGTGTAAGACATCTTTGGGCTTTTCTTTAAATATCTCAAAAGCTTTTTCGGCATTGCTCGCCCCAATGATATTGAGGCATTCGATGACTTGCTTCATATAGCTTTCGCTATAGCGTTGGGATTCTTGGGTATAGGAGGCTATTCTGTGTCTAACCAGCTGGTGGCTGGCGACACGGGATATGTCCTCTACTAGGAATGTGAAGACTATGTGCTCTAAGACCACTGGATACCGAGAGGCTTTGACTATGTGTTCGCCGACATGTTCTTCAGGATATAATGTTAGGTAGTGGATCCAGTCGCGTTTGTGGAGATTGCCGGCAGAAACCTTGACTGCTAGAACAGCAAGCCTCCGGGGATCCTCGCCTACAACAGGTTTTGTATATGCGACAAGTCTAACGGTAGCCATGCGCCATAGCCGAGATAACTGGAGAGCGCATCTAGATAAACCTGTCCTAAAACAGATTTAGATAAGCTGTTCAGCAAATTGGATGGAGGGTCTCTATATAAATCAAGTGTTCTGAGTTCTCTGTAGAGCTGCTTCACAGCCCCCTGGGTGTGGTTGGCTATGCTCAAAGAGATGAATGTGGAGTTGCCTGTGCTTCCCACAACTGTTATAGGTAGCTATCCCAGACCTAGATGGCTTGTATATGCTGTTAAGCTCTATAGAGCTGGTAGAATAGGTGTAGAGGAGCTTCGCGAGGCTTTTGACGATGCTGTGCAGGCTGTTGTTAGGGAGCAGGAGGAGGCTGGAATAGACATTCCAAGCGATGGAGAGATGCGCAGAGATGACATGGTAGAATACTTTGCTGAGAGGATCAGAGGTTTCAGATTCTATGGCCCTGTGAGGGTATGGGGAAACAACTTCTTCAACAAGCCCGCAGTTGTCTCGAGGCTTGTCTATGAAAAGCCTATAGTTGTTGAAGAGTTTCAGTATCTTAGGAGGGTAAGCAGTAGAAGGGTTCTCAAAGTAACTGTGACAGGACCTTACACAATAGCTGATTGGAGCTATAACGAGTACTATCCCTCGAAGGAGGATCTGGTATTCGAGCTTGCGAAAATCATTAATTCAGAGATCAAGAGGCTGGAGGAGGCAGGCGCGCTGTTTGTACAAGTTGATGAGCCTGCCCTAACAACAAGTCCCAAGGAAATGGAGTGGGCTATTGATGCTGTAAATGAGGTTACCAAGGGCGTGAACATAAAGCTGGGGATACACATATGCTATGGAAATTACGAGCTTCTAGCCAACTACTTCGACAGGCTTAGGTTTAGTCAGCTAGCGCTAGAATTTGCCAATAGAGGCTTTAGAGACATCGGAATTTTGGATAGGTTAGGGGATAAGGAGGTGGGTCTAGGTGTAATAGACGTGCACTCAAGAAGAGTTGAAACCCCCGAAGAAGTTGCAAAAGCCCTGAACAAAGCGTTTAAGTATGTAAAGCCAGAGCAAATCTATGTCAACCCAGATTGTGGGCTAAAACTCCTGCCTAGGAAAATAGCTAGAGCAAAGCTGGAGAATATGGTTAGAGGTGTCGAGATTGTTAGGAAGGAGCTGAGGGAAAGAGGCTTAGACAGGATACCGCTGAAAAGGTGAGATAGTGTGATGTTCAAAGGAATGGTTTTCGGCTCTATGCCCAGAACCAAGAGAATAGCTAAGGCATTGTCTAGATACCAGCTGGGGAAGATAGATAGGAAGCAACTGGATCAGGTATACAGAAGAGAGCTGAAGAATCTGCTAGACCTAGTCTCTAATGCTAGACTGAGTAGAAGCAGTGATGGTATGTACAGATGGGATGACTTGTTCAACCCTCTATCCAGCTACATCGGCGCCGAGGTCAACGGTCTCAAGAGATTCTACGACAATAACTTCTTCTTCCGCCAGCCAGTCTTCAGCAAAGCTATAAGCTATGGAGGTGCTGTTGTATGTGCAAATCTTGTAGATGATCTGAAGGGTATAGGCTACATCGATAAGGTAGAAATGGTTAGCCTGTCATTGCCAGGACCACTAACACTAGCTACAAACTCTCTTGTTGTTGACAATGCTTACATGTCTAGAGAGTCTCTTGCTAGAGACTACATAGAGAAAGTTGTTTTAACAGAGGCAGAGAGGTGCTCTAGAGAAGGGGTCAAACATCTTGACATCCACGAACCCGAACTAGCCTTTACTATAGTTCCAGACGAGCTTATAGATCTCTATAAGAGGGTCTCAGAACTGTTCAAAGGCTCTATATGGATAACCATCTATTTTGGCTACAACAGCGAAAACATAAAGAAAATTGGTAGAATCTCCAGAGATACGAGAATCATACCAGTTGTAGATCTTGTCAGCAACAAGCTTTTGGATAGAGAAGCCATAGAAAAGGTGGGTAAGGATCTAGAGAGCTTCAGGGAGATTGCCCTGGGGATTATAGACAGTAGAAACACTCGGATGGAGAGTGTAGAAGAGCTCAAGAGATTTCTAGAGGAGCTTGGCAAGACCTTGAGAAACGCTGAAAATATATATGTAACGCACAACACAAATCTAGAGTTTCTCCCAGAGAAGATAGCGATAGAGAAGATAAAGCTTATAGGCAGGCTAGCAACAGAAATCTAAATCTTTTTAACAAGAGAATTGATAATGGAGAAAATAGAAGGGCTTTCTAGTGAAGTGGTGATACAGTTTTTGCCAGTACAGACCCCAGGATGTATAGCAGTATCGAAATTCCGAATATCAATGCTGTGTTTAAAGCGAGTTCCCTTAGATAGCTTGTTTTTTGCAGGACAGCTACATAGAATGACATGTAAGCTACAATAGCCATTGCAACTATCATCATGGCTGCAAATGCTGTGTATATAGATGGTGCTAGAAAGTATGGCAATGCTAATAGGATTGAGGCTGTTATATAGGCTATGAATGTGTAGAGTGCTGAGAGCCCCGGTCTATCCCTTCCCTCCTGTTTTGCCTGAGAGTATGCTGCAACAGCCATTGATATAGATGCTGATACCCCTGCTAGCAACCCTGTTAAACCAGCGCTGATGGTGTTTTCGAAGGCTCCTAGAGACCCTGTGTAGATTCCTGTGAGCTCTATGAGAGCATCTGATATGCCGAGTGTTATAAAGCCTATGTACCTAACCCTGGCCTCGTCTATAGAGTTTGCAAACTCTGTTTCATGTCTCTCCTCATCCTCTATGATTTTCGCTAGCTCATTTCGTATACTGGGATACGCCTCTGCAATCTTCTTATAGGAGTCTATTGCAAAGCTCTCCTTGGACTCAATGAACTTTATCAATATTGTTAAACCGTATATATAGAATAGAAATGTGTAGACAAGCAGTTTTAGAGCTAGAAACCTCGGTCTACACTCCCCAGCAAACCTCCTCCAAAAAATATAGTGTTTGTACTCATCCTCAGAAGCTCTAACCAAAACGCCTCTCATCTTCTTGCTGACAAGAGGCGTTTTCGCCAAGGCTCTGTATATATGGTGGGATTCGAGCTCATCTATACACATTCTCAATATCAAACCGTTTTGTGCTTGCAATTGAGCCACCAAACCGTTTTGTATAAGAAAAGGCTGGTTTTTGTGGATAAAGCTACTCTATTTAAATATTTTAAAGGACGTTTCAAAAGCTGTGTCGAGTTCAACTGGTGTTGGAATGTGTCTGAAGAGAGTTATGAGAGTATTAGAGAGAGGATTGCCAGGTTCTTGGAGGAGGCTAGAGAGCCTGTTTCAGCTGATGAGATAGCAAATATCTTTGAACTAGATGTGAAAGATGTGTATATCCACCTAGAGCATATAGCGAAGAGCATTAGGAGGAAGAGCGGCAATAGAAAAGCTCTTTTGATGGTACCGCCAAGGTGTAGGAAATGCGGATATGTATTCAAGGATCTTGAAAAGCCTAAGAAGCCCTCCAGATGTCCGAAATGCAAAAGCGAGTGGATAGAGCCCCCGAGATTCATCATAGCTAGTGTACAGTGAATATGACTCTCCTTGGCATATTTAAACCCTTTAAACTATAGGTATAACAATATTTTGTAGCCTTGAAGTCAATGCTAACCTACTTTCGGTTCGCCAAAAAATAATCGACGATGTGCTTGGGTGAAGGCTTTTTGGATAGATCCAGAATGTTTTTAGTAGTGGTCTTGCTCATAGACTCTTTCCTATGGGGCATCTGGTTCGGCGGTCTATGGAGCTATAGACTAGCCTTTGCATCCAGGCTAACAGACGACTACATACAGGTTTCAGCCTCTTATGCACTACCGCTATTCGTATCATCGATATCCTTCCTCGTTGCATTGAAGAGACCCGGTTTTTTCAGGTTGCATAGAATCGCTTTGTTCAAGCTTTCTGCTGCTCTATCAAGAGTACTCTACATGGCTACTGCAATAGTTGTACTGACAAATGTACTCAGCTCTCTCAAGCTTTTGTATGCAACAACAGCTCTTTTCTCTATAGCTAGTCTCTTCGGAAATGTTGCAGCAATTGCATGGACAGACTATATAGCTGATAACATTCCAGATGATTGGAAGCCGAGATATATTGCCCTAGACAGCTTGCTTGGCACTCTAGGGGCTTTGGCAGGCTCGATAATAGCTGGCTACATATTTGCTTTTGAAACCGGTGTTCGCTCTTATGGTAGGCTGTTTCTATTAGTGTCAGCCATATTCTTACTGGATATGCCGCTCATCATAATGCTGAAAGATATTCACAAAAATGTTGTGCAGATAGATGATGTGGGGATAAGGGGTTCTAGACCCAGCCCCCTATTCTACATAGCCATAGTCGTTCTATATCTTGCACTCAACCTCCCAACAGCTCTCACAGCCCCCTACATAATCTATAGGCTTGGGGGAGACGAACTATGGATAACAGCAATCAACATATCCAATTTTGTGGCAAGCATTCTAATGCCTATAGCATTCAGCGAAGTACTTAGGAGAGTAGATCCACTATCTCTCGCAGGCATATCAATTGCAGTAGCAGCTATATCAACAGCTATATTCCCACAGCTCAAAACAGTTGAACTCCAAATAGTAAGAGCTTTCGCTGCTGGGGCTGGAGGGATAGGCATATGGATGTCTATTATAAGCCACATGATATCGGATGTAGATCCGGGGAACAGGATCCAGCACAGCTCTACAGTATATCTAATACAAAACATTGTCCCCGCGATAGCGACAAGCATTGGCGGTCTACTTGCCGATGTCTTGAAGTCTCCTGAGGTGGTGTTCTACATGTCAGCCACAGCTATAGCATCGATACCAGCGATAACGAGATATAGGCGCCGGAGCGGAGACTAGCGATAAGGTAAAAACCTTACTTATAAAAATGAAATTTGCCGAGGAGATGATGAGGATTGGTCTTTGCTGAGTGGTGATTGGGGGAGCGATACCTGATTACCGTTATACTCGCATCTATGGATAGAGGCTTTGGGGTTTGGAATCTCGGTAAAGAGGGTTTTCGAAAAAATTCTAGCTTTTCTCGATCAAATATCTTATCCAGGGTCTTATAACAACCTCCTCTCCCTTCATCCTCACTATCCCCTTGTCGATGTATTCGCGAAGCTTTGAATCTCCCAATGCCGAGACAAAGGCGTTTATATGTATGGAGTTGTCTTCGCCGAATACTTTGAGCAGTGGCTCCAGCTCCTCTTTTCTAATCGCTATTGGCAGCGATGGTAATATGACTGGGTAGTCAAAGCTTTCGTGGATATATATAGCCGCGTCCACCCCTAGAAGCATAGATGCTATCACAATAAATGCTGTCTCTGCCTTGAACCCTGGTGTAGCGTTTATGTATATCCTCATACCCCTCGACCTCCTATCGCTGACTATGCTGAACACCTTGTCTAGTAGCTCTACAAGTCCGTAGTCAAACTCGTCGATGCTCTCAATCTTGCTCAGTTCAATGAGAAGAGGCTTCTGAAAACCGAGTCTCTGAAAAGCCTCTACAAGAACTTTGGAAACGAGTCTAGCGCTACATGTTTTGGTGTACAGCAAAACAATCTCGACATCGCCTGGGCTATGCCCAAAAACGCTCTGTATACCCAAAACACCGTTTACTTCAGCACAACTCCTCCCCCTCTCATTAACAACAAAGCTAATCATATCGCCAATTAGACTGCGGTCCTCCAAAGCCTTGCAGACATCTCCATCAGGAATCCTGTTCCTATCATCAGATGGTGAAAGCCTGTACCACTCCCCGAAATCGGGGTATCTAGACCTGTACCTCGCCCCCAAAACCCTGTTGAAATTTCCTAAAAGCGATGTTCCAACAAGAGATATGTAGCATACACTAACCACAAAACCACCTCTCAGCTACACAATCATCGATAAAAGCTTAAAAAATTGCTTGTCTAACGAAGCAGGGATTGAGTCTTTGTAAAGATCCCAGTATTAATGGGTGGGCCACAACAAAATTTTTATTTCTGCTCCATTCACACTCTCTACTATCTGGTGGTATCTATTGTATCGCTAGATGTTGCCTTGGCTATAGCACTATACTGTTTAGGAGTAGCCATAGCCTTGGCGTACTACTGGGTTGGTTCAGTCAAAGAAGGTAGGGAATTGAAAGAAGACTATCTGTGCATGGGGTGATCCACATTTATAGTGGATATCGCTATTATATCTGCCTATCTTCTTGCTATGATTCTAATAGGTGTGTATGCTGCTAAGAGGGTTAGCAGTGCCAGTGATTTGTATGTCGGCGGGCTCAATTTCGGTGGTGTAGCAACAGCGCTATCGTTCTTCACAACATATTTCAGCTCAGTTATATTTGTTGGCGCAACTGCAATCGGATGGAAGTATGGTTTGCTGGTGCTGTGGAAAGATGTTTTCGTGGTTTTTGTGGGAACCTTAGCAGCATTTATATTTATTGGTCCAAGGCTGTTAGCATTTTCTAGGAGATTTGGCTTTTCATCTATTGTTGAGTTCATCGAGGTTAGATACAAGTCGAGTTTGGCTGGCGTTATAGCAGCTTTAACAACTTTCGTCGGGCTCTACATATATACCATATCTGCGCTAATTGGTATGGCAAGAGCCTTGGAGGCCATGGGCCTCGACTACACGATGTCGCTACTAATATCGTCTGTTACAACACTTCTCTACATAGCCCTCGGAGGTTATTTGGCTCAAGTCTGGACACAGAGCATCCAAGCCGTTTTCATGCTAGCCATGGCCATAGCAATAGCTGTAACATCTCTTGCTAGTGTTGGCGGTATTGGGAATTTGCAGCAGAGGCTTTCAAGCATAGATCCTCTGCTAGCCAGCTGGCCCTACAGAGACCTCTTACCCATGTTCTCTTTCTATCTAAGCCTAGGTTTCATGGGTATTGGAAACCCTGCTCTGGTAATGAAATTCATAACAGCAAGGGATAGAATCTCACTTAAACTGGCAACAGTTGTAGCTACAGCTACTGTGGCTACACTAACCCTCTCACTAGACATAGCATCTGCTACAACAAGAGCCATAATATCTTCAGATAGTGTTAAACCGGACCACGCATTCATCTATCTAACAAAGACTCTCATGCCAAAAGGCTTCGACACCCTAATGATAATAGCGATACTATCAGCTTCGATGTCAACGATATCTGCATTGATAAACACATTGACACACACACTAAGAGATGTTGTGAAGAAGCTTGGAAACAACCTCATTGGCAACACAAAAAGAGATGCTATGTTCTTCCGCATAACCACAGCAACACTAGCAGCCACAGCCACGATCCTAGCTCTAAAACCGCCAGAAATGCTGATAACGCTATTTGGTGTAACAACAGCAATACTATCATCAACATTGGTAGGCCCGATCATATACGGTCTATACTGGAGAAAAGCAACTGCTGAAGGAGCTATAGCATCGATGGTCACAAGCTTTGCCATAGCAATCGCTGTTAGCGCCTACGGCCACTTCAGCTTCCCATGGACATACTACGCATTTGTCCCAGCCTTGGCAGCATCACTCATGGTCATGCCCATTACAAACCTCGTCTCAAAACCAGCAAGAAAACAGAATTGCTAGACACATTGCAGTAATCTCAACAACCAAAATTACAAAATTATTTTTATCTAAATCCCCAAGCCACAAGCAGAAAAACAAACAATATGGGTCATAGAAAAATAAAGTATTGTGCAGACCGCACAAGGCCCTACACCAGTTTTTGCAGACACCAATAAAATTAGCATGTCTAACAGCATTTCCTCAGGTTTGTGGAACGTTGTTATATCATTTGCCTTAGCTACAATCTCAGCGTTTGACCCGCAAAACACATTGGCATCTCTTATGTTAGATGTAGTCGGAGGTTTCTTTAGCATAGCTTATGAGGATCTATACAATGTGCTTGCCATATACAACTTTTCAATAGCTGTATTTGGCCATGTCTATGTAATTTTACCCCATTACCTGTGCTGTACCATGTCTAGAGTTTATTAGAATCTCCTAAAAAATAATTTTTCAATTTAACTTCATGATGTATTAAAGCTTTAGATAGGGATTGCAGGTTCTACACAGTAATGTAACTGTGTTGAGCATTTCTATGGCTCTGTATGCTTGTTTTCAAAAAAGATTTTAATGTCTCGGTCTATTTCTTTTGCTGATTATGTGTTTGGTGGGTTTGTATGGGTGGGTATAATGTTGATAGAAACGAGTTTGTTGAGTTGGTTAAGAGGCTATGTGGTGTTGTTGGACCGTCTGGCAGGGAGCATGATGTGAGGGGCCTGGTCATCGATTTGGTTAGAGACTATGCCGATGGTTTGTGGGTGGATTCCCTAGGTAATGTGATTGCTTTGAAGCGTGGTGGGGGTGTCTACAGATTTTTGTTGGCTGCACACATGGATGAGATCGGGCTTTTCGTTAGTTTTATAGAGGACAGTGGTTTCCTGCGTGTTCAGCCTATTGGCGGTGTTGGTGAGAGGGCTCTTGTTTTTCAGAGGGTTTTGGTGAAGACTAGGGATGGAAGGGTCTACAGAGGGGTTATAGGCCTCAAGCCCCCTCACGCTGCCAAGCCTGAGGAGCTTAGGCAGGTTCCCGAGATAAAGGATCTTTTCGTTGATGTTGGTGCCAGGTCTAGGGACGAGGTTAAGGCGATGGGCATAGATGTCGGCGATGTGATAGTCTTTGACAGGGATGTTGCTCTGCTTGGCTCTGACAGGATAACTGGGAGGGGGTTCGACGATAGGCTAGGACTTGCAGTGGCTATAAAGGCTTTTCAAATGATTGAGAGAAGCGAGGCTGATATCTATCTGGTTGCAACCGTCCAGGAGGAGGTTGGGCTCAAAGGCGCTAGAACAACTTCCTTCTCCATAGACCCCCACATAGCGCTAGCAATAGACACCACAGTTGCAAACGACCTGCCCGGGACACCACAAAGCGAGTGGGTAACTGCACTCGGGAAAGGCCCAGCGATAAAGATTGCTGATGGTAGAGGCTCGTCAGGGATAATAGTACACAAAGAGATTGTTGACAAGCTCATAGAGGTTGCAAACAAGCTTGGAATACCATACCAGCTAGAGGTTCTCCCAGGGGGAACAACAGATGCATCAGCAATACAGCTAAACAGAGAGGGAGTCCCAACAGGAGTGGTATCAATACCGACAAGATACCTCCACTCACCAGTAGAGGTAGCAGACATAAACGACGCCATAAACGCGATAAAGCTTGTGAAAGGATTTGCAGAAGCACTAACACCAGAATACATAGAAGGTTTGAAGAAAAGGAAGATAAAATAGCAAAGAGATGCAAAGCCAGCTATTCTACATCTTTTGACAAATCCAAATAAGATAATAATAAAAATCATAAAAATGAATTGTTTTTGAATATGTTCTACGTTGTTTGTGCTTGAGAAGATGGCGCTGATGTTGCTGACTCGGCTTTGCTTGGCTTCCACACAAGACCTAGTATACCGCCTACCAGCCCTAGTATGAATCCTATAAAGAATCCACCACCAGTGAATACACTTATTACAGATAGGACTAATACGATTATGGACCATGTCCTAACCTTGTTCGGCACACCCGATCTGATTTGCAGCGAGCCGATTACAATTATGATGCCAAGTACTATCCCTAGAACACTAACAGCCATAACTAGACCACTAATAGCACTGATGGATGCGTTTATCCCCGGCACCATAGAAGTTGCAATGTCACTGGCTAATTTAATGACTATTATCGCAATTATGCTTTCAATTGTTATTAGCAAGCCGCCTATAAGAGATAGAACAAAGGCTGCTGTTGGCCTCTCCCCCATATTCTAGCCTCATTAACTAAGTATAGCATATTTTCTAGTATATAAACCTAACCTAGCATAGGTTTGAAGTGAATAGAGAAGAGTTTACTCCAAAAGAAGTGGTGGTTCTATCTTACTGGTGCAAAGACTGCCTCTTCCGAGGGCTTATATTTGTAAACACCTTTGGATTTCAAGAGCTTTTGGAGGGCTACAGCAAGTGCTGGTGTAGATGCTAGAGCCCCTCCAATAACACCATACATAATGCTATTAGCTAGAACCATTGTTATCAGTCCCCCTACAATGGCTGCAGCTGCCATTGTTGCTACGCCTCCTGCCAGCCCCTTTAGCCTGGAGACAGAGTCCATGGGGTACTCTAGGTATACAACTGTGCCGTCTGCTGCGTCAACAACTGCTGTGTACACCTTGTCTCTGTACCTATACTTTACAAGCCAGAAGGGGTAGTGGGCTATGCCCGCATACTTCGAGTTGTCCACTAGTCTGTAGCTCGAGCCGCAGGCTGTTGTAGCTTCTGAAGCTGCTTTTCTTATATAAGGCTCTTTAACCTTGTTGAATATGGTCTGTGGATCGAGGGTTGGGTTTAGGTAGACCCCTTCCTTGATGATGGACGGCTTGAAGTAGGTGCGGCTTCTGGCTGGGAAGGAGTAGTCGTTTGGTATGGCTATGGGTAGAGAGTTTGATGCGTGTGTAACTATGTAGGCGAATTCTTCTCCTCCATGGACATCCATCTCCACCTTATCCTCTTCGACCTTCTCCGACTCTCCAATGCACATAGCCTTGACATTGATTTCGTATAGGTATAGAGGGACAAGGTACTGGTAAGCGGATTCGAAAGATGTATTAGATTCTATATCTCTTGCTGCCCCAACCTGCATCGAGGCAAACTCCTTCACAATTCTGTACCCAGAGTTCTTGTCGATGGAGGCTGCAAAGATATAGTGATCCACTTTCTCATCTGGTTTATCAAGTCTGAAGGTTGTTCCGCAGTAGGGGCACGTGGCATATACATAGCTCTTGGGAACCTCTATCTCTGCCCCACAGTAGCTACACCTAAACCTAGCCTTGTCTATTGCCTCGCTCAGAGGATTTCACCCAATATACTGGAGATCCCATGGATTGCAAGCTCAAGATTAAGCAGGTTTCTGAAGCTGGGCTCTACAACAGTTGTTTTAACAGGTGTCAAAGCCTTTCTCATGCAGTACCAGGAGGCCACCCCACCTATCACCAGAAGTGGTAAAGAGGCTATGGGGTTGGCCATTATTAGCATACCCGATAAGCCGCCCAACGCCCCCGAGGCTATAGCTGATAGTGTTCCCCAGGCAATTCTCTCAGACATTCTCATAGGCCTTTCAAAAGCTATTGCCTCTCCATCCCATCCACAGAGGATTACCCTGTAGATGCTGCCTCCATACATGTAGACAGCTGTGTACATTGGCAATAGGGTTGGTTTGGATGTAGCTGCCTTCACGTTTATTGGCGTTATTCTTTTCCATAGAATTGTTGAACCCACTACATGCTCTCCTCTCATCATGACCCTGCTCTCCGCCTCTCTCTTTATAACCTCTGTAACGATGCTTCTCAATCTATTCAGATGTTCGTTGAGGGCTATGTCCATGGCAGTCTTCTTATCTACTTCTATCGATAGTATACCCCTCCACACATCTTTATCTAGCTTGGCCTCGCCCAGAGGAACCGCCTCTACCCTGCTAACAGCATATTTTTTCCCTAGTACTCTAACAGATAAGACGTTGCTCCCCCTTCTACCAACAACAGGCACTATATCGTTGTATGGTCCGTAAACCCCTTTTACAAACACGTTTCTAGATTCTGTCCAACACCTCTCCTCATTCTTTTCTCTCCGACACTTCCTAACACTGACAACAACATTGGCACTGTAATCGGCTTGTGCAGACACATCAACGAGGTAGAATGGTACTAGCACTAACGTGAGTTTGGATAGGTTGGTCTCTTTAAAGACTTGGCCAAGCTTTTTGCGAGAGCCAAAAGCCTCTATCTTTTTAAGGATTTCTCTCTCGCCCAATGGCTTTACAACGAGAATCTCCTCTTTGAGATCCTCTCTAATCCAGTTGAGATAGCCGCAGTAGCTACACACAACAGCTATTGTTTCTGGAGAAACATCTAGAGGAGCCCCACAATTGCTGCATCTAAAGCTTTGAGACATTCACTGCCTAACCTATACAAGCTTGCTGCCACAGACAGGGCAGAAGTTGGCTTCAGCCGGAGCTATGTGTCCGTTGGGACACCACTTCACTTGCTTTCCGCAGAATGGGCAGAACCTGGCTCCTTGTGGCACAGGTGCCTGGCCGCAGTATGGGCATCTAGCCACATAACCCTGTTGAGGAGCTGTTGTAGCAACACCTGCAGTTGCTGCAGCTGGGGCTTGTGTAGCTGGCTGTTGTTGTGCCTGGGGTGGGGGCGGCTGTAGAGCCCACGGAATGGCCACTACCCCTGCGCCGAAGGCTGCTCCCCCAGCCTGCGTCTTCTCAATCGCTTCAGCAAACTTTCTAGCAGTCTCCTGCTGTACTAGATAGGCTGCTGATGTTCCCTGCATCAACCAGAACATCCTCTCTCTATACTCTGGCGGGACATCTATACCCTCGAACTGGACATCCTCAAGCATGAGCCCTATCTCATCAAAAGGCTTTCTAAGTACCATAGCAGCCCTCTTGCTAGCTTCAGCAGCCTTCATATAGAGGTCTTTTATGCTAGACTGGCTTATGAATGCCATGAGGTTGTTCAGGAAGTAGCTCCTTATATACTCGTCAAGCTCCTCTCTAGTGAATCTAGAGTCAGGTCCAACAACCTTGTTAACAAATAGAGCTGGGTCTGCAACCCTATAGTAGTAGACCCCATAGAAATTGACTGGTATGAGCTCAACGGTTTGGCTTCTACCACCAAACTTACCCTGCAACCTATTGATATTAACAAATATGATTATGGCTCTAAATATGCTCTCCCCATAAAACCCCTCTACAAGTCCTTGTAGAAACGGAACATTCTGAGTATCGAGAACATGCCTGCCGGGGCCCAGAACACCATAGACCTTGCCATCTCTGTAGAAAACCGCTCTCTCCCACTCCTTAACCACGATCGTGGAGCCCCACGGAATTACCTCATCCGGGTATCTCCAAACAATATCATTTGGTGTGGCATCCTTCCACTCGATTAGTTTAGGCTGGAAACCACTTATCTTGCTACCTGCCTTGCCTATGACCTTTCCAATCTTGTTGAGAGCCAAACCATGCACCTACAGGACACATATCTTGAAACGTTAATAAACTTTGTAGCTCCTCACCAGCTACTGCACCCAGCCTCTAACAATCTTCTCTCTTTCCACAAGCTTAGCCCTCACATCATCTATGAGCTTGACCAGCTCCTGAACCCTCTCTCTAACAGGGTTTCTAAGCATAGAATCCCTCTTGACACTCGCCGCAAACTCTCTAATCTTCTCAGCATTCTCAACAATAGATAGATCAACCTCTCTCATCCTATTCAAATCCTCCTCCTGAATCTTAACAATGTTGAAATGAGGGGCATAACCATGCTCAGCCCACCTAATCCTATCAGCAACAGTTCTAAGATCCCTCAAAACACTATCGAAAAGCTCAGCCGAACCAAAATCATATATAGCAATATTCGCAATAGCCTCCTCCAAATCCCTTATAGCCTCGGTCAACACCCTCACTATATACTCTCTAACAAGTCTATCATCCTCCCTCACATACTCCTTTTTTCTATAGCCACGAAAACCAGGCAAAACATTGAGGAGCTTCTCCAACAACGCATCACGCCTAACCATGCGCACAACCCAAAAAACATAAAACCACACAGCAATATAAAAACATTTCTACACCCTTATGAGAATTTTCTACAACTGTTGCAGTATAAATGCATTGGATATCTTTACATAAATGTCATAAGGGTAGTATAACAAATTTATTAGAATTTCTCGCATTTTATTTATAATTACAAGTGAAAGATGTGATGCACTTTAATAGACAATATGTCATTATAATAGTTTTAGTAATGCTGGTTTCTAGCTTAATTGGTTATAGCATTGCCAGGTTTACGATCAATGTTGAGACAGAGGTTAATACAATTACAGTTACAAATACGATTACAAATACAGATATCAAAACAGTTACTACATCAATGTTAGCAACGGTTACTGCAACGGCTACAGAGGTAAAAACTGTTACAGAGTTCAGAACAGTTACCACTTATCAGCTACCTCAACCTCCTTTTTTGGAGCTTGGGGAGAGGTTGTCTGTGGTAATGCCATTTATATACTTTGATGATGTTATCTATTATCAAGAGGATTTGCAGACTATGGATAAGAGGTGGATTGTTAATGACACATATAGGTTGACATATAGAGGGCTGGAAATAATGGCTGAGAATGTATGTGTATATGCATATAACAATGAAGTTAAGATAGACAGATACAAGGTCTATAGACTTGTTCTGACCATACCTAATGTATAGAATGAGATTTTAGAGTCTCTTTGGTCTCCTCGTTCAGATAAACACTATGTAAGTGTAAAAATTGGTTTCGATAGAGACACTACGGTATACCTTGAGGGTCGCTGGGCTTTGAATTAGATATCTATTCCAATAAATACAGAGAGACTTGAGCTTCTATTTGCCTACACAACAGGAGCCGTTGAGATATTTGCAAAACGTGAAACTGATGAAGACTGGATTCTTTTATCACGGCTTTCAACACCTCAGCTCTGGGTATATGATACCAGAATTCTGCTGAGGATCTGCAGTGCATCAGTAGTCATAGAGAATCTCGCAGTTTACCAGCTAGCTGGCGCGGGTATGAGAGATCTTAGACCCGTATTCGATTGGAGTAATGGAAAATATGATCCGCGATCCATATTAAAAGACTCTGAAGGATATATGTTGTTCTTTGCAACAGCAGGGTTCTACCGGCAACCACTAGGCCTGCTAATACTCAGATCGAAGGACTTCATAAACTTCAAGCCGGTAAAGCTCATCATAATCCGTGGAAACCCTGCTTACACAGGTCAAGGAGTATTGTTTAAGTGGGTCGACGGCAAAATCCACGGCTATATAATGAACTGGGGAGCAACATACCAAGGAGAGCTACATAGAATAGCCAAGGTTGTGTTCAGCGATAATCTCGATTTAGAGGCTTGTACGAAGATGTAAAGCTGGTTAACGCTCCACCTAGTGGCAGATGGGGACACTACGACATAGCCATCTTCAAATTTAATGGGACATGGTACGCACTCACATCAAGTTTCTCAGCAGGAACAATACTATGGAGAATAAACGGTCCAACATCAAGAGAATTCATATATGTCAAAACAATATTTGAGAAGGGACACGAAAATCCAACAATATATCCGGTAATAGATTCACAAGGCCAAATCATGTTTGCTGCATCCTTCGCAACCGACACAGAATTTGGCAGTCGCCATAGAATCTACATATTCGATACAGACTTCAGTATAGTTGAAAAATATGATATAATTGGCTATAGGGTTTGGTCAGCAGGAACAACATTCTTCTTAGACCCATGGTATACATACATAAACCAGGATCAGACAAGAGAAAGAGTTTTTAGCGGCTCTGACATATGGCCTGGAGCCTACATAGAGGTATATAAGCTGAATACTAATTATGTCTACTATATAGAGGAATAAATTTTCCATAACACAATTTACACCAGCCCAGCGAGCAAATTTATCTAGAAGCTCCCATGAGCATAGAGGATTTTGCTTGGTTTTTGCATAGCAAAGATTTTTATTCTCTTATTGAGAATACTTGTTTTGTAGAGGTTTTGATTTATGGAGGTTAATGTGGCTTGGAGTCAGAGGTTTTTGCGTGATAGGTATTCGTTGGCTGCTCTTATCATTTTGCTTCTCTCTATCGCCTTTATAATATATAGTTTTTGGCCTCGTGTTGTAAGCTCTCCTCATATAAATGTTTTGGAGGATTATGTTAGAGCTGTTCAATATCTCAACAAGTCGTCTATTGCTCTTGAGGGTGTTCTCAAAGGTTTTGGTGTTTCTGGATACGATTTCAGCGATGTTTATGGTGTTAGGATGAGGTTGGAGAGGTATTTGCGTAATGTATCTGCTGTTTATGGTTCTGACAACAGTTTCTTTGTTGGTGCTGCAAAAAGCTATCTATATGTGGCTAGCGCCTCTGTTAAAGGTGTTGAAGCTTATAGAGATTTGAATTCCTCTGTTACAACTCTGAGGGAGTCTCTCGAGCTTTTGGCTCTTTGCAGAGTTGATGAGGCTCTTGAGAAGTTCGGCTTGGTCGAGGATAAAGTGGTTGGGGCGATTGGCTCTACGGCCTCGGCTATAGATATTCTTAGAAATGTCAACAGCAGCTATTTGGCGGAGAACCATGTTGGGGTAGTAAACGCATCTCTTAGAAGATTCGAAAATGTTTTCAAGTCTCTGCAAGCTGCGTACAATGTTATGCAGATGGCCAAAAGCTATAGAGATGTTGTAGAGGCTCTGTGCAAAGGTGAGAGAGTTGGGGACCAGCAACGCCTGGCCGGCCTGAAAAAGGAATTGGAGGATGTAGGGGTTTCGGGGCCTCTATCGCTAGAGGTTATGAATGCTAGAAACAAGCTTCTATCCCTTATCCAGCAGGGCATGCCGGGCCAGGGACAGGAGGGCAATGAACAGGGAAGCTCTAGCGGTAGTAGCCAAGGTGTTGGTGGTGGAGCCGGCTATGTCCCCCCTGAATCGGATGACTAGCATAGGGTTTGACCACCCCCTGGCACTCGTTCTTGTGCCGGCCATAGCCACAGTACTTACTTTATTGCTCTACAGAAGTAGGAGGAGATCTTCCGAGCTTTCATCGAAGCTTGGTGGATTGGGTGGGTGGAAGGTTGCAAGAGCTCTGTTGATAGCAAAGTTTATTGCTCCCATGCTTCTTGCAGTTGCTGTTGCACAGCCCTATACAGTGACATACACCTACACCCCTGTGACCATGGACAACATACTCAGTGTAAATATAACCAATGCAAAAATCATTATTCTACTAGATATATCCACGAGTATGGGGAAAACAGATGCATATCCAACTAGAATTGGAAGCGCAGTTGACCTAGTTCTGAGGATTGCTAGAAAAGCTGTTGAGAGGAGAGATGCTGTAGAGGTGTATGGGTTTAGCAGCAATGTGAAGCCCCTCTGCATAGCTACAAACACAAGCTCTCTCGAAACCTGCTCTTCTGTTCTCAGCAAATTAGAACTTGAAAAGTACTCTGCTATTGGCGATGCCATATACTTTGGATTCTCAAAAGCAAAGACATCTCCAATACCAACAGCACTACTTGTTGTAACAGATGGCGCGGCAAACTATGGCTCGCCTGTAGAAGATGCTGTAAAAGCTGTTGTAGCTGGCAACATCCCTCTGCTCGCTATACTAGTCGGTAGCGATCCTAGGGCATCTAGCTTTGAAGAGACATGTAAAAGGTATGGGGTTCAAGTGATAAGGGTTGGGATGCTAACAAACGAGGTAGAGGCTCTCAACTACATAGCTGAGAAGCTCTACGTCGAAGCTAGGTACGGAGCCTTTAAAGCCTCTGGCCAGCTTTACATCGAAACCCCTGTAAAGGACTATTCGATACAGCTCTACATACTCCTGGCGGCACTGCCTCTCACAATACTTAGCCTGGCTGAGGGGTTGTGATCACACTCAAAAACCCCTATCTATTCATAGCTGCCTTTGCCATATCCACAACAATTGTTATCTTACTGCATATGCTCTTCCCAAAGCTATACTCAAAGAATTATAGATACAGACACTCCCTCGCCTCTATAGCCTCTAAGAGGCTAGCCCCAAAGAGAACGAGATTTAGAATCGCGACCCTAGCCCTGAAACTCGCCCTTGTAGCCCTTATCTCACTAGCTCTAGCCGAGCCCTATATTGTCACACAGAAGCAGATCTATGTAGAGTCTAAAGAGGTTTCCGAGCTATCATTTAATGTGAGGCCGCCCCTCATAATAATATTGGACACCTCCGGCAGTATGGGTGGCACAAAGATAGAGACTGCCAAGAGGGTTATAGTAGACGTTGTTAAGAGACTCCCCCAAAGCATAGATGTTGGTTTCATAGAGTTCGCTGACAGAGTTAAACAAGCTGTTGCACCTATAGGCGATAGGAGCAAGATTGTAGAGGCTGTAGAGAAGGCTGAGGCGAATGGTGGTACAATGTATAGCTACCCCCTGAGATCAGCACTAAACTGGTTGAAACCATATAGAGAATACAATGTTTCTGCCTCAATAGTCTTCGTCTCAGATGGTCTCCCAGGGGATACAAATGACTATAGACCGCTATTAGATGATTTCAAAAGACTTGGAATACCAATATACACTGTGTTCATAGGCTCCGAACAAGAGGGTATAGAGGAGATGAGGCTTATAGCGGATAGCACCGGGGGAGAGCCATACGTTGCAGAAACAGTTGACAAGCTACCAGAGGCTCTCGGCAAAGCCTTGGAGCAGGCCTCGCAAGCTATTCAGAGGGTAGAGGTCAGTGCAAAGGCTGTGAAAACAGTTGATGTGTACACACCTCTTCTACCACCAATACTCGTGGCGGCCCTCGCCATCTACATAGTCTATAGAGTAACTATCCACCGATTCTCCGGCGTAACCTTCTGAAAAATCTTATAAAACCACTATATTCTTCAGGTCTAAGCCTATAGTGAAGGAATATCCCGCTGACAAACGCCAGTAGAAAGGCTAGAGCCCTCCAAATATGCACTGCCTGTGGGCTAAGCACAATATTGTAGTTCATAGCCATAATAGAGTCAAGTACAAATGGTAAAGTGAGGGAATAAACAATAGCTTTAATTGCATCCCCTGAGAGGTTATACCTCGTTGCGTTTGCAACTAAATCAATAACCTTGTCTATTCTCATGAAGCCTCCAAGTAAAATTGATATGAGAGCCCCTCTATTAAGGCACATTTCGACTACATGCACATTGCCTATGTGAGGAAGATCCGAAGTTGGGCATAACCATTGAAATCTATAAACAGTTAAATTCGATATCATCCCTGTGAACAACCGTGAGGGGCTACACATCATTTCTTTAATTGCTACTTGCTCAACGTAGTCAATAACCCTTCTATAGCCCTCGCCAACAACTAAAGGTATGTAGTCAGAGTATTGTGAGCGACGAAGCTCCTCTCTAATAATCCTCTCAAGCTCTATACTACTACTCTTATTAACCTCAAAAACCCTCACAGAGGCATCTTTAATACTATTAAGTAATAATGTTCCCGCAGTTAGTACTGTACGGTTCGTCGAAGCGCTTTTTATCGAGGCGTTTATCCCTATCCAAATGTCGTATGATATCGAGATATTTATTGAGTTTATATTCAAGCGGTATAGCTCTGGATACTGTGTAGGTAGTATTTGAGAAGAGCCCCGTTGCGCTATATCATATATGTGGATGTAGCAGATCTTATCATCTGTTTCTCCAATTATCTTCGGATCTTCTCTAAATACAAGACCATTGCTGTCGTCTCTATATACAATGGTTATTTGATGAAAATATGCTACCGCAAGAAGTGCTAGGATAATAGCTGTTGATAGTGCAAGTGCAAACAACACAACCTTTATCACAGCTCACCACCTACAAAACCTATATATCTCTAACTTTAATTTCTCTTAAAGCCAGTCCTAACAAAGCTATAGTCAATAGCAAGGCAAGCAACATAATAGTTTGTGGAGTTGGTGGGGGAATGGGTGGTGGCGAGGGTTTGTAGGTCTGTGTATAGGCGATATAGAGTACACGGTATGTAAAGGGAGATAGCAATGCGCAGATAGAGAACGACAAATATACTAGATATAGTAGTGGGGGGCTAAGTGGAGAGACATTACTTGAGTATGTATAAGACAAACCTGAGTATGTGTAAAAGAAAAGGAGAATGCTTGTAGCAATCCATATGAAAAGCCCTAGGAAAACACCCAAAATGATTGTAGTGCCTTCGTAACCATGGCTAGCCACTAATACTACAATTGCTGAGAAGATTAGGAGGTCTACAAAGATGTAGAGAATGTACTCACCTATTGTATAAAGCAGATTTGGAGCGACTATGGCTATCACCACACTACATGTCGATACTAGGAGGAGAGCAGGTGTTATACCAGCTAATAGAAATGTACTTAACAAATACTCTACTCTAGTTAATGTGTGGGCTAGGTAGAGCTGCACCTCCCCTGATTTGATCTCTCTTGCAATGCCAGATATTTGAGCTGCTATAACAATCTTGTAGATACTGATTGACGGGACTAAAGGAAGCAGCGCCAATACTGTGACTGGGGCTTGCCATCCAAGCATCAATATGAATAAAGCGGTGATGACATCGGTTATTATCACAGCTATGGAGTAGGATCTCATTCTTCTGTTGGCCATGTATGCTGTTTGCTCGTATATTCTTCTAAGGCTTGGACTTGACAATCTTTTCATAGAGATCTCCTAGATTGGCTGTTTTGAATTCGTAGCGCCTTATCTTATGGTTTATCTCTGTGAGGAGGGCTTCAAATACTTTAAAGTGGCTGGGGTCTATAGAGACTTCGAGGGTGCCACTGCTGACACGCTTGATGGCGTGTACAAAAGGTTTTTCAATGAGCTGCTTAGCAACTGTTTCAATGTCTGTAGCCTCTATTGTGAAGACTGTTTCTACAGAGTATTTCCTCCAGAGGTCGTTGAGATACCCGTAGTCTAGAACCGTTCCCTTGTCTATGAAGATAGCGTAGTTTGATAGCTCTTGTAGCTCTGGTATTATGTGAGAGGATATTATCATCGATACTTTGAGCTCTTTGTGCAGAACCTTGAGAACATCTAATATCTCTCTCCTAGCGGCTGGATCCAAGTTAGCCGTAGGCTCATCTAGTATGAGCAGCTCTGGCTCTCCCAAGAGGCTCTGGGCTATTCCAACTCTCTGGAGGTAGCCTCTTGACAGGCTTCTTATCTTCCTGTCCATGAGCTTCTCCAGTCCTACGAGCCTTGACACCCTCTCGACATCTGCTCTACCCAATCTCCTCAGCCCTGCCAGGTGACTTAGAAAATCCTCGACTGTTAGATCCATTGGGTACACAGGTTTCTCTGGAAGATATCCAATCCTGCTTCTAATACTCTCGTTTCTCCATGGCTCCTCCCCCCAGACAAGCACAGCACCTTTCGAAGGTTTTAGAAAGCCCATTATCAGCTTCATCGACGTTGTTTTCCCCGCACCGTTGGGCCCCAGAAAAGCTGTTACAGTGTTCTCGGGTATTTCGAAAGAGGCGTTTTTCAGGGCCTCTACCTTTCCAAACCTTTTGCTAACCTCTCTAAACTCTATCATGGTCATGGCTTGCCACCCCTAGCAACCTTCTTCGCTAGCTCAATACCCTCGCTTATAACAGATATCCTTGCTCTAAAACCCCCTCCAACCTCCATAACGGTCTCCAGATTTGGTATAACCCTGTGGTTGAGGACGTGGAAAGCGATCTGGTCGACATCCTCTATGGCAACCACTTCAGAGCCCCTCATAGCCGCTACTGCTTTAGAGAGCCTGACAAGGGCTATCGATGCTCTTGGGCTTGCCCCAAACTCAAAATACTTTTTTATGGAGTCGAACGTCTCTGGTCTTGTGGATCTGACGAGCCTCACTATATAGTTTGTAACGTTGCTATCCACCTTAATGTTTGCAGCTATGTACTCCTGTGCTTCGACGATCCACGAAGGCTCCACAACCTTTTCAACATCTTCAACAGGCTCTGTAAGTCTGTTCATGTGGAGCTCGCATATCTTCCTCTCCTCCTCTAAGCTCTTCGGATAGCCCATGAAGAGCCTTACCATGAATCTGTCTAGCTGTGCCTCTGGAAGTGGGTAGGTGCCCTCTTGCTCAATAGGGTTCTGCGTTGCGAGCACAAAGAAGAACTTGCCCTGCCCCCTTATCTCGAGTGGGTAGGTTCTGCCACCTATAGTCACCTCTCTCTCCTGCATAGCTTGGAGAAGAGCTGATTGGGTTCGGGGCACAGCCCTGTTGATCTCGTCAGCTAAGAGAATGTATGTGAAGATGGGGCCGAACCTAATCTCAAAATCTTTCAGAGCTATGTTGAACACTAGAGACCCTGTTATATCCGATGGCATCAAATCTGGTGTGAACTGTATCCTCGAGAAGCCCTTGTATGGAACGCCACTGATTTCAACAATCCTTTTCTCTGAAAGCCCAAGAGCTCTAGAAAGAGCTTTGACTAGGGTTGTCTTAGCTATTCCGGGCACACCCTCGAGCAGGACATGCCCGTTTGCAAGAAGAGATGCTATGACAATTCTCTTCTCAGTCTCATAGCCTATAACAGCTCTGTCTAGCTGCTTCAGAATCTCCCCTACTGTTGTCTTAATGGCATCTACATCTATTTTAGATGCGGGCACATAAACACCCTGGTCTTTGCCATCCCAGCCCAAAGCTTTTATCTCTGGTGTCTAGCCTAGATTTTGGTGTCTAGAAATAAGTTTATGTGGTCGCAGCACATGGGGAGGTTCTACAGCTTCGACGAGATAAGAGATGCCATGGTTGTTGACTCAGAGGCCCTTATCTACGGCTATGTCAAGGAGCCCCAGATTATGGATAACGATGTGAAGCTCTCTGTATATACCGCCTTTAGGGTGAGCGAGCCTGTTGTTGATGTGGAGAAACTTGTGCACATTTTATCGAGTAGGGGCCTGGCCTCTGGAAACGAGCCTCTCGAGGTGTTGGTGTCCATAGCTAGGAGAGAGGGCCTAGACATACCGTATAGGGTTGCAGAAAAAGATGTTGTTTGGCTTAAGGGCTTTATCTCATTGGACGAGATCCAGCTCATAGATATAAAGAGGGTCTCTGTAGACGATTTCGACTCTACTGTCAAGATAGTTCTTCTTTCAACCCCTAGGGAAGCCTCTTTCCGGGGGTTGCCAGTCCAGCAGCAAAAGTCTGTTTATAGAATTGAGCAGATTTTGAATAAGCTTGTTGTCAGTGTTTCAAGGGGTTTGCTGGGCATATGCAAAGAGGTTGTTGTTGCGCCCAAGACGGTTGGTTTTAGGGTTTACAGGGTTAGGAGTAGGAGGAGAGTTGTTAACTGGATAGCCTTCACCTCTAACATAAAGAGGCTTGGGTATAGAGAGGTCTATGAGAGGCTTGTGGAGTTTAGAGACCCCTACAGGTTTAGCAAGCTGGATCTGTCTGTTGCTAGAGAGGTTGAGAATATTCTGAAGGGGTTTAGGGATTGGGAGAAGATAGCTAAGGTTATGGAGAGCTTCGTAGAGGAGGAGCAGGAGGCAGCAGAATTCGAGGATATAGCCTACAGCGACATAGTCAAAGTTGGTGACATAGTTATTGTCAAGTAGAGAACTGTGCAAAACGGCGAAGGCATATTCAAAGCTTGGGCAATCCTATGCAACATCAATGGAGCTGGGACTCAGCAAGTCTAGGTATCTTGGGATAGGGCTCGAATATGCAGATTTTAGAGAGTATCAAGAGGGAGACGATATAAGGTATATAGACTGGAGACTGTCAGCAAGATCCTTAGATGTGGTCACAGGAGACTACAAGCTATATACAAAGGTTTTCCATGTAGAGCAGATGAAGGAGGTGGTATTTGCAACAGACTTCACAGAGTCTATGCTGGACGAGGAGAAGGTGGCGGCCTCTCTCTATACACTCTCCCTCCTACTGGAGCTGTCCCACAGATTCACAGACAGGATAACCCTCATCATCTTCTCACACAATGTAAACGTGTATAGGGGTTTGAGGGGCAGAGAAGCAATCAAGGTTATCGAGAGTACTGTGTGTAGGGAAAAGGGCGTGGGGGGCTCTATAGGCATAGACAGAGTTGTCAACATCTTAAAAACGATTGTTAGGAAAAACTCGGCACTGGTTGTGGTAACAGACTATGCACACGAAGTAGACGAGTTCAGCCAGCTAATAAAACTGAGAAAAGCTTTTGCAATCCCCATAGCAGTCTACACAATTGTGAACAGGTGGGAGATGGAGAAGCCAGTGGATAGAGCGAGGATAACACTTGTAGACCCAGAGAGGGGTGGGCTGATAACCGAAGACCTAGACGAGATATACAAGGTCATAAAAAACCACTTGAATCGTGTAAGAGCGGTTCTAGCGGTGGGTGGGGTAAACCATGTGGAGGTCCAGGGGGCTAGAGACGCACAAATTAAGACACTGAAAATTGTTGAGACATATCTAAAGACGAGACAGGGGCAACGGGCATAGAATTCGCTAGTTTGATGGTGGAGGAGCCAATGCTATTAAAAAGTTATAAATTCATCGCTATAAATAATTGTGTTATTGGAGGTTGGGGTATTGGGTTCAGCTGATAGCTGTAGGATTGTGGTTGTTGTGGATAGCCGTGGGGGCTCTGGGCTAGAGGTTGCATGGGGTTTGAGCATATTTGTTGAGACCCTTCTTCCAGGTTCTTGTTTGATGTGGGTCCGGATCCAGGTGTTCTGGAGAGGAATTTGAGGAGTTTGGGGGTAGACGCTAGGGGCATAGAATTTGCTGTTGTGTTGCATGAGCATGGGGATCACACAAATGGTTTGAGCTACATGGCTGAGGCGAGGCCTGGGATAACTGTCTATGTTCCGAAGGGGCCTCTAAGAAGGTGGGGATTCGGGGTCTAAATATTGTTGAGGTGGATAAAACGGCTTGGATAGCCCCTGGCGTTGCTGTGGTGGGCAGGCTCTGTGGCCCTCCCATGGAACAGGCTCTGGCGATAAATGTCAGAGATAGTCTTGCTATAATTACTGGATACAGTCACCCAGGTATTGTAAACATAGTTGCAAAGGCTGTTAGAGACCTCAAATTAAAGCCCTATCTGGTTTTTGGAGGATTCCACATGGAGGGAACAACCAGCAATGAATGCAGAAAGACAGTTGAACAGCTGCTAAATCTAGGCGTGGAGAAGATAGCACCCATACACTGTAGCGGAGAGCGACCAAGGTCTATACTGAGAGAGGAGTCCCCAGACCACTAGCTCGAATGCAATGTCGGATCCACTATAAACCTTCCATAAAGCACCAAACCGCTACTAGACACCATCTGAAAAACCAAAACATCAATTACTATCCTATCAGTACATAGTTAATAAGCGTGACAACAGCTCTGGCGAGCAAAATGTTTATTTTTCTAGGAAGCCAAACTCATTTTATAAGCTGAGAGGTTTGTTGGGCTGCATCAAATGTGTGTAGCATCCACCACCAATAACAGTAGCCTCAAGAGCGAGTTTCTCAGGCTTTTGAAGGAGGATGAGGAGTTTAGGTATGCTATAGCCGGTCTTATCGGCTTTGGGGAGGTTTTGAAGAGGCTTGATAGGCATGAGGAGGAGTTGAAGAGGCTTAGAGAAGACTTTCTTGTTTTTGTTAAGGAGCAGGAGAAGAGGTGGGAGGAGAACAACAGAAGATGGGAAGAGAATAATAAGAGGTGGGAGGAAAATAATAGGCGTTGGGAGGAGAATAACAGGAGGTGGGAGGAGGCATACAAGAGGTTCGAAGCTATTGAAAGTGAGTTGAAGAGGTTGAGAGAGGATTTCAATAGGTTTGTTGAGTTGGAGGAGAGGAGGTGGGAGGAGATAAACAAGAGATTTACTGAAGTCTTTGCTAGACTTGAAGAGCATGACAGGAAATTTAATGAGATTGTGAAGAGGTTGGAGGAGCATTCAAGGTCTTTGAAGCGTTTAGAGGTTTCTGTTGGCTCTCTTGGGCGTAGACTTGGTATCGACTTGGAGAAGACTATTCTTAGTCTCTATAAAGATGTTCTTAAGTCGTTTGGTGTTGAGGGTGAGAGGGTTGAGAAGATCACTATAAAGGATGTTAACGGCGTGTACTATAGGAAGGGAGCCAAACTTGAAATGGATATATATGTACACGACGACAAGGTCTTCTTCATAGAGGTTAAATCATTTGCTGATGCAGACGATGTCGAGTGGTTTGAGACGAGATGCGAGATATTTGAGAAGGTTCTTGGCAGGAGACCAGATAGGAAGATAATTGTCGCTGTAGACATACTTGAAGATGCTTTGAAGAGAGCTGAGGAGCTGGGGATAGCAGCTGTCTATGGAAATGTAATAGAGGAGGAGAAGGAGAAGGAAAGCTAAGCTGTCTTCCACCTATTTCGCTATGGCCATGTCTTTGCTGGGTATACGAGGTGTAGAAATTCGTCTGGGATTTCCTTTGGCTGTGCAATCTCCTTGAATATGTAGGTGCTTGGCCTGGCACACCTCTTCTTGGTCTCCATATCGACGTAGAATAGGCCAAACCTCATGCTGTAGCCCTTTGCCCACTCTAGGTTGTCTATTAGGTTCCAATGGAAGTACCCCCTCAAGTCAACTCCTTCGGATAGTGCTTTGTATGCCCAGTATAAGTGGGAGACTATGAACCTTGGTCTGAGCCTGTCTTCGGCGTCTGCAACACCGTTTTCTGTTATGTAGACTGGGAGCTTGTACCTCTCATAGAGGCTTTTAAGCACATGGTATATCCCCTCGGGGTAGACCTCCCAGCCAAAGTCGCTACAAGGCCTCCCATCTCTGGAGATGCTGCCGGGGTTGCATAGATAGCCGTAACCGTGTACAGCTTTATACCCCCACAGCGTTTTGGTGTCTGCTCTGACAACGGTTCTGGTGTAGTAGTTTAGGCCTATCCAATCGAGTCTGTTCCTCAGATCCTCCCTCTCGAAGGAGTTTCTAAGCCCGCGGTAGACACCCCTAGTCACAGCGTCTAGAACAGCTAGATTGTCTTCGAATGCTCTTTGAGCTGCACCACCATCGTTTTCTGTGTTGGGCGTGTACCAAGCGACTGACTCGACAATCCCGACGGGCTTTTTGGAGAAGAGCTTTATCGTGTCATAGGCTCTTGCATGGGCTTCTATGAGATGCTTGACAACGGCTTCATATGCCTCTAGGCTTAGGTAGCCTGGTGGGAAGCCCGAGTGTATGTCTATGTAGCCAAGCCTCGCTATCACCAGGGGCTCGTTCATTGTGTACCACATGTCAACAGCCTCATCCAGCTCGTGGGCTATGTAGGCCACGAATTTTATGAACTCCACAACCGTCTTCTCATCGACCCAGCCGCTGGGGGCTCTGTCTACACCAAGCTTTCTTACAGCCACGGGGTTGTGGAGCCATGTTGGTAGAGACCAGTGGAAGAGGCAGCCAACGACCATGCCGCCTCTGCTACGCCAGTCCATGAGTACCTCTCTATAGTGTTCAACAGCATCTCTATTTGCGTAGGCCCCAAGCTTTCTAATGTGCTCATAGTCTATGTTCACAGCTTTGATGCCCTCAGAGTCTTTCTCTACAGGCACTTGCACATCATATGTCGGCTTGGGGAATATCCTAGCCCACTCAATGGTTATCCAGGCGGCGTCCATGCCTATAGAGGCCGCCCTAGCATGGTCTTCTCTAAACAGATGCCAGTAGCCAGGGCCGTTCTCAGCCCTATCACCACTTACAACACCGGCAACAATATTCTCGTAGTCTCTCAGCCACAAAACCCAGTCACTCTCAAACTCTGAGCCAGGCAACCCCATCTCATGCTGAACACCAACAGTCGAAAAGCCGAATCTGAACCCCTTGCCAAACTTCAAACCCATGCCACAACACCAAAAACCGGGCTGTGTAGAGCTTAGATAAAAAGTGTTGCACCTAAAAATTGAGAGACTTTAGATGCCTGTCCAACCCCACCAATCTACCGGCTGCCGCAACAACACTCGTAAAAAGCTTAGCCAACAGCCTGCAGCTCCTTCAGTAGCTGATCTGTGTTGATTGCCTCGGAGAACCTCTGCAAATCGCTGTCCTCTGTAACAAGCTTTATTCCATGTGCTCGCGCCACATATAGATGGACAGCGTCATAGAGTGTGAGGTTCTCGCTGACTGCAAGCTCCACAACCTTGTCCAATGGCATTTGTGGTCTCAGAATGTGTACCACATTAAAGATCTCTTCAAATAGTTTGCACACAATACCCACATTCTTTATCCTACCTCTTCTAAACTCTTTCCAAATGGTATTCCCAACCTCATATATGGTTATATCGAGAACAGCAAACCTGTTGGAGTATCTGATTAGGCCTTCCCCCAACTTGAGTACCAGTGGGTAGAGGGTCGAGGCATCGAGAAGGTATCTGCGAACCATGTTGCAACACTACCTCTCGAACCTAGACTCCTTAACTGTTTTCACCCACTCATCAACGGGGATGTCAACATATTTTAGAGCCTCTTCAACAACTTTCTTAAACTTTTCCTGTCTGACCCTCTGGATCTCCTCCTCCAACGCCTTTTCAACAACAGCTCTAATGTTTATGCCAAGCCTCTCAGCCTCTTCCTTAAGCTCTCGCCGAACCCTAATAGACAAGACAGCTGTAGACAAAAACCACACCTACATGAAACAGTATACAAATTGCTACATAAGTCTTTGAGGTCTACAGAACCTAAATAACAGTGGTGTTGGGGGTACAACAGGAAAAATGTTGTTTTGCCAAAATTATGTACTAGACGAATTTTCCAGAAGGTTTTGCTGTGACCAACACCAATATGTAGATGAGGTGTGGAACACCGTGTCTCCACAGCTGCTTGTACTGCTTTCAAAGATTTTTGAATAGGGGTTGAGCCCGGCAACCGCTGGTTATGAGCCAAATGCCCTGTCGCCAGCGTCTCCCAGCCCAGGCACTATGTACCCTGATTCGTTTATCTGTGGGTCTATCGATAGGGTGTATATTGTTAGGTCGATGCCCAGCTCCTCAGCAGTCTTTTTAAGCTTTTCAAAGGCTATTGGGGTTATTATAACAGATGCTATGAAGTATTTCTTGGCTTTTCCATATCGTATAACCTCTCGCAGAACCCTGCTCATGGTCGAGCCTGTCGCGACCATCACATCGCTTACAATGACTATGTCGTTGGGCGATATTGCCGGGATTTTCACGTAGGCCACCTCAATCTCGAACTCGTGGTTGTGCATCCCCCTCTCCTCAAGCCTCCTAGCCGCCACAACGCCTTGCCTAGCGTTGTAGAATATTTTGACAAGCCCTTCTGTCAGAGGCCATGCAGCTCTAAGCACAGTAACTATAACCACTCGGTCGAGGTCCTTAATCCTTATACCCTTGGCCCTGGTGCCAAGCGGTGTCTCGACCTCGCACTCCTCCACCTCAAACTCTTTCACCATCTCAAGGCCCAAAACCCTGCCAACCCTCACCAAACCCTTTCTAAACTCTATCTGCGAAGTCCTCCTATCCCTAAGCACTGTTAAGATGGCCTGGGCATAGGGGTGGCTAACAACATTAACTCTTATCATGGGCTTGGCACCCCACCATTTTCATCTTCTATATCACAACACTCTTAAGCACTTGCACAACATCGCCCTTTATATGCTGAGACGCTGAAGACGATGTTGCAGCACTGTACACAGGGAAAAAGCCTATTCTTTTCACATAGAGACCCAGAACAAGTAAAACGCCTCTGCAGCATTAAAATACCGTACTAGGTAATAGTCAAATACACAGTATGCTGGGGGTGAACCATGGCCAAAGCCCTCATAGTCTACTACAGCTGGTCTGGAAACACTAGGAGAGTTGCCCAGGTCATCCACGAATATGTAGGGGGAGATATTGTCGAGCTTGTGCCGGAAAAGCCGTATCCAACCTCCTACTCAGAAACTCTTAGACAAGCCAAGAGGGAGATAGAGTCTGGCTACCTCCCACCACTAAAAACAAAGATTGAAAACATCGAGCAGTACGACATAGTCTTCGTAGGCTCGCCAAACTGGTGGGGGACAATAGCACCGCCAGTAGCATCGTTCCTCGCAAACCACAACCTTTCAGGAAAGACAATAGCGCCATTCATAACCCACGGAGGAGGCGGCAAGGGAAGATCAATCGAAGAGATCAAGAGGCTGTGCCCCAACTCAAAAATACTCCCAGAGCTTGTAGTCTACGAAGATGGGGGAAGAGACCTACAGCAAAGAGTGCAGAACTGGCTACAAAAGATAGGCCTACTAGAAAAACCTAGAACAACCACAAACAAACACCACACACCCATGCCAGACCTGTAGTTTTTATTGTTTCACAAGACTTGTTAGAGAGTTCATCGTAGTGTGAAATACTTTCGGTTAGCTAGTAAATAGGCCTCTGTAAGAGTGCTCCCCTCGCCAACATATTTTGACTAGAGCTTGCCGTAGAGTTTTTGGGAGTGGGAAGTAAGGAAAAGATACTTGCTAAGATTATGGTCACTGCTATTGCATGCTTACAGATTTGCTGAGGAGCCGAATCAAATGGGTCGACAAAATATTTGTGCCGATGTTGATAATACATGCGAAGAACTGTCAAGTCATACCATATACACAGTTATAGCAATTCTTTGGGGCTAGTTTCTAGAAACAGGAAGCTTAAGTTCTTGGATAGTGAATGACTGGTTTCTCGACTTATGCAACGAAGACGGGGTTGTAGAGAAGGGTGACAGCAACAATTATAAATCTATACCAGACTTGAGCCTAGTGTTCTTGGCCACTATTTGAGTGTGTCGTTATCTATATCAGCTTCAGCTAAAGTTTACAAATAATCTATATCTATTCCAATTCGAATGCATCGAGTTGGGTGCTGTAATGAGTGAGTCGAGTAATGTGACTGATGTTGTGGATATTATTAATGGGTATGTCGAGAGTAACGATGTTGAGAAGGCTGTATCGATATTCAATTCTCTAGATCCTCCAAATGCTATGGATGTGGTTATAAGGCTTGATAGTAGCGCTCGGAGAAAGATTTTTGCTGTTTCAAATCTTGAGAATCTTGTTGAGGTATTGGCTAGGCTCCCAGATGAGATTGTTTATGGGATAGCATCGGTTAGGGGTGTTGATGATATTGTTAAGTTGTTGGCAAAGCTTCCTGTAGATGAGATTGCCGATGTTCTTTACAAACTACCGTCTAAAACGAGGCTTGAGATACTCAAGCTACTTCCGCCAGAGCTTTCATCAGAAGTTGGAAAGATAATGAGGTTTCCACCTGAAAGTGTTGGGGGTATAATGACTACCCGGATACCGGTGTTCGAAGATAGTATGACTGTTGGCGAGGCAATAGATATTTTTGAGGAGTCTTGTTACAGGAGAGGTGAGGGTGTCTAGAAGAGATGTGCTGAAGGTTATAGCCAAAGAGTTTATCACCACAACACTTACGCTTCTAATGCTAGCACCACTTGCCTTCGCCATAGGCTTTGCAATACCGTTTCTATCCCTCAGAGACATGGACTACGCACTAAAAATAGCCACAGTGGTTTCCACAGCCTTGGCCGTGTCATGCTATGTAGCAGACATAGTCGGTGCACTACTGCCAATCATACTAGCCAAACTCAGGATAGACCCTGCAACCGCATCCGCCCCAGTAGTGACAAGCGTAGGCGATATAACCACAGTTCTAACCTAATTTCACAATAGCCAAGCTCTTACTGGGTATACGATGCCGATGCTATCTACATACAGCAAAGCTGTTATAGAGACAACCTCAAAAGGGTTTACATACGATACCTGTGTTCTTATCCCACCCTAGACCCCAACAGTTTCATCTACACATCACCAGAGATCCCCATCGACTCTAGAGCATCGTCAAACACTCTCCAAAACCTTCTCGACAACTAGACAGAAACCACATCTACGTGAATATAGTATACAAGAAACTCTCATAATGGAGTAGAAAGTTTCTTGATCTCCTAGATGGGGTGGGGTGTTGTGGGTTTTGTTGCTTAGGTTAGAGTTGTGTGTAGGTTTTTGGAGGCTTCTTTGTATACTGGGTCTAGGAATGTGTAGTCTTTTATTATGCTGAGTTTTTCGAGTTTGTCTATGACTCTTGATAGTGTTGATTTTGGTAGGAGGATTCCGTGTTGCTCGGCTATGAAGTCTCTTACGCAACTCCAGTTTCTGCAGCCGTGTGCCACGGCTTTTAGAACTGCTTTTTCTCTGTTGGTGAGTTTGTTGAGTTCTTGTAGAGCTGTTTCAATTGCCAGTCTCTTGATGTAGCTGAAGTCTCTGGCGCCATCTACATAGCTTCTGCCGAAGAGGACGAGCCACCCGACGATGCCGTCGAAGAAGTTGATCGCCTCTTCTATAGCTTCTTTAGGGGGTTCTACACCCTCTTCTCTAAATCCTCTATACAGAAACTCTCTCGACAGATCCATGCTAAACCTCTCAACAGCTATCTCATGTACATGCCTGCCGTATAGAGGGGATGAGGGGTCATCGAGCCTGAGGAAATCGCGTACCATACCTATTTCAGAGCCTGCTATAATGAACGTGATGTTCTCTAGGTTGTCATAGGCATAGGCTATAGCGTTTCTGAGCTCGGCGGACAGAGGAGGTCTCGCATGCTGCACCTCATCCAAGACTATAGCGAACCTCTCTCCCCTCTTGTTCAACTCTTCGAGAAGACCCAGAAAACTGATTGAGTCCCTACCCCTCCACCTAATCTCGATAGAGAGACCAGCTATAGAAACACCTCTCACACCACTTAAAAACCTCCTAAACCTATCCAAATGCTCACTCACATAGTCTGCAACCCTAGCCTCCAGATCCTGCCTCCTAACAACACCCCTCATATCAACGTATATACCATTGACAGTACTGAGAAAAGTTCTGAGAATACTCGTCTTGCCAATACGCCTAACACCAAGAAGCAGAATTAACGGGTGTCCACGAGAAACAGCTGAGCCAAGCTCCCCAAGCTCTCTCTCCCTATCAAACAGCTCCTCCCTCCGAGACTTAGGCCTCACATCAAATAGCGCCACGGTTCCGCCCAGGAACCTAGTTCCGCCCCGGAACTAATAAGTCTAACTCACGTTCAAGATGCCTAACCCAAAATAGCTTAGCTAGTATCCGCATATACCTCTACCCCGAGGCTCGCTACAAATCCCACAACCCCACCTCACTTCCGCTAAAAAAAATACTCTGAAAATCAAGTGTGGCAATTGAAAACAATATCCCGTGAGGAACTGGTTTCTCTTAACCTCGTAGCCCAGGATAGATATATAGACCTTCTCATACCGTTTTCGACCTCTCCTCGACAGATTCTGGTGTTGTCTCTTAGACGGGTACTTCCCTTATCTTTCTTTCAGCTCATAATCCCACGGAAGACTATAGTCATTCAATTATGTGACGAGAGCTATCAATAAACCGTGTCGCAGCACCATCAAGATACCGTATGGTACTACACCTACTCAAGATTTACACCATACTAGAATTGACTTGGTACACAAGGTATAAAAAGCACTTTAACCGATTGTGTAAAACCTGGTGTGTAGTAAATCCCGGGATTTGAATCCATGTACTCGGCTCTGCAGGCCGGCGCCCTATCCTGGCTAGGCAACGGGCCCTTATTTTACTACTTGTAGTATTTATTTTTAATTGTTTTTGAGTATTCGTCTGCTATTTGTAGTGGTATTGGTAGCTTCTTGTTTTCGACTAGTAGTTTTTTCACTATTTTTACCGCGTCTTCGAGTTTTATTTTGTATCCTATACTTACATATATTTTCTGTTTTTCATGCTCTATTACTTCGCCAATTATTCTTCCATGTGCTTTCACTATTTTCCTATTGTCTACTGTTACTATTTCACTGTGTAGGTGCTTCTTCGCCACTCCTATGCTTGGTTTATTCAGGATTAACCCTAGGTGTGTCGCTATTCCAAACGCTCTTGGATGAGCTAATCCATGTTCATCAATCATTAATACATCTGGTTTAACACTTAGTTTACCATATGCTCTCATATACCCAGGTATCTCTCTGAAAGCCAGTAATCCAGGAATATAGGGTACTTTAACAGAAACACCTACATGGGTTTTCTCGACCACTCGACCTGCCTGGAGATCATAGACAACTACTACAGCACACTGTATGTTCCCAGCATACGAGGAGTCGAAGCCCGCGATAAATCTAATAGTCTCTAAATCCAAGCTTGGAAAATCATCTAGTTCCTCAAGTACAATCATGGATAACCTTGACTGAAGCCTCCTGGCAACCTCAGCACTGAATAAGCCAACCACCCGTGCAGTAATTAAGATTCTAAGTATTATTTAGTATTATTTAATTAAACACTCGGTGATTCTAGAGACAAGGGCAAAGGAAGAGAACGTCCTCGACTACCTGGAGATGCTCAAAGAAACCTCCTCTCCTGGAAACAAACAACCCGCTGGATCCTAGATGAACAGCCACCGCGGTCTACCTCCTCTCTGTCCTAAAGGACGAGGTTATGTTTCAATAGTAGTTATCGACGAGGTGAAATTGAGGAAGTTTCTGTGTTTTCTGCGATAACTTCTTCGATATAGAGTTAGTCTATAGTATACTAATATAACAAGCATATAAAGAGGTGAACCCAGGTGATTTAAGCTATATTTGACGAAGTGGAATAGTTATCAACTATACTTTCAATGATTTCCCAGCACTATACGTTGAAGGCAATTGGATTTGTTACTACTTGGATTGATAGCACTTGGAGCTATTTTCGAATTCCTTGCAGATTACACTATGATTACAAGTAGAAAAAGTACAATTAGGGAAGGAGATTTATAAAAACTTACTTGTCTTATCACTGTGTAAATGCTACTCTTTCGCTCTTTCCCTAATAACGATCTTTTGGCCTATGATAGCGCTGCTTGGTATTAGTACTTGGAACCCGTCTTTCCTTCTAACAATCGTGAATAGCGTTGTTATATCTTCTACTTTAACCTCGCTTTCACCTGCAACATCGATCACGTCGTTTATTTTGAATGGTCTAGCTAGTTAGTAGTAGGAACATTCCCACAATTGCTTGCCTCAGCACTTGTTGTGTTGTGAAGCCTATTACTAAGCCTATGAAACCACCGAGAGCAACACCAGCTGCTCCACCTGCTACACCACCAGCAATACCCAGTTGTCACAGAACAACTGAAACACGCGCAACATAGGTGCACTTATTAGTAAACCTTATATTGGTTTACATTGAAAAAGTATTATTGGTTAAGAGTATGACTTATGTGACTGTTTCAGCTAAGATACCTAAGAAATTGAAAGAACTTATGGATAAATATGGGATTAAACCAGGACCAATCATAAAGAAGGCTTTAGAGGAAGAAGTTAAGAAACGAATTCTAGCTGAGCTTGAAGAGAAACTAAGGAATATACTAGGTGAAATAGCCAGTATTCCAGATGAAGAAGTGGTAGATCTAATACGTGGAGATAGAGAGAGGAGGTAGAATTGTTCCTACTGGATTCAAGTGCTATTGTGAACCTGGTGAAGCGTGGTGATTTAAGTATTTTCGTGAAAGCACACACTTTGGATCTAGCACTATATGAATCTCTTAATGCTGTGTGGAAAGAGGTATACTTAATCAAGAGGATCGGTGTGGAGACCGGCTTTAAGCTCGTGGAGATCCTCACAAGCATATTCAACATAGTGGAAATACACACTATAAGGGAATTCGAGAAAGAGGTTCTCACTTTATCACTCAGAGAAGGCTTAACCATCTATGATGCATCCTACATCCACACAGCGATGAAAGAGAAATTAACACTAGTAACAGACGATGCAAAGTTAAGGCAAGTAGCATCAAAGTATGTGAAAACTTTATCATCAATTGATATCAGTAAAGGAAACAAGTACTGAGTTACCATAATACACTTTTAAATCAAGCAAAAACTCATGCCTTAATTTCCCAGGAGAGATTAAGCAAGCTTACTGCGCAATATTCTATACAGTGTTCCTAATACACCCAAATAGTTTCACATTATATATTTATATATAATTTAATTTCGTGGATACCCTAGACCTCCTCGACATATATAGTGGTTGCCCGTACCCACTATTTTTAGCCTTCTCTATGATTTTTCCAGGCACGGACAATCGCTTCAGCAACCCGAGGAACCATGTCGTGGTAGAAGTATGGAACATAACCGAGGCAGTTAGAAAATTCCGGATATAACAAGCTTAAGCTATATTAAACAATAGATAAAGTGTGGAGTTACATAAAGTGTGTAGCGGGCCCGCCGGGATTTGAACCCGGGTCCTCCGGCTCCGCAGGCTTAAACCGGTGTTTATTTTTTATAATGCACCTCAACTATTATCGTGATGTGTAGTGAGATAATCTATATGGCTATATTTATTCTTGGTCAGCTTGTCAATTGACAGAAAAGAGAGGGTATGGGTTTTAATATCGTTTAAACGAGTCTCGTCAGAAACTTTACACAGCCTTAAGCCTGTACAAGATTTCTCCGAGAACCTTGTGCAAAAGCATTCTTTTCTCTCAAAAGAGAATTTAAAGTATATAGCAAACATTGATAAAAACGGTTGTGGTTAGGAGTATAGCTTCTGGTTTATCCAGCCAATGAGCTCTTGTAGCGTGGCGAATTCCAGCACCTCTTTGCTTTATGTGATGGCGAACATTGTATAGATTTTGCCGTGCCACTTCAGGTGTGTGTCGAGCTGTTGGTCTAGTGATAGGTTGTAAACCCGTGGTTCATATGATTCTTATGAGTGTTGTTTTGTTGTGGTTGGTCTGCCACCTTTAATAATGTTTTAAATCCAGATCTTTAACGATATGTTCTAAGGCTTTGCTTGTGTGGGAGCACTCCGCTGAATATATATAGCTTAGATAGCCTTTTTGAGCTAAGGGAAATACTTGTAGAGATGGTTCTTAGTTTCAAATAGTTGTGATGATGCGCTTTGAAGTGGAGTGATATACTCGTAGGTGCTCATAGATACATAGTTTACCACACAATCATATCACCTATCCTTATCACTTGGTATATGCTGTCTGTCTACATGCTTATGGCAGGCTATTCTATACTTGAGATAGGGCTTCTCTTCACTGTGGTAAACATTGCTTCGATTCCCCTAACCTATCTCATTGGCAGGCTGTTTGACAGAGTAACGATTAGGCATGGCCTTATCCTGATAGATGTATTGGATGGTGTTGAGAATGTTCTTTATGGGCTTTCATACAGATTTCTAGGGCCGTTAACGATCTCGCTGGGCCTGCTTGTGGATAGGGTCTCTAGGATCTTCTATCCACTGTATCAAGCTGCTGAGAAGCAGCTATACCCTAAGGACAGGCTTGAGGAGGTTTATGCATGGCACATGAGACTGCCACTGCCAAGCGAGGCTATAAGCTTCATTGTATTGGGATATGTCTTTGGTGTGTTATTCCCTAAGCCGATACACTATGCAATTGGCTTCATAGCTATAGGAACCTCCTCAATATTCACGGTAATGTACTTGGTTAAGTATTTGCCCAGGCTCGATGCCAGGGAGAGGATAGGCGATGTATTTACCTTTAGATTCGATAGAGAATTCAAAGCTATACTCACCTTAGAGGCGTTGGAGATCCTCGCACTATATCTAGCACCCGAGATAGTCTTGGTAAACTATATGATGACCACCCTCAATACTAGCATCACTATCAGCAACCCACCTATCTGAGCATATAAACCCTAGACATAGATTCAAGGTCATATCCCTATACTTTGCATTGAGAACTCTATGGGCCTTAATAATGTTTCTAGTTCCCAACTTCTACGCCATACTAGCAGCAAACATCATGGCAGAATTCGGCAACACCCTATCACTACCCTTCTACAGATCGTGGATATTCAGCAAAATACCAAGCGACAAAGCAAGTAGCATACTAGCCGGACTATCAAGCTTCGAGAAAATGGTAGCCCTCGCAACACCCCTCATAGTCGGGCTACTAGCAAAACTAAACCCAATACTACCATACCTAACAAGTCTAACACTATTTCTAGCAGCAATCCCACTACTACTATCACTAGAGAAGAGAAAATAAACAGATGACTACCACACCAACACCCCTCAGACTCTTCTATACCCTCATTTTCTCAGGTAGATACCTCTAGCTTTGCCCTTTCTACTCCCTTATGGGAGTTTCTTAGGACTTGGCTGTTTAAGCAACCATTGTGGAAAGATCTGGAGCTTTCTACTCCCTTATGGGAGTTTCAAACTACGTTGCAAGCCGTGAGGGACAGGCTTCCAAGCAGCTTAACTCTTTCTACTCCCTTATGGGAGTTTCTGACATCGACTGAGATGACGGAGATAGA